>NZ_LAKD02000234.1 GCF_000968685.2 Streptomyces antioxidans
TGTCAGAGCCCAGCAGCTCACCACGCAGATGGTCGGCCAGGGCGGTGGCGTTCGGGTAGTCGTAGATGAGGGTGGCGGGCAGCCGTAGACCGGTGGCCGCGTTGAGCCGGTTGCGGAGTTCGACGGCGGTGAGCGAATCGAAGCCCAGCTCCTTGAAGGCGCGCCCGGCCTCGACCGCCTCCGCCCCGCCGTGCCCCAGCACCGACGCGACCTGCGTACGGACCAGCTCAAGCAGCGTCTGGGTGCGCTCGTTCTCGGTCAGCCCGGACAGCCGCTCCGCGAGGGTGCCGGTACCGACCCCTGCGGCGGCGGCCGGGCGTGGCGCGCCCTCGGCGACCGGCGCCGGACGCGCGGCCCGCACCTCGCCGAACAGCGCGCTCGGCCGTACGGCGGTGAACTCGGCGAGGAACCTGCCCCAGTCGAGGTCCGCGACCGTCACGGCGGTGTCATCGAGGTCCAGCGCCTGCCGCAGCGCGGTGAGCGCCGACTCGGGCGCCATCGGCGGCACCCCGTCGCGGCGCATCCGGCGCTCCAGCGCCTCGTCGGCGGCCATGCCGCCCTCGGCCCACGGACCCCAGGCGATCGAGGTGGCGGGCAGGCCCTCGGCACGCCGCAGCTCGGCCAGCGCGTCCACGTAGGCGTTGGCCGCCGCGTAGTTGGCCTGTCCCGCAGCGCCCACCGACCCGGCGAGCGAGGAGAAGAGGACGAACGCCGAGAGGTCCAGGTCGCGGGTGAGCTCATGGAGGTTCTGCGCGGAGGTGGCCTTGGCGCGCACCACCCGCTCCAGTCGCTCGGCGTCGAGCGTGTCCACGAGGCCGTCGTCCAGCACACCGGCCGCGTGGAAGACGGTGGTCAGCGGGAATTCGGCCGGTATGGACGCCAGCAGCTCGGCGAGCGCGTCCCGGTCCGCCACATCACACGCGGCCACCGTCACCCGGGCACCCGAGGCCGCGAGTTCGTCCCGCAGCTCCACCGCGCCCGGGGCGTCGAGACCCCGGCGGCTGGTGAGCACGACGTGTTCAGCGCCGTTCGCCACCAGCCAACGGGCCACATGCGCACCCAGCGCACCCGTACCACCCGTCACCAGCACCGAACCGGACGCCCGCCAGCCCTCGTCATCCGGTGTCCGGGCACCGGAAGCCTCGGTCAGCCGACGGCCGAAGACACCCGAGGCGCGCAGCGCGACCTGAT
>NZ_LAKD02000235.1 GCF_000968685.2 Streptomyces antioxidans
CGACGGCCCTGGCTTGGTCGCCGGTGCCCCTGGTCTCGGCCGAAACGCAGCGGGCGCCGAACCGGACCACATCGGCGGGCAGCGACTCTGCGAGCCGCTCGACCAGCCTGCCGCGCCGCACCAGCCGCACCGAGGCCTGGTAGTACTCGGCCACCTCGGTCCAGTCCGCCTCACCGAGCGGAGAGCCGTCCTGGGCCAGCTGTACGGACCGGTCGAGCCGGGTGCCCAGGCCATCCAGCGACACACCGAACTCGCCGAGGATGCCGGTTCCGTTGGGCCAGAGGATCATCCCGTTGCCACCGGTGCGCAGTTGGTCGGCGTGCTCGAACACCTCCACCTCGTGCCCGGCGGCACGCAATCCGATCGCGCAGGCCAGACCGCCGACGCCCGCTCCGATAACGAGGACCTTCATGAACGCTCCAGAATTTCTCAGATGGTGGTGGAAAGCCATGTGTGGACGGCGAGCGCGGTGGATTGCGCGCATTCTTCCAATATCGTGAAGTGGTTTCCCGGGACGTCGATGGTGGTGTGCGGGACGTCGACGTCGGCCTGCCAGTGGTCCTGGGCCTCGCGCAGTTGCTCGGAGAACGGTTCCGCGGCCCGGACGAGAAGTGTGGGCGAGGCGAGCCGCGCGGGTGCCCATTCGGCCACCACCCGCTGGTAGCCGCCCATCGCGATCACCCTGGTGTCGCTGAGCAGGGTGGCCTCGTTCTCCCGGCCCATCATGGCCGGCCCGACCAGGTCGTGGAAGTCGGCGTCGATCCGGTCGGAGAAGTACGTGTCCAGCATCAGCACCGCGGCCGGGCCGTGTCCGCACCGCTCGAGGTGGCCGGCCAGCGCGTGGGCGATCAGCCCGCCCGCGGACCTGCCGAGCAGGACCAGCGGCTCGCCATCCGCGTGGTCGAGTACGGCGGCGCCGAGCACGTCCATGAGGGCGTCCAGAGTGGACGGCAGGGCCTGGCCGGTGAGGAACCCCGGCAGTGGCAGCACCCCCACGTCGCGCAACCCGGCCAGCCCGGCGGCGAGATGGGCGTACTCATGGGGCCCGGAGGCCGGGCTGAAGGAGGGCAGGCACACGATCCGGGGCCGGGCCTGACCGGTCGCGAGCCGGATCACCCTCGGGGGCTCGGCCACCTCGGCCGCGGAGCTGAAGCTCGGCTGGAGCTTGGCGACCGCCTGCACGATGGCGTTGGCGTCGTCGAACTTGCCCTGCGCGCAGGCGTGCAGGAACAGGTGCGCAACGGCGTTCTGCGGCTTGGCGACCGAGTCGTTGTCGGGGGCGTCATGCGCACCGCCGAGCCGGTCGTCGAGGTAGCGGGCGAGCGCGGCGGGCGAGGAGCGGTCGAACAGGGTGGCCGCCTCGAACCGGATGCCGGTGACCTCCGCGAGCCGGTTGCGCAGCTGGACGAGGGTGAGCGAGTCAAAGCCGAACTCGAGGAAGTCCCGGTCCGGTTCGATCGCCTCCGGGTCGGCGTGGCCGAGCACATCCGCGGCCGCTGACCGCACCACGTCGACCAGGGCCGCGGTCCGCTCGGCACCGCCGGCGAGCACGGACAGCCGCTCCGCCACGGCCACACGGCCGGTCGCTGCGGTGCGGCGCGCGGGCCGGACAAGGCCGCGGAGCGGGGCGGGTATGTCATCGGCGCCGCGCAGCGCGGCCAGGTCGGGTAGGGCGGGCACCAGGACCGGGGCCACGCCGGACACCGCGGCGTCGAACGCGGCGAGCGCCTCCGCGTCGCCGAGCGGGGAGAACCCACGGCTCACCTGGCCCGCGCCCCAACCGGCCCAGCCGCCCCAGGCCACTACCGCAGCCGGTCCGCCCGTGGCCCGCCGCTGGTCGGCAAGTGCCTCGAGGACGGCGTCGCCTACCGGGTCACCGCCGGGTTCGGCGGCGCCGAGCAGCCCGGCGGAAGAGGTGCACAGGACGAACGGCGTGGCACCGGTCGCCAGTTCGTGCAACTGCCGGGCGCCGTCCACGCGGGCCCCGGACCGTTCCGGATCCGGATGCGGTTCGACCGCGTACACCACCGCGCCCACATCGGCGGCGTCCAGCGCCTTGGCCGCCATCTCCCGGTCGGCCATGTCCGCGACGATCACCTCCACCTGTGTGCCGGGAATCCCCGGCGGCTCGGCCGCCGTGGCCTCGGGGTCAACGAGCATCAGCCGCCGGTGGCCGTGCGCCGTGGCGAGGTGCCGTACCAGCAGCCCGCCCGCTCCCGTCACGCTGCCGACCACCATCACCGTGCCCGTGGTCGGCGGGGGCGGGGCGGCGTCCGGTGCCGCGGTGGGGACCATCCGCGGTACGGCCGTCTCGCCGCCTCGGATGACGACCTCCGGCTCGGCTCCGTCCAGCAGGTGCGCCAGTGCGACCGCGGACGCCGGTGTGTCGTCCACGTCCGCGAACACCACACGGCCGGGGTTGGCGGCCCGCAGAGCGCGGGCGACGCCGCGGACCGAGGCCGTGGCGAGGTCGGGGCCGTCGGCCGCTCCCCCGGCCGTGAGGACGACCCGGCGCGTCCGGGTGAGCAGCGCGTCGACGGTACTCCGCAGCGTGTCGAGGGTGCTTCGCGGTTCGGCCCAGTCGGCCTCCTGGTGCCTGTGGTCGAGCAGCACCACGTCCGCGGTGTCCGGGAGCGCGTCCGGACCGTCCGCGACGGTCACCCGCACCCCCGCCTCGGTCAGTCCCGCGCCGAGCTGGGGCGCGACCGTGCCGAGCAGGACACACGCCCCGCCCGCCTCGTCGCGGGTGACCGGCAGCGGTGTCCACTGCGCATGGAACAGGGCGCCGGGCCGGGCGACCGGAGCCGCGGCGCCTTCCGGGCGCAGGACCAGCGACTCGACCGACAGCACCGGTGCACCGGTGTGGTCGGCCGCCTCGACGGCGAAGCGACCGTCGCCGACCGGGGTGCACCGGACGCGGAGCCGGGTCGCGCCGGTCGCGTGCAGGCGCACCCCGCCGAACGCGAACGGCTGAAGCGCTCCCGACTCCTGCGCCACGAGTACCCGCAGCGCCTCCGCCAGCAGCGCGGGATGCAGCCCATGTCCGGTCGCGTCCCGCCCGCCGGGGAGGGCGACTTCGGCGACGGTCTCCCCGTCGTCGCTGGGCCGGACCGCGTACGGCCGCGCGTCGTCGGCGTCGGGGCCCACCGCACCCTCGGCGTGCGGCTGCCACGGCGCGGACCCGTTCGGCCGCGAATGGACGGTCAGCGGCCGCACTCCGGCGGTGTCGGCGGGGCCGACCGTCACCTGGATCTGCACCGAACCGATGTCCGGCAGCGACAACGGGGTGTGCAGGGTGAGTTCGTCGACCCGGTCACAGCCGACCTCGTCCGCGGCCCGCAGTGCGAGGTCGAGGAAGACGGCGGCCGGGCCCGCGGTGGTGTCGGGCAGTGTGCGCGCCGACATCCGTCCGGTGAGGACGGTCGTACCGTCGGCGAGCGAGACGACGGCGCCGAGCACCGGGTGGTGGGCCGCGCCCAGCCCGGTCGCGGTGAGGTCACCGGCCCGTGCCTCGGTCATGTCCGGCCAGTACCGCTGCCGTTGGAAGGCGTGGGTGGGCAGTTCCGTGCGGTGTGGGCGGTACGGCGCGAACACCGATGCCCAGTCGACGGGGACACCGCCGGTGTGCAGCGATCCCATGGCAGTGAGCAGACAGGCCCGCTCGTCCTGCCCGGCCCGCAGCGCCGGGACGGCATGCCGGTCGCTGTCGGCGAGCGCCATGGCGGTGAGCACGGCGTCCGGGCCGAGCTCCAGGAACGCCGACACGCCCTGCTCGTCCAGCCATGTCATGGTGTCGGCGAACCGCACGGTGCCGCGGATGTGTGCGGACCAGTACTCGGGGGTGCCGATCCGCTCCTCGGCCGGGCGTCCGGTGAGGTTGGAGACCAGCGGGATCCGCGGCTGCCGGAAGTCGATGCCGTCGATGGCGGCGGCGAATCCATCGAGGACCGGGTCCATGTGCGCGGAGTGGAAGGCGTGCGACACCCGCAGCCGGT
>NZ_LAKD02000236.1 GCF_000968685.2 Streptomyces antioxidans
CTGCGGCAGCGGGTGCGGTTTGCTGAGGCGGTGGATGTTCTGGTCGCTGAGGGTTATGGGGCTTTTGTTGAGGTGAGTGCGCATCCGGTGTTGACGGTGGGTGTGGAGGAGGCGGTGGAGGCTGCTGGTGGTCAAGCGGTGGTGACCGGCACTTTGCGTCGTGATCAGGACACGCTCCGGCAGGTTCTGACCTCGCTTGCTCAGTTGCATGTCCATGGGGTGGCTGTTGATTGGGCGCCGGTTCTGGGTGCGGTGGATGGGTCGGGTGGTGGGGCGGTGGTGTCG
>NZ_LAKD02000237.1 GCF_000968685.2 Streptomyces antioxidans
CAGGTTGAACAGATCCGTGCCGAGCTGGCGGAGGCTCTGGATGGCTTGGTCTCGGGCGCTCCGCAAGGTCGTGGGGTGCCGTTGTTGTCGACGGTGACGGGGCGGTGGGTTTCGCCGGGGGAGATGGATGGTGGGTATTGGTTCCGGAATCTGCGGCAGCGGGTGCGGTTTGCTGAGGCGGTGGATGTTCTGGTCGCTGAGGGTTATGGGGCTTTTGTTGAGGTGAGTGCGCATCCGGTGTTGACGGTGGGTGTGGAGGAGGCGGTGGAGGCTGCTGGTGGTCAGGCGGTGGTGACCGGCACTTTGCGTCGTGATCAGGACACGCTCCGGCAGGTTCTGACCTCGCTTGCTCAGTTGCATGTCCATGGGGTGGCTGTTGATTGGGCGCCGGTTCTGGGTG
>NZ_LAKD02000238.1 GCF_000968685.2 Streptomyces antioxidans
GCCAGGGTGGGGTCGGGGCCGAGTTCGAGGAAGATGCTGGTTTTGGGTGCGATGTGGGTGATGGCGGGGTGGAAGTGGACGGGCTGGCGGATGTGTTGGGCCCAGTAGTCAGGGGTGGTGATGTGGTTGTCGGCTGGTTGGCCGGTGAGGTTGCTGAGGATCGGGATGGTGGGTGAGTGGTAGGTGAGTCCGCTGACGGCCTGTGTGAAGGGTTCCAGGATGGGGTCCATCAGGGGGGAGTGGAAGGCGTGGCTGACGGTCAGTGTGCGGGTCTTGCGGCCCTTCGCGGCCCAGGTGGCGCTGATGTCGGTGACGAGTTCAAGAGGGCCGGAGATGACGGTGTTGGTGGGGGTGTTGAGGGCGGCGATGTTGACTTGGTTGTCGTGTGCGGCGAGGTCTTCGGTGAGTTCATCGGGGGTGGCGGTGATGGTGGCCATGCCTCCGCCGTCGGGGAGTCTTCCCATGAGGGTGGCGCGGGTGGCGACGAGGTGGCAGGCGTCGGGGAGGTTGAAGACTCCGGCGATGTGGGCGGCGGCGATTTCGCCGATGGAGTGGCCGATGACGGCGTCGGGGCGTACGCCGAGCGTGTCGAGGAGTCGTGCCAGGGCGATGTGTAGGGCGAACAGTCCGGCTTGGGCGTAGGTGGTGTGGTCCAGCAGCCCGGTGCGCTTGGGGTCGGTTTCGAAGACCACCTGCCGTAGCGGGTGTTGGAGATGCGGGTCGAGGAGGGCGCACACCTCGTCGAAGGTTTCGGTGAAGACGGGGAAGTGGTCGT
>NZ_LAKD02000239.1 GCF_000968685.2 Streptomyces antioxidans
CCGAGGTGACCGTGTGCGCGACGATGAGCGAGCCGCTGGAAGCGTCCGGCTCGGGCCCGGTGCCCATCGGGCGGCCGAACCCCAACACCGCTGTGTATGTGCTGGACGAGCGTTTCCACCCCGTTCCGGTGGGTGTGCTGGGTGAGCTGTATGTCGCGGGTCCTGGCCTCGCGCGTGGCTATCTCGGCCGCCCCGGGCTGACGGCGGAGCGCTTCGTCGCGTGCCCCTTCACGAGTGGGCGGACCGGCGGGCGGATGTATCGCACGGGGGACCTGGCCAAGTGGACCGGGGACGGTCAGCTCGTCTTCGGTGGCCGTGCCGACGACCAGGTCAAGGTGCGTGGCTTCCGGGTCGAGCCCGGTGAGATCGAGACCGCCCTCGCCGCCCACCAGGACGTTGGTCAGGTGGCGGTGATCGCTCGGGAGGATCGCGCCGGGGACAAGCGGCTGGTCGCTTACGTCGTGCCGGACGGGGCGGCGGGTGGCGCGTTGGATGGTCTGGCCGACGTCGCCCCGTTGCGGAGGTTCCTCGCTGACCGGCTGCCCGACTATATGGTCCCGGCCGCCTTCGTGACGCTTGACGTGTTGCCCCTCACGGTGAACGGCAAGCTGGATCGTGCCGCTCTTCCCGCTCCGGACTTCACCGGCGAGGCAACGGCGGGGCGTGGCCCGGAGACGCCCACGGAGGAGCGCTTGTGTGCCCTCTTCGCCGAGGTGCTGGGCCTGGAAGAAGTTGGTGTCGAGGCGTCGTTCTTCGAGCTCGGTGGCGATTCGATCCTGGTGATGAAGCTGATCGCCCAGATCCGTGCCGTCCTGGGCGCCGAGGTGAGCATCCGCGGGCTGTTCACCGCTCCGACGGTGGCCGACGTGGCACGGCTGCTCGACGGTACGGAGGAGGGTGCCGCCCAGCAGGCACTGACCGCTCGGCCGCGCCCGGAGGTGCTGCCGCTGTCGTACGCCCAGCAGCGGATGTGGTTCCTCAACCGCCTCGAAGGCGTCGGTGACGGTGCGGTGTACAACCTGCCGCTGGCGCTCCGGCTCTCCGGCGAGCTCGACAGGGTGGCGCTGGAGGCGGCGCTCGGGGATGTCGCCGACCGGCACGAGAGTCTGCGTACGGTCTTCCCCGAGACCGATGGTGAACCGCGTCAGCATGTGCTGGCGGGCGGGGCCGGTCGGCCGCCGCTGATCGTGGTGGAGACCGCGGAGGAACACCTGAGGGAAGTACTCGGCGGCTATGCCGCCCGGGGCTTTGATCTGAGTGTTGATCTGCCGTGGCGGGCGCGGCTGTTGCGGATGGGGCCGTCGGAGTATGTGTTGTTGGTGGT
>NZ_LAKD02000024.1 GCF_000968685.2 Streptomyces antioxidans
GCCCCTGGTATCGGGAAGGGGCGGGGAGGGGAAAACCCAGCCGGACACCCCGCAAGACGCCAAGGCCCGGGCAACGGCGCCCCTCGCCGCGGAAGGCATGCCGGGCGGGCCGGAGCGGCAGGGACTGCCGCAGCGGGTCGGGCGGTCGAGCCCAGGCATCGAGCCCGTGCCGGGGCGCGAAGGCGGCGTCAGCCCGCGGCCTCGCTCCGGGCGTCGCCCGCCGTACGGCGCCGCAGCCGCCGCCACAGCGCGGGCGCCGTGCTGATCACCACCGTCAGGACCACGGCCGCCGCAACGCCCTCCCACGGCTTGGGGAAGAGCGAGCCGCCCAGGATCCCGATCAGCTGATACGTCGCCGCCCAGGTCAGCGCCGCGGGCCCGGCGCCCCGGACGAATCTCCGCAGCGGCCAGCGCGCCAGCAGACAGGCCAGCATCACCGGAATCCGCCCCGCCGGGATCAGCCGGGACAGCACCAGAACCGCCACCCCGTGCTCCTCCAGCCGCTCCCGCGCCTGCCCCAGCCGCTCCGGCGCCGCGTGGTCGTGGATCCGTTCCAGCCACCGCGAGCCGTTCTTCGAGCGCACGCCGCGCCGCCCGAGCCAGTACAGCGTCACATCGCCGGAGAAGGCCGCCAGCGAGGCCACTCCGAAGACCACCAGCAGCGACAGCGGGGGAGCGGTCTGGTGGATGGCGACCACCGCCGCCGAGGAGACCACCGCTCCGGTGGGCACCACAGGCACCAGCGACCCGAACACCACCAGCAGGAAGAGCGAGGGGTAGCCCACCGCCTGCTGTGTCGACTCGGACGGCACGCTCCGTGCCAGATCCCCCAGCGCGGCCAGGTCCACCAGATCCGTCAGGTCCCCCGTCATCTGGCGGGCTCCAGCCGCACGCACTCCCCGTGCACCAGCCGGTGCACCACCGCGTCGGGGGCGAGCCGCCCTGCGTGGCGTACGAAGTCGTCGCCCGGGGCGTGGAATTCATGCGGACGGATCGCGTCCATGCCGATCGGCCAGTACGTCCCGTAGTGCACCGGCACCGCGCAGCGCGCCTCCAGCCGCGCCAGCGCCTGCGCCGCGCGGTCGGCGTCGAGATGGCCGGGGCCGAGGTACGGGCCCCAGCCGCCCACCGGGAGCAGCGCCACATCGCAGGGGCCCACCGCCTCCGCCATCCGGTCGAAAAGCCCGGTGTCCCCCGCGAAGTACGTGGTCGACTCGCCGCTCAGCACATAGCCCAGCGCGGGCACCCGGCTCGGCCCGTACGGCAGCCGCCGCCCGTCGTGCGCGGCCGGTACCGCCCGGATCCGCACCTCGCCGACCGCGCATACGTCCCCCGGCGCCACCTCGGTCACCCGCAGCCCCCGCGCCGCGACCACCCGCCGCAGCCCGGGCACCGACCGCCCGGCCCCGCGCGGCACCACCAGCCGGGTGCCGGGCAGCAGCTTGGCCAGCGAGCCGGGGTGCAGATGGTCGGCGTGCAGATGCGAGACCAGCGCCACGTCCGCCATCGCCGCGGCCCCCGGTGGCACGGCTCCCCGGCGGCGCCGCAGATGGGCCAGCCGCCGTACGAAGAGGGGGTCGGTCAGCACCCGCACACCGGAGTCCCGCACGGTCGCGGTGGCATGCCCCCACCAGGTGATCTCCACCGACATCTGCCGCCTCCTCCCTCGGGCCATCCGTCCCCGCCCCGATCCTCTCACCCCGCGCCGCCCGCGCCGGGTGGTGCATGGAATCGGGCCCGACCGGGTATGCATGACTCATGCATGATGAGAACGAACCCGATGAGAGGGAACGCGTGGCGAATCTGCTGGGGGCCACGGCGCTGGCGATCACGGACGATCTGCTCAGCGCCCCGGCCGCCGCGTCCCGCCTGAGCATGAGCGCGGCCGCCGCGCTGATCGTGCTCCGTGCCGACCCCGGGGTGAGCGTGACCGAGCTCGGCCGCCGGGTGGGGCTGACCCAGTCCGCGGCGGTGCGCATGGTCGACGGGCTGGAGCGGGACACCCTGGTCGAGCGGCGGCGCGGGATCGGCAATTGGACCGGGGTCCACCCCACCGCCAAGGGACGGCGGACCGCGGCCCAGCTGCTGACCTCGCGCACCTCCCGGCTCACCGGACTGCTGGACGGCCTCGGCGAGCCGGAGGTCCGCGACCTCGGCGCACTGCTGGCCACGCTGCTCGACGGGCTCTACCAGGGCAGTGGCGGCCCGGCCGACCGAATGTGCCGGTTGTGCGACCGGACCGCCTGTACGCCGGACGGTGTGGAGTGCCCGGTCGGGGCCGCGGAGCGGGCCGCCGCCCGGGCGGATCATGGGTGAGCTGCTGGCCGTCGCCTCGGCGCTCTGCTTCGGCACCACCCACTTCCTGAGCGGCCTGGTCTCCCGTCACCGGCACGGGGTGACGGTCGCGGCCTGTGCCCAGGCGGGCGGCACGGCGGTCAGCCTGGTCCCGCCGCTGCTCACCCGGCACGCCAATGCCCCGCCCGCGTCCCTGGGCTGGGGCGCGCTCTCGGGGCTCGGCACCGGTGTGGGCGTGGCATGCCTCTACTGGTCGATGAACCAGGGGCCGATGAGCGTCGTGGTGCCGGTCAGCGACGTCACGGCGGTCGGCCTCCCCGTGCTGGCCGGCATCACCCTCCTCGGCGACCGCCCCTCGCCCCCGGCCCTCACCGGCATCGCGCTTGGGCTGCCCGCGCTGTGGCTGGTCTCGCGGGGGAAGCCGCGCGGGGCACGCGGGCCGCGGGCGGGGCATGGGCCGGGCGCGGACCGGCCGCGAGCGGCCGTCGTCCTGGCGCTGGTCGCCGGAGTGGGCCTGGCGGTGCACTTCTTCGCGCTCGCCCGGATACCGGCCTCGGCCGGATGGTCGCCGGTGGTGGTCAGCCGGGCCGTGTCGGTGGCCGTCATCCTGGCGCTGTTCCCCGCGACCGGCGCCTCCTTGCGGCTGCCCCGCCGGGCGGCCGCCGTGGCGGCGGTGGCGGGCGCGCTCGGCACCCTGGCGACCATCCTCTATCTGCTCGCCACGCGGCAGGAGCTGCTGTCCGTCGCCGTGGTGCTGTCCGCGCTCTATCCGGCGGTGCCGGTGCTGCTCGCGCTGACGTTCCTGCGGGAGCGGATCACTCGGCCCCAGGCGGTGGGGCTGCTCGGCGCGGGGCTGGCCATCGGGCTGATCGCCCTCAACTGACGGCGTGCCGCCCGCGGTCTCACGGGGACGCCCGGCGGATCGTGACGCCTGCGGCGGGCCGCTCCCCTCCCCGACGCCTGACGCTATGCGGCTCCGCCGTGCGGTGGGGCCGGGGTTCAGGGGCTGAGCCCCTGGTACCGGGAAGGGGCGCGGAGAGGGAAGCCCCCTCCGCCGGGCGGAAATCCGTGGACCGGCGGGCCGGCCGTACGGCACGATGACCGCCGCCAACCCCGGGCGCCCGGGGGCCAGTCCACGAAAGGCCGTCGTCGTCCGTATGAGCCCTGCACTCCACCAGCGCGCCGTCGTCGCCGACGCCCACAACGACCTGCTGATCGCCGTCACTGCCCGTCCGCCGCACCGCTGGGCTGGCTACTTCCGGGAGCGCTGGCTGCCGCAGCTGCGCGAGGGCGGGGTGGATCTCCAGGTGCTCCCGGTCTTCATCGACGACCGGTTCCGCCCCGAGGGCGCGTTGCGCGAGACGCTGCGGATGATCGAGTGCGCCCACACCCTCGCCGAGGGCAACGCCGACGAGGTACGGCTCTGCCTGGACGGCGACGACATCGACGCCGCGCTCGCCGATGGCCGGATCGCCCTGGTGCTGGCCCTGGAGAGCGCCCCCGGGCTGGACGCCAACGTCGAGCTCCTTCCGGCCCTCCACCGCCTCGGGGTACGCATAGCCTCGCTCGCCCACTGGGGGCGTACCGCCCTCGCCGACGGCAGCGGTGAGGACGCCACCGGAAGCCGGCTCACCGAGGCCGGGGTACGGGCGCTGAAGGAGATGGAGCGCCTGGGCATCCTCTTCGACGTCTCCCATCTCGGCGCCTCCGGGGTGGCGCACGTGCTGGAGCTGGCCACCCGCCCCGTGATGGCCACCCACTCCTCCGCCCGCGCGCTGCTGGACCACCATCGCAACCTCACCGACGAGCAACTGCGCGGGATCGCGGACACCGGTGGCACGGTGTGCGTCAACTTCCTCGGCGAGTTCCTGGCCACCGCCCCGGCCGACCGCACGGTGGACCGGCTGGCCGATCACATCGTCCACATCGCCGAGGTGATCGGCGTCGGCCATGTGGGTCTGGGGCCGGACTTCATCAAGGAGGTCAGCGTGGACACGACCCCGCCCTGTTGCGAGGGCGTCGAGTACGCCCAGCTGCTGGTCCCCGGTCTCGAAGGTCCCCGCGGACTGCCTCTGGTGACCGAGGCACTGGTCCGAAGGGGCCTTCCGGAGGCGGACATCGAGAAGATCCTCGGCGGCAATGTGCTGGAGCTCTTCCGCGCGGAGCTGGGGCGCCCCGGCTGAGACACGGCGGCTACCGCTCGGCGGCGGCCACGGCCAGGAACGCGTCGATCGCGGCGAACGTGGCCTCCGGGGCCTCCCGGGTGGGGAGGTGGCCCGCGCCCGCGATCAGCTCGAAGCGAGCGCCGGGGATGGCGGCGGCGTACGCGCGGCCGTAGTCGGGCGGTACGACGGTGTCGTTCTCGCCCCACACCGCGAGGGCGGGCACCGTCACCCGGGCGAGCCGGTACAGCAGCTTCGGATCGGACTTCACCGGCCCGGCATAGGCGGCCAGCGCCCGAAGCGCCGTGGGCGAGGGCCCCCGCCGCACCCCCGCCGCACCGGAGCCCTCTCCGGGTCCGGTTCCCTGGGCGAGCCCGAGCCCCTGGGCGCCGGGGCCCTCAGCGGGTGTTGAGTCGGGCGGGGGCGTGGGGAATTGGATTTCGTGTCCCTCGAGTCGTGGTCCGAACGCGCCCATGACGATCAGCCCGCCAATGCGGCGGCCCCGGTCGCGTACCGCCATCTCCGCGGCGATCCAGCCGCCGAAGGAGCTGCCGAGGACCAGGACATCGCGCAGATCCTGATCGTCCAGCAGGTCCAGGTACGTCTCGACGAGGTCGCCCACGCCCGAGAACCACTCGGGCCGAGGGGTGTCCTCCCAGCCCGGGTGGGTCGGAGCCAGCACCCGGGAAGTGGCGGCGAAGTGGTCCACCACGCCGCTCACGCTGGCGGGTCCGGCGCCGCCGTGCAGGACGAGCACGGGGCGGCCCGCGCCCACGTCCCGCACCGTCAGGGGCAGGCCGGGGTAGGGCTCCCATGCGGTGGGCGTCGTCATCGGTCCGCACCTCCGGCGGCGGTCATCGTGATGAAGGCGTCCCGCAGGATCCGCAGGGCGTCCGGCTGGAAGAAGTCCACGAGGTGGTCGGCCGATTGCCTGGCCGCCTCCTCGGCGCGCGGGAACATGGCTGTCTCGTAGGCGTTCAGCGCCGTCTCCAGGTCGTCGTGGGCGGCCAGGGCGAGGGCGAGTTCCGCGCCGTCGAGCATGGCGAGGTTCGCGCCCGCCCCGGCGAAGGGGGACATCAGATGGGCGGCGTCGCCCAGGAGCGTGACGCCGGGCACCCGGTCCCAGCGGTGGCCGATGGGCAGGGCGTGGATGGGCCGGGCTACGAGCGGGCCCTCGCTGTCGGCGATCAGCGCGCGCAGCCCCTCGTCCCAGTCGGGGAAGAGGTCGAGCAGCCGCTTCCTGGCCGCCGCCGGGTCCGCCGGGTCCGCCGGATCCGCTGGGCCTCCCGGGCCCGACCGGTCGGTGAGGCCCGAACGGCTCCACTCCTCCGGCGCCTTGACCGCGGCGTAGACGCGGATCCGGCCGTCGCCGTTGCGCTGGGCGAACAGCCCCTTCTCGTCCGCGAGGGCGAACATCGAGCCCCGGCCCACGAGTTCGGCCACGGCCGGATGCCGGGTGTCCACGTCGTTCAGGAGGCCGTCGACGAACGACACCCCGGTGTAGACCGGTTCGGCGTCGGACAGCAGGGGCCGGACCCGGGACCATGCCCCGTCCGCGCCCACCAGCACATCCGTCTCGACGGACGTGCCGTCGGCCAGGGTGAGCGTGGGCCGCCCCGCCGGGCCGGGGGCGACCGCCCTGACCTTCTGGCCCCAATGGACGGTCCCCTCCGGCAGCGACCCCAGCAGCAGGTCCCGTAGCGCCCTGCGGTCGATCTCGGGACGGCCGTTGCCGCCACCGTCTTCCGGCGGGAGGAGGTGCAAGCTGACGTCGGCGTCCTTGCCGAGCAGCCGCAGCTCCCCGCCCTCGGGGCGGCTCAGCGGCCGGAACGCCTCGAGCAGCCCGGCGTGCGACAGCGCTCGCTGGCCGGACTCCTCGTCCAGGTCCAGGGTGCCGCCCTGGTCGCGTGCGGTCGCCGACGCGTCCAGCTCGTAGACGGTCGAGGGGATGCCGTGCACATGGAGGACGCGCGCCAGCGTCAGCCCTCCCGGCCCGGCTCCGACGATGGCGATACGGGGTGGTGCGGACATGGGTCGTGCGGACATGCGTGGTGCGGACATGGGTCGTGTGGGCATGGCGATGGATGCCTCCCTGGGCCTCCCCGGCTCCTCGGCGCGTGTGCGCCGCCGGATGGGAGGAGCGTAGGGCGACGAACGCGTTCGTGGCAAACACGTTCGTTACGAACGAGTTCGCCAAAGGGTACGATGGCGCCATGACAGCGCACCCCACCGCCCCGCGGAGCCGCCGGGAACGTCCCGCGAAACCGGCCCTGACCCGGGAAGGCATCATCGCCACCACGGTCGACCTCATGCGTGCCGAGGGCCTGGAGCGGGTGACGATGCGCCGCCTGGCCAAGGAGCTGGACACCGGCCCCGCGTCGCTCTACGTCTACGTCCGCAGCATGGCCGAGCTCCACGCGGCCGTCCTGGACGAACTCCTCGGCGGCGTCGACCTGACCCCGGCGGCGGCGGACGGTGAGTGGCGCGACCGGCTGGGGCGGATCCTCACCTCGTACACCTCGGTGCTGTTCGAGTACCCCGGTCTCGCCCAGTCCGCCCTGGTGGCCCGCCCCTTCGGCAAGCACTATCTGAAGCTGGTGGAGGCCCTGCTGGCGCTGCTGGACGAGGGCGGCCTCGAGCCCGACCGGGCCGCGTGGCTGCTCGATCTGCTGCTCCAGTTCGCCACCGCGACCGCGGCCGAGCACGCCCACCGGGCTCCCGGCGACGCCCCCCAGAGCGAGTCGGACTGGCAGGCGCTCGCCACGGTGGTGCGGGACGTCTCGCCGCGGACCCATCCGCATATCGCCGCGCTCGGCACACGGCTGCTCTCCGGGTCCCCGCAGGACCGGCTGGCCTGGGGCTTCGACGTCCTCATCGCCGGGGCGCGGCACGCCCCGCCGCCGGACGTGCTCGCCCCGTCCCCGGTGCATACCCGGGGCACCGAGGGTTGAGGCGGCGGCGCCCAGCCGCGCCCGGCGGGCCGCTCGCCATTCACGGCTGTGGTCGTGTACGCGGTGGGTCCGGTCAACTCCGCCGTAGCGCCTTCACCATGACCAGCTCCCTGGTCACGCCGTCGGCCAGCAGGTCCCCGGGCTCCCGGGTGGCGGCGAAACCGTGCCGCTCGTAGAGGGCGATCGCCGACGCGTTGTCCGGGATCACCGCCAGCCGCAGCGCGGTGGCGCCCATCCGCAGGGCCCAGGTCTCGACCGCCGCGATCAGCAGCCCGCCGACGCCGTGGCCGCGTGCCTCGGGGCTGACCCAGACCGACCTCAGCTCCGGCGGCCGCCCGTCCCCGTCCCCGCCCCCATCTCCGCTCCCGGGATCTCCGTCTCCGCTCCCGGGCATGCCGCCCGCCATCCCGACCGCCCGGCCGTCCAGCAGGGCCACGACGTGGTACGCGTCCGGCATCGCCAGCCGGGCGCGCCACCGCTCCTCGCCGCCGTGGTGCCAGTCGGCGAGCCGGGACTTGAAGGCGTGCGGCGCCTCGGCCAGCGCGGCCCGGCGGACGTCCCGCCACAGTGGCCAGTCGTCCATCGTGACCACCCGCAGCCGCACCACGCGGCCCATTCTCCCGCATCGCCAGTCGCCGTCGGGCCGCGTCGCGCACAGCCGTCCCCGCCGGGAGATGGCCGGGTTCCCCCCGCTGTGCCATGCTTTGAGAAGAGGCGCCATCCCTTTTGAGGGGGCGCGGCAGCGAAGGCCCCGCCGGTGGTCATGACCGGCCGCCGCGCGGAGGCCGATCAGGGGCCCGGGTACGCCACGAGACCGGCGGTCCACGCACGGAGGCGGTGCAGGCGTGCTGTGACCGGGCATGTGCTGACGTTCACGGGGACGGCGTTGGTGGCTGTCTATGTGCTGGACGCGGAAGGTGCCGAGCTGCGATTGGCCGAGACGGTGCGCGGCGCCGGACGGTCGTACGCGCTACCGGCCCGCTATCCCCTGTCCGGGCGCTCTCCCGTCGCCGATGCCTTCCGCGCCGGGCGCCCCCTGTGGCTGACCCCCACCGAGCTCGCCACCTACGGCCCCACCGGGCCCACCACGCCCGAGACCCCCACCACGCCCGGCGTCTCGCTCGGGGCGCTGCCACTCGGCGGGGACGGCAAGGGGCTCGGATGCCTGGTCGTGGTGGACGAGGCACCCGGCGGGATCGACGCCGACCGCCGCGGCTTCATCGAGCTCTACGCCCACCACGTGGCCGCCGGAGTCGAGGCGGCCGGTCCGCAGGCACTCACCCAGCCGCGGCCCGAGCTGCCCGGCCTCACCCTGGACCGGCTGCGGGTCGGCTCGTTCGTACTGCTCCTCGACAGCGGGCGGATGACCGCAGACACCCAGGTGCTCGACCTGTTCGGCATCCCCGGGGAGGACTTCGACGGCCGGGTGGAGACCCTGCTGGCGGTCGCCGTCCCGGACGACGTCCCCGCCCTGATGTCCGTCCTCGAGCCCGACCTGCTGACCTCCGGCACCGCACAGCTGGAGTTCCGGATCCGGCGGCCCAACGGGGAGCTGCGCTGGCTGGGGCTGCGCGCCCGGGTCGAGACGGGGTCGGACGGCATGCCCTGGCGCATGCTCGGCATGATCGCGGAGACCTCGTACCTGCGGCCGAGCGCCGACGAGGTGTCCCTGGTGCAGCGGCTGTCCGCCGCCCTGGCCGGGGCCACCACCGTACGGAACGTGGCCCGGGCCGTGGTCGGCGCGCTGCGCGATCCGCTCGGGGCGGGTCGGCTCGCGGTCGCCGAGCTCCAGGCCGATCAGCTGGTGGTCGGCGTCCTCGCCCCCGCGGAACCCGCCGCCTGGCCCGAGGTGTGGCGGGCCGCCTGGCGCTCCGAATGGCCCGAGCCGCCCAGCCACGCCCTGCCCACGCTGGCCGAGGCGCTGCGGGAGGGGCAGGTCAGCATCTTCCCCGAGGGCGCCGATCTGGAACCCGGGCTCGCCGGTATCGGCCCCGGCGGACTCGCCGTACTCCCGCTCCCCTCCGACGGCCGGATCGTCGGCGTATGCCTGATCGGCTGGGAGGAGCGGCATGAGTTCGGCCCGGAGGAGCGCTCGCTGCTGACCGCGACCGCCGGTCTGGTGGGCCAGGCCCTCGTACGCGCCCACGCCCTGGACGCCGAGCACGAGCTGGCCACCATGCTCCAGCGCAGCCTGCTGCCACGGAAGCTGCCGGAGCTGCCCGGCGGGGTGGCCGTCACCCGCTATCTGCCCGCGACGATGGGCCTTGAGGTGGGCGGCGACTGGTACGACGTGATCCCGCTGCCCGACGGCCATGTGGCACTGGTCATCGGGGACGTGCAGGGCCACAGCGCCGCGGCCGCCACGATCATGGGCCAGATGCGCACCGCCATCCGGGCCTACGCGGTGGAGGGCCACCCGCCCGATGTGGTCGTGGCGCACGCCAACCGCCTCCTCGTCGGCATGGAGACCGACCTCTTCGCGACCTGCTGCTACGCCGATCTCGACATGGAGGAGGGCGAGGCGTGGTTCGTCCGGGCCGGGCACATGCAGCCGCTGCTGCGCCACCCGGACGGCACCACCGAGGAGCTCGACGTCGAGGGCGGCCCGCCGCTGGGCGTGGTCGCGGACGCCGAGTTCCCGATGACCGCGGCCGGGCTGTCCTCCGGCACCCTGCTCGCCCTGCTCACCGACGGCCTGGTCGAGTCCGCCCGGCTCGACCTGGACGACGGGGTGCGCCGGGCCTGCCAGGCGCTGGCCCGCGCCGATCCGTCCGACCCCGGCGGGGTGGCGGACGCGCTGCTCGGCGGGGACAGCCGCCGGGACGACGACGTCGCGCTGCTGTTGCTGCGCTACGACGGGATGCGGGTGCGGCCCACCCGGGCGAGCTGGACCGTGTGGCGGCTGCCCGACGCGGTGATGCACGCCCGCCGCTTCACCGCGCGCACCCTGCGCAACTGGGGGCTGGAGAACGAGCTGGACGTGGCCCTGCTGGTCACCTCCGAGCTGGTCACCAACGCCCTGGTGCACACCCGCGGCGAGGTGCGGCTGAATCTGACGCTGACCGCGGACCGGCTGCGGATCGCGGTGAACGACCTCTCGCCGCGCACCCCCGTCAAACCCACGACGGTGGACTGGGAGGCCACCGGCGGGCGGGGGCTGCTGCTGATCGAGGCGATGTCGCAGACCTGGGGCTCGGTGCCGCTGAGCGGGGGCAAGCAGGTCTGGGGCGAGATCAACTTGTCGTCCCCGCGGAAGGAGCCCCCGGGTGGACCGGCCCCGGGTGGACCCTCCGCGGGCGGACCGCAGGAAGGGCCCGCGCCCCGGGCGGAGCTCCCGGAAGCCCCGGCCGGTGCGGCACCGGACGAGGCAGCCGCCCCGGCAGCGGACGAGGTCATTGAGGGGGTCACGGGGAGGAGGGGGCCACGGAGGAGGAGGGCGAGGGGATGATCCGCTCCCGTACACGGTCCCGTACCCGCTCCCGTACCCGCGACCGCCTCCGTGCCGCCATCGCCGTCGCGGTGGGCCTCATGCTGGCCGTGTCCCTCGCCGCCTGCGGCAAGGCGGCCCAGCTCGGCGAGACGATGAGCGTGGCCGGGAACCACCGCCACGGCCCCCTGCGGATCGGCCTGCTGCTCCCGGAGAACGAGATCGCCCGTTTCGAACGCTTCGACCGGACCCTGATCCAGCAGCGGATCAAGGAGCTGTGTCCGCGCTGCACGGTGAACTACTCCAGCGCCCAGCACGACCCGGCCGCCCAGCGCTTCCAGATCGAAGCCATGGTCTCCAACGGGATCGACGTCCTCATCCTGGACGCGGTGGACACCAAGGCCGTCCGCCACTCCGTGGTCCAGGCCCACCGCGCCCACGTCCCGGTCATCGCCTACGACCGCATCGCGGAGGGGCCCATCTCCGGCTATGTCTCCTTCGACGGCGGAAGCGTCGGCAGGCTCCAGGGCCAGGCGCTGCTGAGGGCACTGGGCCCGAAGGCCAGCGGCAGCCAGATCGTCATGATGAACGGCTCGTCGACCGACCCCAACGCGGCCTGGTTCGAACGGGGTGCGCGGTCCGTCCTCCGGGGCAAGGTCAAGATCGCCAAGTCCTACGAGACCGTCGGCTGGCGCCCGGAGAACGCCAACCGCAACATGTCCGCCGCCATCGCCGCCCTCGGCCCCTACGGCATCGACGGCGTCCTCGCCGCCAACGACGGCCTGGCCTCGGGCGTCATCACCGCCCTCAAGGCGGCCCGGATCCATCCGATCCCCCCGGTCACCGGCCAGGACGCCGAGCTCGCCGGCATCCAGCGGATCCTCGCGGGCGAGCAGTACATGACCGTCTACAAGCCGTTCAAGCCCGAGGCGTACACCGCCGCGGAGATGGCCATCGCGGTGGGACGCGGCAGATCGCTCGACGGGATCGCCACCCACCGGGTCGACAACTCCACCACCCGCGGCATCCCCGCGGTGCTGCTCGATCCGGTGGCCGTCACCGTGCACAACATCAGGAGCACCGTCATCAAGGACGGTCTGTATCGCGTCGATCAGATATGCACCAGGAAGTACGCGGATGACTGCCGCAAGGCCGGGCTCATCGGCCGGAACGGCGCACCGTAGGACGCGGAACGAAAGGAGGCGCGGATGGCCCGACCGTCGGCCCCGCCCCTGTTGGCGCTGAGCGGCGTCTTCAAGCGCTTCGGCGCGGTGCAGGCGCTCACGGACGTCGAGCTGGAGATCCACGCCGGTGAGGTCATCGCCCTGGTGGGCGACAACGGCGCGGGGAAGTCCACCCTGGTCAAGGTGATCGCGGGCGTCGAACCGGCCGACACGGGCACCCTCGAATGGCGGGGCCGCCCCATCCACATCGGCCGCCCGCACGACGCCCAGCACCTGGGCATCGCCACCGTGTACCAGGACCTCGCGCTCTGCGACAACCTCGACGTCGTCGGCAATCTCTTCCTCGGCCGCGAGATCACCCGGATAGGCGTCCTGGACGAGGTGGAGATGGAGCGCCGCACCCGCGATCTGCTGGCCACCCTCTCCATCCGCATCCCCGATGTCCGCCGGCCCGTCGCGTCCCTCTCCGGCGGCCAGCGGCAGACCGTCGCCATCTCCCGGGCGCTGCTCGGCGAACCGAGCCTGGTGATGCTGGACGAGCCCACCGCCGCGCTCGGCATCGAACAGACCGCCCAGGTCCTGGACCTGGTGGAACGGCTGCGTGAACGCGGGCTCGGAGTGCTGCTGATCAGCCACAACCTGGGCGACGTCAAGGCCGTCGCGGACTGGGTCGCGGTGCTGCGCCTCGGCCGCAACAACGGGTTCTTCGACGTCACCACCACTGCCCAGGAGCAGATCGTCTCCTCCATCACCGGCGCGTCCGACAACGCGGTGGTGCGGCGCACGGCGCGGGAGGGGGAGCTGTGAGCATCCCCGGCGGATCCAGCGCCCAGGCCGCCGAACGCTTCGGCGACGCGTTCGGGCGCAAGGTGGGCGGCGGTGCGTTCGGCGCCGTCCCCGTCCTGCTCGGGCTGCTCGCGATCTGGATCACCTTTCAGATCCTCAACCCGCACTTCCTCTCCCCGCGCAACCTCTCCAACCTCAGCGTGGACATCGTCGGCACCGGCATGATCGCGGTCGGCGTGATCTTCGTGCTGCTGGTCGGCGAGATCGATCTGTCGGTGGGCTCGGTGAGCGGCCTGGCCTCCGCCCTGTTCGCCGTGTTGAACGTCAACTTCGGCATGCCCGAGCCACCCGCCATCATCCTGGGCGCCCTCTGCGGTACGGCGGTCGGCTTCGTCCACGGCTACTTCACGGCAATGGTCGGCGTCCCCGCGTTCGTGGTCACCCTCGCCGGGCTGCTGGGGTGGTACGGCCTGATGCTCTCCATCATGGGCACGTACGGCACCATCAACCTCGACGACCAGGGCCTGGTCGCCCAGCTGACCAACTACTACTTCTCCGATGTGGCCGCCGCCTACGCCCTGGCGGCGCTCGGCACCGCCGGGTACTTCCTCACCGTCTGGCGCGACGTCAAGCGCCGCCGCGCCGCCGGAGTGCCCGCCCGCGCCCCGGTCTGGATCGCCGTCCGCACGGGGGTGCTCGCGGTGCTCGCCTTCGCCGCCGCGTATGTGCTCAACGAGTTCCAGGGGCTGCCGCTCGCCCTCCTGATCTTCCTGATCGTCCTCGTCATCCTCGACTTCGTCCTGCGCCGCACGTCCTACGGCCGGATGATCTTCGCTCTGGGCGGGGGCGTCGAAGCGGCCCGCCGGGCCGGGATCAACGTGGCCTGGGTGCGCACCTCGGCGTTCATGATGTCGAGCACGATGGCCGCCATCGGCGGCCTCTTCCTGGCCTCCCGGATCAACTCGGTCAGCCAGACGTCGGTCACCACGGACCTGCTGATGAACGCCATCGCCGCGGCGGTCATCGGCGGTACGAGCCTCTTCGGCGGCCGTGGCAGCACCTGGTCGGCCCTGCTGGGTGTGCTGGTCATCCAGTCGATCGCCTCGGGCGTCGCCCTCATGGACATCCAGACCGCCGTCCAGTTCATGATCACCGGCGGTGTGCTGCTGCTGGCCGTCGTGATCGACACCCTCTCCCGCCGGGCGCAGCGGGCCCACGGCCGGGCCTGATGGTCCGGCGGGCCCATTCGCACTAAGCGGTCGTGTCGTTCCTGCCGCCGGTCGCGGCCGTTGGGCAGGCTGCGGGCAACATTGCCGACCGATCTGTCGAGTCTTTCGGGAAAGGTGGTCCGGTGAAGAAGGTCATTCGCGTAGTGGTGCTGGGTACTTCCGTTACCTGCGCCCTGGTGTTCGGAGGCGTCAACGTGGCACAGGCCCAGCAGTGGCCCGGCCTTCCCGGCGACTTCTTCAGCGACCTCACCACCCTGGGGCCGGGCCAGCACAATCGGTGCGACTCCAGACTGTCGCTGGGAACCCCGGAGGACGGCGGAACCGGTGGAGTCGGCGCCAGCGCGCTCCAGCCCGGCTCGGCCGACGGTCCCGGATCCACCTGCCGGAACACCCGCGGCTAACGCGTCCAGAAGGAGGCGGGCAACGCCTCAACCTCGAGAGCGGCTTGGCGCAGGTAGGCGGCGACCGGCAACAGCCCGGCGTACACCGGGTCGCCGCCACCGGCCAGCCGGTCGATGACATCGGCGTTGGACCGCGCCCGTGCGGGCACCACGTCCGCGAACTCGCGCGACGACGGCCCAGCGGTGTCCCAGTCGAAGAACCCGACGAGATCGGCGTCGCGCCACACCGCGTTCCACGGGGCGGCGTCATGGTGTCCGACGATCAGCCCCGGCCGCCACGTCTCCCCGGCGAGCCAGCGCACGCCCGACGGCGGTACGAACGACTCCGTCGCATCGTGCAGCCGACGGGCCCACTTGCCGACACTCACCAACGCGGTGTCGGAGAACACCCACGCGGGCCAGGGAAACGCCTCACCCGTGGTGTCGCCCGCGAGATGGGTCAAGACCTCACGCCCGCGCCCGTCGGTCCCCAGCACCCGGGGCGCCCCGTCGAATCCCACGGCCTCCAGATGCCGCAGCACCGCGTGTACGGCAGGCGTCCAGGGCTGGGCGGGCCGGTGAACCGCGTCCCCGATACGCACCGCACCGGCGCTCCGGCCACCAGCCAGACGTTCCTCCTCCATGGCCAAGGCTGTATCCCGAGCCCGACCCACCGCGCATGCCCATTTCCCGCTCGAAGCGGGCAGCGCCCGGCGCGTCCGGGCCGCGGTGGACCGTTCCCGGTCGTAAGCGGAATCGATCCATCCCGGTAACCCGCTGTCCGCCGGGTCGCGGGGGCGTTGTGCCACGCTTGAAGCCGGTTCGCGCACATGGTGCGAATCGGTGATGCGAAGTGAGGGCGCGGCGTGCAGAAGCCCCGATGGAAGACCGTGGGGGGAACCCTGCTCCGGGTGGCGGCGGTGTGGGCGGTGTCCACGCTCACGATGCTGGCGCTCGCCGGGATCCTCCCCGACTTCCGCTTGACGTCAGGCGACGGTGACTCCGCGACGCAGATCGCCATCACGGCGGCCAGCGGCGCGGGCGCCTTCGGGGTGCTCAGCGCGCTGGTGTGGCCGCTGCTCGTACGGGCGCTGCTGCTGATGCCCGCGCTGGTGCTGGGGCTCCTGGTGTTCGTGCTCAACGGCTCGATGCTGCTGATCGCCCTCAGCGTGAACCCGGACGGGCGCGGCGCCGCCGAGCCGGAGACCGCCGTCGTGGTGGCGGCCGTGATGTCCGCCGCGTCATCGGCCACGAGCACCTTCCTGACCGTACGGGACGACGGCGCCTACCGGCGTCGGCTGGCGCGGCTGGCCGTGCGGCGCAGACGGCGGCTCGGTGAGGACGGGGGGAGCGACGAACCCCCGGGGACGATGTTCCTGCAGCTCGACGGGGTGGGGCACGCGGTGCTCAGGGAGGCGCTGCGGGAGCGTGAGAACCGGCCACCGGTGATGCCCACCGTCGCGGGCTGGCTCCGGAGCACCCACCAGGTCACGCCCTGGCGCACCGACTGGTCCAGCCAGACCGGCGCCAGCCAACTCGGCATCCTGCACGGCTCCAACGAGGATGTGCCCGCCTTCCGCTGGTACGAGAAGAAGACCGGGGAGGTGATGGTGAGCAACCGGCCGAGCAGCGCGGCGCTGCTCCAGCGCCGCGCCGCCGCCCGGGCGAGACACGACGGACTCCTCACCGTGGACGGGGCCAGCCGGGGCAACCTCTTCACCGGCGGCGCGGAGCAGCTGGCCCTGGTCCTCTCGGTCGCGGCCCGGCGCGGCAAGCACAACCGCTCCCGCTCCGGCTACTTCGCGTACTTCGCCGACCCCGCCAACGCCACCCGCACCGCCGGGTCGTTCCTCGCCGAGGTGGTCCGCGAGATCTTCCAGTCCACCCGCGCCAAGCTGCGCCGCGAGACGCCCCGGGTGAAGCGGGGCGGGCTGTATCCGTTCATCCGGGCGTTCGCCACCGTCGTGGAGCGGGATGTCGTGGTGACGGCGGTGATGGGGGACATCCTGTCCGGCCGTACCGCGATCTACGCCGACCTCGTGGCGTACGACGAGGTGGCCCACCACTCGGGGCCGCGCAGCCGGGACGCCCTGCGGGTGCTGGCCCGGCTCGACCGCTCCATCGCGCTGATCGCCAAGGTCGCCGAGCGCGCCCCGCGCGACTACCGCGTCGTGCTGCTGTCCGACCACGGGCAGAGCCCGGGCGAGACCTTCGCGGGGGCGTACGGGCTGAGGCTGGAGGACCTGGTGCGGGCCGGCTGCGGTCTGCCCGTGCCGCGGCGGGCCGGGCGGACCCCGAGCGGGGCGGAGGCGCGCGAGGCGGGGCGGGCGGCGCTGCACCGTCCGGAGAAGCCGGAGGTGGACGGGGACGACCCGATCGTGCTCGCCTCCGGGAACCTCGGCCTGATCTCCTTCCCCGACGTACCGGGGCGGATGAGCCGCGAGCAGATCGACGCCCGCCACCCCGCACTGCTGCGCACCCTCGCCGACCACCCGGGCGTGGGCTTCGTGCTCGTACGGTCCGAGGCGCACGGTGCGGTGGTGCTGGGCGCGGACGGCGCCGAGCACCGGCTGGACACCGGGGAGGTCGTGGGGGCGAACCCGCTCACGGTCTTCGGGCCCGGCGCCGAGGACGCCGTACGGCGCACCGCGCACTTCCGGAACACCCCCGACGTCATGGTCAACTCCGCCTACGACCCCGCTACCGGCACGGTGCACGCCTTCGAGGAGCAGATCGGCTCGCACGGCGGGCTCGGCGGGGAGCAGGGGCACCCCTTCCTGCTGTGGCCGGCCGGGCTGACCCCGCCGGTGGCGGCGGGGGAGGAACTGGTCGGGGCCGAACGGGTGCACCACGTGCTGCGGCGCTGGCTGGAGGAGGCGGACGGGCCCCAGGTGCCGGAGGAGGAGGAGGAGGCGACCGCCGCCCCGGCGGAGGCCGAGGCGCCCGCCGGCCCACGGCCGGCCAAGGCGCCCGACGCGGCGCGCACCGGGCGGGATTCCCGGTGGGACGGCGCCCCCGCCGCGCCCATTACCGTGGTCAGCCGGGCCGTTCCGGACAAGACCCCGTGACGTTGGCCCAGCACCGGGCCGGCCGATAGCCGATATCGGGAAGCCCGTAATGCGGTGCGGCGAATCCAAATCCGGATACGAATGCCGCGGCGATCGTCGGGTACGCGCAACAGGCCTGTCCACTGAAAAGAGTTGCTTGTGCCTGTCCCAACCGATGTCGAAGCCTCCGCGTCCGCGCCCTCACGGCACCGCCTGCTCTGGCGTGCCGTCCAGCGACGCAAGAACCCTCCACTGCGTCGGAGCGACATCACGGTCACCGAGGAGAAGACCGTCCGGAAAGCGGTGAAGGCGGCCGCGCTGGGAAACGCCATGGAATGGTTTGACTTCGGGATCTACAGCTATCTCGCGGTCACCATCGGTAAAGTGTTCTTTCCATCCGGAAATGACACGGCCCAGGTTCTCTCCTCCCTCGCGACTTTCGCGGTGGCCTTTCTGGTCCGTCCCGTGGGAGGTTTGTTCTTCGGGCCGCTCGGCGACCGGATCGGCCGTAAGAAGGTGCTGTCCTTCACCATGATCATGATGGCGTCCAGCACGCTCGCCATCGGACTGATCCCCAGCTATGCCGCCATCGGCTTCTGGTCGCCCGCGCTGCTCATCCTGTTCCGTATGCTCCAGGGTTTCTCCACCGGCGGGGAATACGGCGGCGCCTCGACCTTCATCGCCGAGTACGCGCCCGACAAGCGCCGCGGCTACTACGGCAGCTTTCTGGAGTTCGGCACGCTGATCGGCTACACCTCGGCGGCGGGACTGGTGACCATCCTGACCGTGACGCTCGCCGACTCCTCGATGGATTCCTGGGGCTGGCGCATTCCGTTCCTGGTCGCCGCGCCGATCGGGCTGGTCGGTCTGTATCTGCGGCTGAAACTGGATGACACCCCCGCGTTCCAGAAGCTGGAGGACGAGGGTTCCACCAACGCGTCCGAGCGCGAAAGCCTGCCGTTCTGGCAGGTGTTCCGCACCCAGTGGCGTGCGATGGCGCTGTGCATCGCACTGGTCGCCGCGTACAACATCACCGACTACATGCTGCTGTCCTACATGCCGACGTATCTGTCGGACACCCTCCACTACAGCAGCACCAGCGCCCTGGTCTCGATCATCATCGTGATGGTGGTGCTGATGGCGGCCATCACCTTCGTCGGCCGGTTCTCCGACCGCATCGGCCGCAAGCCCGTGCTGATGGCCGGTTCGGTCGGCTTCCTGGTCCTCGCGGTGCCCTGCTTCCTGCTCATCAAGCAGGGCGGGATCGTCCCGGTCTTCGCCGGGCTGCTGCTCCTGGGGCTGTGTCTGCTGCCCTATGTGAGTGTGATGTCCGCGTCGCTCCCCGCGCTCTTCCCGACGAATGTGCGCTACGGCTCGCTCTCCATCGCCCTCAACATCTCCGTCTCGCTCTTCGGCGGCACCACGCCGCTGGTGACCGAGGGACTGATCAGCAGCACCGGGGACGATCTGATGCCCGCCTACTACACGATGCTCGCGGCGGTCGTCGGCATCATCGCCGCCGCCGTGATGAAGGAGACGGCCCGCAAGCCGCTGGAGGGCTCGCCGCCCGCCGTGGCCACCAAGGAGGAGGCCATCGCGCTCGTGGAGTCCCAGCGGTCCTGAGTCACCCCGCCTCCATTACCCCGGCGGTAATCGACCCCCGCGCAGGGCGGCGGCAGGGTTGAGGCATCGGGTTCCGGGCCGGCGTCCTCCAGTCCGGGGCCCGTTCCCACCAGGGGATTTCATGGAGGAGTGACCAGATGACGCAGTACGACACCGCCGTCGCCCGCTACTTCGAGGCGTGGAACGCCACCGGCCCCGAAGCCCTCGCCAAGGCGGTGGCCGCCGCCTGGACCGAGGAGGGCGGCTACACCGACCCGCTGGCGGAGGCGCGCGGCCATGAGCAGCTGGCCGCCGTCATCGCCGGGGCCCAGAAGCAGTTCCCCGGCCATGAGTTCCGGCTCACCGGCGCCGTGGACGGCCACCACGACACGGCCCGCTTCAGCTGGGAACTGGTCTCGACGGCCGACGGCTCCGCCCCGGTCGCCGGGACCGATGCGATCACCCTGGCCGGGGACGGCCGGATCCGCTCCGTCCTCGCCTTCCTGGACCGGGTCCCCGCAAGCGGCTGAAGCCGCGCCCTGACGAGCGGCTGAAACCGCGCCCCTAGGGCTGGCTCAGCCGGCCCAGTGCGGCGGCGGTCTCCGGGTCGGCCGGGAGGAAGGTCTCGATGGCCAGCTCGGAGACCGTGACGTCCATGGGGGTGTTGAAGGTCGCGATCGTCGAGATGAACGACAGCACCCGCCCGCCGTGCTCGATCATCATCGGCAGCGCGAAGGGCGGGGTGTCACCGGCGGTCGCCGTCTCCCGGTCGCCGCTCTCGGGCAGCGGATAGGCCGCCACCTCGTCGTACAGCGCACGCAGCGGCGAGGAGCGCATCAGCGCCAGCTGCCGGTCCATCTGGTCCAGCAGATGGCCACGCCACTCGCGGAGGTTGCGGATGCGCGGGGCCAGCCCCTCGGGGTGGAGGGTGAGGCGCATCGCGTTCAGCGGGGGCCGCAGCAGATGCTCCGCCACCCCCTCCAGAAGCGCGGCGATGCCCCGGTTGGCCGCCAGCACCCCATAGGTGCCGTCCACCACGAGCGCCGGATACGGCTCATAGCCGGTCAGCAGCCGCTCCAGGGAGTCGCGCAGGGCGCTCATCGACGGATCGTCCACCGACCGCTCCGGATAGTGCGGGGCGTAACCGGCGGCGATCAGCAGGGCGTTGCGCTCGCGCACGGGGACGTCGAGGTGATCGGCGAGCCGGAGCACCATCTCCTGGCTGGGCCGCGACCGGCCGGTCTCGATGAAGCTGATGTGGCGGGCCGAGGAGTCGGCGCGCAGCGCGAGCTCCAGCTGGCTGATCCGGCGGCGGTCCCGCCACTCGCGCAGCAGTGTGCCCACCCGGGGCGGCGCGGCAGTCGTCATGACCCGAAGGTAGCCGACGCCGGGCGGGGCCCGTGGCAGGGTGGAAGGGCCACCGGTTCACCCGCGACGAAGGGATGTGTCATGGCCGTCGAGCCGCTTACCGACCAGGAGATCCAGGGGCGTCTTGAGCAGCTTCCCGGCTGGTCGTTCGCGGACGACCGGCTCTTGCGTACGTATGTGTTCAAGGGCCATCCGCAGGCGGCCGGGCTGGTGGCGGAGATCGCCACCATCCAGGAGGAGCTTGACCACCACTCCGATCTCACCCTCGGCTACAACAAGGTGGCCGTCACGGTGAACACCCACAGTGTCGGCGGCAAGGTGACCGCGCTGGACTTCGAGCTCGCCGGGCGGATCGAGGAGATCGCCCCGCAGCACGGCGCCCGCGCCGACTGACCGGCCCGGCGGCGCCCGGTCACCCCCGGGCGTGCCGGAAGCGGGCCAGACCCTCCTGGAGGTCCACGATCGGGTCCGGGTAGTCCAGCCGGTCCCGCTCGGCCTTCGGCAGCCGCCAGGGCGTGTGGACGCCGGAGCCGGTCACCCCGGCAAGCTCCGGCACCCAGCGCCGCACATACGCGCCGTCCGGGTCGAACCGCCGGGCCTGCGCCAGCGGATTGAGGACCCGGTTCGGGCGGGTGTCGGTGCCGGTGCCCGCCGCCCACTGCCAGTTCAGCTGGTTGTTGGCCACGTCCCCGTCCACCAGCAGCTCCAGGAAGTGCCGGGCGCCGGTCCGCCAGTCCTGGTAGAGCGTCTTGGTGAGGAAGCTCGCCACCAGCAGCCGCGCCCGGTTGTGCATCCAGCCCTCGTGGCGCAGCTGCCGCATCCCGGCGTCCACCAGCGGATAGCCGGTGCGCCCCGCCTTCCAGGCCGCGACCTCGGCCGCCTCCCCGCGCCACCGATCGCCCCGCGTACGGTAGTCGGTGTACGCGGCGTCCGGCCGGGCGGCCAGCACCTGGTGGTGGAAGTCCCGCCAGGCCAGCTGCCGTACGAACGCGTCGGCGCCCGCGCCGCCCGCCTCCCGCGCCCGGTGCACCAGCTCCACCGGGGACAGACAGCCGAAGTGCAGATACGGGGAGAGCCGGGAGGTGGCGTCGCCCGCCAGGTCGTCCTGCCGGTCGGCGTAACTCCGCAAGCCCGACCGCCACCAGGAGCGCATCCGGCGGCGGCCCGCCGTCTCGCCGCCCTCGGGCAGCCCGGGGGAGGCGCTGCCCGGGGCGAGTGTGGTGACCGCCGCCACCGGCTCCGAGCGGAGCCCGGACGGCACGCTCACCGTGCGCGGCGGGCTGAGCGGCCTGCGCTGCCCGGCCCGCTGCCAGGCGCGGAAGTACGGGGTGAAGACCGCGAAGTGGTCCTTGCCCGCCGGGGTCACCTCGCCCGGCTCCACCGCCGTCACCACCGCGCCGTGCACCCGCAGCCGCCGTCCGTCGGCCTCCAGCGCCTCGCGCAGCCGCCGTTCGCGACGGGCGGCGTAGCCGCTCACCCCGCCCGCGATGTGCACCTCGTCCGCGTCCGCCTGCCGCACCGCCCGCAGGATCTCCGCCACCACCTCCCCCCGGCGTACCACCAGCCGCCCGCCCCGCTCGCGCAGCCCCGCGTCGAGATCGGCCAGGGCGTCGGCCAGGAACGCCACCCGGTTGGGGACCGCGAACCCCGTCCGGGCCAGGCCGCGGTCCACGACGAACAGCGGCACGACCCGCTCGGCGGAGCGGAGCGCGCCGCGCAGTACGGGGTTGTCGGACAGCCGCAGATCGGAGGTGAAGACGGAGAGGGACGTGCTGCTCATCCCTCTCCCTTACCCCACCCGGCACCGCGGATCGGCCACTCCCCGCCCCCTTTCACCCGGTCACGCCGAGGGGAACGCCAACAGGACCAGCGGATCGCCCGTCGGGGCCCTCGACCCTCCGGCGGGCTCGACCGTCACCCCCATGGCCGACGCCTTCCCGACCGCGCCGCTCATGACCGCCGCCGTGCTCCGGCCCGAGGAGTCCAGCAGACCGGCCGGGCGCATCGTGCCGCCGTCGCTGAACCACAGCTGGTAGATCCGCCCGGCGGGCGGTTCGGGCAGCCCCGAGGCGAGGAACACCGCCTTGTCCAGCCCGCGCGAGACCACCACCGTGCCGGTCGAGCCGCCGGTCATCCGCCCGCTGCGGCTGTGCGCGTCGGGCGCGGCCAGCACCTGGGTCAGCTCCTCCGCCCGGGCCGCCCGCTGCTCGGAGCGGCGGGCGGTGTCACGGGCGTCGGACGCCTGCCGGTACTGCCACACCGCGGCCCCGCCGCATACGGCGGCAGCGGCCACACAGGCCGCCAGCGCGACGTTCACGGCCCGCCGCCCGGTGCGCCGCCGGGGGCCCGCGTGGGACTCCCGGGTCTCCCGCGCCGCCAGCCGGGGCGGCTCCTGGCGGACCGTGGCGATCCGCCGCAGCACATCGTCCTTCATCGTCGGTGGCGGTGCCAGGGACGAGGCCACCGCCAGCCTGGCGGCGGTCTCCCGCAGCTCCCGTACCTCCTGACGGCAGGCGTCACAGACCGCCAGATGCCGCTCGAACTCGCCCAACTCCCGCCCCGACAGGGCGTGCACCGCGTACGCCCCGGTCAAGGTGTGCAGATCCGCCCTGGTCATGCGCCGACCCCCAGACAGTCCCTGAGCCGGATGAGCCCGTCCCTGAGTCTGGTCTTCACGGTCCCGAGCGGCAGCGACAGCAGCTCCGCCACCTCACGGTAGGAGCGGCCCCGGTAGTAGGCGAGCGTCACCGACTGCCGCTGCAGCTCGGTCAGCGTCCGCATGCACCGGCGCACCTGCTCGCGCTCGAGCCTGGCCTCCACCTGCTCGGTCACCTCGTCGAACGCCGGGGTGCGCGACAGCAGCGCGGCGCGCTCCTCGCGGTCGGAGGCGGCCTGCGCCGAGCGCACCCGGTCCACGGCGCGCCGGTGTGCCACCGTCATGATCCAGGCCATGGCGCTGCCCCGGCCCGGGTCGAACCGCGCCGCGGACCGCCACACCTCGACCAGGACCTCCTGGGTGACCTCCTCGGCCTGGGCCGGGTCGCGCAGCAGACTGCGGGTCAGCCCCAGGACCGGCCCGCTGACGGCGTCGTAGAGGGTTCCGAACGCGTTCTGGTCCCCGCGGGCCACCAGCTGGAGCAGCTCTTCGAGGTCCGGTCCGCGCGCGGCGGGTCCGCCGATGTACACGGGTTCTCTCACGGGCCGTCCTTCCGGGAACGATGCGGCGCACACGGAGGTGTCGTACCCCATTCGTCGCCCGGACGGGTGCGGATTGGTCAAGGTGCTCCGAACACGTCAAGGAGTGCCGTTGAACGTCGAGCCGTGCCGGACACGCGTGAGGCCGCCGTGGTCCGTACGGCCGCGGCGGCCCCGGCGCCGGGCCTCAGCCGGTGGTGAGGGTGAGCCCGTAGGCGGTCAGGATCGGGTTCACCGGCTGGAAGTACGTCGTGCCGCCGGTGGTGCAGTTGCCGGAGCCGCCGGAGGTGACGCCCTGTGCCTCGCTGCCCGAGATGAACGAGCCGCCGGAGTCGCCCGGTTCGGCGCAGACGTTGGTGCGGGTGACCCCACGGACCGTGCCCTGCGGGTACTGCACGCTGGTGTCGTGCTGCTGGATGGTGCCGCAGTGCCAGCCGGTCGTCGAGCCGGAGCGGCAGACGGACGAGCCAACCGGCGCTTCCTGGGAGCCGGTGACGGTGACATTGGTGCCCTCGGGGCCGATCACCCAGGGCTGCGGGGTCCAGTCGGCGTTGGTGGCCACCCATGCGTAGTCATTGCCGGGGAAGCTGGAGCCCTGGAAGGTGCCCTGCGCCACCCGGTTGAAGCCGGCGGTGGTGTCGCCCTTGCTGCCGCAGTGACCTGCGGTGACGAAGCCGTTCTGGTCGGCCTTGGCCACGGTGAAGCCGATCGAGCAGCGGGCCGTGTCGTTGATGTAGAACGCCTCGCCGCCGCGCAGGTCGTACAGCGGGCCCGGCCGCTCGGCCGACTTCACGACCCGTACCACCTCGGGGTCCGCGCCGCTCGCTTCGACGAAGGCCGCCGCCTCGGTGGGCTGGGCCGACTGCACCACGACGCTGTTGGTCTTGACGTCCACGTACCAGGCGGAGACGACATCGGCGGCCGGGGAGCGCTCGGAGGCGGTGCGGTCCAGCGCCTGCTTGGCGTCGACCAGGGCCTTGAGGCTGTGCTTGACGACGGCGGCCTTGGCGCCGCCCGCCGTGATGGTGCCGCTCTGCTCCTCATCGGTGGTGGCCACGGTGAGTTCGGCGGTGTTGCCGGACACCCACGCGCCGCCGTAGGAGCCGCCCAGGCTCTTGCGCAGACCGGGTTCGGCCTCACCGGCCCGGTACTCGTTGGATATCCGCATCCGCGCCTCATCGGCCGTCAGGCCCAGATCGCGCTGCATCGAGGCCAGCATCTCGGGGGGCACCTCCCTCCGGGGGCGGGGGGAGGGTTCACCGGGGTCGGCCACCGCGGGTATGCCGCTCCCCAGGAAGAGGGCGGCTATCGCGACGGTACAACCGGCGGCCAGCTCAAGGCCGTGACGGCGTCTGCGGGACATCTTCGGTCTCCTCGGCTAGGGATGTGGTCACGCTGTGTGCCCATCTGGGCGCCAAGCGTAATTGCCGGGGACGTGCCGCGCTCGGTGGGCCGCCCATGGGTCTCGGTGGGCTGCCCATGGGTCCGCCCCGCCGCGGGGACGCGACGGGGCGGGATGGTTGCGGAGCCGGTGGCGCGGTCGGGCTCAGCCGTTGAAGGTCTCCGGGTCGAAGCCCAGACGGTTGCCGGTGTCGAGGGAGTCGATCGCCGCCAGGTCCTCCGAGTCCAGCTGGAAGTCGAAGACGTCGATGTTCTCCTTGATCCGCGATGGGGTCACGGACTTGGGGATCACCACGTTGCCCAGGTCCAGATGCCAGCGCAGCACCACCTGGGCCGGGGTCTTCCCGTGCTTCCCGGCGATCGCCGCCAGCTTCGGGTCCTCCAGCAGGCCCTTGCCCTGGCCCAGCGGGGACCACGCCTCGGTGGCGATGTCATGGCGGGCGTTGAAGGCGCGCAGCTCCGCCTGCGGCAGCTGCGGGTGCAGCTCGATCTGGTCGATCACCGGGACGACCGAGGTCTCGGAGAGCAGCCGCTGGGTGTGGGCGGCGTGGAAGTTGGACAGGCCGATGGCCTTGGCGCGGCCCTCGGAGTGGATCTTCTCGAACGCCTTCCAGGTCTCCACGTACTTGTCGACCCCGGGCAGCGGCCAATGGATCAGGTACAGGTCCACATACTCCAGGCCCAGCTTGGTCAGCGAGGTGTCGAAGGCGCGCAGGGTCGAGTCGTACCCCTGGTCGGCGTTCTGGAGCTTGGTGGTGACGAACAGCTCCTCGCGCGGGACGCCCGACGCGGCGAGCGCCTTCCCCGTACCCTCCTCGTTCCCGTATATCGCGGCCGTGTCGATGCTGCGGTACCCGGCGTCCAGTGCGTTGCGCACCGCGACCTGCGCCTCGTCGTCCGGGATCTGCCAGACACCGAAGCCGAGCTGCGGCATCCGTACGCCGTTGTTGAGCGTGATTGAGGGGACCTTGCTCACGAGCAGTCGATCCTAACGTCGGATGTGGATGGGGTGCTTCCCATTACTACAACGGTCAACGGCCCGCCGTCATTCCCGTTCACCAGGGTCGCCCGCGCAGGATGACCACCCCGTCCCGCCCGAGGCGCTCCGCCGCCCGCCGCGCCGCCCGCTCCAGCGTGGGCGCCTCGGCCAGCAGACCGTAGAGCCCGCCCGCGAAGGCCGCCGACGCCGCGCCGTCCAGCCGCCCCCGGTGGGCGACGACCACCTCGGCCGCCCCGGCGAACAGCCCGGCCAGCGGTGCGCCGTCGGGACAGCCGAGCACCACACCGGGCAGTGGGGTGCCGGTCAGCCGGCGGTAGACGGCCAGCAGCCCGGCCAGGCGCTCGGCCGCTGTGTGATGCGCCCGCCCGTCGCCGTCCTCGAAGACCAGCCCGCGCCCCTCACGGCGGCAGACCAGATGCAGCACATCCGGGCGTACGGTGAGGACCCGCCGCAGATCGGCGGCGGCCTCGGCGGGGCACCGGTCCACCGTCAGGGTGCCACGGGCCGCCCGCTGGACCGCGGCTAACTCCTGGCCGCCCGGAGTGGCGCCGGTCACCAGCACCCGCCGGATCACCCGCCCGCCCGGCCGCGCCCGTAAGGCGGTGCGGAACACCTCGTTGTGCGGATAGGAGACACAGGCGGCGGCCAGGACGCGCAGCCTGCCGTCCGCCACCCGGCCCGCGGCGACCGCCCCGGCCACCGCGGACCAGAACTCCCCGGCCGTCGTGGCCGCCGCCGGTACGTGCTCGGCGGGGAAGCCCGCTCTGCGCAGCAGCGCCACGGCGGACGGGCCGGGCGGGAAGACCCGGGCCAACTCCCCGAGCTCCCCGGCCGTCAGCGCCGGATGCCCGTCCCCGTCCTGGCCGTCCACCGTGTTCCGCCGCTCCTCGCCCGTGTTCGTACCGCTCTGTGCCCTCCCGCTGGCGTCCCTACTGCAGCGCGGCCAGGTGCAGCGGTTCCTCGAGCTCCTCCCGGAAGCGGTGCAGGGTGTGCCCCTCGCGCACCGTGGCGCCCACCGCGACCGCCGCCCGGCTCACCGCCCCGCGCGGCGCCCGCACCACCATGGCCAGCCGGTACGTCCCGCCGATGCGCGCCCCGGAGGTGTGCCGGATCTCCCAGCCCGGATCGGAGCGCAGCTCCCGCCGCGCCTCCAGACAGACCCGCTCGCCGTACGCCGTGCCGGCGCCGTCCTGGAACCCGAGCCGCGGGCCGAGGTGGGCCGCGGGCGCCGGTGCCGTCACCCCGGCGGTGAGCTGGTGCGGGGTCATGGACCAGGCCACCGGCTGGAAGGCCGCGGTGCCCCGCCGCACCGGTTCCGCCGTGAGGCTGAGATCGAGATTGACCGAGTGCAGGGCGGGGTCCGGCGCGTCCCGGGCGCAGGTCACCGACAGATGCAGCAGGTGATAGACGGCGTTGTCCGCCTCGGTGCGGAGGAAGTCCAGCAGCTCGGGATCGGGCCCGACGAGGTCGGCCGTGACCGGTGCGGCCACCGGCCCGCCCAGGACGACCCGCCCGGCCAGCCTCGGGCCGCTGGGCTGGGGTGCCTCCTCGGACAGCAGGGCCAGCTCACGTTCGGGAAGTTCGGGGAGAATGACATCGATCATTTCGTGCCCCCTTCGCGGCTCAGGTGGTGTACAGCGCCTCGACCTCGACGGCGTACGCCTGTTCGATGGCCTTACGCTTCAGTTTCAGCGAAGGCGTCAGGAGACCATGCTCCTCGGAGAACTGCGCGGCAAGTATCCGGAACGTACGAATCGACTCCGCCTGCGAAACGGTGGTGTTCGCCGCGACCACCGCCCGCCGGATCTCGGTCTCCAGATCGGGGTCCCGGACCAGCTCGCCCGGCGGCAGCTCCGGCTTGCCGCGCATCGTCAGCCAGTGCGCGACCGCCTCCGGGTCCAGGGTGACCAGCGCCGCGACATACGGGCGGTCATTGCCCACCACGATGCACTGGGCCACCAGCGGGTGCCCCCGCACCCGCTCCTCCAGGCCCACCGGGGAGACGGTCTTGCCCCCGGAGGTCACCAGGATCTCCTTCTTCCGCCCGGTGATGGTCAGATAGCCCTCGTCGTCCAGCGTGCCCAGGTCGCCGGTGGCCAGCCAGCCGTCGCGCAGCACCGCGTCGGTCGACTTGGGGTCGCCGAGGTAGCCGTCGAAGACCTGGCCGCCGCGCAGCCACACCTCCCCGTCGTCCGCGATGTGCACCGTGGTGCCGGGGATCGGCACGCCGACCGTGCCGAAGCGGGTCTGCTCGGGAGGGTTGGCGGTGACGGCGGCGGTGGACTCGGTGAGGCCGTAGCCCTCGTAGATGACGACGCCCGCACCCGCGAAGAACAGGCCGAGCCGCCGCTCCATGCCCGAACCGCCCGACATCGCGTGCCGCACCCGGCCGCCCATCGCGGCGCGCACCTTGCCGTAGACCGCCTTCTCGAAGAACTGGTGCTGCACCCGCAGCGCCGCGCCCGGACCCGGCCCGGTGCCGAACGCCTTGGCCTCCTGCGCCTCCGCGTACCGCACCGCCACGTCCACGGCCTTCTCGAAGACCCCCAGCTTGCCCTCCACCTCGGCCTTGCGGCGCGCCGCCGCGTACACCTTCTCGAAGATGTACGGCACCGCGAGGATGAAGGTCGGCTGGAACGTCTTCAGATCGGGCAGCAGCGCGGCGGCCGAGAGCCTGGGCTGGTGGCCGAGCTTGACCTTGCCGCGGATGGCGGCGACCTCCACCATCCGGCCGAAGACATGGGCGAGCGGGAGGAAGAGCAGGGTGGCGGCCTCATCGCCGCGCTTGGAGTGGAAGGCCTCCTCGTACCGCTCGACGATGTTGTCGCACTCCGCTATCAGATTGGCGTGGGTGATCACACAGCCCTTGGGGCGGCCGGTGGTCCCCGAGGTGTAGATGATGGTCGCGGGCTGCTCGGGCGTCACGGCCTGCCGGTGCCGTTCCACCAGGTCGTCCTCGACGGACTCGCCGGCCGCCAGCAGCTCTTCCAGCGCCCCGGCGTCCAGTTGCCACAGCTGTCTCAGCTGCGGCAGCCGGTTGACCACCGAGCCGACCGTCATCGCGTGGTCCTCATGCTCCACGACACAGGCGGAGACCCCCGCGTCATGCAGCATCCAGCAGACCTGCTCGGCGGAGGAGGTGGGGTACAGCGGCACGCTCTGGGCGCCGATGGTCCACAGGGCGAAGTCGAAGAGCGTCCACTCATAGCGGGTGGGGCACATGATGGCGACGCGGTCGCCGAATCGGACGCCACGGGCAAGCAGGCCCTTGGCGAGCGCCGTCACCTCGTCCCGGAACTGGCCCGCGGTCACGTTCTGCCAGCCGCCGTCCGCCGTTTTGCGCGCCAGGGCAACCCGGAGCGGGTCGGAGTCCGCATGGTCGAAGACGGCGTCCGCCAGTCCTCCGGCCTGAGGCGGCGTCGCCAACGGGGGGACGGTGAACTCGCGCAATACCTGCTCCTTGAAGCCGCTGGGCACAGCGCCGCGACCGTACCCGATCGGACACCCAATGCGGGAGAGGTGTTTTGTGCCCGGAACGCACGGATTGCCGGGCGGACAGTGAGGTGAAAGGGTATCAATCAGGCGCCGACGAGGGCGGATTGCGTGGAGTCTGGTCCTATGCGCCGCGTGTGTGGCTCATATGTAACGGTCTTCTGCACGAAATCTCTCCGATCGTGGCACAGGCCCCGCCAGGATCGCGGCGGCGAGTCGCTCCGCCGCCAGGTGTGAGGCGCCCTCCTGCCGACGCCTTCCGTACAGCAGCACGAAATCCACCGGGCCGAGGTCGGGCAGCCCCGCCCGTTCGGGGACCGGCGCCAGGCCCGGCGGAACCAGGCCCTGGGTGTGGGCCATCACCCCGAGTCCGGCACGGGCCGCGGCGACCAGGCCGTTGAGGCTGCCGCTGGTGCATACGATCCGCCATGACCTGCCGTGCCGCTCCAGCACATCCAGTGCGCGGGCCCGGGTGAGGCCCGGTGGCGGGAAGACGATCAGGGGGAGCGGACGGTCCGGATCCAGCCGCAGCCGCTCGGCGCCGATCCACACCAGCCGGTCCCGCCACACCAGCTGGCCGCCCGGCCGGTCCTCGGACCGCTTGGCCAGCACCAGATCCAGCTTGCCCGCCTCCAGCCGCTCGTGCAGGGTGCCCGACAGCTCGACGCTGAGCTCCAGATCCACCTCGGGGTGGTCGCGGCGGAACCCCTCCAGGATCTCCGGCAGCCGGGTCACCACGAAGTCCTCCGAGGCGCCGAACCGCAATCGGCCGCGCAGCCGGGTGCCCCGGAACCAGCTCGCCGCCCGCTCGTTCGCCTCCAGGATCGAGCGGGCGAACCCCAGCATCGCCTCGCCGTCCTCGGTCAGCTCCACCCCGTGGGTGTCGCGGGCCAACAGCTGCCGCCCCACGGCCGCCTCCAGCTTGCGCACCTGCTGGCTCACGGTGGACTGGCGCACCCCGAGGCGGTCGGCGGCCTGGGTGAAGCTGAGGGTCTGGGACACCGCGAGAAACGTCCGGAGCTGGGCGGGGTCGTACATGGCGACCACTGTACGCCGGGCCATCACGGACGGCGATGACAGTCAGAGCGGTATGCGGGATTCCCGATGGCCTAGATCGGGAGCACTATGGAACGGGCCCCGTCCGTGTCCGACGCCAGGCGAGAACGAACGAGAAACCAGGCCAGAAAGAGCGAGAAAGAGAACGAATGCCGCACCGCCCGCACCTGCGCAAGATCGCCCTTCCCGCCCTTCCCTCCTGGCTTCCCCTGGACGGCTTCATCCTCGGACTCATCGGCACCGTGGCGCTCGCCGTGCTGCTCCCGGTCAGCGGCCGGGCCGCCACCGTCACCGACGGGGCCACCACGGTCGCGGTCGCCTTCCTCTTCTTCCTCTACGGCGCCCGGCTCTCCACCCGGGAGGCGCTGGACGGAGTGCGCCACTGGCGGCTCCATCTGACCGTGCTGGTGTGCACGTTCGTCATCTTCCCGGGCCTCGGGCTGGCCGCGCGCGGCCTGGTGCCGTATGTGCTGACCCACCCCCTCTACACCGGGCTGCTCTTCCTGTGCCTGGTGCCCTCCACGGTCCAGTCCTCCATCGCCTTCACCTCGATCGCCCGGGGCAATGTGGCCGCCGCGATCTGCGCGGGCTCCTTCTCCAGCCTGCTCGGCGTGGTGGTCACCCCGGTGCTGGTCGCGCTGTTGCTGGGCGGCGGCGGAGGGGGCTTCTCGGCCGACTCGATGATCAAGATCGGGCTTCAGCTGCTGGCCCCCTTCCTCGCCGGTCAGCTGCTGCGCCGCTGGATCGGCGGCTTCATCTCACGCCACCGGGTGGTGCTGCGGCTGGTCGACCGGGGCTCGGTGCTGCTCGTGGTCTACGCGGCGTTCAGCGAGGGCATGGTCCGTGGGATCTGGCACCAGGTGACCCCGGCGCGGCTGGCGATCCTGCTCGGTGTCGAGGCGGTCCTGCTCACGGTGATGCTCACGCTCACCTCGTACGGCTCGCGGAAGCTGGGCTTCGTCCGCGAGGACCGGATCACGATCGTGTTCGCGGGGTCGAAGAAGAGCCTGGCCGCCGGGCTGCCGATGGCGAGTGTGCTCTTCGGCGCCCAGGCGAGCCTGGCGGTGCTGCCGCTGATGCTCTTCCACCAGCTGCAGCTGATGGTCTGCGCGGTGCTGGCCCGCCGCTTCGCGGCGCGGGCGCCGGAAGCGGCGGAGACGGGAGCCGGACACCGGCCCGAGGGCCGGGCGCTTGCGGATGGCACGGGCTCCGCGGGCGGCGCGGGCGATGCCGATGTCGTGCTGAGCCGCGTCTGACGTCAGCTTCCGGCGGCCCGGCTTCCGGCGGCCTGGTTTTCGGCGGCCTGGCCTACCGCGGTCTCGCCGTCGGCGGTCTGGTCGTCGGCGGGCGGCAGTGGCTTGCGGGCGATGAGGGACGCCTGCGGGGTCGGTTCCCAGCGCTCCGGTTCCCGTACGGTCCGGGCGCGGACCGGCAGTCCGGCCGCGGCCAGCAGCTCGGCGATCCGGCCCGGCTGCCACCGGCGGAAGGTCAGCGACACCTGATGGCCGAACGCCTCCGTGTAGGCCTTTGGCTCATCGCCCACCTGAAAGCCCACCAGCGCGTATCCACCGGGCTTCAACACCCGGTGGAACTCGGCGAACACATCCGGCAGCCGCTCCTGCGGAATGTGGATCGTCGAGTACCACGCCACCACGGCGGCGAGGGTGCCGTCCGGGATGTCCAGGGCCAGCATCGACCCCTCCTCGAACCGCAGCCCTGGGTGCTCCCGCCGGGCCAGCTCCACCATCCGCGGCGACAGGTCGATCCCGTACACGGACAGCCCCAGACCGTTCAGATGCGCGGTCACCCGGCCCGGTCCGCTGCCCACATCGGCCACCGGTCCGCCCCCGGCGTTCCGCACCAGCTCGGCGAACCCGGCGAACACCGCCCGTTCCAGGGGCTGGGCCGCCAGTTCATCGCGGAAGCGCTCGTCGTAGTCGATGGCCATGGCGTCGTAGGACGCCCGCGTGGAGTGCAAGAAGTCGGCTTCGGTCACGGCCGCCTACCCTACGGGTCCCCTTCCCGCGGCATCGGTATGGGGCTCCGCCGCGTGACAGGGGCGGGCAGGGGGAAGACCCGCCGGACATCCCTAACCGTGGGATGACCGCACATGGTCGAGGGGGAGGCGGACGAGGGCGCCGGAGCGGGGGCCGTCGAGTGGGGCGTTGAACTCGCGGACACGGCGCAGTTCGGTGTCGGACAGGGCGCGGGCGTACAGGCGGAACTCATCGAGATCGCCCGTCATGCGGGAGCGGTTGTCCACGGCCTGGCCGAGGTGGAGTCCGAAGGGCGCGCCGCGGCTCACGGTGCCCGGGGCGTCGGGGGCGGTGACCGCGGTGCCGCCGTCCACGGTGAGGGAGAGCCGTCCGCCGCCGCGGACCAGGGCGAGGTGGTGCCACTGCCCGTCGTTGTACGCGGCGTTGGTGGACACCGAGGCGCTGGTGAAGGTGGCGAAGCCGTTGACCGTGGTCATCAGCGCCCGGATCCGGTTGCTCTCGGGCTCACCCCGCAGCCAGACCTGCGGCTGCTTCTCGCCGATGCCGCCCATCCACAGGAACGGATGCTGCCCGGAGGCGGCCGAGTAGCGGAACCACAGGCTCACGGTGAAGTCGCGGGTGCCCAGCGGCAGGACGTTACGGTACGGGACCCGTACCGCGTCGTCCGTGCCGTCGAAGGACAGCGCGTCGCCGAACCGGCCGTCGTCACGGCCCGCCGCACCGCCGAGCACGGTCGCCGACCGGGCGCCGGGCGCGCGGTCGTCGGTGGTGGGGGAGGGCGGCTGACGGGAGCCCAGCCACGCCTCGGTGAAGCGGGCGAAGCGGATCTCGTCGCGGGCGTCCACCGCACCGCCCTCGTACAGCAGCCCCACCGTGTCACGGGAGATCGCGGCCATGTCGGAGTAGCCGGACCAGTCGGTGGTGATGACCTTGCCGCGGTCCACACCGTCCCAGGTGCGGGCCTCGTCCCAGGAGGAGCGGACCATCATGGTACGGCGGCGGTCGGGGTCGGCGGGGGCGGAGAAGAGCAGCCTGCTGTAGCCGTCGCGGGCCGGGTCGCGCAGCCGCAGGACCGAGCCCTGCACCTGGGGGGTGGGCAGATCGGGGATGGCGCGGAAGGGCGCGGTGAAGCTCTGGCCGCCGTCCCGGCTGATGGCGTAGTCGCGGTGGCCGAGATCGGTGCCGTCCTGCTCCCGGGCGTTGACGTAGATCGAGCCGTCGGCTCGCTCCACCAGCGTCATCTCGGACGGCTTCTGGCGGAAGGTGCCGTCCGCCGCGATCGGGTAGCTGTCCACCGCGCCGATGCGCCAGCGGTTGCCGCCGTCGTCGCTGTAGGCGAGCGCGGCGTGGTTGTCGGTGACGCGGCCGCCGCTGAAGCTCTCGGCGTTGAGGGTGAAGACCAGGCGGCCCTTGTGGCGTCCGCGCTGGAGCTGGATGCCGTGGACGGGTCCGGTGGCGTACCAGGAGTTCCACTGGTCGGGCATCAGCGAGGAGGTCAGATCGCGCGGCGCGGACCAGGTGGCGCCGTTGTCATCGCTGTACTGCAGGTGCGGGGAGCGGTCACAGGGGACGTCACAGCCCTGGGCGTCATCGCGGCCGGTGTTGTAGGTGCTGGCGAGCACGATGCGGCCGGTGCGCTGGTCCACGATGGGCGCGGGGTTGCCGTGGGTGTCACCGCCGCCGTCATTGACCACCTGGAGCGGGCCCCAGGTGCGGCCGCCGTCGGTGGAGCGCTTGAGGACCAGGTCGATGTCCCCGGCGTCACCGCAGTTGTCCACCCGGCCCTCGGCGAAGGCGAGCAGGGTGCCGTCCTTGGCCTTGACGACCGCCGGGATCCGGAAGCAGGAGTAGCCCTGCTCCTGGGCGGACTTGAAGAGGACCTGTTGCTCGAAGCCGGAGTCGGCGCGGGCCGCGGACGCGGAGGAATCCGTGTCCGCGGCCCGAACCGGAAGCGGGGTAAGGGCCAGCGCCGCGGCGGTGAGGAGCACGGCGGCGCGGCGCCGCCACGGTCTGGTACGGGGGCGGGGTGGTCTGGTGCGGGGATGTGTGCGGAGAACTGACGCCATGGTCACGGCCTGCCCTTCAGACTGCCTCGTTGAGGCACCGGCATCTGGATGTGTCGGGACCGTCGGACATCACGCCATGAGGCACCATGCCGTCAGGACATCAAGACATCCCATGTCTCACACATAACTGCGGCTGAAAGTGTCTCCTCCGGTGGTCCCCCTGGACAAGGATCGTGCGTCATATCCTCGTGCGGCCGGGCCAGTTGAGGTGGGGACGCGGCGCGAGGGGACGGTGCCCGCCCCCGGGTGAGGCCCCGCCTCGGTCAGCTCAGGGCGCTCTGACCCGCGGTGATGACCCGGTCCAACAGCGAGCGGGACAGCTCGAGATCCTCGATGGCCGAGGTCATCCGGTCCCGCTCGGCGCGCAGTTCGCCCAGCAGGTCCGGGCAGGTGGGCACAAGGTGCTCACCGTCGTCACGGAGACAGGGCAGGACCTGGGAGATGGTCGCCGTCGACAGCCCGGCGGCCAGCAGCGCGCGGATGCGCCGCACCACCGCCACATCGGACGCCCGGTAGGTGCGATAGCCGCTGGGCAGCCGCTCGGGCCGGAGCAGGCCCTGCTGTTCGTAGTAGCGCAGCAGCCGTTCGCTCACCCCGGTGCGGCGGGACAGCTCGCCGATCCGCATGGTCCCCTCCTCGCGACCGCAACCCACCGAACCCTCCAACGGCTGTCAGAGTTTACGGGCTGCGGGCTTCGGCCGGGTGCTCCGGGTGCTCGGGGCCGGCCAGGCTGGGCCGACGGGCTGCCGGGCCGGAGGGCCCGGTGGGGACCGGCCGACGCAGGGGGCGCTCCCCGTCGGCCGGCCCGCCAACCCGTGCAGCGGGCGGACCGCTCCTCAGGCCCCGCCAACCGCTGTCCGCAGGGCGAGCCGCTGCTCGCCCGCGTACACGTTCATCGAGGTGCCGCGGAGGAAGCCGACCAGGGTCAGCCCCGTCTCCGCCGCCAGGTCCACCGCCAGCGAGGAGGGCGCCGACACCGCCGCCAGGACCGGGATCCCCGCCATCACGGCCTTCTGCGCCAGCTCGAAGGAGGCGCGCCCGGAGACCATCAGCACCGACCCCGAGAGCGGCAGCAGGCCCTGCTGGAGCGCCCGCCCCACCAGCTTGTCCACCGCGTTGTGCCGCCCCACGTCCTCCCGCAGGTCCAGCAGCTCACCGTCCGGGGTGAACAGCGCCGCCGCGTGCAGACCGCCGGTCCGGTCGAAGACGCGCTGCGCCGCGCGGAGCCGGTCCGGGAGCGCGGAGAGCGTCCCCGGCTCGATCCGGACGGCGGGGCCCCCGGCGTCCCCGGGGCCGTCCGCCAGCGGCCAGCGGGCCGTCGTCCGCACCGCGTCCAGGCTGGCCTTGCCGCACAGACCGCAGGACGAGGTGGTGTAGACATTGCGCTCGAGGGTGATGTCAGGGACCGGCACGCCCGGGGCCAGGGTCACATCCACCACGTTGTAGGTGTTGGAACCGTCCTGGGTGGCGCCCGCGCAGTAGACGATGTTCGCCAGCTCGTCCGCGCGCCCGAGGACGCCCTCGCTCACCAGGAACCCGGCGGCGAGGGCGAAGTCGTCGCCCGGAGTGCGCATGGTGATCGCCAGTGGCTTGCCGTTCAGCCGGATCTCCAGCGGCTCCTCCGCCACGAGGGTGTCCGGCCGGGTGCTGACCGCCCCGTCCCGGATGCGGATGACGCGGCGTCGCTCGGTGACCCGTCCCATGTCGATCAGTCCCGGTTCTGTGCGTGGTTCTGTACGTGCTGGTAGCCGAAGCGGCCCTTGATGCACAGGTTCCCGTGGGTCACGGGATTGTCGTGCGGCGAGGTGACCTTCACGATCTCATTGTCCTGCACATGGAGGGTGAGATTGCAGCCCACACCACAGTAGGCGCACACCGTGGTGGTCTCCGTCTGCGCCGTCTCGTCCCACGTCCCCGCCTCCCGCATGTCGAACTCCGTCTTGAAGCTCAGCGCGCCGGTCGGACACACCTCGATGCAGTTGCCGCAGTAGACGCACGCGGAGTCGGTGAGGGGCGCGTCGTGCTCGGTGGAGATCCGGGCGTCGAAGCCGCGGCCCGCGACCGCGATCGCGAAGGTGTTCTGCCACTGCTCGCCACAGGCGTCCACGCACTTGTAGCAGAGGATGCACTTGTCGTAGTCGCGGACGTACAGGTCGTTGTCGACCTTGGGCTCCTCGGCCACCCGGGCGGCGTCCGCGCCGAAGCGGTCCGGCTCGGCCCCGTACTCCTCGATCCACTCGGCGGCACGCGGGGTCGTGGACAGATCGGTCGAGGAGGCCAGCAGCTCCAGGACGACCTTACGGCTGTGCCGGGCCCGCTCGGTGTCCGTGCGCACCTCCATGCCCTGCTCCACCCGTCGGGAGCAGGCGGGGGCGAGGGTGCGGGCGCCCTCGACCTCCACCACACACACCCGGCAGGCGTTCTTCGGGGTGAGGGTGTCGCCCTGGCACAGGGTCGGGACGTCCTTGCCCGCGGCGCGGCACGCGTCCAGCAGGGTGCTGCCCTCCGGGGCGCGGACCGGCTCGCCGTCCAGCGTGAGGTCGACCAGTCGGCGCGGGGGTCGCAGCGGTATCGCGGTCACTTGAAGGCTCCCAGGCGGTCGATGGCGGACTCCACGGCGTTCCAGGCGGTCTGGCCCAGACCGCAGATCGAGGCGTCCCGCATGGCCCGGCCGACCTCGCGCAGCAGCGCGATGTCCCCGGCCGCGGCGGCGCCCGTACGGTCCTTGAGCCGGTGCAGCGCCTCCTCCTGCCGTACGGTGCCCACCCGGCAGGGGACGCACTGGCCGCAGGACTCGTCGCGGAAGAACTCCGCGATGCGCAGCAGGACGCGCGGCAGCTCGACGCTCTCGTCCAGCACCAGCACCACCCCCGAGCCGAGCGTGGTGCCCGCGGCGCGCGTGCCCTCGAAGGTCAGCGGCACATCCAGCTCGTCGGGGCGCACGAAGCCGCCCGCCGCGCCGCCGAGCAGCACCGCGCGCAGGGTCTCGGGCGGCCCCGCGAGCTCCAGCAGCTCCCGCAGCGTCGCCCCGAACGGCAGCTCGTAGACGCCGGGCCTGGCGACCGTGCCGGAGACGCAGAACAGCTTGGTGCCGGTGGAGGTGTCGGTGCCGGTACGCGCATACGCCTGGGCGCCGTCGATCAGGATCGGCAACACATTGACCAGGGTCTCCACGTTGTTGACCGCGGTCGGCTTGCCGAACAGCCCCTTCTCGACCGGGAAGGGCGGCTTGCTGCGCGGTTCCCCGCGCCGCCCCTCGATCGAGTTGAAGATCGCTGTCTCCTCGCCGCAGATGTACGCGCCCGCGCCGCGCCGGATCTCGATGTCGAACGCGAACCCCTGGCCCATGACGTCCTCACCGAGGAGGCCACGGGCCCGGGCCCGGTCGATGGCGGTGCGCAGCCGGTGCAGCGCCCGGGGGTACTCGCCGCGCAGATACAGATACCCGCGGTGGGCCCCGGTGGCGTAGCCCGCGACCGTCATGGCCTCGATGAGCGCGTAGGGATCGCCCTCCATCAGGACCCGGTCCTTGAAGGTGCCCGGTTCGCTCTCATCGGCGTTGCAGACCAGGTAGTGCGGGTGGTCGGGCTGCTGGGCGGTGGCCGACCACTTCCGCCCGGTCGGGAACGCGGCCCCGCCCCGCCCGACCAGACCGGCCTCGGTCACCTCCCGGATCACCCCGGCGGGCCCGAGCGCGAACGCCCGCCGCAGCGCCGCGTATCCGCCGTGGGCGCGGTAGTCGTCCAGCGACCCCGGGTCCACCACCCCGACCCGGCGCAGCAGCACCAGGCCCTCGGCGCCGGTCTGGGGGACCGCGGCCACCGCGGGCGGCTCGGCCGCCGCCTCGTGCGGCGCCGACGCCGCGTCGGCCACCGCCCCGGCGGTGGCGGGGGCGACCACCGCGGTCTGCGGGGTCTCGCCCGCGCGGATCGCCAGGGCCGCCGGGGCGCGCTCGCACAGGCCCAGGCACGGGCTGGGCTGCCAGACGGCCCCGGACCCGGCCGAGCCCGCGGGGCCCACGGCCCGTTCGAGCTGCGCGCACACCTCGGCGGAGCCCCGGGCCGCGCACGCCAGATCCGTACAGACGTGGACGACGGTCGCCGGACGGGGTTTCACCGCGAACATCGCGTAGAAGGTCGCCACCCCGTAGCCCTCCGCCGGGGGGACCGTCAGCCGGCGGCAGAGATAGTCCAGGCCGCCCTCGCTGATCCAGCCCACCCGGTCGTTGAGGGCGTGCAGCCCGGGCAACAGCAGATCGCGCCGCTCCCGTGCCTCCCGGCCGCCACGCGCCCAGCGCAGATCCGCGTCCGTACGGTCGTCCGCGCCCTCCCAGGCGGACCCGGGCGGGCCGAGCAGCGCGTCGACCGCCGTCCGCTCCTCGTCCGTGGGCTTGCTGTCACCGAACCGCAGATCCACGATCAGCTCCTTACGGCGGTCACGGGAATCTTCTCGACCCTTATGGCCGACGCCTTGAACTCCGCCGTCCCCGCGATGGGGCAGTTCGCCTCGATCGTCAGGGAGTTGGTGTCCACCTCGTCGGGGAAGTGCATGGTCATGAAGGCGAGCCCCGGCCGCAGCCCGGGGTCGATCCACACCGGCGCCACCACCGAACCGCGCCGCGAGGTGACCCGCACCCGCTCCTCGGCCTCCACCCGGTAGCGGGCCGCGTCCTCCGGGCACAGCTCGATGTACTCGCCGCGCCGCAGCGGAGAGGCGAAACCGCCGCTCTGCACCCCGGTGTTGTACGAGTCCAGGCGCCGCCCCGTGGTGAGCCGGATCGGGAAGGCGTCATCGGTCAGATCGACCGGCGGATCGTGCTTCACCGGCCCGAAGGGGGCGAGCGGGCCGCGCTGCGCGGGATCGCTCTCCCAGAGGCGGCCGTGCAGATAGGTGGGCTCGAGACGGTCGGTGCTGGGGCAGGGCCACTGGATGCCCTGGTGCTCCTCCAGCCGCTCGTAGGTCATGCCGAAGTGGTCCGGGGAGACGTCGCGCAGCTCGTTCCAGACCTCCTCCGCGCCCTCGAACTTCCAGTCGTGGCCCAGCCGCCGCGCCAGCTCGCAGATGATGTCGATGTCCTCGCGCGCCTCGCCCGGCGGCTCCACGGCCTTGCGCACCCGCTGGACGCGCCGCTCGCTGTTGGTGGTGGTGCCCTCCGTCTCGCACCAGCCGGCGGTCGCCGGGAGCACCACATCGGCCAGCTCGGCGGTCTTGGTGAGGAAGATGTCCTGCACCACCAGGTGCTCCAGCGACTCCAGCCGCCGGACGGCCTGTTCGGTGTCGGCCTCGGACTGGGCCGGGTTCTCGCCGACGCAGTAGACGGCGCGCAGTGCGCCCGCCTCCATGGCCTCGAACATCTCGGTGAGGTTCAGCCCGTAGCGCGGCTGGATGACCACGTCCCAGGCGCGCTCGAACTTGGAGCGGACGGGCGGGTCCAGGATGTCCTGGAAGCCGGGCAGCCGGTTGGGGATGGCGCCCATGTCGCCGCCGCCCTGCACGTTGTTCTGGCCGCGCAGCGGCTGGAGTCCGCTGCCGTACCGGCCGACGTGGCCGGTCAGCAGGGAGAGGTTGATCAGCGCCCGGACGTTGTCGGTGCCGTTGTGGTGTTCGGTGATACCGAGCGTCCAGCACAGCTGGGCGCGCTCGGCGGTGGCGTAGGCGTGCGCGAGGTCGCGGATGGCGTCCGCGGGGACGCCGGTGACCTTCTCGGCGACGCCCAGCGTCCAGGGCTCCACATGGGCCGCGTACTCCTCGAAGCCGGTGGTCGCGCGCTCGATGAAGGCCCGGTTGGCGAGTCCCGCGTGGATGATCTCGCGGCCCACGGCGTGGGCGAGCGGGATGTCGGTGCCCACGTTGAGCCCCAGCCAGCTCTCGGCCCATTCGGCGGTCGAGGTGCGGCGCGGATCGACGGCGTACATCCGGGCGCCGTTGCGGATGCCCTTGAGGACGTGGTGGAAGAAGATCGGGTGCGCGAAGCGGGCGTTGGAGCCCCACATCACGATGAGGTCGGTGTCCTCGACCTCCCCGTACGACGAGGTGCCGCCGCCGGAGCCGAAGACGGCGGACAGCCCGGCCACGCTGGGCGCGTGGCAGGTGCGGTTGCAGGAGTCGACGTTGTTGGTGCCGATCACCACCCGGGTGAACTTCTGGGCCACGTAGTTCATCTCGTTGGTGGCGCGGGCGCAGGAGAACATGCCGAACGCGTCGGGCCCGTGGGCCGCCGTCACGGCCCGGAACCCGGCGGCGGCCCGGCTGAGCGCCTCGTCCCAGGAGGCACGGCGGAGCTCTCCGCTCACCGAGTCCCGCACCAGGGGGTGGGTGAGCCGCGGGTAGTGCTTCTGCTGTCGGTTGCGCTGGCGGTTACGGGCCACGACGGGCTCCTTACGGCGGTCACGCCGTCATGCGGCGTCCGGAAGGCCGGCGCCGGTGCTGGTCGCCGAGAGCAGATCGGCGAGGGCGTGCACGGCGCGCAGGGTGGGCACGGGGGTGCCGGTGAGACCGGCGAGTTCGACGACGGCGGCGAGCAGTACGTCGAGTTCGAGTGGCTTGCCCTTCTCCAGGTCCTGGAGGGTCGAGGTCTTGTGGTCGCCGACGCGCTCGGCCCCGGCCAGCCGCCGCTCGATGGAGATGGCGGGGCGGCAGCCGACGGCGGCGGCGACGGCGAGCGTCTCCCGCATCATCGCCTCGACCAGCGCGCGGGTGTCGGAGTGGCGGCAGATCTGGCCCATGGTGGCGCGGGCGAGCGCGCTGATCGGGTTGAAGGAGATGTTGCCGAGCAGCTTGATCCAGATGTCCTCGCGCAGATCGCGCTCGACGGGGCATTTGAGCCCGCCCGCGGACATCGCCTCGCTGAACTCGAGGCAGCGCCGGGAGACGCTGCCGTCGGGCTCGCCGATGGAGAAGCGGGTGCCCTCCAAGTGGCGTACGACGCCGGGCGCTTCGATCTCGGTGGCCACGTAGACGACACAGCCGATCGCGCGTCTTCGGGGGAGCGTGGCCGAGACCGCGCCGCCCGGGTCGATGGATTCGATCCGGTGGCCCGCCAACGGGCCGTCGAGCCCGTGGAAATACCACCAGGGGATTCCGTTCTGGGCCGCGATGACGGCCGTACGGTCATGGAGCAGGGGGTGTACGAGCGGCCCGCACGCCGCGTACGAGGTGGCCTTCAGGCCCAGGAAGACGTAATCGACGGGGCCGATGTCGGCCGGATCGTCGGTGGCGGCCGGGTGCGCGGTGAAGCCCAGGTCCGGACGGGGGCTGCGCACCACCACGCCGCCCGCCCGCAGCGCCGCCAGATGCGGGCCACGGGCGAGCAGATGGACCTCGGCGCCCGCGCGGTGCAGCGCGGCTCCTACGAAGGCGCCGATCGCACCGGCGCCGACTACTGCGACTTTCATGGTGGGACTCTCCGTTCGGTTGAGGGGACCGAGCGTGTGAGTGTCGTCGACTGAATATTGAATACAGTATACCCGAGAAGGGGGTCAAGGAGTCGGACGACGACACCTCAACCCCCGGTGGAGCGGGCTCAGTCGGTGAAGAGCTGGGTGGCCTTCTGGATGAGTTCGTAGACCCCGTACCCGAAGGGCAGCACCACCCAGGCCCAGACGGCCACGGTCAGCGCGGTGCGGTTGCTGGTGGGCTCGGTCATCGGTCCCCTCCCTTCTCGGCGGGTGCCGTCTCGGACCCGGCCGCCGCGGTGGCCGGTTCGTGGAAGCGCGCGTGGACCGGCCGTATCAGCTCGTTGGCGATGAAGCCGACGACCAGCAGCGCGATCATGATGGTGAGCGAGAGCGAGTACAGACCGGGACCGGTCTTCCCCGCCTCCTCCTGGTGGTCGGCCACCTTGTTGACGATGTACGGGCCGAGCACCCCGGCCACCGACCACGCGGTGAGCAGCCGCCCGTGGATCGCACCCACCTCATAGGTGCCGAACAGGTCCTTCAGATACGCCGGAACGGTCGCGAAGCCGCCGCCGTAGAAGGAGAGGATCACCAGGGCGCACACCACGAACAGCGGCTTGGAGGAGTCTCCGAGCTGTGAGATGGCCAGATACATCAGCGCGCCCACGCCCAGGTAGACCCGGTACATGTTCTTGCGCCCGATGAGGTCGGAGGTGGACGACCACAGCAGCCGCCCGGCCATGTTGGCCGCCGACAGCAGGGCGACGAAACCGGCCGCCGCGGCGGCGGACACGGGGGCGTCGGTGTCCTTGAAGTAGTCGCCGATCATGGGTGCGGCCTTCTCCAGGATGCCGATGCCCGCCGTCACGTTCATGCACAGCACCACCCACAGGAACCAGAACTGCGGGGTGCGGATGGCGTTGCGCGCGGAGACGTCGGCCGCGCTGATCATGTGCCCCTGCTCCCGCGGCGGTTCCCAGCCCGCGGGCCGCCAGCCCTCGGGCGGTACGCGCACCAGCAGTACGCCGAGGGACATGAACACCGCGTAGGTCACGCCGTGCACCAGGAAGGTGGCGGCGATGCCGCCGCTGTCGGTGCCGAAGTGCTCCAGCAGCTTGCTGGACCAGGGCGAGGCGATCAGCGCCCCGCCGCCGAAGCCCATGATGGCGATGCCGGTGGCCATGCCGGGCCGGTCGGGGAACCACTTCATCAGCGTGGAGACGGGGGAGATGTAGCCGATGCCGAGGCCGATCCCGCCGATGAAGCCGTAGCCGAGGACCACCAGCCAGTACTGGCTGGTGGCGGCGCCTAGCGCGGCGACGAGGAAGCCGGAGGAGAAGCAGACGAGGGAGACGAACATCGCCCAGCGCGGGCCGTTGCGCTCCACGAGCGTGCCGCCGAAGGCGGCGGACAGGCCGAGCATCACGATGCCCAGCTGGAAGGGGAGCGCGCTGGCCGTGCCCGAGAGGTCGAGCGAGGACTCCAGGGGCGGCTTGAACACGCTCCACGCGTAGGCCTGGCCGATGGAGAGGTGGACGGCCAGGGCGGCGGGCGGCACCAGCCACCGGCTCCAGCCCGGTGGGGCCAGGGTGCGTGAGCGGCTGAGCGGGCCGGGGCGATCATTGGTGAGCATGTGCCCGGACTTTAAGGATTCAACGAGTCAATGACTAGACGGTGAGGCACCTTGGATGTGTCGGCGGTGTGGAAGGATTGGGTAAACTGTAGACAATAACCAATTCACGGATCAGGTGAATTCGGACATCCGGTGCGTGCGGGTGTCCGGTGAACGGCGAGCCAGAGGGGGCGCGATGCTGTCCAGGGGACTGCCGCAGGGCGCGGTGCCGAAGCTGGAGCGGCCCGGGCCGCTCCGCGAGCGGGTCTACGAGGCACTGCTCGAACTCATCACCACCCGCGCCCTCCGCCCCGGCCAGCACCTCGTGGAGAGCGAGCTCGCGGGCCACCTCGGAGTCTCCCGCCAGCCGGTGCGCGAGGCCCTTCAGCGGCTCAACACCGAGGGCTGGGTCGATCTGCGGCCCGCCCAGGGCGCGTTTGTCCACGAGCCCACCGAGGAGGAGGCGGATCAGCTCCTTACGGTGCGCACGCTCCTCGAGGCCGAGGCCGCCCGGCTGGCCGCCGCGGGGGCCGACGAGAGCGGCGTCACGGCCCTGGAGGACCTGTGCGCGAAGGGCGAGCGCGCGGTCCTGGACGACGATGTGGACGGCGCGGTCGCGGCCAACGCCGAATTCCACGCCAAGGTGATGGAGCTCGCCGGAAACGCGGTGCTGTCCGAGCTGGCCGCCCAGGTGGACCGCAGGGTCCGCTGGTACTACACCCCGGTCGCCCGCCAGCGCGGCAAGCAGTCCTGGATCGAGCACCGCGAGCTGATCGCGGCCATCACCGCGGGTGACGAACACGGCGCCACGGCGGTCATGCGCGCCCACACCGAACACACCCGCCGCACCTACCACGACCGCGAGCGTCCCTGACCCCGTCCGCGGATGTGCCGGTCCGCCGGTGCGCTGGTCTGGCTGTGGCGGCGCGGACCTCGGGCGACTCACATGCGCTCGACCGCGTCCTTGGCCTCCTTCAGGCCGGCGTCGGTGAGCTGCCGGTAGACCTTGATGGCCTCGATCTTCTTGCCCTCCCGCACCAGGGCCGCCACCCGCTCCAGGCCGGGCTCCGCCACCTGGATGTCCAGATGGTCGAGGATCAGATCCAGCTTGCGCTCGATGCGGTCCGCCCGGCGCTGGAGCTTCTGGATCCGCGACTCCAGCAGCGGATACTGCAGGATGAGGGCCACGATCAGGATGTACACCGCTATGTCCATGAGCGGTGATCGTAGTGGCCGAACCCTTTCGCTGAGCAGGGGCTCCTGAGCGGGCGCCCTCATGCGCTGTCGCGAAAGCGGCGTGGCTTTGTCCTGAGACAGGAGAAAGTCATGGCCAATTGCGGCGCAAGTTCTTCCCACCCCCGACAACCGCTGCTACGTTCCCCGTGAAAGCCAGGCCATGTGGATGCCGATGACGGCGGGAGGGGCAGCGTGAGGCGCATGACGGCACGACCGGCGAACGCGCATCAGGCGCGGTTGCTCCGACTGCTGCGCGACGGCGGCCCCAACTCCCGTGCTCAGCTGGGCGATGAGATCGACCTGTCGCGTTCGAAGCTGGCCGTGGAGATCGACCGGCTGCTGGAGACCGGGCTGGTGGTCGCGGACGGCCTCGCGGCCTCGCGGGGCGGTCGGCGCTCGCACAACATCCGGCTCGCGCCCGGGCTGCGACTGCTCGGCGTGGACATCGGCGCCACCTCCGTGGATGTCGCCGTGACCAATGCCGAACTGGAGATTCTCGGCCATCTCAACCAGCCCATGGATGTGCGCGAAGGGCCCGTGGCCGTCTTCGAGCAGGTGCTGGACATGGCCGCGAAGCTCCGGGCCTCCGGGGTGGCCGAGGGGTTCGACGGGGCGGGCATCGGAGTGCCGGGGCCGGTGCGGTTCCCCGAGGGCGTGCCCGTCGCACCGCCGATCATGCCGGGCTGGGACGGCTTCCCCGTACGGGAGGCGCTCAGCCAGGAGCTCGGCTGCCCGGTCATGGTCGACAACGATGTGAACCTCATGGCGATGGGGGAGCAGCACGCCGGAGTCGCCCGTTCCGTCAAGGACTTCCTCTGCGTGAAGATCGGCACCGGCATCGGCTGCGGGATCGTCGTCGGCGGTGAGGTCCACCGCGGGACGACGGGCAGCGCGGGCGACATCGGCCACATCCAGGCCGAACCCGACGGCCGCCCCTGCGCCTGCGGCAACCACGGCTGTCTGGAGGCGTACTTCGGCGGCGCGGCGCTGGCCCGCGACGCCGAGGCGGCCGCCCGCGACGGCCGGTCCGCGGAACTCGCCGCCCGGCTGGAGGAAGCGGGCAGCCTCGCCGCCACGGACGTGGCCACGGCGGCCTCGGCGGGTGACGCGACCGCGCTGGACCTCATCAGGGAGGGCGGCACCCGTACGGGCCAGGTCATCGCCGGGCTCGTGAGCTTCTTCAACCCCGGTCTGGTGGTCATCGGCGGCGGTGTCACCGGGCTCGGCCATACGCTGCTCGCCGCCATACGGACCCAGGTCTACCGCCAGTCCCTGCCCCTGGCCACCGGCAACCTCCCCATCGTGCTCGGCGAACTCGGCCCAGCCGCCGGGGTCACCGGCGCGGCCCGCCTGATCAGCGACCACCTCTTCTCACCGGCATGACCGCCTGACCGCCACAACGGCATAACGGCACCAGGCACGACGGCACGACCGCATGACCGCCTGACCCCGCCCGGCCCCGGCCGGTCCGCACCTCGGCACAGCGCAGCAGCACCACGGCAGCACCAGCGCCACCGCACCGCCCCTCGCCGTACGCCACGACGAGGCACGAGCCGCACCACCGAGCCGCACCATCCGGCACCCCACACCCACCGGGGCCGCGCCGCTACCCCGTCGCGCCCCGCCGCCGCACCACCACCGCATCACCGCGCAGCCGCACGCCCAGCACCCGTACACCCCAGCGCCGCGCACGCCCCCAGCACCCCGCACCGCATACGAGGACCCCGCCGAGGAGGCCCGCCATGGCACCGGCACCACCCGATCCGCGCCCGCTCCTCACCATGTCCGCGATCACCAAGTCCTTCCCCGGCGTACGGGCCCTGGACGGCGTCGACCTCGATGTCGAAGCGGGCGAGGTGCACTGTCTGCTCGGCCAGAACGGCGCGGGAAAGTCCACCCTGATCAAGGTGGTCGCCGGGGTGCACCAGCCCGACAGCGGCGAGATCGTCTGGCGCGGCGAACCGGTCACCCTCAAATCGCCCATCGCCGCCATGCGCCTCGGCATCGCCACCATCTACCAGGAACTCGACCTGGTGGAGGGGCTGTCCGTCGCCGAGAACGTCTTCCTCGGCCATGAGATGGCCACCGGCGGTTTCGTCCGCTCCCGCGCCGCCCGCGCCGCCACCGCCGCCCTCCTCACCCGGCTCGGGCACCCCGAGATCGGCCCGGGGCGGCTGGTGGGGGACCTCTCCGCGGCCGGGCAGCAGATCGTCTCGATGGCCCGCGCGCTCTCCCACGACGTCCGGCTGATCGTGATGGACGAGCCGTCCGCGGCCCTCGACCCCGACGAGGTGGACAACCTCTTCCGCATCGTCGGCGACCTCACCGCCGCCGGGGTCGCCGTCGTGTACATCTCGCACCGGCTGGAGGAGATCCGCCGGATCGGCGACCGCGTCACCGTGCTCAAGGACGGCCGCGCCGCGGCCCGCGGGCTGCCCGCGCGCACCACCCCGACCCGCGAGGTCGTGGCGCTGATGACCGGCCGGGACGTGGAGTACGCGTTCCCGCGCCGCACCACGGCCCCTCCGGTCGCCACCGCCACCCCCGTACTGCGGCTGGAAAAGCTCGGCAGGGCGGGCGAGTTCGAGCCGGTCGACCTCGAGGTGGCGCCCGGCGAGATCGTGGGGCTCGCCGGGCTCGTCGGCTCCGGCCGGTCCGAGATCCTGGAGACCGTCTACGGCGCCCGCCGCCCCACCTCGGGCCGGGTGCTGGTGGACGGCCGCCCGCTGCGCCCCGGCAGCGTGACCGCCGCCGTGCGCGCCGGGCTCGGCCTGGCCCCCGAGGAGCGCAAGGCGCAGGCGCTGCTGATGCTGGAGTCCGTCACCCGCAATGTCTCGGTCTCCTCGCTGACCCGCTTCTCCCGCGCCGGATGGGTGGACCGCGGCGCGGAGCGGGCGGCGGCCCGCCGCTGCGTCCGCGATCTGTCGCTGCACCCCGACAACCCGGAGCGGCCGGTGCGCACCCTGTCCGGCGGCAACCAGCAGAAGGCCGTACTGGCCCGCTGGCTGCTGCGCGGCTGCCGGGTGCTGCTGCTTGACGAGCCGACGCGCGGAGTGGACGTCGGCGCCCGCGCCGAGCTGTACGCCGTGATCCGTCGGCTCGCCGACGACGGCATGGCCGTCCTCCTCGTCTCCAGCGAACTGCCCGAAGTCCTGGGCCTCGCCGACCGGGTGCTGGTGCTCCGCGAGGGCCGTGTCGTCCATACGGCGCCCGCGCGGGAGCTGGACGAGCACCGCGTCCTCGATCTCGTCATGGAAGGGAGCCCGTCGTGAAATCACCCGGGAGCAGGCCGGCGTCCCCGCCTCCGGCCGACCCCGCCCCGGTACCGGGCGCGGGCGCCACGCTGACGGCAGGGCCGGTCGGCAAACCGCCGGCCCGGCGCACCGACACCGATCCGCTGAGCAGGCTGCGGCGCCTGGCCGATCTGCGCAACCTCTCGCTCGTCGGGGTGCTGGCGGTGCTGATCGCCGTCGGCGGCTTCACCAAGCCCGATGAGTTCCTCAGCACCGACAACCTCCAGCTGGTGCTCACCCAGGCGTCCGTCATCGGTGTCGTCGCCGTCGGCGTGACCTTCGTCATCATCAGCGGCGGCATCGATCTGTCGGTCGGCGCGATCGTCGCGCTGGCCTCGGTGTGGGCCACCACGCTCGCCACCCAGGAGTACGGGCTCGGCGGCATCCTGCTGTGCGCGGTCCTGGTGGGGCTCGGCTGCGGACTGGTCAACGGGGTGCTCATCGCGTACGGCGGATTGGTGCCGTTCATCGCCACCCTCGCGATGCTCGCCTCCGCCCGCGGTCTCGCCCTGCAGATCAGCGACGGCAAGACCCAGGTCGTCACCGTCAACCAGGTCCTGGACCTCGGGCTCCCGGACGCCTATGTGCTCGGCATCCCACCGCTGGTGATCATCTTCGCCGCGGTCACCGCGGTGGGCTGGCTGGTGCTCAACCGCACCACCTTCGGCCGGCGCACCGTCGCCATCGGCGGCAACGCGGAGGCGGCCAGGCTCGCGGGCATCGACGTCCGGCGGCAGCGGCTGCTGCTGTATCTGCTCTCCGGGCTGTGCTGCGGCATCGCCGCGTTCATGCTGGTCGTCCTCACCGGCTCGGGCCAGAACACCAACGGCAACCTCTACGAACTCGACGCCATCGCCGCCGCGATCATCGGCGGCACGCTGCTCATCGGCGGCCGCGGCACCATCACCGGCTCCGTCCTCGGCGTCCTCGTCTTCACCACCATCACCAATCTGTTCGCCCTGAACAACCTCCAGAGCGATGTCCAGCAGATCGCCAAGGGCGCGATCATCGTCGCCGCCGTCCTGGTACAGAAGGGTCGTTCGACGCCATGAGGCATGCCATCAGCTCCTCCTCCGCCACCAGTCGCAGAAACCTCCTCCTGGGCACCGCCGCGGCGGGTGCGCTGTTCGCCGCCGGGTGCACCAGCAACGAGAACAACGACGACGGTGACAACGCCAAGCAGGCCGCCAACACGGCCAATGACAAGCCCGGTAAGGCGGTCACCATCGGCTTCGCCGGGCCCCAGGCCGACCACGGCTGGCTCAACGCCATCAACGAGCAGGCCAAGCGGCGCGCCAAGGAGTACAAGGACGTCACCCTGGAGGCCACCGAGGGCTCCAATGACACCGCCCAGCAGATCGGCCAGATCGAGACCCTGATCAACAAGAAGGTCGACGTCCTGGTCATCCTCCCCGCCGACGGCAAGGCGCTCACCCAGGTCGGGCTCAAGGCCATGCGTGCGGGCATCCCGGTGGTCAACCTCGACCGGATCTTCGCCTCCCCGCAGGCGTACCGCTGCTGGATCGGCGGCGACAACTACGGCATGGGCCTCAACGCCGGGCGCTATATCGGCGAACAGCTCAAGGGCAAGAAGAACGCCAAGGTCATCGAGTTGGCGGGGATCGACAACCTGGAGCTGACCCGGCAGCGCACCGAGGGCTTCAACGACGCCCTGAAGAACTACCCCAACATCAAGAAGGTCGGCCGCCAGGCCGCGGAGTTCACGGTCGAGTCGGGCCAGTCGAAGATGGCCCAGCTGCTCCAGGCCCACTCCGACTTCGACGCCCTGTGGAACCACGACGACGACCAGGGCGTGGGCGCCGAACGCGCCATCAAGCAGGCCGGGCGCGATGACTTCCTCATGGTCGGCGGCGCGGGCGCCAAGCACGCCATGGACGCCATCAGGGCCGACAACAGCGTGCTGAAGGCCACCGTGCTCTACCCGCCCACCATGGCCGCCTCCGCCATCGACCTCGCCCGCGCACTCGGCCAGGGCAAGGGCGTCGGCGGTCTCGCGGAGCTGGAGATCCCGGCCTCCCTCACCCTCTACTCCGCCGTCGTCACCAAGGACAACGTGGACGAGTACCTCCCCACGGGATTCAGCTGAGCCCCTCGAGGGCCAGACCCCCCACCTCGCGTCGGTTTGCGATCGTCAGAAGGAGTCCCATGGAAAATCCTGAAGCGAAGACGCTCGGCGTCGGCATGGTCGGCTACGCCTTCATGGGCGCTGCCCACTCCCAGGGCTGGCGCACCGTCGGCAGCGTCTTCGACCTCCCCGCCCGCCCCGCGATGTCCGCCGTCTGCGGGCGCGACGCGGACGCCGTACGGGCCGCCGCGGACCGGCACGGCTGGGCCGCCGCGGAGACCGACTGGCGGGCGCTGATCGCCCGGGACGATGTGCAGGTAGTCGACGTCTGCACCCCGGGCGACAGCCATGCCGAGATCGCCATCGCGGCCCTGGAGGCGGGCAAGCACGTGCTGTGCGAGAAGCCGCTCGCCAACTCCGTGGCCGAGGCGGAGGCCATGGTGGAGGCGGCGCGGCGGGCGCGGGAGCGCGGCCAGGTGGCGATGGTGGGCTTCAACTACCGCCGCGCGCCCGCGATCGCGTACGCCCGCCGGATGGTGGCGGACGGGCGGATCGGCGTGCTGCGCCACGTCCGGGTCGCCTACCTCCAGGACTGGATCGTCGACCCGGACTTCCCCCTGGTGTGGCGGCTGCGGCGGGAGTACGCGGGCTCCGGCGCCCTCGGCGACCTGGGCTCGCACATCGTGGACCTGGCGCAGCATCTGGCGGGGGAGCGGCTGATCGGCGTCTCGGCGCTCACCGAGACGTTCATCCGGGAGCGGCCGCTGCCCGCGGGCGCGGTGGCCGGGCTCGGCGGTGCCGGGGCGGGCGGAGCGGCCCGCGGACCGGTGACGGTCGATGACGCGGCGCTGTTCACCGGGCGGTTCGGCTCCGGTGCGGTGGCCTCCTTCGAGGCCAGCCGGTTCGCCGCGGGCCGTAAGAACTCGCTGCGGATCGAGCTCAACGGCGATCGCGGCTCGCTCGCCTTCGATCTGGAACGCCTCAATGAGCTGTCCTTCCACGACCACACCGAGCCCGCCGCCGACTCCGGCTTCCGCCGGATCCTGGTGACCGAGCCGGAGCACCCCTACCTCGAGGCGTGGTGGCCGCCCGGCCACGCCCTCGGCTATGAGCACACCTTCGTCCACCAGGCGCGGGACATGGTGTTCGCGATCGCCGACGGAACCGGCCCCGAGCCGTCCTTCGAGGACGGGCTGCAGGTGCAGCGGGTGCTGGCGGCCGTGGAGGAGAGCGCTGAGAAGAGCTGCGTCTACACCCCCGTACCCGTCTGAGGAGGAGGCCGGAATGCCCAGACCCTTCACGCTCTTCACCGGCCAGTGGGCCGACCTTCCCCTGGAGGAGGTCTGCCGGCTGGCCCGTGACTTCGGTTACGACGGCCTGGAACTCGCCTGCTGGGGCGACCACTTCGAGGTGGACCGGGCGCTCGGCGAGTCCGGCTATCTGGACGGGCGGCGCCAGCTGCTGGAGAAGTACGGCCTCACCTGCTGGGCCATCTCCAACCACCTGGTCGGCCAGGCCGTGTGCGACTCACCCATCGACGAGCGCCACAAGGCCATCGTGCCCGCCCGGATCTGGGGCGACGGCGACGCCGAGGGCGTACGGCGGCGGGCCGCCGCCGAGATGGCCGACACCGCGCGCGCCGCGGCGGCCTTCGGGGTGCGCACCGTCATCGGCTTCACCGGCTCCTCCATCTGGCATCTGGTGGCCATGTTCCCGCCGGTGGTGCCGGGGATGATCGAGCGGGGTTACGAGGACTTCGCCGAGCGCTGGAACCCGGTGCTCGACGTCTTCGACGCCGAGGGCGTGCGCTTCGCCCACGAGGTCCACCCCAGCGAGATCGCCTACGACTACTGGACCACCCACCGGGCCCTGGAGGCCGTCGGCCACCGCCCCGCGTTCGGGCTCAACTTCGACCCCAGCCACTTCGTCTGGCAGGACCTGGACCCGGTCGGCTTCCTGTGGGACTTCCGGGACCGGATCTACCACGTGGACTGCAAGGAGGCCCGCAAGCGGCTGGACGGCCGCAACGGCCGCCTCGGCTCCCATCTGCCCTGGGGCGACCCCCGCCGCGGCTGGGACTTCGTCTCCGCGGGCCATGGCGATGTGCCGTGGGAGGACGTCTTCCGGATGCTGCGCTCGATCGGCTACGACGGTCCGGTGTCGGTCGAGTGGGAGGACGCCGGGATGGACCGGCTCACCGGCGCCCCGGAGGCGCTGGCCCGGCTGAAGCAGTTCGACTTCGACCCGCCGACGGCGTCGTTCGACGCGGCCTTCGGCGGCGGCGACACGTAGCGACGAGCGACACATAGCGACGAGGACCCGCCCGAAGGGCCTGGGTGGGGGACCGCACACCGCGCCCCCACCCGGCTTTGTCCTGCCCGAGGATGAAGCGACAGCTGTTTTGCGTCAAAGGGGTTTCCGGACCGGACAAACCCCGCTACGGTCCTTGAGATGTACCGGTCACATAGGGGCCCCTCGCCCCGGACCGGTCATCCCGGCGCGACGGCGCGCGCCTGTGCCAGTCACGGCGGCCTGACGGCCCGCCCGTACCCCCCTCTTTCCACGGAGGATCAGCGTGCACAGGAAAAGGCTTCGACTGCGCGGGCCCCTCGCGCTCGTCACGAGCGCACTGCTCGTCGGCACGGGGCTCGCCTTCACCGCACCCCAGGCGGGCGCGGCCCCAGCGGACAGAACCGCCCCGGCTGCCGAGCAGTTCCAGCAGGTCACCCTCGCCAAGGGCGTGGAGGAGACCGGCGAGCCCATGACGCTCGCCGTGCTCCCCGACCGCTCCGTGCTGCACACCTCGCGCGAGGGCACCCTGTGGCTGACCGACGCCACGGGCGAGACCAAGGTGTCCGGCAAGCTGCCGGTCTACTCGCACGACGAAGAAGGGCTGCAGGGCGTCGGCATCGACCCCGGCTTCGCCGACAACCGCGCCATCTACCTCTACTACGCGCCCCCGCTCGACACCCCCGCCGGTGACGCCCCCACCCAGGGCACGGCCGCCGACTTCGCGAAGTTCGACGGCGTCAACCGCCTCTCCCGGTTCACCCTCAACACCGACGGCACGCTGAACACCGGCAGCGAGAAGAAGGTCCTCGACGTACCCGTGAACCGCGGCATCTGCTGCCACGTCGGCGGGGACATCGACTTCGACGCCGACGGCAACCTGTACCTGTCCACCGGCGACGACAGCAACCCGTTCGAGTCCGACGGCTTCACCCCCATCGACGAGCGGGACAACCGCAACCCGGCCTTCGACGCCCGGCGCTCCGCGGGCAACTCCAACGACCTGCGCGGCAAGGTCCTCCGGATCAAGGTGGCCGACGACGGGTCGTACACCATCCCGGACGGCAACCTGTTCGCGCCCGGCACCGAGAAGACCCGGCCCGAGATCTACGCGATGGGCTTCCGCAACCCCTTCCGGATCAGTGTCGACAAGCCGACCGGCACGGTCTACGTCGGCGACTACGGACCGGACGCCGGGGCCGCCAACCCCGACCGCGGACCGGGCGGCTCCGTCGAGTTCGCCCGGGTGACCAAGCCCGGCAACTACGGCTGGCCGTACTGCATCGCCGACAACAAGCCGTACCGCGACTACGACTTCGCCACCGGCACCTCCGGCCCGGCCTTCGACTGCGCCGCGCCCGAGAACACCTCCCGGTACAACACCGGGCTCACCGATCTGCCGCCCGCCCAGCCCGCCTGGATCCCCTACGACAACGACTCCGTGCCCGAGTTCGGCTCCGGCTCCGAGTCGCCGATGGCCGGGCCGGTCTACCGCTATGACGCCTCGCTCGACTCCCCGGTGAAGTTCCCCGAGTCGTACGACGGGAACTTCTTCGCGGGGGAGTTCGGCCGCCAGTGGGTCAAGCGGATCGAGCAGGGCGACGACGGCGCCGTGCAGAAGATCAACGACTTCCCGTGGTCCGGCACCCAGGTCATGGACTTGGCCTTCGGCCCGGACGGCGCGCTGTACGTCCTCGACTACGGCCTCGGCTACTTCAACGGCGATGAGCACTCCGCGCTCTACCGGATCGAGAACGCCACCGGCGGTCACGCGCCCATCGCCGAGGCGAGCGCCGACCGCACCTCGGGCCCGGCGCCCCTGAAGGTCGCCTTCTCCTCGGAGGGCACCTCGGACGCCGACGGCGACGACCTCACCTACAGCTGGGACTTCGGCGACGGCACCACCTCCGCCGACGCCAACCCCAGCCACACGTACGAGGAGAACGGCACCTTCACCGCGACCCTCACCGTCAAGGACCCCACGGACCGCACCGCCAGCGCCAGCGTCCACCTCACGGTGGGCAACACCGCGCCCGAGGTGACGCTGGAACTGCCCGCCGACGGCCAGCTGTTCAGCTTCGGCGACGAGGTTCCGTTCAAGGTCAAGGTGACCGACCCGGAGGACGGGACCGTCGACTGCGCCAAGGTCAAGGTCACCTACATCCTCGGCCATGACAGCCACGGCCACCCCATCACCTCGGCGAACGGCTGCTCGGGCACCATCAAGACCAACGCGGACGGGGAGCACGACCCCAACGCCAACATCTTCGGGGTCTTCGACGCCGAGTACACCGACGGCGGCGGGGGCGGTCAGCCGCCGCTGACCGCCCATGACCAGTCCATCGTCCAGCCCAAGCACCGGCAGGCCGAGCACTACGACGACAGCCAGGGCGTCTCGGTGGTCAACCACACCCCGGCCAACGGCGGCAAGACGGTCGGCAACATCGAGAACGGGGACTGGATCTCCTTCACCCCGTATGTGCTGGGCAACGCCAAGGACTTCACCGCACGGGTCTCCTCGGCGGGCGCCGGGGGCACGCTGGAGATCCACGGCGAATCCCCGACCGGACCGCTGCTCGGCACCGCCACCGTGCCGGTGACCGGCGACTGGGAGACCTTCCAGGACGTCAAGACGACGCTGGAGAACCCCCCTGACGGCAGCACCACACTGGCCCTCGTCTTCAAGGGCGGTGCGGGAGCGCTCTTCGACGTGGACGACTTCACGATCGGCACCGGCTGACGTCCGGGGCCCGGGGCGGCGACCGTATCGCGGCCGCCGCCCCGGCCCGGGAGGAAGGAGCACGACGGCTATGCACCCGCACTCTTCTCCGCACTCCAGATCCGAATCCGGCCCGGGAGCCCCTTCCGGGCGCGGGCCCGTACCCGCGCCCGGGCGGCGCTCCGGACCCCGGCGCGGGGCGCGCCTCGCCGCCGTCGGGGCCACGCTGCTGCTCGCCCTGACGGCCCTGCCCGCCGCCGCGTCCGGCGCCGCCGCGTCCGGCGCCGCCGCGTCCGGCGCCGCCGACGACGGGCGGGTCCTGGTCTTCTCCAAGACGGCCGGGTTCCGCCATGACTCGATCCCCGACGGCATCGCGGCCATCGAGGAGCTCGGCGCGCAAGGCGGCTTCGCCGTGGACGCCACCGAGGACGCCGCCGCCTTCACCCCCGACAACCTCGCCCGCTACGACGCCGTCGTCTTCCTCTCCACGACCGGCGACGTCCTGGACACCGCCCAGCAGTCCGCGTTCGAGGGCTATGTGCGGGCGGGCGGCGGCTACGCCGGCGTCCACGCCGCCGCCGACACCGAGTACGACTGGCCCTTCTACGAGGGTCTGGCCGGGGCGTACTTCCAGTCCCACCCCGCGATCCAGCAGGCCACCGTGGACGTCGAGGACCGGGCCAACCCCGCGACCGCGCATCTGGCGCCGACGTGGGAGCGTACGGATGAGTGGTACAACTACCGCACCAACCCGAGGGAGCGGGTGCGGGTCCTCGCCGCGCTCGACGAATCCTCCTACCAGGGCGGCGAGATGGGCGAGGACCACCCCATCTCGTGGTGCCAGGAGTACCAGGGCGGGCGCGCCTTCTACACCGGCTTCGGCCACACCAAGGAGTCCTACGCCGACCCCGCCTTCCGGCAGCACCTGCTGGGCGGCATCCGCTACGCCACCGGCGCCGCCCACGCCGACTGCCGCCCCGAGCAGGGCTACACCCCGCTCTTCGACGGCACCTCGACGGACGGCTGGAAGCAGGCGGGCCCCGGCGGCTTCACCCTCGACACCGGGTCCGGGACCCTCACCTCGACCGGCGGCATGGGCATGCTCTGGTACCAGGCGAGCGAGCTGCACGCGTACTCGCTCAAGCTGGACTGGAAGATGGCGGGCGACGACAACTCCGGCGTCTACGTGGGCTTCCCGGCCTCCGACGACCCCTGGTCGGCGGTCGACAACGGCTACGAGGTACAGATCGACGCCACGGACACCCCCGATCACACCACCGGCTCGGTCTACGGCTTCCAGTCCGCGGACCTCGCCAAGCGGGACGCGGCGCTGAACCCGCCGGGGGAGTGGAACACCTACGAGATCCGGGTGGAGGGCGAGCGGCTGCGGATCTGGCTGAACGGCGTGGAGATCAACGACTTCACCAACTCCGATCCGGCGCGCAGCCTGCTCCAGGGCTACGTCGGCATCCAGAACCACGGGGAGGGGGACGAGGTCTCCTTCCGCAATATCCGCGTCAAGGACCTGTCGGCGAAGGGCGGCGGCCCCCAGCGGCACCACCAGCGGCACCACCACGACGGCTAGGCGCCCCCGGTCCGCCGTCCCGACGGCCCGAGGGGAGCCGTGGGGACGGCGTGGCGGCGGGCAGGAGTACGCCGCCTCCTCCCGCCGCCACCCCCACCCTGCTCCGGGGTCCGGGGCCCCGGCCCCGGACCCCGGGCCGTCCCGGACCCGGGTGGTCCCGCTTCGGCCCCGGGCCTGGGGGCTCCCGGACCCCGGGGTGGTCCGCCTCGGTTCCGGACCCGGGGTGGTCCCGGACCCGGGAGGCCGGATTCGGGCCCCGGAGCCGGAGCGGGGCCGCCGTCCGGGCCGGGGCAGCGGTGTGGCCCTGGCCGCCCCGCCCGTGTGCCCGGCGGGTCCCCGCCCCCGTACGACCGCGGTACCCGCACGAACCGAACGCGCCCAACCCACCGGGCCGTGGGGCCCACAGCGACCCGCTCGCCCGACCCCGACACCCCGGCGCTCCGACCGAGCCGCCGCCACGAGGCACTGACGGCCCCGACGCCCCGGCCGAACCGACAGCACCGACACCCCGACGCCCCGACAGCACCGACGCCCCTAGCCCCGACACCCCGACGCCAGGACCGAACCGGCATCGCCCACGCGGATCCGCGCCACCCCGAACCACCTGCGCAACCCACGCCCAGCCCCCGGGAGGCAGCCAGTGACCACCCGCCCCGACGACCTCACCCCGCTCCGCGACGCACCCCGTACGGGGGTCTGGCTCATCGGCGCCCGCGGTTCCGTCGCCACCACCGCCGTGGCGGGCTGCGCCGCCGTCGCCGGGGGGCTGCAGCCCGCGACCGGAATGGTCACCGAGACCGCGGCGTTCGCGGACAGCGGCCTGCCCGCGCTCGCCGACCTCGTCTTCGGCGGCCATGACACCGCCGCCACCCCGCTGCCCAAGCGGGCGGAGGCGCTGGCCGCCGACGGGGTGCTGCCGCACGGGCTGCCCGCCGCCGTACGCGGCGAACTCGCCGCCGCCGACGCGGCCGTCCGCCCGGGCGGGCCCCAGCCCGGCGACGGCCGTGGCGAGGAGGAGCTGATCGACGCCTTCGCGGCCGACCTCACCGAGTTCGTCCGTACCCACCGGCTCGCCCGCGCCGTCGTCGTCAACGTCGCCTCCACCGAAGCCGCTCCGGAGGACGCCGGGACGCTGCCGCCCAGCTCCCTCTACGCCGCCGCCGCGCTGCGCGCCGGATGCCCGTACGTGAACTTCACGCCCTCCACCGGGCTCCACCACCCCCGCGTGCGCGAACGGGCCGAGCGCTCCGGGCTGCCGTACGCGGGCCGCGACGGCAAGACCGGGCAGACGCTGCTGCGGTCCGTCCTTGCGCCGATGTTCGCCCAGCGGGCGCTGGCCGTACGGAGCTGGTCCGGTACGAACCTCCTCGGCGGCGGCGACGGCGCCGCGCTCGCCGACCCGGGCGCCGCGGCGGCCAAGAACGCGGGGAAGGCGCGGGTACTCTCCGACACCCTCGGCGAACTCCCCGACGGCGAGCTGCACATCGACAACGTGCCCGCGCTCGGCGATTGGAAGACCGCCTGGGACCACGTCTCCTTCGAGGGCTTCCTCGGCTCGCGGATGATCCTCCAGACCATCTGGCAGGGCTGCGACTCGGCCCTCGCCGCACCGCTCGTCCTCGATCTCGCCCGGCTGACCGCACGCGCCCATGAGGTGGGCCGCACCGGACCGCTCCCCGAACTCGGCTTCTACTTCAAGGACCCGGACGGCGGCCCGGCCGCCCTCGCCGACCAGTACGCGGCGCTCATCGGCCTCGCCGGGCGGCTGCGGGGCCGGTCGTGACGGGCGATGCGGGGGAACGGGGGCCCTTCGGGACGTGGGGCGACTGGGCCGAACTGCTCAGGGTGTCGGCCCTGTTCACCGTGCCGGGTGACGCCCTGGCGGGCGCGGCGGCGGCCGGGCGCGGCCCCAACCGGGGCACGGCGCTCGCGGTCTGCGCCTCGCTGTGCCTGTACGAGGCGGGCATGGCGCTCAACGACTGGGCGGACCGTGACGTCGACGCCGTGGAGCGCCCCGGCCGACCGCTGCCGTCGGGCCGTATCGCCCCGGCCGCGGCGCTGACCGCCGCGACCGGGCTGACCGCCGCCGGGCTGCTCTGCGCCGCCGCGGCGGGTCGCCCGGCATTCGCCACGGCGACGGCCCTGGCGGGCACGGTGTGGGCGTACGACCTCGGCCTGAAGAACACGCCCGCGGGCCCGCCCACCATGGCCGCCGCCCGCGCCCTGGACCTCCTCCTTGGCGCCACGGCCTCCGCCCGCCCCGCCCCCGGCGCGCGCCGCTCCGCCCTCGGCCCGGCCGCCCTCCTGGGCGTGCACACCCTCGCGGTGACCACGGTCTCCCGCCGGGAGGCGGTCGGCGGCTCCCCGGCGGCGCCCCTCGGCGCCCTCGCGACGGCAGCGGCGATCGCCTGGACCACGACCAGGGGCCCGGCCCCCGCCTCCGGGCGCGGCCCTGAGGCGGGCCACGGCGCGCCGGTCGCGGTGCTGAAGGGGACCACCGGCGACGCCCCGGCGGGCGGCGTGGCCACCGCCTCCTTCGTCGCCCTGGCCAGGGCGCTCCCGCGCACGGGCCCACGTCGTGCCGCTCCGGCGGGGCGACTCGTCGCGGCGACCGCAGGCGCCGCCGGACGCGCCGCCCCGCGGGGCGGCACGCGGGCCGGGGCCGGGGCGTCCCGGCTCACCGGGGCCGTCGCCCTGCCCGGTGCGTCGGTCAGCCGCTTCGCGGCCGTCGCCGGGGCCGCCCTCGCGGGCGGGTATGTGGCCACGGTCGCCCGGCCGTTGGCGCATGCCGTGCTCAACCCGTCCCCGTACCTCCTCCAGCGTGCCGTCGGCAGCGGCATCCGCGCGATGATCCCGCTTCAGGCCGTGCTCGCCTCCCGCGCCGGGGCGCACCGTACGGCGGTGGGGCTGCTCGCGCTGGTGCCCGTCGCCCGGCGGCTGTCGAGAAAGGTCAGCGCGACATGAGCCGCACCGGCGACCCCGGCCGCCCCACCCCGGAACCCCTCCGCTTCGCCTACGGCACCAACGGTCTGACCGACCTCCGCCTGAGCGACGCCCTCGCCCTGCTCGCCGACCTCGGCTACGACGGCGTCTCGCTGACCCTCGACCATATGCACCTCGACCCGCTCGCCCCGGACCTCGCCGCCCGCACCCGCCACGTCGCCCGCGAGCTGGAGCGGCTTGGCCTCGGGGTCGCGGTCGAGACCGGTGCCCGGTACGTGCTCGACCCCCGGCGCAAGCACCACCCCACCCTGCTCGACCCGGACCCCGAGGCGCGTGGCGCCCGTATCGATCTGCTGCTGCGGGCCGTACGGGTGGCGGCCGGTCTCGGGGCACCGGCCGTGCACTGCTTCAGCGGGGTGCTGCCGCCCGGCGAGTCCGAGGAGACAGCGTGGCGGCGGCTGGCCGACGCCCTCGGGCCGGTGGTCGTGGCCGCCGGGGCGGTGGGCGTCTCCCTCGCGATCGAGCCGGAGCCGGGGCATCTCCTCGCCGACCTCGCCGGTTTCCACCGGCTGCGCACGGCGCTGGGCGATCCGGCCGCCCTCGGCCTCACCCTCGACATCGGCCACTGCCAGTGCCTGGAACCCGACCCGCCCGCCGAGTGCGTCCGCGCGGCGGCGCCCTGGGTGCGGCATGTGCAGATCGAGGACATGCGGCGCGGGGTGCACGAGCATCTGCCGTTCGGCGAGGGGGAGATCGACTTCCCGCCGGTCCTGGAGGCGCTGCGCGCGGCGGGGTACCGGGGTCTCGTCGGCGTCGAACTGCCCCGCCACTCCCACGCCGGTCCCGAACTGGCCAGCGCCTCCCTGCGGTTCCTCAAGGACGCCGAACGGGCCGCGAGCGAGGGAGGCATCCGATGCTGACCGTGACCGAGCTACGCGCCGCCGTGGAGCGGCGCCTGGACGAGGCGGGCCGCGCCTGGCTGGACGGCGCCCTGACGGACGCGGCGAAGACGGGACCGCACCCGGACACTCGGGGCCCCGCCCATACCGATTCGGGCCGCACTCAGGCCGATTCCGGCCCGGCTCAGGCCGATTCCGGCCTGGCCCCGGACGCTTCCGGTCCCGCCCGCTGGGAACTGGACTTCGCCTCCGCGGGCCGCCACGTCCGCACCACGACCCCCGCGACGACCCGCGCCACGATCACCGGCCGACCCGCTGCCGATGGCCCGGCCTCCCTCGACGGCCACGCTCCCGCCGGGCGGCCCGCCGTGGCCGGTCCCGGGGACCGTCCGGTCCCCGTGGATCGGTCTGGTGTGCCTGGCTCCGTGGGCCGGACTGGTGTGCCTGCCCCCGCGGACCGGTCCGGTGTGTCCGCCCCCGCGGACCGGACCGACGTGCCCGCCCCCGCGGACCTGCCCACTCCCGCTGATGGGCCCGGAGGGCCCCCCGCTCCCTCCGGCCACGGCGGTCCCTCCGACCGTGGCGGCCCGTCCGGCCCGGCTCACCCGGCCGAACACGCCGCCCCAATCAAGACGTTCGGCGCCGACGGCCTCACCCCCCACGACCTCCCCGACGCCGCCCGCGTCCTCATCCTGCACGCCGCGCGCGCGGACGCGCGCACCGTCGCGAGGCTGTACGCGTACGGCACCGGCGCCGAGCGCCGGGCCGTGCTGCGGGCGCTGCCGCATCTCGACCTCTTCGCCGGTCCCGACGCCGTACCGCTTGTCGAGGACGCCCTGCGGACCAACGACACCCGGCTGGTGGCCGCCGCCGTCGGACCGTACGCCGCCCGCCACCTCCCGCCGCACGGCTGGCGGCAGGCCGTGCTCAAGTGCCTGTTCACGGGCGTGCCCCTCGCCGCCGTCGCCGACTGGGAGCGGCGGGCGCGCGGGGACGGCGAGCTGGGCCGGATGCTCGGCGACTACGCCCGTGAGCGCACCGCCGCCGGGCGCCCCGTGCCCGGCGATCTCGACCGCGTACTGGCCGTGACCCAAACCCTGCCCGCCACGTCCGCCGAGCCCGGGTCGACCCGCGTGTCCGCCGAGCCTGGATCGACCGGCGCGCCCGCCGAGCCCGCCGCGTCCGGCACGCCTGCCGATCCCGCCGCGCGCGCCGCGCTCGCCGAGCCCGACGCACCCCACGCGTCTGCCGACCCCGGCGCGCCCCACGCGCCCTACGCACCCCGCGCCCTGCCCCGCGAGGAGTCCTGATGCGCATCTTCGATCCCCACATCCACATGACCTCCCGCACCACCGACGACTACGAGGCCATGTACGCCGCGGGGGTGCGCGCCCTCGTCGAGCCGTCCTTCTGGCTCGGGCAGCCCCGCACCTCGCCCGCCAGCTTCCGCGACTACTTCGACTCCCTCCTCGGCTGGGAGCCCTTCCGCGCCGCCCAGCACGGGATCGCCCACCACTGCACCCTCGCGCTCAACCCCAAGGAGGCCAACGACCCGCGCTGCACCCCGGTCCTTGACGAGCTGCCGCGCTATCTCGTCAAGGACGGCGTGGTGGCCGTGGGCGAGATCGGCTACGACTCGATGACCCCCGCCGAGGACACCGCACTCGCCGCCCAGCTGCAGCTCGCCGCCGACTACGGGCTGCCCGCCCTCGTCCACACCCCGCACCGCGACAAGCTGGCCGGGCTGCGCCGCACCCTCGACGTCGTCGGGGAGTCCGCGCTGCCCCCGGACCGCGTCCTGGTCGACCACCTCAACGAGACCACCGTCAAGGAGGCCAAGGACAGCGGCTGCTGGCTCGGCTTCTCCGTCTACCCCGACACCAAGATGGACGAGGAGCGGATGGTCGCGATCCTGCGGGCGTACGGGTCCGAGAAGGTCCTGGTCAACTCCGCCGCCGACTGGGGGCGGAGCGACCCGCTCAAGACCCGGAAGGTCGGCGACCTGATGCGCGCCGAGGGGTTCACCGAGGACGACGTCGACCTCGTGCTGTGGCGCAACCCGGTCGCGTTCTACGGGCTCAGCGGCCGTCTCGATCTGCACCTCGACGCCGAGGACACCACGGCCACCGCCACCCACGAGGGCAACTCCATCCTGCGCGGCGGCGCCGCCCCGGCCGCCGCGCCGACGGAACGGTGAGGAGGAGGACCCCATGCGCTTCCGCCACCCCGACGGCTCCACCGTCCACCTCGCCTACTGCACCAACGTCCACCCCGCCGAAGACCTCGACGGCGTCGTGGACCAGCTCCGGCTGCACTGCGAACCGGTGCGCCGCCGCCTCGGCCGCGACCGGCTCGGCATCGGCCTGTGGCTGGCCCGCGACGCCGCCCGCACCCTGAGCGCCGACCCCGCCGAACTGCGCGGGCTGCGCACCGCGCTGGACACCCGCGGCCTGGAGGTGGTCACCCTCAACGGCTTCCCGTACGAGGGTTTCGGCGCCCAGGAGGTCAAGTACCGCGTCTACAAGCCCGACTGGACCGACCCGGAGCGGCTGGAGCACACCACCCATCTGGCCCGGCTGCTGGCCGCGCTGCTCCCGGACGACATCACCGAAGGCACCGTCTCCACCCTGCCGCTCGCCTGGCGCGCCCCCTTCGACGCGGACGCCGCCCGCGCCGCCCGACGCCACCTCACCACCCTCGCCCAGCGGCTCGACGCCATCCAGGAGCTCACCGGCCGGTCCGTCCGCATCGGCCTGGAGCCCGAGCCCGGCTGCACCGTCGAGACCACCGCACAGGCCATCGACGCGCTCACCGCGCCCGGCGGCCCGCCCCTGGACCGTATCGGCGTCTGCCTGGACACCTGCCATCTGGCGACGCAGTTCGAGGACCCGCACTCGGCCGTCGAAGCGCTCACCGCCGCCGGGGTCCCGGTCGTCAAGGCACAGCTGTCCGCCGCTCTGCACGCCGAGGACCCGGGGCGGCCCGCCGTGCGGAAGGCCCTCGCGGCCTTCGCCGAGCCCCGCTTCCTCCACCAGACCCGCACCCAGGCCCCCGGGGGCGGCGTCACCGGCACCGACGACCTCGACCAGGCGCTCGCGGGCGGACTCGCGGACACCGCGCCCTGGCGTTCCCACTTCCACGTCCCGCTGCACGCCCCGCCCGAGCCCCCGCTCACCTCCACCCTCCCGGTGCTCGCCGACGCCCTCGCCCGACTCGTCGGCGGGCCCGCCCCGCTGACCCGTCACCTCGAAGTGGAGACCTACACCTGGCAGGCGCTCCCGCCCGAGCTGCGCCCGCGCACCCGCGACCGGCTCGCCGACGGCATCGCCGCCGAACTCGCCCTCGCCCGCGACCTGCTGACCGACCTCGGCCTCAAGGAGCTGCCATGAGCGACCCGAGCCACCTGAGTGATACGAGCGCCGAGACCCGCCCCACCCCGCTCCTCGTCCTCGACGTCGTCGGGCTCACCCCGCGCCTGCTCGACCACATGCCCCGCCTCAAGGCGCTCGCCCGCTCCGGCTCCCAGGCCCCGCTGGGCACCGTGCTGCCCGCCGTCACCTGCGCCGCCCAGTCGACGTTCCTCACCGGCACCACGCCCGCCGGGCACGGCATCGTCGGCAACGGCTGGTACTTCCGCGAGATGGGCGAGGTGCTGCTGTGGCGGCAGCACAACGGCCTCGTGGGCGGCGACAAGCTGTGGGACGCCGCCCGCCGCGCCCACCCGGGCTACACCGTGGCCAACATCTGCTGGTGGTACGCGATGGGCTCGGACACCGACATCACCGTCACCCCGCGCCCCGTCTACTACGCCGACGGCCGCAAGGAGCCGGACTGCTACACCCGGCCGCCCGCGCTGCACGACGAACTCACCGCGAGGCTCGGCACCTTCCCCCTCTTCCACTTCTGGGGGCCCGGCGCCGATCTGGTCTCCTCACAGTGGATCATCGACGCCACGCGCCACATCCTCCGCACCAGCCCCACCGATCTGGTGCTCACCTACCTTCCGCACCTGGACTACGACCTCCAGCGGTACGGCCCCGACGACCCCCGCTCCCGCGCCGCCGCCGCCGAACTCGACACCGCCCTCGGCCCGCTGCTGGACGACGCCACCGCCCGTGGCCGCACCGTGGTGGCGCTGTCCGAGTACGGCATCACCCCGGTCTCCCGGCCGGTGGACATCAACCGGGCGCTGCGCCGCGCCGGGATGCTGGAGGTGCACACCCAGGACGGCATGGAGTACCTGGACCCCGGCGCCTCCCGCGCCTTCGCGGTCGCCGACCACCAGCTCGCCCATGTGTACGTGCGCCGCGCGGAGGACCTGGACGCCACCCGCGCCGCCCTGGCCGGACTGCCCGGCATCGCCGAACTCCTGGACGACGAGGGCAAGAAGGACCACGGCCTGGACCACCCCCGCTCCGGGGAGCTGGTCGCGGTGGCCGCGCCGGACGCCTGGTTCACGTACTACTACTGGCTCGACGACGCCCGCGCCCCCGACTTCGCCCAGCTGGTGGAGATCCACCGCAAGCCCGGCTATGACCCGGCCGAGCTGTTCATGGACCCCAAGGACCCCTATGTGCGGGTGCGGGCCGCCACCGCGCTGGCCCGCAAGAAGACGGGGATGCGCTACCGCATGGCCGTCGTCCCGCTCGATCCGTCCCCGGTGCGCGGCAGTCACGGCCGCCTCCCGGACCGCGAGGAGGACGGCCCCGTCCTCCTCTGCTCCCGGCCCGGCGCGGTGACCGGCCAGGTGGCCGCCACCGACGTCAAGAACCTGCTCCTCCGCCTCGCCGGCCTGACGAACGCAACCGAAGGAGACACCCCGTGAAGAGGGCCCAGGACCACCCCGAACTCGCCGAGACCCTTCGCCGCCGCAGATTCCTCGGCGTCGCCGCGGGCGCCACGGCCGCCGGTCTGCTCAGTACGTCCACCGCCGCGGCGGCCGAGACCGGCACCTCCGGCGCGTCGGCCCAGAGCGCCACGGCCGGGCACGGCCGGGGCGGCCCGCTGGTGCCCCGCGGCCACCTCGGCATCCAGCTCTACACCCTTCGCGACCAGGTGCAGTCCATCGGCTTCGCCCGCGTCTTCGAGGAACTGGCCCGGTACGGTTACGACCAGGTGGAGTTCGCCGGATACACCCAGGGCACCGGCGACCTCACCCTCAAGCAGCTCAAGCGGCTGATGCGGGACAACGGGCTGCGCGGCATCGGCAGCCATGTCAACTACTACTCCGACGACCCCAACGCCTACAGCTTCGCCACCAGCCTCACCCAGGTGCTCGACGACGCCGAGGCGCTCGGCCTGCCGCATGTGGGCACCGCCTCCGGGCCCTGGCGCTACGGCGACACGGTGGACGGCTGGAAGCGCTGCGCGGAGGAGTTCAACACCTATGGCGCGGCGGCGAAGGCGCGCGGGATGAAGTTCTACCAGCACAACCACGCCGAGGAGTTCTCCTTCGCCACCGACCGGCCGGACGTCCGCCTCTACGACGTACTGCTTGCCGAGACCGACCCCGCGCTGGTCCACCTGGAGATGGACATCTACTGGGCGTATGTGGGCCAGTTCCGCTTCGGAAAGAAGGCCGACGGCTCCCCGGCGCCCTTCGAACCGCTGGACTACGTCCTGCGCGCCCCGCACCGCTATCCGCTCTTCCACGTCAAGGACGGGGAGCACGACGAAACCGCCACCGACGGCTACCGGATGGTGGACGTCGGGGACGGTGACATCGACTACCGCCGCTTCCTGACCGAGGTCGGCAGGACCCATGGCGGGCGGCGTGACCACCAGTGGCTGGTGGAGCACGACCAGCCCGCCGATTCGCTCACCACCGCCCGCCGCTCCGCCCGCTATCTGCGGTCCCTGCGGTGCGGCGGACGGGGCTGAGCGAGGGCCCCTCGCGGCGGGTCCGGACGGCCTTGGCGCCGAGCCGGACGGCCTCGCGGCGGGGCTAGACGACCTCGCGGCTGATCGGCTGCGGGTTCGGGGTGATGCCCCGGACCCGCGGCCGGCCCGGCTGCCGCAGCAGCAGGGCCACCGCCGCCGCCACCATGGAGATGCCCCCGGCGAGCGCGTACGCGCCGTCGTAACCCCAGGAGTCGACCACCATCGAGCCGAGGCCGCCGCCGAACAGTCCACTGATCAGCTTTCCGCTGTACACCAGGCCGTAGTTGGTGGCGTTGTAGTTCTCCCCGAAGTAGTCCGGGGTCAGCGCCGCGAACATCGGGTAGAAGGCGCCGCCGCCGAACCCGGAGAGGAAGGCGAAGAACAGGAACAGCACCTCGTTGTGGATGTTCCCGGCCCAGATCACCCCGAACTGGGCCAGGCCCAGCACCACGATGACGAACACCAGGGTCGGCTTCCGGCCCCACAGGTCGGAAAGCCAGCCCACCACACCGCGCCCGATACCGTTGATCACGGACATGATGCCCATGGACGAGGCCGCGACCAGTGGGCCGAAGCCCACCTCCTTGGCGTAGTCGACCTGGAAGGAGATGCCGAAGATGGACACTCCCGCGGTGAGCACCAGGGAGAACCACATCAGCGGCAGCATCCCGGTCTTGATGGCCTCCTTGGGCGTGTACTGCCGCGCCGCCGGCGGGTTCTTCGCCAGGCTGGCCGCGCTCTTGGCGTTGCCGTTGTAGCTCAGCGGGTCGATGTCGGCGGGCCACCAGTTCTTCGGCGGGTCCTTGAAGAACCAGGCGCAGATCGCCACGGCGATCAGCACGTAGACCCCGATGAGGTCCAGGACCTCGTCGAAGTTACCGGTGTCGAACCAGTAGTTGAAGATGAAGATGAACGGCAGCGCGCCATAGGCGAACCCGCCGTTGACGAACCCCGTCTTCGCCCCGCGCCGCTCCGGGAACCACTTGCCCACCATGTTGATGCAGGTGGCGTAGACGAACCCGGAGCCCAGCCCGCCGACGACGCCGAAGCCGAGGATCGCCCCGAAGACGTTGTCGACGTGGGAGAGGGCCAGGAAGCCGATCAGGCAGAGCCCGGCTCCCAGGAACATCGCCTTGCGCGCGGTCAGGATCCCCTTCTCCCGCAGCCATCCGGCCGGGAAGGCGATGCCCGCCTGGAAGAACACCCAGACGCTGAGGATCCAGAAGGTGTTGCTCTGGGTCCAGCCGTGCGCCTCCGAGAGGGTGTCCTCCGCCGAGCCGTACGCGTACTCGGACACGCTGATGGCCATCATCGCGATCCACGGCAGATAGACCATCAGCTTGCGGCTGTGGCCCAGGATGTCGCGATCGGTCTCGCCGATGCGATACGTGCGGCCCTTGCTGTCCTGCACTTCACGGAAGGGAAGGACCCCTCCCGGCTGATCTGCTGTGCTCATGTCGTCCCCTTGGCTTCGAAGGAACCCGGCCAGCGCCCCCTGTCCAAACTCTTCGTGCTCCGGGAAACGCGGGTGCTTAAGGGAGCAACCCCGCCGACCTGGCCCAGCGGTACTTGGCACCCAGGACGGCCACCGGCTTCTCGGTGGTGTACGGATAGGCCACGACCCCGCGCTCGAAGAGGTAGGCGCACGCCTCCTCGACCTCGGTGTCACCCGCGAGCGAGGCCACCACCGGTTTGGCGATGCCCCGGGCACGGAACTCCTCGACGACCCGCGCGGTCAGCTCGGCGAACACCATCGGCGGGGTGACGATGGTGTGCCAGTAGCCCAGGACCAGGGCGTGGATCCGCGGATCCTCCAGGCCCAGCCGGATGGTCGCCTCGTAGGTGGACGGCGGTTCGCCGCCGGTGATGTCCACCGGGTTCCCGGCCGCGCCGAACGGCGGGATGAAGCGGCGGAACGCGGCGTCCAGGTCGTCCGGGATCTCCATCAGGGACAGCCCGTTGTCGACGATCGCGTCCGACAGCAGCACCCCGGAGCCCCCGGCGCCGGTGATGATGACGACGTTGTCGCCCTGGGGCGCGGGCAGCACGGGCAGCGCCCGCGCGTACTCCAGCATCTCGTTGAGGCCCGGCGCCCGGATCACCCCGGCCTGCCGCAGGATGTCGTCATAGACCGCGTCGTCCCCGGCCAGCGCGCCGGTGTGGGACCCGGCCGCCCTGGCCCCCGCCGCCGTACGGCCCGCCTTGAGGACCACCACCGGCTTCCTGGGCACCGTGGCCCGTGCCGCCTCCACGAAGGCCCGGCCGTCCTTGAGGTCCTCCAGGTGCATCGCGATGCACTGGGTGCGGTCGTCCTCACCGAACCAGGTGAGCAGATCGTCCTCGTCCAGGTCCGACTTGTTGCCGAGCCCGACGATGGCCGAGACACCGGTCCTGGTGGTCCGGGCGAAGCCGAGGATGGCCATCCCGATGCCACCGGACTGCGAGGTGAGCGCCACCGGCCCCTTGACGTCGTACGGGGTGCAGAAGGTGGCGCACAGGTCCTGCCAGGTGGAGTAGTAGCCGTAGATGTTGGGCCCCAGCAGCCGCACCCCGTGCTCCTCGGCGATGGCCACGATCCGCGCCTGGAGCTCGTGTTCACCGGTCTCGGCGAAGCCGGACGGGATCAGCACCGCGTTCGGGATGCCCTTGCGGCCGACCTCCTCCAGCGCGGCGGGCACGAACTTCGCGGGGATCGCGAAGACCGCCACATCCACCTCGCCCGGGACGTCCGTGACGGTCTTGTACGCCTTGCGGCCCAGGATGTCGTCGGCCTTCGGGTTCACCGGGTGGATCTCCCCGGGGAAGCCGCCGTCGATGAGGTTGCGCATCACCGAATTGCCGATCTTCCCCTGCTCACTGGAGGCGCCCACCACCGCCACCGAGCGCGGCTGCATCAGCCGGCGCATCGAGCCCAGGATCTCCTCGCGCGAGTAGCGGCGGCGCGTCCGCGGGGCCGGGTCGCCGATCAGCAGCCGCACATCGGCGGCCAGCACCCCGCTCGCGGTGGCGAACACCGGGTTGAGGTCGACCTCGGTGATCTCGGGGAAGTCCGCCACCAGCCGGGAGACCCGCACGATCAGTTCGGCGAGCGCCGCCCGGTCCACCGCCTCCCCGCCGCGCACCCCGCGCAGCACCTCCGCGGCGCGGATCCCGTCCAGCATCGACAGCGCCTCGTCCCTCGTCGCCGGGGCCAGCCGGAAGGTGATGTCCTTCAACACCTCCACCAGCACCCCGCCGAGCCCGAACGCCACCACCTTCCCGAAGGTGGGATCGGTGACCGCGCCGACGATGACCTCCTGACCGCCGTCCGGGATCATCTGCTGCACCTGGACGCCCAGGATCCGGGCCTCGGCGTCATAGCCACGGGCGTTGTCGACGATCGTGGTGAACGCGCTCCGCACCTCGGCGCTGGACGTCAGCCCCACCCGCACCCCGCCCGCGTCGGTCTTGTGCAGGATGTCCGGGGACACGATCTTCAGGACCACGGGGAAGCCGATCCGGTCGGCGAGCGCCACCGCCTCGTCGGCGGACTCCGCCAGCCCCTCGGCCGGGGTCGGGATGCCGTACGCGTCGGTGATCCGTTTCCCCTCGGGGGCGGTCAGCGCCGTGCGCCCCTCGGCGCGGGCGGCGTCCAGCACCGCGCGCACAGCGTCGTTGTCGTACGTCACCGTCAGATCACTCCGTTCGTCTTGAGCAGCCGCACTTCCTCGTCGCCGAGCCCCAGCTCCCCGACGTAGACCTCTTCGTTGTGCTCACCCAGCAGCGGGGAGCGCTCGACCCGGACCGGGGAGTCGGAGAGCTTCAGCGGGGAGCCGACCGTGGTGAAGGAGCCGCGCTCGGGGTGGTCGACCTCGACGATCATCTCGTTGGCCGCGAGCGACGCGTCCTCGACGATCTCCTTGGTGGACAGGATCGGGCCGCACGGGATGTTGTGCGCCGTCAGCTGCTCCAGCACCTGCCACTTCGGCAGGGTGCTCGACCACTCCTCGATCAGCTGGAACATCTTGGCCAGCTTCGGCAACCGCGCCTCGGGCGAGGCCCACTCCGGGTCCCCGGCCAGCTCGGGGCGGCCGATCAGCCGGGTGATCGGCTCCCAGCCGACCGGCTGCACGATGACGTACACGTAGTCATTGGGGCCGCCGGGCGCGCACTTGACCGCCCAGCCGGGCTGGCCGCCACCGCTGGCGTTGCCACTGCGCGGCACCTCGTCGCCGAAGTCCTCATTCGGGTACTCGGCGAGCGACCCGTGGGCCAGCCGCTGCTGGTCGCGCAGCTTCACCCGGCACAGATTGAGCACCGCGTGCTGCATCGCCACGTTGACCCGCTGGCCGCGCCCGGTCTGGGTGCGCTGGTAGAGCGCGGCGAGGATGCCCGCCACACAGTGCACCCCGGTGCCGGAGTCGCCGATCTGGGCACCCGTGGCCAGCGGCGGGCCGTCCTCGAAGCCGGTCGTGGACATCGACCCGCCCATGGCCTGCGCGACCACCTCGTACGCCTTGAACTTGGTGTACGGGCCGTCACCGAACCCCTTGATCGAGGCGTAGACCAGCCTTGGGTTGATCTCCTGGATGCGCTCCCAGGAGAACCCCATGCGGTCCACCGCGCCCGGACCGAAGTTCTCCACCAGGACGTCGCTGCGGCGGATCAGCTCGGTCAGGAGCTCCTTGCCGCGCTCGCTCTTGGTGTTCAGCGTGATGCTCCGCTTGTTGCAGTTGAGCATCGTGAAGTAGAGCGAGTCCACGTCCGGGAGGTCGCGCAGTTGCTTGCGGGTGATGTCGCCGGTGACGTTCTCCAGCTTGATCACATCCGCGCCCAGCCAGGCGAGCAGCTGGGTGGCGGAGGGACCTGACTGCACATGCGTCATATCGAGGACGCGGACGCCCGACAGGGCCTGATGGGCCTCAAGAGCCTGGGACATGGTGGCGCCTCCCTACTTGTACATGGTCTGGTTCATGGTTCCGGGGGCGTACGCGTCCGGGTCCACCCAGACGTTGATCAGCGATGGCTTGCCGGACTCGCGGGCGCGGCGCAGCGCCGGGCCGATGTCCGCCGGGTCGCGGACCTCCTCGCCGTGGCCGCCGAGCATCCGCGCGAACTGGTCGTAGGGCACGTCGCCGAGGGTGTTGCCGACCCGCTCCCGGTCCTCGCCGTACTTGGCCTTCTGGCCGTAACGGATCTGGTTCATCGAGGAGTTGTTGCCGACGATGCCGACGAACGGCAGGTCGAAGCGGACCAGCGTCTCGAAGTCCCAGCCGGTCAGGGAGAACGCGCCGTCGCCGAAGAGCGCCACCACCTCCTTGTCGGGGCGGGCCTTCTTGGCGGCCATCACGAACGGCACCCCGACGCCGAGCGTCCCCAGCGGGCCCGGGTCCATCCAGTGGCCTGGCGACTTGGGCTGGACCACCTGGCCGGAGAAGGTGACGATGTCGCCGCCGTCGCCGATGTAGATCGAGTCCTCGGTGAGGAAGTCGTTGATCTCGCTGACCAGGCGGTAGGGGTGGATGGGGGAGGCGTCGGAACGGAGGCTGGGCAGCCGCTTCTCGAGCGCCTTCTGTTCGGCGGCCCGCAGCTCGTCCAGCCACTCCTTGCGCTTGCCTGCCCCGCCATTACTGTGCCTTATGGGGGGCACCCCCCCAAACCCCCCTAGGCCCGAGGCGGCCTGGGTGACGGCGGAGAGGATCAGCCCCGCGTCGCCCACGATGCCGAGGTCGATGTCCCGGTTCTTGCCGACCGTGCGGTAGTCGAGGTCGATCTGGACCACGGTGGCGTCGGGGGAGAGCCGCTTGCCGTAGCCCATCCGGAAGTCGAAGGGCGTGCCGACGATGACGATGAGGTCGGCATTGGAGAATGCGTAGCGACGGGAGAGCTGGAAGTGGTGGGGATCGCCGGGCGGCAGGGTGCCGCGCCCCGCGCCGTTCATATACGCGGGCACGTTCAGGGTGCGCACCAGCTCGGTGGCCGCGCCGGTGGCACGGGTGGTCCACACCTGGCTGCCCAGCAGGATCGCGGGCCTCTCGGCCTGGACCAGCAGATCGGCCAGCTTCTGGACGGACTCGGGGTCGCCCGCGTTGCGGGTGGAGGCGCGGTAGTGCCCGGGCTCGGGGACGCGGGCCTTGTCCACCGGCACCTTGGCGTCGAGCACATCGCGCGGGATCTCCAGGAAGGAGGGCCCGGGGGCGCCGTGGAAGCACTCGCGGAAGGCCATGGAGACCATGTCGGCGGCGCGGGCGGTGTCCGGGACGGTGGCGGCGAACTTGGTGATCGGCGCCATCATGTCCACGTGCGGTAGGTCCTGGAGGGATCCCATCTTGTGCTGGTTGTGGGCGCCCTGGCCGCCGATGAGCAGCATCGGTGACTCGGCGCGGAAGGCGTTGGCGACACCGGTGACGGCGTCGGTGGTGCCGGGGCCGGCCGTGACGACGGCGCAGCCCGGCTTGCCGGTGATCCGGGCGTAGCCGTCGGCGGCGTGGGCGGCGACCTGTTCGTGGCGCACATCGATGACATCGATGCCCTCGTCGACGCAGCCGTCGTAGATGTCGATGATGTGGCCGCCGCAGAGGGTGTAGATGACCTCGACGCCTTCTGCCTTGAGTGCTTTGGCGACCAGGTGCCCGCCGGAGATGAGGTCCTGGCTGTCGTCGGGCATGGCGAATCGCGTCCCTTCGTAGGGGGTCGGTGCGGCCTCGCTGGTGGATTGCTGGATTGCCAGATTGCATACAGTCGACGTTATCCTGTATGAACTTTGTTATCCCACCATCGGCCGAGCGATGTCCAGGGGGCGTGCGCCACTCGTTCCATCCAGCGCTGGATCAAGCGCTGTTGACGGCCCATCAGGGAGCTGGCAAATGGACCTGTACGAACACCAGGCACGGGAACTCCTCCACCACAACGGTGTCCCGGTGCCGAGGGCGGAGGTCGTGGACACGGCCGAAGCCGCCCGCGCCGCCGCCGAACGGCTCGGCGGCCGCGTCGTCATCAAGGCCCAGGTGAAGACCGGCGGCCGGGGCAAGGCGGGCGGGGTGAAGCTCGCCGACGACCCGGCCGCGGCCGAGCTGACCGCACGCCGGATCCTCGGCATGGACATCAAGGGGCACACCGTCCACCGGGTGATGGTGGCCGAACCCATCGAGGTGGAGCGGGAGATGTACCTCGGCTTCGCCCTGGACCGGGCCGCGGGCCGCTTCCTCGCCATCGCCTCCGCCGAGGGTGGTATGGAGATCGAGGAGGTCGCGGCGCGCCGCCCCGAGGCGGTGGCCCGGATCGCGGTCGACCCGGCCGAGGGGGTGACCGAGGCGAAGGCCGCCGAGATCGCCGTCGCCGGGGGACTTCCGCGCGAGACGGCCGGGACCATCCGGCGGCTGTGGACCGTGCTGACCGCGCACGACGCCCTCCTGGTCGAGGTCAACCCGCTGGTGGTGACCCGCGGCGGGGCGATCGTGGCCCTGGACGGAAAGGTCACCCTGGACGACAACGCGCGGTTCCGGCAGCCGTCATGGGACGACGGTGGCGGCGCGGGCGGCGCGGGCGGCGCGGATGGCGGCGCGGGCAATGCGGGCGGTGCGGTCGCCGCGGGTGGTGCGGGTGGTGCGGATGACCGCGCCCGGGACTCGCTGGAGGCCAGGGCCGCGGCCGCCGGGCTCGGCTATGTGAAGCTGGACGGCCAGGTGGGCGTCATCGGCAATGGCGCGGGCCTGGTGATGTCCACCCTGGACGTCGTCGCGGGCTGCGGCGCCCGCCCGGCCGACTTCCTCGACATCGGCGGCGGCGCCTCGGCCCAGGTGATGGCGGACGGTCTCTCCCTCGTCCTCGACGACCCGGATGTGCGCTCCGTCCTGGTCAACGTCTTCGGAGGCATCACCGCCTGCGACGCGGTGGCGGACGGGATCGTGCGCGCGCTGGACACGGTGCCCCTCACCAAGCCGCTGGTGGTCCGGCTCGACGGCAACAACGCCGCACGTGGCCGGGCGATCATTGGCACATTGGCTCATCCACTCGTCCACCAGGCCGACACCATGGACGGCGCCGCGGCTCGCGCGGCCGAACTCGCGGCGTCCGCCGCATAAGGGGGCTCCTCGCATGGCCATCTTCCTCACCAAGGACAGCAAGGTCATCGTCCAGGGCATGACCGGCGCGGAAGGCATGAAGCACACCCGGCGGATGCTCGCCGCGGGCACCGATGTCGTCGGCGGAGTCAATCCGCGCAAGGCCGGCACCCGGGTCGACGTCGACGGCCGTACGGTGCCCGTCTTCGGCTCCGTACGCGAGGCCATGGACATCACCGGCGCCGATGTGAGCGTCCTCTTCGTCCCGCCGCCCCACGCCAAGGCCGCCGTCACCGAGGCAGCCGACGCCGGGATCCCGCTAGCCGTCGTCATCACCGAGGGCATCCCGGTGCACGACGCGGTGGCCTTCCAGGCGTACGCACGGGCCCGCGCCACCAGGGTCATCGGCCCGAACTGCCCCGGACTGATCTCCCCGGGCCAGTCCAACGCCGGGATCATCCCCGCCGACATCACCAAGCCGGGCCGGATCGGGCTGGTGTCCAAGTCCGGCACCCTCACCTACCAACTGATGTACGAGCTGCGCGACATCGGCTTCTCCACCTGCGTGGGCATCGGCGGCGACCCGGTCATCGGCACCACCCACATCGACGCGCTCGCCGCGTTCGAGGACGACCCCGACACCGATCTGATCGTGATGATCGGCGAGATCGGCGGCGACGCGGAGGAGCGGGCCGCGCGCCACATCGCCGACCGCGTCACCAAGCCGGTCGTCGGCTATATCGCGGGCTTCACCGCCCCCGAGGGCAGGACGATGGGTCATGCGGGCGCCATCGTCTCCGGCTCCTCGGGCACCGCGGCGGCCAAGAAGGCGGCGCTGGAGGCGGCGGGCGTCAGCGTGGGAGCGACCCCGACCGAGACCGCCGGGCTGGTATTGGCCCTTCTGGCCGAAACACCCGGCAACCGAGCGTGATGTGAGCCATACCCGGTCCGCGATCGGCTCACCGCCACGCCCGGTGCCACTACCTTCCCCCGTACGCACTCCCGTGCCCCACGGGCGTCGTACGCGCATCCAGCACACCCAGCGCACCCCCGCCGTACGGGCGTCCCCGCCGTACGGCCCGCCACATCCCGCCCCGCCTGTGCAACGAGAGCGGAGATCACCGATGGCACCCACCCTCAGCCTCAAGCCCCGAACCGCCTGGGGCGACGCCTGGCAGCGCTGCCTTGCCGTCGCCCCCGAGGCGTTCCAGGACGACCGAGTCCTCAACCTCTGGGACGGCACCTGGCACCGCGACGGCCGGGCCCTCCCCGCCACCACTCCCGTGGACGGCACCCCCATCGCGGGCCCGCCACGGCTGGACGCCACCACCGCCCACCGGGCCGTACGCGCCTCCCTCGACCAGCACCGCCGCTGGCGCCACATCGCGCTCCCGGAGCGGAAGGCCCGCGTCGCCGCCACCCTCGACGCGCTCACCGAACACCGCGAACTCCTCGCCCTCCTCCTCGTCTGGGAGATCGGCAAGCCCTGGCGGCTGGCCCAGGCCGATGTGGACCGGGCCATCGACGGCGTCCGCTGGTACGTCGACGAGATCGACCGCATGGCCGAGGGCCGCACCCCGCTGCCCGGCCCGGTCTCCAACATCGCCAGCTGGAACTACCCGATGAGCGTCCTCGCCCACGCCATGCTCGTCCAGGCGCTGGCCGGCAACGCCGTCATCGCCAAGACCCCCACCGACGGCGGTCTCGCCTGCCTCACCCTCGCCTGCGCGCTCGCCGCCCGCGAGGGCATCCCGGTCACCCTCGTCAGCGGCAGCGGCGGCGAGCTCTCCGAGGCCCTGGTCCGCTCGCCCGAGATCGGCTGCGTCTCCTTCGTCGGCGGCCGGGACACCGGCGCCCGGGTCGCCACGGCCGTCGCCGACCTCGGCAAGCGCCACATCCTGGAACAGGAGGGCCTCAACGCCTGGGGCATCTGGAACTTCACCGACTGGGACGCCCTCGCCCCGCTGATCCGCAAGACCTTCGACTACGGCAAGCAGCGCTGCACCGCCTATCCGCGCTTCGTCGTCCAGCGCTCGTCCTTCGACGCCTTCCTCTCCGTCTACCTCCCGGCGGTGCGCTCCATCCGGGTGGGACACCCGCTCGCCGTCGAGAACCCCTCCGACAACCTCCCCGACCTGGACTTCGGCCCCCTGATCAACGCGGCCAAGGCCAAGGAACTCGCCGACCAGGTGTCCGAGGCCATCGACCGCGGCGCCGTACCCCTCCACCGCGGCGACCTCGCCGACGGCCCCTTCCTCCCCGGCCAGGACCTCTCCGCCTACGCGGCCCCCGTCACCCTCCTCAACCCGCCCTCGACCTCCCCGCTCCACCACGCCGAGCCCTTCGGTCCGGTCGACACCCTCGTCCTGGTCGACACCGAGGCCGAACTGCTCGCCGCCATGAACGCCAGCAACGGCGCCCTCGTCGCCACCCTCTCCTGCGACGACCCCGCCACCTACGACCGCCTGGCCCCCCAGATCCGCGCCTTCAAGACCGGCCACGGCAAGCCCCGCTCCCGCGGCGACCGCGACGAGCTCTTCGGCGGCTTCGGCCACTCCTGGCACGGCGCCTTCGTCGGCGGCGACCTCCTGGTCCACGCCGTCACCGAGGGCCCGGCCCCCGAACGCCTCCCCGGCAACTTCCCCGACTACCACCTGATGCCCACCTGACCACCCTCCGTGCCCGCCCCCGCGTCCCCCCAGGTCGGCGCGGGGGCGAGCGCCCGGCATACGCAGGTGAAACGCACTCCGAAACCTTGGTATCGTGGTCCATGTCGCCGCGGCCGAGCTGCGGGGCACACCTGGTCCGGGTGGCGGAATGGCAGACGCGCTAGCTTGAGGTGCTAGTGCCCTTTATCGGGCGTGGGGGTTCAAGTCCCCCCTCGGACACGTATTGGTAGCCACAGGCTTTCTGCGAGTGCTGGTCGAGTTCCCTCTCGGCCAGCACTTTGTATTTCCCGGAGCCGTATGTGAGCCGCAGCCCCAGCTGCCGGTAGATCGCGGCCTCGTCCCTGGGCCTGGCCTGACGCACCACGGCGGCCAGATCCTTGATCAAGCGGACGAGCCGGGCGGTCCCGTCGTGGGACATCCGGGTCCCGCCCCCACGGATGACGCACGCAGCTCGGCTTCGACCCCAGCCCGGCATGCCTTGGCCTCGTTGATCCACTGGATGACGAGGTTGGGGTCGGCGTGAGAGCCGTGAAACGACGCAGGATGGGAAGGTCGGGGATGTGGCAGGCCGGTGCCCCTGTACACGCCTCGATCTGACCTGGACGAAGAGGCTCGAATCGCACCGTGTCATGACCAACCGCGTTGCGTGCGAAAAGCATTGCACGAGAGGATATTCGGGGCGGATGAGACGCCTCTATTAGCCTTGTTGCGGCTGGTCAAAAGATCTCGTGAACGTCCCAGTAGATCTCGGCCCCGCCCCCGGGCCCGGCCTGGCGCACCACGGCCGCCAAATCCTTGATCAAGCGGACGAGCCAGGCGATCTCGTCGCGGGACATCCGGGTCCCCGTCCCTTGGATGACGCGCGCAGCTCGGCTTCGGCCCTGGCCCGGCAGGCTTGGCTCTCGGTGATCCACTGGATGACGAGGGTGGGGTCGGCGCCTGCTTCGAGGGCGGCCCGGTGGGTGGCGAGTTTGGTGTCGCAGCCGGCGATCACCTTATGAGCGGCTACCACGGCGGCAGGCTCTTGGTCGGGTGCCGCCGTGGCCGCCATGAGGTCGATGGTGTCGTCGGGCCGGTGCGGCAGGAACGCCTTGGCCAGCCAGCCGTCGACGGGTGTGACGACCTCGAACATTGCGGACTCTCCGCCGTCGCCCTGTCAGCTCGCGCGGCCCGCACGCTCAAAGAGCACTGCGAATGACCACCCTCTGTTCGTATTCTCGTTCATGCTGCGCTGCCAGGGGCTGGCTGGGGGCAAAGTTGACGCCGTCGGTGAAGCACGGTGCGATCTCTCACCACAGCGCGACCAGCCGGTCTCCCCCACATCGCTGTCGTACCGCTCGGATTGCTCGCCCGTGCGAAATGCGTGATCAGGAGACGGGGACTTGCTCACCGGAGCGACGACGGAGCGACGACGGACACCTCGAGAACGGCATCGGCCTTCCAAACCGACCGAGCATGCCCGTTGATCTCGATGCCGCACCGGAAACCCCCGAGTCCTCCGACTGTGAGGAGTCAAGTAAGCATTTTCAGTCCGGTCAGGTCCCTCATGTCGGAGCCCGCTTTATCACCGCGTCTAACGCGCACCGAGATCAGACCAACTCGCGGTGCACGCGGCGTTCGTCCAGCGCAGGTCGGTCCAGCCATCCGAGCCTGGCGCCACTCCGTGGAACGCCGGTGGGTCCCACCGGACGGACCGAACGGGCACGCGGCAGTTGCTGCCACGTGCAGCCCGCCGTTGCCACGAAAGTGATCACACCCAGCACCTCCCGGTCGCGGCGCCGCAGGCCACCGCCCTGCGGCCCGGTTGGAGTGGGAGGAACGACCCGCTGGTACAGCTCCACCACTCATCCGGTGCACGGTCTATGAGCTGCGCACCCGGCCCCTCCAGCGCAGCGGTCTCTTCCGCTCACCGCCTTGGCCTGTTTCCGCGCCATGGTGTACGCGATGGCCCAATCCCAGGGGTAAGTTCGACGCTCAACTCCGTGAAAGGGGCTGCGGAATAACGCTATCCACTTGGCACGGTCGTGGCTCATAATGACGCGGACACACGGGAGGACATACTTGTCTGGTACGCATACGGTTGTGACTGACGGCCCGATGCCGCGCATCCACACCCCTGACGAAATTCAGGTTGCCCTTTCGACGTGCATCGTTCCTGACATCGCCGACCTGGTCACCGAGGGCCAGCAGGCACTGGCGCTGAAGCAGTTGCGCAACAAGGTTGACGGCCTGTCGGAGTTGCTGGAGCAGGCCCGCGGACTGGCCGGGCGTCAGGGCGGTGTCGTCATCGAGAACTGCGTCGTGGGACGGGATTCAGTCGTCGCGCTGCTGTCGGCTGCTTTCGGATCGGTAGATCCTCTGGGCAACGGGATTCCAAGTCGGCTTGTGTTCGACGTTACTCCCCGTCGGGATGGCGAGGGTTACTCGTCGGCGGGTTCGTCCCGCGGCACCGGCGAGTTCTGGCTCCATAGCGACTCGGCGAACTTTCCAGTCCCGCACGCATTCGTCACGCTCGCCTGTGTCACCTTCGAGGCCGACCACGGTGGAGGTTCCCTCCTCATCGGTGCCGATTCGATTGCCCGTGATCTGATGGAGAGCGGGCACCAGGAGAGCATGCGGCTCCTCGGCGACCCGGTATTCCCCTTCATGTCGGGGTACCGGAACGAGGACGAGGTGGTACGTGGCCCCGTGCTGTACCGCGAGAACGACCGGTGGTGCGTTCGCTACCGCCGGCAACTGCTGGTGGAGGGTGGCCAGCGACTGGACTTGGACGACGAGCATGTACAGGCGTTGGCGGACTTCGAGACAACGATCAGCAAGCGGGAACTCCTAGCGGAGTTCACCCTTCTCCCGGGCGACGTGTGGATCTTGGACAACAGGCGTTGGCTGCACGGACGGCGCGCGTTCAGCGCGGAGGCGAATCGGTTGCTCAAGCGCTGCAAGGTGTACGGACCGGGACAGTGACTCCTTCTGCCCTGCGGGCACATCACCGACCTTCGAGTTGGATGGCACCATGGTGACTCACTTAGAAACGATGCCCGACTGGGAGAAGCGGTTTCGTGCTCCGCGTGTCGCGCTTCCCGATTGGGCGGAGAATGCTCCTGACCGCTCATTGTTCGTGTCCAATGCCACGGGGACGTACGAGCTTTACACCTGGGACCGCCAGACCGGCGAGCAACGGCAAGTAACCGACCGTGCGAAGGGCACGATGAACGGATTCGTGGCATCCGACGGGCGGACCGTCTGGTGGTTCGAGGACACCGACGGCGATGAATTCGGGGCGTGGGTATGCCAGCCCTTCGAGGGTGGTCCGACCGTGCTCGCCCTGCCCGGACTGGAGCCCTCGTATCCGGCCGGGATCGCGCTGAATGGGGACGGCTCTGTGGTCGTCGTCGGACGGTCGACGGATGAGTTCGGCTACACGGTCTGTGTCGTACGGGACGGAGGCGCTCCCGTCGAGATTTACCGGCACCACGAGTCGGCCCGCGTCCGTGATCTCTCTCGCGACGGAACGCTGATTGCCCTGGAACACACCGAGCACGGCGACGCGATGCACCCCGCGCTGCGGGTCGTGCGGCTGGATGGCTTGGTGGTCGCCGAGTTGGACGACAGCACTGGCGGTGAGCGAGAGCTGGGACTGGAGACACGCGGGTTCGCACCCGTCCACGGGGACACCAGGCTGCTCGTCGGTCATCAGCGGCGGGGCCGCTGGGAGCCGCTGGTCTGGGATGTGATCTCGGGCGAGCAGTGGGACCTGAAGCTGGACCTGCCGGGCGACGTGAGCACCGAGTGGTATCCGGACGGGGACGGGCTGCTGGTGGTGCATGACTTCCAGGCACGAAGCGAGCTTTATCGCTACGACTTGGGCGCCCGTGAGCTAATCCGTCTCGAAAGCCCTGCGGGATCGGTGGGCGCGGCGACCGCGAGGCCCGACGGAACCGTCGAGTATCTGTGGTCCTCGTCCGCCACCCCGCCCGAAGTTCGCTCGACCAACGGTCTGGTCGTGCTCGATCCGCCCGGTTTCAAGGCGCCCGTCTCAGTGCCGGTCGAGGACGTATGGGTTGAGGGACCAGGCGGCCGGGTCCACACGCTGGTGCAGAGGCCGGCGGGCGAGGGTCCGTTCCCCACGGTCTTCGACATCCACGGTGGCCCGGTCCGGCACGATGGCGACGAGTTCATGGCGGGGCCGGCCGCGTGGGTGGACCACGGATATGCGGTCGTACGCGTCAACTACCGCGGCTCGAGCGGTTACGGCCGCGAGTGGACCGACGCCCTCAAGTACCGGGTCGGCCTCATCGAGCTGGAGGACATCGCCGCAGTCCGGGAGTGGGCGGTCACGTCGGGCCTCGCGGACCCCTCGCGACTGGTGCTCGCGGGCGGGTCCTGGGGCGGTTACCTCACCCTGCTCGGCCTCGGCACTCAGCCGGACGCCTGGGCTCTGGGGCTGGCTGCCGCTCCGGTCGCGGACTATGTCACCGCGTACCACGATGAGATGGAAAACCTGAAGGCGATAGACCGCGCTCTTTTCGGCGGCAGCCCCGAAGAATTGCCCGAGCGCTTCGAAGCGTCTTCGCCGATCACCTATGTGGACCGGGTCAAGGTCCCCGTCCACATCTCTGCCGGTGTCAACGATCCGCGTTGCCCCATCCGCCAAGTCGACAACTATGTGGACCGCCTCAAGGCTCGGGGCGCGGTGCACGAGATGTATCGGTACGACGCTGGCCACGGCTCCCTCGTGATGGAGGAAGTCATCACACAGGTGCGCCTGGGGATCGATTTCGCCAAGCGGCACTTGGGCTGATAGCAGGAGGACTGTCACTTGGCAACAGATCCGGCCCTACGCCTGTTTGGTGCCGGAATGTATACCGCAACCTAACGGCCTAACAATCGAGTATCCAAGTGTGCGAGGAAATTTCATAGAAAGGGGTGTCATGCATATGTGCGTCCCCTATAAGGTCTCCGCGCGTTGGCCATCGGGCATGCAGACGTCATGTGGCTCACTAGTGACGGGGGGAATATGGACGAGGAGTTAAGGCGTAAGAAGCTCGTGCTGATCGGACTCGGGCCGCATGCCAAGCGCATCTACTACCCTATGATCGAGAAGTGGCAGGCCGAGCACGATTTCGAGCTGGCCTTGCTGGTGGAGCTGGAAAGTCAGCGCGCGCCGGTCGAGCAATATCTGCGTGAGCGTCTTGTACAGCCTGAACGGATCGTCTACCTGCCGGACAGCGCCCGCCACGGCGGTGATAAGTTCACCGCCGAGTTGGACCGCTTTGCCGAGCCCGGCGATATCTGGGGCTGCATCATCGCGACCGAGCCCAAGGCGCATGGAGTCTATGCGCGGTGGGCGATCGAGTGCGGCGCGCACATCCTGATCGACAAGCCGCTGACCGCGTTCAACCTGCGCGACCGCCAGCCGGAGGAGGCGCTCCGACTGGTCGCCGACCACCAGGAGATCCACACTGCTGCCGCGCGTCGGGGTGTGAACGTCCTGGTGCAGGCGCAGCGCAGGGCGCACATGGGCTACGAGATGATCCATGAGTATTTGACGCAGTTCACCGGCGCCTACGAAGCACCACTGACCTATGTCGACATCTACCACGCCGATGGTATGTGGAACATGCCCGAAGAGTACTTCTCCCGCGAGAACCATCCGTACAAGTACGGCTACGGCAAGATCATGCACTCCGGGTACCACTTCATCGATCTCTACGCGTGGATGCTTCAGCTCAACCAGCGGCTGGAGCGAGCCAGTTGTGAACGCATCAACCTGGTGGCCCGGGAATCCAATGCCTACGATCACCTCGGCCAGGTCGACCATCAGCTCTACGAGCGATTCTTCGCCGACGCTGCCTCTGGCAACGTGCTGACCGATCCACAGTTGAAGGAGATCCGGGGCTACGGTGAGACAGACGTCTTCCTGCTGCTGCAAGCGATGCGCGGTGACCGGGTGATTTCCACAGGCAGCCTGAATTTGCTCCAGACCTCGTTTTCTCGCCGTGCCTGGCCGAAGTTACCCGTGGACACCTACAAGGGCAACGGCCGGGTCCGGCACGAACGCGTCACCATTCAGGTAGGGCACCTGCTCAACATCCAGGTGCACAGCTACCAGTCGTACGAGGCCAAGGACTGGCATGGCGACAAGCCGGGTGTGGGTCAGTACGACCATTTCGACATCACCTTCTACCGCAACTGCCAGCTCGTCGGCGGGGAGGCGTTCGAGCTGATCACTCTCGGCGATGCGATGCAGCGGACCAACGAGACGGACAAGAGCTACATAGGGCACAACGAGGCTGCCCGGGCGGAGGTCTTCCTCGACTTCCTCCACGGTCGCACCAGTCGTGCGGGCCTCTCGCACCACGAGCTGAGCATCAAGCTGGTATCCGCCGCCTACTACGACATCCTGCGCCGCCGGTACGGAGGGCTGAGTGCTCCCGTCATACAGACGGCTCCGGGCGCGAGCGACTGGTTCAGCGATGCCAGCCGATGACATCCCAGGAGTCGTGGTCACCGGGGCCGCGGGTGGCATAGGCGCGGCAGTGGCTCGGGAGGCAGTTGCCCGGGGCTACCGGGTGCTTGCACTGGTGCGTCAGCCACCGGCCGATCCGTCGGTCCTGGACCTTCCGGGGGTACGCGTCAGCGCTGCGGAGGTGACACGACAGGACGTGTCCTACGTCGTGGCTCGTGCCCTGGCCGAATTCGAGATCTCCCGCGTCGACGTACTTGTCAACGCGGCCGGGGTCGTACGTCACGGCACGACGCTCGCCGCGACCTCGGCCGACAACGTGGTGGAGTCGCTGAACGTGCACTGCGTCGGCGCGCTGCGGATCACCCAGGCCTGCCTGCCCGCGCTGCTGCGTGCACCGCGCCCGGCGGTCCTCAATATGACCTCGCGGCACGGTTCGCTCGCGCTGGCGTCCGCCGGAGGGATACCTGGGGTCGAAGTCTCCTATGCCTACCGGATCGCCAAGGCGGCACAGAACATGTTGACCGCCTGCCTGCACCAGGAGCTGGCGCCCCGTGTGCGGGTCCTGGCGGTCCATCCTGGACAGGTGTCCACAGCGATCGCTCCCGCCGACGCCGACCGCAGCCCCGCAGAGGCGGCAAGACATCTGCTCGACCTGGCGGAGAACGCACCACAGGAGTGGTCGGGCCGATTCCTCGAACCGCCCGCAAATTTCCTCAAGTGGTAAGGAGGGCTTGCATGGGATCTGAACAGACACTGGTCCGTCTCGCCGAGACCGGGCAGGGAGTGCTGATGCTGCGCCGCCCGGTCCGGGCGCCGTCATCGGGCGTGGTGCTCGTGCATGCGCCGGGGGAGAATCGAACAGGGAACAATTACTTCCTTAGCAACGCGGCCACGCAGATGGCCGAACAGGGCATCGCGGCGGTCAGTTTCCACCTGTCCGGCTTCGGCGACAGTCTGGGGCACAAAGACGCCGGGATCTGGGGAGAGCAGGTAGCGGCGGCCGGTGCCTGGCTGGCCACCGAGGTCTCCGGTCGACCCGTGCACTTCATGGCTCGGGGCGCAGGGGCAGCCATACTGCCGGAGCAAGCCGGACTAGGGCAGCGGGTGGCGATCAGCCCTCCGACCCCCCAGGAGGTTCGGGCGCTGGCGGCGACTTCCCGCCAAGAGATCGTCACCGGCGTGCACCCGTGCCCGCCGGAAGCGGCCGCACTGTGGTCGGCACTAGGAGCCGAACCCAACCTCGTCGGTGGCTTGGAGCTGCCGGAGAAGGTTCTGGTCGACCTGGCCGCGCGGCTCGAGTTGCCGCACTGGGACCACGAGGTCGTTCCGAAGGGCCGGGACGCGCAGGTGCGCTCGCGCATCCTGCTGCCCGCCGACGACCTCCTCGTCCGCATGCAGACCACTCGCCTCGGCCTGACCCTGACCCTGATCGAATTCTTCCGGAGCTGGTCGTGAGCGGATTCCTCGCCGTGTGCGGACTGCCCGGCGCGGGCAAGAGCTCGCTCGCCGAATCGCTGCGCCTGGCCCTCTCCGCGACAGGCGCGGCATGCCAGGTCGTAGCGCCGCTACAGGCCAATTCGGAGCTGGTGCGTCGCATCAGCCGCCTCCCCAGTCCGACGGACATGGCGTGGCCGGAGCGCGAACGATGGATGAGCGACTACTTCACGCTGCGCCTTCTGGAGGCGACCGAACTGGAGATCGTGCCGGGGCTGCGTGAACGCCGCTGGGTGATCACGGATCGCTGGCTCCCTGACCAGATCGTCAACCAGGCGTTCTTTGGGGTTGAGCCGGTCACCAGGCAGCCAGCGGTGGGTCGTCTGCCGCAGCCCGTCTTGACGATGGTGCTGGACGTACCGGTCGAGACCGCCCTGCGGCGGAACGAGAACCGTTCCCGGGCTGCGGGTCCGTTCGCGCTGAGCCGGGACTTCCTGGAACACGCGCGAGAGGCGTACCGGAAGATGGCTGCGGCCGATACCACGATGCTGCTGTTGGACGCGGGTGTCCCCGTGCACCGCAACGTCGAGCTGATCCTGCGACATCTTGAAATGAGCTGATGAAACGCATTGAGCAAATAGTGCCCGTGCCGGGTGGGCACTGCTTCGTGGTAATCGATGAGCCCGACACTGCGCCAGAAGCGCTCGTCGCCTGTGGACACGGGCTCACCGGCGACCGCTGCGGTCCTGCGGAGATCCTCAGCCACTGGGCCCGGGAGCTGGCCGCGTCCGGGATCGCCGTCGTGCGCATGGACTTCCGCGGCTCCGGAGATTCCTCCGGTGTATGGGCCGAGACCACGTTTGACGGGATGATCTCGGACTACCTGGCGGTCGTCCAGTGGGCGAAGCGGGACCGTGCTGGCACGCCGTTGGTGCACGCCGGGTTGAGCACGGGCGGGGTCATCGCGGCGATGGCCGCTGCCCAGCGGTCCGACGTCACCGGGCTGCTGCTGATGTCCACGGACTTCTGGGAGGAACCCGACCCCAGGCCGTTCATCGAGGTGGTCAGGGATGGGGAGTTTCACGAGCCGTTGATGATGCCGCCGGAACGTGATGCGCTGCGCGCCCGAGAAGTGCTGGCGGCCCTGAGCTGCCCCAAGCGCCTGATTTACGGCGACCGGGACGAGTTCCTGCTGGCCGAGCTGGAGCGCTTGCTCGCATGCGGCGTCGAGGCGGTGCCGGTCCCGAACACCAGCCACCTGTTTGAGGGGGCTGCCGAGCGCCGCACCCTTCTGGACCACACCCGGAGCTTCGTGAAGGAGTTGCCCCACCAATGACGGCCTTGTCTCTCTGCCTGATCGTCAAGGACGAACAGGACTATCTGGAACGCTGCGTGGAAAGCGCCCGAGCTGCAGTTGACGAGGTGGTCATCGTCGACACGGGGTCGTCCGACGCCACCCCGCAAATCGCCCGCAGCCTGGCCGACTTATATGCCGAGTTCCCGTTCCAAGGCGACTTCTCTCAGGCCCGCAACGAGGCGCTGCGCCGGGCTTCGGGTGATTGGGTGCTCTTCCTCGACGCCGACGAGGAACTGCCAGCCGCGTCAGCGTGGGCTATGCCCGGCCTGCTGGCGGGGGCATCGCAGGACGTCGGCGGTATGACCTTGGCGCGCTACAACTTCTTCCGCAACGCGGGATTCTACGTCACTCCCGAACTAAAGCTGCACCGGCGCCATCCCGAAGTGCGCTACGAACGGGCGATCAACGAGTCGCTCTGGGGGGCCATCGGCCGCACGGGCACCAAGGTCGTGGGGTCCGGGTTGATCTTGAACCACTTCGGACACTGCCGGAGTCTGGCGTCCCGAGAGGAGAAGGCCGCGCGTTACCTCGCCACCTTCGAGGCCGAGACGTTCCGGGACCCGTCCGACCCGTTCTTTCCGGCCTTCCGGGCTCTGATCCTGCGGACGCTCGGGCGGTTCGACGAGGCCTGGAACCTCGCTGAGCAGGCACGGGTCCTCGACCCGAAGTCGCCGCTGATCAACATGTTCTACGGGCACGTGGTCCGAGCGCTCGGCGACCCTGAGCGGACCCTGGCCGCCTACGAGCACGCCCTGTCGCTGGCGTCCGAAGACCCTGCCCTCCTGAACATGACGGGTGTGGCTCTGATCGAAGCTGGCCGGCCGGAAGAGGCAGTCGAATTCTTCACCGCAGCCGGCCGGATTGATCCGTCGTTCGTCCACACCCGGATCAATCTGGGTCTGGTGGCGCAGGCCCAGGAGCGCTGGGCGGAAGCGGCCGATCTGTTCACCTCGGCGATGGCGGCCAATCCGGCGTTCGGGCATTACGACTGGAACGCCCACCTGGAGATCGACTACTTCCGCGCGACGCACTTCGAAACGCCGTTCGGCTACCACGGCCTCGGCTACCACCTCGCTTATGCCCGTATGCGCGCCGACCAGTTGGGAGTGTGACCGTGGCGGTCGCAGTGACCGTACTGCACAGGCACTGGCCTGACGCTCCCGCCGACGGGGTGCGGATCGGCGATGTGCTGATGTGCGATGTGGACTACCCCCGGCACGCCGGTATCCGCCGTTACTTCTGGCTGCTCACTTACGGCGTCCAGCTGGTCTACGAGCCGTTCGGCTGGGCCCACGACTGGTACGTGGACATCGTCTCGTTCCAGCGTGGGCGGATTGACGGCATCGAGTCGATCACGGTGCACGACCGCGAGCTGGACGTCGTGGTGGAAGGGCACGGCCCGACCTATCGGCTGATCGATATGGACGAACTGGCCGACGCACTCGAACGCGGCAAGCTGACACCAGCCGAAGCCGCCCGCGCGCTGCGGGACGCACAGGGCTTCCTGGAAGCGTTCCTGCACCGCGGTGCGCCGTTCCCCCCACCCCAGCTGGAGCAGTGGTTCGACGCCGGGCACGACTACCCGGCGCTGCCCGACGTGAGGCCCCGGAGCCGACCGTGCTGATATCGGTGACCGGCATCGACGGCAGTGGCAAGTCCACCCTGGTCCGAGGACTCACCGAGGCGCTGACCTCCCAGGGGCACGAGGTGGTTGTGGTGCGGCCCATGCACCACGACGCACAGCTGCTGCGCATGTTTGCGGGCGCACGGCGGCTCGCGCCGGACGACACCGCGTGGGCGCAGCAGGTAGAGGGCTTCATCGGCCTGCACACGTGCTGGGTGATGGCTGCAAAGACGTGCGACATCGTGCTGCCCGCGCTGGAGCGAGGGGCGGTCGTCGTGTCCGACCGCTGGGTAGCCGACCACGTCGCCAGCCAGGGATGGTTCGGAGTGACGCTGGATCCGGCGGCCGCACCGCTCGACCGCCTTCCCGCGCCCGATGTCGAGATCTTCGTCGACGTCACCGCCGCGATTGCCCAGCGACGCATCGACGCGCGGGACCCCGAAGGTTCGGTCGGGAGCGGGCCGGAGTTCCTCACCTATTTCCGGGAGCGGCTCCTCGACTGGTACGGCGACCGTCCTCACCTGCGGCTCGACGGCTCCGAGCCGCCGCAGACCGTCCTGACATGGGCGCTCTCAACCCTCAACGGAAGGCTTAGCCGATGAGTTTGCCCGCGGTGTCGTTACGCCCCTACCTGACGATGGTGGCGGCGTACTCGTTCGGGTTCGGCCTGTACAGCACGGCCAATATCGTCTTCCTCACTAAGATCGTCGGGTTGGATTCCGCCGTTGTGAGCGTCGGCCTGGGCGTCGGCGCGCTCAGCGGGCTGCTTGTCGCGGTCCCGGTCGGGCGGCTGTCCGACCGGATCGGACACCGGCGCGTGCTGCTGATTCTGCGCCTCGCACAGGCGCTGCTGTTCGCCTGCTACCCGTTCATCAGCGGTTCCACGATGTTCCTCACGGTCGCGATCGTGCTGGGCGCGGTGCTGGCCGCCGGTATGCCGGTGACCCGCGCGGTGCTGTCGGAGTTCGTCGTGCCGGACGAGCGGGTCAAAGCCCAGGCGAAGTCGCGAACCATGTTCAACGTCGGCGTCAGCTTGGGATCGGCGGCGGGCGGATTGGGCATCGCAGTGGGCACCCGGACCGCGTTCGTCGTCCTCCTCCTCTCCGGGGCGCTGGCCAGCGTACTGGCCGCCTACCTGGTAACGAGGCTGCCGCGAAGCGGGCACGGAGCGCCGGTCGTCCGTGCGGGCGCGATCCAGCCGAGCGCCCTACGCGCGCCGGGCTTCCTGGCGATCACAGCGATATCCGGTGTTCTCGCGCTCAACGCCGCCATCGCCACCGTTGCGTTGCCGCTTCTCGTCGTGGAAACGGAGAAGGTACCCGACTGGACGGTCGCGGTCTTCACCCTGCTTAACACGATCCTCGTCATCGTCTTCCAGGTACCCGCCGCACGGGGTGCCGAGGACGTCCGGGGTGCCGCGCGGGCCAGCCGCCTCGGCGGATTGTCGGTCGTCGCCTGTTGCGCGTTCCTGATGGCCTTCCACAACGGGCTGTCCCTGCCGGTCGCGTTCGGACTGCTGTTCGGCGCCCTTCTGACGATCACGGCCGCCGAACTGTTCTGCTCCGCCGGTTCGTGGGGGGTGTCGCACGCACTCGCCCCGGACGAGAGGCAGGGCGACTATTTCGCCACGTTCGGGCTGGGGTTCGGTGCCGCGCAGGTGGTCGGCCCGCCTTTGATGGCGCTCGTGGTCGAGGCGGGCCGACCCGGTTGGATCGGCCTCGCCACGGTCTTCCTCATCGCCGCCCTGGCCTATCCAGCGGTGGCCCGTTTCGCCGAGCGCCTCACGCGTATCGGTAGCTCGCAGCCAGCTCTGCATGGAACGCCTCGATGACCGGCAGTAGTGCGGCGTGGTCGGGCACTGTGCCGTAGACCAGTGCCACTTGGGTCGAGGTGCCGTTGCGCCAGCTGACGTCCTTGCCGGGCTGGCCCCGCACGTCCACGCGGCGGACGCCGGCGAGCGCCCGGACAGCATCGATTCCTGGCAGGCCCGCCAGCGAGACGGCGTCGACGGGCGGCTGAGCCCTCAGCAGGTACGTCACCTCGCTGGTGTCCGGCATGGGGTCCGGGGTAAGGCCGACTGCGGTCTGCAGCGTGGCCCGGGCAACGTCCCAGCCGGTCTGTCCATCGGAGAACATCCAGTACAGATGTCCGCCCAACCGCCCGTTGACCTCGATGATGCGCGGGCCGTCGGCGGTGAGCTTGATCTCGGTGTGGGTGCTTCCGTGAGTGACTCCAAGGGCCCGCAGGGCGCGCGTGGTCAAGTCGAGCACCGCGGCTTGGGCCTCGGCGTCCAGCGTGGCGGGGAAAAACTGCCCGGTCTCGCGGAAGGGATAGGTCAGAGGCGTCTTCCCGCAGACGAGCAGGTGCTGTACGACGCCGTCGATGACCGACGACTCGACGGAGACGTAGTCGCCCCACTGAGGCCCGGCGACGGACGGCTCGCCGCGTAACATCGTCTCGACCGTGTAGCCGGACGACAGGTCGGTCCCGGCGACCGCCTGGGCCACGTCGTCCTGCGTGTGCAGCCGGAACGTATTCCGCCCTGCAGTCCCCTGTCGCGGTTTGAGCACCGCGGGCAGACCGACCGTCTCGATGGCATCCACGACCTCCGCAGCCGAACGGACCGGTACCGACACCGTGTCCTCGACGCCGGACTCGCGCAGCTGCTGTCGCTGGGCGGTCTTGTCGCGGATCCACCGCGCGGTGTCGGGCGAGTGGTACCGCAGGCCCAGCATCTGTGCCAGTTCGGCGGTCCGCAGCACCTCGCTATCACTGAACGTGGTGATCGCATCGAGCTGCCACACATCCAGGGCGTTCGCCTGCCCATCGAGGTCTAGTCCTGTGATGTCGCAGACGGTGCCGGAGGCGGCGATCTCGCCCATTCTGGCCCGGACGATGTCCACGGCCTTGTCGACGACGAAGACCACCTCGCACAGCCCTTCGGCGGCGGGGCCGATCTGCATCGGACCTGCGGAGCCGGTGTTGTAGACGACGGCGAGGCGGGGCAGCGGCGACGCGGGGGTGCTCATGCGGCTCTCCTCCATCGCGCCAGCGCCGCGACGAACACGTCATGCAGCGCGTCCAGGTCCTCCGCATGGGCGAGGCACACGTATGACGGATGCCCTTGCAGCGCGAGCACCCCAGACGCCGCAAGATGCTGGGTCAGCAGGCCCCGCCGGGCGCCGTCGGCCACCAGGCTGGGGGTGAACCGGAAGTCCCAGAGCGAACCGCCGAAGACCGTGGCCGCACCGACCTCTTCGGCGGTACCCGCTTCCGCGGAAGCGGAGTTCACGAGTTCGACTAGGCGGCTGCCGATGCGGCGTAGCGCGGCGTAGCCGTCCCGCTCCCGCATAACGGCGCTGGTGACCTGGGCGGCGTAGACCGAGACGAGGTCCTTGCTGAAAGTGCCGCTGATCCGAGTGACGTCGAAGTCGTCGGCCATCCCGTCGTGACCGAGTAGCAGGCTCAAGGCGACACCGTTGGCGATCGCCTTGCCCATCACGATGTAGTCCGCGCTGGCGTGGAACTCCGTCAGCGCGCCGATCGGCGCCACTCGGCCCGCCGTCTTGGTCTCGTCGAGGACCACCAGGGTGCCCGCCTCGGTGGCCAGATCGAGGGCCTGTTTGAGCCAGCCGTCGTCCCGCAGGGCCAGCTGATAAGCATCGACGATCAGACAGGCGAACCGCCCCGATACGAGCTGCGCCGCCAGCGTGGACGGTTCCAGATCGGTCCAGTCCCATGGCTCCTCGTCACCGGTCACCCCGGCGCAGCCCGGCGGGGAGCGGAACTCCTCGCGGCTGGGGCTGCCCATCGGTTCGTGCCAGCGGGGGGAGTGAGCGATCAGCGCATCGTGCCACCCGGTGTATCCGCAGCGGATGATGCCGGGACGGCCGGTGCGGAACCGCGCGAGGCGAACCGCGGCGCTGACGGCGTCGGACGAGTGCTTGAAGTAGCCGACGCACCCGAACGGAGTCGGGGCGTTCTTCAGGACCTCGGCGGCGAGTTCGTCGTGGCCCCGGGCGTACCCGGGGAAAATCGCGCCGTTGCCGAGCCGCTCGGCGAAGCGCGTGTTCCACTCTGGATCGGCGTGTCCGATCACCACAGGTCCGAGCCCGCAGATGAAGTCCGCGTAGGTGCGCCCACAGGCGTCGGTGATCCGGCCGCCCCGACCTCCGGCCCATTCGATCTCGGTCCCGTCCATCCCGTACAAGCGGGTCAGGCTGGTGCTCGCGACGAGCCGCTGTGTCGTCATAGTCTTCGTCATCGTGCCGCGTTCTTGACGAATTGGCCTGGTACAACGCCCTGGTTCTCAAGCCCGGTGTACCAGCTGCCGCGCAGGTGGCGTCGTCCGACGGTGTCGTCGGTGCCGCGTGCCGCCGCGTGCCACAGGTAACAGTCGTGCAGCAGCACGTCGCCACGCCGGCAGTAGAGAGCGACTTCTCCTGGTATGTGCTCGAACGCGGACGGCATCGCGAGGGGCGGGGGCTGATCGGTACGGCCGCCCGTGTCCTGCCAGCTCTCCGGCTTCTGCTCGACCGGAGGAGCCGGCGTGGCCCACAGATGGCTGCCCGGCAGGACGCGTAGGAAGCCGTTGGCCGGACCGGTGGCGTCGAGGTGGATGGTGATTGCGGTGGAGGGCCAGCGGGTGAGGTGCGGGCCGCCCTGCCAGTCGCTGTGCCAGCCGATCCGGCTGTAACCGCTGTTGCTGTCCGAGCGGGCGTCCTGGAAGACCACCCCGAACAGACCGCCTTCAAGAAGCCAGTTGGACCCGATGAGGTCATTGACGAGTTGGCCGATATCGGGCTGATGGAAGGCCTCACGGACCTGTTGGACCACCTCGCTGACGTGGAGCACGTAGTGGACGGTTGGTGCGGCCGATCCGTCGGTCGGATCGAAGTTATCGCGGGACCTGTGCCGTCCGCCTAACCGGCCCGCAGCGACGTCGGCCTGCGCCTGGCTGCACGCAACGTCGAGCTGGTCGATGTACTCGTCGGGCCACAAGCCGCGGATTACCGCGAACCCGTGCGCCAGGTAGTAGTCCTTAACGTGGTCCATTTCCGCGGGGCCGAAGACCCCCACCTCGACGTCTAGTGATCCGTACGATGTCATCGTTGCTCCTGCGTGAATGTTGATGGGGACCACATGATGTTGTTGGCGCTCAGCGGGAAGTCCGCGTCAGGGAAGGACGCCGTGGCGGCAGGAGTTCAAGGTGAGTTTTCCGAACTCCGGTGGGCCGCACTCACCTTCGGTGAGGCGATCAAGGATGAGGGCCGACACGTGGTGTCGGCTGTTGCTGCCGGACGGGACGAGGCAGCGGCGGTCGACGCGATTGTCACCGATCTCGGTGTCAGCAGCGACGAGGCGGCTACCATCGTCGATCTGCTGTGGACGAGCGTGCGCGATGGCGAGTTGACCACCGAACTGTGCCATCCGCTGGTGCGTCCGGCCTTGCAGCGCTGGGGGCAGTGGCGGGTGCGAGCCGATGCCGGGTACTGGTTGGACCGTGCGGCGCAGCGGCTTGCGGGCTTGCGGCGTGCTGGGTGCAGCGTGGTGTTGACCGACGTGCGCATGCCGTGGGAAGCCGACTGGGCGCGGCAGGAGGGGTTCCTGCTGGTGCGCCTGGACATCCCGGACGAGATCAGGCGTAGCCGGGCCACGTCTCGCGACGGTTCCATGCTCACTCCTGACGTTGAACGAAATGCGACTGAGACGGCGTTGGACGATTACGCTGGGTTCGATCTGCGGCTCGACAACTCTGGTGCCATGGAGCCGGTGTTGGTGGCGATTGGTGCGGCGCTGGCGGAGAGGTGGCCTCGGTCGTCCAGGATGGACACCTCCCACTCCTGACGGTGCTCCAGCAGCGTCAGGCCGCCCGGGGCGAACTCGTCAGTCATCCAAAAATCCTCCAGCGGTCTGCCGGTCACGACCAACCAAAGGGCCTTGAGTACGAGGCTGTGCGTAACGAGCAGGACGCACTCACCGGCATGCACCTGGGAGATTCGCGCTAGGCACTTAGCGGCCCGCCGGTACAGATCGTGGAAGGACTCGCCACCGGCCGTCGCCTCAAACTCGAGTGGCGCGGACCAGAACCGGTCGTGCGCCTCGGGCCAGCGCTCGGCGACATCGGCGAAGCTCAGCCCCTGCCACTGCCCGAGATCCATCTCCTCCAGGCCTGGAAGCTCGCTGACGGTGAGCCCACGTGGCTCAGCGATCAGTCGCGCAGTGCTCAACGCCCGGCCGCTGGCGCTGGAGTAGATGGCCATCAGCGGCTCTTCATTCAGCCGCACGCCGAGGAGACGGCTCTGTTCCCGGCCGAGGTCAGTTAGGTTCGATTCCTGGTGGCCTTGCAGGAGCGCTTTGGCGTTCCACTCCGTCTGGCCGTGCCGGGTGGCGAACACCTGGGTAGTTGACCTCATCTAGTCTTCCTGATCATCGATACTGACTCGACCCGCCAGCCCGCTCGGGTGAGGTTCTTGACGAGCTGGTTCGGATACACCCCGTTGGGCGTCACCACCGTTCCGCCCAGCAGGGACACCCCTTCACGTGAAAGTCGTGCCTCGACGAATGTACTGAGTACGCGGGACCAGCCCCTGCTGCGCTGGTCGTCGTTGGGGATCACCACATCGACCAGTTCGCCCGCGGAGCCGTCCAGCGATACCAAGGCGTGCGCGACTAGGACACCGGCGCATTCCACGACGTAGGAGCGCAGCGTCTGGGCAGACCAGCCGTCGTTCAACCAGTCGCTGACGAATTGGCTGACGCGTGAGGGCGGCACCGGGGCGTCGAGGGCCTGAGTGATCGCCCGGCTCACACAGTGCACGGCGAAGTGTTCTTCACCCGCTGCAAGTTGGCGGATGCAGGTTTCGGCGGGCAGGTCCGGTTCGGCGATGTCGGCGATGTCCTTGCGAATGCGCAGGATCTGGTCGACGAAGCCGCTGGCACGCAGGGCGTCGCCGAATGCTCCGCCGTGGTCGGACGGGCGTACTTCGACTCTGACCTGGCTGATGTCATGGGGCAGGGCGGCGAGAGCGGCCCTGAGTAGGTCCTGCCAGTGGACCGGGGGCCGGTCCGCGAGCTGAACAAACTGGCGTTCGCGGCGATCGGTCAACGGATGGACTCCGTCACGCCACAGCACGGCGTGGTCCACGGATGTTCCGATGACCCCGGCGTGCCCGTCGATGTGGGTGTCGTCGGGAGCCAGTGCTCGCAGTCGATCCAGGTCGGCCGGGGTGATATCACGGATGTTCATGCTCGTGGCGGAATGCTGTAGGTGATTTCGTACTCAAGGGCCACGGGCTGGCTGCGGGCGACGAGTCCGGACAGTCCCCGGTGCAGGGCGCTGCCACGGAGTCCGGGCAGACGGTCACAGGGGTCGGGGAAGCAGTAGACCGGTGCCCCGTGCCGCAGTGCGCGGCGGACCTGGGAGGGCGAGACGCAGTCGGTGTGAGAGGCCGGGACACCCGCGACACGGCCCGCGCGCCGGGGAATCCGGCTGCCGTGGGGCAGTCCTGTGAGCAGTTCGGCGATCGCGGGCATCAGATGCCCGTGTTCCTGCGACTCCGCCACGGCTTCGGCGAGCCGGGTGAGCCCGCGCCGCACGGGCTGACCCGCGAGGCGACGTGCCGCAGCAGTGACGTCCGGCCCGGCGGTGAGCAGGTGGGAGAGGTCCAGCAGGTCCCGAGCGATGACGGTGCGCCGCTCGTGCATCTCGACGGCGAAGATCGACAGTAGCGATGTCGCCGACGGTACGGGGATCGGTGCACCGGACACGGCGTACGACTCCCGCTGCTCCCAGTCGCTCTCCAGCATCGGGTAGTGGCGGAACGGCGTGATGCCCGGACCGGGGACAGTGATGTCGAGGTAGATCGGGTGGGGCATCTCGTCCGTGGGCTTCTGCAATGCTGCGGCCGCCCACCAACCCGTGGCCGAGCGGCGTGCGATCACTGGGCGGGTGACGTGGTAGCCCGCCGTCTTCAGGGCGGTCAGGACCTTCGCTAAATCACCGAGGTGGCGCACCCCTATGTCGAGGTCGCTGAACTGCCGCCGTTCGTCCGGATACCAGCGCTGCAGTGCGAAACCGCGGAGGAGCACGGCGTCTACGCCAGCGTCGCCGAGGGCCGTGCTGACCTCGACCGCCGAGGAGGCGAGAACCTTGGCGGAGGTTTCGTAGTAGGAGAGGTCACCGGCGGACTCGGCAGGGTCCAGCCACGTGGCAACCTGCGGCACTACCTTGTGCGCGCGGGCCTGTTCAGCAGCCGGTTTGGCTATGCCTCGCTGGATTTGGTCGGCGAGCATTGCTGCGGACACCGCTGGAGTCATATAACGCCCCCGCTTCTTGTTCAAACAGAAGAGAGAACGCCGACCAACTGCAGTCGGCCGGCGTTTTGTTCCTCACCAGTCCTACTTCTTCCCGGTCTTGACCGGAACGATCAGGTAGTCCCTCATGGTGCACCTCCCCCCGGAGTTGGCACATGAATGCGAACAGACAGTCGCGCGGACCAACCCTTGCTCGCTCTCCCACTGATCGTCAAGAGTCGCTCGGGATTGCTCCCGCCTCGGCCATCCATTTGCGAACAGTTCTGGCCGTTAGGGCGGTTGAGGAATGTGATTGCAAAGGGTCGGCCACGTCAGACACGGATATCACCTGTGCGCCGTAGTCAGAAAGATCGTTATCGGCCAGCCGAAAGCGCGGATCCCGACCGCCGTGGACACACAACACCGGAATGTTCAGTTCCGCGAGGCGATCACGCGGTGCCAGGCGCTCGCGGTCCCGAAATACCCTCGACGGGAGCAACTGTTCACCGCCGCGCACGCCGGCTAGCCCGGTCACGACGAAACGCACGCGCTGCACTAGGTCCGAGCCGATCAGCACCATGGCGGTCGGCGGGGTGTGGACAGCGGACAGCACCGTCGTAACACCGCCGATGCCGATGCCGATGAGGACATGCCGAGTGTCCTGTGGGTGCTGCCCGGCCACAGCGGCGCGGGCCCGGCACACCTGGGAGGTCATGGCTTCCCAAGGTTTCGGGGACCACTCGGCGCTGGCTCCGGCAAGTCCGCTGCCTTCCGCGTCGAACCCGTACGCGGCGATCCCTTCATCCCGCAACGCTCTGGCGAATACCGAACCCCGGCGATGCTTGCCGTGCCGGTCGAAAGTGAAGTCGGGGACAACGGTCGCCACGCCAAGTGGTGGGCCCTGTGGCATATGGCCCACGATGGAGAGTTCGCCGTCTAAGAGGTGCCGAGTCCGTCCGCTCATTTCGCAATCTCTATCATCGCGAAGGTGTCTGGAGTGGAGCGGTACCTTATTCCGGTCGCCAAGAGCGACCCGGTCCTGGTGACGCGGCCGGAAACGGTCCGTCATGTCGTCGCGTTCTTCCCCGCACCTACGGAGCCCCGCAGCGGGCGGTTCGGTGCCTTCGCCCAATGGGCCAAGCTGTGGGCCGGGCGCGGTGTCGCCAGTGTCGTATCCGACCTGCCGGGTGGTGACAGCACGGAAGAGGTGGAGCCCGTGCACTGGGCCCGCCAGGCTGCGGCGGTGGTCGAGCAGGCGCACCGGCTCGCTGACGGGAGACCAGTACACCTGCTAGCCCGCGGCGCCGCCACGGCCTTGCTGCCCGTCACGCACGAACCTGGTGTCCGGATCGGACTGTCGCCGCCCACCACGGAGGAGTGCCGACAAGCGCTGACTGCGCTGAGCGGTAACGGGCCGGCGGATGCGGACTCCTTGGCCTGTGCCATCGGCCTACGGGAGGCCGATCTGGACCTTGACCGCAGCGTTGCGCCTCTGCTGGACTGGGCAGCGGATCAACTCACTGAAGTGCGGTGGGACCTTGAACTCCACGCTGGCCACCGCGCACCACGTGCCGCCTCGGCCCTCGTCTTCTCGGACGTCGATCCCCTGGCTCGACTGGAGGTCACAAGAGTCGGGATCGGACACGTGTTGGCGGGGCTCTTCGATGAGCTCGCCGATACCGCCAATTGGGGTTGACAGCGGTCGGTGGCCAGACAGTCGCGACAGTCGTTGACGTACGCGGGTAGGGGGAGCATGTCCAGTTCCGGAACAGACGCCTACGCACACCTGACTGGCCTGCCTGATCTCGTGGTAGAGGCAGTCGAGCTCGCCAGGCGGCTGGACTTCCCGTCCTCGTGCCGTCCAGAACAGGGGCGCCTCCTACACGCTCTGGCTGCCGGTGCTCGAGGGAGCATCGGGGAAACGGGGACCGGCTGCGGGGTGGGTCTGGCCTGGATGACTGCGGGCCGTCGACCCGGCGTCCGGATCGTCAGTGTCGAGCGGGACGAACGGCGCGCCGAGGAGACTGCCAAGCTCTTCGCGGACACCCCCGACGTGGAGATCCTCTGCGGCGACTGGACCCGCATTTACGAACGCGGGCCGTTCGACTTGCTCGTCCCCGACGGCGGCGGCAACGGCAAGAAGACGTCCCCAGCGGACCCGGAGCGCCTGCTCCATCCGGCCGGCACGATCGTTGTTGACGACTTCACCCCCATGACGCAATGGCCACCGCTGCTCGACGGCCAGCCGGATGCCGCCCGCCTGGCTTGGCTTGAGCATCCCGGTCTGCTCTGCACAGAGGTTCGGCTAGCCCCGGACCTCTCAGCGCTCGTCGGCACGAGGCGGCCATGACCGTTGTCGCGCACCTCGACGTCGCCGCACAGGTAGCCGACTTCCTCGGCGGGTGGGGGAACACCCCTCGCGGCCTGTTCTCCGAATCTGGCGACGTGGCATCCAGCGACGCTTCGTCGACGGCGATCGGCGATGGCAAGGCCGAGCGGATCGTGCAGTCCCTTGGCTACATCCTCAGCCAGGGCGAGATCCGGAGCCCGCAAGGTGTGTCGGCTGGGATGTTCTCGCGGCGCTTGGCCCACATCCGCGTCGACTTCTCGGTGGCACCACCCGCCGATCACCGGGCTGCGATCATTGGTCACGAGGTCGCCCACGCCTTGGATCCTGGCCCCTACGACTTCGACCACCCTTGGGCCAAGACGGAAGAGGAGATCGTCCAGGCACAGCACGCGCAACTGGTGGCCTGTCTGAGTAGCCACGCGTTCACCCGAGGCGTTCTGGGGGTCAACCCCGGGCCGGGTCAGCTGGCCCTTGCCCGGTACGTACTACAGGTCCTGGAACACCTCGGTGCACGCGAGGATCTGCCCGGGCGCGGCATCGAACAGCGTGTGGAGTCAGTTGTCTGCCTGATGGCAGAGGCGATGACCGCACCCACCTGGGTGCGGAGCCCGGACCGTGAGATCGCGGTGGACCGGGGCGTCGGGGTCATGTGGCTCTCCGTCGGGGTGGCTGCCAGCGATGACGGTCCTCCGTCCGGGGTTGCCTCCGTCGCGACACGCCACTGCGCTCAGGCCCGCAGCCGGTATGCCGACGATCCGCGCTTCACCGCCGATCTCGACACTGCCCGGCCGGTCGCGTAGATGCTCAGAATGTTGTGTCACGTCAAGCCGGTCGAGGGAGTTCTTCGGGCATCGTTGCAGTATTTCGGCCAGAACGTTCGAGGATCTTGAAGAGCTCTCCGCAGATGGCTTGATTGAGACAGCGTTGCGCGTCGTGTGAGGATCTTTCCACGTTCGCCGCCTCGTACGAGACCGCCATCCGTACCTAATGCCTCGAGGAACGTTCCGTTGGGGCGGCCGATCAGCCGGTCTGGGTGGGGCAGCTGCGCAAGGTCATTAGAGGGCCGTCGAGGGTCGCCGTCATGGCGAAAGGGAAGCGGTTCGCTTCCAGGCACAGGGCGATGTCTTCGGCGTGGATGCCCTGGTAGCCGTGGCGAAGACCATCGGCAAGGTCTTCTGCGGCGGTCGAAGCGGCCGCGCGATGCAGGTAGGGGGCGGGATCGGCGTTCGGGTCCCTGGTGAGTTCGGCGATGTATTGGGCACATGCCAGGTCTTCATCGGCGAGACCGCCGTCACCGGTGATCACGAAGGTGGCCTCGGTGGTGTCCCGGTGGCGGAGGAGGCGGGCGGTCGCGGCGGCGACGGTGAAGCTGGCGCACATCAGGAGCGGGGCGTGCCGGGCGGCCTGGGCGCCGGTGGTGCCGTTGAGGGTCTTCTGTACCAGTGTGCGGCCGGATAGGTCGAGGGAACGCAGCTTGCCGGGTGAGTTCACGGTGTCGAAGCCGGGTGCGGGCGGGCCGTCCTTGAGCGCGACCCAGTCTGGGTGGCGGCTCTTCAGAGCGCGGGCTTGGTCGAGGGTCTCGGCGAGGACGATCCGGTCCGCTCCCTGGGCGAATGCCCAGGCCGCTGCGGTGAAGGCGCGCATTACGTCAACGACGACGACCGCCGTCGGGATCCGGGTCAACTCTGCGGTGCTGACGAAGTGGGCTTGCATCCGGAAATGATCGTCTATACAGAATGCGTAGGGAAAGGGGCTCACCTGCGGTGCGGAAGCTGCCGCTGGTGTACCAGCATGGGGCTGACCGAAGGGCCCGCACGCGCTGCTGGCGAACGCCCGACGAGAAGTCAGGGGTAGTCGGCTACGGCCATCAAATTGCCGCCACGACCAGGTTGGACGGACAGCTAGGGTGCCGTCATGACGAATGACGCCGATCTCCGCAGGCGCCGGGCTTCCTCCTTCGGCACCGCCGCCGCCACGTACACTGAGCACCGGCCCGGGTATCCGGAGGCCGCCGTGGCGTGGGCACTGGAGCCTGTGGCGGGGCGGGGCACATTGAACGTACTGGACCTGGGAGCCGGGACAGGGCTGCTGACACAGGACCTGCTGCGGGCCGGTGCTCGGGTGACGGCTGTTGAGCCGGACGAACAGATGCTGGCCGAGCTGCGGCGTCGGCTGCCGAAGGTCCCCACGTACGCGGGCAGCGCGGAGGAGATTCCGCTGCCGGACGGATCCGTGGACGCCGTGTTGGCGGGGCAGGCGTTCCACTGGTTCGACCAGGACCGGGCGCTGCCAGAGATCGCCCGGGTACTGCGGCCGGGCGGGGTGGTGGCCGGGCTGTGGAACACCTACGACGACCAAGCGGCGTGGGTCGTCGAGCTCGGGCGGCTCGCGCCCATCTACGTGGGACGCGAGGGAGAGCTGACGATGGTGGGTCATCCGGCGTACGAGCCGGTGGAGGCTGGGGAGTTCGCCCACGCTATGCCGCGCAGCGCAGAGTCCCTTACCGCGACCCTAGCCACGCACTCCAGTATCCTGGTGCTGCCTCAGGACGAACAGGAGCGGCTGCTGTCCGGTGTACGGGCTTATCTGGACAGCCACCCGGAGACCGGGGACGGCCGCACATTTGACTTCCCGCTCGTCACTGTCGCCGAACGCGCGGTCAGGCGCTGAACGCCGCGGCGGCCACCGGCCACGCCGGCGTGACCATGGCCGGGTGGGCCTGCCGCTGCCTATGAGGCACGGCGCACCGCGCATGCCGAGAGCGTCGTATCTCGCGGAGCGGCACCCTGTTGGACCAAGTCCATCAGTCGGCCAAATCTCCTCGGCACCCGCAGGTGATCATTGGAGCTGTGGCTGATCGAGGTAGGGGGTGCTCGCGCTGGTCTACGAGGCTCATGGAGCTTCAACCAACTCGAAGGTCAACGCCGACCGGCAGCGCCAACGACCTCCTACCTCCTGGTCATGTTCCGTCACCCCTCGGCATATGTGCCGTTGCTGAGAGTGCTCATATGGATAGTCTGGCAAGTCGGGGCAGGGCGAGCTGTCAGGGTGGGAGGCGTCGGCGGCGTGACATGGGGGAGCACTACCAGAATCTCGCCAGCACGTATGACGGCAACTGGGTCTGTAGTCCGGACTTCGTGTGGTGGATGTCCGGACAGATCGCCTCAACTCTGCGGCTGTCGGCAAACGACCGTATGGCCGACATCGGGTGCGGCTCGGGCCTGTTCGCCGGCGATGTAGCGGAGGCCCGACGCCCACACCACTCTGTGCTGTGCTTGGACCCTTCGGCGGCGATGCTCCCAATAGATCAGCTCCGCACGGCACGAACCACAACCTGTGCCGAGGATGACGAGGACGCTGTTGAAGAAGTGGCGACGGAAGTACAGGACCGTCGCGGCTGCGCAGATCCCGCACTGCAGAAGTCAGCGTAGTGGTACTGGTGTCCGATCAGGCGGCTGAAGATGCCTATGAATCGGACGGTGGCCCGTCCGTCCTGAGAGATTCGGTGGCGCTGTGCGCTGTCTGTCACCGTCCTGAGGGAGGAAACGGATAGTTCGCGGCTCCACGTCACCATGAGCTCTTCACGGGCGTGGGTGGCCGCGAAGAACACCAGGCAGCGGGCTCGCCGCTCCTCCTGCCGGTTCCGGTACTCGAGAAGGCACATCCTTCGTGTGCTCCCCGAGCTCGATTCACAGGTCTTGAGCACGGCTCGCAGCCGAGCTCAAGACCTGTCGACTGGCAGCGACAGGCCCGTTCTCGAGGCGTATGAACAAACTAGGGTAGCGATGCGAAATTTATGACTACAGCGCCTGGGCCGTCATCGTGGGGAAGAAGGACAATTGCTTCTGCTCCTCCCGCGGTTCCGGCTCCCCTGCGAACCCGGGGACTGCACCAGTGTCCGGGTCTGCGTCGCCGGCGGCATCAACCGAGGGGGTCTCATCCTCTTCGGCGCGAGTCGGCAGGACATACTCCTGCGCCAGGCCTGCAAGGTGTAGTGGCAGTGGCAGGCTCAGTGCGTCAGGCAGGTCCGGCGCCTCACGGAGCTGGTGGGCTGCGAGCGCCAGAGCCTCGGGTGAGTCATCGTCCCCAAGGTGGCAGCCGAGGACTGCGAGCTCCACGAGACCGGGGTTCCAAGCGGCCTTATCCGTATCGACGGTCAGCTTTCCCTTAGTGTTTATACGAGGGGCGAGCTTGTCGGCTGCCACCGACAGCTTGAACGTCCGTGCCTTCGGGGTTGTGGACCAGAAGACGCGGGCCGTATCCGGGGTGGCCGTAGGTCCGTCCACAGATGCGCTGCAAGGCCGTTAGCTCCGCCTGGGTTCACGCCCCACCACTGCGCCGTTTCCCGCCCGCGCGCCGTGCGGACCCAAACCAGACGTAGACCGTGGCCGAGGTGGTGGCCGCCTTCACCTCTCCCTACGACGACGGCAACCCGATCGCGGGAGGACGCGGACAGGTCGCTCGCTGCTACTCCTACACCATCACCCCCATGCGCGCCCTGGGTGCCTTGGTAGCGACGCGCTTGCTGAAGGCTTGCCCCCGCCAGGGGCAGACCTCAGAGAGCGGGAACTGGACACCGTCTACCGGAATGCTTTCAAGGTCAGGGCACAGTTGGTCAGCGATGCCGGTGGCGGAGAGTTGACGTCTAGCGAGATAGCACACGCCGTTGGCCCCCACGCTCTGGTCGAACGGCATCGGCGGAGTGTCAGTATCACCCAAAGGTTCACCAACACCTCGCTGGGCGACTCCCCTCATGTCGCGGCATGCCTGCGATTCGACGTAACCCTGGCCCCGGGCCGACCGGGGGTGCTGTCGTCCCACGACGTGTCGGAAGCAGCTTGCCCTCCGCCGCGCAGCCGCCAAGGCGATGGTCTCCATCTCGATCGTGACCGCGACCGTTGACCGGTGTGGCGGTCTGCGCCAGCCTTGCGTCACCCGTGGTTGGAGCCGCCCGAGAGCCGCTGCCATCGATATGGGCAAGGGCCTGGTGTCGGCACGGCCCCCGAGCTTCTCGTGGAAGAGCTTCACCCAGCTGCGGAACTGGTGAAGCAGCACGAGATCGACGCGGGCCATAGGCCACGTTCCCTAGATCTCGGCCCTGTCCTCGGACCCGGCCTGGCGCACCACGGTGGCCAGGTCCTTGATCGAGCGGACGACTTGGGCGATCTCATCTCCGCCGCGCCGTAGGAGGTGGCGGCGTGTCGTCGATGTCACGGCGCGCCGCCGACGGCTTGAACCCGGGGACTACGGCAGGAGCAGCTCGCCCCGCAAGACGGGCGTGTACGTATGGTGTGTGTCCGAGGGGGGACTTGACCCAAAACCCCAACCGATCATGTTGCGGGCTGACCTGGACCTTCATGGTGGAGAGCCACTGATCGCAGTGCCCCAAGTTCGCTGTGAAGATGCGAATCCCGGC
>NZ_LAKD02000240.1 GCF_000968685.2 Streptomyces antioxidans
GGGCGTCCAGGTAGGCGTTGGCCGCGGCGTAGGCACCCTGGCCGCTGCTGCCCCACACCCCGGCGATCGATGAGAACAGCACGAACGCGTCGAGCTTCCGGTCGCCGAGCAGTTCGTCGAGGTGGGCGGCGCCGAGCAGCTTCGCGTCGGTGGCCTCGGCGAACTGCTCGGCGGTGCAGTGGTCGAGGTCGGTGAGGATGCCCGCCCCCGCGGTGTGCACGACCGCGTCCGGGGAATGTTCGGCCAGCACCGTCCGCAGCGCCTCCCGGTCGGTGACGTCGCAGGCGATGATCTCGACCTCGGCCCCCAGATCGGTCAGCTCGGCCGCCAGTTCCCCGGCGCCGGGCGCGGCGGGTCCCTGCCGACTGGTCAGCACCAGCCGGCAGGGGCCCTCGGCGGCGAGCCACCGGGCCACATGGCCGCCGAGCGCACCCGTGCCACCGGTCACCAGCACCGTGCCCCGGGGTTTCCATTCGCGGGCCTCGCGGGACGAGGCGCGCACCAGCCGCGGCACGAGAGCACCGTCGCCGGTGACCACGACCTGGTCCTCCTCGCCCCGGGCCAGGATGTCGGCGAGCAGCGTCAGGTCCCGGTCGCCGGGGTCGGCGGGCAGGTCGACGAGGCCGCCCCAGGACCGGGGCCGTTCGAGCCCGGCCACGCGGCCGAGCCCCCAGACGGCGGCCCGGTCGGGTGTGCAGCCACGATCGCCCGGCACGGGCACCGCGCCCCGGGTGACCAGCCACAGCCGACCGGTGACGGCGGCGTCGCCGACGGCCTGCACCACGCTCAACGCGCCCACCGGATCGTCGACGCACGCCACCACG
>NZ_LAKD02000241.1 GCF_000968685.2 Streptomyces antioxidans
TCATGTTGGGATCTCCTCGTAAGGTGCGCCAGCAGGTGCTCCGCCGCGAGGGAGGCTGTGTCTTGCGGCGCGCCGACTGCGGTCAGGGCGTCGATAAGCCTTGCTGCTGCTGTGTCCGGCACGTTTGGGTCTGTGAGGAGGGGAAGCAGAAGCAGGAAGCGGGTGGCCGTGTCCTGGACGCCTTCGTCCGCAAGGAACGGGCTGTCAGCGATCCGAATCAGTTCGTGCCATGTCAGCCCAGTGCCCGAGAAATCTCCGTTCCAGCTGGCGATCTGCTGGGCGTAGCTGCTGTCTGGATGGGTGAGGAGGTAGTCGGTGCCGTAGTCACCGTCCAGGTTGCGGTAGATCACCACGGCTCCAGGTCCGTCTTCTGCCGGCACCCTGAACACGGGCCAGTGCTCAGGATCGAAGAGGACCTCGGACAGGGCATCGGCATCGGCGCCGTCCTC
>NZ_LAKD02000242.1 GCF_000968685.2 Streptomyces antioxidans
GGCCGTGGGTGGGCGTATGGCGCCCGTCGGAGCGGCGCTTGTGCGAGTTCCCGGCCCCGGAGGGCTGGCTCCCGGGCGCGGGCCTCTGGACGAGGGACGGCGAGCTGCGCCTGCCGTACGCCACGCCCCAAGTGCCCTGCGGACTCGCGAGGGTGCGCCCACCAGGGGCGGTGGGGGCGGTGGGGGCGGTGGGGGCGGCTCCGAGGCTGTCGGGGGGCTCGTGGGCGACGGCGGCGCCGGGCGGCACGGGCGGTACCGGCCGTACGGGCGGTGGCCCGGCCAATGCCACGCACACCACCGCGAGTGCCGCGGAGCCGTCCGGGGTGGGGCCGTTCGGATCGGGGCCGTTCGGATCGGCGGAGGCGCGGTGGAGACCCGACGACACGACGGGATCGTGGAGACCGGGCGCGACGGGAGACACGGGTGACACAGCAGCATCGTGGCGGCCGGACGAGGCGACGGGAGCGCGGCGGATCGCGCGGGTGACCCCGCTGGCCGAACCCCCCGGCGCACCCCAGGCCCGGACACCGGAGGCACTGTGGCGCCGGGAGGAGACGACCGGGGCCCACCGGACCGCGGCGGTGGCACGGGCGTCCGGTCCGGTTCCGGTCGAGGCGCGGGGCGTTCAGTCGTCGCGGGGGGCGACGCCCGCGCCCGGGGTGGCGGCCAGGATCACACCGTGGACCCGGGTCGGCGGGCCCGGCGTGTCCGTCCCCGCGCGAGCGCCCGGGCGGGCGCCCGAGCCGACGCGTACGACGGCGCCGTCACCGCCGTCGTCGCGGGCGCCCGAGCCCATGCCGCTGCGGGAGCGGGCGCCGATGCCCATACACGACTCAGTGCCGATGGCCGTACACGACCCGGTGCCAATGGCCGTACACGACCCGGTGCCGATGGCCGTAC
>NZ_LAKD02000243.1 GCF_000968685.2 Streptomyces antioxidans
TAGCGAGCGCCTGCCGAATCACCCGCTCCTGCGACGGACCATTCGGCGCCGTCAACCCATTCGACGCACCATCCTGATTCACCGCCGAACCACGCACCACCGCCAACACCCGATGCCCCCGCGCCCGAGCATCCGACAACCGCTCCAACAACAACACACCCACACCCTCACCCCAACCCGTGCCATCCGCCCCCTCCGCATACGCCTTGCACCGGCCGTCGGCCGACAGACCACGCTGACGGGAGAACTCCACAAACGTCCCCGGAGTCGACATCACCGCCACACCACCAGCCAACGCCATCGAACACTCACCACTACGCAACGCCGCACTCGCCTGATGCAGGGCCACCAGAGACGACGAACACGCCGTATCCACCGTCACCGCCGGACCCTCAAGACCAAACACATACGCCACACGCCCAGACATCACACTGGCCGTATTGCCTGTCATCACATAGCCGTCGGCGCCGCTCGGCACGGTCGAGAAGCGAGTCAGGTAGTCCTGGTTATTGGCTCCGACGAACACGCCGACGGGCGTTCCCGTCAGTTCGGACGGGTTGATCCCAGCAGTTTCTATGGCCTCCCAAGACGTCTCCAGCAGCAGCCGCTGCTGCGGATCCATGGCCGACGCCTCACGTGGAGAAATACCGAAGAACTCCGCATCGAAGCCCGCGGTGTCGTCGAGGAATCCGCCGCTCATCGCATAGGTATTGCCGGACCGATCGGGATCCGGGTCGTAAAGGTTCTCGAGGTCCCAGCCGCGGTCGGAGGGGAACCCGGCGATCGCGTCCACGCCACCGGCTACCAGGTCCCACAACTGCTCGGGCGAACCCACACCACCCGGGTACCGGCACGCTGCCCCCACGATGACGACGGGATCAGTGTCTGCGTCGTCCTCCGCCTGAGCTCGTGCAGTCGTGGCCAGGCGCCGCCTGGCCGCAGTTTCACCTTCGTCCTGTCCGAAGAGTTGCACCCGAAGATGGGCGACAAGAGCAGCAGGGGTGGGGTGGTCGAAAACCACTGTGGTGGGCAGGGCCAACCCAGTGACGGCATTGAGCCGGTTACGCAGCTCGACCGCCGTCAGGGAATCGAATCCAAGGTCCTTCAGAGCACGGTTCGCGGCGATATCTTTGGCGTCGCCATAATTCAAAACGGCCGCGACATGTGTGCGCACCAGCTCGACCAGCGACCGCTCCCGTTCCTCAACAGAAGCCTCGGTGAGCTGCGTCAGCCAGGCAGACGCATTCTCCCCCACCGACGGACGAGTCGCCTCGATCGCCCGCGCCGCCTCCGGTAGATCCATCAGTAGCGGGCGGGGGCGGGCCGCGGTGAATCCCGGAACGAAGCGCTCCCAGTCCACATCGGCCACAGTCACCGATGCCTCGTCCGCGTCCCATGCCTGCTGCAACGCCACGACAGCCAGTTCCGGTGGCATCGATCGCAGTCCGCGGCGGCGCACCATCTCCTCGGCGGCATCGACCACGGCCATACCAGCGTCGGCCCATGCACCCCATGCGATCGAGGTCCCGGCCAGTCCGAGGGCCCTGCGGTGTTCGGCCAGAGCATCGAGGTAGGCGTTGGCGGCCGCGTAACTGCCCTGACCCCCACTCCCCCAGGTAGCGGCGGCCGAGGAGAACAGCACGAAGGCGTCGAGCTCCATCTCCCGAGTCAGCTCGTGGAGGCATCGCGCGCCTGTCACCTTCGCATCGAGCACATCGGCGAAGCTCTCCAAGCGGGTCTCAGCCACCGGTCGAAGGTCGCCGCCTGATCCGGCGGTGTGCACGATCGTGGACAGCGGGTGTTCTTCGGGCAGAGTGGCCAGCAGAGTACGTACCGCTTCCCGGTCGGCGACATCGCATGCTGCAACGGTCACAGAGGTCCCCGCGGCCTCCAGCTCGGCCACCAACCCGGCTGCTCCTGGAGCCGCGGGTCCGCGCCTGCTGACCAAGAGAAGGTGTGCCGCTCCCGCCTCAGCCAGCCAACGAGCGACATGCCCGCCCAACGCTCCTGTGCCACCTGTGATCAGCACCGTGCCGCGTGGCCGCCAGGCCCCGCCGAGCGCGCCGCTCGGCTCTCCGGTCCGGGCCCGGACGAGGCGCCGTACGAAGGCTCCCGACGTCCGGATCGCGACCTGGTCCTCATCGGCGGGGGATGCGAGGGCAGCAAGCCATCGCCGCGCCGCTCGGTCATCCAGGACATCGGGGAGGTCGATCAGGCCACCCCACCATTGGGGGTGTTCCAGTCCGATGACCCGGCCGAGGCCCCACACCATCGACTGCAGTGGCGAGGGCAGCGCATCGGAACGGCCGACCGCGACAGCGCCCCTGGTCATCAGCCAAAGGGGCAGGTCCATAGCAAGGTCGCTCAGCGCGTGGACAAGTGTCAGCGTCGCCGCCGCACCGGCTGGCGCCGCTTGGTGAACGGCTTCCGGTTCTTCGTCCAAGGCGAGGAAGGACAGCACCCCGGCCACCGAGGTCGTACCGCCCTCGGTGCCTTCCTCCGCGGCGGCATGGCGGGCGACGGCGGCACGAATGTCCTCGGCAAGGGTCACCCGGTCGGCTCCAGCACTGGCGGATGCCTCAAGAGGCACCACGGTCGCCCCGCTGCGGGCCAGTACGGTGAGGGCATCGTGAACCCACGTCGTCATGCCGTGGGATCCAGCGGGCACAACGGCGAGCCATGTCCCAGTGAGCTTCGGGCTAGCGCCACCACCCGCCCCGGACTCAACGATCGGCTTCCATACGACCCGATAGCGCCAGTCATTGACCGTGGAGCGCCGGTTCTCCCTACGATGCCAATCCGCCAGCACGGGCAGAACCTCTTGGAACCCGGGCTCACGTTCGTCACCTGCCAGCCCCAGAAGGGCGGACACCGCTTCCGCGTCCTCCTCATCCACGGCCGACCAGAAGCGCGACTCTTTGGCCGACGCCATCATGGTCGGGCCTTCGACGACCTTCGCCTGGGCCTCGGGCCAGTAGCGTTGCCGTTGGAAGGCGTAGGTGGG
>NZ_LAKD02000244.1 GCF_000968685.2 Streptomyces antioxidans
CGACACGGTGCCGTGGGTGGTGTCAGGGCGTACTGAGGGCGCGTTGCGTGCCCAGGCGGAGCGGCTGCGGGCGTATGTGGCGGGGCGGCCGGAGCTGGATCCGGTGGATGTGGGCTATTCGCTGGCTCTGTCCCGGTCCGTCTTCGGCCACCGCGCGGCGGTCGTCGGTGGCGACCGTGAGGAGCTGGTGGCCGGTCTTGAGCAGCTTGCCGCGGGCGTGGTCCCGGGCGCGGTGGCGGGCGGCGGTGGGACGGCGTTCCTGTTCACCGGTCAGGGTGCGCAACGGCTGGGCATGGGGCGGGAGTTGTATGCCGCGTTCCCGGTGTTCGCGGCGGTGTTCGATGAGGTGTGCGTGGAGCTGGACCGGCATTTGGGCGGTTCGGTGCGGGATGTGGTGTTCGGTGCGGATGCGGGGGCGTTGGATCGGACGGTGTTCACTCAGACGGGGTTGTTCGCGTTGGAGGTGGCGCTGTTCCGGTTGGTGGAGTCCTGGGGTGTGGTGGCGGACTTCCTGGTGGGGCATTCGGTGGGGGAGTTGGCGGCGGCGCATGTGGCGGGGGTGTTCTCGCTTGCGGACGCCGCCGTTCTCGTTGCGGCGCGTGGTCGGTTGATGCAGGCGCTGCCCGGGGGTGGTGCGATGGTGTCGCTGATGGCTCCGGAGGCGGATGTGGTGCCGCTTCTGGCGGGTTTTGAGGACCGGGTGAGTGTGGCTGCGGTCAATGGCCCGTTGGCGACCGTGGTTTCCGGTGAGGAGTCGGCGGTGTTGGCGGTTGTGGAGGCGGTGGGGGTTAAGAGCAGGCGGCTGGGTGTTTCGCATGCGTTTCATTCGCCGTTGGTGGAGGGGATGCTGGGCGAGTTCGCCGAGGTGGCGGGCCGGATCGGCTACGCCGCGCCCCGCATCGCCCTCGTTTCCAACGTCACGGGTGGGTTGGCGGGTGAGGAGGTGTGTTCGCCGGAGTACTGGGTGCGTCATGTGCGTCAGGCGGTGCGTTTTGGGGATGGGGTGCGGTTCCTCGAGGTTCAGGGTGTCACTCGCTTTGTGGAGCTGGGTCCGGCTGGTGTGCTGGCCGCTATGGGCCGTGAGTGTGTCTCCGGCCCGGCGGCGTTCATCCCCCTGCTGCGCAAGGACCGTGAGGAGACGGGGGCGCTGTTGTCCGGTGTCGCGCAGGTGCATGCTCATGGTGGCGAGGTGGACTGGGAGGCGGTGTTCGGCGGGCG
>NZ_LAKD02000245.1 GCF_000968685.2 Streptomyces antioxidans
CCCGCCGCGGTCTGCACCAACCGCAGCGTCAGAGCGAGTCCGGAAGCGACCACCGGCTCCCCTGCGCACGGCTCCTCATCCAGCGCGAGCAACGACAGCACACTCGCCTCGGACTCGCCGCCGAGCGCGCCCAGCAGCGCCTCGGCGATGCCGTCGCGATCCGCGTCGGCGTCGATCACCGCCGGTACGACACGGGCACCGGACTTCTCGAGCCCCAGGGACAGCGTCTGGGCGAGCTCACTGTCCGCGAGCGAGGCGGGCACCGCGAGCAGCCACGTACCGGATAGCGAACCAGCCGCCACCTCCGGGACCGGCTTCCACGAGACCCGGTACCGCCAGCCGTCCACCATGACCCGCTCGCGCTGCTGACGGCGATACGAAGACAACACGGGCAACAACTCACCCAGCGAACCACCCCCCTCCACCCCCAGCGCCGCCGCCAACGCCTCCAGATCCTCCCGCTCCACCGCATCCCAGAACCGCGCGTCCACACTGCCCACGGCCGAACCACCCGGCACCCCCACCGTGTCCTCCAGCCAATAACGCTGACGCTGGAAGGCATACGTCGGCAGCTCCACCTTCCGCACACCACGCCCGACGAAAACCTGCTCCCAACCCACCGCGACACCATGCACATGCAGCTCTGCCAACGCCACCACCAACGCCTGAACCTCCGGGCGGTCCTTACGCAGGACGGGTACCACGACCGCAGCCGAACCCGCGTCCGCCACCAGGCAATCCTGCGCCATCGCGGACAGCACACCGTCAGGACCCACCTCGACGAACGAGGTCACCCCCAGCTTCTCCAGGGCCCGCACCCCATCGGCGAACCGCACCGCCTCCCGCACATGCCGCACCCAGTACTCCGACGCGCACACCTCGGCCGCACCCACAGGCTCACCGGTCAGATTGGAGACCAGCGCAATGGTCGGCGGGGCGAACGTCAGCCCCTCGACCACCTTGCGGAAGTCGTCCAGCATCGCGTCCATGCGCGGCGAGTGGAACGCATGGCTCACCCGCAGGCGCCGGGTCTTACGGCCCTGCCCCACCCACCCCCCGGCGATCTCCAACACCGCAGCCTCATCACCCGCGACCACCACAGCCGCCGGACC
>NZ_LAKD02000246.1 GCF_000968685.2 Streptomyces antioxidans
TCACCCTCACCCAACACGACATCAACAACCTCGAGAGCGACCTCGAAGCCGAATGGGCAGACCTGGAGGAGTGAGAGGGCGGCCGACGACCGAATGGAGGCCGCGGTCAGCCGGGGATTGTCCATGCGCTGTGTGCCGATCACCGACAGCAGCCGCAGAGCCTCCTCCGCCGGCGAGCCGGGATCGGCCGTGTAGATGACGACTCGCTGGTCCCGATCAGTAATGTCCAAGACATTGCAGTTGGGCGTGATGGGACCAGTCAGGGGGTGCCGAAAGGTCTTGTGCGGGGCGGGTTCTCCTGACGGCGGAGCGGGCGCGGCCCCGGCAAGGTAGTGCGGGTGGGCGCTCTCGGCGTCCGACAGGCGCAGAGCACGGGCCAGGCGGGCCAGCACCGCGAGGGGCGCGGGCCCCGGGCCTGCTCCAGCCGTGTGTAGTGCGCCTGCTGCGCAGGAACCCGGCCAGCTCTCGCCTGTCCATGCCCCCAGTGCGTACGGGCCGGCGAAGCCGATCCAGGCGCTGTCGGTACCCGGATGGGGTGCGCCGCCGGGCGCAGGCTCCTACGGCCGCCCGAGCCCCCGGGCGATGACGGGGCCGATGTGGTCCAGTGCCCGCTGCGTCATCAGGTGGTCATGGGTGCTGGGCACATCGTGGGTCCGGATGTCTCCGTCGATGTACGGCGCCCAGGTATCGGGCGTACGCCATGTGGCGGTCCGGTGGTCGGTGGGTTCCTCCGTCGCGATGAAGAGGTCCATCTCCCCGTGGAACCGCCGAGGCCGGTGTTCCTTGGCGGCTCGCTCGTGCTGGGCGTGGCTGTGGCACAGCGCCGTCAGGATCTCCTCATCCAGGGGGTACGCCCCGTCCGCCAGGACGTCGAGGAACATGCCCCGGATGTCGCGGTCTCCCGCCTCCGGCGGCGATTCCTCCGCAGCCACTGCCGCCAGGGGGTAGGTGTCGAGCACCGCCAGCAAGGCCACCTCCTCACCCTCGTCCTGGAGTCGGGTGGCGATCGCGTGGGCGACGATGCCGCCGAAGGACCAGCCGAGGAGGTGGTACGGGCCGTTTGGCCGCACGGTGCGGATCTGACGCAGGTAGTCGGCCGCGATCTCCTCGACAGTGGTGTGGGGGGTCTCCGCACCGGACAACCCGCGGGCCTGGAGGCCGTAGACGGGGTGGTCGGCGTCGATATGGCGCAGCAGTCCGGAATAGGGCCAGCTGATCCCACCGGCCGGGTGGACGCAGAAGAGCGGTACACGGCTGCCGTATGGCCGCAGCGGCAGCAGGACGTCGAGGCCCTTCCCGCCCTCGCCGCTCTCCACCCCGCGGGCCAGCGCGGCCACCGTCGGCGTCTCGAACACCACCCCCACCGACAGCTCAACCCCCAACTCAGACCGCACCCGCGACACCAACCGCGTCGCCAACAGCGAATGACCACCCAAATCGAAGAAACCATCCTCAACCCCCACCCACTCCACACCCAACACCTCAGCAAACAGACGACACAGCGTCCGCTCCACCGCCGTACGTGGCTCAC
>NZ_LAKD02000247.1 GCF_000968685.2 Streptomyces antioxidans
AGATGAGGTAGGCGGGGTGGTGGGGGTTGGGGGGTGTGGGTTGTTCGGTGGGGGTGAGGTTGGTGTGGGGTTGTTTTTGTAGGTGGGTGGTGGTGTGGGGGTGGTCTAGGAGGATGTGTGGTGTGGTGTGGGTGGGTGTGGGGAGGGTGGTGGTGTGGGTGGTGGTGATGAGGGCGGTGGGTTTGCTGTCGTGTAGGAGGTGGGTGAGGCGTTCTTGGGGGTAGTCGGGGTCGAGTGGTACGTAGGCGGCGCCGGTTTTGAGTACGGCGAGGATTGCGGTGATGGTGTGTGTGGAGCGGGGGAGGGCGAGGGCGATGCGGTGTTCGGGTCCGGCTCCGGTTTGTAGGAGGTGTCGGGCCAGTTGGTTGGCGCGTTCGTTGAGTTCGCGGTAGGTCCAGCGTTGGTCTTCGTACACCACGGCCACGGTGTCCGGGGTTCGTGCTGCCCACTCTTCGAACAACCCCGACAACGACACCT
>NZ_LAKD02000248.1 GCF_000968685.2 Streptomyces antioxidans
TGTGGGTGTGGGTGAGGGGTCTGGTGGTGTGGTGGGTGGGGTGCATCGGGTGGTGCGGGAGGTGGCTGCTGTGTTGGGGGTGTTTGTGCGTGATGAGCGGTGGGCGGGGAGTCGTTTGTTGGTGCGGACTTGTGGTGCGGTGGTGGTGGAGCCGGGTGAGTCGGTGGGTAGTTTTGCGGGTGCGGCGGTGTGGGGTTTGGTGCGTAGTGCGCAGGCTGAGCATCCGGATCGGTTTTTGCTTGTCGATGTTCTCGCGGATGAGTGTGATGGTGGTGTGGGGCTTGATGCTGGTGTGGTGGGCGGGTTGGTGGCGTGTGGTGAGCCTCAGCTCGCGGTGCGTGGGGATGTGGTGCGTTGTGCTCGTCTGGCGCGGGTGAGTGGAGCCGGGGCTGTAGAGCGGGTTGGTGGGTGGCAGGGTCCGGGGACGGTGCTGGTCACTGGTGGTACGGGGACGTTGGGCGGATTGGTGGCCCGGCATTTGGTCGTCGAGCACGGGGTGGAGCATCTGCTGCTGGCTGGCCGTAGGGGTCTGGATGCGCCGGGGATGGCGGAGTTGGTGGCTGAGTTGGAGGTGGCCGGGG
>NZ_LAKD02000249.1 GCF_000968685.2 Streptomyces antioxidans
GGATGGGGCCGTCGGAGTATGTGTTGTTGGTGGTGGCGCATCACATCGCGGTTGATGGTTGGTCGATGGGGGTGTTGGGTCGGGAGATTGGGGTGGCGTATGCGGCGCGGCGGGCTGGTGGTGTGCCGGGGTGGGTGCCGTTGCCGGTGCAGTATGCGGATTATGCGTTGTGGCAGCGTGAGGTGCTGGGTTCGCTTGAGGATCCGGGCAGTGTGATCAGTGGCCAGCTCGGTTACTGGCGGGAGGCGTTGGCGGGTGCGCCAGAGGAGCTTGTCCTGCCGACCGACCGGCC
>NZ_LAKD02000025.1 GCF_000968685.2 Streptomyces antioxidans
CGGCACTGTACGTGTTCATCGACGACCATGTGGCCCCTTGTCGCCGGATCGGGCGACCTCCGAAACTCACGGACGCCGAACTGCTGTGCCTGGCGGTCGCCCAGGTCCTGCTGGGCTTCCCCTCGGCCCGCCAGTGGATCCGCTTCGCACACGCCCGCCTGGGACACCTCTTCCGCTACCTGCCCCAGCAGTCCGCCTACAACAAGCGGCTCAACGCCTCCGGCCCGCTGATCAGCCACGTGATCGAGGCCCTGGCAC
>NZ_LAKD02000250.1 GCF_000968685.2 Streptomyces antioxidans
CCCCGGACGGGGGTCTAGGGCGCAGCCCAAGGCCGAGGTCTGGGCCCCGGGGCCGGATCCAGAGCGAAGCCACCGTCCCCGGGCCAGGGGCGCAGCCCAGCGGTCTGGGGCGACGCCCCGGATCAGGGCCTGGGGCCCCGGCCGGGGGCCTGGGGCGTCGCCCCGGGCCGAGGCATGGAGTGCAACCCTGGGGTCCGGGGCACAGCCCCACAGGGGCCGGGGCGCAGCTCCGGGTCAGGGCCCGGGGCACCCTCAGGCCAGAGCCAGTGCGCGGCCCCGGGCCGAGGTCTGGTCTGGAGCCCAGCCCAGGGCTCCGGGGCACAGCCCCACAGGGGGCCGGGGGGCAGACCAGGGTCAGGGTCTGGGGCGGAGCCCAGGGTCGGGGCCTGGGGCCCCCAGGCCAGGGTCCAGGGGGCAGCCCCATGCCAAGGTCTGGAGCACAGCCCAGGGGTCCGGGGCGAAGCCCCGGAGCGGGGGGCTGGGGGCGCAGCCCCGAGGCGGGGGCTGGGG
>NZ_LAKD02000251.1 GCF_000968685.2 Streptomyces antioxidans
ACCGGTAGACGGTCACTTGGCCGCGGCCTGCGGCGAGCTGGGTGTGAACGAATCCGGCGATGTGGCGGTGGCCGAGCTCGTCCAGCTTGAGCGGGCCCAGGGCGGGGATGAGGTCGCCGGTGACGTAGTCGCGATAGCGGGCCAGCGTGGTCGGCTTGAGCATGTACGCCTTCGTCTCCAGCCAAGCGGAGAGGTAATCGGCCACGGTTTGGTTCGGGTCGCCGTTGAACCCGCCGGCCTCGCCCTCGAGGATCCGCTCCAGCGCGGCCTGGGCGGTGTCCTGGGTTGGGAAGCCGCCGCGGCGGATGGTGGTGCGGTGGTGGTCGGGGGAGGGGAGGTCGACGGCGAAGGTCCAGCTGCCGTGCTCACAATCGGTTGCCAGCCGTGGGCAGCGGGTTCCGATCTGGTGGCGGTGTGCGTCGCGGCAGCCACAGCGCCGGTAGACACGTCCACGATGGGTGACGGAACGCATGGTGATCGCCTCCTGAAAGTGGTGCAGCGTGCCGACGCTCCCAGTCTCCGCCGACGGGCACACCACGCGATCACCTCAGGCTCCATAGGCCTCTGAGCTGGGTTTTCCCCTTGTCGTGGCCACAAGTGCGGGGCGGTGGCAGTCGGCGTTTCGGTGATCGATTTTGCGGCTCATAAATAGTGTGCCAAGCAGCACGTAGTCTGGCGACGTCGGGCGAGCCCTTCTAGGGTCACGTTGTGGAGTGGGCGACTTTGGCCAGTGCTGCTGCGGGTGCTGTCATAGCGACGGCATCGGGCGCGTTCTTCGATCGCCATCGGTGGCGGCGGGAGCGGAGGGCCCATCTCTTGGAGGTTCGCCGAACGCTGTACGGCGAGTATCTGACCTGCTTATCGAAGGCGCGCAACGCGTTTCGCCTCCTCGCTCGAGACCATGAGCTTGGGTCGGTGGAGCGGGAGCGAGCGGCGCGGGAAAGGTTCGCATCGTGCTACGAACTGCGCTACCAGGTGACGATCACCGCGTCAGCGCCCGTGGTTGAGGCATCTGAGGAGACCTTCCGGCGGCTTCGGGACGTGCGGGACCTCGCCGCGGCTGGTGTGCTCGCGGGCGATGAGGCTTACTCGGGAGGCCGGGGCGCATACGAGGGGGCACTCACTCGGCTACGCCTGGCCATGCGAGCCGAACTTGGGTCAGATCAGTAGTCGACTGGCAGTGGTCTGGCCGCCGAGCGCATGACGCACGAGTATTGAGGCGGGGGTGATGTTGTGTCTCGTCGTCCGTGGGTGCGCCGGAACATCGGTGAACAGCGGTTAGGGGTGTGGATGCCGTATCAGGAAGGTTCCAACCGACGCTGGATTCTGGAAGAGCTGGGAGAACGGATACGCCCGGAGTGGAACAACGCGATGACGCCGGGGCGGTGGGAGATCGCCCGTCCTCACCTGCGCACAATCGTCTCCGCGCTCGTAGAACGCTTCGGTGAGGTGGACGTATACCTGCAGTTCTCCGCCACCGAACGGTGCGACACGCGCTGCCGGGATGCCGCCGGGGACGACTGCACATGCTCCTGTATGGGGGAGAACCACGGCGGAGCCGCGTACTGGCGAAACTGGATGCTCGTAGGAGAAACGACGCTGGTCGACGTTGCCCGGAAAGAGCGGCACTTGCTCGTGCGGAGTCGTTCATGACTTCGAACATCTCGCACATTCCGGGCCGGACTTCGACCATGGCGGGAAGTAGACATTGTGCGCCGCATGCTCGGACTCATCAGCCACGCTGCCAACCCACGTCACCTGGACCCGTCTGACCGCCCTGAACCGCCCCGGTTCGAGCGACCGCGGCGACGAGTGGGTTCGGTGCAGACCTCCGACTAGATGAATGAGTCCGATGTCTGGGTTGGCCGC
>NZ_LAKD02000252.1 GCF_000968685.2 Streptomyces antioxidans
TCACCCTCACCCAACACGACATCAACAACCTCGAAGACTGGTGGAGGAACGCCTGATGGACAAGCGTGAACTGGAAGACGTCCTCCCGCTGACCGCGGTCCAGGAGGGGTTGCTGTTCCATGCCGTGTACGACGACGCCGCACCGGATGTCTATCTGGTGCAGCTCTCCTTCGAACTCGAAGGGCCCGCTGACCCCGCGCGCTTCCAGCGGGCGGCCGAGGCCCTCGTACGGCGCCATCCGCCGCTCCGGGCGGGCTTCCTCCACCATGACCTCACGCAACCCGTCCAGTTCGTACCGCGCGAGGTGCCCCTCCGCTGGCACGAGGCCGATCTCAGGGAGCTGGACGAGGGGGAGCGGCACAGCGAGCTCCAGCGATGGCTGGCCGAGGACCGGGGGACCCGCTTCGATCTCACGCGTCCGCCCCTGATCCGGTTCGCGCTCTTCCGGCTGGGCGACGACCGCTACCACCTTGTCCTGACGCACCATCACATTCTGCTCGACGGGTGGTCGCTGCCCCTGGTCGTCCAGGAGTACTTCGCCCTCTACGACCACAACGGCGATGAGTCGGCGCTTCCCCGTGCGGTGCCCTATCGCACCTATCTGGAGTGGTGCGGACGCCAGGACCGCGAAGCGGCGCGCGAGGCGTGGCGCGAGGCGCTCGCGGGGCTGGAGGAGCCCACTCTGCTCACCTCCGCGGCCCCCGGCCGGACCACGGTCTCCCCGGAGCAGTTGTCGTTCGACCTGCCCGCCGGACTGGCGGACCAACTCTTCACGCGGGCCCGCCAATTGGGGCTCACCCTCAATACTCTGGTGCAGGCCGGGTGGGGGGTTCTGCTGGGCCGGCTGACCGGACGGGACGATGTGGTGTTCGGCACCACGGTCTCCGGGCGGCCCGCCGAGATCCCCGGTGTGGAGTCCATCGTGGGGCAGTTCATCAACACCGTCCCGCTGCGGCTGCGGATTGATCCGCGCGAGACGGTATCCGCGCTGCTCACCCGGTTGCAGGAGGAGCAGGCACGGCTCCTTGACCACCAGCACCTCGGTCTCGTCGAGATCCAGCGGCTGGCGGGCATCGGATCGGGCGAGATCTTCGACACCACCACCGTGTTCGAGAACTATCCCCTCGACGAGGGGCGGCTGCTGGATCCCACCACGGAGCTCAAAACGCTGTCGGTGGACAGTTACGACGCCACCCACTACGCCCTGGCGCTGATGGTGATTCCGGGTGAGCGGCT
>NZ_LAKD02000253.1 GCF_000968685.2 Streptomyces antioxidans
GCGGGTGCGGTTTGCTGAGGCGGTGGGTGTTCTGGTCGCTGAGGGTTATGGGGCTTTTGTTGAGGTGAGTGCGCATCCGGTGTTGACGGTGGGTGTGGAGGAGGCGGTGGAGGCTGCTGGTGGTCAGGCGGTGGTGACCGGCACTTTGCGTCGTGATCAGGACACGCTGCGGCAGGTTCTGACCTCGCTTGCTCAGTTGCATGTCCATGGGGTGGCTGTTGACTGGGCGCCGGTTCTGGGTGCGGTGGCCACGGATGACAGCGCTGCCGGAGACGGCCGTGCGCCGATGTTGGACTTGCCGACGTATGCCTTCCAGCGGGAGCGTTACTGGCTCGACGCTCCGCCTGCGGCAACCGACGCCACCGGCCTCGGCCTGGAAACCATTGAGCACTCCTTCCTCGGAGCCGCAGTCCCCCTTGCGGATCAGGGACATGTCCTCACCGGACGCATCTCGTTGGAGACACATCCGTGGCTGGCTGATCACCGAGTCCTGGGGGCGGTGCTGGTGCCACCGGCTGCGCTGGCCGAGTTGGCGTTGACCGCTGCACATCGCGCGGGTAGCGAGGGAATCCAGGAGCTCACTCTCGGGGATCCGTTGTCTCTTCCGGGGCGAGGTGGTGTCCAGCTTCAGGTTGTGGTCGGCGAGGCGGGACAAGACGGTTTGCGCAGCGTGTATGTGCAATCTCGCCTTGAAGCGGCCGATGCCGTGTGGGTTCGTCATGCCACGGGTTCGTTGGTGGCGGGAGAGTTGGCTGTTGGTGGTGGGGTGGTGTTGGAGCAGTGGCCGCCGGTGGGTGCGGAGCCTGTGGTGGCTGATCTGGATGCGTTCTATGAGCGTTTCTCTGGGCGTGGGTTTGATTATGGTCCGGCGTTTCGGGGGTTGGAGGCGGTGTGGCGGCGTGGTGAGGAGGTGTTCGCTCAGGTTCGTCTTCCGCGGGAGCGGGTGGGTGAGGTGGAGCGGTTCGGGGTGCATCCGGCGTTGCTGGATGCGGCCGTGCATGCGATGGCGTTGATCGCTTCGGACGAGGATGAGGGCGGTGACGAGGAGGCGGCGCGTGTTCCGTTTGCGTGGTCGGGGGTGCGGTTGCATGCCTCGGGTGCGTCGGTGGTGCGGGTGCGGTTGACTCGTGCGGGGTCGGATGCGGTGGCGCTGGAAGTGGCGGACGCGGATGGTCAGCCGGTGGTGTCCATCGAGTCTCTGGCTTTGCGGCCTGTTTCGGCTGAGCAGTTGCAGGCGGCCCGGGCCAGTCGTTATGACTCGCTGTTCCAGCTGGACTGGCAGCCGCTGGAGTCTCCCCGGGCATCGGTTGCCGGGGGTTCGTGGGCGGTTGTGGGGCCGGATGTTG
>NZ_LAKD02000254.1 GCF_000968685.2 Streptomyces antioxidans
ACAGGATTTGAACCTGCGACCCCTTGACCCCCAGTCAAGTGCGCTACCAAGCTGCGCCACGTCCCGGTGCTCGTTCGGCTTGGGCTTCCCTCGCCGAGCGCGCATGAAGAACAATACCGCACTTCAGGGGGTGGTCGCTGCCACCCCGGGGGAAGATCGGGAGTCCGGCGGGACCAGCTGGGGTGTTCACCTGGTGGGGTTGGGGCGTTGCACATTGTTAGCGGGATTGCGAGTGGGTGGGGTGGGTGGGGGTTGACTTGAAGTTTGGTTTAAGTTGCACGCTCTCAGCATGACCTTCACCGACGTTCACACCGCATATGGGTACGACGATCTTCCTCGGCTGATGAGTCTGATGACCGGGGACGAGAAGCACGGGCCGGCTGCCACCTCGACGCTGGACGCGGTCTGGGTGCTCTACGACCGGGTGCTGCGGGTTTCGGCTTCGGCAGTGGATGCGCCGGAGCGGGATCGGTTCTTGCTGTCCAAGGGGCACGGGCCGATGGCGTACTACGCCGTGCTTGCCGCCAAGGGGTTCTTGCCCAAGTCGCTGCTGGCCGGGTTCGGGGCCTATGAGTCGCCGCTGGGGCACCATCCGGATCGGGTGCTGGTGCCGGGGGCCGAGATCAGCAGTGGGTCGCTGGGGCACGGGCTGCCGTTGGCGGTGGGGAGTGCGCTCGGGCTGCGGGCGCAGGGGCTGTCCGAGGTGGCGGTCTGGGTGCTCCTCGGTGACGCCGAGCTGGACGAGGGCAGCAATCACGAGGCGATCGCGTACGCCGGGGCCGTGGGGCTGGAGCGGCTGCACGCGGTCGTCGTCGACAACGCCTCCGCCAGCCATGGACGGCCCGGGGGTATCGCCGCGCACTTCGGGGCCGCGGGGTGGTCCACGGTGAGCGTGAACGGGCGTGATCACCAGGCGCTGTACGAGGCGTACACCGCGCCGCACCCGGGGCGGCCGCATGTCGTGGTGGCCCGGGTCGAGGCCAAGATCTGAAGCGATTCCAGTGTGAGAGGGACTGTACTCATGGACACCATGCGTGAGCGTTTCGCCTCCGTCGTCTCCCGCCTTCTGGACGATGATCCCCGGCTGGCCGTCGTGCTGGCGGAGATCGGCAAGGACGGCTTCACGGACGCGGCCCGGGCGCATCCCGACCGGGTGATCAATGTCGGCATCCGCGAGCAGCTGCTGGTCGGCGTCGGCGGTGGACTGGCCCTGACCGGGATGCGGCCGATTCTGCACACCTTCGCCAGCTTTCTGATCGAGCGGCCCTTTGAACAGGTCAAGCTGGACTTCGGGCATCAGGGCGTGGGCGGGGTGCTGGTGAGCGCGGCCGGTTCGTACGACTGGCCAGCGGGCGGCTACACCCATATGGCGCCCGGCGATGTGGCCCTGCTGGACACGCTCGACGGCTGGACCGTCCATGTGCCCGGCCATCCGGACGAGGCCGAGACCCTGCTGCGGGACGCGGCGGCGGCCGATGACGACTCGGTGTACGTACGGCTGTCGGCGCACTCCAACTCCGCCCCGCGGAACATCGCCCCCGGCCGCTTCCTGACCGTACGGGAGGGGCGCAGCGGTGTGGTGATCGCGGCCGGGCCGATACTCGATAGCGTCCTTACGGCCGTCGAGGGGCTGGACGTCACCGTGCTCTACGCCACGACGGTGCGGCCCTTCGACGAGCTCGCGGTGCGTGCCGCCGCTGGGGAGGCGGCGGGCGGCGGCGATGTCGTGCTGGTCGAGCCGTATCTCGCGGGCACCTCGACCGGCGCCGTGAACGACGCGCTCGCCGATCGCCCGCATCGGGTGCTCGGCCTGGGCATTCCCCGGCGCGAGCTGCGCCGCTACGGGACGATCGACGAGCATCTCGCGGGGCAGGGGCTTGACCCGGCTTCGTTGCGTGAGCGGATCTCCGCCTTTCTGGGGTGAGGGGGTGGGGC
>NZ_LAKD02000255.1 GCF_000968685.2 Streptomyces antioxidans
GCCAGTAGCGCTGCCGCTGGAAGGCGTACGTGGGCAGGTCCACCACGGACGCGCCCAGCCCGGCGAACACCGCGCCCCAGTCGACCGCCACACCCCGGACGAACGCCTCGCCCAGCGAGGCCAGGAACCGCTCCGGACCGCCCTCATCACGGCGCAGCGACCCCACGACCACCGCATCCTCGGCCGTCGCCTGCAGCGGCATCGTCAGCACCGGATGCGGCGACATCTCCAGGAACGTACCGAACCCGGCGGCCGACAACGCCCGCACCGCCGACTCCAGCTCCACCGTCTCCCGCAGATTGGTGTACCAGTACCCGGCGTCGAGTCCGGTGGTGTCAATGGTGTCGCCGGTGACCGTCGAGCAGAACGGCACCTCGGCGCGGCGCGGGGCGATCGGGGCCAGGACGTCGAGGAGTTCATCGCGCAGCGCCTCGACATGGGCCGAGTGGGAGGCGTAGTCCACCGGGATCAGCTTCGCCCGCACCTCCTCGCCCTCACACTCCACCTGAAGCCCACGCAACGCCTCCGGATCACCGGACACCACAATCGAACCCGGACCATTCACCGCCGCCACCGAAATACGCCCACCCCAGGCCGCAATCCGCTCCCGCACCCGATCGGCACCCTCCGCAACGGACATCATCCCGCCACGCCCCGCCAACCCCCGCGCAATGGCCTGCGAACGCAACGCCACCACCCGGGCCCCGTCCTCCAACGACAACGCACCCGCCACCACCGCAGCAGCGATCTCCCCCTGCGAATGCCCCACCACAGCAGCAGGCACCACCCCACACACCCGCCACACCTCAGCCAACGACACCATCACCGCCCACAACGCCGGCTGAACCACATCCACCCGCTCCAGCACCGGGCCCTCGCCGCGCAAGACCTCAGTCAACGACCAGTCGGCAAACGCCCCCAGCGCCACCTCACACTCCGCGATCCGACCCGC
>NZ_LAKD02000256.1 GCF_000968685.2 Streptomyces antioxidans
GCCCTGCTGGGCCGCCGCCACCAGCCGGGCGTGGGTCTCGGCGTCCACCTGCAAGGGCACCGTGCCGCCCCGGAAGGAGGACGCGGGCGGACGCGGTCGGTCGGTCGGCAGCGTCAGTTCCTGGGGTGCGTCGGCCAGGGCCGTACGCCAGTAGTCCAACTGGCCGCTGATCACGCTGTCGGGGTCCTCGATATCACCCAACACCTCGCGCTGCCAGAGCGCGTAGTCCGCGTACTGCACCGGCAGTGGCTGCCAGCCCGGCACTTGGCCCGCCCGGCGGGCGGCGTACGCCACGCCGATGTCCCGGGCCAGCACACCCATCGACCAGCCGTCCACCGCGATGTGATGCG
>NZ_LAKD02000257.1 GCF_000968685.2 Streptomyces antioxidans
GCCGCGTAGTTGCTCTGCCCCGGACCACCCAACGTCCCAGCCGCCGAAGAGAACAGCACAAACGCCGACAGATCCAACCCCGCCGTCAACTCATGCAGATTCCACGCGGCATCCACCTTCGCCCGCAACACCGGCTCAACCCGCTCACGCGTCAACGACGTCAACAACCCGTCATCCAGCACACCCGCCGCATGCACCACACCACTCAGGGCAAAATTGTCCGGCAACCCCGACAACACCCCAGCCAAAGCCCCACGATCAGCAACGTCACACGCCTCGACCAA
>NZ_LAKD02000258.1 GCF_000968685.2 Streptomyces antioxidans
GTGTGGGTGGGGGATGAGTCGGGGCGGGGGGTGGCATCGGTTGAGTCGTTGGTGTTGCGGCCGGTTGATGCGGGTCAGCTGAGTGCTGTGGGTGGGGCGGCGCGGGATGCGTTGTTCCGGGTGGAGTGGGTGGATGCGCCTGTGCCGGGGGTGGGTGGTGAGGTGGCGTCGGAGGCTGAGGTTGTGCGGGTGGTGTCTGCTGGTGTGGATGTGGTGGGTGAGGTGTATGGGCGGGTTGTTGAGGTGTTGGAGCGGGTGCAGGAGTGGTTGGCGGATGAGGGCCGTGTGGGTGAGCGGTTGGTGATGTTGACCCAGGGGGCTGTTGATGTGGGTGGGGGTGTGGCGGATATGGCGGGGTCCGCTGTGTGGGGTTTGGTGCGGTCGGCGCAGTCGGAGAACCCCGGGCGTCTGGTGTTGGTGGACACCGATGACATGGATGGTGTTGAGGGTGTGCTTGCCGGGGTGTTGGCTCTGGGTGAGGAGCAGGTGGTCGTGCGGTCGGGTGCGGTACGGATACCGCGTCTGGGCCGGTTGCCGTCGTTGGGTGTGGTGGAGTCGGGTGGGTTTGGCTCGGGTGCGGTGTTGGTGACGGGTGGTACGGGTGTGTTGGGCGGTGTGGTGTCGCGGCATCTGGTGGCGCGGCATGGCGTGGAGAGGTTGGTGTTGCTCTCGCGTCGTGGTGCGGAGGCTGGGGGCGCGGCGGAGTTGCGTGCTGAGCTGGAGGCGGCGGGTGCTGAGGTATTGGTCGAGGCGTGTGACGTTGCTGATCGTGGGG
>NZ_LAKD02000259.1 GCF_000968685.2 Streptomyces antioxidans
CCGCCTCCAGCGCGAACCCACGCCACGAAAACGGCAACAAACTCCCCGAACCACCCGCCAGAGACCCACTGACACCCAACGCATGCAACGCCGCATCAAACAACGCCGGATGCAAACCAAACTGCCCCGCCCGCTCCCGCTCCTCCTCCGGCAACTCAACCTCAGCAAACACCTCACCCCCACGCCGCCACGCACGCCTCAACCCCTGGAAAACCGGCCCATACTCCAACCCGCTCTCCGCAGCCCGCACATACTCACCCGACACATCAACCAACTCAGCCCCCACCGGAGGCCACACACCAAAGTCGAACTGAGCCTCGGAGGCGGAGGGCGCAGAGCCGAGCACACCATGGGCGTGCCGCACCCATCCCGCACCCTCACCATCCGCCTCTTCCC
>NZ_LAKD02000026.1 GCF_000968685.2 Streptomyces antioxidans
CCCCGTGCCGTCCCCGTCCCCCTCCCCCACCGCGACTCCCGCGTCCCCCAACCGCCTGCCACCGCGGTTCGACCCCGCTCCGTTCGACCCCACGGCGCTCGATCCCACCGCGCGCCCCCGCCCCCTCGTCCGCGCCGCCGGGCTGGCCGCCGTGACCGTCCTCGGCGCCTGGGTCGGACTGCTGGTGGTCGGCAGCGTCCACATCTCCGTGGGGCCGATGGACACGCGGATGGCGCTGCGGCCGTCCCTCACCGGCGGCACCAAGATCAACGTGGCCCCGCTGGGCGCGCTCGAGCTGAACAGCCACCACGCCCCGCTCCGCCTAGACGTGGACGTGGACCGGCTCGACCCCATACGGTCCCAAGCCCTCGTCGACCACCCCGAGCGGCTCTCCGGGCTGCAGGACGAGGTCGCGGGCGATATCACCCGCGGCACCCTCGGCCTCGCGGTCCGCTCCTGCGTCGCCGTGGTCTTCGGCGCCACCGCGCTGGGCCTGGCCGTCTACCGCCGCCCGCGCCGGGCGCTGGCCGCCGGAGGGCTCGCGCTGACGCTGCTGACCGCCTCCGGCGGCGCCGTCTACGCCACCTGGAACCCGAACTCCGTCCTGGAGCCGCGCTACTCCGGGCTGCTCTCCAGCGCCCCCTCCGTGGTGGGTAACGCGCGCAGCATCGTGACCGACTTCGACGTCTATCAGCGGGAGTTGGCCCGGCTGGTGACCAATGTCACCCAGCTCTACGAGGCGACCTCGACGCTCCCCGCGTACCAGCCCGATCCGACCACCATGCGGGTGCTGCACATCTCGGACGTCCATCTCAATCCGGCCGCGTGGCACATCGTGCAGTCGCTGGTGCGGCAGTACAAGGTGAACGTGATCATCGACACGGGAGACACGATGGACCACGGCACCTCCGCCGAGAACGGCTTCCTCGACCCCGTCTCCGACCTCGGCGCCCCCTATGTCTGGGTGCGCGGCAACCACGACTCGGCGTCGACCCAGCGCTATCTGGCCAAGCGCAAGGGCGCGCATGTCGTGGACAACGGCGACGTGATCACCGTCGCCGGGCTGCGGATCGCGGGCATCGGCGATCCGCAGTTCACTCCCGACCGGTCCGCGGCGGCCGCCGGTGACGCGGCGGAGCACAGCGCCGGACGGCAGCTCGCCGAGGCGATCCGCGACCGCAAGCGCGACCGTAAGGACGCGGCCGCACCGGTCGACATCGCCCTCGCCCACAACCCGATCGCCGCCCGCGAGACCGACGGCACCGTGCCGCTCACCCTCACCGGCCATGTCCATCACCGCCGTACGGAGGTGCTCCCCGGCGGCACCCGGCTGATGACCGAGGGGTCGACGGGAGGCAGTGGGCTGCGCGCGGTGGACGACCGCACACCGGACGCGGTGCAGGCGTCGGTCCTCTATCTGGACCGGGACACCCGACGGCTCCAGGCGTGGGACGAGATCGATCTGGGCGGTCTGGGCCTGGCGAAGGCCGAGGTCAGCCGTCATCTACCGGCCGAGAACCGACCAGGGGCGACACCGACGCCCACCACTCCGTAAACCGTTTTGGCGAACCTCACCGGCATCCCATATGCTTCTCGCGTCCCCGAAAGCGCCGTAAGGCGCCCAGGTGGGCCATCGGCCCTCATCGTCTAGTGGCCCAGGACGCCGCCCTTTCAAGGCGGTAGCACGGGTTCGAATCCCGTTGGGGGCACCACCTTCTTGAGTCACCGCAGGTCGGAACGTACCTGCTGGTGACTTTTTTCGTACCCGCCACACGATGGCCCCCGGTCCCGCGGCTCCCGGAATGACTCCCTCCCCGACGCGGTTGTAGCTACCCGAAGGCACCGCTGCCGTACGTACGCAACGACGCCGCCGCCGTACGTACATACGTACGACGGCACCGGACCCGCCGCAGACCCCACGCGAGGGAGCGCAGATGACCGTCCAGGACGTCGACCGGGTGAGCTTCGCCGAGGAGTGGGAGCGCTGGCACCGCGCCCATGAGCAGGCGCTCGCCGATCCCCACGGATTTCTCGCGATCACCAGCCTGCGCTGGCTGAGCCCGGAGCCGACCCGCTTCGAGGACGCCCCCGGGGCCTGGTCCAGCGGACCCGACGGCGTGGTGGTCGAGCTGTCCGACGGCGAGGAGCTGACGATCGACGGCACGGCGGTGCACGGACGGCACGTCTTCGGGGCGATCGCCGAGCGGGCCAGCGTGTACGCGGGGTACGGCGACGCGGTGATCGAGATCGCCAAGCGCGGCGGCCACGACATCGTCCGCCCCCGCCACCCCGGCAACCCCCTCCGTACGGACTTCACCCGCACCCCCGCCTACGCCCCCGACCCCCGCTGGGTCCGCACCGGCCGCTACCTCCCCTTTGACGAGCCCCGCGCGATCACCGTGGGCGCCGTGGCGGAGGGCCTGGAGCACGTCTACGACTCGCCCGGGCAGGTCGAGTTCGAACTGGACGGCGAGACGTTCCGGCTCACCGCGTTCAACGGCAAGCGGCCCGGCGCCCTGATGGTGCTCCTCACCGACGCGACCTCGGGCGTGACCACGTACGCCGCGAACCGCTCCCTCCAGATCGACGCCCCCGACGAGGCGGGCCGCGTCACCCTGGACTTCAACCGCGCCACCAACCTCCCCTGCGCCTATACCGACCTCGCGACCTGCCCCCTACCGCCCGCCGAGAACCAGCTACCGGTCGCGATCGAGGCGGGCGAGAAGATCCCCCTGGAGCGCGGCGGCCGCCCCTGAAACGAACCGCTCCCGCCAGACCTCCGGCCTCCCTCCGACCGCCCTCCCACCGAGGCCCGGCCCGCCCGGTGAGCGGTCAGAACACGGCCGGAGGTCTGATACGCTGATCCAGCGACAACGACGCGGCGGAGAACAATCAAGCCCCCGGTTCGAAGATCGCAAGGAGTGCGAATCCACAGCGGAAATTCCCGTTGGGACCGCACCCCACATGTGCGAGACTCGTGCTCGTACACGCAAGGTCCTGTGGAGCAGTTTGGAGTGCTCGCCACCCTGTCAAGGTGGAGGCCGCGGGTTCAAATCCCGTCAGGACCGCTGCGGCTGGGTAGCTCAGTTGGTACGAGCGTCCGCCTGAAAAGCGGAAGGTCGCCGGTTCGACCCCGGCCCCAGCCACCGCAGCCCTCACCAGGGCAAAGCCCCCTCCCGGGTCATCCGGAGGGGGCTTCTTCGTTGTCCGTGATGCCCACGGCTGACGCCAACGGCGCCGGATCCGCCCTGGTACCTCGTGGGGCCGCCGGTTCGGCGCGACTTCTTCGGCCAGCCAGCAGGCCAGATCGTGCAGTACACCACCGCCCTGCGCCTAGGCACCGCCGAGGCCGAGCAGGTCCCGCAGCGCTTCACTGCGCCGGGTCTGTGCGTCGAAGGCCAGGGAAGGCGGCGGGGGTTGCCCAACCGCGTAGTACGGCATCGATCGATGACCGGAACGCGGTATCGGCCGCGGTGCCATCGAGGCCGCCGGCGAGTTCGAGGGAGACGAGCCCGTGCAGGGCGACCCACAACGAGACGGCGATCAGTGTGGTGTCGCCCGCGAGGATATGGTCCGCCACCGCGCGGTCGATCGCCGCGACAAGCGGCCGCACCGGGTCGCGTTCGCCGACCCAGGCCGATGGGACGAAGGACTGCGCGCCCCCGAACAACACCGTGTACAGGTGGCGGTGCTCGCGTCCCCAATGGCGATACGCCGCGGCCAGCGCGCGCAGATCCGCCAAGGCGGCCTCCGAGCCAGGAACGGCCGTGAGGTCCTGGAACAGACCGGCGACCGCCTGATCGCGCACCTCACGGATCAGTCCGTCCTTGCCCTGGAACAGCGTGTACACCGCCGCCGTCGACGTACCGGCGGCGGCGGCCAGCGCACGCACGGTGACCGACTCCTGGGGACGGGTGGCGAACATCTCGGTCGCGCAGGCCACGAGCCGGTCTCTGACGGCGGCGTCGTTCGTTCTCGGCCTTCCCACGAGGAGAAGTCTACCCGCTCTGATAACATTGTTTCAGAACGCTGTTTCAAAAAACTCGGGGAGAACCGCCATGCCACCGTCCGTCATACGTCCCTTGCGCTTTGTCGGCCGCCTGCTGGCGGCTACGGCCGCGGCGGTGGGGCTGGTCGCCTTCTTCCTGGCGCTCACCATCGCCACCGACGGCGCAGGATCAGGGTTCGCCGCATGGTCGGTGACCGTCGGGGTCGCGGTCGTCGCGGCGCTGTGGCGGGGCCGCCGCCGGTCCTGGCGGGGACGGCTGGTGCCATTCCTGCCGGTGCTCGTCGCAGCGGCTCTGACACTGTCGGTATGCGTCCCGACCGTTCCCACGACCCGTCGCCACCCGCCCGCCCTGGCGTTCGTGACCACCGAGCACTGGCGCCTGACCACCGGCAGCCGGGTCGCGGTCTACCACTATCCGGCCACCGGCAACAGCCCCCGGCATCGCGCTCCGCTCGTCTACCTCAACGGCGGGCCGGTGCGCGGCATCTCGGTCCTCGACCACCGCTTCCTGCAGCGGCTCGCGGGGCAGGGCCACGACGTGTACGCCTACGAGCAGGCCGGCGGTGGACGCAGCGACCTGCTGCCCATGGACCAGTACTCGATCACCCGGTCCGTCCGTGACCTCGGCGCCTTCGTCGGCAAGCTCGGCAAGGGCCGCGTCGACGTCCTGGGATTCTCCTCGGGCGCGTCCGTGCTCACCCGCGCCCTGGCCGATCCGGCCACCGCCGCTCAGCTGCGCCGGGCGGTTATCGCCGAGCCAGGCCCGATGGACGGCCCCACCGCCCGGATCTCGGGGCAGAAGGGCCTGCCGTCGGCCCGCGGCATCGCACCGGCCCTGACCGGACCACGCTCCACACACACCCCGCGGTACGCGGTCGCGTTCGGCCTCATGCGGCTCGGACTCCTCAGCCCGGAAAACAAGCTGGTAGGACAGGCGGAGGGCGACAACGCCTTCACCGCCGCCGATCTCGGCAGCGACACCGCGTCCGCCTACTGCGCGCAAGACGCGCACCGCATCCCGGTCGAGGACACGGCAGGCAACTTCTCCTTCAGCGCCGCCGCCAGCCTCCGCGTCCAGCAAACAATCAAAGACTCCCCCTCCATCGCCCCTCAGCTGAGGCACTCCCGGACACCCGCGATGCTGATGATCGCCGAGTGCTCCTCCCAGGTCCGGCAGTGGGCGACGACCATCCTCGCGAACGACCCCGCCATCCAGCGCACCCAGTACCTGCCCGGCGTCGGCCACCACATGTGGAACGGCCTGGATGACAACGACCAACGAGCGGCAGCCGTCATCACCGCGTTCCTCCGGGACAAGCCCGCACCGCTGCCCGACTACCCGACCCGAGCCGACACCCCTGCCTTCCTCCGTGACCACAAGTGAGCGGGCAGCCCCTGGGCGACCCACCCGCGTTGCGGAGGCGCTGCGGTCGGCCGTGGACGGCGGGTTCACCGCGCGCCGGTGACCGCCGCGTCCCGTACGACGGAATTGTCCGTTCCGGCCGTACGCTGGGCGGATGACGCGGCTGATCGTGGCGGGCGGAGGAGGCGGGGACGCCGTTGCCGCCGCGGTGCTCGACCGGGCCCTGTACGGGCGCGGAACGGCCGAGACGGCCGGTGACCAGGCGGTGATCCTGACCTATGCCTGGGACCGGCTCCTCGTCGATCCCGCCCCCGGGCCCCGGACAGCGGCCGACTTCACCGGTCTGCGGGCGCTGACGCCGAGCGTGTACGCCGTGCCCGGGGAGGCGAAGCCGGTGGCGCCCGCCGGGTCCACACTGCCCCGGCTGGCCGCCGAACTGCCGCACACCTTCGCGCTGCTCGACCCCCACCACGGTGTGGAGGGCATGGTCCGGCAACTGGAAGAGCTGATCGGGCACCTGGCCCCTACGTCGATCGACCTGCTGGACGTGGGCGGCGACATCCTCGCGCACGGCGATGAGCCGACGCTGCGGAGCCCGCTCGGGGACGCGCTGTCGCTCGCCGCGTGTGCGCAGGTGAACGCGGAGGTCCGGCTGCTGGTCGCCGGGCCCGGGCTGGACGGGGAGATTCCGGTGGAGGCGCTGTACGAACGGTTGGAGACGGTGGTCCATACGCTGACCGCCGACGATGTCGCGCCCATCGGGCCCGTCATGGAGTGGCATCCGTCGGAGGCCACCGGCATGCTCACGGCCGCGGCACGGGGGGTGCGTGGGGTGTGCGAGGTACGGGACGCGGGGCTCACCATTCCGCTGACGGACGGCGGGGCCGTGATCCATGAGGCGGACCTCGACACCGCGTTCCGCCGGAACCGGCTGGCCCGGGCCATCGCCGACACCACCGGCCTCGCCGAGGCCGAGCGGTACTGCCGGGAGATCTGCGGCTACTCGGAGATCGACTACGAGCGGGAGAAGGCCGCGCGGTTCGGGGCGGCGCCCGAGGGTCCGTTCCGGCCCAGGGCCGTGCTCGCCGGGGTCGCCCGCTTCGCGGAGGAGGCCCGTGCGCGGGGGGTCAGTCATACGACCTTCCGGCGTCTCACCGAGGTGCTCGGGCTGAGCGGGGTCCAACGCGCGGATCTGCGGGCCCTGCTGATCGGGACTCAGCCCGAGCGGTACGACGCTCCGCTGTGGCGGCTGTGATCCCCCGGATGGGGTATAGTTGATCTCGCAACGCCGCCCCGGAGGGCGGGAGTTGATGCGTCGGTCGTCTAAGGAAAGATACTCGTCTCCAAACGAGGGATGTAGGTGCAAGGCCTGCTCGGCGCTCCTTAGAAAAGTCCCTCCCCTGGTCAACAGGGGAGGGACTTTTTTCGTGTGCCTGGGTGGTCGTGTGCCCGGGTGCCCGTGTGCCCGTGTGCCCGGGTGGCCTGGGCGGCAGGGGTGTCCGGCGGGCCTTTCCCCTCCCCGCCCCTTCCCGATACCAAGGGCTCCGCCCCTGGACCCCGGGGGCCGCCCTGCCACGCGGCGGAGCCGTGTGGCGATGCTGCGGGGCGGGTAGTCCCGGCTTCGAGCTCCGAGGCGCCCCCCGGCACGGGGCCCAGGGACCCCGGCTCCGGGGCCTGGGCGGTGCTCCGGTGAGGGGCTGGGACTTTGCCACGATTGGGGGGAGGCGAAACCCCCGACTCCGGGGCCTGGAGCGGTGCCCCCGTAGGGGCTGGGGCCTTGCCGCGATTGGGGAGGCGAACCCCCGGCTCCGGGACCTGGAGCGGTGCCCCCATGGAGGCTGCGACTTCGCCGCGGCCGGGGAGGCGAAACCCCGACTCCGGGACCTGGAGCGGAGCTCCTGTGGGGGGCTGGGGCCTTGCCGCGGTTAGGGAGGCAAAACCCCCGGCTCCGGGGCCTGGGCGGTGCTTCCGTGGGGGTGCCGCAGTTGGGGAGGGGCGGGCGCCCGGCGCAGGCGGGTTGCGGTGCGGTCCGTCGGGCGGCCCGGACGACACGCCTCAGCACCGCGTCGGCGTCGCGCTCGGCGGTCGTCCGCCCGGGTGGCGGTGGCGCCAGGTCCAGAAGACGACGGCGGACACCAGGCACCACCCGACCAGCACCAGGAACGGAAAGGCGTGCTGATGGGCGCGGAAGTAGATCGCGGTGTGCTGGGCGTTGACCGAGGCACCCGGCGGGAGCCAGCGGCCGACGGTGCCGAGGAGGGAGGGGAGCAGGGGCCAGGAGACGGCGCCGCCGGAGGAGGGGTTGCCCAGGAGCACCATCAGACCCCAGGTGGGGATGAGCGCCCAGCGCCCGAAGAGGACGTTGAACATGGAGAACACCAGCCCCGAGGTGAACATCGTCATCGCCAGGATCGCCCAGGACTCCGGAAAGGGGAGCCGGAGCGCGCCCAGCCCCTGGTCGACGATCACCGCGATGGTGAACCCGCCGAGCAGGGCGTACGCGATCATGAAGGCGATCCGCTCGGCCGGGTTGAGCGCGGAGGCGTTCACGGTGAGCTGGATGGCGCCGAGGAAACCGATGATCGTGGCGGCCAGCGAGATGTAGAAGACCGCGAGGCCGCGCGGATCGCCGGGCTGCAGCGGTTTCACGTCCTCGACCGTGACCGGCACCCCGGAGACCCGGCCGACCTTGCCCGCGGCCTGGCCGAGCACCTGGGCGACGGTCGCCCCGGCCGCGCTCGCCACATCCATCCGTACGCCGCGGCCCCGTACCTGGAGGACCGCGAAGACCCGCTGTTCCTCCAGGGACCAGCGGGCCTCGGCGTAGCTGGGGTAGGGACGCGGCCGGAGGGAGGCGTTCAGGGCCTGCTCCATCCCGGCGAGGAACCGGTTCAGCGGGGCGGCGCCGTGGTCGGGGACCACGACGGCGGTGGGAACGTTCCGGGGGGTGGGGTTCGCGAAGGCGTAGGTGTACGAGCCCGCGAAGAGCCCCGCCCCCGCGGAGATGATCAGCACGATGACCGTCGCGGGGAAGAAGGGGGTTCGCTTGAACCGCGTCCACGCCGATGTGCACCGCCTCCACGCCGATGCGAAGGACGACCACGCCGATACGAGGGACGTCCACACCGATCGCAGCGATCGGCGCTCGGGGTCGGGGCGCTGCGCCCGGTCATCGGCCATGGGATCACGCTAAGGCGATGAACCGGTACATATCCCACATATCGCGCCACGCGGCGCGGACGGAAATGGTTCGCCAGCCGTTTTCCGGAGGTGAGATCCTGGGATCCGTATGTCCACCACGCCTGCCCCCGCCCTGCCCGCCCTGCTGGAGCGGCTGCCCGAGCTGATGCTGCGCGACCAGCAGCGGCTGGGGCGCCGGCTCGACGGTGCGCGCCGGATCCGTAAACCCGAGGCCCGTGCGGCCGTGCTCGGCGAGATCGCCGAGGAGATGACCCGTGCCGAGTTGCGGGTCGCCGACCGCCGCGCCGCGGTTCCGGCCATCACCTATCCGGAAGAGCTGCCGGTCAGCCAGAAGAAGGACGCGATCCTCGAGGCCGTCCGGGATCACCAGGTGGTGATCGTCGCGGGTGAGACCGGCTCCGGGAAGACCACCCAGATTCCCAAGGTCTGTCTGGAGCTGGGACGCGGCGTCAAGGGCCTCATCGGCCATACCCAGCCGCGCCGGATCGCGGCCCGCACCGTGGCCGAGCGCATCGCAGAGGAGATGCGCTCACCGCTCGGCGAGTCGGTCGGCTGGAAGGTCCGCTTCACCGACCAGGTGGGCCAGGACACCCACGTCAAGCTGATGACGGACGGCATTCTGCTCGCCGAGATCCAGACCGACCGCGAGCTGCGCCAGTACGACACGATCATCATCGACGAGGCCCATGAGCGCAGCCTCAACATCGACTTCCTGCTCGGCTATCTGGCCCAGCTGCTGCCCCGCCGCCCCGACCTCAAGGTCGTGATCACCTCCGCCACGATCGACCCCGAGCGCTTCTCCCGCCATTTCGGTGACGCTCCGATCGTCGAGGTCAGCGGGCGTACATATCCGGTCGAGGTGCGCTACCGCCCGCTGCTCGAGGAGGGCGGCGAGGACAGCGACCGCGACCAGATCACCGCGATCTGCGACGCGGTCGACGAGCTCCAGGCCGAGGGCCCCGGCGACATCCTGGTCTTCCTCTCCGGGGAGCGGGAGATCCGTGACACCGCGGACGCGCTGAACAAGAGGAGGCTCCCGGTCACCGAGGTGCTTCCGCTGTACGCGCGGCTGTCGCACGCCGAGCAGCACCGGGTCTTCCAGAGACACACCGGCCGCCGCATCGTGCTGGCGACGAACGTGGCCGAGACCTCGCTGACCGTCCCCGGCATCCGCTACGTGATCGACCCGGGCACCGCCCGGATCTCCCGCTACAGCCATCGCACCAAGGTCCAGCGGCTGCCCATCGAGCCGATCTCCCAGGCCAGCGCCAATCAGCGCAAGGGCCGCTGCGGCCGGACCAGCGACGGCATCTGCGTCCGGCTGTACTCCGAGGACGACTTCACCACCCGCCCGGAGTTCACCGACGCCGAGATCCTGCGGACCAACCTGGCCTCCGTCATCCTCCAGATGACCGCCGCCGGCCTCGGCGACATCGAGAAGTTCCCGTTCATCGACCCGCCGGACCGCCGCAACATCAAGGACGGCGTCCAGCTCCTGGAGGAGCTGCACGCCCTGGACAGCAAGCAGAAGGACCCGCGCAAGCGGCTCACCCAGGTCGGCCGGAAGCTGGCCCAGCTGCCGGTGGACCCGCGGCTGGCCCGGATGGTGCTGGAGGCGGATCGCAACGGCTGTGTCCGCGAGGTCATGGTGATCGCGGCGGCGCTGTCCATCCAGGACCCGCGCGAGCGCCCGTCGGACAAGCAGCAGCAGGCCGACCAGCAGCACGCCCGCTTCCGGGACGAGACCAGCGACTTCCTGGCCTTCCTCAACCTGTGGAAATACGTCCGGGAGCGGCAGAAGGAGCTGTCCTCCTCCGCCTTCCGCCGGATGTGCCGCCAGGAATACCTCAACTACCTGCGCATACGCGAATGGCAGGACATCTACAGCCAACTGCGCACGGTCGCCAAGACCATGGACATCCACATGTCCGAGCAGGACGCGGCGCCGGACCGCGTGCACACATCGCTGCTGTCCGGGCTGCTGTCGCACGTCGGGCTCAAGGACACCGACAAGAACGAGTACGTGGGCGCGCGCAGCGCCAAGTTCGCGGTCTTCCCCGGTTCGGCGCTGTTCAAGAAGCCGCCGCGGTGGGTGATGTCGGCGGAGCTGGTGGAGACCTCCCGGCTGTGGGCGCGGGTCAATGCCCGGATCGAGCCGGAGTGGATCGAACCGCTCGCCCAGCACCTGGTCAAGCGCACCTACAGCGAACCGCACTGGGAGCAGAAGCAGGCCGCGGTGATGGCGTATGAGCGGGTCACGCTCTACGGGGTGCCGATCGTCGCCCAGCGGAAGGTCAACTACGGCCGGATCGACCCCGAGACCAGCCGCGACCTGTTCATCCGCAACGCCCTGGTGGAGGGCGACTGGCGCACCCACCACCAGTTCTTCCACGACAACCGCAAGCTGCTCGGCGAGGTCGAGGAGCTGGAGCACCGCGCCAGGCGCCGCGACATCCTGGTGGACGACGAGACGCTCTTCGACTTCTACGACCAGCGGATCCCCGAGCATGTGGTCTCCGGTGCGCACTTCGACTCGTGGTGGAAGCACAAGCAACGCGAAGGGGGCACCGCGCCGGAGCTTCTCAACTTCGAGAAGTCCATGCTCATCAACGAGCGGGCGCAGGGCGTCACCAAGGACGCCTATCCGGACTCCTGGCGCCAGGGGAAGCTCAAGTTCAAGGTGACCTATCAGTTCGAGCCGGGGGCGGACGCGGACGGCGTGACCGTCCACATCCCGCTCCAGGTGCTCAACCAGGTCACCCCGGACGGCTTCGACTGGCAGCTCCCGGGCCTGCGGGAGGACCTGGTCACCGAGCTGATCCGCTCGCTGCCCAAACCGGTCCGCCGTCACTACGTCCCGGCGCCCAACTACGCCAAGCGCTTCCTGGAAAGCGCTGTCCCCCTCCAGGAGCCGCTGACGGCGGCGCTGGGGCGGGAGCTCCAGCGGATGGTGGGCGTACGGATCGAGCCGGAGGACTGGGACCCGGCGAAGGTCCCCGACCACCTGAAGATCACCTTCCGGGTGGTCGACGAGCGGCGCCGCAAGCTGGCCGAGGACAAGGACCTGGAGGCGCTGAAGCTGCGGCTGCGGCCGAAGACGCGGGCCGCGATCTCCAAGGCGTTCGAGTCCTCCAAGGAGGCGGTGGGGATCGAGCAGCGCGGCGGGCTGACCCGGTGGACGGTCGGGACGCTGCCGCGCACCTTCGAGACGCGCCGCGGCGGCCAGCCGGTCAAGGCGTATCCGGCGCTCGTCGACGAGGGCTCCTCGGTGGCCGTACGGCTCTTCGACACCGAGGCCGAGCAGCGGGAGGCGATGTGGCGGGGGACCCGCCGGCTGATCCTGCTCCAGCTGCCGTCCAACCCGGCGAAGTTCGTCCAGGGCAAGCTCTCCAACCAGGCCAAGCTGGCGCTCTCCAGCAGCCCCCACGGCAGTGTGCAGGCGCTGTTCGACGACTGTGTGGCCGCGGCGGCCGACCGGCTGATCGCGGCCCGTGGCGGCCCGGCCTGGGACGAGGAGTCGTTCCGCAAGCTCTTCGACGCCGTCCGCAGCGACATCATGGACGCCACGCTGGAGACGGTGCGCAAGGTCCAGGAGGTGCTGGCGGCCTGGCAGTCGTGCGAGCGGCGGCTGAAGACCACCAGCAGCCCGGTGCTGCTGCCGTCCCTGACGGACATCAGGGAGCAGCTCTCCGAGCTCATCACCCCGGGTTTCGTGACCGCGCACGGCGTACGGCGGCTTCCGGACCTCATGCGCTATCTGGTGGCCGTGGACCGGCGGCTCCAGCAGCTTCCTGGCAACGCCGAACGGGACCGCGCCCGGCTGGCGAAGGTGCGGGAGATGCGGGACGAGTACGCCTGGCTGCTGGAGCAGTTCCCGCCGGGGCGCCCGGTGCCCCAGGAGGCGCTGGAGATCCGCTGGATGATCGAGGAGCTGCGGGTCAGCTACTTCGCACACGCCCTCGGCACGGCCTATCCGGTGTCCGACAAGCGCATCGTGAAGGCCATCGACGCGGTGGCGCCGTAAGGGTGTCCCGGGGGCTCCGGCGGGCCGCCGGAGCGCCACCGGGCGCGAGTTCGACCGCACGCCCTGACCTGCTGTAGAGTCTGCATCGCAGCGCACACGGCGCGGCGCACGGCGGCGGAGCCGCAAGCGCCACTGTTGGTCCTGTGGAGCAGTTTGGAGTGCTCGCCACCCTGTCAAGGTGGAGGCCGCGGGTTCAAATCCCGTCAGGACCGCTTACGCCAAAGGCCCGGATCCGGATACGGATCCGGGCCTTTGGCGTCTTGACGGCACACCGCACACAGAGGTACCCAAACTAAAAGGTGTGCGTGGGGGTGCGCGGGAGGTGCGGCGTATGACGACGTCCGCGAAGCATGAGACCAGGGCGCTGCTGCGGGCCCATCTGGCGGCCGCCGCGGGCAACCGCCACTTCACCCGGCACTGCCCGATCTGCCATCGCCTGCTGCGGCTGGCGATGGAGCACCCGGCGGCCGACGAGGCGGGCGACAGGGCCGGGCACGGGGAGCGCGAGGGGACGACGAGGGCCTCGCCGGGGTCAACTCGGTAAGCCCTTACCGCAGTTGCCCCTAGCGTAACTACTAGGAACAGGGCAAGGGTTGGGGCGTGTGACGGGAGTCACCGAATGGGTTTCCGGAGTGAGGGAACTTACACCCTGCTCATCACAGGTCAATTTAATATGTGCAATTGCACCCTCTGTCCATGACCCTCACGGACCTCCCGGAAGCGCTCCGCGCGCCTCCTCAAGCCCCTTGCGGACCACCCCGCACAACCCGAACGATTGCGCTTCCAGAGCCACTTGAAGCCCCCTGGAGGCACCCTCCGGAAGACCGTTCCCGGACATAAAAAGATCGCGCCGGACCCGGCGGAGTCCAGCGCGATCAACGACGCACCCATGTCGAGCGGTGGAGGGCCTGTTGGGGCAGGCACCCGTCGTGGTGAAGCAATATGGAGCTATACAGGCGAAAGCCGGGCTGGGGGGCCCGGAAATGCCCGGTTATGCGGTTATTCAGCCCTCGCTGCGCTGCTGCGGGATGCCCGCAAGAAGAGCACGGACCTCCGCTTCGCGGTAGCGCCGATGCCCTCCGAGCGTTCGGATCGACGTGAGCTTGCCTGCCTTCGCCCAGCGAGTGACCGTCTTCGGGTCCACGCGGAACATCGTGGCAACCTCAGCCGGGGTCAGCAGCGGCTCGGCATCAGGGGTGCGAGCGGTCATGAGCGGCCTCCTCGGGAGAACCGAACCATCACGGTTCTTTCCTCTAAATTCTGCACCTTGACCCACGTTGCCCGAAATGGCGGACGCGGGCCGAGTCGGTTATAGGACGAACGGCTTGTCCTCGGCACTACAACTACACCATCTGTCCAGCCCCGTCGGCCAAACCGATGGAATTGCCCTCTCAGGTGACCAACCTCGACGGAAGCCGATGGACCATGCCATAACGGACTGTCACGCGGCCGTGACGATCAGTCACAACAGGATCAGGGGTCACCAGATCCGTCAAGAAGTGCAATACCGATGAATCCGCCCATAGTTGGGCGGAAGGAGCCCCTCCCGGACTCCTTGTCCTATTTTGACACGAGGATGGGTGATTACCGCAAGGCCCGAAGTCAGTGCTTTAGGTCACGATTGAGGCAATGGCCCGGATAGGGACCTACGTCCCCTCTGTTCCGGAGACCCGCTCCACCGGCCACCCGGCGCCCGTTCGGCCGGGCGTTCAGCTCGCGTTCTGCCGCCCGCGGACCACGCTCCAGCGGTCGGTCAGCCGCTCGTACGCCACGCCCGCGCGCTCCCCGTCCCCGTCGCGCAGCGCCGCCAGGCCCTCCGCCACATCCGCGGCCGAGTGGTCGTCCTCCAACTGCCCGGCCGGCAGCGCGTGCACCAGACCGCCGTAGTCCAGCTCGACCAGCGACCGTGGGTGAAACTCCTCGAGCCACCGGCCGACGTCCACCAGCCCGTCGATCAGCGGCCCCTCACCAAGAGCCTCCTTGAGCACCTTAAGGCCACGCGCCACCCGGCGCCTGGCCTGGACCATCGGCGTGCGGTAGCGGAGGATGAGGCCGTCGTCACCCTTGGTGAACTCGCGCTCCTCGTCCCCGAAGAGCACGAACCAGCGCACCGGCACATGCCAGGTGGCCGAGCGGATCCACGGCCGGGCGTCCGGGTTGCGCTCCAGCCACCGCTCGAAGTCGGCCACCGCCTGCCGGCGCACCACCGGGGGCAGGGCCGCGTCCAGAAGGGCCCCGGGAAGGAGTTCCGGGAGCTCCTCCAGGGCCAGCCAGCCCCTCAGCCGGGTGCGCCACGGGCAGACGCAGGTGACGCCGTCCACGAGCGCCACGAAGGCGTCCGCGCTCTCCTGCACCGGAACCGGCACCGGGGGGACCGGCAGCAGGTCCGCGAGCGAGCGGCGCAGCTCGTCCTGCGCGTCCGGCAGGTCGTCGCGCTTGGCGTACCGCGCCCAGTGCGATCTCTCCGGCTCCGGGAACGCCGCCAGTGGCTCATAGACCCGGAGATACGCCGCGTACGGAACAATCACCGAAGACGCCAAGGTCACACGCGCTCCCTCAAGGCTGAGACCACCGCCGGGGGCTCCCTTACCCCCAGCTGACGGCATCGTCCCATGCCCGGCATACGGACTCGTCGGGGACATGGCCGATCCCCCGGGGCCCCAGGGCTTACCCTCGTGCCCACGGCCCTCCCCACCAGCAAGGAGGGCGTCTTCCCCGACCTATGGGAGTCACCACCGTGACCGACGTACGTCACACCGTCAGCGCCGACGGTCCGACGGAGAGTCGCGTGCCGAACCCTCTCTCACCGCTTTCGACACTGTTCCGCTCCGATCTCGGCGGGCATGAGCAGGTACTGCTCTGCCAGGACCGGGAGAGCGGCCTGAAAGCCGTCATCGCCATCCACTCCACCGCCCTGGGCCCGGCCCTCGGCGGCACCCGCTTCCACGCCTACGCCTCCGAGGAGCACCCCGAAGACGCGGCGGTCCTCGACGCGCTCAACCTCGCCCGCGGCATGTCCTACAAGAACGCGCTCGCCGGGCTCGACCACGGCGGCGGCAAGGCGGTGATCCTCGGCGATCCCGAGGAGATCAAGACCGAGAAGCTGCTGCTCGCCTACGGCCGCTTCGTGGCCTCCCTCGGCGGTCGCTATGTCACCGCCTGTGACGTGGGCACCTATGTGGCCGACATGGACGTCGTCGCCCGCGAGTGCCCCTGGACCACCGGCCGCTCCCCCGAGAACGGCGGCGCCGGGGACTCCTCGGTGCTGACCGCCTTCGGCGTCTTCCAGGGGATGCGGGCGAGCGCCCAGGCGTCCTGGGGCGCGCCCACGCTGCGCGGCCGCCGGGTCGGCATCGCGGGGGTCGGCAAGGTCGGCCACCACCTGGTGGAGCACCTGCTGGAGGACGGCGCCGAGGTCGTGGTCACGGATGTGCGCACCGAGTCGGTGGACCGCGTGCTGGCCCGCCACCCCCGCGTCCAGGCGGTCCGGGACACCGAGGCGCTGATCCGCGCCGACCTGGACGTCTACGCCCCGTGCGCGCTCGGTGGCGCCCTGGACGACGACACGGTGCCCGTCCTGACCGCGAAGGTGGTGTGCGGCGCGGCCAACAACCAGCTGGCCCACCCGGGCGTCGAGAAGGACCTGGACGGCCGCGGCATCCTCTACGCGCCGGACTACGTGGTGAACGCGGGCGGTGTCATCCAGGTGGCCGACGAGCTGCACGGGTTCGACTTCGACCGGGCCAAGGCCAAGGCGGCGAAGATCTTCGACACGACGCTGGCCATATTCGATCGGGCACGGACCGACGGCATCCCGGCCGCCGCGGCGGCCGACCGGTTGGCCGAGCACCGGATGGCGGAGGGCCATGACGCCTGAGCCGCGGCCTGGCAGATGCCAGGGGCATGGGCCGAGGGGCGCTCGAGGGCCGCTGGAAGCGTCTGAGAGCGCCTGAGAGGCGATGTGAGACCCGCGCGGACGGGCCGTGCGGGTCCCTTGCCTGAGGCGGCCGTACGGGGGATGTGAGAGCCCTCTGGGGGCCATCGGGGAGAGATCCCTCACGGCCCGTCGGCGGGTCGGCGCACAAGACACGTTAAAATCGCAGCTGACCAGCGAGGAACGGGCTCCTCGCGGGTTCTGCCTCGTGGCACGTCGTGTGGGCGACGTACCGTATGGCCACAGAAGCAGGTACGGTTGAAGCCCTACGGACCGGTCTCTCTTCTGAGAGTCCGCTCTGATTTATGAACGTGAACGCGTGTCAAGACTCTGGGGCCGTCGAGCCCCGTCGTTGAGGGGGTCGAGCCATGGGGCGCGGCCGGGCCAAGGCCAAGCAGACGAAGGTCGCCCGCCAGCTGAAGTACAACAGCGGTGGGACGGATCTCTCACGCCTGGCCGAGGAGCTGGGCGCATCGACATCGAACCAGCCGCCGAACGGTGAGCGGTTCGAGGACGATGAGCTGGACGACGACCCGTACGCACAGTACGCGGATCTGTACAACGACGATGAGGACGAGGACGACGAACAGTCGGATCCGTCCCCGCAGCGTCGCCGCGCCTGAACCACACGTTCCAGGCGCTCGGCTTATCGCCGCACACCTCCACCGGTCCGGGGCACCCGCCTCGGGCCGGCTTCTGTGCTGTCCGCACACCCGGCACGGCCGACTCAGTCCGCATGGTCACCGGTCAGGGTCACCGCTTCCGCGTCCCCGGCCGTGCGCTCGGTGATCTCACCGCCGACCCAGGCCTCGACACCACGGTCGGCGAGCGTGGTGAGCGCCACATCCACGGAGTCCGCCGGGACCACGGCCACCATGCCCACGCCCATGTTGAGGGTCTTCTCCAGCTCCGGCCGCTCGACCGAACCGGCCTCGCCGACCAGCCGGAAGACCGGGGCGGGGGCCCAGGTCGAGCGGTCCACGACCGCGCGCAGCCCCTCGGGGATGACCCGTGCCAGGTTGTTGGCCAGCCCGCCACCGGTGATGTGCGAGAAGGCGTGCACCTCGGTGGTGCGGGTGAGGGCCAGACAGTCCAGCGAGTAGATCCGGGTGGGCTCCAGCAGCTCCTCGCCCAGCGTCCGGCCGAGCTCCGGCACCTCGCGGTCCAGCGCCCAGCCCGCCCGGTCGAACAGCACATGGCGGACGAGTGAGTACCCGTTCGAGTGAAGTCCGGACGATGCCATGGCGATCACCGCATCACCCGTTCGGATACGATCCGCGCCCAGCACCCGATCGGCCTCGACCACGCCCGTACCGGCCCCGGCGACATCGAAGTCATCAGCGCCCAACAGCCCCGGGTGCTCGGCGGTCTCGCCGCCCACCAGGGCGCAGCCCGCGAGGGTGCAGCCCTCGGCGATGCCCTTGACGACGGCCGCGACGCGCTCCGGGTAGACCTTGCCGACACAGATGTAGTCGGTCATGAACAGCGGCTCGGCACCGCAGACCACCAGGTCGTCCACGACCATGCCGACCAGGTCGCGGCCGATGGTGTCGTACACGCCCATCCGCCGGGCGATGTCCACCTTGGTGCCGACCCCATCGGTGGCGGAGGCGAGCAGTGGACGCCGGTAGCGGGCCAGCGCGGAGGCGTCGAAGAGCCCGGCGAAACCGCCGAGGCCGCCCACGACCTCGGGCCGGCTCGCCTTCTTCACCCACTCCTTCATCAGCTCGACGGCGCGGTCGCCCGCTTCGATGTCGACGCCCGCGGCGGCGTAGGTGGACCCGGACTCGGACATGACGTTGAGATCTTTCGTATCGGGGATGACGGGCGGGCGGCGCTCAGGGACGGCGCAGTGCGTCGGCGCCGCCGACACCGGCGGTCAGCGTCGTCACACCGTCGGCGTCGCCGCTGCTCTGCCCTTGCGTCTCGGACTCCAGGAGGTGCTTGCCCAGCAGCTCGGGATCCGGCAGGTCCATCGGGTACTCACCGTCGAAGCAGGCACGGCACAGATTCGGCTTGGCGATCGTGGTCGCCTCGATCATGCCGTCGGTGGAGATGTACGCCAGCGAGTCGGCGCCCAGCGACTTGCCGATCTCCTCGACCGAGAGACCGTTGGCGATCAGCTCGGCGCGGGTGGCGAAATCTATGCCGAAGAAGCACGGCCACTTGATCGGCGGGGACGAGATCCGGATGTGCACCTCGGCGGCCCCGGCCTCGCGGAGCATCCGCACCAGGGCGCGCTGGGTGTTGCCGCGGACGATCGAGTCGTCGACGACCACCAGGCGCTTGCCCCGGATGACCTCCTTGAGGGGGTTCAGCTTGAGCCGGATGCCGAGCTGCCGGATGGTCTGCGAGGGCTGGATGAAGGTCCGGCCCACATAGCTGTTCTTGACCAGCCCGGAGCCGTACGGAATCCCACTGGCCTCGGCGTAGCCGACGGCGGCCGGGGTGCCGGACTCGGGCGTCGCTATCACCAGGTCGGCGTCGGCCGGGGACTCCTTGGCGAGACGGCGGCCCATCTCGACCCGGGAGAGGTAGACGTTCCGCCCCGCGATGTCGGTGTCCGGACGGGCCAGGTACACGTACTCGAAGACACAGCCCTTGGGCCGGGCCTCGGCGAAGGTGGTGGAGCGCAGCCCGTTCTCGTCGATGGCGACCATCTCGCCGGGCTCGATCTCGCGGATGAAGGACGCGCCCACGATGTCCAGAGCGGCGGTCTCCGACGCCACCACCCAGCCGCGCTCGAGGCGGCCGAGGACCAGCGGCCGGATGCCCTGCGGGTCGCGCGCCGCGTAGAGCGTGTGCTCGTCCATGTAGACGAGGCTGAAAGCGCCCTTGACCTTGGGCAGCACGAGGGAGGCCGCCTGCTCGACGGTGAGCGGCTTGCCGTCCTCGTCAACCTGGCCCGCCAGCAGGGCGGTGACCAGGTCGGTGTCGTTGGTGGCGGCCACCTGGGTGGCCCGGCCGCCGTCCCGGGGCAGGGCCGCGACCAGCTCCGCCAGCTCGGCGGTGTTGACCAGGTTCCCGTTGTGGCCCAGCGCGATCGAGCCATGGGCGGTGGCCCGGAACGTCGGCTGGGCGTTCTCCCACACCGAGGCTCCGGTGGTGGAGTAGCGGGCGTGACCGACCGCGATATGGCCCGTCAGGGAGCCGAGGGAGGTCTCGTCGAAGACCTGTGAGACCAGGCCCATGTCCTTGAATACGAGAATCTGGGAGCCGTTGCTCACCGCGATGCCCGCGGACTCCTGTCCGCGGTGCTGCAGTGCGTACAGCCCGAAATAGGTGAGTTTGGCGACCTCTTCTCCCGGTGCCCAGACTCCGAAGACGCCGCAGGCGTCTTGGGGGCCCTTCTCACCGGGGAGCAGGTCGTGGCTGAGTCGTCCGTCACCACGTGGCACGCCATCGAGTCTAGGCCAGTTCGGCGGTGCCTCCGAACGAGGGACCCGTCAGGAGGGCGTAAGTCACATTCTCCGCACCGCTCACGGGCCCCCGGGACCCGCGCCCGACCTGCGCACGGCCCGCGCGGAGGCGCCGGTCCGAGGTAAGGATCACATCTCGGGCCGGTCAGCCGAGCACGGGCAGGTGGGCGGAGAGGTCGGCGCGGTCGCCACTCGCGGTCAGCGGCCCGGACTCCAGGGCCTCGGCCCAGGTCAGACGGCCCGTGGCAAGGCGGATCCAGGTCGGCGGATCGGTCTCCACGACATTCGGCGGGGTGCCACGGGTGTGCCGGGGACCCTCGACGCACTGCACCACGGCGAACGGCGGGATCCGGAGCTCGACCGAACCGCCGGGCGCCTTCGCCGCGAGGGCGTCGGCGAGCACCCGGGTGGCGGTGGCCAGCGCCTGGCGGTCGTGCGGCACGGGGACGCCGGTGGCGTCCGCCAGGTCGTCGGCGTGGACCACCAGCTCCACACAGCGGGTGACCAGGTAGTCGTCCAGCCGCATCGCCCCGACCCGGGCGGCCAGCAGCCGGTCGGCGGGCGCGACGGCGGCCACCTCGGCGAACCGGGCCTCGGCGCGCTCCAGCAGCTCGCCGGGCCCGGTGTCCGCCGCGAGAGCGCGGGTCTCCTCGGCGATCGGCCCGGAGTGCCCGGCCACCGCCGCCGCCCAGCCGGCGACCGTGACGACCTCGCGCGCGGGCGGCGCGGGCCGCTCCAGGAGGCGTACGACGGACGTCACGGCCATCCCCAGATGCGCGATCAGCTCCCGGACCGTCCAGTCGCCGAGCCGGGTGGGGGCGTCCAGGGCCGTCCCGTCCAGCCCCTCGGCGGCCTTCCGCACCTGCCGGAGCTGCGCGGCCACGGCGGTCCGGGTCTTGACGGGGTCATAGCTGCGAGCGCGGGCACGGGGACGAGGCGGCATGGCGCCGAGCCTATCGACAGCCCCATGGGGCGGACGGAGGATGGAGAGGAGGATAGAGAGAAGGGGACAGATCGGTATCCATCAGAACGAAAGGTGTGAACGACCATGGGCGAGCACCCCGATGCCACCGTGGTGCGCCGCGCCTGCACCGCGTTCCAGCAGGGCGACCTGGACACCTTCAGCACGCTGCTGACGGCCGACGTCACGCAGCACATGCCCGGGGACAGCATGATCTCCGGACTCCACAAGGGCCGGGACGCGTGTATGCGGCTGTACCGCACCGAGTTCGAGGAGACCGGTGGCACGCTGCGGGTCGATCTGGAGTCGGTGCTGCCCGACGGGCGCGGGCATGTGATCTCCGGCCTCCGCGTCCGCGCCGAGCGCGGCAACCGCACGCTGGACATGAAGACCGGGCTGTTCTTCACCATCGTCGACGGGAAGATCAGCGACATCGACCAGTGCGTCGAGGACATCGACGCCACCAACGCCTTCTGGGGGCAGTGAGCCCGCTTCCGGACGAAGTGCAACAGATTCGGACGGACCGTACGGCCCACTCCCCGCCGTCGGGGTGCGGGCCGTACGGCCTGCGTGCTCAGCCGGTCCTCAGGCCAGCAGACCCGGGATCGTCGCCTCGTACGGCTCCCTCAGCTCGGCCAGCGGGATGGAGAACTGCCCCTGGACGTCGATCGCGTCGCCGTCGACCACGCCGATGCGGGCCGCCGGAAGGCCCCGGGCCCCGCACATGTCGTTGAAGCGGACCTCCTCGCTGCGCGGTACGGCGACGATCGCCCGGCCCGCGGACTCGGAGAACAGCAGGACGAAGGGGTCCAGACCGTCGGGGACGACGATCCGGGCGCCCTTGCCGCCGCGCAGACACGACTCGGCGAGCGCCTGGATCAGACCGCCGTCGGACAGGTCGTGGGCCGCGTCCACCATGCCGTCGCGCGAGGCCGAGATCAGGATCTCGGCGAGCAGCCGCTCCCGCTCCAGGTCCACCTTCGGCGGCAGTCCGCCCAGGTGGTCGTGGATCACCTGGGACCAGGCCGAACCGCCAAGCTCCGCCGCGGTGTCGCCCAGCAGGTACAGCAGCTGGCCCTCCTCCGCGAACGCGATCGGGGTGCGGCGGGCCACATCGTCGATCACGCCGAGGAAGGCGACGACCGGCGTCGGGTGGATGGCCACCTCCCCGGTCTGGTTGTACAGCGACACATTGCCGCCGGTGACCGGGGTGCCCAGGGTCAGACAGCCGTCGGCGAGGCCGCGGGTGGCCTCCGCGAACTGCCACATCACCGCGGGGTCCTCCGGCGAGCCGAAGTTGAGGCAGTTGGAGATGGCCAGCGGCTTGGCGCCGGACGCGGCCACATTGCGGTACGACTCGGCGAGCGCGAGCTGTGCCCCGGCGTACGGGTCCAGCTTGGCGTAGCGGCCGTTGCCGTCCGTGGCGACGGCCACGCCGAGGCCCGTCTCCTCGTCCACCCGGACCATGCCGGAGTCCTCGGGCTGGGCGAGGACCGTATTGCCCTGCACAAAGCGGTCGTACTGATCGGTGATCCAGGACTTGGACGCCTGGTTCGGGGAGCCGATCACCTTGAGGACCTGCTCACGCAGCTCCTCGGCCGTGGCCGGGCGCGGCAGCTTGTCCGCGCCGTCGGCCTGGAGCGCGTCCTGCCACGCGGGGCGGGCGTAGGGGCGCTCGTAGACCGGGCCCTCATGGGCGACGGTGCGCGGGGGGACGTCCACGATCTGCTCGCCGTGCCAGTAGATCTCCAGCCGCTCGCCGTCGGTGACCTCACCGATGACGGTGGCGAGGACGTCCCACTTCTCGCAGATCTCCAGGAAGCGGTCGACCTTCTCCGGCTTCACGACCGCGCACATGCGCTCCTGTGACTCGCTCATCAGGATCTCCTCGGGGGAGAGCGAGGAGTCGCGCAGCGGCACGGTGTCGAGCTCGACCCGCATTCCGCCGGAGCCGGCGCTGGCGAGCTCGCTGGTGGCGCAGGACAGGCCCGCGCCGCCGAGGTCCTGGATGCCCTCGACCAGGTCCTCCTTGAAGACCTCCAGGGTGCACTCGATGAGCAGCTTCTCCTGGAAGGGGTCGCCGACCTGAACGGCGGGGCGCTTGGTGGGTTTTCCCGTGCCGGAGGCACTGTCGCCCGCGGTGTCGAAGGTCTCGGAGGCGAGGACCGAGACGCCGCCGATGCCGTCGCCGCCGGTGCGGGCGCCGTAGAGGATCACCTTGTTGCCGGTGCCCGACGCCTTGGCGAGATGGATGTCCGCATGCTTCATCACGCCCACGCACAACGCGTTGACCAGCGGATTGCCCTGGTAGCAGGGGTCGAAGACGACCTCGCCGCCGATATTGGGCAGCCCCAGGCAGTTGCCGTAGCCGCCGATGCCCGCGACCACACCGGGCAGCACCCGCTTGGTGTCGGGGTGGTCGGCGGCGCCGAAGCGCAGCGGGTCCATCACGGCCACCGGGCGGGCGCCCATGGCGAGGATGTCACGGACGATGCCGCCAACACCGGTGGCGGCGCCCTGGTAGGGCTCGATGTACGAGGGGTGGTTGTGCGACTCGACCTTGAAGGTCACCGCATAGCCCTGGCCGACGTCGACCACGCCCGCGTTCTCGCCGATGCCGACGAGCAGCGCGTCGCTCTCGGGGGCCTTCTCGCCGAACTGCCGCAAGTGGACCTTGCTCGACTTGTACGAGCAGTGCTCGGACCACATGACCGAGTACATCGCGAGCTCGGCGCCGGTGGGGCGGCGGCCCAGGATGGCGCGGACGCGCTCGTACTCGTCCTGCTTGAGGCCGAGTTCGGCCCAGGGCTGCTCGGCCTCCGGGGTCTGCGCCGCGTGCTTGGTGGTGTCCAGGGTCATGCGCTGACCAGCCTCTTGAGGATCGAGGTGAAGAATCCGAGACCGTCGGTGCGACCGGTGCCGATCAGCGGTTCGACGGCATGCTCGGGGTGGGGCATGAGGCCGACGACATTGCCCGCCGCATTGCAGATACCGGCGATGTCGCGGAGCGAGCCGTTGGGGTTCAGCTCCTGATAGCGGAAGACGACCCGTCCCTCGGCCTCGAGTTCATCGAGGACGCGCTCATCGGCGACATAGCGGCCGTCGATGTTCTTCAGCGGGATGTTGATCTCCTGGCCCCGCTCATAGGAGTGGGTCCAGGCGGTCTCCGCGTTTTCCACTCGCAACTTCTGATCACAGCAGATGAAGTGCAGATGGTTGTTGCGCAGCATCGCACCGGGGAGGAGATGGGTCTCGGTGAGCACCTGGAAGCCATTGCAGATGCCAAGCACCGGCATACCGGCCTTCGCCTGGCCGATCACCGACTCCATTACCGGGGAGAACCGGGAGATCGCTCCGGCCCGCAGATAGTCGCCATAGGAGAAGCCGCCCGGCAGGATCACCGCGTCGACCTGCTTGAGGTCCTTGTCGCGGTGCCACAGGGCCACGGCTTCCAGCCCGGCGGCGCGGACCGCGCGCTGGGTGTCGCGGTCGTCGAGCGTGCCGGGGAAGGTGATGACTCCGACGCGTGCGGTCACGACTCCGCCTTCACGGCGGTGGCGCCCTGCCCGGCGGTGGCGTCGGCACCCTCGCCGACCTCGACCTTCACGGAAAAGTCCTCGATCACGGTGTTCGCCAGAAAGGTCTCCGCGATCTGGTGGATACGGGCGAGGGCGGCGTCATCGACCGGGCCCTCCACCTCGAGTTCAAAGCGCTTGCCCTGGCGGACGTCGGCGATCCCCTCGAAACCGAGGCGGGGCAGTGCTCGCTGCACCGCCTGGCCCTGGGGGTCGAGGATCTCCGGCTTGAGCATGACGTCGACTACGACGCGTGCCACTGGCACTCCCGGTGGTGTGGTGCTGGTGCGTAAGGCGGTGCCCAAGCCTACCCCGGACAAAATTCTACGCGAGTAGATATGCAAGGATTCGGTCACGTTTAAGCATCACCGGCGGCAACTGAGGGGGAAAGGTCAGGGAAAAACGTATGGTCCCGATCGCGGCGTGACACGCGGATGGAATTACTGGGGTTCACAATGCAATGCCAGTCACTGTACAAATGAAAAAGCATTGTTGGACACAACTGGACAGCTGACATCTTTGCACGTCAACGCAACGATGCAGCCCGAAAGGACCGATATCCGTGGCGCAGCGCGTAGTAGTCACGCTCTCTGACGACCTCGAAGGAGGCGAAGCGGAAGAGACGGTCACGTTCGGACTCGACGGCAAGTTGTACGAGATCGACCTCAACTCTGCCAATGCGTCGAAACTGCGCGACGCCCTCGCGCCGTACGTGGAGGCCGGCCGCAAGCGGGCCCGCTCCGGCAAGACCTACCGCCGCACCGCCGTCGCCCCGGACCCGGCCGCGGTGCGCGCCTGGGCCCGGTCGAACGGCATGGAGGTGCCTCCGCGCGGCCGGATCCCCAAGAAGGTCTACGAAGCCTTCGACGAGTCGGCCTGAGGCATCCCCGGCGCTTCGGCCCCAGGCATCCGCTCGTCGGCCTGAGGCACCCGTTCCGGGGCACCCGTTCAGCCGAGTTGCACACCACCCCGGGTGATCCGCTAAAGTCTGGAGCACGCCGAGGGGCGAGGCCGAAAGGCCGAAACCCCGAGGAAGACACCATGCGGGTGTAGCTCAGTAGTAGAGCGCCCCCTTTCCAAGGGGGAGGCGCAGTGTGCGATCCCTGTCACCCGCTCTCATCGTCTATCGGCCTCCTGTTGACGAGGATCGGATAGAGTGGTGCACGCGCCGATCGGTGAAAGCCGGTCGGAGGCATGCGGACGTGGCTCAGTTGGTAGAGCATCACCTTGCCAAGGTGAGGGTCGCGAGTTCGAATCTCGTCGTCCGCTCCAGATCCGAGGCGCCGGTCGAACCGACCGGCGCCTCGGGCGTTTTCGGGCGCATGTCACCGCGCCAGCCACCGGGGGCTCCGCCCCTCGGCCCCGGGGGTGACGAGCTGATCGTCGCCGGGGGCGTCGGCCCGGGGTGGTAGTTCAGCGGTCGAGGGTTTGGTTATAGTAGAGGCGCGTCGGATCGGAAGAGCCCGGCGCAGGCGGACGTAGCTCAGTTGGTAGAGCGCAACCTTGCCAAGGTTGAGGTCGCGAGTTCGAGCCTCGTCGTCCGCTCGGTGAAGGTGAGGGCCCCGGCCGGTCGGCCGGGGCCCTTGGTCGTTCGTGCGGGCCTTCGGGCCTCCCGGCCTCCGGTCTACTTCCAGCTGGTGCCGGTCAGCAGCTCGTAAGCCTCCGCGTACTTCGCGCGCGTCCGCTCGACGACCTCAGCCGGGAGCGGGGGCGGCGGCTGCTCGCCGCCGCGGTCCCAGCCGGACGCCGGGGAGGTCAGCCAGTCGCGGACGTACTGCTTGTCGAAGGACGGCTGTGCGCGGCCGGGTTCCCACTGGTCGGCGGGCCAGAAGCGGGAGGAGTCCGGGGTCAGCACCTCGTCGGCGAGCACCGGCTCGGCGCTCTCCGCACCCAGGGTCGCCTCCGCGTAGCCGAACTCGAACTTGGTGTCGGCGAGGATGATCCCCCGGGCGCGGGCGATCTCCCGGGCCCGGTTGTAGACGGCGAGGGTCGCCTGGCGCAGCTGGGCGGCGGGCTCGGCGCCGACGCGGTGCGCCACCTCCTCGTACGCCACGTTCTCGTCGTGCTCGCCGACCGCGGCCTTGGTGGCCGGGGTGAAGATCGGCGAGGGCAGCTCGGAGCCGTCGGTCAGCCCCTCGGGGAGGGCGATTCCGCACACCGTACGGGTCTCGCGGTACTCGGCCAGACCGGAGCCGGTCAGATAGCCGCGCGCCACGCATTCGACCGGGACCATCCGCAGCGACCGGCACACCAGAGTCCGGCCCTCCCAGTCGGCGGGGGCGCCGGGGGGCAGCTCGCTGGACAGGACGTGGTTGGGGACGAGGTCGGCGAGCAGATCGAACCACCAGAGGGAGAGCTGGGTGAGGATCTTGCCCTTCTCGGGGATCTCGGTCGGCAGGACCCAGTCGTAGGCGGAGATCCGGTCGCTGGCGACCATGACGAGCTCACCGCGCTCGTTCCGGTAGAGGTCGCGCACCTTGCCGGTGTGCAGGTGCTGAAGGCCCGGAACCTCGACCGGCTCGGGCTTCTCGACGAATCCGGACACGCTTCCTCCTGGTGTTTTTGTCCAAGCCCCGTCGATTCTGCCGCACTGAGCGGCGGCGACCCGCGGTGGGGCGCGGAGCCGCGGGGGTGCGGCGCTCCGGGTTCCACTTCCGGCCGGTTCGGACACGTCGTACGAGGAACTCGTGCGGCAGGACACGGAGGCCCTTCGGGCGGGCGCGGTCAGGAGGTGCGGCGGGATGGGTGACGCGGCGATCGTGGGCAGCGGGCCCAATGGGCTCGCCGCCGCCGTCACGCTGGCCCGCGCCGGGCTGCGGGTGGCGGTGTACGAGGCCGCAGCCGACATCGGGGGCGGTCTGCGCACCCAGCCGCTCTTCGACCCGGAGATCACCCATGACATCTGCTCGGCGGTCCACCCCATGGCGGCCGCCTCCCGCTTCTTCCGCGAGTTCGGCCTGGCCGCGCGCGGGGTGGAGCTGCTGACGCCCGCGGTCTCCTACGCCCATCCGCTGGACGGCGGCCGCGCCGCGCTCGCCCACCGCGATCTGGGGACCACCTGCGCCGGGCTCGGCCCGGACGGTGAGCGCTGGCGGCGGCTGATGGGGCCGCTGGTGCGGCACGGCGAGGGCGTCGTTGACTTCCTCCTCTCCGGGCAGCGCGCCCTGCCCCGCGATCCGGTGGCACCGCTGCTGCTGGCCCCGCGGATCCTTGTACACGGCACCCGGCTCGGGGCCGCCCGCTTCGCCGGTGAGGCGGCGCCCGCCCTGCTCACCGGGGTCGCCGCCCATGCCGTGGGCGAACTGCCCAGCCTGGCCGGGGGCGCGGTGGCGGCCCTGCTCGGGCAGCTGGCGCACGGCCCCGGCTGGCCGCTGCCGCGCGGCGGCAGCGGCCGGATCGCCGAGGCCATGGTGGACGACATCACCGCGCACGGCGGCACCTTCCACCCCGGGCGGGCGATCGGCGACCTCCGTGAGCTGGGCGGATATCGGGCGGTGCTGCTCGACACCGGTGTTCCGGGGTTGCTGGACATCGCCGGGCGGGCGCTGCCCGACCGCTACGCCCGGGCGCTGCGGCGGTTCCGCTACGGCCCGGCCGCCGCGAAGGCCGACTTCCTGGTCAGCGAGCCGATCCCGTGGGCGGACCCCGCCGTGGGGCGCGCCGGGACCGTACACCTGGGCGGCACCCATGCCGAGCTGGCCCGGGAGGAGACCCGGACCGCGCGCGGGGTGCGCAGCCGGGCGCCCTTCGTCCTGCTCGTCGACCCGGCCGTCACCGATCCCGGGCGTGCCCGGCCCGGCAGGCGCCCGGTGTGGGCCTACGCCCATGTGCCGAACGGCGACGACACGGACCCGGTGGAGCTCATCCGCTCCCGGGTCGAGACATACGCTCCCGGGTTCGGCGACACGGTGCTCGCGGCGCGCGGGATGTCGGGGCGGGGGCTGGAGGCGTACGACGCCAATGATGTGGGCGGGGACATCGGCTCGGGCGCGATGACGGTCTGGCAGGGGGTCGCCCGGCCGGTGGCGCGCCTCGATCCGTACCGCACCCCGGTGCCGGGCCTCTTCCTCTGCTCATCGGCGACGCCGCCGGGGCCGGGGGTCCACGGGATGTGCGGCTATCTGGCGGCGCTGTCGGCGCTACGGCATCGCTTCGGCATCCGGGAGGTGCCGTCCCTGGCTCCGGTGGCGTAGGGGGGCGGCCCGGTTTGGCGCCTGCGGCGGGCTGTTCCCCACCCCGCCCCTTCCCGAAACTGGGGCTCCGCCCCAGCCCCCGGCAACGGGGCGGAGCGCCCCCGGGGGCCTAGATGAATGAGTCCGATGTCTGGGTTGGCCGCGACCATGGCGAAGGGCGTCCGTTGGCCTGAGTGTGACTTCTGGCCTGGACGCCCTTCTGGCGGCACTGTACGTGTTCATCGACGACCATGTGGCCCCTTGTCGCCGGATCGGGCGACCTCCGAAACTCACGGACGCCGAACTGCTGTGCCTGGCGGTCGCCCAGGTCCTGCTGGGCTTCCCCTCGGCCCGCCAGTGGATCCGCTTCGCACACGCCCGCCTGGGACACCTCTTCCGCTACCTGCCCCAGCAGTCCGCCTACAACAAGCGGCTCAACGCCGCCGGACCGCTGATCAGCCACGTGATCGAGGCCCTGGCAC
>NZ_LAKD02000260.1 GCF_000968685.2 Streptomyces antioxidans
GCCTGAACCGCACCGGCATCACCCCCATGACCACCGAGGAGGGTCTTGCCCTGTTTGATGTGGCTCAGGGTGTGGGGCGTGGTGTGGTGTTGCCGGTGCGTGTGGATGTGGGGGCGTTTCGTGGGGGTGGTGTGTCGGTTCCGGCGTTGTTGCGGAATGTGGTGCGGCGGGTTGCGGTGGGGCGGGATGGGTCTGGTGTGTGGCGGGATCGGTTGGCGGGTGTGGCGCCGCGGGAGCGTGAGCGGTTGTTGCTGGAGTTGGTTCGTTCTCAGGTGGCGGTGGTGCTGGGGCATGCGGACTCTGCTGGGGTTGATGCTGATCGTGCGTTGAAGGATCTGGGTTTTGATTCCTTGACTGCGGTTGAGCTGCGTAATCAGCTTGGGGCGGCTACTGAGCTTCGACTTCCGACGACGTTGG
>NZ_LAKD02000261.1 GCF_000968685.2 Streptomyces antioxidans
CCCCACGATCAGCAACGTCACACGCCTCGACCAACACCTCAGCACCCGCCGCCTCCAGCTCAGCACGCAACTCCGCCGCGCCCCCAGCCTCCGCACCACGACGGGACAACAGCACCAGCTTCTCCACACCGTGCCGCACAACCAGATGCCGGGACACCAAACCACCCAGCACACCCACGCCACCCGTCACCAGCACCGCACCGGAACCGAACACCCCCGACTCCGGAGCATCCCCCGAGGGCAGCAACCGGCCCAGACGCGGCACCCGCACCACGCCTGACCGCACGACCACCTGCTCCTCGCCCAGAGTCAGCACCCTGGGGAGCAGACTGTCGACGCCGTCCAGGTCATCGGTGTCCAGCAGCACCAGACGCCCCGGGTTCTCCGACTGCGCGGACCGCACCAGACCCCACACCGCCGCCCCGGCCACATCCTCCACACCCTCACCCGCATCGACAGCACCCCGCGTCACCACCACCAACCGCTCACCCGCCAAATCCTCATCCCCCACCCACCCCTGCACCCGCTCCAGGACCTCAAGGACCCGGTCATACACGTCACTCACCACATCCGGACCGTCTGAGACGACCCGCACCATCTCGGTCCGCGGCGCCACCTCGCCCCCCGCTGCCACAACTCCGGGGACGTCGACCCACTCGAGCCGGAACAGCGCGTCCCGCGCCGCTCCGCCGACCGCGTTCAGCTGACCCGCGTCGACCGGGCGCAGCACCAGCGATTCGACCGATGCCACCCCCCGCCCCGACTCATCCC
>NZ_LAKD02000262.1 GCF_000968685.2 Streptomyces antioxidans
GCCGCTCACCGCCAGGCCACTCCACCGGCTCGGTCAACAGCCTCACCGCACCACTCCCCCAGTCCACATGCGGACTCGGCTCATCAATATGCAACGACGCAGGCAACACCCCATGACGCATCGCCTGCACCATCTTGATCACACCCGCCACACCCGCCGCCGCCTGCGTATGCCCGATGTTCGACTTGATCGAACCCAACAACAACGGCCGCCCAACCAGACGTTCCTCACCGTAAGTCGCCAACAACGCCTGCGCCTCAATCGGATCCCCCAGCGTCGTACCCGTACCGTGCGCCTCCACCGCATCGACATCCAAGGGCGACA
>NZ_LAKD02000263.1 GCF_000968685.2 Streptomyces antioxidans
CACCAGCGCTACTGGCTCGACACCACAGCACCGGCCGGTGTGGCACCTACCGAGGACGGCGGCTTCTGGTCCGCCGTGGACACCGGAGACCCGTGTGCGGTGGCATCGTTCCTCGGCGACGACACCCATGCGCTGCGCTCGTCCCTCGACGTGGTCGTGCCCGCCCTGTCGGCGTGGCGGTCCCGCACCCGGGAGCGGTCCGCACTGTCCGACCTCCGCTACGAGGTCGTGTGGAAGGCGTCCGCTCCGCGCGTCGACGCCACTCGGCTCAGCGGAACCTGGCTGGTCGTCGGGGCGGGTGCGGACGTGGCCGACGCGCTGCGCGACGGCGGCGCCGACGTCGCGCAGGTGGAGTTCGCCGCCACGCGTGACGCGTTGGCCGACCGGCTCCGTGAGGCGGCAGCCGGGCGCCCGGTCGTCGGCGTGGTGGCCGAAGTGGACGGACCGGCTTCGGCGTTGACCGTCCTGCAGGCGGCAGGCGACACCGAAGCCGCCGGACGGGT
>NZ_LAKD02000264.1 GCF_000968685.2 Streptomyces antioxidans
GTGAAGAGGAAGCCGTCCGCGTCGGGCAGCTCGACCGCGGCGCCCAGCAGCGGGTGGGTGGGCGGGATGAGCCCCACGGCGGTGACATCGCTGGCGAACGAGGTCAGGGCCTCCAGCCAGTAGCGCTCCCGCTGGAAGGCGTAGGTGGGCAGCTCGACCCGGCGGGCGTCACGTCCGGCGAAGAGCCGTTCCCAGTCCACCGGGACGCCGTGCACATGGAGCTCGGCGAGCGCCGTGGTCAGCACCCGGGTCTCGGGGCGGTCCTTGCGCAGCACCGGCACCAGGACGGGCGCCGAGGGCTCCTCGGCCGTCAGGCACTCCCGCGCCATCGCGGTGAGCACACCATCGGGGCCGACCTCGACGAACCGGGACACGCCCTGCGCTTCGAGCGCCCGTACGCCGTCCGCGAACCGCACCGCCTCCCGCACATGGCGGACCCAGTACTCCGGCGAGCACACCT
>NZ_LAKD02000265.1 GCF_000968685.2 Streptomyces antioxidans
CCTACGCCGCGGCCAACGCCTACCTGGACGCCCTGGCGCACGCGCGCAGGGGCCGCGGGCTGACCGCGACCAGCGTCGCGTGGGGTAGCTGGGACGGCGCCGGCATGGCCGAGGACGAGGGCACCAAAGATTTCCTGGAGCGCCGTGGCATCCGGGCGATGGCACCGGCCACCGCGGTGCGGGAGCTGCGCAGGGCCCTCGAGCACGACGACACCGCGGTGGTGGTGGCCGAGGTCGACTGGCCGCGGTTCGTACCCGGCTACACCGCGGCCCGTGCGCGGCCACTGCTCGCCGAACTGCCCGAGGCGCGGCAGGCCGCGGAACCCGTGGCCGACCCGCGCACCGCGAACGGCCCGGCGCTGACCGAGCGGCTGTCGCGGCTGTCG
>NZ_LAKD02000266.1 GCF_000968685.2 Streptomyces antioxidans
CTGGGGCGGTCTCGTCGATCTGCCCGAGACGCTGGATGAGCGTGCGGTGGCGCGTTTGGCCGGGGTGCTGTCCGTCGAGGGCGGCGAGGACCAGGTGGCGGTGCGTGGTTCGGGTGTGTTTGCCAAGCGGCTGGTGCGTGCGTCGGCGCCGGAGGCTGGGGGCGGGGGTGGCTGGCGTGTGGGTGGTTCGGTGTTGGTGACCGGTGGCACGGGTGCGCTTGGTGGTCATGTGGCTCGCTGGTTGGCGCGTTCGGGTGCTGAGCATTTGGTGTTGACGAGTCGTCGTGGCATGGCGGCCGGGGGTGTCGCCGAGTTGAAGGCGGAGTTGGAGGAGCTTGGCGCTCGGGTGACGGTGGTGGCGTGTGACGCGGCTGACCGGGAGGCTTTGGCCGCTGTCCTGGAGGACGTTCCCTCAGAATTCCCGCTGACCGCTGTGGTGCACACCGCCGGTGTGCTGGACGACGGTGTTCTGGATGCTCTGACGGTGTCGCGGGCGGCTGGGGTGTTGCGTCCGAAGGTGGGCGCCGCGCGGAATTTGCATGAGCTGACCGCGGGGATGGAGCTGTCGGCGTTCGTGCTGTTCTCCTCGGCTGCCGGGACGTTGGGCGGTCCTGGCCAGGGCTCTTACGCGGCGGGTAACGCGTATCTCGACGCGCTGGCGCTGCAGCGGCGCGCGGACGGCCTTCCGGCCACCTCCATCGCCTGGGGCGCCTGGGCCGG
>NZ_LAKD02000267.1 GCF_000968685.2 Streptomyces antioxidans
GCCCCATGCCCACCCGCTGCGCACCCTGACCGGTAAACACCACAGCCAACCGGTCGCCCGCCACCGAGCCCGCCACCGCACCGGCCCCCACCCGGCCCGCCGCGAGCGCACCCAACCCGCGCACCAGATCCGCACGCTCCACGCCCACCACCACACCACGGTGCGGCAAGTGCGCCCTCGTGGTGGCGAGCGAGAACCCGATGTCCACGGTGGACGAGGGATGGGCCACCGCGAAGTCGGCGAGCCTGGCCGCCTGCGCCCGCAGTCCGGCCGCGGTCCGCGCCGACACCAGCCACGGCACCGGACCCTCGTCCCGCTCGGCGGGTGGTGCGGCGGGTTCCTCGGTCGCCTCCTCGATGATCAGGTGCGCATTGGTCCCGCTGATGCCGAACGACGACACACCGGCGCGGC
>NZ_LAKD02000268.1 GCF_000968685.2 Streptomyces antioxidans
AAACACCTCATCGCCTACACCACCACCAACCCGGAGCATCGCGATACGTCCCCGGAGGAACTGCGGTCGTATCTGGCTGAGCGGCTACCGGCCCATATGGTGCCCTCCGCGGTCGTGGTTCTCGACGCGCTGCCCCTCACTCCGAGCGGCAAGCTCGACCGCGCGGCGCTGCCCGCGCCAGTCCGCAGCGCCGAAGGGGGCGGTGGACGTCCGGCGTCGACACCGCGCGAAGCGCTTCTCCGCCGTCTGTTCGCCGAGGTGCTGGGGGTGTCGGATCCGGGCGTGGAGGAGGGGTTCTTCGCGCTGGGCGGGGACAGCATCCTGTCCATGCAGCTGGTGAGCCACGCCCGCCGCGAGGGGCTGGTGCTCACCCCCCGCCAGGTCTTCC
>NZ_LAKD02000269.1 GCF_000968685.2 Streptomyces antioxidans
GCTCGGTGTGGGGGAGGGGCTGGGGGTGGGCGTTGAGGGCGGTGTCGGCGTCGGGGTGGGCGTAGGAGTCGGCGATGGCGTGGGCGTGGGCGTGGGCGTGGGTGTGGGTGTCGGCGTGGGCGTAGGGGTCGGCGTCGGCTTGGGTGGTTTGGGACACCAGCCGTATCGGGCGACGAGGCCGACCGGACCCGCCGAGGCGGCGACACACACGCAGAGGCCCGGACCGATCCGGATCCGCACCGAGGCGAGCGGTCCGTCGTCCGTGCCCCCGGGCCGGGACCGGGCATCGGCCGTCGGCCGGGAGGAGGCGGGTGCGGTCGCCGGACCGTCACCGTCCTCGTCGGCCAGGGCTGTCGCCCCCGCCGAGGTGAGGACGAGGGCAGTGACCAGGACCCCCGCACGCCATACGTGCTGCCATCGCTTCACGAGGAGATGTTGGGCCGAATGGGCGCTTGCCAGCCGTGTGACCACCGGGATTCCCCCGAATAGGGGAATAGGTGCCGACATTGGCGCATCAGGGTTTAGTCGATGACATTCTCCTCATGCGCTGTTGGTCACGCGGGTTATGCCGGTCACGTGGGTCACGCGGGTTATGCCGGTCACGCGGGTCACGCGGGTCACGCGGGTCA
>NZ_LAKD02000027.1 GCF_000968685.2 Streptomyces antioxidans
CCCCACGCCCCGACACCGGCCACACCACCGGAACGTCCGCACCATCACCGCGCTCGGCAACCGGCGACGGCTCAGCCTCCTCCACGATCACATGCGCATTCGTCCCACTGATCCCGAACGACGACACACCCGCACGCCGCAGACGACCATCCCCCACCTCCCACACCCGCGCCTCACCCAACAACTCCACCGCGCCTGAAGACCAATCCACCTGCGACGACGGCGCATCCGCATGCAACGTGCGCGGCAACACCCCATGCCGCATCGCCTGCACCATCTTGATCACACCAGCGACACCGGCGGCGGCCTGCGTATGCCCAATATTCGACTTGATCGAGCCAAGCCACAGCGGCCGACCCTCATCCCGACCCTGCCCATACGTCGCCAGCAACGCCTGCGCCTCGATCGGATCGCCCAACCGCGTTCCGGTCCCATGCGCCTCCACCACATCCACATCCGACGCGGACAGACCACCACTCGCCAACGCAGCCCGGATCACCCGCTCCTGCGACGGACCATTCGGCGCCGTGAGACCACTGCTGGCGCCGTCCTGATTCACCGCCGAACCCCGCACGACCGCCAACACCTCATGGCCGTTACGCCGCGCATCCGACAGCCGCTCGATCAGCAGCATGCCGACGCCTTCGCCCCAGCCGGTGCCGTCAGCGGCGTCGGAGAACGCCTTGCACCGGCCGTCTGGGGACAGCCCGCGCTGCCTGCTGAACTCGACGAAGGCGTCCGGGGTGGACATCACCATCACACCGCCGACGAGGGCGAGCGAACACTCGCTCTGCCGTAGCGCCTGGGCGGCGAGGTGCAGCGCCACCAGCGACGACGAACACGCCGTGTCCACGGTGACCGCGGGTCCCTCCAGACCGAACACGTAGGAGAGCCGACCGGACATGATGCTCGCCGCGTTGCCGGTGGTGAAGTAGCCCTCGGCGCCCTCGGGCGCCTGGGAGAACAACGAGCCGTAGTCTTGGATGCTCGTGCCGACGAACACCCCGGTGTCGCTGCCGTGCAACGACTCGGGCACCACGCCCGCGTCCTCGAACGCCTCCCATGCGGCTTCCAGCAGCAGCCGCTGCTGCGGGTCCATCGCCGCCGCCTCACGCGGGCTCATCCCGAAGAAGGCCGGGTCGAACTCACCGGCCTCGTAGAGGAAGCCGCCCTCGCGCACATAGCTGTGCCCGGCCCGGTCGGGGTCCGGGTCGTACAGCGCCTCGGTGTCCCACCCGCGGTTCTCCGGGAAGAATCCGATCGCGTCGCCGCCGGTGGCCACCAGGTCCCACAGGTCCGCGGGGCCACCCACGCCGCCCGCGAACCGGCAGCTCATTCCGACGATCGCGATCGGCTCATTACCGCTGTCCTCGAGCTCCTGGAGCCGCTGACGAGTGCGGTGTAGATCCGCCGTCACCTTCTTCAGGTAGTCGACGATTTTGTCTTCTCGGTTCATGTGCACCTCAGGGGTCGAGACCCAGGTCAGGTGGGCCTACGAAAGTCCCAGTTCGCCATCGATGAAGTCGAAGACCTCGTCCACCGTGGAGGTTTCGAAGTCCAGTTCGGCCGATTCCGCGCCGCCGGAGCCCGACGGCCGCTTCCACTGCGCCAGCAGGAGCTCCAGCCGGGCGGCGACCCGCGGACGGTTCCGGTCCTCCGGTGGGGCTGCCGCGAGAACAGCCTCCAGACGGTCGAGTTCGGCGAGCACCGGTGATGCCGAGTCATCGGCGGCGGCCAGCTCGGCGTCGAGCCGCGCCGCCAGCATCGCGACCGACGGATGGTCGAAGATGGTCGTGGTCGGCAGGCGCAGGCCGGTGAGCCCGTTCAGCCGGTTCCGCAGCTCGACTCCGGTCAGCGAGCTGAACCCGAGTTCCAGGAAGCCCTTGCGGTCGTCCACCTCTCCTGGTGCGACGCCGAGCACCCCGGCCACCTGTTTGGTGAGCAGGTCCAACACAACCCGCTCGCGCTCCGCCCCGGTCAGCCCAGCGACCATGCCAGGCCACGCGGGTGTGCTCTCGGTCTCTGTCTCCTCCGCGTCCCGAGGCACGGGCGCGGTGCCGTTGGCCTCGGCAACGGGGACCGTGGTCGTCGGCCAGTACCGGCGGTGTCGGAAGGCGTACGTCGGGAGATCGACGGTGCGCGGCGCGTACGGTGCGTAGACGGCGGCCCAGTCGGGTTCGATGCCGTGGGTGTGCAGCTGGGCCAACGCCGCGAGCAGCGACCGGTGTTCGTCCTGCCCCTCCCGCAGCGTCGGCACCGCCACCGCACTGTCAATCACCGGAGTCAGCGCGGCATCCGGACCCACTTCCAGGAACGCGGTCACACCACCCTGCTCGGCCATGTACTCCACGGCATCGCCGAAACGCACCGTGGCCCGCACCTGCTCCACCCAATACGCGGGCGTCGCCACCCGCTCGTCGACCGGCTGGCCGGTCACCGTGGACACCAGCGGCATCCTCGGCCGCGCAAAGGTGAGCTCATCAATGGCGGCAGCGAAGTTCTGCAACGCCCCGTCCATATGGTGGGAATGGAACGCCCGCGAGACCCGCAGCCGACTGACCTTCCAACCCCGCTCCCGACACACCCCCTCCAACACCGCAACCCGGTCGGCGTCGCCCGACACCACGACCGAGGCAGGCCCGTTCACCGCGGCCAGACCCACCCCATCACCCAGCAGCTCAACAACGTCCGACTCCGTAGCACCCACGGCCAGCATCGCCCCATCCGAACGCGCCCGCCGCATCGCCCGACCCCGCGCCGCCACCAACCGGCACGCGTCTTCCAACGACACCACACCCGCCGCGTAAGCAGCCGACACCTCACCCACCGAATGTCCCGCCACACACTCCGGCGCCACACCCCACACCCGCAGCTGCTCAAACAACGCAACCTCAACGGCGAACAACCCCGCCTGGGCGTACAACGTGTCCTCCAACGCCCCAGCATCGTCAAACACCACATCCAACAACGACCGATCCAGCAGACCCTCAAAGCCCGACGCCACCCGATCGAACACCTCAGTGAACATCGGCAGCACGCCATACAGACCACGCCCCATGCCCACCCGCTGCGCACCCTGGCCCGTAAACACCACGCCCAATGGTCCGGCCAACGAGGCCGCTCCCTCGACCACACCAGTCTGCGGCTCGCCCGAGGCCAACACCTTCAGTCCCTCGACGAGTTCGTCCGTGCTGGACCCCACCACAACACCCCGATGCGACAACCGCGCCCTACTCGTCGCCAGCGAAAACCCCACATCGACAGGCGACACATCAGAACGCTCATCCAGGAACTCGGCCAACCGCGCCGCCTGCGCCCGCAACCCCTCAACCCCACGCCCCGACACCGGCCACACCACCGGAACACCCACAGACTCACCACGCTCAGCAACAGGCGACGGCTCCACTCCCTCCACAATCACATGCGCATTCGTCCCACTGATCCCGAACGACGACACACCCGCACGCCGCAGACGACCATCCCCCACCTCCCACACCCGCGCCTCACCCAACAACTCCACCGCACCCGACGACCAATCCACCTGCGAAGACGGCTCACCCACATGCAACGTCCGCGGCAACACCCCATACCGCATCGCCAACACCATCTTGATCACACCAGCGACACCCGCAGCCGCCTGCGTGTGCCCAATGTTCGACTTGATCGAACCGAGCCACAGTGGCCGGTCGCGGTCCTGCCCGTACGTCGCCAACAACGCCTGCGCCTCGATCGGGTCACCGAGCTTCGTCCCGGTACCGTGCGCCTCCACCACATCCACATCGGACGCGGACAGACCGCCACTCGCCAACGCGGCCCGGATCACCCGCTCCTGCGACGGACCATTCGGCGCCGTCAACCCATTCGACGCACCATCCTGATTCACCGCAGAACCCCGCATTACCGCCAACACCTCATGCCCACGACGCCGCGCATCCGACAACCGCTCCAACACCACAACACCCACACCCTCCCCCCAGTTCGTCCCATCCGCCCCATCCGAAAACGCCTTACACCGACCATCCGGCGCAAGGCCGTGCTGGCGGCTGAACTCCACGAACGCGTCCGGAGTGGACATCACGGTGACACCACCGACCAGCGCCAGCGAGCACTCGCCGTGGCGCAGTGCCCCGGCGGCCCAGTGCAGGGCCACCAGCGACGACGAACACGCCGTGTCCACGGTGACCGCGGGTCCCTCCAGACCGAACACGTAGGACACCCGTCCGGAGAGGACACTGGCCGAGCTGGCGAGTCCGCGGTACCCCTCCATGTCGTCCGGTGAGCCGGTCAGCACCGCGCCGTAGTCCTGTCCGTTGGAACCGACGAAGACCCCCGTATCCGTGCCGCGCAGAGCGCCCGCGTCGATCCCGGCGCGCTCCAGCGCCTCCCAGGCCACCTCCAGCAGCAGCCGCTGCTGCGGGTCCGTGGCCACGGCCTCGCGCGGCGAGATGCCGAAGAACCCGGCGTCGAAGTCCGCGGCGCCGTCTACGAACCCGCCGACCCGCACATAGCTGCGGCCGGACCGCTCCGGATCCGCGTCGAACAGGCCGTCCACGTCCCAGCCCCGGTCGGCGGGGAACCCGGTGATCGCGTCCTTGCCGGTGGCCACCAGGTCCCATAGGTCCTCCGGTGAGGACACCCCGCCGGGGAACCGGCAGGCGACGCCCACGATCGCGATCGGGTCGGTGGCCACGGCCGGGTCGGCCGGGGTACCACGGTCCCGCACGGTGTCGGCACCGTCGAGCAACCGGTGCAGGTGCTGGGCGAGTGCCTGCGGTGTCGGGTGGTCGAACACCAGCGCCGCGGGCAGGGCCAGCCCGGTGGCCATGCTCAACGCGTTGCGCAGTTCCACTCCGGTCAGGGAGTCGAAGCCGAGATCGCGGAACGCCGTCAGCGTGTCGAGCTGGTCGGCCGACCCGTGCCCGAGCACCAGGGCCGCTTCCGTTCGCACCAGATCGAGGAGGGCCCGCTCACGCTGCTGTGGGTGGTGGACGGCCGACGTGGCGAGCCAGTCGGATCCGCGGGATTCGGCTTCCCGCGCCCCGGGGGTCGGGAGGAGTCCGCGCAGCACGACCGGCAGCGCGTCGGTGGTGGTGTCGGCCAGGTCGAACCTGGCCGGGACCGCGACCGGCTCGTTGCGCCGACACGCCTCGTCGAACAGGGCGAGTGCTTCCTCGGGGCGCAGCGGGGGTCCTGACCGGGCGAGCCTGCGCCGGTGTGCGCCGTCGACCCGGGCCGCCATGCCGTCCTCGGTGTCCCATGGCCCCCAGGCCAGCGACACGGCGGGCAGACCGGCGGCACGCCGCCAGTACGCGAACCCGTCGAGGAAGGAGTTGGCCGCCGCGTAGTTGGCCTGGCCGGGCGTCCCCAGCACCCCGGCGGCGGAGGAGAACACCACGAACGCCGAGAGCGGCAGTCCGGCGGTCGCCTCGTGGAGGTGCCACGCACCGTGCACCTTGGGCCGCAGCACGGCGTCGACCTGCGCGGGGGTCAGCGACGACGCAACGCCGTCGTCGACCACCCCGGCCGCGTGCAGCACGCCCCGGAGCGGGGCCCCGGCAGGCACCTCGGCGACCAGTCGGCGCACCGCGTCCGGGTCCGTGACGTCGCACGCCACCGCCCGCACCTCGGCGCCCAGCTCCCGCAGTTCGGCCAGCGGTCCGTCGGCGACGGAACCCGAACGGCCGGCCAGCACCAGGTGTCGTATGCCGTGGTGGGTGACGAGGTGCCGGGCGAGGATGGCGCCGAGCCCTGCGGTGCCGCCGGTGATCAGCACGGTGCCCGCCGGGTCCCAGTGCATGCCATCGCCTGTCGCACTGCCGCCGGGCACCAGCCGGGGCACAAGGAGCTCGTGTGCGCGGACGGCCGCCTGGGGTTCCCCGGCCCTTACGGCGGTGGCCACCCCGTCGGCGTCAGCCACGTCATCCACGTCGGCGAGCAGGAAGCGACCCGGGTGCTCGGCCTGGGCCGAGCGCACCAGGCCCCACACCCCCGCGCCCGCGAGATCGACGCCGCCATCGGGTTGTCCGCAGTGGACCGAACCCTCGGTCAGGAGCATCAGCCGGGCGGACGCCAGACGCGGGTCGGTGAGCCAGGACCGGATCACATCGAGCGTGCCGTTCACGGCCGCGGTGACGGCGTCGGGCTTCGCACCGGCCGCCACGGGCATGACCACGAGGTCGGGCACCGGCCCGGTTGCGGCGAGCTCGGCGAGATCGGCGTAGCGCGGTGCGGCGAGCGTGCCGGCCAGTGCGGCCGCGCCGGAGCCGAGCACCGCGAGCCGTGCGGGGGAGGCCGCGAGCCGTGCGGGGGAGGATCCGTGCCCGCCGTGTCGGGGCTCCCAGCCCAGCCGGTAGAGCGATGCCGATGTGGTCGGGTCAATCCAGTAGCGGGAGCGCTGGTACGCATAGGTCGGCAGTGGTACTCGCCGCGGCCGGGCGTCGGCGAGTTGCGCCCGCCAGTCCACGTCGTGTCCGCGCGTGTCCAGCCGGGCGGCGGCCGTGACGAGCGCGGTGAACTCGTCCTCGTCCCGCCGCAGCGCGGGCACCACGGCCAGCGCGGGGTCGGTGAGGTTTTCCCCGGCCATTCCCGACAGCACGCCGTCCGGGCCGATCTCGAGGAAGGTGGTGGCGCCCTGCTTGGTGAGCCAGTCCATCGCGTCGGCGAACCGCACCGCGCGCCTGACCTGGTCCACCCAGTACCCGGGGGTGCGGACCTCGGCCGGGTTCAGCCCCGCGCCGGTCACGGTGGACACCATCGGGATCCGGGGCGGGCGGAACTCGAGGCCGGACACCGCGTCCGCGAACTCGGCGAGCATCGGCTCCATCAGCGGTGAGTGGAACGCATGCGACACCCGCAACCGCTTGGCCTTGATCCCGCCCGTACGGCAGTGTTCCGCCACCGCGGACACCTCGTCCGCCGAACCCGCGACCACGACCGCCGCGGGCCCGTTGACCGCGGCGACGCACGCCCCGGTGTCCTCGATGAGCGCCGCGACCGTGTCCTCGGTGGCCGAGACGGCCAGCATCGCACCGCCGGCGGGCAACCGTTGCATGAGGGTGCCGCGGGCGACGACCAGGGCGGCCGCGTCCGCCAGGGACAGCACCCCGGCGATGTGCGCCGCCGCCACCTCGCCGATGGAGTGGCCGCCGACGTGGTCGGGGCGCACACCCCAGTCGTGCAGCTGCCGGTACAGCGCCACCTGCACCGCGAACAGTGCTGCCTGGGTGTAGGCGGTCTGGTCCAGGAGCGCCGCGAGCGGACTGTCCGGCTCGGCGAACATCACGTCCCGGACCGGATGGTCCAGGCCGCGGTCCAGCAGTGCGCACACCTCGTCCAGCGCGCGGGCGAACGACGGCGCGGTCTCGGCCAGTCTGCGTCCCATGCCGGGCCGTTGGCTGCCCTGGCCGCTGAAGAGGACCGCGAGTGCGCCGGGCGCTGTGCGGCCGCGGACCTGGTGCGGTGTCCTGTTCTCCCGGGCCAGCGCGGCAAGTTCGGTGCGCAGGGCGCCGGTGTCCGTTCCGAGCAGCACGGCGCGGTGTGCGAGGCGGGTGCGCCCCGCGAGCGAGTGTCCGATGTCGGCCGCGCGCGTGTCGTCGCCGTGGTCGAGGTGGCGCAGCAGCGCACGGGCCTGGGCGCGCAGCGCAGGCTCGGTCCGGGCGCTCAGGGCCCACGGCACCATGGGCCGGTCCACCGGTTCACCGGGTGGCCCGGCCGCCGGTGGCGGGGCCTGTTCGAGGACGAGGTGGGCGTTGGTCCCGCTGATCCCGAAGGACGACACGCCCGCCCGGCGCGGATGTCCGTGTCCGGTCCAGTCCGCCGGTTCGGTCAGCAGTTCCACCCGGCCGGTGGACCAGTCGACGTGCGGCGAGGGCTCGTCGGCGTGCAGGGTGCGGGGCAGGGTCTCGTGGTGCATCGCCATCAAGATCTTGATCACGCCGGCCACGCCCGCGGCGGCCTGGGTGTGCCCGATGTTGGACTTCACCGATCCGAGCCACAGCGGCCGTTCCCGGTCCGAGCCGTAGGTCGCCAGCAGTGCCTGTGCCTCGATCGGATCGCCCAGGCTGGTCCCGGTGCCGTGCGCCTCCACGACGTCCACGTCGGAGGGCCGGAGTCCCGCGGCGGCGAGTGCCTTGCGGACGACGCGTTCCTGCGCGGGGCCGTTGGGCGCGGTGATCCCGTTCGACGCGCCGTCCTGGTTGACCGCGCTGCCCCGGATGACGCCGAGGACGTCATGCCCGTTGCGGCGGGCGTCGGAGAGCCGCTCCAGTACGAGCACACCGGCGCCCTCGGCCATCCCGAACCCGTCCGCGCCGGCGCCGAACGCCTTGCAGCGACCGTCGTCGGACAGTGCGCCCTGGTGGGCGAAGGCCACGATGCCCTCGGGAGTGGACATCACGGATGCGCCACCGGCCAGTGCCAGTGAGCACTCCCCCAGCCGCAGCGCCTGCGCGGCGAGGTGGATGGCCACCAGCGACGAGGAGCACGCGGTGTCGATGGTCACCGTCGGGCCTTCCAGCCCGAAGGTGTAGGCGATCCTGCCGGAGACCACGCTCGCCGCGCTGCCGGTCACCGAGTAGCCCTCGGTGGTGTCGGCGCCCTTGGCCAGCAGCTGGGCGTAGTCCTGCCCGTGGGTGCCGACGAACACGCCGGTGTCGCTGCCCCGTAGCGGGGCCGTGTCGATCCCGGCCCGCTCCAGCGCCTCCCACACCACCTCGAGCAGGATCCGCTGCTGCGGGTCCATCGCCGCCGCCTCGCGCGGCGACACCCCGAAGAATCCCGCGTCGAAGTCCGCGACGCCGTCCACGAAGCCGCCGCCGCGGCGCAGTTCGGCGTGGGCCGTCCAGCCGCGGTCGGCCGGGACCGCGCCGATCGCGTCCCCGCCCGAAGCCACCAGCTCCCACAGGTCCTCCGGCGAGGTCACCCCGCCGGGGAACCGGCACCCCATGCCGACCACGACGACCGGGTCCGTGTCCGTGGCCACCGCCGGGCCCGCCGGGGTGGCGGGCGCTGCCGCGGCACCGGTCAGCTGCTCCCGGAGGAAGCGCGCGGCCTGCTCGGGCGTCGGGTGGTCGAACACCAGGGTGGCGGGCAGCCGGGCGCCGGTGGCGGTGGTGAGCCCGTTGCGCAGTTCCAGGCCGGTGAGTGAGTCGAAGCCCAGCTCCTTGAACGTCATGGCGGCGTCGATGGCGGTGGCCGCGGCGTGGCCGAGGATCCGCGCCGCATGGGTGCGCAACGTGTCGAGCAGCAGTGCGGTCTGCTGGTCGGCGGACAACCCGCGCAGCCGCTCGGTGAGCGCCGATTCCGGTGCACCGGTCGCGGTCCGCCGGGCGGGGCGGCGGACCAGCTGGCGCAGCACGGCGGGCGCGTCGTCGGCCCGTATGCCCGCCGGATCCAGCTTCGCGGCCAGGACGGCCGGCTGGTCCTGGCGCAGCGCCTCGTCGAAGAGGGCGAGCCCGTGGTCGAGGGGCATCGGCGCGGTCAACCGGGCGAGCCGGCGGCGGTCCGCCTCGTCCAGGCGGCCGCCCATGCCCGCGTCGATGTCCCACAGCCCCCACGCGACGGCGAGGGCTGGCAGGCCCGAGTCTCGCCGCTGCCCCGCCAGTCCGTCGAGGAAGGCGTTGGCCGCCGCGTAGTTGGCCTGGCCGGGAGCGCCGAGCACACCGGCCGCGGAGGAGAACAGGACGAACGCCGTCAGGGGCAGGTCCGCCGTCGCCTCGTGCAGATGCCAGGCGCCGTCCGCCTTGGGCCCGAGCACGGTGTCCAGCCGCTGTGGGGTCAGCGCGTCCACCAGGCCGTCGTCAACCACCCCGGCCGCGTGCACCACGGCGCACAGCGGGGCCGTGGCGGGCACCTCGGCGACCAGCTGCCGTACGGCGTCCCGGTCGGCCATGTCGCAGGCCACCACCCGCACCTGGGCGCCCGCCGCGTCCAACTCCCGCACCAGCGCCTCGGCTCCCGGCGCGGCCGGGCCGGAGCGCGAGGCGAGCAACAGCCGCCGCACGCCGTGCGCGGTGGCCAGGTGCCGGGCGATGACGCCGCCGAGTCCGCCGGTGGCGCCGGTGACCAGCACCGTGCCCTCCCGGTGCCAGGCTTCCCGTTCCCCGGTGGCGGTGGCGGCCCGTGCGAGGCGGGGCACCAGCACCCGGTCGCCGCGCACGGCCAGTTGCGCTTCACCGGAGCCGGCCAGCGGGGGGAGCCGGTCCGGTGCGAGCGGTCCGTCGGTGTCGATGAGCACGATCCGGTCCGGGTGCTCCGACTGCGCGGAGCGCACCAGGCCCCATACCGCCGCACCGACCGGATCGGCGGCGGCGTCCCGTGGCCCACAGCGGACGGCCCGGTGGGTGAGGACGACCAGCGGCGAGGACGCCGGTTCGCCGGCGAGCCGGTCCTGGAGGGTGCCGAGCACCGAACGCAGCGCCGTGCGGACCGCGTTGGGCACGTCCTCGTCGTCGGTGGGCGGCACTTGTGCGACGACGGGGGCGTCCACGGCTGCGACGACCTTGGCGTCCGCGGCGCCGCCGAGCTGCCCGGCCTCGACCCAGCGCTCGACCAGGAGGGAGCCCGGGCGCGCGCCCAGTCGCTCCGCGGTGACCGCGCGCAGTGCCAGCGAGTCCACCGCGACCAGTTCGGCGCCGTCCGGGTCGGTCAGCCGCAGCGCGAGGGCGCCGTCGTCGCCCGCCCGCAGCCACACCCGCGCGGCCGTCGCACCGGTCGCGCCGATCCGCACCCCGGACCAGGAGAACGGCATCCGTACGCTCGCGTCGTCACCGTCGCCATCGCCATCGCCATCGCTATCGCCATCGGCGGCACACCGCCACGCCTGCAGTGCCGCGTCCAGCAGCACCGGATGCACGGCGAACCGGCCCGCGTCGGACCGGAGGTCGTCGGGAAGAGCGATCTCGGCGAGGACGTCCTGGCCGTACCGCCACACCGATCGCACGGTGTGGAAGGACTCGCCGTAGTCGACACCGGTCCGCGCGACCCGGTCGTACCAGTCGGCCACGGACACCGGCACCGAGCCGGGCGGTGGCCATGCCCGCTCGGCTGCCCGGGGCGCGCGGGCGGGCCCGCCCGCCGTGGCGAGGACGCCGCTGGCATGCCGGGTCCACGGCTGTGTCTCGTCCGCGGTCCGGGAGTGGACGGCCACGGTGCGGGCCCCGGACTCGTCCGCCTCGGACACGGTGACCTGGATCCGCACACCGTCCCGTCCGGGCAGCACGAGCGGGGTGTGCACGGTCAGTTCGGACAGCTCGGCGCAGCCGAGCTCGGCGCCGGCGTGCAGGGCGAGGTCGACGAAGGCCGGACCGGGCAGCACGGTGTGGCCCAGCACGGCGTGGTCGGTCAGCCACGGATGGGTGTCCGGGGACAGCAGCCCGGTCAGTACCGCGGTGTCCGTGCCGGCGACCGGCACCACCGCACCGAGCAGGGGGTGGCCCGCGGCGTCGATGCCGAGTTCGCCGGCCGGCCTGGCCGGCCCCGCCGACCGCAGCCAGAACCGGGACCGCTGGAACGGGTAGGTGGGCAGGTCGACGGTGCGGACACCGCCGGGGAAGGCGGGGGTCCAGTCCACCCGGACACCGCGGACGTGCAGATCCGCGGCGGCGGCGAGCATACGTGTCCAGCCGCCGTCGTCGCGCCGCAGGGTGCCGGTCACGATGGCGGGGGCCGCGGCGCTCTCCACGCGCTGCTGGATCCCCACGGTCAGCACCGGGTGCGGGCTCACCTCGACGAACGTGGTGTGGTCGCGGGCCAGCAGCTCCTCGGTGGCCGTATCGAACCAGACCGTCTGGCGCAGGTTGCGGTACCAGTAGGCGGCGTCGGCCTCCGTGCCGTCGAGCCACCGCCGGTCCACCGTGGAGTACCAGGGCACGGTCGCGCGGCGCGGTGCGACGGGTGCGAGTACATCGGCGAGCTCGGCCTCGATCCGCGCCATCTGCGCGGAGTGCGAGGCGTAGTCCACGGCGATCCGCCGGGTGCGGACGCCGAGCAGTCCGAGCCGGTCTTCGAACTCCCCGACCCGGCCGACCGGACCGGAGACCACCACGGTCCGGGGGCCGTTGACAGCGGCCAGGGACAGTTCGGGGGCGTCGACGAGCCACTGCTCGACCTGGCCCGCGGCGGCGGCGACGGACGTCATCGCGCCGTCGCCGACGAGCACGGACAGGGCGCGGCTGCGCAACGCCACCACACGGGCGGCGTCGTCGAGGGACAGCGCGCCCGCGACGCAGGCGGCGGCGATCTCGCCCTGGGAGTGGCCGACGACGGCGTCCGGTACGACGCCGAAGGAACGCCACACGGCGGCGAGCGAGACCATCGTCGCCCACAGCACCGGCTGGACCACGTCGACCCGGTCCGCCCAGTCCGGCAGCTGCGCACCGCGCAGCACCGCGACGAGGTCCCAGTCGACGAACGCGTCGAGCGCCCGTGCGCAGTCGGCCATCGCGTCGGCGAACACGGCGGACGAGTCGAGCAGGTCAACCGCCATGCCCGCCCATTGCGAGCCCTGTCCGGGGAAGGTGAACGCCAACCGCCCCGGCTCGCCCGCGGTGCCGGTGGTCACGGTGGGTGTGGGTTCCCCGGCGGCCAGTGCGGCCAGCCCGGCCAGCAGGTCCACGCGGTCGCCGACGGCCACCGCCCGGTGCGGCAGGGCCGCCCTGCCGAACGCCAGCGTGCTCCCGGCACCGGCGAGGGAGAGGTCCTGTGCGGCGGTGAGCCGGGCGCGCAGCCGGGCGGCCTGCGCGGCGAGGGCACGGTCACCGCGCGCGGACAGCAGCAGCGCCACGGGGCCTTGTTCGTCATCGGGCGTCGCCGGTTCCGGTTCGGCACGTTCGAGGATCACGTGCGCGTTCGTCCCGCTGACCCCGAACGACGAGACCGCGGCGCGGGGCTGGCGTCCGGTGTGCGGCCACGGGGTCGGCTCGGTCAGCAGCCGCACGGTTCCCGCGGACCAGTCGACGTGCGGGGTGGGCCCGTCGACGTGCAGCGTCCGCGGCAGTTCGCCGTTCCGCAGCGCGCACACCATCTTGATCACGCCTGCGACCCCCGAGGCCGCCTGGGCGTGGCCGAGGTGGGACTTCAGCGAGCCGAGCAGCAGCGGCCGGTCGGGGTCGCGGTCCCGGCCGTACGTGGCGAGCAGCGCGCCCGCCTCGATCGGGTCACCGAGCCGGGTGCCGGTGCCGTGCGCCTCCACCGCGTCCACGTCGGACGGCCGCAGTCCGGCGTCGGCGAGCGCGTGGCGGATCACGGCTTCCTGCGCGGGGCCGCTCGGCGCGGTCAGCCCGTTCGAGGCGCCGTCGGAGTTCACCGCGCTGCCCCGCAGTACGGCAAGGACCCGGTGCCCGTTGCGGCGGGCGTCCGAGAGCCGTTCCAGCAGCAGCAGGCCCGCGCCCTCGGACCATGCGGTGCCGTCGGCGGCGGCGGCGAACGGCTTGCACCGGCCGTCCGGCGCCAGCCCGCGCTGGCGGCTGAACTCGACGAACACCGCGGGTGTGGCCATCACGGCCACGCCGCCGGCGAGGGCGAGCGAGCATTCGCCCCGGCGCAGGGACTGGCCCGCCAGGTGCAGGGCGACCAACGACGACGAACAGGCCGTGTCGATGGTGAGGGTGGGGCCCCGTAGCCCCAGGGTGTAGGCGATCCGGCCGGACACCATGCTGCCGGACGCGCCGATGCCGCGGTGGCCCTCGACCTCGTCGGCGGCCGGTCCGGCACCCGAGCCGTAGTCGTGGAACATCACGCCGGTGAACACGCCGGTCCGGCTGCGCCCCAACGTCTGCGGGTCGATACCCGCGCGTTCCACCGTCTCCCACGACAGTTCGAGCAGCAGCCGCTGCTGGGGGTCCATGGCCAGTGCCTCGCGCGGGGATATCCCGAAGAACGCCGGGTCGAACTCGCCCGCGTCGGAGAGGAACCCGCCGTGGCGCACGTAGCTGCGCCCGGCCGTGTCGGGGTCGGGGTCATAGAGCGCGGCGAGGTCCCAGCCGCGGTCGGTGGGGAAGTCGCCGATGACGTCGCGGTCCCCGGTCACCACCCGCCACAGGTCCTCCGGACCGCGGATGTCCCCCGGCAGCCGGCAGCCCATCCCGATGATGGCGATCGGCTCATCCTCGGCGACGGCCGGTGGCGGACCCGGTTCCGGTGCGGGGTCCGTCCCGCCGGACAGCCGTGCGGCCAGGTGTGCCGCGAGCGCGGCCGGGGTCGGGTGGTCGAACGCCACCGTGGCGGGCAGCGTGGTGCCGACGACCGGGAGCAGCCGGTTGCGCAGCTCGAGCGCGGTCGGGGAGTCGAAGCCCAGGTCTCGGAACGCCCGGTCGGTGGGGACGTCCGCCGATGAGTCCAGTCCGAGCAGGGCGGCGGTCTCGGTGCGCACCAGATCGAGGAGTACGCGGCTGTGGTGGGCCGGCGGCGGCCCGGCGGGCGTCGCGGACGGCTCGTCGGTGCGGACCAAACCGCGCAGCGCCGCGGGTACCGGCAGTCGGGTGTGCCGGGCGCGGAAGGCAGAGAGGTCCATCCGGGCCGCGACCGGTTGGGGGTCCGCGCCCGTCGCCACGAGGTCGAACAGCGCCAGCCCCTCCGCGGGGGCGAGCGGGGCGACACCGGCCCGGGCGAGTCTGCTGAGCTCGGCTTCGCCGACCCGGCCGCGGATCCCGGTCCGCTGCGCCCAGGATCCCCAGGCGATCGCCACACCCGGCAGCCCGGACATGCGGCGGTACCGGGCAAGTCCCTGCAGGAAGGCGTTGCCCGCGGCGGTTCCGGTGTGCTCGGAGCCGCCGAGCACCGTGTCCGCCGCGGAGAACATCACGAACGCCCGCAGCGGGAGGTCTTGGGTCAGCTCGTGCAGGTGCCAGGCGCCGGCGACCTTCGGGCCCGGGGCGGCGGCCGGGTCCTCGTGGAGGTCCCCCGCGGTGTGCACCACGGCGGTCAGCGGATGTGCGGCGGGCGCCGACGCGATCACCTTGGCGAGCGCGTCCCGGTCGGTGACGTCACAGGCGACCAGGCTCGCCTCGGCACCCGCTTCCGTCAGTTCGCTGAGCAGCCGGTCGGCGCCGGGCGCGTCCGGTCCGGAGCGCGAGACGAGCAGCAGGCTACGGGTGCCGTGCCGGGTGACGAGGTGGCGGGCCAGCAGCGCGCCGAGCGCACCGGTCGCTCCGGTGATCAGCACCGTGCCCGCGGTGAACGCGTCCGGCTCACCGGGGTCTTGTGCCGGGGTCCTGGTCAGCCGGGGAGCGTGCGCCACTCCCCCGCGGATCGCGACCACCGGTTCGTCCACCGTGGCGACCGCGGCCAGCGCGGCCGCCGACTCCGGTGTCCGGTCCAGGTCGGCGTGGAGGACGCGGTCCCCGGCGGCGGCCCGTATCGCGACCACCGTCCCCGTCACCGCGTTCGCGGGCAGGTCGACCGGTCCGGTGGCGGCGCCGGTGGCGTCCCGGGTGACCACGACGAGCCGGGCCTCCGCGGTCCTCGGCTCCTCGGTCCACTGGCGCAACAGGGACTGTGTGCGCGCCGTTGCCCGGCGCACCCGCTCGGGCAACGCGCCGTCGGCCCCTACGGTTGCGCACCAGGCCACGACCGCCGGTCCGTCGTCGAGGGCGGAGGACAGCGTCTCCCGTGCCTCGGCCGCCACGCCCGCGGACCTCAACGCCCCGGTGAGCGCGCCGGTGTCGTCGCCGAGCACCCGCCAGGGCCCTCCGTCGGGTGACCCGGCGGGCAGCTCCGTCCAGGCGATGCGGAACAGTGAGTCCGACCGGGTGCCGCCGATCGGGCGCAGGCTTCCGGCCCGCTCCCGGAGCACGTGCCGGCGGACCTTCCCGGAGCCGGTCCTCGGGATCTCCTCCACCTGGTAGACCAGTTCGGGAACCTTGAAGAAGGACAGGCGTTCCCGGCATCGCGCCAGGATCGTCTCCGGGTCCGGCGGCACACCGTCGGCCGGGACGACGAACGCCGCGGGGACCTCGCCGAGGACGTCGTGAGGGACGCCGGCGACCGCGGCGTCGGCGATCCCGTCGACGGTGGTGATCAGCGACTCGACCTCGGCGGGGTGGATGTTCTCCCCGCCGCGGATGATGAGTTCCTTGTGCCTGCCGCGGATGCTGAAGTGGCCGTCGCCGTCGCGTACCGCGAGGTCGCCGGTGTGGTACCAGCCGTCCCGCAGTACGGCCGTGGTCGCCTCGGGCGCGTTGTGGTACCCGGACATCACATTGGGCCCGCGCACCCAGACCTCGCCCTCGGTGCCGTCCGGCACGGCGAGCCCGGTCTCCGGGTCGGCGAGGCGGACCGAGAGGCCGGGCACCGCGGTCCCGCACGAGCCGGGCACCTTCGGTCCGCCCGGGCGGCTCGCGGTGATCGCGCCCGAGGTCTCGGTGCTGCCGTAGGTGTCCAGCAGCGCGGTGCCGAACACGTCCTCGAACTCCTGGCGCATGTCCCCGTTCGCCACCGCGCCGGTGACCAGGCAGGTGCGCAGTGAGGGCGCGGTGAGCCCGCGGGCGCGCGCGGCCTGGACCAGGTGGTGGTACATCGTCGGCACGCCGACGAGGAAGCTGAACTCCTCCTGCCGCACCCGGTCGAGCAGGTCGTGCCCGCCGAAGCCGGTGGTGATCCACGCGGTGGCGCCGACCGCGGCGACACCGTGCACGCACAGCACGTGCGAGAGGCTGTGGGACATCGGCAGCGGCCACAGGACCCGGTCATCGGGCGCGAGGCCGAGCACGGGCACGTAAGCCGCGGCCACCGACCACAGGCAGTTGCGCTGCGAGGACAACACGCCCTTGGGACGTCCGGTGGTGCCGGAGGTGTAGAGCATCCACGCGGTCTCGTCCAGCCCCAGGTCGTCCCGTGCGGCCACTGGGGGCGTCGATTCGGCGAGCGACTCGTAGCCCAGCAGGGCCGCCGGCACCCGGTCGCCGGTGACCAGCACCGGCACCCGGCCCGGCGCGGTCAGGGTGCGGAGCACCTGCGCGTGGTGTTCGACGTCAGTGATCACCGCCGACGCACCGCTGTCCGCGAGCAGGTACGCCAACTCGTCGTCGGAAGCCCGTGAGTTCAGCGGCACCGTCGTGGCGGCCGCCCGGCACACCGCGTAGTAGCTCTCCGCGGCCTCCACGGCGTTGTCCAGCAGCACGGCGACCCGGTCGCCGCGCGCCACCCCGAGGCTGGCGAGGTGCCCGGCCAGGTTGCCGCTGCGCCGTTCGAGGTCGGCGTACCCAATTCGGCGCCGTTCGTCTGCGAACGCGATTTTGCCGCCGTGCTGGGCCGCATGCTCGCGAAGCAATTCGGGGAGCGGCCGGACCAGGTCAGCGCGGAACATAGGTGATCATCACGGAGCTCATCACGGAAAGAATCCGATACACGGAGATCCATCTCCCCATTCCACGCCAAGACGGCAGCAAAATTGCCTGTTTACAAAATGGGTACACCCAGCGCCTGCCAACGGCAGCTTCACATCGGCGCCGTTGAGCTGTAAACCCCCTCACGCGCCCCCCTTAATTCCCCTTACTCCGCGCTCACCAGCAGCAATGTGAAGCCCCACACAAGACATTGGAACTATGGCCCGGCGCGTTATATGTTGTTCGGCGCCGACTCAGAGGGCCAGCGCAAGCGGTCCCGAAAGGTTCTCGCCGTTGATTCCGGCCCGATTGACCTGAGGTACGCATGACAGCAGTATCAGCAGGAGTTCCGGCCTCGCTCAACGCCGACGGCAAACCGGGCGAGTCGCCCCGGATAGTCAGTGTCGGCAGCGCGGTCCCGGGTACGTCCTACACCCAGGAGGAACTGCTCGACATTTTCCGCATCACCGACCCGAGAATTCGCTCGGTGTTCCGAAACAGCGCGATCGACCGGCGGTTTCTGACCCTGCCCCCCATGGCCCCGGACGGCGGACGGCGCGTCGAGACGCAGGGCGAGCTGCTGCGCAAGCACCGCCGCGAGGGCCTGGACATGGGTGCGCGCGCGCTGCACGAATGCCTGAAGAAGGCGGACGCGGTGCTCGGGGACGTCCGCTATCTGTGCTGCGTGTCGTCGACCGGATTCCTGACTCCGGGGTTCAGTGCGCTGCTCATCTCCGAGCTCGGGATGAACCGGGACTGCGGCCGCCTCGATGTGGTGGGCATGGGCTGCAACGCCGGACTCAACGGTCTCAACGCGGTCACCGGCTGGGCCGCGGCGCACCCCGGTGAACTCGCCGTGCTGCTGTGTGTCGAGGCGTGCTCGGCGGCGTACGTGTTCGACGGGACGATGCGGACCTCGGTGGTGAACAGCCTCTTCGGCGACGGCGCCGCCGCCGCCGCGGTACTCCTCGACGACGGGGACACCCGCGGCCCGCGGCTGCGGAAGTTCGCCAGCTGCCTGATTCCCGAGGCCATCGACGCGATGCGCTACGACTGGGACGACGGCCACGGCAAGTTCAGCTTCTACCTCGACCGGGACGTGCCCTACGTGGTCGGCGCGCACTCAGAGGGGATCGTCAACCTCCTGCTCAAGGACACCGATGTGCGCCGGGGCGAGATTTCGCACTGGGTCCTGCACGCGGGCGGCAAGAAGGTCATCGACTCGATGATGATCAATCTCGGGCTGACCCGGTACGACGTGCGGCACACCATGGGCGTGCTGCGTGACTACGGCAATCTCTCCAGCGGCTCGTTCCTCGTCTCCTACGAGCGGCTGCTCGACGACGGCGTCATCGCACCCGGCGACCACGGGATTCTGATGACCATGGGGCCCGGCTCGACGATCGAGACGGCGTTGCTCGAATGGTAGGTACGACACGGGAAGAGGGACGGTGAACGTGACCCCCGACGACGGTGGGACAAGGCTCCGCGCGCTCGCGGAGGTCAACCTCGACATCGACTGCGACGGCTCGTTGGAGACCGCGCAGATCGACGCGGTCAACGCCGCGTGCGGCGAGGCCGAGGACGCCGGGGACGGGACGATCGTCCTGGTCCACCTCCGCCCGGCCGCGCCCGACACACCGCCCGCCTCCTGGCCGGGCAGTGTGCCCATCCACCGGGTGAACCAGTGGGAGAGGGCGCTGCGCAGGCTGGAGCGGTCATCGGCGATGACCATCGGCGCGGCCACCGGGCGCTGTGGCTCGGCGGCCCTGGAATTGTTGCTGGCGACCGACTACCGGGTGGCCACCCCGGACTTCTCGATCAGCCCGTCGTCCTCCGACGGCATCGCATGGCCGGGGATGGCCCTGCACCGGCTCGCCAATCAGCTCGGCGTGGCCACCGCACGGCGACTGGTGCTCACCGCCCGCGGATTCGGTGCGGACGAGGCCCACCGGCTCGGTGTACTGGACGAGGTCGTCGACGACCTCGTGGCCGGTGTCGCCACTCGGGTTGAGGTGCTGAACGGCCTGGCGGGCGAGGAACTGGCGATCCGGCGGCGACTGGTGCTCGACGCGACCACCACAACCTTCGAGGACGCGCTCGGCACCCATCTCGCGGCGTGCGACCGGACGTTGCGCGTGCGCGGCTCCGGCCGTGGCGGCGGTGGAGTGGTGCCCGGCGGAGCCGGGTCGTGACCGCGCGGGCGACCACCCGGCCGCACCGCTGGGACCGGACCGCCCCCGAACTCACCGGCGCACCGGACGCCGACGCCGCCGCGCTGCGGTCCTTCACCGCGGCCGGAGAGGATCTGCTCGCCGCGCTTCCGGCGAAACCGGACCGCACACCGGACCAGCAGGACACCGCGGACGAGATCCACCGGCGGTGCCGCGGGCTGCGTGCCGAATTCCTGCGCGGCCACGTCGACCGCGTGCACACCGAACTGACCGACGGCCGGTCGCGTTCCGTACGGCTGGCGGAGCTCGCTGGGGCGGCCGCCGAGCGGTTCCCCGGGCTGGTGCCCACCGCGGCCCAACTCGCCGACGAGCGGAGGCATCCGCAGCGGGACAAGGAAGGCCGCGAGATCGACCAGGGCCTGTTCTTCGGTGCGCTGCTGGCCGCGCCACAGGCGGCTGCCCACGTCGTGGCGTCGATGCTGCGGCCGACCGCACGGGCGCGGGCAGCGCTGCCGGCGTTCCGCCGCACCGGTGTGGCCGAGCTCGGCTGTGTGCACCTGGAACGGCAGGGGGACACCGCGTTCCTCACCGTGCGGAACCTGCACTGCCTCAACGCCGAGGACGACCCGTCCGTCGACGACATGGAGACCGCGGTCGACCTGGTGCTGCTGGACGAGGCGTGCCGGGTCGGCGTGGTGCGCGGCGGGCACATGACGCATCCGCGCTACCTCGGCAGGCGTGTGTTCAGCGCCGGGATCAACCTCAAGGACCTGCACCGGGGCCGGATCTCCTTCGTGGACTTCCTCCTGCGCAGAGAGATCGGTTACATCAACAAGATCCTGCGCGGGCTGCGGACGGACCACGACGAGACCGTGGAGAAGCCGTGGGTGGCCGCGGTGGACACCTTCGCCATCGGCGGCGGGGCCCAGCTGCTGCTGGTCTTCGACTCGGTGGTCGCGGCCACGGACAGCTACGTCAGCCTGCCCGCGGCCAAGGAGGGGATCGTGCCAGGTGCGGCGAACCTGCGGCTGAGCAGGGCGGTGGGCCCGCGGATCGCCCGGCAGATGATCCTGGGCGGTGCCGTCATCGAGGCCACCGACCCGCGCGCAGCGCTGCTCGCCGACCGGCTGGTCGCCCCGGATGCGATGGAGGACACGATCGCGGAGACGGCCGAGCAGCTGTCCGCGCCCGCGGTCGTCGCCAACCGCCGGATGCTCAACCTCGCCGAGGAGCCGCCTGCCTCGTTCAACGCGTACATGGCGGAGTTCGCCGTACAGCAGTCCCGGCGCGCCTACAGCCCCGACGTACTCGCCAAGGTGGCCCGCGTGGCCGCGAAACCCTCCACCACCTGAGAGGTCACGTGGCAACCCCGATCCAGGCCATGCTCCGGATCCTGCGTGAGGAAGGGGTCAGCACGGTCTTCGGCAATCCCGGTACCACGGAGCTGCCCCTGATCGAGGCCATGGCGGGCGCGCCGGACCTCCGTTATGTTCTCGGCCTGCAGGAGGCTTCGGTGGTCGCGATGGCCGACGGCTACGCGCGCGCCACCGGTCGGCCCGCCTTCGTCAACCTGCACGTGGCGGCCGGGCTGGCCAACGGGCTGATCGGGCTGCTCAACGCCGCCCGTTCGCACACCCCGCTGGTGGTCACCGCGGGCCAGCAGGACCGCAGGCATCTGATCAACGACCCGATGCTGGCGGGAGATCTCGTGGGCATCGCCCGGCCCGCGGCCAAAGCGGTATTCGACGTGCAGCACGCGTTCGACCTGCCGCGCTTGCTCCGGCGCGCGTTCGCGCTCGCCGAGCAGCCGCCCGCCGGGCCGGTGTTCCTCTCCGTACCCATGGACCTGCTGGACTCCGACGAGCGGGTGGATGTGCCCGCCCGCTCACCGCGGCCGGATCCTGGTGTCGCGGGCGGCCTCGCCAAGGCTGCCGCGCTGCTCGCCGAAGCGGCGCGCCCGGCGATCGTCGCCGGTGACGGCGTCGGTCGCGACGGGGCGGTCGCGGAACTGGTCGCGGTGGCCGAGGCACTTGGCGCGCCCGTTCACCACCAGCCGATGAACGACGGCATCGACTTCCCCCTCTCCCATCCGCTCTACCAGGGGATGCTCACCGCCACACACGCGGAGATCCACACGGCGCTGCGCGGGCACGACCTCGTCCTCATCGTCGGCTGCCACGCCTTCCGACCGCATCACTACACACCGGTGCAGCCGATTCCGCCCGGTGCCAGGGTGATCCAGCTCGACTCCGATCCCACCGAGCCGGGCCGGAACTTCCCGGTGGAGCTCGCCATGGCCGGGGGTCTCCGCCCGACCCTGGCCGCGCTCGCCAATGAACTCACCGGCCGGCAACCCGCCGCGGCGGACCGGCTCGCGGCGGCGAAGGTACGCACCGCAGAACGGAGGGCGCGGGTCGACGCTCTCGCTCGGCGCGGGTACGGCCGCTGCCCGCTCAGTCCGCTCACCGCCGTGCACGCGGTGGCCGCGGGCCTTCCCGACGACGCCGTGGTGGTCGAGGAGGCGATCACCGCCGGGATCCGGCTGCGCGAGGTGCTGCGGCTGGACCGGCCCCGGTCCTATGTGCACACCGTGGGCGGCGGTCTCGGCTCCGGGATCGGCGCGGCGATCGGCAGCTCGCTCGGCGAGCCGGACCGGCCGGTGGTGGCGGTACTCGGTGACGGCTGCACGATGTTCGGCCTGCAGGGGCTGTGGAGCGCCGCCAGGTACCGGGTTCCTGTGACGTTCGTGGTGATGAACAACGGCGAGTACCGCACCCTCAAGGAAACCCTGCGGACCCGGCGCGACGGTCCGCCGCCCGCGGCGGGCTACTCCGGGCTGGACCTCGCCCCGCCCGGGTTGGACTTCTCGGCCGCCGCGGCGTTCTTCGGCATCGACGCGGTGCGGGTGCGGGACGCCGATGAGCTCGTCGCCGCCGTGGCGAAGTCCACGGCGGCGACGGCACCGCTGCTCATCGACGTTCCCGTCACCGCCTATCAGGAGGTGGCGGAGTCGTGATGCGCTCCCCGGCCGGCAACGGCCGTTAGGGAAGCAGCAGCACCCTGCCCGCGCTCTCCCGCTGCTCCACCACCCGGTGCGCCTCAGACGCCTCGGTCAGCGGGTAGGACCGGTCGATGCGCACGGTCAACTCACCGGACCGCAACCAGCGGTACAGGTTGGCCACGTGGTTCTCGTCCGGCCAGCGGGTGAGGTAGCACAGCGGGCTCCACCTCGTCAGGTACAGCCCACCCTTCTCCTGCAGGGCCATCAGGTCGAACGGCGGCACGAACCCACTGGACTGGCCGTAGATCACCAGGTATCCGCGCAAGCCGAGGCTGTCCATGTTGGTCTCGAACGCGTCCTTGCCGACGCCGTCGTACACCACCCGTGCGCCCGCGCCGCCGGTGATCCGCCTGACCTCCGCGGCGACGTCCGACGTGCTGGACACGATGACCTCGCTGGCGCCGCTCTCTTCGGCGACCTTCGCCTTCTCCTCGGTGGACGTCACACCGATCACCCGCGCCCCGCGCACCCTGGCGAGCTGGCAGATCAGCTGACCGACACCGCCCGCGGCCGACTGCACGACACACCATTCGTCCGGCTGCAGCGGGTAGGCCTCGTGGGTGAGCGAATACGCCACATACGCCTGGTACAGCCCGCCGGCCACCTGGTGGAGGTCGATGTCATCGGGGATCGGGATGAGCTGCTCGACCGGCTGGATCACGTGGGTGGCGCACGCCCCCGATCCCGCGGCCCAGGCCACTCGGTCGCCGACCCGGACGTTATCCACCTCGGGGCCGACTTCCTCGACGATGCCCGCTCCCTGATATCCGGGCGATATCGGGAGCACCGACTCGTCCTCATAATGCTTCTTGGTGGCGAAGTCACCACGCCGGTTGCAAATGTCGTAGAACACCACCGGTGTTGCCTTCACGCGCAAGCGAACCTCGCCGGGCCCTGGGGTGGGGATCTCCTCCTCATCCAATTGGAGAACCGTCGGCCCGCCGTAGGAGTAGTGCCGGAGAATCCGCATCGACATGGTGCCCGTCCCTTCACAGCAAGTTCGTCGACGGTGCACCGGCGCGCGCAAATTCTATGCACCGGCCGCCGTTGGAGCACCGGGCTCAGTATGCACAGAGATGAGCGGCTTTTCAGCCCCCTAGAGCCACCCCGTACAAACCCGGACACCGACTCATGACGGGTTGCACCTCAGCACTGCGGAGTCGCCCCGGCACAGCCACGGCCGGCATGTGAATGCACCCGCGCCTCAGTGCGAGGTATAGGATCGCCTGGCGGTTGCTAAAACAATGCCGACGGTAACGCAAATAAATATTGCCCAGAACTTTACGTTCCGTGGCGCCGGACACACGCCCGCGCTCCCCGCCACCGGGCGGTGACCAGCGACGCTGGCCGAACGCGGAGAGCACGGCCTTCCGTTGGGGCGCAAGCCGGGGAGCGCAGACCCGACCGACAAGATCAACTCAAGAGGCCGATCGACACCCCGCAAGTGGTCCCCGGTAACCCCTACGACATCCCCTATATGCAAACGGTATTAAAACAGCCAAACAAGACATGCGTGAAGGGTGACGCCTATCAGATGCGCTACAAGGGGACGGCTCTGCTAACGTCATTGCGCCTCGCAAGAAGGCAGCTCCACTAGCATCAATGAGCAGGTATGGTCAACTGGTCACTTCCGCTGCTCAACACAACCGCATATTTGCATGCTGATTAGAAATACCAATGGCGCCACACGGGGAAATGTTCCGGATGCACCAAAGAAAGCCGTGATGCGTCCCGGGGCCAAATCCGTTTTCGATAGTTGCCACTTCGAAAAATGCTCAACGAGTACACGCTCGCCTTGATCGGCGCATAGGGCGAAGCGCGGGGGAAGGTTTCGCACGTGACTCTGGCCGACCGAAAAAGAGATCTCTCGCCCATTGCCGGAATCATCAATGACACCGCCAAGCAGGGCCGAATCCTGCTGATCGAGGGTGCCGTCGGCAGCGGAAAGAGCACTTTACTGCTTGAACTGCATCAGCAGTCCACTCGAAATGATGTCCTCATCCTCAGTGCTACGTGCTCGCACATCGAGCGCACCCACCGGTTCGCCGCGATACGTCAGCTGCTCCAGGAATGTGCGTCGCTGCCCGACTCGCCCGAGGACATACTGAAACGTCTCGATGACGCCACACTCTCGGAGATGCTCTCCGGTGGGTCGGGCCGCGCCGGGGGCGCCGCGGTCCAGGTCGATCACGACGTACACACCTTGTTGGAGACACTCGCACGGCGGCGGCCCGTCATCATCGCCATCGACGACTCGCACCACATCGACGCGGCGTCGGCCGGCTGCCTGCTGTACGCCATGCGCAGACTGCGCGCGACACCGGTCTCGCTCGTGGCCACGGCCACGACCGTCGCGCCACACGCCAACACGCTGTTCCACGTCGAGATGCTGCGCCTCACGGCCGCCCGTTCGATCTCCATCGGCCCGCTTTCCGAGCATGGCGTGTACCAGGTGCTCGCCGAGGAGTTCGGCACGGACCACGCGTCCCGCGCCCGTACGGAGTTCATGACCGCCTGCGGCGGCAGCCCCTTGCTGCTCCGCGCGCTCGTCGACGACACCGCCGAAGCGCTCGCCACGCGCGATGAGGACATCGAATTCTTCGCCGGTGAGGCGTTCGACCGGGCCGTGCTCGGCTGCCTGCGCCGCCACCCCACGGATGCCGCCCGGCTGGCCTCGGGCATCGCGGTGCTCGGCGCCTCCAGCACCCCGGTCGCACTTGCCCAGTTGCTGGCCGTCGAGCCCGGCGTCGTGGCCACGTTGATCGCCGTGCTCACCGGCGCCGGACTGCTCGCCGACGGTCGGTATCGCCATCCGCGAGCCGAGCTGGCCGTGCTCAACGCACTACCCGCACGGGAACGTGCCGATCTGCATCGGCGGGCCGCGCGTCTGCTCCACGACCACGGCGCGGACCCGAAGTCCGTTGCCCGCCACCTGATCGCGGCCAACCCGCCGCGTGCCACATGGGTGGTCGACGTGCTCCAGGAAGCCGCGCGACGAGCCTTCGCCGACGACGAGATCGCCTTCGCCAAGGAGTGTCTGAAACTGGCGATCCGGGCGTGCGCCGACCACCGCAGAACGGCGGCCGCCCAGGCGATGCTGCTCGAAATCGAGTGGCGGGCGGCACCGTCGTCCGCCGGTCTGCCCGAGGCCAAACTGACCGAGGCGGTGCGGCTGGGCCAGCTCGAGCTCGACCACGCCCTCGCACTCGCGCGGTACCTGGCCTGGCACGGCCGCAACATCGAGGCCGCCGACACGCTGCACGCCGTCTCGGCGTCCGCAGCGGACGCGGGGACGACCGCGAACGAGGCCGCGGAGCTACGGATCATGCAGAGCTGGCTCGCGTCTTCGCACCCGCCGCTCACCGCCTATCTGACCTCGGCCCCCGAACCGACCGAGAGCGACCGGGAACGGGTGCTGCCCGACGTCGAGCTGCGGCTGCGAGTGACCACAGCGCTGTCGGACCTGCTCGCGAGCCGGGGCGACCCCAACGCCGCCGACCTCGCCAAACACGTGCTCCAGACCTACCGACTCAGCGATGCGACCATCGACGCCATCGAGTCCGCGCTGTTGATCCTGATCTACTCGGATCAACTGGGCGCCGCGGCGACGCAGTGCGATATCGCCCTCGCCGACGCGGGGCACCGGCAGGCGCCAACCTGGCAGGCCAAGCTCGGCGCACTGCGCGGGGCTATCTACCTCCGACAAGGCAACCTGGTCAAGGCGGAGAGCTGCACCCGGGAAGCGCTCAACCGGCTCTCCCCCGACAGCTGGGGCGTCGGCATTGGGCTGCCGCTGTCCATCCTCGTGCTCGCCAACCTCGCCACCGGCAACCACGCCGAGGCCAAGCGGCTGCTCGACCAGCCGGTGCCGGACACGCTCGCCCAAAGCAGGCACGGCCTGGACTACCGCTATGCCAGCGGCGAGTACCACCTGGTGACCAGTCAGCCGCGCAAGGCACTGGACGACTTCCACGTCTGCGCGCACCTCACCGCCGCATGGGGCCTCGACCTCCCCACTCTGGTCCCGTGGCGCTCCGGCGCGGCGCAGGCGTGGCTCCAACTCGGTCGCGACGAACTGGCGCGCCAGCTGCTGGAAGAGCAGCTGGCCAGGGTGGACAGCGACCACCTGCGCGTCCGCGGCGGCACGCTGCGGCTGCTGGCAAGCACCGTAGACGTCACCGAGCGGCGGGAGATCCTCGCGAAGTCCATCAAGCTACAGCAGGACGTGGGCGATCGGCTCGGGCTCGCCTACGCGCTCGCGGACATCAGCGCCGCGCACGGTGCGTGCGGGGAGCCACGGCGCGCCCGGATGCAGGCGCGGCTCGCGCAGCACGTCGCGAAGGAGTGCGGTGCGGCGCTCGCGTCGGTGGAGCCCGACCGGCTCCCCACACCCGATCCGAGCCGGGCGGCGGGCCTGACCAATGCCGAGAAACGTATCGCGATCCTCGCCGCCTCAGGCAACACCAACCGCGAGATCGCCACCAGGCTGTTCATCACGGCCAGCACCGTGGAACAGCACCTCACCCGGGTCTTCCGCAAGCTGAAGATACGACGGCGCGAGGAACTGCCCGCGAGCCTCGGCCTGGAGACGGACACCGCACACGACCTGCTCGCCGAAGCGGGCACTGTGCTGTCGAAGTGGTGAGCGGCGGCCACCGGTTCACTCCAGCGCCAGCGCCGCCAGCACCGTGGCGGCCAGTGCCGCTCGTGTGACCATGCCCGACACCGAGGTGTTCTCCGAGCGGGCGTGTGCGCCCGAGCCCACCGCGCCGATACCGTCCAGGACCGGCGTGCCCTCGGCCACGACGAAGTTGCCGTCGGAGGCTCCGCCGACCGATGCCTCGGGGAGGTCGTGTCCGAGCAGCGCGGCGCACCGGCGTGCCAGGGCGGCGAGCGCGGCGACGCCTTCCGTCCGTTCGAACACCGGGCGGTTCCAGCCGCCGGTGACCGCCAAGCGGGTCCGTGGGTCGACGGGACGCAGAGCGGCGAGGGCGGCTCCGACGCGTCGCTGTTCGGCGGCGGTGGCGACGCGTACGTCGACGCGGGCGACGGCGTGCCCCGCCGTGACGTTGGCGCGGGTGCCTCCCGCCACCACGCCGACGTTCAGCGATGTGCCCGCGTCCGGGGAGCGCAGGTCCGCCAAGCGCAGGATCTGGTGGGCGAGTTCATCCACGGCGCTGGCTCCGGCGGTCGGGTCCAGTCCGGCGTGGGCCTCGCTGCCGGTGACCGTGACGGTGAACAGTCCGACGCCCTTGCGGGCGGTCTTGATCGCGCCGTCGGCGGCGGCCTCGAAGACCATGGCGAGCCTGCTGTCGCGTGCCTCCTCCACGATGGCGTCTTGGGAGGCGAGGCTGCCGGTCTCCTCGTCGCCGTTCAGCATCACGGTGCAGGCCGGGCGGGGCAGGCCGAGTGCGTCAAGGGCGCTGAGTGCCCAGACCGCCTGGACGAGACCGGCCTTCATATCGAAGACACCGGGTCCGCTGATGCGGTCGCCGTCTCGCTGGAAGGGCCAGCTGTCGAGGGTGCCGGTCGGCCATACGGTGTCGTAGTGCCCGAGGAGGAGTACCGGGCGGTCGTCCTGGGTGGTGGTGTCCCGGGCGGAGTAGCGGCGGACGAGGATGTCCCCGGTCTCCCCGCGCGCGAGGGTCTTCTCGGCGTCCGGTTCGCCGAGGCGCCGGTCGAGCCAGCCGCGCAGCCAGCCGAGGCAGGTGTCCAGGGCGTCCGGGTCATCGCTGGCGCTGCCCTGGGAGGTGTAGGCGGCGAGGTCGGCGGCCATGTCCTCGCGGTGGGCGTCGAGCCATTGCCGTACCGCTTCGGCCCGTGCGGAGTCGAGGGAGTTGGGGGGAAGCGAGGGTGCGGGGGCCCGGGCCAGGCGGTCCAGTTCCGCCAGCCGTGACTCCGACATCTCGTGTGCGGCGCCCTCCAGTTGGCGGAGCCCGCCCACGACCGTGCGCAACAGGGTCGTGGGGAGACCCTCGCGTGCCGCGTGGTGGAAGACGTCGGTGTAGTGGGTGGGGGCCTCGACGGGCCGGTGGCGTACGGCCAGGTCGCGCCAGATGCCGCTGCGGTCCTTCGTCTGGGTGCGCAGCCATGCGGTGAGACGGTCGAAGGCGGCGCTCCTGGCGGCGGGGTCGGCTCCTGGCCGGAAGGCGTGCGGTTCGAAGGCGTCGAACGCTTCCAGGGTGACGCCGAGGCGGTCGGAGACGGCGAAGATCTCGCCGGTCAGGGCGGCCATGGCGGGGCGGTGCCGGTCGATGAGGTCGGCCATGGGGGCGTCGGCGAGGGCGGTGGCGGCGAGCATGGCGCCGAACCCGGCCTTGGCCCACAGAAATCCCTCGACGTTGTCACTGGCCACGGCCGGGCCCCAGCTCCGCAGGTCGGCCACCAGGTCCCGGACCCTGGGGCTGACCGGTGCGCCGTCGGGCTCGCCGATGACGAGGGCTCCGGCGCCGCCGTCCTGGATGACGCCCGGTTCGATGACGTCGGCGAAGATGTTCACGAAGGCGGCGACGGTGCGGGCGGCACCCACTCGGTGGGCGATCAACGGCTCGTTGAAGCCGTTCTGCAGGGAGACGACATAGCCGTCCGGGGCCAGGCGGGGCGCGATCCAGTCGAGCGCGGTACCGGTGGCCTGGGCCTTCACGGCCAGCAGTACGCGTCCGAGGGGGCCGTCGAACTCGTCCGGGGTGGTGGCGGTGACCGGCGCGCTCTCCCGGGTGCCGCCGCGGGTGACGACGAGTCCGTGGGTGCGGATGGCGTCCACATGGGTGTGGTCGGCGTCGACGATGGTGACCGGGTGGCCCGCGCGGGCGAGGGCGAAGGCGAGGGTGCCGCCGATCGCGCCCGCGCCGACGACGGTGTATCCGGGCTTCTCCGGGTGGGTCTCATGCATCGGATGGGTGTCACTCATCGGGAGGGTGGTGTCGTTCATCGGGTGCGTCCTTCCGCGGTCGCGGTCTCAGCCGTCGGCACGCGGCCGGACACGGTGGCGCGGGTGTCATCGGGCTGCCAGATCCGGGGCAGGTGAAGGGCGCCCGTGCTGGATCCGCCGTCCACCCGCAGGATCTCGCCGGTGATCCAGGAGGCGTCGGGTCCGGCGAGCCAGCGCACCGCCCGCGCGATGTCCTGTGGCGTTCCCGGGCGGCCCAGCGGATTGCCGCCGATGGCCGCGGCGTACTCCGCGGAGACGGGGTTGCAGTCGCTGGCCACCGGGACGAAGCCGGGGCTGACCGCGTTGACGCGGATGCCGTGCGCGCCGAGTTCCAGGGCGGCGGCCCGGGTGGCCATCTCCAGGGCGGCCTTCGAGCTGGCGTAGGGGCCGCCGCCGGGGCGGGCGCGCTGCGCGGCGCCCGAGGAGATGTTGATGACCGAACCGGTCCGTCCCCGCGCGGTGGCGAGCCGGGCGAAGGCGGCGGTGGCCAGGACCGGGGCACGCAGGTTGACGGCGAACAGCCGGTCCCAGGCCGGTGCGTCCACATCGGCCATGTCGAGGGAGGGGTACACGCCCGCCGCGTTGACGAGGACGTCCACGGGGCCGTGCTCCGCCCAGGTCGCCTCGACGACGGCCGTGGGCGCGTCGGGGTCGGTCAGGTCCGCGGCCCGTATCGCGGTACGGGTTCCCAGGCCTGCCCCGGTCCGGTGGAGCGCGGCGGGGTCGCGGTCGACCAGGGTGAGGAACGCGCCCTGGGCGGCGAACTCCTCGGCGATCGCTGCGCCGATGCCGCCCGCGGCGCCGGTGACGAGGATGTGGGCCATCAGCTGAACTCCTTGTCCTTGGTCTCCGGCATCCTGAGGTAGACCACGAGGGAGATCAGTGAGGCCGCCGATACGTAGACCCACAGCAGGTCGCTGTGGCCGCTCTCGTGCAGCCAGGTCGTCAGATAGGGCGCCGTACCGCCGAAGACCGCGACCGCCAGGGCGTACGGCAGGGCGATGCCGGTGGCGCGCACCTCCGCCGGGAACTGCTCGGCCATGATGACGGCGCAGTTGGCGGAGTAGCCGAGGATCAGCAGCATGCCGGTGAGCTGGACCAGGAACAGGCTGAGGAAGCTGTTGCCGAGCAGGTGCAGCAGGGGCCAGGCCAGGACGGTGAAGCCGCCGGCGAACGCCGCCATGGTCGGTTTGCGTCCCACGCGGTCCGAGACCACGCCCACGAGGGGCAGTGCGATGACGAAGACGACCAGGCAGAGGGTCTGTGACAGCAGCGCGGTCTTCAGCGGTATGCCGGTGGTCAGATTCGCGTACGTGGGAAGGTAGTTGACCCAGATGTAGTAGGTGAGGGTGCCCGCCACGGTGATGCCGACGACGCGCAGGGCGGCCGCGGGGTGTTCCACGAACATGGCCTTGACGGGATTGGTTCGGGTGCGGCCGTCGCTCTGGGCCTGGGTGAAGGAGTCGGTGTCCGCCACGGAGACCCGCAGCCACAGGCCGACCAGTCCGAGCAGGCCGCCGAGGATGAACGCGACGCGCCACCCCCAGGAGTGCAGGGCGTCGTCGCTCAGTGCCGAGGTGGTGAGTGTGCCCAGGAGGGAGGCGACGAGCACACCGCCGGCGACCGACACCTGCTGCCAGGACCCGGCGAACGCGCGCCCGCCCCGGGCCGCCGACTCGACGAGGAACGCGGAGGAGGAGCCGAACTCGCCACCGGCGGAGAAGCCCTGTACGAGCCGGGAGACCAGCAGGAGCAGCGGCGAGAGGATGCCGACGCTGTCGTAGGACGGGGTGATCGCGATGACGAAGCCGGCGCCCGCCATCAGGCCGACCGTGAGGGTCATGCCCTTCTTGCGTCCGTGGCGGTCGGCGTAGGCGCCGAGCACGGCGGCACCGACCGGGCGCATCACGAATCCGACGGCGAAGACGGCGAGCGTGGACAGCAGGGCCACCGCACCGTCGCCCTTCGGGAAGAACTCATCAGCGATGATCTTGGCGAAGATGGAGTACAGCGCCCAGTCGACCCATTCGACGGTGTTGCCTATGGTTCCGGCGACGATGGCCTTGCGCCGGGCGCGGCCCAGCCGGGGCGTGGCGGGGGCGGCGCCGTCCTCGCGCGGGGGGCCGCTGGGCGTGGCGGATCCGGTGTTCATGGTGTGTGCTCCGGGGTGTCGGCGGTGGAACCGGCCGCGGTCCGGCCGTGCGGCACGCCGCGGGCCGTGTCGGCGAGCTGGGCGTGGGTCGCGTACCAGACGCCGGGGTGAGCGGCGATGTGGTCGAGGAGTTCCCGCAGCGCCACGAGGCGCGAGCGGTGACCGATGATGTGCGGGTGGAGGGTGAGCTGGAAGACGCCGCCGTCCCGGTACGCGGCGTCGAACTCGTCGGTCCACATCTCCCGTACGTCGCGCGGGCGGCTGTGCGGGCGGACGGAGCCGTAGCGGTCCATCGTGAAGTACGGGGCGTCGTCCCGTATCCAGTCGACGGGAATCTCCACCAGGCCGGTGGGGCGACCCTCGGCGACGATCTCGTAGGGCTCGTCGTCGGCCATGAGCGAGGAGTCGTAGGCGAAGCCCAGCTCGAGCATGATGTCGAGGGTCGAGTCCGAGAAGTCCCAGGACGGGGTGCGGATGCCGACGGGGCGCCGGCCGGTCAGCGTGGTGAGGGTGTCGAGGGCGCGCGCCGTGAGTTCCCGCTCGTCCTCGCGGCCCAGCAGGGTGTTGCGCTCGTGGATCCATCCGTGGACGGCCAGTTCGTGCCCGTCACGGGTGTAGGCGCGGGCCTCCTCGGGGTGGACGAGGGCGGAGACGGCCGGCATGAAGAAGGTCGCCGGAACGCCGTAGCGGGCCAGCAGGTCCAGGATCCGTGGGGCCCCGGCGCGGGCGCCGTACTCGCCCTGGGCGAGCCGGCCGGGACTGGTTTCGCCGTCGCGCAGCGGGATCGTCTCGTGGTCGGAGTCGAAGGAGAGGGCGACCGCGACCCGGGCGCCGCCGGGCCAGCGGTCGGGGACCAGCCGCCGTCCGGCGCGGACCGCGTCGACGTGGCCGCGCCAGGTGTGCTCGGGCCAGCGCCAGCTCTCCGGGGGCAGGCCGAAGTCGTCTGTGGGCATGGTGGTCTCCACAAGGATCGGGGACGGGAAGAGGGCGGGCGAGGGTGCGGCGGGTCGGGGTGCGACCACCGGCAGGGGGCTCAGACGGCTGCTCGGACCATCCGGTGCCAGGAGTACTTCAGGGTGGCCAGGTGCAAGGTCACGTCGGAGGCGATCAGCCCGGGCAGTGCCCCGATGATGTCGCTGGTGTAGCGCAGCAGATCGGTGCGGCGGGGCAGGACCATGTGTCCGACGAGGTTGAAGCGCCCGGTGGCCGCGCCCAGGAACTTGGTTCCCGGATGCCGCGCGAGCTGCCGCCCCGCGGCGTCGAGCCGGTCAGGCTCGATCGACAGCCACACCATGAACTCCGCGTCGTACCCGAGCAGGGAAGGTTCGACGAGGGTCCGGAACTGCAGGATGCCGCGGGAGATGAGCCGGTCCATGGCCCGTGCCACACCGGACTCGGTGTGGCCCAGGCTCCGGGCCAGGGTGCTGACCTGGGCGCGGCCGTCCTCCTTGAGGGCCGCGGCGACCTCCTGCTCCAGACCGGTCAGCGCTTTGGGCGCCCCGTCCCAGTCGGCGCGCTCGCATGACGACGCGAGGGAGGCGGGCCGCAGCTCCGCGGCGGCCTCGACGGGCAGCAGCCCGGTGTCCCACATCGACGCGGAGGTGAACGCACGGATGACGGCGACCGCCTCGGTGCTGGTGATCAGGTCGGCCCCGGGCAGATCGGTGAAGAGCATCCGCATCATCTCCTCGTTGTCCCGGGCAACGAAATCGACGATGAGGTCGGCGGCACCGGTGACGACGGCGAGGAAGCGCACGTCCGGGCTGACGGCGAGCTGGTCCGCGAGGTCCAGCCCGCGCCCCGGCCTGGCCTGCACCCGGACCAGCATGGAGGAGCCCTCCCGCGTGCGGTCCAGCTCCAGACTGCCGACGACCCGCAGCACTCCCCGCTCGCACAGGGCCTTATAGCGCCGCTGGGCGGTCGTCTCGCTCGTACCCACCCAACGGGCCACCGCGCTCCACGGGGCGCGGCCATTGAGCTGGAGCGCCGCGATGACACGGCGGTCCAGGTCGTCGACGGTGGCCACGGGGGCTAGGTGGGTCATGGGGCGGACGCTAATCAGCGCTTTTCCGCTCGTCAATGACGGATTCCTGCATCGCCGCTGGTCACAGCCGGGTGATCCAGCATGCGTCGGGGTTACGAGGGCATAACGCCCGCAGTTCCGGTGGGCATGAACGGGGGACGCCCAGCGTGACGGATTACGTCGCCCGGGCATCCGAAAAAGTTCCCGCTCGCGGTTCCGGCCCCTCGGGTTGGCGTGCTCCAACGGTGTCCAGGACGTCGTCCGAGCGGCCCGGGGCGAGGCATGTGCGTCTTCATCGCCCGGCGGGCGCGGCCTCCAGATCGCCGCGCAGGGTCCGCTCCTCCGCGTCGGCCAGCCAGAAGTAGACCGGCGGCAGGCCGAGCTCGATCACCGCCAGTGCGATCTGGAACCACTGCGGCCAGCCGTGCACGGCGAGCGAGAGCAGCCGCCCCGCGCCGCCCAGCAGGAAGACCCCGGCCAGCCACCGCACCGCCAGCGCCGGGATCGGACGCTGCCGCGCGGCCCAGAGCCAGGCCAGCCCGTAGCCGACGAAGCTGGCCCCCATGAACCGCCCCCAGCTGTCGACCGTCGTTCCGGCGGAACCGGCGCCGGGGATCGCCGCGTTGCCCAGTGCCACGTGGTACAGGCCGATCGCCACACAGGCCCAGCCCATCACCTGGGTGAGTACGCGCAGAGTCCTGGCCATCATCCCTCCAAGCCGTCCCGGCGAAGCTTAGTTGACATGCGTCTACTAGACTGGGCGCACTGGTTGACGCATGTCAACTAAGCTTCCTCCGTGCCTCCCCGCCAGCGACTCACCCCTGCCGACCGCCGCGCCCAGCTCCTCGCCGTCGGCGCACGGCTCTTCGCCGCGCACCCCTACGCCGATGTGCTGATGGAGGAGGTCGCCGAGCGGGCCGGTGTCTCCCGGGCGCTCCTCTACCGCCATTTCCCCAGCAAGCACGCCCTGTTCGCGGCCGTCTACCAGCAGGCCGCGGACAAGCTGCTCGCCGAGACCCGGTTCGACCCCGCCGACTCCCTGGTGGAGCAGCTCGTCCAGGGCATGGACGTCCATCTCGACTACTTCGTGGCGAACCGCAACGCGGTCCTCGCCGCGAACCGGGTCCTGGCGGGCGACCCGGTGATCCAGACGATCATGACGAACGAGCTGGACGCGCTCCGTGCGCGACTGCTGGCCGTGCTCCCCCTCGCGGACGAGACCGCCCGCGAGGCCGTCTCCGGCGTCCTGAAGAGCTGGCTGGTCTTCGTCCAGGTCCTCTGCGTCGACTGGCTCGGCCACGAGACCTGTACCCGCGCCGAGCTGCGCGACGTCTGCGTCGGCGCGGTTCTCGGCGCCCTCCGGCCGCTGCTCGCCGAGGACCCCGCGCCCGGCTGGCCGCCATAGGAGTCCGGCCCGCCCCCGTGGTCAGGACATGGAGTATGTGGCGACGTACGCGTCGAAGGGCTCGATGCCGACTTCCGCACGGAGGTCATCCGTGCGCTCGGGCTCTTCGCAGGGCCACGGAACCGGTGCCCCGTCCTTCACACCGAAGACCTGTGTGCCATAGATCTGCCGGCACCCCTCATTGACCAGCGTCCGGTCGCACAGGAAGGCCAGCTCGCGCCGGCTGGCCGAGCCCGCAGACACCGCCTCCCGCACCAGCTGGAGGGCGCGCCGCTGAACGTCGAGCTGACGGTCGGCGTGCTGGGCGATCAGCCATGCCGCGCGTGCGGCCTCCTCGCCGACCATGTGTGCCGTCGGCCAGCCGTACTCGTCCATGATCTCGTTGAGCCGGTCGCCGTGCCGTGCGGTCAGTCGCCGCCACGCCAGCTGCTCGGCGGGGTCATCGCTGTTGGCGTAAACCGAAGACCGGTGATCCGCCACGGCCATCTCCGTGGGTTCCGCCGCCAGTGCGGCAACGTCGCGCGCCACTCTTAACTCCCAGGTCGAATCGGTGCGTTGTGCCTGTTGCCGCAAGCCTAAAGGCGCATATCAGGCGTAAAGATCATTCCGGAGAACGGTGACGGCCACCCGTTCGCGCGGGGATAATGGATCTACCCCAGAAGCCGCCCGTCCGGCCACGACCATGACCAAGGGGCGCCACAGAGCGCGCCGCCGTCACCCCAATACGGGCGTAACGTATCCATATGGGTGGTGTTCGGTGCCAATGGTGCGATGCGTTGCTGCCGGATCGGTCCGGGCCCAACCGGCGGTACTGCAGCCGAGCTCACCGACAGGCCGCCTGGCGGGCACGGATCGGCGCCGCCTTGGGGATCAGCGGCGAGGCGGCCAGGCGCCACTCCGGGCGGGCGCGCGACCTCCCCGAAGAGGTCCGGGGGCCGAGGGAAGACGCCACGCCTGCCGTCGGCTCCGGTACGGAGCTGCTGGATGCCCTCCTGTGCGGGGCGGCGCGGGAAACAGGGGCGTCGGCGGGTCTGGTGTATCTGCTGCCGCCGGGCGGGCAGGTGCTGCGGCTGGCCGTGACGACCGGGGTGCCGCCGAAGGTCACCGCGCTCTGGGAGCGGCTGCTGGTTCCGGCCTCGGGTCCGGTACCGGCCGCGGTCCGTGAGCGGCGCCTGGTGTGGCTCGCCAGCCAGGCGGAGCTCGCGCGCCGCTACCCGAGGGCGGCGCTGGTGTGGCCCTATCCCGTGGCGATGGCCGCCGCGCCGCTCACCTCCGGTGCCGCCGTTCGGGGCGTGCTGGTGCTGCTGTGGCCCGAACCGCGTCCCCCGCGCCTGGACGCACATGAGCGCGCCGTGATCCGCTCCACCTGCGACCGCGCGGGCGCGCTCCTGGGGCAGGCCGCCGCGGACGGGCACCCGATATCACCCGGGGAGCCGCGCGTGGCGGCCCCGCCGCGGGCCCGGACCGCCGCGCGGGCCGCGGCGGACGTCGCCGACCGCCTCGCGGAGGGCTGTTGTGTGCTGGACGCGCGGGGCCGGATCGCCTTCATCAGCGCCACCGCCGCCGACCTGTTCGGTGGCAGCGTCCCTGATCTGCTCGGCGCACCGCTGTGGGAGGCACTGCCATGGCTGGACGACCCGGTCTTCGAAGACCGCTACCGGGCCGCGGTCCTCGGCCGTCGGCCCACGTCCTTCACCGCCCTGCGCCCGCCGGACGTGTGGCTGGCCTTCCAGCTCTGCCCGGACGTCTCCGGCATCAGCGTGCGCGTCTACCCCACCGGCCGCACCGCACCCTTGGACCACCCGGAGCCGGAGCCCAGAGCGAACACCGCCGCACCGACCCGGGTCGGCACGCTGTACGACCTGATGCACCTGGCGGGCGCGCTCACCAAGGCCGTCAGCGTGCGGGACGTGGTCGAGCTGACCGCCGACCTGGTCCTTCCGGCCTTCGGCGCCCAGGGCTTCGTCCTGTCCGTCGCCGAGGGTGACCGGTTGCGTGTCGTCGGTCACCGCGGCTACCCGGACGAGGTCATCGACCGCCTCGACTTCCCGCCCTTCCGGGACGAGTCGGCCCCCACCGTGCGCGCCGTGACCACGGGAGCGCCCCTCTTCTTCGCCTCCCCCCGTGAGATGGAACGGCTCGCCCCCGGCATCCCACCGCTGACCAAGAGGGCGGCTTGGGCCTTCCTGCCGCTGCTGGCCCCCAGCGGCCCGGTCGGCTGCTGTGTGGTCTCCTACGACCGGCCCCACGACTTCACCCCCGACGAGCGCGCCGTCCTGACCTCTTTCGCCGGGCTGATCGCCCAGGCCCTCGACCGCGCCCGCCTCTACGACGCCGAACACCAGCTCGCCCACAGCCTGCAGAGCGGCCTGCTCCCCGCCACCCTCCCCACCGTGCCCGGACTGGAGGTAGCGGCCCGCTATCTGCCCACGGCCCGCGGCATGGACGTCGGCGGCGACTTCTACGACCTCATCCGCTGCGACGCCACCACCGTCGCGGCGGCCATCGGCGACGTCCAGGGCCACAATGTGAACGCCGCCGTCCTCATGGGCCAGGTCCGCACCGCCGTCCACGCCACCGCCGGCGCGTCCCCCGGCGAGGTCCTGGCCCGCACCAACCGCCTGCTCACCGACCTCGACCCCGGTCTGTTCACCAGCTGTCTCTACGCCCACATCGACCTGGCACACCACCGTGCCCACCTGGCCACCGCCGGCCACCCGCCCCCCGTCCTGCGCCACCCCGACGGCCACACCGAGATCCTCCACCTGCCGCCCGGTCTCCTGCTGGGCATCGACCCCGACGCCGACTACCCGGCCACCGAGATCCCCCTGCCGCCCGGCGCCGTGCTGGCCCTCTACACCGACGGCCTGGTGGAAAGTCCCGGCACCGACCTCGGCGACGCGACCACCCACCTCGCCGACCAGCTCGCACGCGCCCCTGACCAGCCCATGGCCACCCTCGCCGACACCCTTGTCCACCACGACCCACACACCGACCCCCGCAGCGACGACATCGCCCTCCTCCTGCTCCACCTGGAACCGGGCCCCGCCGCGGGCGCGGGCTAGACTTCCGTCGTGCGGGAAGGGGCTTGGTGAGCTGTGCGCGGACGGCCGTCTGAGGCGGGTGCGGACTCCGCGGCGCGCGGTTCCGCGACCCTGCGCGATGTGGCCGCCGTCGCCGGTGTCTCGATGAGCACCGTGTCGAACGTGGCCCGCGGCCGGGGAAATGTCCGGGAGGAGACCCGGGCGCGGGTGCAGGACGCGATCGACGAGCTCGGGTACCGCCCCAACCTGGCCGCGCGGCGGCTGCGTTCGGGGCGCTCCCAGGTGCTGGGGCTCGCCCTGCCGAGTGTCACGGTCCCCTACTTCCGCGAATTCGCCGATTCCGTGCTGCGCGAGGCCCAGGGGCACGGGATGTCCGTGCGCATCACCCAGACGCACGGCGACGTGCGGCGCGAGCGCGGTGTCTGTGACGACCCGTATCTGCGGCACGTGGACGGAATCCTGCTCGTTCCCGTCGCGCTCGGCCCGGCGGACATGCGGGCGCTGACGGTGACGAAGCCGCTGATCGTGGCCACGGCGTCGTTCGCCGCGGGCCGTGTCGACTCCTTCGACACGGACCGGTTCGAGGCGGCCCGCACGGTCGTGGCGCATCTCGTCTCGGGCGGGCGCCGCCGCATCGCCGCCGTGGCCCCCGGTGGGGCGCTGCCCGCGGAGAGCGACGGGCGCTACCTCGGGTACGTCGCGGGTCTGCGCGACGCCGGGCTGCCGGTGAGCCGCCGACGGGTGGTGAGCACGGACACGGTCACCTTCGCGGCGGGCGCCGACGCGGTGCGGACGCTGATCGGGCGGGCGCCCGAGACGGACGCCGTGTTCGCGCTCGGCGACGCGCTCGCCCTGGGCGCGCTCCGCGGACTGCGGGACGCGGGGCGCACCGTGCCGGGGGACGTCGCCGTGGTCGGGTTCGGCAATGTCGCACAGGCCGGATACTGCGCTCCCACCCTCACCACCGTCGACCCGGGGCGGGAGGAGATGGCGCACCGCGCCGTCTCGCTCCTGGCGGAGCGCGCACAGGCGCGGACGACCGGCGCGGTGCTCCCAGAACCGGGACCCCACACGGTCGGGTTCCGCCTGGTCGAACGGGAGTCGAGCGGCGTTGCCAGTGAATGAGCCGGAGCCGTCCCGTGGCCGCCCCACGGTGGTGCGCATGCGCGATGTGGCCGCCGCCGTCGGTGTGTCCGTCAAGACCGTGTCCAATGTCGTCAATGCCACCGGGCAGGTGAACGAGGCGACCGTCAGAGCCGTGCGCGCCGCGGTCGAGGAGCTTGGCTACCGCCCCAACCCCCTGGCCCGCGGCCTCAATTCGCGGGCGACGGACACGGTGACGCTGGCCCTGCCGGGCCTCGGGTACGGCTACTGCGCACCCCTCGCCGCCGCGGTCTTCGATCTCGCGGAGGCCGAGGGCGTCAGCGTCGTGATGGAGCCCACCGGGGGCGATCGCGAGCGGGAGCTTGAGGTGCTGCGCAATCGCGGGGGCCTCTCGGACGGCGTGCTGCTGATGCCGACCGCGATCACCGCGCGGGACCTGGGGGATCCGCCGTCCCCCGGCCCCGCGGTGCTGCTGGGATCGCGCCGGGTGGCGGGCCCCTTCGACAGCGTCGTGTCGCGGGACACCGCCGCGGCCGAGGCCGCGGTGCGGCTGCTCCTCGACCGTGGCGCCTCGCGCGTCGCACTGCTGGGTGGTGAGCGCAAGGAAGGCGGCGACAGCGCGGCCGCCCTGCGCACCGAGGGGTACCGGCGGGCGCTGGCGGCGGCGGGGCGGGGGTCCGACCCGTGGCCGATCGTGGAGACAGCACGGTCCTCCCGGCGCGACGGGCAGGTGGCGATCGCTCAACTCCTGGGCGGGGACACGCCGTTCGACGCGGTGCTCGCCCTCGAAGAGCCACTTGCGCACGGGGCGTTGCACGCACTGCGCAGGGCGGGCCGGGACGTACCGGGGCAGGTCCGGGTGGTCGCGTTCGGCAACGACGAGGATGCGGAGTACTCCTCGCCCAGCCTGACGACCGTCCGGGCGGATGTCCATACGATGGCCCGGCGCGCGCTCGACCTGCTCACGGCCCGGGTCCGGGAGGGCGCGCGCCCGCGGAGCCAGGTCGAGGTGCCGCTCACCATAACCGAACGCGAGTCAACATTTTCCTAACGCCCGGTCATTGACGGCGAACGTCGCGCGGCCCTACCGTCCACTCCAGTGCAACGGTTACCGTAATCGTTGGAATCCCCGTGGAGCCGCCGTATGCCAAGGCCGGACCCGCCGCCTCGGATCACCCCCGCCGCCCGCCGCACCGTACTCGCGGGCTTTCTCGGCTCGACCTTCGAGTGGTTCGACTTCGGGCTCTACGGAACCACCGCGGCACTCGTCTTCGGCCATGTCTTCTTCCCGGCGCACAGCAGCGCGATCGGCTCCCTGCTGGCCCTCACGACGACCGCCGTCGGGTTCTTCGCCCGGCCCATCGGCGGCCTCGTGTTCGGACACTTCGGCGACCGGGTCGGCCGCAAGAGGCTCCTGATCCTCACGATGCTGCTCATGGGCATCCCGACGTTCGCGATCGGCCTGCTGCCCGGTTACGCCACGATCGGCGCGGCCGCCCCCGTCATCCTGCTGTTCCTGCGCGTGCTGCAGGGCATCGGCCTCGGCGGCGAGTACGCGGGCGCCGCGCTCGCCACGATCGAGTCGGTGCCGAAGGAGCGGCGCGGCTTCTTCGGCACCATCCCGCAGCTCGGCAACCCCGTGGGCGGCGTCTTCAGCAGCGGGCTCGTCCTGCTGTGCACCTGGCTCTCCTCGGACGCGCAGTACGAGGCCTGGGTGTGGCGGGTTCCCTTCCTCCTCAGCGGAGTCCTCCTGGTCTACACCCTCGTGGTGCGCACCCGCCTCGCCGAGAGCGGGGACTTCATACGCCTGAGGAAGAACCGCGGAGTGGAGAAGGCGCCACTGATCACACTCCTGCGCGACCACTGGGCGCCGCTGCTCCTCGCGCTGGGCGCGCGCTCGGCCGATGCCATCACCGGCAATGTCGTCGGGCCCGTGGTGACCGCCTATATCGTCACCTACCTGCACCGGAGCGACAGCATCGGGATCGTCGGCACGATGATCCCGAGCATCATCTGCCTGCCGCTGATGCTCTACCTGGGCAGGCTCGGCGACCGGTTCGGGGTGCGCCGCACATTCATGTGGAGTGTGCTGTCGATGGCCGTGACCACCTTCCCCCTGTTCGCCCTGCTGCAGACCGGGACGCTCTTCTGGATGGTGCTCGGGATCACGGTCTTCCGGCTCTGCAACTCGGCCCAATTCGCCGTCCAGAGCACCTTCTTGGCCGAGCTGTTCCCCACCGAGGTCCGCTACACGGCGGTGTCGTTCGTGTACCAGGTCGGCTCGATCCTCGGCGGTCTCACCCCACCGGTCGCGTACGCCATGCTCGTGGCGTCCGACGGCTCGCCGTGGTGGCTGGCCCTCACCGTGGTCGGCTCGGTCCTGTTCAGCGCGGCCTGCGCGGCCGTCATCGCCCTGCGGGGTTCCCGCGCCGGCCTCCGTATCACCGACGGCCCGTCGACCGACGGCGCCGCCCTCGCCGAAAGGACCACTCGAGCGTGACCGCGCGCCACCGGCCCGACATCGTCCTCATCCTGACCGACCAGCACCGTGCCGACGTCAGCGCCCGTGAGGGATTCCCGCTGGACACCACGCCGTTCCTCGACGAGCTGGGGCGCTCCGGGGCATGGTTCGACCGGGCCTACACGACCTCGCCGCTGTGCTGCCCGGCGCGGACCAGCCTGATGACCGGGCGGTTCCCCAGCGCGCACCGCGTCACCCAGAACCCGGCGCATCCGCTCGCGGTCCGCGGCGCCGACCTCTTCGGTGAGGCCCGTGCCGCCGGATACGCCACGGCGATGATCGGCAAGAACCACACCTATCTCGACGCCTCGTCCGTGGACCACTGGGTCGAGTTCATGCACGACGGCCAAGTGGCCGCTCCCTCCAAGGCGTTGCACCAGGAGTTCGACACCTGGCTGGCGGCGCTGCGGCACCGCACCCACGAGAAGCCCACACCGTTCCCGGTCGAGGCCCAGAACCCGCACCGCATCGTCGACGAAGCGCTCGCCTGGGCCGAGGGTGTCCCGGAGGACCGGCCGTTCCTGCTGACGGTGTCCATCCCCGAGCCGCACAATCCGTATCAGGTGCCCGAGCCCTACTTCTCGCTGTTCCCCGGGGAGTCGCTGCCGCCGACCCGCACCGGGGCCGACGCACTGGCGGGAAAGTCCTTCCCCTGGCAGTACTTGCGCGGCCTGGGCGAGCGCGCGGTGGTCGACTACGAGGGAGCCATCGCCCCGTCGCGCTCCAACTACTTCGGCATGCTGCGGCTCATCGACGACGAACTGCGGCGCCTGCTCGGAGGGTTGGAGGACCGGCACCGCGTACGCGAGCGCGTCGTCGTGGCCACCGCCGACCACGGCGACTTCGTCGGCGAGTACGGACTGGTGCGCAAGGGCGCGGAGATCCCCGACATCCTCGCCAGGGTCCCCCTGGTCATCAGCGGGAACGCGGTGCGGGCCGCCAGCGCGCCACGTCCGGAGCACGTCTCGCTCGCGGACCTCATGCCCACGCTCTGCGAGGCGATGGGGCGCGAGCTGCCCGACGGTGTGCAGGGGCGCAGCCTGTGGCCGGCGCTCACCGGACGGCCCTGTCCCTCGGAGGAGTTCAGCAGTGTGTATGTGGAGCAGGGCATGGGAGGGCTCCCGTACGGGCCGGAGGACGTGGCCGACCAGATGCCCGGACTCATCTTCGACGGCCCGGACGGCGAGCCCCGCTGGGACGAGCTCAACGCGGCCACACAGAGCGGACGGCGCCGCAAGGTGCGCAGCGGGGACTGGACCCTGTACGCCGACATCGTCGGGGACTTCCGCCTGTACAACCTGCGCGAGGACCCGCTGGAACTGGTGGACCGCTGGTCGGACCCGGTGGCCGCCGACGAACGGGTCAGACTGCTGTCCCTGCTGGCCGTGTGGCAGATGCGGGCCGAGGATCCGCTGCCGACGGTCCCCGGCGGTTACCGGCTCAAGCGGGACCCCCGCAACCACCTCGCTCCCCACCGGCGTTCCGGGGGAAGGGAACCATCGTCGTGACCGCCGTCCTGACCGGCGAGAGATCGGTCCGGATCAGGGACAGAGCCGCTGGCGCCCGCCGTTGGTGGACTCCCGGGCGTGCAGCCAGTGCGGAGCCGTGTGCACCTCGAACGGCAGGGGGGCGTCCGAGCGGACGCGGCCCGCCAGGCACTTCACGGCGAGCGAGGCGATCGCGGCCTTGTCGGGAACCACGGACGTCAGGGACGGGGTGTTGTAAAGCGCCTCGTCGGAGCCGTCGATGCTCGCCACGGCGACATCGTCCGGGATGTGCGATCCGGCTTCGAACAGGGCCCGTTGGGCCCCGACCGCCAGCAGGTCGCTGAAGCAGAAGACCGCGTCCGGCCGCGTGCCGGCCGGCAGTGCGGCGAGAGCGCGCATCGCCAGCAGGCCGTTGCGCCGGTCGAACTCCTCGATGGCGGGCGCGAGCCGCGGGTCGTATGTCAACCCAGCTTCGTGCAGGGCGAGTTGGAAGCCCTCCAGGCGCTGGCGACTGGTCGCCGACGCCAGCCGGTCCACGCCGATGGCGGCGATCCGCGTACGGCCCAGGGCGGCCAGGTGTGCGGTGGCCTCGCGCGCCGCCGCGACATTGTCGATCAGTACGTGGTCCGCCCCCACCTGGTCACGCGCATAGCTGCGCTCGCCGAGCAGGACCAGCGGGAACTCGTTGGCCACGGCGGCGAGTTCATCGGGCGAGACACCCAGCGGCGACAGGATCACACCGTCCAGCAGTGACGCGCCGACGCCGGTCGCCAGCCGCAGTTCCTCCGTCGCATCGCCCGATGTCTCCTCGATCAGAACGGTCAGGTCCAGTCGCGCGGCTTCGGCCCGTACGTGCTGGGCGAGTTCGGCGAAGTACGGCGTGGCCAGGTCCGGGACGGCGAGGCCGATCAGGCCGCTGTGCCCGGTGCGCAGCCGGCGCGCCGATGGATTCGGGCGGTAGCCGAGCTCCCGCACGGCCTTCAGTACGCGCTTCCGCGTGGCCTCGGACACGCGGGGAGCATTGCGTACAACGTTGGACACCGTTTTGATCGAGACCCCGGCCCGCTCCGCCACGTCCTTGAGTGTCACCGCGGCCACTGGTCGAACCTCCTCACCTGTGCTTCTCCGCATTATGCAGAGGTTGCGGCGGGCTGTCAGCGCCGGGACGACTCGGAATCCGGTTCCTCACAAGGGGTTGACCGTGGCGAGATCTCGCGGTTACAACGTTGGAATCAATCGATGGCAAGCGGTTGCTACGGAGGCCCCACACGGGCGGCCGACGACCGTCCATCGGGCGGTCCGGGCTGCCCACCCCGCGCCCACGGCGCCGCGCTCACCACCCCACCCGTCTGCCGAGAGGTCCGCATGTCGTCGCACCGCTCCACCACCTCACTGCGCACCGCCGTGGTCGGCACCGGAGGCACCGCGCGCTCCAGCCAGCTGCCCGCGCCGCGGACGCCGAAGGAGGAGGCCCCCGCATGACGCCCGAGCCTCCGAACGGCCGGCTCCGCCTCCAGAGCCGCCGGGCCGTCCTCGCCGCGGCCGCCGCCGGTCTGGGTACGGCCCTGACCGCCACGCTCTCCGGCTGCTCCGCCGCGAGCGGCGGCACCGCGGGCGGCGTCACCCTCACGTTCTCCTGGTGGGGGAACGACGACCGTGCCGCGCGTACCGAGAAGGCGGTACGTCTCTTCGAGAAGGAACACCCGGGCGTCACCGTCCGCACATCCAATGGTGAGTTCGGTGCCTATCTGCAGAAGTTGGCCACACAGGCCGCGGGCGGCGGAATACCCGATGTGGTCCAGCTCGACTACCGGCAGATCTCCCAGTTCGCGGGCGGCGAGGCGCTGATGCCCCTGGACGCCCTCATCAAGCGACGGACCATCCGCACCTCCGAGATGGACCACGGCTTCCTGCGCACCGGCACCTACGAGGGCGGGACATACGCCCTGCCCATGGGCCGGGGCATCACCGGATACGCCTATGACTCCGCGGTCTACAAGAAGGCCGGGGTCGCCACGCCCGGGCCGGGTTGGACATGGCAGGACTGGCAGAGGGCCAACCTGAGGATCGCCGCGCTGGGGCTGAAGTCGCCCGACGGTCGCCCCTTCACGGGCGCCAACGACGGCGGCACCAACGAGGACGTCTTCGAGACCTGGCTGCGCGGCCGCGGCCGCAACCTCTACGCGAGCCAGACCCAACTCGGCTTCACCGAGGCCGACTTGTCCGCCTTCTGGTCGTTCTGCGATGGACTCCGCAAGGAGGGCGCCATCGCTCAGGCCAAGGACACCGTGCAGGCCAAGAGCACCGAGACCAGCCCCATCGGCCGCCGGCTCGCGGCCGCAGACTTCACCTGGGACGCGCCGTTCCCCGGGTACACGGCCCTGCTCGGCGAGGACATCCACTTCGCACCCGTGCCCACGACCGACGGCCACCAGGGCGCGTATTTCAAGCCGAGCATGCTCCTCGGCATCGGCGCGAACAGCGAGCACCCCAAGGAGGCGGCCCAGTTGATCGACTTCCTCCTCAATGACCCACGGGCGGGCGACATCCTCGGCTTCTCCCGCTCCACCCCGCCCAACCGGAAGATCGCCGCCCGCGTCGCCACCACGCTCAAGGGGCCGGAGCGGGAGATCTACGACTACGCGCAGACGATGGAGAAGTACGGCCTGGACACCCCGCCGACCGCACCGCCGCCCGGCGACCTCGCGATCCAGGCGGCGTTCAAACGGGGCTACCAACGCGTGATGTACGGCATGGCCACCCCGCGCCAGGCGGCACGCGAACTCATCGACGAGGCGAACCGGGAGCTGAGGTCATGAGCACGGTGTCGACGGCAAAAGCACCCGCACGCGTCGACCGTACGACCGGTCCGCGCCCGGATAGGGGCAAGCGGCGCCAGGTCCGTGAACGGCAGTGGCCCGCCTATGTGTTCCTCTCGCCGTGGCTGATCGGCGCGCTGGGCCTGACGCTGATCCCGATGGCCGTATCGCTGTACCTGTCCTTCACCGACTACAACCTGTTCGACCCGCCGCACTGGGTGGGCCTGCGCAACTACACCGAGATGCTCACCGACGACCCCCGCTACTGGCGGTCGGTCGGCACCACCATGCTGTACGTCGTGGTGGCCGTCCCGCTGAAGCTGGGGCTCGCCCTCGGCGTGGCCATGCTGCTGAGAAACCTCAACAAGGGCCGTGCCTTCTACCGCTCCGCCTTCTACGCGCCATCCCTGCTCGGGGCGAGCATGTCCATCGCCCTGGTGTGGCGCGCCCTGTTCAACGACGGCGGCACGGTCGCCGACGTGCTGGACACGATCGGCATCCACACCGGAGGCTGGGTCGGCGACCCCCACCTCGCGGTGTACGCGGTCGTCCTGCTGACCGTGTGGCAGTTCGGCGCCCCCATGGTGATCTTCCTGGCGGGGCTGCAGCAGATCTCCCCCGACCTCTACGAGGCCGCGGCGCTCGACGGCGCGGGCCGCTGGCGGCAGTTCGTGTCCATCACCGTGCCGATGCTGTCCCCGGTGGTCTTCTTCAACCTGGTCCTCGAGGTCATCAACTCGTTCCAGGTCTTCACCCCGGCCTTCGCCATCAGCGGCGGCGACGGCGGGCCCGCTGACTCCACGCTGTTCTACACGCTGTACCTGTACGAACGCGGCTTCACGGCCTCGCACATGGGCTACGCCGCGGCGATGGCCTGGCTGCTGCTGATCGCCATCGGCGCCATCACCCTGATCCTCTTCCGGACGTCCCGGTCCTGGGTCTTCTACGCGGACGAGGAGGGACGATGAACATCGCCACGAAGCGGTGGCTGCCGCACACCGTCGCGGCCGTGTGTCTGCTGGTCCTGCTCTACCCCCTGGTCTGGCTGCTCGCCACCTCGCTCAAACCGGCCGATGAGGTGGTGACCAGCCTGGACCTGTGGCCCAGCCACCTGGAGTGGTCGAACTACACGACCGCCCTGGACGGGGTCTCTGGCATCACCGTCACCCGGCTGCTCGGCAACACACTGCTGATCGCGGTCGGCGCCGTCATCGGCAACGTCCTGTCCTGCTCGCTGGCCGCCTACGCCTTCGCCCGGCTGCGCTTCCGCCTGAGCAAGGTGATGTTCGCCTTCATGGTGGCGACGCTGATGCTGCCGCACCACGTGGTGCTGATCCCGCAGTACATCATCTTCAACAGGCTCGGTCTGGTGGACAGTTACTGGCCGCTGATCCTGCCGAAGTTCCTCGCCACCGAGGCGTTCTTCGTCTTCCTCATCGTCCAGTTCATGCGCGGGCTGCCGCGCGAGCTGGAGGAGTCCGCCCGGATCGACGGCTGCGGCCCCTTCCGCACCTACCTGTCGATCACACTGCCGCTGACCCGTCCCGCGCTGATCACCACGGCCATCTTCACGTTCATCTGGACGTGGAATGACTTCTTCACGCAGATGATCTATCTCTTCGCACCGGAGAAGTTCACCATCACCCTCGCCCTGCGCAGCTTCGTCGACCAGTCCAGCACCTCCGCGTACGGCCCCATGTTCGCCATGTCGGTGATCTCGGTACTGCCGATCGTGCTGTTCTTCTTCGTCTTCCAGCGGTACCTCGTACAGGGCATGGCCACCTCCGGACTGAAGGGGTGAGGCAGACCATGGCCCGCACACCGACCGCACCCCCGCGCGAGCGCCGGGAGCCCGGAGAGGTCTTCGGCCCCGGCTTCTCCCTCTTCGCGGACATGCTGCTCGTCTCCCTGCTCACCAGCGCCGCCTGTCTGCCGGTCGTCACGGCCCCGGCCGCGTTCGCCGCCGCGTCCGCGACCCTCCGGCGGGCCGCGGGCGGCACCGTCCAGGTCAGGGCCGGTACGTACGGCACTCACCTCCGTGCCCAGCTGTCCGCGCGCTCGGTGGCCCTCGGTCTGGTGCCGCCGCTGCTCGCGGTGGTCGTCCTGATCGATGCCGCGCTGATGCGCGCCGCACTGCCCGGAGCGGCCGTCATGGCGCCCGCCCTGACACTGCTCGTCCTGGGCGCCACGGTCGTGGCGCTGCGGGCGACCGCGCTCCCTGCGCCGCACCTGCTGTCCGCACGCGAGGCGCTGCTCCGCTCGGCCGCGGACCCGCGCGGCAGTCTTCTGCTGGCCGCGGCCGTGGTCTTCGGCGCGCTCCTGGCCTGGTCGATTCCGCTGCTGGTCCCGCTGCTGCCGGGCCCGCTGGCGTTCGCCGCCACGGTCGTGGACCTCCGGTCCCCCGCGGACGTCCTGGAGCGCTGAACCGCGGCGCGCCACCTCCCCATGCCTCGCCCACACGCCATCCTCCTCGCCCACGCACCACACCACCGGAGTGCACGCATGCCGTACCCCCACCTGGACGCCGCAGGCCATCCGAGGCCGCAGCTGATCCGCGATCCCGACTGGCGCGACCTCGGCGGTCCCTGGCAGTTCGCCCATGACGACGAGGACCGGGGCCGTGCCGACCGGTGGATGGACCCGGCGGTCTCCGCGCCGTTCACCCGCACCGTCACCGTGCCCTACCCGCCCGAGTCCGCCGCCTCTGGCGTGGCGGACACCGGCTTCCACCCCGTGCTCTGGTACCGGCGCACGATCGAGGTGCCCCGCCCGGCCGCCGGGCGGCGGCTTCTGCTGCACTTCGGTGCGGTCGACCACCGGGCCGAGGTCTGGCTGAACGGCCGCCCGGTGGGACGTCACGAGGGCGGGCACACGGGCTTCACCTGCGATCTGACCGACGCCGTCGAGCGGGACGGGGAGCAGACGATCGTCGTCCGCGCCGAGGACCAGCCGCTCGACGCCACGCAGCCCCGCGGCAAGCAGGACTGGCGCCGGGATCCGCATGTCATCTGGTACCACCGCACCTCCGGGATCTGGCAGCCGGTGTGGCTGGAGGAGGTCCCGGCCGAGCACATCGCGCTCCTCCACTGGACCTCCGAGGTCGCCCACGCCCGCGTCCGCTGCCGCCTGCGTCTTGGCCACTGGCCGCACCGCCCGCTCACCGTGACGGTCCGCCTCACGCGCGGCGAGCGGGTGCTCGCCGAGCAGCGGACGCTGCTCGAGGGCCAGGAGGCGGAGTTCGACGTGGCGGTGCCCGCCCTGCGCCACGGGCAGGACCTGGACGATCTGCTCTGGAGGCCGGAGCGGCCCCAACTCGTCGATGCCGTGGTGGAGTTGCGCGACGCGGCCGATGACACAGCGGTCGACCGTGCGGCGTCCTACCTCGGGCTGCGGGACATCGGCTGGGATGACGGCGTCTTCCTCCTCAACCACAAGCCGTATTTCCTCCGGTTCGCGCTCCAGCAGGGCTACTGGCCCGCATCACATCTGTCGGCCCCGGCCGAGGAATTGCGCCGCGATGTCGAACTGGCGAAGGAGATCGGCCTCAACGGGCTGCGTGTCCACCAGAAGATCGAGGATCCGCGCTTCCTGTACTGGGCCGACCGGCTCGGGCTGCTGCTGTGGGAGGAGATGCCATCGGCGTACGCGTTCGGCGCGCAGACCGTCGAGCGCGTGGTCGCCGAGTGGACCGAGGCCGTCTCCCGCGACCTGAGCCACCCCTCGATCGTGGCCTGGGTCCCGATCAATGAGTCCTGGTCCGTGCCGAACCCGGCCCTCGTCCCCGCACAGCGCCACTTCATGGACGCCCTCTACCACCTGACCAAGGCCCTGGACCCCTCCCGCCCCGCCGTCTCCAACGACGGCTGGGAGATCTCCGCCGCCGACATCTGGGGCGTCCACGACTACACCCAGCGCGCGGACGTACTGCGCGAGCGCTATGGCCACGCCTCGCTGCGGCAGGGCGAGATCGCCGAGCAGTGGCCCGGCGCCAAGCGGCTGACCCTGGACGGCGTCCGCCACCAGGGACAGCCCGTCGTCCTCAGTGAGTTCGGCGGCGCGACCTTCGAACCGGCGGAGGGCGCCGAGTGGTTCGGCTACGACACGGTGGCCACGAAGGAGGACTTCGCCGAACGCCTCAGCGCCTTGGTGGCCGCCGCGGTGGACTCCGGCCTCGCGGGCTTCTGCTACACCCAGTTCACCGACACCGAACAGGAGACCAACGGCCTGCTCACACCGGACCGCCAGCCGAAGCTCCCCCTGGCCGAGCTGCGCGGGATCCTCACCCGACCCCCGGTATAGCGGGTCTCGTGCGCATGGCGGGTCTCCCTTGTATGGCGGGTCTCGTGGCTCCGTGGCTCCCGCCGACCGGGCCTCCGCTGTCGCAGCCCAAGATCGATTGTCAGTGGTGGGTGGGAGTCTAGGAGCATCGAGAAGGAAACAACGAGGGGGCGCGGCCATGTCCGGAGACCAGAACTACATCAATCACGTCGCTCTTGTGCTGGATGCCAGTTCATCCATGTCACATCTGCGCGGCAAGGTCGTCGAAGTCGCCGACCAGCAGATTGCGTATCTGGCCCGCCGATCGAAGGAGTTGGACCAGGAGACCCGCGTCACGGTGTACGTCTTCGCCGACAAGGTGGAGTGCGTCATCTACGACAAGGACGTGCTGCGGATGCCGTCCCTGAAGCAGCTCTACCGGGTCGGTGGCATGACGGCTCTGCTGGCGGCCACGCTGAAGTCGCAGCGGGAGCTGGCGCAGACGGCTCAACTGTACGGCGACCACAGCTTCCTGACGTTCGTACTGACGGACGGCCAGGAGAACGCGAGTCATCGCGGCCCGGACGCGCCCGACAAGAGCCCGCGTGAACTGGTGAAGGCCGTGTCCAAGCTGATGGACACCCAGGAGGACAACTGGACACTGGCCGTCCTCGTGCCGGACCAGATGGGCAAGCGCGAGGCCATGCAGTGCGGATTCCCCAAGGACAACATCGCCATCTGGGACGCCACGAGCACACAGGGCCTGGAGGAGGCGGGGCAGGTCATCCAGCAGGCCACCGAGAACTTCATGGTGGGCCGGGCCCAGGGCATCCGGGGATCGCGGGCGGTGTTCTCCACGGGTGCGGAGGCGGTCAACAAGGACACCATCGAGGCGGCCGGTCTCGCCCCGGTGGACCCGTCGAAGTACCAGCTGATCCCGGTGGCGCGCGAAGCGGGGATCCGGGAATGGGTCATCGAGTGCGGGCACACCTTCCGCACCGGCTGTGCGTTCTACCAGCTGAGCAAGTCGGAGAAGATCCAGGCGCGGAAGCAGATCGCGGTGCTGGAGAAGAAGACGGACCGGGTGTACACGGGGCCGGAGGCCCGGTCCCTGCTCGGCCTGCCGGACACCGAAGTTCGCGTCAATCCGGACCGCAATGACGACTTCACCATATTCGTCCAGAGCACGAGCGTGAACCGCAAGCTGGTGCCGCACACCCGGCTGCTGCTCATGATCTGAGGCCCCGGCGGCCCCGCCGGTCAGGCCGGCGGGGCCCGTACCGGCGTGGACCGTGCGCCGGGGGCGTGGGGCGTCATGGCAATGACCCGTCCGGACTCCACGCGCCCTGCCACGGGCCACGGTACGCGGCGATGATGAGCGGACCGCGCGTGATCCACACGACTCCGCATGGCTGTCCCCTGGGCAGGTGGCATGCGGTGGAAGGAATCCACGGTGTTGCTTCTCATCTCCCCGGACAGCGTCGCTGAGGCCCTCGACTGCGCGAAGGCGGCGGAACACCTCGACATCGTCGATGTCAAGAAGCCCGACGAGGGCTCGCTCGGCGCGAACTTCCCCTGGGTCATCCGGCAGATCCGGGACGCGGTCCCGGCCGACAAGCCGGTCTCCGCCACCGTGGGGGACGTGCCGTACAAGCCCGGCACAGTGGCGCAGGCGGCACTGGGCGCGACGGTCTCCGGAGCCACCTACATCAAGGTCGGCCTCTACGGATGCACCACGCCCGAACAGGCCATCGATGTGATGCACGGCGTCGTCCGGGCGGTGAAGGACTACCAGCCAGACGCGTTCGTCGTCGCCTCCGGCTACGCCGACGCCCACCGGATCGGCTGCGTCAACCCGCTCGCACTGCCCGACATCGCCCGCCGTTCCGGCTGTGACGCGGCCATGCTCGACACCGCGATCAAGGACGGAACAGGGCTGTTCGACCACCTTCCGCCCGACCTCTGTGCGGAGTTTGTCCGGCAGGCACACCAGGGCGGTCTGCTCGCCGCCCTCGCGGGCAGCGTCAAGGCCGCGGACCTCGGTGCGCTCACCCGCATCGGCACCGACATCGTGGGGGTGCGCGGCGCGGTCTGCGAGGGCGGCGACCGTGACGCCGGAAGGATCCAGCCGCGGCTGGTGGCCGCCTTCCGGGCGGAGATGGACCGGCACGCCCGGGAACACGCGGCGTCCGTCGCCACCGCGGGCTGACCGCCGGTATGCCGACCAGCCCGCGCCCGGGCCCGACCGAAACCGTGCCGACCAGCCTGTCCGCTGGTACGTCCGGAGCCGTGCCGACCGGCCCGCGCCCCGGCGCGTCCGGAACCGTGCCGACCAGCCCACGTCCCCGCGCGTCCGGCACCCGCGGTGAGTGGTTCGCCGTCCTCGATCCGGCCACCGGCGAGGCCTTCGACGAGGCTCCCGACCAGCAGCCGGACGAGCTGGACGCCATCGTCGGCCGGGCCCATGCCGCCTGGCGCGACTGGCGCGCCGACCCCGCCGCCCGTACCACCGCGCTGCTCGCGGCGGCCGACGCCGTGGTGGCCGCCGGGGCCGACCTCGCCCCGCTGCTCACCCGTGAACAGGGCAAACCCCTGGCCGAGTCACAGGCGGAGGTCGCCCGCACGGCGGCCCGCCTGCGTTACTTCGCCGAGCTGAGCGCCGAAACCCAGCCGATCACGGACGACCGGCCGATACGCAGTGAGATCCGCTGGCGACCGCTCGGGCCCGTCGCCGCGATCGTCCCGTGGAACTTTCCCCTCCAGCTCGCCTCGGCGAAGTTCGCTCCCGCGCTCGCCGCGGGCAACACGATGGTGCTCAAGCCGTCCCCGTTCACACCGCTCGCCACCCGGCTGCTGGCGTCCGTCCTCTCCACCGCCCTCCCTCCGGACGTCCTGACCGTCGTCACCGGCCGCGAACCCCTCGGCGCCCGCCTCGTCTCCCATCCGGGCATCCGCCATGTGACCTTCACCGGCTCGGTTCCCACCGGGCGGGCCGTCGCGCGGGCAGCGGCGGCCTCACTCGCCCGCGTCACCCTGGAACTGGGCGGTAACGACGCCGCCATCCTGCTGGAGGACGTGGAGGATGGGGAGCTGGAGCGGATCACGGACCGGCTGTTCTGGGCGGCGTTCCGCAACTGCGGGCAGATCTGCATGGCGGTCAAGCGCCTCTACGCCCCGGCCCGGCTCTACTCGCGGGTGGTCGACGCCCTCGCCCAGCGTGCGAAGTCCACCGTCGTCGGGCCCGGGCTCGACCCCGGCTCCCAGCTGGGCCCGGTCAGCAACGCCCCGCAACTGGCCCGGGTGGAGCACCACACGGCCCGGGCGCTGGCCGATGGCGCCCGGGCCGCGGCGGGCGGCCACCGGCTGGACCGGCCGGGCTACTTCTTCGCCCCCACCATCCTGGCCGATGTGCCGCCCGACAGCCCGGTGGTCGCGCAGGAGCAGTTCGGCCCGGTCCTGCCGGTGCTGCCGTACGTCAGCCTCGACGAGGCCATCGAGGCGGCCAACGACACCGGCTTCGGGCTGGGCGGCTCGGTATGGGGCACCGACCTGGACCGTGCGGAGGCGGTGGCCGGGCGGCTGGAATGCGGGACGGTGTGGATCAACCACCACGCCGAGACCTCCCTCGCCCAGCCCTTCGCGGGCGTCAAGGACAGCGGTGTCGGCGTGGCGGGCGGGCCGTGGGGGTTGTACGGCAACCTCAGCCCGTTCGTCGTGCACCGTCCGGTCGAGGCGTGACGGATGAGGTTCACCGCGGCGGTACTGCGCTCCTGCGAGAGCCGGTTCGCCCTCGAGGAGGTGGTGCTCAACGCGGGGCCGGGCGCCGGCGAGGTCCTGGTGAAGATCGCGGGCTGCGGGATGTGCCGGACCGATCTCGCGGTCCGGCACTCGGCCGGGCGCTCACCGCTCCCGGCGGTGCTCGGCCACGAAGGGGCCGGGACCGTGGTGGAGACGGGCGGTCCGGACACCGGCCTGAGCACCGGCGACCACGTCGTTCTGAGCTTCGACTCCTGCGGACACTGCAGGAGCTGCATGGGCGCGGCCCCCGCCTACTGTGACTCCTTCCCAGCGCTCAACCTCTTCGGAGGGCGCAAGGAGCACACGGGGCGGTTCACCGACGTGGACGGGGGCGCACTGGCCCCCCGCTGGTTCGGCCAGTCCTCCTTCGCCGAATACGCGATGGTCCCGGCCCGCAACGCCGTCCGGGTCGATCCCACGCTGCCCATCGAAATCCTCGGACCGCTCGGCTGCGGCTTCCTCACCGGCGCCGGGGCGGTCTTCCACTCCTTCGGTGTCGGCCCCGGTGACACCATCGCGGTCTACGGCGCCGGAGCGGTCGGCCTGGCCGCGGTGATGGCGGCCACCGCCGCCGGGGCAGTGGCCGTGGCCGTGGACCGCCACCCCGAGCGGCTGGCCCTCGCGGAGCGGCTTCACGCGATCCCGCTGCACGCCGCGCCGGACGAACAGCCCGGCTCACCTGACGCGTACGGCCTGCACGAACGCGTCCAGCGACTGACCGACGGCGGCACGCAGTACGCACTGGACACCACAGGCTCCCCCCAGCTGATCAACGATGCCCTTCGGGCCCTGCGCCCGACCGGCCACCTCGGCCTCGTAGCACGCCTCCACACCCCACTGCCACTCGAACCGGGGACCTTGGACCGCGGCCGAAGGATCTCCCACATCTGCGAGGGGGATGCGGTGCCGGGACTGCTGATCCCCCGGCTGACCAGGCTCTGGGAGGCCGGGCGGTTCCCCTTCGACCAGCTGATCCGCACCTACCCGCTCACTGACATCAACCAAGCGGAACGCGACTGCGACGCGGGCCGTGTGGTCAAGCCCGTCCTGATTCCTGCGGGAAAGGGCCGATGAGCGATCTCTACTCGCGCCAAGGGAGACATATGACCGACACAGCGCATCACAACGCCGGTGTGGAAGGCGTGGAAGGGGGCGTCGGCCTGACCGCTCTCATGGTCGCCGCGGCCCGGGCGATCGAGACCCACCGCCACGACAGCCTGGCACAAGACATCTACGCGGAGCACTTCGTCCACGCCGCACCGGCCTCCGCCAACTGGCCGGTGCGCATGCACCAGGTCGCCGACGGAGACGCGAACCCGCTGTGGGGACGCTTCGCCCGGTACTTCGGTCTGCGGACGAGGGTCCTCGACGACTTCCTCCTCCACTCGGTGCGCACGGGAGGAATCCGCCAAGTGGTCCTGCTCGGGGCGGGGTTGGATGCGCGGGCCTTCCGGCTCGACTGGCCTCCCGGCTGTGTGATCTTCGAAATCGACAGGGAAGGCGTGCTGGCGTTCAAGCACGAGGTGATCGGCGGACTGCCGACGACCCCGAAGGCGGCCCGGGTGCCGATCCCGGTCGACCTGCGTGCCGACTGGGCCTCGGCACTGACCGGCGCCGGGTTCGATACCTCCGCACCCAGCGCCTGGCTGGCCGAAGGGCTGCTGTTCTACCTGCCCAACGCCTCCGAAACGCACCTCATCCACACGGTGGACCGGCTGAGCGCAGCGGGAAGCACGCTGGCGTTCGAGGTCAAACTCGACAAGGACCTGCTCGAATACCGCGACAGCCCCCTCTACACCGCAACGAAAGACCAGATCGGCATCGACCTCCTCAACCTCTTCAGCCTGGAGCCACGGCCGGACTCCGCGGGCGACCTCACGGACAAGGGCTGGACGACAACGGTCCACACCCCCTTCGACTACACCCGCCGACTCGGGCGCGGCCCCCGCCCCGAACACAACGACGCGCTGGCGGGCAACCGATGGGTGTTCGCCCACAAGTGAGGTGCGGGCTCGGCTCCGGCAAGCACACCGGGGGTAGCCGGACCGGCCGCCGCGGCATGCGGCCGGACCGGCGGGGTACCCGGTGGGGACACCACACACGAGGAGCACTTCGCCATGATCTTCGGCATTATCGGCATCTGCGTCGTTCTGGCCGTGCTGGCCTTCTTGGTCCCGCGCCTGTCCCGACATCCTGAACGCGGCACCCAACGCACCCTGGGCCTCGGATCACGCGCCGGCAGCAAGGCCCCGGGTCTCCTGGGACGGATCCTCAGCAAACCCTTCCGCAGCAGCTCCAAGGCAGTCGGCCGCAGCGGCGCCGCCGGGCGGCGAGCCCGTGGCCGTATGCCGTTCTAGACACCGGCGGACGCCTCCGCGCTCTGGACACCGAGACCCACAAGCGTAGGAACGTCGTGGAACGATCTTTCAACCTGCCGCCACTCCAGAGGTGATAGCCGAGCAGTTCCCCCGGGTGTCCGAAGTAGCTGCCGCCACAGGGCAACGGGATCTCGCCCAGACCGAGTCCATACCTCACACCCAGCTCGGGCGCGGGCCTGGTGGTCGTCATCTCGTCGAGCTGCGCCGGAGCCAGCAGACGGCCGCCGAGCAGCGCGGTGTAGAACCGGTTCAGGTCGTGCGTGGTGCTGGTGTCGGTGCCGAACGCGGCGTAGCCCCGGGCGTGTGGGCCCTTGATGGACGGGAAGGTGCCGGGCGTACTGGTGTCCCTCAGGCCCTGCGAGCGGATGATTCGGGCGTTCACCTCCTCTGCCCAACTCCGGCCTCGTCGACGTGTTCCTGACGCATGTATGGTGGTCACCCTTCTGTTGGGCTCGGCTGTCGCCTGTGCGATCAGGAACCGCTCACGCCCGTCCCACCAGCGGACCGGGGACCGGCCCATCCGGCCCGCCTCCCTACGTGTCGATGGGCTGCCCTCCGGACGCTGTCTGGGGTTACCCCTGCCGCCCATCAGGCATGTGAAGCAGTCCCGGTGTCACCGGTGAGGCAGACTGCTTGTCACCATCCATGAAGACGTACACCGGTTGTCACCGGGCCGGTGCCTCGCGCACCGCCTTTCCTGCTGGGAGGCAGACCATGTCCGCACCCGCCCACGTGCCCGCCGATCCACCGTCGGGCCATCGGGCCGTCGCGAACCTGATCGCACGGTACGCCGAGCTCGTGGACGACGGCGATTTCGCGGGGCTCGGCGCCCTGCTCGCAGACGCCACCTTCACAGGAAGCGGAACACCGGTACGTGGCCGTGAAGCGATCGAGAAGATGTTCCGGGACACACTGATCGTCTATCCCGATGGAACTCCGCGGACCCAGCACGTCACGACGAACCTCGCGATCGAGGTCGACGAACAGGCGGGCACGGCCGCCTCGCGTTCGTATGTGACCGTCTTCCAGGCGCTGCCCGATCTGCCCCTGCAGCCCATTGCCGGAGGCCGGTACCACGATCGCTTCGAACGCCGCGACGGGCATTGGCGCTTCGCCGAACGACGCGTCCGCATCAACCTCGTCGGCGACGTAAGCCGCCATCTGCGTCAGGCCGCCGCGCAGTAGGCCGCGCCGGGGCGACGCGGTCCGCGTGGTGCTGCGTGGCCCCGCCAGGCGCCAACCTGACGGCCGTGTGGGCGAACTTCGCCGCTCCGCAGGCGGCTCCTTCCCGTCAACCGCCCGCCCACTGGCGGAAAGTGACCCGGCGATAGGCTGCGGCCGTTCCTCGGTCGGCGAGTCTCGGGAGTGATCGATGAAGGCATTCCGGTATGTGGCGCCGGGCGCCCCGCTGCAGTGGGCCGAGGTGCCGGACCCGGTCGCCGGGCCGGGATGGGTCGTGGTGGACGTCGAGGCCGCTGGGCTGTGCCACTCCGACGTCCACGTGATGGACGGCCTGATAGAGCCCGTCTGCCGTCCGCCCTTCACCCTCGGCCACGAGGTCGCGGGCACCGTCTCCGCCCTCGGCGACGGAGTGGAGGACCATGCGATAGGCGACCGCGTGGCCGTCGCGATCATCGCGCATCCGCGGGTCCAGGCGGCCTACGCGCCGGGCATCGGCATCGACGGCGGCTACGCGGAACGCCTGGTGGCCCATGCCTCCACCCTGGTCCCGCTGCCCGGCAATGTCTCCACCGTCCATGCGGCCGTCGCCACGGACTCCATCGTCACCGCCTACCACGCGGTCCGCACCGAGGCCGAGGCCAAACCGGGCGAGGTGATCGCTGTCATCGGGCTGGGCGGCCTCGGCCTCAACGGTGTCCGTACGGGAGTGATCGCGGGGGCCACGGTCTACGGCGTGGACATCAACCCCGACACCTTCGAGGCCGCCCGCGCGGCGGGCGCCCGCGCATGCTTCACCGACACCGCCGCGCTGGCGGACCTGCGGCCCGATGCCATCATCGACTTCGCGGGTGTGGGCTCCACCACGTCCGACGCGATCGATGCCGTACGCCGCCACGGCCGCGTGGTGCTGGTCGGCCTCGGCAACAGGACCACCACCTTCTCCGGCGGCAGCCTGATCCGTAAGAGTGTGCAGCTGCGTGGCTCCTACGGCGCCAGCAAGGACGAGTACCGCCAGGTCCTGGGATTTGTCGCGGAGGGCCGGATCGAACCGTTCGTGGAGGAGATCCCCTTCGCCGACCTCAACCAGGGCCTGGACCGGCTCCGCCACGGCACGGTCCGCGGCCGTCTGATCACCCGCCCCACGGGCTGACCCCGGCCGCCTCCTCAGCGTCCACACTCTTCCGTCAGCTCAGCAGCGACCGGGGCCGCGAGTCCAGGATCGCCTCGGCCTCGTCGCTGATCGTCCGGACCACCTCCGCGGCGGGGCGGACGGCATCGACGAAGAACGCCGATTGACCGTAGATGATCGAGCTCGTGTCGGGGTCGGGCGGGGCCTCGAGGGGATTGACGTCCTCCGGGGGCGCGAACTCCTCCTTGCGGTCCCGCAGCGCCGCCTCGCGCTCTGTCCACTGATCGGTAAACCGATTGCGGCGGACCCGTTCGCCAATGGCCGCCGGCCACGGCAGCCCGGACACGATGTCGTAGGCACGTGTCCATACGGTGTCGCCGCCATCGCTCTCGACGATCAGGCGCTTGTGGACATCGTGCACCTCGACCGCCTCGTGCGTGGCGAGGAACGCCGTGCCCAGCCAGGCACCGTCCGCACCGGCGGTGAGCACCGCCGCGAGTGTCCGACCGTCGGCGATGCCCCCTGCGGCCAGCACCGGAACGTCGGGATAGCGCCTCACGATCCCGGCCAGGAACGGCAGCAGGCCCATCGTCCCCGTGTGGCCACCGGCCTCGGCCCCCTGCGCCACCAGTACATCGGCACCCGCGGCGACGGCCGACGCCGCGTCGTCGTAACTCTGGACCTGGCACATCACCCGGGCCCCGGCCTCCTTGGCCCGGGCGAGCCACGGCCGGGGGTCGGCGAACGACAGCGCGATGACCTCTGGCCGCTCCCCCAGGGCGGCGTGGAAAAGCGGCTCGGTGAAGGGGAGGAACGGCGTGATGAAACCGACTCCGAACGGGCGGTCCGTGGTGGCGCGGATGGTCGCGATCTCCTCACGGACCCAGTCGGGGCCCTTCCAGGGATGCGTACCCGCGAAGGAGCCGAGCCCACCGGCGGCGGACACCGCGGCGGCGAGTGTCCCGCCGCTGTGCAGGCCCATGGGGGCCGACATCACCGGATAGCCGATACCGAACATTTCGGTAAATCTCGTACGCAGCACGGGTCGACGTTAGCGAACCCGGCGAGCCCAGCCCACCAGCGACGCGGTGGGCCACCACCTCCGGCACCGCCCCCGGTCACGCCGGGCGGGAGAGCTGTTCGCGTACCCACGCTGGGTCGGGGTTGGTGTGGGGCCGACCTGCCACGACGACGGTGGGTACGGTCTCGTCGCCGTCGTTGGCCGCCCTTACGGTTGCCGCTCCGGCCGGATCACGCCAGATGTTGACCCAGTACATCTGGCGGGCGCCGCGGCCCAGCCGGATGCGCAGTCGGAGGCAGAACGCACAGCCCGGTCGCCAGTAGACGACTGGACGGCCGTCCGCCGCGCTGCGCCGTTGTGCCTCCGGGGCGCTGATCGACCGTGGGAAGACCAGGGGCGAGTTCACGCCCGCGAGAGTGACGAACAGCAGCAGGAGGACGGTGGCCGTGCCGGGGCTTCCGCTGGAGATCAGCCCGGTGGCGAGGGCCGCGCCGCAGAGCACGAGGACTATCGGCAGGATCCAAGCGCGCGTCATGGCGGCCAGGCTATCGGTGTACCGGCGCGGGGCCCTCCAGATCACCGGCACCACGGCCGCGGACGGCCGCAGCCCGCCTCAGATGGCGGCGCGAATGGCCCGTTCGAAGCCCTCAACATGGCCGTGGGCGAGCTGCGCCGCCTTGTCCGCGTCACCGGCGGCGACCGCCTCGATCAACGGCCCGTGCTCTCCGACGTGTCCGGCCATGTCGGAGAGCCGGTCGATGAACAGGCACCAGATGCGGGTCGCCAGATTGTCGTGGCGGACGAGCGTGTCCTCCAGGTACGGGTTGTGGGTGGCGGCGTAGATGGCGCGGTGGACCTGGAGGTCCAGGCGCATCAGCTCGGCGGCGTCGCGCTGCGGTGAATCCGCGCGCTCCAGCTCCCCCAGGGCGGCCGTCAGGGCCGCACGGTCCGCGGCCGTGGCGCGCCGCGCGGCCAGGGCGGCGGCCAGGGGCTCCAACTCCTGGCGCACCTCGGAGATATGGGCCAGGTCGGTGATGTTGACCTCGGTGGCGAAGGTGCCGCGCCGGGGGTAGGTCGTGATCAGGCGCTCGTACTGGAGCCGCTTGAGCGCTTCGCGCACCGGTGTGCGTCCGACGCCGAGGGACTGCGCCAGCTGGTCCTCGTTGATCGGCTCGCCCGGGCGGATCTCGAGCATGACGAGCCGGTCGCGGATGGTGCGATAGGCGCGCTCGGCGAGGGACGGCTCCTCGCCCGCGGGTTCGGTCGCCACCTGTTGCATGAAATGCCCCCTTGACCTGTCTCGCAAGCTCTCATACCTTACCGCAGAGGCTGATATATCAGTTGCCCATTAGTTGGCTCTCAGGATGGTGGACAGATGGCAATCACCCCGTCGACCAGCACATTCACCTCCCCCCTCACCCTCCCGCTCAGCGAACTCGACCCGGACGTCGCCGCCGCGGTGGAGGCCGAGCTGCGCCGCCAGCAGTCCACGCTCGAGATGATCGCCTCGGAGAACTTCGCTCCGTCGGCGGTCATGGAGGCCCAGGGCTCGGTCCTGACCAACAAGTACGCCGAGGGCTACCCCGGCCGCCGCTACTACGGGGGCTGTGAGCACGTCGACGTGGTCGAGCAGATCGCCATCGACCGGGTCAAGGAGCTCTTCGGTGCCGAGGCCGCGAACGTCCAGCCGCACTCGGGCGCCCAGGCCAACGCCGCCGCCATGTTCGCCCTCCTCTCCCCCGGCGACACCATCCTCGGCCTCGACCTCGCGCACGGCGGCCATCTGACCCACGGCATGCGCATCAACTTCTCCGGCAAGCTCTACAACGTGGTGCCCTACCACGTGCGCGAGTCCGATCTGCGCATCGATATGGACGAGGTCGAGCGGCTCGCGCTCGCACACCGGCCCAAGATGATCGTCGCGGGCTGGTCGGCCTACCCCCGCCGGCTGGACTTCGCCGCGTTCCGCCGGATCGCGGACGAGGTCGGCGCGTATCTGATGGTGGACATGGCGCACTTCGCCGGGCTGGTGGCCGCGGGCCTCCACCCCAACCCGGTGCCGTACGCCGACGTCGTGACGACCACCACGCACAAGACCCTCGGCGGCCCGCGCGGCGGGGTGATCCTCAGCCGTGCCGACCTGGCCAAGAAGATCAACTCGGCGGTCTTCCCTGGCCAACAGGGCGGGCCGCTGGAGCATGTCATCGCGGCGAAGGCGGTGGCCTTCAAGGTGGCGGCGGGCGAGGAGTTCACGGAGCGCCAGCGGCGCACCCTGGACGGCGCCCGCATCCTCGCCGGGCGGTTGCTGGCCGACGATGTGGCCGAGGCCGGGATCACCGTGCTGACCGGCGGCACCGAGGTCCATCTGGTCCTGGTCGACCTGCGCAACTCCACGCTCGACGGGCAGCAGGCCGAGGACCGGCTGCACCGCATCGGCATCACGGTCAACCGCAACGCGGTGCCGTTCGACCCCCGTCCGCCGATGGTCTCCTCGGGGCTGCGGATCGGCACTCCGGCCCTGGCCACCCGCGGCTTCGGCGAGAGCGAGTTCCGGGAGGTCGCCGACATCATCGCCCAGGCGCTGAAGGACGAACGGCTCGACGACGAGCGCGCGGGACTGCTGCGCGACCGGGTCGAGAAGCTCGCCTCCGCCTTCCCCCTGTACCTCCGCCCGAACGGAGACGCGGCATGACCGCCCAGCCGCTGCCGGAGCACCCGGACTTCCTCTGGCGCAACCCCGAACCGCGCTCCTCCTACGACGTCGTCATCGTCGGCGCGGGCGGCCACGGCCTGGCCACCGCCTACTACCTGGCCCGGAACCACGGCATCAGCAACGTCGCCGTCCTGGAGAAGGGCTGGCTGGCGGGTGGCAACATGGCGCGCAACACCACGATCATCCGCTCCAACTACCTCTGGGACGAGAGCGCGGCCATCTACGAGCACGCGCTCAGGCTGTGGGAAGGGCTGCCGGAGGAGCTGGACTACGACTTCCTCTTCAGCCAGCGCGGCGTCCTCAACCTCGCACACACCCTGCAGGACGTCCGCGAGGGCGTGCGCCGGGTGGGCGCCAACCGCCTCAATGGCGTGGACGCCCAGTGGCTGGCGCCGGACGAGGTCGCCGAGGTCTGCCCCATCCTCAATGTCTCACCCCGCACCCGGTACCCGGTCCTCGGCGCCACCTTCCAGCCGCGGGCCGGTATCGCCAAACACGACCACGTCGCCTGGGCGCTGGCCCGCCGGGCCGATGAGATGGGCGTGGACCTGATCCAGGGGTGCGAGGTCACCGGCTTCCTCAAGGACGGCGACCGGGTGGTGGGCGTCGAGACCAGCCGTGGCCGCATCCGCGCCGGGCGGGTGGGCCTCGCGGCCGCCGGACACAGCAGTGTGCTGGCCGAGCTGGCCGGTTTCCGGCTGCCGGTGCAGTCCCATCCGCTGCAGGCGCTGGTCTCCGAACTGCACGAACCGGTCCACCCGACCGTGGTGATGTCCAACCACGTGCACGTCTATGTCTCCCAGGCGCACAAGGGCGAACTGGTCCTGGGCGCGGGCGTCGACTCGTACAACGGCTACGGGCAGCGCGGCTCCTTCCACGTCATCGAGCAACAGATGGCCGCCGCCGTCGAGCTGTTCCCCGTCTTCGCCCGCGCGCATGTGCTGCGGACCTGGGGCGGCATCGTCGACGTCACCCCGGACGCCTCCCCCGTCATCGGCACCACCCCCGTCGAGAACCTCTACGTCAACTGCGGCTGGGGCACCGGCGGGTTCAAGGCCACCCCGGCCGCCGGGTGGACCTTCGCGCACACCATCGCCACGGGTGAGCCGCATCCGCTGAACGCCCCCTTCGCCCTTGACCGCTTCGCCACGGGCGCGCTGATCGATGAACACGGCGCCGCGGCCGTGGCCCACTGAGCACCGGCCGAGAACCCCGGCCGAGCGCCCGCCGAGAGCCCGCTGAGAGCCCGCTGAGAGAAGGACACCGTGCTGCTGATCACCTGCCCATGGTGCGGTCCTCGCGACGAGGCCGAGTACCACTACGGGGGACAGGCCCATGTCCCCTACCCCGAGCGCCCCGCCGACCTCGACGACGAGCAGTGGGCCGCGTACGTCTTCTACCGGGACAACCCCAAGGGCCCCTTCGCCGAGCGGTGGATGCACAGCACCGGCTGCCGCCGCTGGTTCAACGTCCTGCGCGACACCGTCAGCTACGAGGTGCTGGCCTCCTACCGGCTGGACGCGCCCCGCCCCGAACTGCCCCAGGCCGGAGGAAACCGATGACCGACCAGCCCCGCCAGCCCGGCCAGCACTTCCGGCTCCGGCACGGGGGCCGCATCGAGCGCGGCACAGTGCTGCGGTTCACCGTCGACGGGCGGGAGCTGACCGGGCACCCCGGAGACACCGTGGCCTCGGCGATGCTGGCGAACGGGGTCGCCGAGGTCGCCCCGTCGATCTACCGCGGGCGCCCGCGCGGCATCGTCGCCGCGGGCGTCGAGGAGCCCAACGCCCTGGTGCAGCTGGACGGTTCCTGCTCGGAGGGCATGCTCCCGGCGACGGCGGTGGAGCTGTACGACGGCCTGTCCGCCACGGCGCTTTCGGGGATGGGGCGGCTCGACCCCACCCCCGACCCCGCCGTCTACGACAAGAAGTACGTCCACACCGACGTCCTGGTCATCGGCGCCGGACCGGCCGGGCTCGCGGCGGCCGCCGCTGCCGCGGGCTCGGGCGCCCGGGTGATCCTCCTCGACGACCAGCCCGAACCAGGCGGTTCGCTGCTCTCCGGGCACGCCGAGAGGGTCGGCGCGCAGAGCGCCCTGGGGTGGGTCGCCGAGGTCCGCGCGGCGCTCGACGCCGCCCCGGAGGCCGTCGTCCTGCCCCGCACCACCGCGTTCGGCGCGTACGACGACAACTATGTGCTGGCCGTGCAGCGGCGCACCGACCATCTCGGGGCCGACGCGCCCGGTCCCTCCGAGGGCGTCTCGCGGCAGCGGCTGTGGCACATCCGGGCCCGCCAGGTGGTCCTGGCGACCGGCGCCCACGAGCGTCCGCTGGTCTTCGCGGGGAACGACCGGCCCGGGGTGATGCTCGCCGGTGCCGTGCGCTCGTACCTCAACCGGTACGCCGTGGCTCCCGGCTCGCGGGCCGTGGTGAGCACGACCAACGACAGCGCCTACGACACGGTCGCCGATCTCCACGCCGCCGGGATCGACATCGCCGCCGTGGTGGACGCCCGTCCCGAGCTGTCCCGCCGGGCCGCCGAGGTCGCCACGGCGACCGGGGTGCGGGTGCTGACGGGCAGTGCGGTGGTCGGTACCGCGGGCGGCGGGCGGCTCACCGGCGTCACCGTCCAGCCCCTGGACGCGGAGGGTCAACTCACCGGTGCGCAGGAGTCGTTCGGCTGCGATCTGCTCGCCGTCTCGGGCGGCTGGAGCCCGGTGGTGCACCTGCACAGCCAGCGCCAGGGCAGGCTGCGCTGGGACGCGGACCTGGTGGCGTTCGTGCCCGACGGGTCCGTACGGGACCAGTGGGTCGTGGGTGCGGCACGGGGGACGTACGACCTCGACGGCTGTCTGGCCGAGGGGGCACTGGCCGGGGCGCGGGCGGCGACGGACGCCGGGTTCCCGGTCCCCCTGCCGCCGCCGGACGAGGCGCGGTCCGCAACCGGTCCGACGCGCGTGCTGTGGCTGGTGCCCGCCCCCGGCGGCGAGCCCGGCGACTGGGACACCCACTTCGTCGACCTGCAGCGCGATGTCACCGTCGCCGACGTCCGGCGGTCCACCGGCTCGGGCATGCGCGGTGTCGAGCACGTCAAGCGCTACACCTCGCTCGGCACCGCCAACGACCAGGGCAAGACCTCCGGCGTCAACGCGATCGGTGTGATCGCCGAGGTCCTTGGCGCGGGCGCGTCCCCCGGGGAGATCGGCACCACGGCCTACCGGGCGCCGTACGCGCCGGTGGCCTTCGCCGCGCTCGCCGGGCGGGAGCGCGGTGAGCTGTTCGACCCTGAGCGTATGACCTCCATCCACCACTGGCATGTCGCCCAGGGGGCGGTGTTCGAGGACGTCGGGCAGTGGAAGCGCCCGTGGTACTACCCCCGGCCGGGTGAGGACATGGACACGGCCGTGGCCCGCGAGTGCCGCGCCGCCCGCGAGGGGGTGGCCTTCATGGACGCCTCCACCCTCGGCAAGATCGAGATCTGGGGCAGGGACGCCGGGGAGTTCCTGGGCCGCGTCTACACCAACGGCTTCAAGAAGCTGAGGCCAGGCATGGCCCGCTACGGAGTGATGTGCAAGCCGGACGGCATGATCTTCGACGACGGCGTGACGCTGCGCCTCGAGGAGAACCGCTACTTCATGACCACCACGACCGGCGGCGCCGCCGGGGTCCTGGACTGGCTGGAGGAGTGGCTGCAGACCGAATGGCCCGAGCTCGACGTCCACTGCACCTCGGTGACCGAGCAGTGGGCGACGATCGCCGTGGTCGGCCCGCAGTCGCGCGAGGTCGTCGCCCATCTCGCCCCCGACGTCGACCTGTCGAACGAGGCGTTCCCCTTCATGGCCCTCCGCGAGACCACCCTGGCCTCCGGTGTCCCGGCCCGCATCTGCCGGATCTCCTTCTCCGGCGAACTGGCCTACGAGATCAACGTCGCGGCGTGGTACGGCCTGGCGGTCTGGGAGGAGGTGTACGCGGTGGGGCGACCGTACGACATCACTCCGTACGGCACCGAGACCATGCACGTCCTGCGGGCCGAGAAGGGCTACATCATCGTCGGCCAGGACACCGACGGCACCGTCACCCCGCAGGACGCGGGGATGTCCTGGGTGGTCTCCAAGCAGAAGGACTTCATCGGCAAGCGCTCGTACTCCCGCCCCGACACCTCGCGCACCGACCGGAAGCACCTGGTCGGCCTGGTGCCGAGCGATCGCAGCACCCGGCTGCCGGAGGGCGCCCAGCTCATCGCGCCGGACGTGCCCGTCACCCCCGGGGCCGGGCCGGTTCCGATGCTGGGCCATGTGACCTCCAGCTACCACAGCCAGGCGCTGGGCCGTCCGTTCGCCCTCGCCCTGGTCGCCGCCGGCCGGGACCGCGTCGGGGACACGCTCCTCGCCCCGGTCGGCGATGACCTCGTCCCCGTCCAGGTCACCGAACCCGTGCTCTACGACCCCGAAGGGACCAAGCGAGATGGCTGAGCCGACCGACACGAGCCCGGTGGCGCTGCGCACCAGCCCCCTGGCACATCTGGCGGACCGGATGCGCACGGCCGCCGTCACCGGCGCCCGCGGCGTCACGCTGGCCGAACGGCCGTTCCTCACCATGGTGAACCTGCGCCTGGACCCCGCTTCGGAAGCGGCCGACCGCGTGGCGAAGACCCTGGGGGCGCCGCTCCCGCGGGAGTGCGGCCACACCACCGCGTCCGGCCCCCACACGGCGGTCTGGCTGGGCCCCGACGAATGGCTGGTGCTGTCCGAACCGCCCATCGACACCGCCGAGTTGCGGCAGGCACTCGCGGGAGACCCGGGCTCGGTCGTGGACGTCTCGGCGAACCGCACCACGCTTGAGCTGAGCGGCCCGGCCGCCCGCCAGGTGCTGGAGAAGGGCTGCCGACTGGACCTCCACCCCCGGGCCTTCGGCCCCGGCCGGGCGCTGTCGACCACGGTGGGCCCCGTCCCGGCGCTGCTCTGGCAGCTCGACGACGCACCGACGTACCGGCTCCTCCCGCGGTCCTCGTTCGCCGACTATCTGGCGCGCTGGCTCATCGACGCGATGAGCGAGTACCGCGGACCGGAGGTGCCCTAGGTGTCCCAGGTGCTCTAGGTTTCCGGGGCCGCTCACGGCCCCGCGCCTCCGTACCCGTGATGGGCTCCGCTCCGCACCCATGGCATGATAGTTGAATCTAGAACTAGAAAGTCTGGAGCTGGACCGCGTGGGAGGTGGCTCGGTGAGCGACGTGGAAGCCGAAGTGCTCGCCGCACGGGAGGTGCCCCTGGGCGGGCCGCGGGCGATGTCCGTACGGCGGACGCTGCCACAGCGAACGAGAACGCTGATCGGAGCCTGGTGCTTCGCCGATCACTACGGTCCGGACGATGTCGCGGCGACCGGTGGCATGGACGTTCCCCCGCATCCGCACACCGGTCTGCAGACGGTGAGCTGGCTGTTCAGCGGGGAGATCGAACACCGCGACAGCCTCGGCAGCCACGCCGTCGTCCGGCCCGGTGAGCTCAACCTCATGACGGGCGGGTACGGCATCAGTCACTCGGAGGTCTCCACCGCGGACACCACCGTCCTCCACGGTGCCCAGCTCTGGGTGGCGCTGCCCGAGGCGCACCGGAACACCGGGCGGGACTTCCAGCACTACGCACCCGAACCCGTGCGGATCGACGGGGCCGAGATCAGGGTCTTCCTGGGTTCGCTCGCCGGAGACCTCTCCCCGGTGCGCACGTTCACTCCACTGCTCGGCGCCCAGGTCACCCTGGAACCGCGGGCGGCGATCACCCTCGCCGTGGACCCGGGCTTCGAGCACGGCCTTCTCGTGGACGGCGGGGAGGTCCGCATGGCGGACACCCTGCTGCGCCCGGCCGACCTGGGCTATGTCCACCCCGGCGTCGACGCTCTGACGCTGGTGAACGAGTCGGACGCGCCGACGCGGACGATCCTTCTCGGCGGCGCTCCGTTCGAGGAGGAGATCGTCATGTGGTGGAACTTCATCGGACGCGGCCACGAGGACATCGTCCGGGCCCGGGAGGACTGGGAGGCCTCGTCCGACCGCTTCGGCAGCGTCGAGGGAGGATCGGGGGAACGCCTTCCCGCGCCCGCCCTGCCGCATGCCACCCTCGCCCCGCGCCGCAATCCCCCGCGCCGCTGATCCCCGTCGCCCCAGGCGCGGCCGGACCCGTTTCCGGGTCCGGCACCCGAACGCCCGGCGGCCCCCGTACGGCTGCGTGGCCCGGCGGCGTGCGCCCTGCCCGGCAGCCGGCCGTTTGTCAGCTGCCGGTGGACCGGACGGTACTCATGACCTTCGTGATCTGAGTGTCCGTCAGCGCCTTCGGAACTCCCTGGTCCGCGTAGATCACCCAGCCGTGCATCGTCCCGTCGGGGAGCTTCTGCGCGATGCTGTGCACGACGGCCTTCGGCGGAACGCAGGAGCTCGGGCGGTTGGTGACGGTGACCTGGGCGGTCGCGGTGTAGCCCTCGATTCCCCCGTGCTTCCACGGCTTGGGCTCACTGACCTTGATCTTGGGCTTGTGGTCGGGACCGCCGTACGCGGCGAAGCCCCAGTTGCCCGCCCAGTTGCGGGCGTTCTCCTGGAGCGTGCCGTCCTTGCCGCCGCCCGTGGTGCCGACGGTGGCGAGCTGTCCCTTCCCCGCCTCACCGACGGCCTTGGGGTTGGGGCTCGACGCGCAGCCGCCCTCACGGTAGTTGCCCGCCGCGGTCATGACGACGATGGGCTGGCCGTTCTTGTCCGTGTAGGAGAGGGCCGTCTCCTTGTCGAGGGTCTTCCACTTCTCGGCCTTGCCGGGCACGTCGTAACGGAAGTGGTGCTTCTGCGAGCTCTGCGTCTGCCACCCCGTGAACAGCGGCTGATCGTCCGAGGGGCTTGCCGGGGCGGAGGACTGGGACGACCCCGCGGAAGGCGCCTTCGACTCCGCGGCGCCGGTGTCCTTGTCCGTGCCGGTACCGGTGTCCTCGTTGCATCCGCTCAACGCGAAGGCCATGCCGATGCCGACGGCCGCTATCAGGGTCTTCCTCGTTCGCCGGGACGGCGTGGTGGACGGCGTGGTGGTGGACCGTGAGTGCTGAACCAGGTTCTTAAAGATCTTTGAATGAGGCATGCCCGGCACTCTAGGCGAGCCGTGCCGCCACACATCCCCAGGTGGGCGCCCCACCGCAAGACGGATACCCACTCGTGACACATCACATCAAGTTGATACGCGCGGCCGTGGCCGCCCCTGGGCCTCATAGGGAACGCCGACCTTGGCGGCCAGGCCGGAGATCATCAGCTCCAGTCCGTACGCGAACTCCGCGTCATGATCGCTGTCGGCCAGATAGGGCGCGGTCGCGGTCAGAATCGGGTCGCCGGAGGCCGCGATGGCTTCGGTGCGCTGCTGGACCTGATCACTGTCCATGGCGCCCAGATAGATCGCGTACCCCAGTTCGCGCATGATCGAGCCGACCATGAAGGCGGTGTAGCCGCGCAGGACGTGGACCATCTCCTCGGGGGCGAGGCGGAGTTCGTCCAAACAGGCCAGCGTGGAGCGCATGGCCTCCAGGGCGGCGGGCGACTGCGTGGGCCGGGTCAGCACCAGCGGGAAGGCCTTCGGATGCTGCTTGGCGGCGGCGCGGAAGGCGGCGGCGTGCGCCCGGATCCGCTTCTGCCACGTGCCGCCCTCCTCCTCGGGAAAGGCGATACCGGCCAGCAGCGCTTCGGCGACGCCGTCGAGAAGGGCCTCCTTGTTCGGTACGTGGTTGTAGAGCGACATGTTCTCGATGCCGAGCTCCGTGGCCAGTCTGCGCAGGGAGAAGGCGTCGGGGCCATCGCGGTCGATCATCGTCACCGCTGCCGCGATCACCTTTTCGCGGGTCAGTCCGACCCGCCTGCCACGGCCGGTTCCTCGCGCCGCCATGCGTCACCTTCCCTTGACATCACTTGCGCCGCAAGTCTAGCGTTCCGGCGCACAAGACTTGCAGTGCAAGTGTCGGGTTGAGCGATAGCGGAGTTGACCGAGTTCGCCGAGTTCATGGAAACCTGCGCCGAGCCGCCGAGCCCGCCCGGCCGACCAGAGAAGGACCCGATCGATGAAGCTCGCCTGGCACGACACCGATGTCCTCGACATGCCCACGCTCGGCACCCCGATCACCACCCTCGGCGGCCTCGCGGACGTACCCGGCGGCTACGGCGCACAGCTCGGCTGGGCCCGTGCGCGGGCGAAGGAGCTGCGTACCGAGTTCGCGGCGACCGGCACCCCGGACACCGTCACCACCTGCGACCTGGTGACCCTGCCCTATCCAACGCGATTCGGCCTCTTCCGCGCCTCCCGGGCCATCGCCCCGTTCCTCGCCATCACCAACCGCATGCTCGTGATCCGCTGGACCGAGAGCGACGGGCGGCGGCGGGTACTCCTGTTCGAGCCGAGCGATGTCCAACTCGGCCGCAACACCCCGTACTTCGCCGCACTGGTCCGCCGCACACCCGGTCCGGTGCGATCCCTGATGGTCACCGAACACGGCACCGTCCTGGGGCATCTGGCCCGGCTCGGCATCGCGCCCGAGGACGTGGACTACCTCCTCTTCGACCATCTCCACACCCAGGACCTGCGCCGGTGGATCGGCACCAGCACACCCCAGCCGGACCTCGGCGACGGTCCGGTGGAGCCGGTGTTCCCCCGCGCCAAGGTGATCGTCCAGCGGCACGAGCTGCTGGCCATGTCCGAGCTCCACCCGCTGCAGCGACCCTGGTACCAGCCCGACGCCTATCGGGAGGTGCGGCCCGAGGCCTTTCTCGCCGTCGACGGCTCGCTGCTCCTCGGCCCCGGTGTCGCCGTCATCTCCACCCCCGGCCATGTGCTGGGCAACCAGACCCTCCTGCTGAACACCTCCACCGGCGTCTGGGCGTCCAGCGAGAACGCCATCGCCGCCGAGTGCCTGGCCCCCGAGCACTCCCGGATGCCCGGCATCGCCCGCTGGGCCCGCGCCTGGCAGCAGGAGGTCGTGCTGAACGCCAACACCATCGAGACCACCGCCGAGCAGTACAACTCGCTCATCATCGAGAAGACGCTCGTCGACCGCGCCCAGGCCGACCCCCGCTTCCCGCAGTTCTTCCCCTCCAGCGAGCTCACCGCCGCCTGGACCAGCCCCGGCACCGGCCCCACCTTCACCCACAAGGCAGTGACCCACATATGACCGCCGTGATCAGCGACGACATCCTCGCGTCCCGCCAGAAGCTGGTCCTGGACCACTTCCACGACGAGGTCCGCCAGGAGTGGGACGACGTCCTGGCCACCTTCCCGCATCCGCGCTACGAACTGATCCCCACGATGACGGTCCACGACGGCGAGGCGGCCGTGCGCGGCTACTACCGCGACAGCCGCCGCGCCTTCCCCGACCAGGACCACGAGATCATCGCCCTGCGGCACAGCGGCGACGCCGTGATCGTCGAATTCTGGCTGCTGGGCACCCACCTCGGCCCGCTGGGCGCGATCCCGCCCACCGGAAACCGCTTCCGTGTCCGCATGACCGCGTACTTCATCTTCGGCGACGACGCGGACGGGGCTGAGAACCTCCTCTGCGAGCGGATCTACTTCGACAGCCTCACCCTGCTGAAACAGCTGATCGGCGGCCTGAACCTGCGCAACCCGCGCAACTGGCCACTGGCCGTCCGCTGTCTGCGCGGACTCCTCAAGGTGGCCGGTGGCACCCCGCACCCCGACCTCGTCAACACGCCGGAGGCGGACCTGACGTGAAGGTCCACCACCTCAACTGCGGCACCATGCACCTGCGCGGCGGACCGCGGCTGGTCTGCCACGTCCTCCTGCTGGAGACGGACGCACAGGGCCTCGTGCTCGTCGACTCCGGCTTCGGCTTCATGGACATCGCCACCCACGGCCGCCGCGTGGGCCCGGTCCGCCACTACATCAAACCGGCCCTGGACCCCGAAGAAACCGCCGCCCGCCAGGTCGAACGGCTCGGCTTCCACCGCGATGACGTCCGCCACATCGTCCTCACCCACTTCGACGCCGACCACATCGGCGGCCTCGCCGACTTTCCGCACGCCACCGTCCACGTCACCGCGGCCGAGGCACACGGCGCGCTCCACGCACCCTCCTGGCGCGAACGCCTCCGCTTCCGCCCCGCGCAGTGGGCCCACGGCCCGAGCGTCGTCGAACACAGCCCGGACGGCGAGGCGTGGCGCGGGTTCGCCGCCGCCAAGGAGCTCGACTCCGTCGCGCCCGGCGTCGTCCTGGTCTCCCTCCCGGGCCACACCCGTGGCCACGCCTGCGTCGCGGTCGACACCGGCAGCCACTGGATCCTGCACGCGGGCGACGCCTTCTACCACCCGGGCACCCTCGGCGGCAGCGCCCCCGTGCCCATGGCCCTCCGCGTCATGGAAGCGGCTGTCGCGTACGACCGGAAACGCGTCCGCGACAACCACGCCCGCCTCGGCGAGCTGCACCGGCGCGCGGAACCCGACCTGACGGTCATCTGCGCCCACGACCCCGCCCTGTACGAACGGATGCGGGGCGGCTGAGGGAAGGGCCCGGGTGCCACCACCGCACCCGGGCCGAACGGCCGCCACCAGGACTGCCGGGTCTACCAGGGCACCGGCTGGTCCTGGTGGTTGAGGAACTTCAGGCCCGGTTCGCCACTGTGGCGGTCGATCGTGTCCACCACGCCCGGGATGGACTGGTCGATGCTCAGCGGTGCGTCCGGTCCGCCGAGTTCGGTACGGACGTGGCCGGGGCACATGAGCAGCAGCGTGTGCGCGGCATCGGCGTACCGGGCGGCGTAGCTGCGCATCAGCTGGTTCAGGGCGGATTTGCTGGCGCGGTAGACGTCCTGGCCGCCCTTGGTGTTGAGGCTGAGGCTGCCCTGGCGCGAGGACATGACGCCGATGGTCCCGGTCGGGGCGACCAGTTCGCGCAGCGACTCGATCACGCGCATCGGGCTGAGCGCGTTCGTGACCATGACCTCGGTGAACATCTCCGTCGGAACGTCGCCGACCGGAATGTTGCCCCGGGTGATGGCGGCGTTGACGAACAGCAGGTCGAGCGAGCGGCCCGCCAGCCGCTTGCGCAGCGCGGCGACCTCGTCCGGCTCCGTCATGTCCACCGACTCGACCGTGACCCGGCCCCCGGACGCCTCGGCCAGGTCGTGGAGGCCGGTGCGCCGCTCGCCCCGGACGGTGCCGATGACGTTCCAGCCGCGGTGCGCGTACTCGGTGGCGAGGCCGAGTCCGAGGGCACGGGAGGCGCCGATGATGAGAGCGGTCCTGGGGGCGCTCACGCCTGGACCGCCGGCTTCAGGACCTCTTCGCACCACTGGCGGAAGGTGGTCGGACTGGTGGTCTCGGGGGTGCGCCGCACGCCCTCGTCGATGCCGTCGTCCTTGGCGCGCATCATGTCGAGATAGCCCTCCACGAGCGCGTTCCCCATGCCGCGCCCGGTGAGTGCGGCGCGGACGTCCTCAAGCGACTGCCGCTGGTAGCGGATCGGGCGGCCGAAGACCTCGGACATGATGCGCGCCATGTCGTTCGCGGAAAGGTCTTCGGGGCCCAGCACCGGGACCTCGCCCGTCCCGGTCCACGAGCGGTCGAGCAGCAGACCGGCGGCGGCCGCGGCGATGTCCCCGGTGGCGGCCATCGGCGCCGTGCGGTCGGCGGTGGCGGTGTCGGTGAACACGCCGTCGTCGCGGATCGAGGCCACCTGCCGCAGCAGGTTCTCCATGAAGGAGCCGCAGGCGAGCGCCCGGTAGGCCACGCCCGTGCCCGCGATGAGGTCGTCCATGGCCAGCGACGCCGTCACATGCCCGGCTCGGCCGGCGGCGGGAGTGCCGCGGCCGAGCGCCGAGACGCCGACGACGTGTCCGACCCCGTGGGCCGTGAACGCCTTCGCGGCGGCGCGGGTGAACCCGGAGTAGGCGGCGTCCAGACTCGGCGCCTGCGGGTGGGGCGGGACCAGCCAGAAGACGGCGTCCGCGCCCGCGAAGGCCCGGTCGACGACCTCGGCGTCGCCGTGCGAACCGGTGACGACGTCGACGCGGGCGCGGACGGCGTCGGGGAGTTTCCCCGGGTCGCGCACGATGACGCGCAGCTCTTCGCCGCGCTCGGGGGCCTCGTCAAGCAGGATTCCCAGGACCCGGCCGCCGATCTGGCCGGTGGGAGCGGTGATAACGATCATGTTGTGAGTCTCGGCCCGTGCGACCGTGGCGTCCAATACCTATCCCGGCGATTGATACCTTGAGGGCATGGATCTCGATCTGCGCAAGCTCCGCTACTTCGCCGCGGTGGCCGAGCACCGGCACTTCGGCCGGGCCGCGGAGCGGCTTTTCATCGCCCAGCCGGTCCTCAGCCGCCAAATAAAGGCGTTCGAGCAGGAGTTGGAGTGCGCCCTGCTCATACGGACCACCCGCAGCGTGGAGCTGACCGCCGCCGGGAAGCAGCTCCACGAGGAGGCGCAGCGGATCCTCGGGACCGTCGCCGCGGCGGTACGGCGGGTGCACGACGCCGAACGGGGCGCCCAGCGCCTCGTGGTCGCCTTCTCCCCCGGGCTGCATGTGTCGGCGGCGATCCGTGCCTTCACATCGGGCCACCCGGACGTCGAGACGGACGTCGTCCCGGCCCACTGGTGGCAGGCGGACGCGCCGCTCAGGGACGGCCGGGCCCAGGTCGCGTATCTGCGACAGCCCTTCGACGCCTCGGGGCTGCGCACCATTCCCATCGGCCACGAGCCCAGGGTCGCCTGCATGCCCTCGACGCATCCGCTGGCGCACCGCGACGAGCTCACCACCGCCGACCTCGACGGCGAGACGATGCTCGACGCGACGAACCGGCCGATGTCTTCCATCGAGGAGAAGTTCGAGCTCATCGCCGCCGGGCACGGTATCGCGCTCATCTCCCTCAGCGCCGCGCGCTCCTACTCCCGCCCCGACCTCGTCCACCTCCCCGTCACGGACATCCCGGGGGCCGAGACCTGTCTGGCCGTCGCCGCGGACCGGCGCGAGAAGCAACTGGTGCGCGACTTCCTGGAGATCGCCACCGCGACGCTGCGGAGCGCCTGAGCGGCCGGTCTCGGGCCCGCCCGGGCCGGTTCAGCCGGGAGCCGGGCCGGGCCTTGAGCGGGTGCCGGGCGGGCGCGCCGGGAAGAGCCGTCTCTGTACGCGCATGACGACATGCCCCAGGCCGGAGAGCACACCGGCGATCGCGAGGTCGACGAGGGGCAGTGGCTCCGTGCCCAGCAGGGCGCGCAGGGGCGGGAGGTAGACGCCCGCCACCTGCAGGGCCAGGGCGGTGCCCACGGCGAGCAGCAGGAACGGATTGGCGAGGCTGCCCGGGCGGGCCCGGGAGCCCAGCGCGACGCCGAGCTGGGTGGCGCCCAGGATCAGGAACATCATGGACTGCCAAGGGCGTCCCGCCTCCCGCGCCCAGACTCCGGCGGCCAGCGTGACAGCGGCGACGAAGACCCCCATGACCAGGAGCCGCGGCCAGAGTCCGGCGCCCAGGACGCTCTCCTCGGGCGGGCGCGGCGGGTGGCGCATCACCCCCGGCTCCACGGGTTCGGCTCCCATCGCCACACCCGGGAGGCCGTGGGTGAGCAGGTTGATCCACAGGATCTGGGCGGGGAGCAGGGGCAGGGGCATGCCGAGGAACGGGCCGATGAGCATGACCAGGATCTCCGCCGTTCCCCCGGCGAGCGCGTAGAGCAGGAACCGGCGCACATTGGCGTAGACACGGCGGCCCTCCTCGACGGCGGCGACGACGGTGCCCAGGTTGTCGTCGGCGAGCACCAGGTCGGCCGCCTGGCGTGCCACTTCGGTGCCGCGCTGTCCCATGGCCACGCCGATGTCCGCGCGGCGCAGCGCGGGACCGTCGTTGACGCCGTCGCCGGTCATCGCCACCACCTGCCCCGAGGCGCGCCACGCCTGGACGATGTCCAGTTTCTGGTCGGGTGTGGTCCGGGCGTAGATGCGCGAGGCGGTCAGTGGGCCTGCGGTGCCCCGCCGGATCCGCATCCCCGTGGTGACCTCGTCCTCCCGGGCCACGATGCCCGCTCGCGCGGCCACCGCCCGTGCGGTGAGGGGGTGGTCGCCGGTGATGAGGACCGGGGTGATACCGGCTTGTTCGCACGCCGTGATGGTGGCCCGGGAGGAGTCGCGGGGCGGGTCGAGGATGCCGACCAGGCCGAGCAGCGAAAGCCCCGACTCCCAGCTCTCAAGACTCCGGGGCGGTGCCCCGTCGTGGTCGGCCGAGGCGACGGCGAGGACACGGTATCCCTCGCGGGCCAGGGCCTCGGCCCGGGCGGCGGCCCGGGTCCGGGTGTCCGGGGGGTCGGTGAGGACCGGCGGCCGGAGCATGACCTCGGGGGCTCCCTTGCACACGACCCGCAGTCCGCCGCCGGGCGCGCGGTGCACCGTCGTCATGCGCTTGCGCGCGCTGTCGAAGGGGATCTCGTCGGTCCGTGGCAGCTCGCGTTCCAGCGCGGCCGGGTCCAGGCCGAGTCTGGCCCCCGCCGCGAGCAGGGCCGCCTCGGTGGGGTCGCCCATCGCACGCCACCGTCCGTCACCGTCCGAAGGGGGCTCCAGCGCGGCGTCGTTGCACAGCATCGAGGCGCGCAGCAGCGCGGCCAGGTCCGGGGCGTCGTGCACGGTCACCTGGTGGCCATCGCGTGCGACGCTGCCTTCGGGGGCGTAGCCGGTGCCGCTGACGGTGGCCTCGCCCCGGGGTGTCCACAGCCGCTCCGCGGCCATCCGGCCCTCGGTCAGGGTGCCTGTCTTGTCGGTGGCGAACACCGTGACCGAGCCCAGGGTCTCCACCGCGGGCAGCCGCCGGACGATGGCGTGCCGCTCCGCCATCCGCCGTGCCCCCAGGGCCAGGGCGAGGGTGACCACGGCGGGCAGGGACTCGGGTACGGCCGCGACCGCGAGGCTGATCGCGGCCACGACCATCAGCTCGACCGGCTGTCCGCGGACCAGCCCCAGGGCGAGCACCACCGCGCACAGGGCGACGGTGACGGCCGCCAGCACCCTGCCGAACCGGGCCAGCCGGCGCTGCAGCGGGGTCAGTCCGGGCGTGGTTCCCATCAGGGCGGCGATCCGGCCGAGCGCGCTGTCCGGTCCCGTGCCGGTGATCCGGACCCGTCCACGGCCGCGGACGACCACCGTGCCCGCCGACACCGTCTCCGCCGACGCCGTCTCCTCCGGGGCCGTCTCCTCCGGGGCCGTCTCCTCCGGGGCCGTGTCCCCCGACACCGTGTCCGCCGGGCCCTCGGGCGGCGGCCGGTTCGCCCCGGCCGTCTTCTCCACCGGTACGGACTCACCCGTCAGCGCCGACTCGTCGACCAGGAGCAGGGCCGCGTCGATGACCTCACCGTCGGCGGGCACGATGTCCCCCTCGCCCAGCAGCACCAGGTCTCCCGGCACCACATCGGCTGCCGGTACGGAACGCTCCCCGCCGTCGCGCACCACCCGGGCGGTGGGCGCGCTGAGGGCCGTCAGGGCGGTCACGGCCCGTTCCGCGCGTACCTCCTGGACGACACCGACCACGGTGTTCACCGTGATGACGAGCAGGATCACCGCGGCGTCGGGGAGGTCTCCCGTGGTCAGGGTCAGCACGGCGGCCACGAGCAGGACCACGATCAGCGGGTCGCGCAACTGCTGCAGCACCCGGCGCCACACCGGAGTGCGCCGCTCCCGCGCGACGACGTTGGCCCCGTACTCCTCCAGCCGCCGCGCCGCCTCCTCCCGCGACAGACCCGCGGCGAAGCGCTCGGCGGGGCGGGGGGTCGGCATGCCTTCATCGTGTGGCCGATGTTCCCGGATCGCATCCGGCGCCCGCGGGACCGGGCGACGCGGACCGGAACCGGCCGGTTCCGCCGTCAGAACTGATCGGTCCGAGCGGGGAAGCGGGGCGGTGTGCACGTGGCCACGGGGTACTCGCGGCGGATGAGTCGACCGCAGGAAAGGCGGTGGGGATGATGGCGCTCCCGCTGGTCGTGGGTGTCGATGGATCGGAGTCCAGCCTGCAGGCCCTGGACTGGGCCGTGGACGAGGCGGCACGCCATGAACTGCCCTTGCACCTGGTCAGCGCTTCCCGATGGGAGCGGTACGAGGGGCGCCTGCCCTCGTTCGGCACCGACCGTCCGACCGGGGCCGTAGCGGCCGAGAACATCGTCGCGGCCTGCGCGGAACGTGCCACGTCGCGCAACCCCGACGTGAAGGTGTCCGCCGAGGTCCTGGCCGAGGACACCGTGATGGCGCTGCTGGAGCAGAGCCATGAGGCGTTCGCCGTGGTCACTGGCTCCCGTGGCAGAGGAGCGATCGCGGGGACGCTTCTGGGGTCGGTCAGCCTGGCGGTGGCGGCGCGTGCCGTCTCCCCGGTGGCCGTGGTCCGGGGCGGGGAGGAGAACCGCGCGGGCGCCCTCCGGCGCGTGGTCCTCGCGGTCGGCGACCTGGTGGAGGGATCGGCGGCCGTACGGTTCGCCTTCCGTGAGGCGCGGGCGCGGGACGCCGCACTGCACGCCGTACGCTCCTGGCGACGCCCCGCGCACCCCCATGCGGGCCAGTCGCCGCTGGAGGGTGATGCCAGCGGCCTGATCTACGAGGAGCAGGCGGCGGCCGTCCTCAGCGAAGTGCTGGACCCGGCCGCGCACGAGCACGACGACGTCACGGTCCACCGTGAGGTCATCGAAGGAGCGGCGCACCGGGTCCTGGTGGACGTCTCGGTCCAAGCCGATCTGCTGGTCGTCGGTGCCCTCCGGCGCCGTGATCACACCGGACTGCAGCTCGGCCGGGTCAGCCACACCGTGCTCCACCACTCCGCCTGCCCGGTCGTGATCGTGCCGCAGCAGGTGTGAGCGCATGTCTGCTGCGGCCCGTGGCGTCAGGGGGCGTGGGGCACGACGGCGACGGGGCACGCGGCGTGGTGGAGGAGTGCGTGGGCGACGTGGCCGAGGCGCGGGCCCGCGGGGGGCCGGTGAATGGGGCGGCCGACCACCGTCAACTCGGCCTCCGCGGCCGCCCCCAGCAGAACCTCGGTGGCGTGGCCACGTTCGACCCGCTCGGTCACCGGGACGTCGGCATACTTCTCCCGCCACAGTTCAACGGCTTCCGCCAGCCGCTGGCGCTCCCGTCCGGGTCCGGTGCCCTGCGTCTCGTCGAGAAGCCGCCGCGACCGCGGGCCGTGAGCGAACACGGGCACCGGCGCCCAGGCCCGTACGGCGCACACTCCCGTTCCGTGTGCCGCGGCGGTGGCGAAGGCGAACTCGATCGGCGCGGCCGACTCCGGCGGATCCTGGATGCCGACGACGACATCGCGGGGGCCGGTCCCGGTCCGCGCGCCCCCGTTCCTCCGCACCAGCACGACGGGGCTCTTGGACAGCGCGAGTACATGGAGGCCGACGGACCCGAGCAGAAAGCCCCCCACAGCACCGCGCCCATGTGAGCCGAGCACCAGCATCTCCGAGCCCGCGCCCCGGGCCACCAGGGCCTCGACGGGCGTCTCGGCGACCAGTTCGGTGGCGATGGACATCCCCGGACAGTCGGCCAGCAGACGCGCCTTGGTGTCCTCCAGGGCCTCCTGCGCCCAGAGTCTGCGCATCTCGGGTGACTGAGCGGTACGAGCTGTCTGCGGCGGCAACATCCAGGCGTGGATCAGCCGCAGCGGAGCACGGCGACACCGCGCCTCCCGCGCCGCCCAGTGCGCGGCGGCCAGACTCTCGGGGGACCCGTCCACCCCCGCGGTGATGGGATGACTCATGGTGATCTCCAAGGATGGCCCCGCCCCGTCGTTGAATGGCCTCGTCCCGTCATTGGTTGGCCGTGTCCCGCCGATCGTGGGGGGGGGGACGGCCACTCGGCCCACAGCGGGGCCATCCGACCCCCCGGTCCGGGGCTCTCCGTCCCCAGGACACCGCTCACCTGCGGTGACACAGTGGAAGTGAGACAGAGAGGCGGGATGCTGATGCGTGCCCATGTCGGCGACCAACTGATCGTCGAGAGCCCCACCACCGGTGCCACCAAACGGGACGGTGAGATCGTCGGACTCCACCATGACGACGGGACACCTCCCTACGAGGTGAGGTGGTCGGACACCGACCAGGTCACCCTTGTGTTCCCCGGCCCGGACGCACACATTCACCCCATCGGGAACGAACCGGAACGGCAAGACGAACCGGAACGGCAAGGGGAGGGGACCGGCACGGGCCACCGCACCACCACCGCGGCACACCACGGTGCTCGTTCGCTCTCCGAAGCGGTGGTCACGGCGCTGGTGGAGGACGCCACGGCCGCGCCGTCGATGCACAACGCCCAGCCGTGGCGCTTCCAGTACTTCCGGCGGAGGCGTGTCTTCCATCTGCGGGCCGATCTCCGGGGTGCCCTGCCCCACGCCGACCCCGAGCTCCGGGCCCTGCACATCGGCTGTGGCGCCGCCCTGATGAACCTGCGGGTCGCGGTGGCGCACGAGGGCTGGGAGGCGCAGACCCGGCCGCTGCCCGACCCCGGCGACCCGATGCTGCTGGCGTCGGTGACCCTGACCCGCCCGCTCGGTGACGAGGCTGATCCGGCCGCCCTGTACCCGGCCGTACGCAGCCGCCACACCAGCCGGTACCCCTTCACCGAGAGGGAGATCCCCGCGTCCGTACGGACCGCCCTCGTCGACGCCGCACACCGGGAAGACGTGTCGCTGTCCTTCGTCTCCGGGTGGCATCTCCAGCACGTCGTGGACCTAGCGCTGGAGGCCGAGGCCCGCAACCTCACCGACGCCGGTGCCGCCGCGGACCTGGCCCGCTACACCCGAGGCGAGGACGACGCGCGATCGGCCACCGAAGGTGTTCCGGAGTACGCCTTCGGGCCTCGCCGCCGGATCGGCAAGGCTCCCGTGCGTGACTTCGCGGGCGGCAAGACCGTCCCGGGCCGTCCGACCGCCGACTTCGAGACCGCCCCCCACCTGGTGCTGCTGAGCACTTCCCGCGACCGTCCGGTGGACTGGCTGCACACCGGCCAGGCGGTGGAGCGGGTGCTGCTGAGCGCCACCCTGGCGGGGCTGTCCGCCTCGTTCGTCACCCAGGCCCTCGAATGGCACGATCTGCGCTGGCCGCTGCGCGATCCCACGTCGGGCATGGCCTATGTGCAGATGGTGCTGCGGCTGGGGTACGGCCCCCGGGGCACCCAGACCCCCAGGCGGCCGGTCCAGGACGTACTGGACATCGAGCCCTGACCCGGCCGCGCCACCTTGGCGGAATCGTCCTCACGGAGTGCGCTCCGCCTCCTCCGGCCCGACGCCCCGGAAGTGGCATTCCACGTCCACGACTCCCTCCACGGCCCGGGCAAGGCGCGCGGCCACCGGGATCAGCGAGGTGTCGCGGAGCTGTCCGGTGAGGGTGACGGTCCCCTCCCGCACCCGGACATGGACGCTGGCGCCCGGGAGGAGATAGGACGCCACCGTGCGCTGGACCTCTTCCTCGATGTCCTGGTCCGGGCGGAGGAAGACCTTCAGCAGATCGCCCCGGCTGACGATTCCCTGCAGCTTGCCCTCGGCGTCGACCACGGGAAGCCGCTTGACCCCTCTGACGGCCATGATCCGGGCCGCCTCGGCCAGCGTGGCGTCCGGATGCACGGTCACCGCCGGGGAGCTCATCAGCTCCTCCGCCGTCAGCGCCCCCGCCTTGGCGAGGTCGGGAAGGCGCCGCAGCTGCTGGAAGCGGTCCGGGTCGCTGTCCCTGAACTCCTCCTTGGGCAGCAGATCCGCCTCGGAGACGACGCCGATGACACGCCCCTCGCCCTCCAGCACCGGCATGGCGCTCACCCGCCACTGGCCCAGCGTCTGCACCAGCTCCTTGAACGGCGCGTCACGCCCGACGGCGACCACCGTCCGGGTCATCACATCGCTCACGACGTGGAAAGTCTCGGACACCGGAGTTCCTCCCTCCGCGCTGCGTTCCGGGGGCTCTTCCCCTTCCAGTGTCCGGTCCTCGGGTGTCCTCCGGCCACCCGAGGACCGCGCCGCTCAGCAGATCCGGGGAAGCTGCTCACCCAGCGGCAGATCCACGATCCGGGTCCCGCCAAGTCCGGTACGGGCCACGACCATGCCGGGGTGTTCGGCCACGCACGCGCCGATCACGGCCGTCTCACGCCCGAGCGGATGGCCACGCATCGCGTCCAGGACCGCCTCCGCGTGTTCCCCGGGCACGAAGGCCACCAGACGGCCCTCATTGGCCACGTACATCGGGTCCAGGCCGAGGAGGGCACAGGCGGTGGCGACCGCCTCCGGGACGGGCACCGCCGCCTCGTCCAGGGCGACACCGGTGCCGGAGGCCGTGGCGATCTCGTGGAGAGCGGTGGCCAGACCGCCTCTCGTGGGGTCGCGCAGGACGTGGAGGTCGGGGGTGACGGCGAGCATCGCCCGGACGAGTCCGGCCAGGGGCGCGGTGTCGCTGACCACTTCGGTGCCGAACGTCAGCCCTTCGCGGACGCTGAGGATGGCGATGCCGTGCTGCCCGATCGGTCCGCTGACGATCACCACATCACCGGGGCGCGCTCGCTGCGGACGGATGTCCACCCCTTCGGGGATCAGCCCGATCCCCGCCGTGTTCACATACACACCGTCCCCGTGGCCGGAGTCCACCACCTTGGTGTCGCCGGTGACCACGGTGACGTCCGCTGCGCGGGCGGCCGCCCCGAGCGCCTGGGCGACCCGCCCGACGGTGCTCAGCTCCGTGCCCTCCTCCAGGATGAACGCGCAGGACAGGTGCGCGGGAACGGCGCCGCTCATGGCCAGGTCGTTGACGGTGCCGTTGACCGCCAGGTCTCCGATGCTCCCGCCGGGGAAGAACAGCGGGCGGACCACATGGGAGTCGGTGGAGAAGGCCAGCCGGGCACCGCCGAGCGTGACGGCGGCCGAGTCGGTGAGCCCTCCCAGCGTCTCGCCGCCGTAGGCCGGGAGGAAGAGGTGCCGGGTGAGCTCCGCCGAGAGCGCTCCTCCGCCGCCGTGGCCCATCACCACCACCGGGTGGTCGCGCAGCGGCACCGGGCAGGACCAGCCGGTGGTGTCGGCGGTGATGTCAGTCAATGGAAGCCGTCTCCTCCGTGCGGGGCGTGGCCAGACGCCGGTACAGGTAGTAGGCGGCGCACGCGCCCTCGCTGGAGACCATGGTCGCGCCGAGCGGTGTGCGCGGAGTGCAAGCGGTGCCGAAGGCCGCGCACTCATGGGGTTTGATCAGCCCCTGGAGCACTTCTCCGGCGCGGCACACCGTGGGCTCCTCGGTGGCCGGGCCGGTGACCTCGAACCGGTGCTCGGCGTCGTGGTCGCGGTAGGCGTCCGCCAGCCGCCAGCCGCTGTCCGCGATGGTGCCGATGCCGCGCCATGCGCGGTCGGTGGTGGTGAACACCTCTCCCAGCACGCCGAGGGCGACCGGGTTGCCCTGTGGGCGCACGGCGCGCGGATAGGCGTTCTCGACGCGGTGTTCGCCCCGTTCGAGTTGGCGGACCGCCCGGCGGATGCCCTCCAGGATGTCCAGCGGCTCGAATCCGGTGACCACGATGGGCACCTTGTGGGTGTCGGCGAGGGCGGGGTACTCGAGGGTGCCCATCACGCTGCACACGTGTCCCGCGGCGAGGAAGGCCTGGACACGGCAGTCCGGCGACCGCATGATCGCCTCGATGGCCGGTGGCACCCGGACATGGGAGACCAGCAGGCTGAAGTTCCGCACCCCGAGCCGTTTGGCCTGGCGGGCCGCCATGGCGATGGCGGGCGCGGTGGTCTCGAAGCCGACACCGAAGAACACCACCTCCCTTTCCGGCGCCTGCTGGGCGATGCGCAGGGCGTCCATGGGTGAGTAGACGACGCGGACGTCCGCGCCGTCGCCCTTGACCCGGAACAGGTCACGGTCGCTGCCCGGCACCCGCAGCATGTCGCCGAACGAGCAGAAGACCACGCCCGGGCGGGAGGCGATCTCCAGCGCCTTGTCGATGACCTCCAGCGGAGTGACACAGACCGGACAGCCCGGCCCATGGATCAACTCGATGTGCCCGGGCAGCAGTTGGTCGATGCCGTGCCGGATGATCGAGTGGGTCTGACCGCCGCAGACCTCCATCAGGGCCCATGGCCGGGTGACCGTCCGGGTGATGTCGTCCAGGAGTCGCCGCGCCAGGGCGGGGTCCTGGAACTCGTCGAGGTATTTCACCGGTTCTCCTCCCCGGGCGCCCCGTCCGCCTCGGCCGCCGCACGGACCCAGGAATCGCCGAACTCCTCGTCCAGCGCCCCGATCCGCTCAAAGAGCCGGAGGGTGGCCAGGGCTGACTCCTCGTCGAGCCGCTGGATGGCGAAGCCGACGTGGACGATCGCGTACTCACCGACCCCGATCTCCGGGAGATAGGCGAGGCAGACGTCCTTGACCACCCCGCCGAAGTCGACCCGCGCCATCGGCGTACCGTCCCGTTCCTCGATGCCGACCACGCGGCCGGGTACGGCCAGGCACATGTGCTCCTCCTCGGTTCCTCAGGTGTCGGCGATACGGGCGGCGACGACCGCCTGTCCCAGGGCCAGACCGCCGTCGCCGGGCGGCACCACCGTGTGCCCGAGTACGGTGAATCCGTCCTCGGCAAGGCCCTCGGTACACATCGCGTCCAGGAGGGCGTTGGCGAACAATCCGCCGGTGAGGAGAACCGTCCGCACGCCCGTGCTCCGATGTGCCTTCCGGCAGGCCGTGCGGACCGCACCGGCGACCGCCCGGTGGAAGCGGGCGGCGATCAGCGGCACCGCCGTGTCCGCACGGAGATCGGCCACGATCGCCGCCAGCAGCGGTGCGGGATCCTCGAGCGCGAACGGGTAGCCGTCCCGCACCCCGTCGGCGGTCACGGCGGCGGCCTCCAGCTCCACGGCGGCCTGGGCCTCGTACCCCGCCCGGTGGCAGACACCCACCAGCGAGGACACGGCGTCGAACAGCCGCCCGACGCTGGACGTCGGCACACAGGCGACGCCGCGTGCCAACTGGGCCTCCAGCAGCCGGAGTTCGTCGTGCGGGCAGACGGCGGCGCACGGCAGGTCGGGCGACCAGGCGAGGCCGGCCGCGCGCAGATGGGCCAGCGCCATCCGATAGGGACGGCGCACCGCCGCGTCGCCGCCGGGCAGGGGCACATACGCCAGATGCGCCATGCGGCGGTAGCCCGCGTAGTCGGCCAGCAGCACCTCGCCGCCCCATACGGCGCCGTCGTCGCCGTGGCCGGTGCCGTCGAAGGCGACGCCGAGCACCGGTTCGTCCAGCCCGTGCTCCGCCATCGCGGACGCGATATGGGCGTGGTGGTGCTGGACCAGGGTCAGCGGCCGGCCGTCACGCCGTGCCCATCGCGCGGACCGGTAGCCGGGGTGGCGATCGGCGGCGATGCGGACCGGCTCGACGCGGGTGAGTGCCCGCAGATGGCTCTCGGCACGCTCGAAGGCGTGCTGGGCGGGCAGGCTGTCCATGTCCCCGATGTGGGCGGACAGCCAAGCCCCGTCGCCCTCCGCCAGGCACAGGGTGTTCTTCAGGTCCCCGCCGACAGCGAGGACCGGACGGACGGCCACGGGAAGGCGGACGCGCGACGGGGCGAAGCCGCGCGAGCGGCGGACCGGCAGGGGCGAACCGTCCGCGCGGACCCGGACCACCGAATCATCACAGGCCACCGCGATGGGCCGGTCATGCCAGAGCCGGGCATCGGCCAGCCCGTCCAGACGTCGCCGCGCCTCCCCGTCGTCGGTCACCAGCGGCTCACCGGAGAGGTTTCCGCTGGTCACCACCAGAATGCCGGGGCCGGGCGGATCGTCAGGAAGGCCGAACAGGAGTTGGTGCAGCGGGGTGTAGGGCAGCAGCACCCCGATGTCCGGGCTCCCCGGGCACACCTGTGGCGCGAGCGGGGTCGGGGACCGGCGGCGCAGCAGCACGATGGGGCGGGACCGCCCGGTGAGGACGCGGCGCTCCGCCGGGCCGAGGTGGCCGAGCCGGGCGGCGGTGTCGGCGTCGGGGGTCATGACGGCGAACGGCTTGTCGCCACGGGCCTTGCGGCGCCGCAGTTCGCCCACGGTCCTCGGGGCGGCGGCGTCGCAGACCAGGTGGTAGCCGCCGATGCCCTTGACCGCCACGATCGCCCCGGCCGCGAGCATCCGCCGGGCCTCGGCCAGCGCGGCCCCGCCCTCCCGCCGTGCGGGGCCGGTGAGTCTCAGCCGTGGCCCACAGGCCCAGCAGGCGACGGGCTGGGCGTGGAACCGCCGGTCGGACGGGTCCGTGTACTCCGCCGCGCAGTCCGGGCACATCGGGAACGCCGCCATCGTGGTGGTGGCCCGGTCGTAGGGCAGAGTGGCGGCGATGGTGAAGCGCGGGCCGCAGTCGGTGCAGGTGAGGAACGGGTGCCGGTGGCGGCGGTCGGCCGGATCCGCCAGCTCCGCCAGGCAGGCGTCGCAGGTGGCGGCGTCGGGCGGGACCAGGGTGCGGCCGGGGCCCGCCGTGGACGGCGCGATCGCGAACCCGGTGCCGCCGGTCGGCGGCAGCTCGGAGACGGCCACCGAGGCGATGTCCGCCAGTGGGGGTGCGTCCGCCGTCAGCCGGTGGCAGAAGAGGGCCACCGTGTCGGGGGCGCCTTCGATCTCGATCCGTGCCCCGGCCGGTCCGTTGGCCACCTGTCCGGAGAGGCCCAGTTCGGTGGCCACGGCATGGACGAAGGGCCGGAAGCCCACGCCCTGTACCACGCCACCGACCGCCACCAGGCGGCGGACCGGCCGTTGCGAGTGTTCGGTGTCCGGCTCCGCCGTGGCGGAGCCGGACACCGAGGGCTGTTTCATGGACACGGCGCCTCCGATCCCCGGTCGTCGGCCAGCGCGCTCGTGTGCCGGAGCCGGTCGTGCGCCTCGTCGATGGCCCCGGCCACGCGGCGGATCAGCTCGGGGAGCGCGTCGGCCACGGCGGTGCTGAGCCCGTGGCCGAGGCCGAAGTCCGCCCCCTCCACCGCGTGCACCGTCAGCTCCCTGGGCATCCGGTCGAGCGCCGCGGCCAGGGCGAAGGTCTCGCCGAGCCCGAGGGCGTGGGTGCTGGCGGAGGGTGCGGCGCATCGCGCGGCCCGCTCCGCGGTCAGGGTGTGCAGCCGCCCCGGCCGCCCGGGGTGCGCGTGCACCACTTCGACCACGATGACGGCGTCCTGACGGCGCCACAGGCCGAGCATCCTCCCGGGCTCGCCGTCGCCGTCGGTCAGCACCGCGTCCTTCGGCGGGGCGGCGCGCAGGGCCTCGATGACGGCCGGGCCCGCGCCGTCGTCCCGGCGGTACGGATTGCCCACGCCGATGACCACCACCCGGCCCGTCATCCGCGCTCCACCGTCAGGTCCAGGAAGTGGGCGGAGCAGGAGATGCACGGGTCGTGGTTGCGCACCGCCCGCTCGCACAGCGAGGTCAGCTCCTCGTCACCGGGCGGTTCGCCCGGCCCGTCCAGGCGGGACTGCACCTGACGGCGCAGGTCGTACTCGATGGCGGCCTGGTTCTGCGCGGTGGGCGGCACGATACGGGCGAGGGTGAGGGTGCCGTCCGCGTCCATGGCGTAGCGGTGGTAGAGCAGCCCGCGCGGCGCCTCGGTGGCCGCGCGGCCGGTCGCCGGGCGCGGTGGCACGGCGAGGTACGGCCGGGCGGGCGGCTCGTAGGCGTCGATGATCCGCAGCGCCTCGGCCACGGCGTGGGCCACCTCGACGGCGCGCACGATGATGCTCCGGAACGGATTGCGGCACACCCTCCCGGTGGCCGGATCGCCCAGCCCCGCCTCCCGTGCGGCGTCGAGGGCCGAGGGGTGGAGCCACCGTCCGCTGACCGCGTACCGGGCCAGTGAGCCGGTCAGATAGTGGTGGCCGTCCAGCTCGGACACCAGGGCGGTCGAGTGCGGGACCTGCCGTTCCACCACATGGCGCTCGAACTCCTCCACCGGAAGAGCGCGTACGGGGGCGGCGGCGTCCGAGCCCGCCCCCGCGGCCATGACGGCCGGGGTTCCGGAGTCGATGGCGTACCGGCCGGGGTCGCGCATCGCCAGGAACGGGCCGTCGTACGTGGCGTCGGGGAAGTCGAAGCTGGCCACCCATTGCACGGTCGCCAGCGCGTCGTCATGGGCCCGGCGCAACCGCTCGGCCAGCGGGGCGAGTTCGGCCGGTGCGGGGACGCGGTAGAAGCCGCCGACGCGGACGTTGACCGGGTGGATGGCGCGACCGCCGAGCTGTTCCATGATGGCGTTGCCCGCCTGTTTGATCCGCAGGCCGCGTTCCACGGCCGCGCGGTGCTCACGGGCGAGTTCGACGGCGCTGGGACATCCGAGGAAGTCGGGGGCGTGCAGCAGATGGATGTGGAGGGACTGGCTCTCGATCCATTCGCCGTAGTAGAGCAGCCGCCGCAGTCGCGCGAGCGGTCCGTCGACCGTCACCCCGCAGGCCCGCTCGATGGCCTGGCATGCGGTCATCTGGTAGGCCACCGGGCAGATTCCGCAGATCCGTGAGGTGATGTCGGGTGGCTCGCCATGGCCGCGGCCGACGAGGAAGGCCTCGAAGAAGCGCGGCGGCTCGTAGACCCGCAGTCGCGCCTCGGCGACCGTCCCGTCGCGCACGGCCAGTTGGAGGGCCGCCTCCCCCTCCACCCGGGCGAGTGCGTCCAGACGCAGCACACGGGATCCGCGGTGGCTCATCGGGGCCCTTCTTCCGCTGGGGTCCCCGGGGCCTCCTGGGCCGCGAGTCCGGGTACGGGGCCGTATTCGGGCGAGGCCGCGTTGAAGGTGCGGAAGACGCGCACGATGTCCCGCTCGGTCATGCCGTCGTGGCGCAGCTCGCGCACCATGGCCTCCAGGTTGGGGGTGGCCATCGGCCCGAAGCAGCCGTAGCACCCGCGCCCGTAGGCGGGACAGAGGGCACCGCACCCGGCGTGGGTGACCGGCCCCAGGCACGGGACACCCTGGGCGACGGTGATGCAGGTCGTGCCGCGCCGCTTGCACTCGAAGCAGACGCTGTGGCTGGAGATGTTCGGCTTTCGCCCGGCCAGAAAGGCCGTGAGCACTTCCAGTAGCTGGCCGCGGTCGATCGGACAGCCGCGCAGTTCGAAGTCGACCGGTACCTGCGCCGAGATGGGGGTGGAGGTGTCCAGGGTCGCGATGTACTCCGGACTGGCGTAGACCGCGGCCCGGAACTCCTCGACGTCCGCGAAGTTGCGCAGGGCCTGAATGCCGCCCGCGGTGGCGCAGGCGCCGATGGTGACCAGGCGGCGGGAGATCCGACGGATGTGGTGGATGCGCCGGACGTCCTCGACGGTGGTGATGGACCCTTCCACCAGGGAGAGGTCGTACGGTCCGGTCCCCGCGAGGGTGGCGGGCTCCCGGGAGTCCTCCGCGCTGGACATCTCCAGGAAGTGGGTGATGCGCACCCGGTCGGTGAGCGGGAGCAGTTCGTCCTCGCAGTCGAGCAGGGTCAGCTGGCAGCCGTCGCACGAGGCGAACTTCCACACCGCGAGGGAGGGGCGGGGGTCGGGTTCCATGTCATAGCTCCCTGACGGCGAGCAGGGGCCGGGCGGTGTCGTAGCCGACGACCGGGCCGTCCCGGCACAGCAGCAGGGGCCCCAGCTGGCAGTGGCCGCAATGCCCGGTGCCGCAGCGCATGTTCCGTTCCAGCGACACCTGGACCCGGCCCGCGGGCAGCCCGCGGGCGAGCAGCGCCCGGGCGGTGTGCCGGATCATCACCTCGGGGCCGCAGAGCAGCGCGGCGGTGCGATCCGGGCGCCAGTCGAGCCGGTCCAGCAGGGTGGTGACCACGCCCACGCTGCCCCGCCAGCCGGGGCCGGGCCGGTCGACGGTCACCTCGACCTGGGCCGGGGCGCGCCGCCAGTGTTCCAGTTCCTCCCCGTAGAGCAGATCCTCGGGCGTGCGGGCCCCGATCAGCACATGAAGACGGCCGTAGCGCCCGGGGTGGTCGAGCACATGGCGCACCGCCGGGCGCAGCGGGGCGAGCCCGATGCCACCGGCGATCACCAGGACGTCCGACCCGGCCGCCGCGCCGAGGTCCCAGCCGGTGCCGTAGGGACCCCGCAGGCCGATCGTGTCCCCCGCCCCGAGTCGGCACAGTGCGCCGGTGACCGCGCCGATCGCGCGGATGGTGTGCACCAGACGGTGGCCGTCACCGATCACACTGACCGAGATCGGCACCTCACCGGCGCCGAAGGCGTACACCATGGCGAACCGGCCCGGCGAGAACTCAGGCAGCGCCCGCCCCACCGGTGCGACCCCAAGCGACACACAGTCCGCGGTCTCCGCCGAGACGGCGGTCACCCGGTACGGCAGTGGAACGGTGGTCACGACGGGACGTTTCCGTGCGGTGTGTAGAGGTCGAGCAACCGCAGCCGGGTGGCCTGGAGCCGGTCGGCGATCAGTGCCGCGCACCGCAGCATCAGCTCGTACCCGAGCTCGGTATCGGCCGTGCACAGCTCACGCACCTCGGCCGCGGGAAACTCCCAGGTCCGCACGGGGCCGAGCGCCCGGGCGCCCAGGTGCCAGCGGTACGGCGGGAAGATCCACGACCATCCGAGCTGCTGCCGCGGCCCGAGGGTTTCGACCACCTGGGGCCGACGGCCGGGGACGTACACGTCCAGGGCGACCTCGCCGGAGCGGATCAGCCAGAACCGGTCGGCGACGCCACCCTCGTCGAACAGGGTGCTTCCGGGGCGGAAGTCCCGTTCGTCGGCGAGCGTGAACAGCCGGTCGCGCTGGACCCGCGGAAGGGTCTCCAGCAGCAGGGGCCTTCCGGTCATCGCGGCTCGTCCTCCGTACGCCGGGTCCAGTCGTGCAGGGCCGCGGCCTCCTCGGTGATGTCGATGGCGACCGGACACCAGACGATGCACCGGCCGCAGCCCACGCACCCCGACGACCCGAACTGGTCGTGCCAGGTGCCGAGTTTGTGGGTGAGCCACTGCCGGTAGCGGCTGCGCGGCGAGGCGCGTACGGGGCCGCCAGGCAGATAGGAGAAGTCCAGGTCGAAGCAGACGTCCCAGACCCGCCAGCGCTCGGCGTGGTCCCCGGTCAGATCGGTGACGTCCTCGGTGGTGGTACAGAAGCAGGTGGGGCACACCATGGTGCAGTTGCCGCAGGTCAGGCATCGTGATGCGACGTCGTCCCAGCGGGGCGCCTCCAGCGTTTCCGCCATCAGCCGCCGCAGGTCGGTGTCCGGCATCGTGCGGCCCATCCGCTCCGCGGCGGACCCGACGGCGTCCACGGCGGACCGGCGGACGGCCTCGGAGGCCGGTTCGCCGGGCAGCTCCGCCAGGATCTCGGCCCCCTCCGTACTGTCGGCGCGGATCCAGAACCGGTGGCCCTCGTCATCGACCAGTTCGGTCAGCACCAGGTCGTACCCGGGCCCGGCGGCGGGACCGGTGCCCATCGAGACACAGAAGCAGGTGCCCCCGGGCTCGGTGCACTCGACCGCCACCAGAAACGCCCCGGACCGCCTGCCCCGATAGACCGGGTCGGAGTGCGGCCCTGCGGTCAGGACCCGGTCCTGGACCGCGATGGCCCGCAGATCGCAGGAGCGGACGCCGAGGAACGCGAAGCGGGGCGGCGCGGTGTCATCCGCCTCGATGACCAGCTCTCCGCCCGCGCGTTCGGCCGTCCACTGGCGGACCCTGGCGGGGTGCAGAAAGGTCTTCCAGGACTGCGGACCGGCCGCGTTGGCGAAGGCCGCGCCATCCGTACGCGACCGCAGCCGGTACCGCCCGGCCTCGAGGTCCACGCCCCATCCGTACGGCAGCTGAGCGGCGGATTCCAGCTCCTGCAGGACGATGGCGCCGTCCCGCACGGTGGGTCCGACCACCGTGTACCCGCGGGCCCGCAGAACGTCGACCAGAGCGGCCAACCCGTCCGTGCCGATCACTGCTCCCCCGGCCGGAGGAAGCGTCGACGCACTCACCACAACCCACCTCGGTCATCGACGGACACCACGACCCATCTGCGCACACATCCCGCCACGAGGGCGGGCATGACGGCCCCGACACGGCCGTGATCGGCCGAATGCGCGGGGCCCCACGCCTGTATGGGCGATCAGCGGCCCGAGTCCGGGCCGCCCGCACCTGGTAGATCAGCGCGGCGATCGCGCAGCGTCACCGGTGGACCCTGCCGGGGGGCTTTCGGCGCGGGTGCAGTTCGACGGTGAGTGAGGCGGCGGTGAAGACGGAGGAGTAGGTGCCGACCGCCAGGCCGATCAGCAGGGCGAGGGCGAAGTCGGCGAGGGTGTCGTCGGCGAGGACCGCGAGGGCGGTGAGGATGAACGCCGCGCCCATGCCGGTGTTGACGGTACGGGGCAGGGTCTGCAGGATCGCCCGGTTGGTCAGTCGGGGAAGCGGTGTGGCGCGGTCGCGGCCGAGCAGTTCGCGTACGCGGTCGAAGAGGACGACGGAGTCGTTGACCGAATAGCCGATGACGGTCAGTAGGGCGGCCAGGAAGACCCCGTCGACCGGCTTGCCGAGCCAGGCGAAGGCGCCGATGAGGATCACCACGTCGTGGGCGAGCGCGACGACGGCCGCCGTCCCGAAGAACCAGCGGAACCGGACCGCGAGGTACAGCAGTTGGGCGCCCAGGGCGAGGGAGAGGGCGATGAGGGCGTTACGGCGCAGTTCGTCGCCCATGCTGGGGCCGATCAGCTCGTCGCGGACCTTCTTCGTCTCGCCGCCGAGGGCGCTGACGGTTTCGTTGACGGTGGCCTCGTCGGTGTTGGTCAGGTTCTCGGCGCGCACCGTAAGCCCGGTGTCGCCGGAGGACTGTACGACCGCGCGGGGAAACCCGGCGTCGGTGAGGGCGGTACGGGCCCGGTCGGGGTCGACGGGGGCGCTGGTGGCGTACTCGATCAGTCGGCCCCCGGTGAACTCGATGCCGAAGTCCAGGCCGCGGACGAGGACGCCGGACGCCGCCACGACGGCGAGTGCGGCGGAAGCGGCCAGCCAGCGGCGGGGACGGCGCATCAGGAACGGGTCGCGGCGCAGCAGCCGGTCACGGACCCAGCCGGTGCCCGCGATGCCGGTGACGCGGGGACGGCGGAAGACCCCGGGGCGGTTGGCCGCGTACTCGGCGAGCACCCGGCTGATCACCAGGGCGCTGACCATCGAGGCGAGGACGCCGATGGCGAGGGTGATACCGAAGCCGCGCACCGGGCCGGAGGCGAAGGCGAACAGGAGGCCCGCGGCGATCAGCGTGGTGATGTTGGAGTCGGCGATCGCGCTGAGGGCACCGCGGAACCCGGCCGCCAGTGCCGAGCGGGGGCTGGGGCGGCTAGAGGCCGCGTACTCCTCGCGCGCCCGTTCGAAGACCAGGACGTTGGCGTCCACGGCCATGCCGATCGCGAGGACGAACCCGGCGAGGCCCGGCAGGGTCAAGGTGGCGCCGAGCGCGGCCAGCGCGGCGTAGGAGATGAGGCCGTAAGCGGCCAGGGCGACGGTCGCGAGCAGGCCCAGGAGCCGGTAGACCGCGATGATGAACAGTGCGGTCAGCGCGGTGCCGATGACGGCGGCGCGGGCCGCGGCCTCGATCGCGGCATCGCCGAGCGTGGCGCCGATGGTGCGCTGTTCGACGGTCTCGACCGGTACGGGCAGGGCGCCACCGGAGATGAGCAGGGCCAGTTCGCGGGCTTCGGCGTCGTCGAAGGAGCCGGTGATCTGGGTGCTGCCGCCCGGGATGCCGGTCCCGCACGGTACGGAGGGGTCGACCTGCGGCGAGGAGATGATCTTGTTGTCGAGGACGATGGCGACCCGTCGCTGCGGATCACCGGCCGGATGACAGGCGGCCCGTGCGGTGACCTCTCGCCATCGGTCCTTGCCGGTCTTGGAGAAGTCGACCGTGACATGCCATCCGGCACCGCCCTGCTGGTCGAAGCGGGCGTCGGCGCCCTCGACGTCCCGCCCGGTCAGATCGGCGGCCAGCAGCCGCAGGGGCCGTCCGGACTCATCCGGCAGCACCCGCCCCTCGGCCGGATCCGTCGAGGGGGTGGTGGCGCGGTCGGTGGTCCCGGCCGGGCCGCTGACCGCGTGCACGGTGAGCTGCGCGGTGCGGCCCAGCACATCGGCCGCCTTCTTCGGGTCATGAACGCCGGGCAGTTCGACGAGGATGCGGTTGTCGCCGGAGCGGACGAGGGTCGGTTCGGCGACGCCGAGGGCGTCGATGCGGCCGCGCAGCACCTCCATGGTGCGGTCGGTGGCCGCGGCGTCGGCGTGGGTGGTGGGGGTGGAGCGGGTCTCCAGCATGATCTGGGTGCCGCCGCGCAGGTCGAGGCCGAGGCGGACCGGCGTGGTGAGGGCGATGGCCAGCGATCCGGCGATCACGGCGAGGGCGAGCAGCGCACGCATGCGCGGGAATTTGCTCCGCTTGTTCCGGGTATTCCGGTTATTCCGGCTATTTGACTTTTCGCGGCGTTTCAACACGGGCCTCCGGCAGGCACGTCGCGGCAGCGGCACGCACGGCCGCGACGGAAGAAAGGGTGATGGGTGGCGTCAGTTACCTGCGGGCGCCGGAGGGGCCCGGCCACGGTCATGGGCCGATCGGCCGGGAGAGATAACTACGCGCGCGGAACGCGCCGAAGCACGGGCACCGACAGCCGGGGCGCCATCCGCATCGCGGGGGTCGGTGGCGTGGTGATCCGGTGGGCACGGGCGCTCACCGAGGTGGTCGTGGCGGACCCTGGCCTGGGCCGCGCAGCCGGTGGCGCACGGGTCATCCGCCCGGGGACCGGTGTCCGGACGCTCGGCGCCCGTGGCCGCCGGGGCCGAGTGGGGCACGGGGCCGGAAGTGGCGCGCGCGGTATCGGCGGGAACCAGCGCCAGCAGGACGGCGAGGAGCGCGACGAGCGTTCCGGCCAGTCGGTGACCGGCGGGCGGGAGGGTGCGGGGTGCTGGGCGCATGCACCGTCCCTTTCCTGCCGGGTGTTCGGATTCCTGCTGGCTGCTCGGTTCCCTGCCGCGTGATCGGGGCGTACGTCAGGGTTCGATGAGACCGGCGCGGATGGCGTAGCGGGTCAGCTCCAGCCGGTCGTGCAGACCGAGTTTCTGCAGGAGGTTCGCCCGGTGGCGGTGCACGGTCTTGACGCTGATGAACAGGATCTCGGCGATCTCCTTGGAGGAGTGCCCCTCGGCGACCAGTTTGAGGACCTCCTCCTCGCGAGGGGTGAGGAGCTGGTCCGGGTTTTCCTCGCCGTGGCGGACGCGGTCCAGGTAGTTGCGGATGAGGGCGGTGACCGCGCCGGGGTAGAGGAACGGCTCATTGCGCATCGCGGCCCGGCAGGCGGCGACCAGATCGCGGTCGGCGACCGACTTCAGCACATAGCCACAGGCCCCGGCCTTCAGCGCCTGGAACAGATACTGCTCGTTGTCGTGCATCGTCAGCATCAGAATGCGCAGGCCCGGCTTGAGCGCCACCAGCTCGCGGGTGGCCTGAAGGCCGGTCAGGCGCGGCATGGCGATGTCGAGCACGGCCAGGTCGATCTCCCGGCTCCGGGCCGCCTCGATGGCCTCGGCTCCGTCCCCGGCCTCGGCGACGACCTCCAGGTCGGGCTCCCGGTCGAGGATCAGGCGTACGCCGCGGCGTACCAGGGCGTGGTCGTCGGCGAGCAGGATGCGGATCGGCGCCGCGGTCGTGGGAGAGGCCGTGGGAGCGGCCGCGGGAGAGATCACGGGAGGCGGTGTCGAGGCCGTGGCGGGTCCGGGCGGCGTCGGATCGGGCATGGTCAGGGCTGCTTCCTGGGGGCTGGTGCGATGAGGCGGATCCGGGTGCCCGCGCCGGGCGTCGAGGTGATGTCCAGGGTGGCCTCGGCGAGCAGGGCGCGTTCGCGCATGCCGCGGATCCCGGCGCCCTCGCAGGCGGCCTCGATGCCGCGGCCGTCGTCGGCTATCTCCAGCACCACCGACTCGTCGACGCGGTGCAGGCTCACCCCGATCCGCCGCGCGTCCGCGTGGCGGGCCGCGTTGGTCAGGCTCTCCTGAGCCACCCGGTACAGCACGAGCTCGCTCTCCTGGTCGAGGGTGGGCAGGTCGGCGTCGAGGCGGCGTACGACACGCAGCCCGGTGTGGGTGGCGAAGTCCTGCGTGAGCGAGGTCAGTGCGCTGACCAGGCCCAGGTCGTCCAGGACGCCGGGCCGCAGACGGCGCACCAGGCGGCGGACCTCGTCCAGGCTCTCCCGGGTGATCTCCTGGGCCTGCTGCAGGTCCTCGCGCAGCGGCTCGGGGGCGTCGTCCGCGGTGCGCTTGAGCACCAGCAGGATCGCGGTCATGCTCTGCCCGACCTCGTCGTGCAGTTCCTGGGCGATGCGGCGGCGCTCCGCCTCCTGGGCCAGCAGCGCCCGGGCGCTGGACGTGGCGCGTTCGTGCTCCAGCCGGTCGAGCATGGCGTTGAAGGTGCGGATCAGCTCGGACACCTCACTGCCGCCACGGGCACCGGGCACGGGCAGCCGTTGGCCCGGGCGCAGCAGGTCAACGGTGGTCATCAGCTTGGCCAGCCGGTCCAGCGGGGCCAGGCCCCAGCGCAGCAGGGTGCCGTTGGCGACCAGCATGACGGCGAGACCGCCGACCAGGAGGCCCGCCTCGGTCAGCAGCACCGGCACGGAGACGGTCACCGGCGCCCACAGCAGCAGCGCCGTGGCGGTGCCGAGCACCACGGCGTTGAGCCCGAATATCCGCCAGAACAGCGACACCGGGGACACTCCTCCTTCCGCGCTTCGCGTGTGATCAGCTCTACTGTCGCTCATCGCCCTGCGGCTCATCGCCCCGTGGCTCATCGCGCCCCGGGCGGAGCCACCGCGGCTGATCACGACCGAGCCTGACACAGCCTGCCTTCGGCACCGCGCGCGGTCGATGGGGCCCGCTCCCCATATCCGGGGGCGTCGGATACCCATGCGCCGTTTCCCGCCATCGCCCCGTGGTCACCACTGTCCCGGGCAAATGGGGTCCGCGCCCGATGGGTTTCCGACGCCGAATCGAGCAGAGTCGAAGACGATCGAGCCGTCCGGTACGGCCAGCCAGCGCTCGCGGTCATGGCGACCGCGGCGACGGAACCGGGCGGCCACTGCCGCGCGCAGCGCGCTTATGAGAAGGGACCTCATCGTGCCGCTCGACACCGCCCAGACCGGCCCCCGCCCCGGGCGGCTGACCTCTCATGAGGCCCGCCAGCGCCTCGAGCACGCCCGCAACAGCCGCCTGGCTCAGCTGCGTGCCCTCGACGAGAGCGTGCACAGCACCGACGCCCATCTGGTGTCCGCGCAGACGGAGGCGATCCAGCGGGTCCTCACCGAGATCGACGAGGCGTTCGTCCGCGTCGACGACGGCACCTACGGCAGCTGCCAGGGCTGCGCCAAGCCCGTCCCGGCCGAACGCCTGGAGATCCTCCCCTACACCCGGCACTGCGTCGCCTGCCAGGGCCGCGCCACCGCCTGACCGGCCGCCATCCCGGCTCCATCCGACCCGTCTTCGTCTCCGCCCTGCTCAAAGGGGTGAAGTGGTGAACCACCAGACCATCGGCGACCGTGCTGCGCACCTGTCGCCCGAGGATCTTGCCGCGCTGCGGGAGAACCTGCATGAACAGCGGCTGTTCCGCCAGGAGCAGCTGCGGCAGATCGCCGCGGCGCCCCGCGCCGAGGACCTGCTACGGCGCCGCTCCGCGGCTCAGACCGAAGTACACGTCAAAGTCGCCGCCTCCGCGCGCATGGTCCTCGCCGATGTGGAGGCGGCGCTGCGGCGCATCGCCGAGGGCCGCTACGGCCGTTGCCACCTGTGCCGTCGCCCCGTAGAACGCGAACGCCTGATGATCGTTCCACAGGCCCGCTACTGCGCACGGTGCCAGCAGGTGCGGGAGGCCGAACGATGACCGTCCTCCGCCGCTTCCGGGCCGGCGGCTCCCCCGCCGGGCACCGGCACCGGCCCCGGCCGTGGTGCCGACACTGCTGCGGCCTCGCCCTCGACCTGGGCAGCGCCCGCACCCGCGCCTGGATCGCCGGCCGCGGCACCATCCTCGACGTGCCCACCATCACCTTCCCCGGTGCCGGAGCGGTGTACCCGATCCAGCGCGGCGCCATCGTCGACGTTCCGGGAACGGCCCGGATGCTCGACCGGCTGCTCAGCCATCGGCTGCCCCGCCTCGGCCGCCCGCTGGTGGTGGTCACCGCGCCCGTGCTGGACGGCCCCGCCTATCGGGAGCGGGCCCGCACGGCCGTGGAGGTGCTGCGCCCGCGTGCGGTCCTGACCGTCCCCACCGCACGCGCCATCGCCCTGGCCGCGGACGCCGACCTCTCCCTCCCGCTGCTCGTGGTGGACATCGGCGCCCACCTCACCGAGGTGGTCCTCCTCCTCGACGGCCTGGTCGTCGACGCCCGCCGCACCGCCCTGGGCACCACCGACCTCGCCGGTGCCAGCTCCACGGCGGAGATCAGCGAAGCCATCAGCACCATGATCACCTCAATGCTCCGGCAGGACCGCACGTCCCACACCGCCGAGGCGCTGACCCGGGGAGCCCTCCTGGCCGGGGGCGGCGCCCTGCGCCCCGACCTCACTCACCGGCTCATCGGCGGCACCCACGCACCCCTGCGGGCGGTTCCCGCACCGCACACCGCGGCGATCCGCGGCGCCGCCAAGATCCTTCGGGCCGCGCACGGCCATCCGTCGGCCAGTGGTACGTCCCCGCCCTGACCCGACCCGCTCCTCCGCCGACCCCGCCGACCCCGCCGGCCGGGGTCTCCGGTACGCCATCCCCCGACCCCGGAAGGAGAACCACCGTGTCCGGCGCGACACCTCCCGCGCAGCCGCCGCCCGATCCCCCGCACCACGGGCTTGTGCATCCCCTGTCGCTGTGGCGCTGGCGGCACAATCCGCTGTACCGGTGCACGGACCGCCTCCAGGGCCGGATCGCACTGGCGTTGTTGCTGCTGGTGCCGATCCTGGGGCTCGGTGCCCTGTTCGCCGCCGGTGACGCCGCCCAACGGCATTACCGCGCGACCGCCGAGCACCAGCGACAGGCCCTGCACCGCACCACCGCCGTGCTCATCCACGACGCCCCGGATCATCCGGAGCCCGGCTCGGCGGAGGCGCGGGAGAACCGCTACCCGGCCACGGTCCGCCTCACCGACCCGGACGGACGGACCCGCACCGCCGAGACCGACGTACTGCCCGGGCTGGACGCGGGCAGCTCCGTCCAGGTGTGGGTCGACGCGGACGGAGCGATCGCCGAACCGCCCATGGACACCGCACAGATCCGCAGCCGCACCATGGGCTGGGCGCTTATGGCCTTCCTTACCGTGGTCCTCGCCGGTGCCGCCGCCTACCGCGGCGCCGCCGTGGTCCTGCGACGGCGCAATCTCGCCGAGTGGGACACCGAATGGGCCGAGACCGCGCCGCGCTGGACCACTTCCCCCTGAGCGGGGGCGTCAGCCGCGGAGGGGGCCCTCGCAGGCGTAGTCCGAGGTGTCCGCACGCTGGTCGGACCAGATGTCCACCTCACCGAACCAGCAGTCCATATTGGTCAGGTTGTTGTCGCCGCCCGCGGCCCGGTCGAGGATGAAGTGATCGATCGCGGGGCCCCCGCGCTCACCGCCCACGCGAACGGGAACTCACCGACTGCGCGAACAAGGCGATGGCGCCCGGGCGTTCCCCATCGGCGGCCGTAGTCGCACCTGCGCATGGGCACCCGTGAGAGCAACATGACATTGTACTCTGGTGATCCTCTCGGCCGAGAAGGCCCGGGGCACGAAGGGATCACCAACCGCCATGGGCCACCTCAAGCAGCGCAACCTCATCACCACCAGGGAGCGGCTGCGCGACCAGGTGGCCCATGCCCTGCGCGCCGCGCTGATCTCAGGCGAACTGCGCCCCGGCGAGGTCTACTCGGCGCCCGGCCTGGCCGAGGACTTCGGCATCTCCGCGACACCGGTGCGCGAGGCGATGCTCGACCTGGCCCGCGAGGGCCTTGTCGAACCGGTGCGCAACAAGGGCTTCCGCGTCACCGAGGTCAACGAACGCGACCTCGACCAGTACACCGAGATCCGCACCCTGATCGAGGTCCCCATGATCGGCCGGATCACCCGCAGCGCCGCCCGCGAGGACCTGGAGGCGCTGCGCCCGGTGGCGGAGGAGATCGTGCGCGCCGCGCGCGAGCACGACCTCATCGGCTATCTGGAGGCCGACCGCCGGTTCCATCTCTCCCTGCTCGCGCTCGCCGGGAACGACCGGCTCGTTGAAACCGTCGGCGACCTGCGCAAACGCTCACGGCTGTACGGACTGACCACACTGGACGAGCGCGACCAGCTGATCCCGTCCGCCGAGGAGCACATCGAACTCCTCGACCTGATGGTCGCGGGTGACGTGCGGGGCGCCGAGAAGTGCATGACCCGCCACCTCGGCCATGTGCGTTCGCTGTGGGCCGAGCCAGGTGGCCCCCGGCGGCAGGGCGGATGACCCCGGCCGGCCACCGTCGGCTCAGCCCCCGGCACGAGCGCGATCCCCGCGGCTACCCGGCGCTTCCCGTCTCGCTCAGCGCCGTGAGGCGCTGCCTGGCCCGCTCCGGCAGGACGTACTCCCCCTCCTTCGCGATGCGGTCGTACAGGGCCTCGACCCGCTCGTAGTGGTCGTCGAGGTTCTGGTCAAGCAGGTGGTATTCGGACTTGTTGTAGATGCCGAACTGGAGGTCGGTCATCAGGCCGAACGGATCGATGTCCGCCGCGCGCAGGGTGCCGCCGAACACCAGGCGCAGGAACTCGTCGACGCTCTCGTAGCCGAGCGTGGCGAGCAGGAACTCGATCGACGCCCACTTGCGCCTGGTCTGGTAGGCGCGCTCGTCCGGATCGACGATGAAGTCCAGGCCGCTGGTCATGCCCTTCGGGTAGAACACCTTGTTGAAGCAGCGCAGGTCGATGGTGAGGCGGTCCTTGGTGGTCCGGGGCAGGGTGCTGTCGGCGTGTGCCCGGTAGTTGTCGAAGACCAGGGCGTCGCCCACCCGGCTGTCGCAGTAGTAGCCCGGGGACGGCGTGTCGGCGTATGTCTTCGCCCAGTACATCGCCATGAGGAAGTCCCGCACCGAGGGCAGGTCGATCTCGGACAGCCGCCCCTCGAGGAAGAGGTACAGCGCCTTGTCGACGGCGTCCTTCTCCGCGCCCTCAAGGCCGTGCTCCAGCATCTTCTCGTAGGTGTACGGGAGGTTCGGGGCCTCCAGCTCGGCCTCCTCGAAGATCACGAAGGGCTGCCGGTTCAGCGGGGTCGGGGTCAGCGCGGTGTGGAAGCTGCGGTACTCGGTGGGGAAGCCGAGCTGCTTCTTCACCAGCGACGGGATCTGCAGGGCGATCGAGCTGGCCGCGTGGGTGCCGTACGGCCGCTTCTCGGCCGGCACGATGAAGGCATTGACCACCGCGGTCTCGACCTCGGGGAAGTGCTCCTGGACGAGGTCCTGGTTCAGGTCGTAGAAGCGCTTCGCCGAGGGCACGAACAGCACGCAGTTCTCGAACATGGTGGAGACCGGGAAGTAGCTGCCGATCGAGGCGGCGGCGAAGCTCTCCTGGATCACCGCCTGGCAGCGCAGCTGGCGTGCCAGGTTGTCCGCCAGGTCGTCGTCCAGGTTCATCCTGACGACCTGGGTGGGGTGTGCCTCGGGGCGGAAGCAGCTCGTGTTCAGCTTCCGGTGCGGAGGCAGTGCCGACTCCATCTCCCCCTTGTCCACCTGGTACTTGTCCAGTACCGGGGACAGTTGCTCGGCGTGTGCCGCCGCCGAGGAGTGCAGTAAGGTGCCGGTCTTCTGGTAGGTGCCGGTGACAGTGGCGTCGTCGTCCACCGTCGCGTCCGGTGCGTGGGTCGCGTCGCTCATGACGTGGTGTTCTCCGCTCGGTCCGAAGTGTTGATGCGGTGCACATAGGCACGGACGAATTCCTCGTCGACGGGCGGGGACGGGTAGTCCTCCGCGCCGAAGACGGCGTCTCCCACGGGGAGCGCGGCGAACATGTCCACCAGGCCCTGCGCCGTCAGGCCGTCCACCAGGGCGGCGATCCGGGCGAGGGGGCTCGCCCGGTGCCCCGCGGCGAAGTCCAGCGCCTGCTGCCGCCATGCGTCGAAGGGCACGATCTCCGCCCCGCCGCCGGCGGCCCCGACCATCTCGAAGAAGCGGTCGAAGGTCGGGGCGCCGGAGTTGACGAAGTCGTAGTCCCTGCCGATGCGTGAAAGGTCGCTGGTCATCGCCTGGGCGACGGTCCGGCACAGGTAGTCGACCGGCAGCACCGCCGTGAGGTCGGCGGCCAGCGACGGAAAGCTCCCCATCGCGAGGCAGCCGGTGATCAGGTTGTGCAGGAAGTCGCCGCGGTCGAGCCGGAACCGCCCGGTGCGGGTCGAGGCGCTCACATACGGCAGCCGGTACGTCGACGCCTTCGCGCCGCGCCAGCGGGCGGCGGCCACCATCTGCTCCGCCTGCCACTTGGAGGTCTGATAGCCGTACTCCGGGGAGTCCTCGGTGACCGGGTACCCCAGGTACCTCGGCAGCGTGGCGAAGGTGGAGATGAAGTGGAACGCCTTGCCGCGACCGCGCGAGGCCAGACGCAACGCCTCGTGGGTGCCAACCATGTTGGGGCCGATGTATTCCGCCATCGGCCGCATCCAGTCCAGCAGGGCGGCGGAGTGGCAGATGGCGTCCACCTGGTCGGCCAGTTCGTCGAAGCGCTTCTCGTCCAGGCCGAACAGCGGCTGGGTGAGGTCGCCCACCACCGGGTTCAGCAGCGGCGCGAACTCCTCGTTCCACAGGCCGTAGTCGTCGAGGGCGGCGACCAGGCGGTCCATGGCCCGTTGGGCGTCGTCCGCCCGCACCAGGCAGTGGGCGACCACCTTCGAGGCGAGCAGTTCGTGCAGCAGGTGTGCGCCGACGAATCCGGTGGCGCCGGTGACGAAGACCGCCTCCGGGCGTTCCGGCGCCGGGGTGGCGTTGTCGAAGCGGAGGTCGGGGTGCAAGTGGCCCCTCCGGGCCACCGACAGGTCCGTGGCCGCGGCATCGGCCGCCTCGGCGGCCACCGCGCCGGTGCCGGTGCCGGGCCCGGGTGCCGCGTCCAGCCCCGCCTCCAGCAGCTTCGTCAGGAGGAAGTCGCTCAGGGAGATGAGGTTGGGGTGGCCGAAGGCGATCCTCGCGGGCAGGGTGAGTCCGGTCAGGTTCGCGAGCTGGTTGCGCATCAGGACCGCGGTCAGCGAGTCGAAGCCGATGTCCCGGAGCGGCAGGTCGACGCCCACGGCCTCCGGCGAGGCGAAGCCCAGGGTCTTCGCCACCTCCGCGCGGACCGTGCTCAGCATCACGGCCGGGTACTCCTCCGGCGGGGCCTCGCCCAGCAGTTTGCGCAGGTCCGTTCCGCCACCCGGCTGGGGGCGTCCGCCGGCGTCGCTGTCGAGCAGCGCGCGGAACAGCGGCGGTATGCCGCCGTGGTCCCCGAAGTAGTGCTGGACGCGGTTCAGGTCCAGCGCGGCCGCCACCCTCAGCGCGGGGCCGCTCCTGACGGCGAGCTCGAAGAGCTCCAGGCCCTCGTCCGGTGCCAGCCGGTCCAGCCCGAGCTGGGCGAAGCGGACTCGGTCGAACTCGCTGAGTCCCGCGGCCATGCCGTCGCCCTCCCAGGGGCCGAAGGCCACCGAAGTGGCCGGCAGGCCCTCGGCGCGGCGCAGGTGGGCGAGCGCGTCCAGGAAGGCGTTGGCGGCGGCGTAGTTGCCCTGGCCGGGTGTTCCCAGGACGCTCGAGATGGAGGAGAACATCACGAAGAAGTCCAGGTCCATGTCCTGGGTCAGCTCGTGGAGCTGCCACAGGCCGTCCACCTTGGGCCGGAAGACCGCGTCAAGCCGCTCCGGTGTCAGGGCGGTCAGGACGCCGTCGTCCAGCACACCTGCCGCGTGGACCACACCGCGCAGCGGGCGCTTCTCACCGAACAGTGCCATCACCGCTGCGACGTCATCGCGGTCCGCCGCGTCGCACGCCACCACGGTGGCGGTGGCGCCCAGCTCGGACAGCTCGTCCACCAGGGCCTGCGCGCCGGGGGCCGCCATCCCCCGGCGGGAGGTCAGCACCAGGTCGCGTACGCCGTGGGTGCCGGCCAGCCACCCGGCCACGCGTCGGCCGAGGCCGCCGACGCCACCCGAGATGAGCACCGCGCCGTCCGGCCGTACGAAGGGCCGCTGCTGGGCCGGGACCGACGCCTCCTCGCCCGCCCGCCGCAGCCGTGGCGCCAGCGCCTCGCCGTCGCGGATGGCGCACTCCGGTTCGGCTTCCAGCATCAGTGCGGCGGGGAGGGCCGTGCGGTCCGCCTCCTCCTCGCCGATGTCGATCAGGCGCAGGCTCAGTTCGGGGTGTTCGTTGCGGGCGGTACGCATCAGGCCCCAGAGCGGACCGGCGCCCGGCCCGGAGACCGTGTCGTCGGCCCCGGTGCCCACCGCGTTACGGGTGACCCAGACCAGCGGGGTGCGGAACTCGGTGCCGATCGCTTCCTGAAGCTGCTCCAGCGCCCCGGCGGCGAACGCGCGGGCCTGGTCCGGCACCTCCGCCTCGGAGTCCCACAGGCAGACCAGGCCGTCCAGGTCCTCGGCGTCCTCCAGGTCCTGGACCTTGATCACCTGGATACCGGCCCGGACCAGGAGGGTCTTGACCTCCCGCGCCCACGGGACGTCCCCGGCGGGGGTCAGCATGCCCCAGGAGCCGCCCAGCTCGACATCCTCGGTGTCGAGCTGGCGCCAGTCGACGTCGAACTGGAAGCGGTCCACTCCGGCCGCGGCCAGGCGTCGCATCACTGCCCGGTCCATTCGGCGTGCGTGGAGGCGGTGGAGGTGGCCGACGTGGCCGCCGTCGCCGTCGTGGATGTCGAGCGAGCCCCAGAACTCGCCGTCGCCCAGCTCGAACTCGGCGACCCGGACCCAGATCTCCGCCAGACCCTTCACCCGCACCGACAGGCGCTCGGCCTCGAACGGTACGAAGACGTCGTCGCTGTCGGGGTTCCGCAGCCGCTGGGTCATCAGCAGCGACTGCATGGCCGAGTCCAGCAGGGCCGGGTGCAGGACGTAGCCGGCGGCGGTCTGCTGCGCGCTCTCCGCCAGCGCGACCCTGGCCCACACGGACCCTTCCGTCTGCCAAGCCTCCTTTATGCCCCGGAAGTTCGGGCCGAAGCCGTAACCGACGGAGTCCAGCTCGCGGTAGAGGGCGGACACGTCGAGGGGCTCGGCGCCCCGGGGTGGCAGCGTCTCCGCGCTGACGCCAGCGGCACCGGCCGTCTCCGCGGGCGTGAGCGAGCCCTCGACGTGCAGCTGCCACCCGTCCTGCCCCTCGGGCGCGCTGTAGACCTTGACCGGACGGGTCGTACCGACCGCCGGGCCCACGGTGACCTGCGTGCGCACCGGCGTCCCGGGGGCGATCACCAGCGGCCAGGCGAACACCACGTCCGACACGTCCCATTCGCCCGCGTGGGCCGCGTCCCCCGCCGCCCGTATGACCTCGAAGAACGCCGTGCCAGGCAAGAGGACGGTGTCCATCACCCGGTGCTCCCCCACCCACTCGGGCTGGTCCGCCGCCACCACGTTGGTGAACAGGGACAGCTCGGTGCCGGCGATCTCCGCACCGCCGCCGAGGAGCGGGTGGCCGGTGGGGTTCAGACCGGCGCCGGGCGCGCGGGACAGCGGTGGCTCGAACCAGAACCGCTCCCGCTGGAAGGCGTAGGTCGGCAGGGCCACCCGGCCGCCGCCGAAGGGCGCGAAGTAGCCGTCCCAGTCGACCGGGACGCCCCGCACATGGAGCTCGGCCAGGCCGCGCTGGATGACCGAGGCGCCGTTCTTGCCCGGGGTGCAGGACGGCACCCAGGACATCGGTCCCTCGTCGGCCAGGCAGAACGCCCCCAGGCCGGACAGCACGGGCTGCGGGCCGAGCTCCAGGAAGGTGTTCGCACCCTCTCGGCGCAGGTTGCGCATGCCGTCGCTGAAGCGGGCCGCGTGGCGCACCTGGCGCACCCAGTAGTCGGGGTGTTCCAGTTCGCCCGGCGCGGCGCGCTCGCCGGTGAGGCTGCTGACGAGGGGGACCGCCGCGGGGCGGAAGCGGACGGTCTCCGCCACGGCCCGGAACTCGGCGAGCATGCCGTCCATGTGGTGCGAGTGGAAGGCGTGTGACACCGTCAGCCGCTTGGCCTTGTGGCCGTGCTCGGTGAAGTGGGCGGCGATCGCTTCGGCGGCGTCGGTGTCACCCGACAGCACGGTCTGCGTGGGCGTGTTGAGTCCGGCCACGTCCAGCTTGCCGCGCAGGCCGAGGGCGTCGATGGCGGCTTCCGCCTCCTCGCCGCCGACGTCCACCGACACCATGGCGCCGCGGGCGGGCAGGGCCTGCATCAGTCGGCCACGGGCCGCGACCAGCCGGCAGGCGTCGGCCAGGTCGAACACCCCCGCCACATGGGCGGCGGCGAGTTCGCCGATGCTGTGGCCGAGCAGCAGCTCCGGCCGCACGCCCCAGCTCTCCCACAGCCGCCACAGCGAGACCTCCAGGGCGAACAGCGCGGGCTGGGTGAAGTGGGTGCGGTGCAGCAGGGCCGCGTCCTCGTCGGCCGGATCGGCCCACATCACCTCGAGAAGAGGCTTCTCCAGCTCGGTGAAGCGGGCGGCGACCTCCTCCAACGCCTCGCGGAAGACGGGGTAGACGTCGTAGACGTCCTTGCCCATGCCCGGAAGCTGGCTGCCCTGGCCCGTGAAGAGCAGGGCCAGCCGGGGTTCCTCGGCGTGGTTCCCGGTGCGCACCGACTCCGCGGGCAGTTCCCCGGTACGGGCGAACGAGGCCAGCTCGCCGAGGAGTTCAGCCCGCTCGCCGGCCTGGAACACCAGGCGGCGACGGAGGTGGCTGCGGGTGGTGGCCAGGGAGCGGGCCACGTCACCGAGGTCGTCCTGGACGTTCCCGCCCAGGTGCAGGTGCAGGTTCTCCACCTGCTGGCGCAGGGCGGCGTCGTCGTGGCCGGACACCACGAACGGCACCGTACACGGCAGCGGCGCGGGCGCGCCCTCCTCGACGGCCTTCGCGGCCGGTCGCGGAGGCTCCTCGACGATCACATGGGCGTTGGTGCCGCCGATGCCGAACGAGCTGACACCCGCGCGGCGCGGCACGTCCCCGGCCGGCCACGGGCGCTGCTCCTGGACCAGCGCCATGCGGGCGCCCTTCCAGTCCACGGCCGGGGTGGGCTCGGCGATGTGCAGGGTCCGGGGAAGGGTGTCATGGCCCATGGCCAGTACGACCTTCATCAGGCCGGCCAGACCGGCGGCGGCCTGGGTGTGACCGAGGTTGGACTTGGCCGAACCGACCCACAGCGGCGCCTCCCCCGAGTGGCTGCCGCCGAAGACCTCCGCGAGCGCGGTGCCCTCGATGGGGTCGCCCAGCTTGGTGCCGGTGCCGTGCGCCTCCAGGTAGTCGATATCGCCCGGCTGGAGTCCGGATGCGGCCAGGGCGGCGCGGATGACCCGCTGCTGGGCGGGGCCGCTGGGGGTGGTCAGGCTGGCGCTGTGACCGTCGTGGTTGACGGCGGTGCCGCGCAGCACCGCCAGGACGGGGTCGCCGTCGCGCCGGGCGTCGGACAGCCGCTTGAGGATGACGGTGGCGGAGCCCTCGCTCCAGCCCGTGCCGTCGGTGTCGGAGGAGAACGACCGGCAGCGGCCGTCCGTGGACATGCCGCGCAGGCGGCTGAACTCGACGTGCAGTTCGGGGGTGAGCATCAGGCTCACCCCGGCCGACACCGCGAGGTCGCATTCGCCGCCGCGCAGTGCGTTGCAGGCCAGGTGGGTGGTGACCAGGGAGGATGAGCATGCCGTGTCCACGGTGAGGGTCGGCCCCTCGAGGCCGAAGATGTACGACACCCGGCCTGACATGGTGCCGCCCATGGAGCCCGAGCCCACATAGCCGTCGAGGTCGCTGAGCCCGCCGGCCGTCGTGAGGCCGTACTCGCGCCACGCCGAGCTCTTGCCGATGCCGATGAACGTGCCGGTCTGGCTGCCGCGCAGCCGGTCCATGGTGTAGCCGGCGCGCTCGAACGCCTCCCAGGTGGTCTCCAGCACCATGCGCTGCATGGGGTCGAGCGAGCGGGCCTCGCGCGGCGAGATGCCGAAGAGGGCGGCGTCGAAGAGGTCGATGGAACGGACGAACCCGCCCTGGCCGCAGTACGAGGTGCCGGGCACCGCCGGGTCGGCGCTGTACAGGGCATCGGCGTCCCAGCGGTCCCTCGGAACGTCGACGATCCCGTCTCCGCCGCGCTCCAGCAGCTCCCAGTATTCCTCCGGTGTGTTGGCGTCGCCGGGAAGGCGGCAGGCCATGCCGATGACGGCGATGGGCTCGTCCTGGTCGGCCCGGCGGCGGTCGGGCACGGCCTGCTGGCGCGTCCGCGTGCCGCCGGACAGGTAGTTGGCCAGGGTCTTGACGGTGAAGTGCTCGAAGAGCTTGGCCCCGAGGAGGGGCCGTCCCAGCAGCTCCTCCAGCCGCGTCTGGACCCGGACGACCCGCAGCGAGGTGCCGCCGATCTCGAAGAAGTTCTGGTTGACGCCGATCCGGTCGTGGCCGAGCACATCCGACCAGATGGCCACGATGTCCCGCTCCAGCTCGGTGGCGGGCCTGGCGGTGGCGTCTACCTCCAGCACCGGGTCCGGCAGCGCGTTCTCGTCGATCTTGCCGTTCGGGGTCAGCGGAAGCTCGTCCAACTCCACGAAGAACGCGGGCACCATGTACCCCGGCAGCCGCTCGGCCAGCCAGGGGCGCAGCACACGGTGCAGCGGGGTCCTGGGCGGCTCGCCGACCGCGGATGTGTTGGCGTACTCGCCGAGAGCGTCGCGGTCCGGCACTTCTGCCGCGTGCGAACCGAGGTCGGGGGTCTGGCCGGGCCGCCAAAACAGGGCGTCACACCGCCAGGTGCCGCCGGAGCGGCTGGGCAGCAGGGCCAATTCCAGGCCCGCTTCAGCGGCGGCGCCGGCGAGGTCGGTGGGGTCGATCCAGGACGTGGGCACCGCCGAGGTGCTGGCGCCCCTGCTCTCCAGGGCTGAGGCCACCCGGCCGCACACCTCGCCCAGCCGGCCGTTGGGGATGCCGTTCAGGCGGAGCGGGCGGTCGGCGACCGAACCCAGCTGGGCGCGGAGCGCGGCCAGGTCGAGACCGTCGGCCTGCCAGTCCTTCTCCGCCGCCGGGGTGGCGGGGTGGGCGTCCTCACCGATGTGCAGGGTGACGTCGTAGCGGTAGCGCGTCATCTCGTTGACGTAGCGGCCGTCGCGCAGGGTGATGTCGACACGGCTGATCCGCGGGAACACGTTCGGCAGGCTGGCGAAGTAGGCGTGGCCGAGCACCAGTTCGCGCTCCTCGCGCATTCCGCGCTCGGTGCGTCGGGCCAGTTCCTCGGCGGAGATCCCGCCGGTCTCCCCCGCCGCGCGGAAGTGCGCCACGTCGGCGTGGAAGACGTCCAGCAGCGACAGGTCGCGTACGTCACCGAGGAACACCCGGCCCCTGGTGACCGCCTTGGTCGCCCACTCCAGCACCGAGGTCAGGTAGTCGGCGCTGGGGAAGTACTGGGCCACCGAGTTGATGACCACGGTGTCGAAGGCGCCCTCGGCCACCTCGGGGAGCGCGTGGGCGGCGCGCTGCTCGCAGGTCACGTGCGGCAGGGAGGCCAGGTGCCGCCGGGTCATCTCGACGGCCGTGGCGGAGGCGTCCACGGCGTGGTAGCTGCGGCAGTGCGGTGCCAGGCCGAACAGCATCAGGCCGCTGCCGGAGCCGATCTCGAAGATGTCCCGCGGTGCGTGGGAGAGGATGCGCCGGACGGAGCTCCGCTGCCAGTCGCGCATCTCAGCGTCGGAGAAGGGGAGGCCGTCGTAACTGTTGCGCCAGCCTGCCAGGTTGAACGTGGCGTCGGCGGTGCCGGGACCGGCGCTGGTGCCGGTGCCGGTGCCGGTGCCGGTGCCGGTGCCGGTGGCGGTGCCGGAGGGAGCGGCATCGGTGCCCGCTTCATAGGCGCGGTCCCAGGCCGCTGCCCATTCGGCCAGGGCGGTGCTCTGGTCCACCGGAGCGGGGACCGGACCGCTGGCCGGAGCCACGTCGCGGACGCAGTAGGCGACCAGGTGCTCGTCACGGCCGACCACCACGGCGCGGTGGACCGACTCATGGCGGCTGACGGCCGCCTCGACGTCGGCCAACTCGATGCGGTGGCCGCGCAGTTTGATCTGACGGTCGTTGCGTCCCAGCAGCGTCAGCCTGCCGGAGTCGACGAAGCGGGCCAGGTCGCCGGTGCGGTAGAGGGTGCCGGGGTGGAAGGGGTTGTCCGGGAAGCGCAGCCGAGTCTGCTCGGGGTCGTCTCGGTAGCCGCGGGCCACTCCGGCGCCGCCGACGCACAGTTCTCCGGGGAAGCCGAGCGGCACCGGCGAGAGGTCTTCGCCGAGGACGTAGACCCGGGTGCGGTCGATCGGGGTGCCGATGAGGATGCCGCCTTCCTCGGCGCGGGCCGCCACCTCCCAGGCCGTCGACCACACGGTGGTCTCGGTGGGGCCGTACATGTTCCACACCGAGACCGGGTCTCCGGCGGCGAGCAGCCGGTCCGCCAGATCGCGGGACAGCGCCTCACCGCCGCAGAGGATCTTCTTCAGGGTGGGGGTGCCCTGCCAGCCCCCGTCCAGCAGCAACTGCCAGGTGGAGGGGGTGCCCTGCATCATGGTGATCGCATGCCGCTCCATCAGCCCGCTCAGGGCCTTGGCGTCCAGGGTCTCCTGGGCCTGGGCAATGACCGTGGTCGCGCCGCAGAGCAGCGGCAGGAACAGCTCCAGTACGGAGATGTCGAAGGACACGGTGGTGATCGCCAGCAGCCGGTCGGCGGCGGTGCACCCCGGGCGTTGGCGCATGGCGGCCAGGAAGTTGCCGACTGCCCCGTGGGTGATCTCGACCCCCTTGGGGCGGCCGGTCGAGCCCGATGTGTACAGGACATAGGCCAGGTCCCCGGCGCCCACCTCGACCGCGAGGTCCCCGTCAGCGCTCAGCTCGGCACCCAGGTGGACGCTCACGCAACGGGTGTCCCAGGCGGCGAGGGCCGCGGGCACGGTGGCGGGTGTGACGATGAGGATCGGATCGGCGTCGTCGATCATCTGGCGGATGCGTTCTGCCGGGAACCCGGGGTCGACGGGCACATAGGCGGCGCCCGTCTTCATGACCGCCAGGAGGGCCACGACGAGGTCGGTCGAGCGGCCCAGGGCCACGCCGACCAGGTCGCCGCGGCCCACGCCCCGGTCGGTCAGCGCACGGGCGAGCCGATTCGCCCGGGCGTTGAGCTCGGCGTAGGTCAGGCTGACGTCCGCGCTGACCACCGCGGTGTCCTCGGCATGGGCGCGCGCGGCCTCTTCGAAGAGTCGGTGCAGGCCCTGTTCGGGGAGGTCCGCGGCGGCGCGGGACGTTTCGTTGAACTCCTCGATGAGGGCCGCGCGTTCGTCCGCGGTGAGAAGGTCGGCGGTGCCCGGAAGCCGCTCCGCGGCGGCGGGTAGTCGGCCGCACCACGCGGTGAACTGACCGGCCAGCCGGGCGACGTCCCGGGCTGACAGGCGAGTGGCATCGTAGTGGAAGCTGACGAGCGCGCTCTCCTGGCCGCCGTCCTGGCCATCGTCCCGCTGGACGTGGAGTTCCAGTTTCGGACGGTGTCCGTCCCGGCCGCCGGGGCCGTGGCCGGCGGCCTCGCGGGTGCCCCAGGAGATCAGCACATCCGGTGTCAGTGCGCCGCTGTTCCAGCGTTCCCGAAGCGCTTCGTCCCGGCCGACGGCGTCGCGGCGAATCCATCCGCGTTCCTGGCCGCGGGTGAACTCCCGTCGCACCGCGCGCAGGTTCTCCGAGATCGTCGCCTCGGCGTCGACCCGGCACGGCAAGGGCAGCCAGGGAAGGAACAGGTCCCGGTGCGCGGCGTCGACGCCATCGCGAGGGGCCGCCATCGCGAGGTGAACCTCCCGTCGGCCGCTCGCCCGGCCGAGGAAGATGCCCAGCGCACCGGCCAGGTCCGCGGCGGCCGCCGCGGACGCTTCCAGGTCGCCGTCGCCGCCGCCGGTCCGGGGCGGGACGTGGCATCGCACAAGGACGGGATCCGGCTGTTGTCCGCTCTCTGCGCGCGCCCGGGTCCCCGGGCCCGGCTGCGGATAGGGAAGGCGATAGGGGTGGTCACCGCCGTTGATCAGGCGCTCACGCCATCGGCTCGTGGCCTTGGAGGCCCTGACACCCGCTTCGGTCAGGCGCGCGCCCGCGTCCTCGCCGGGGACGTCCAGGACCGTGCCGGGCCGGATCCCATGGGCCGCCGCGATGGCGCCGATGGAGCGTTCCTCGCCCTCCAGGGTGCACAGCCGGACCAGGGCGACGCTTCCGGCGCCTGTGGCCACCCGCAGGCCCGACGCTTCGTCGCAGGAGAGGACCGTACCGGGCGCGGCGGCGGCGTCATCCGCAGTGGCGGGCTGGTGGCGGGCTCCCCGGAGGGCGTGGACGTGCCCGCCGAGGTTGACCTTGGGCCACACCAGCGGGCTCGCGAACGGTCCGTAGTCGGTCGCCCGGACCATGGCGGCGATGCGCTCGGCCGGAAGGTTCCAGTCGATCAGACCCTCGTCGGCGAACTGGGTGTGCCGCGAGAAATAGCGGCGGGTCGCGGAGCTCTGAGGGGTCGAGGTCTCGCGGCCCGCCGCGATCTGGTCGATCAGTTCGGCCACGCTGGCGACGGCGGCTTCGTCACACTTCAGGCCCAGCGACAGCGCGGTGTCCTCGGGCTCGATCGCCACCGGTACCCGCGCCAGCACCTCGCCGCCGTCGACCTCCTCGGCCATGCGGTGCCAGGTGATGCCGTACTCCCGTGCCCCGTCCGCGATGGCCCAGGACGGCGTGTGCAGGCCCGAGTACTCGGGGAGCGGGCCGTAGTGGTAATTGACGGCTGCCCGCCTCGCGCAGGCCAGCAGCGCTTCGGGCACCACCGCGTAGTTGCCGACGCTCAACAGGAGGTCGCAGGATAACCGTGGCGCGAGGGCCACCGCCTCGGCGAGTTCATGGTGCGGAATACCCGCCTTCACCGCCCAGGACCGGGCGGTGGCGTCACCGGTCACCACGCCTGCGATCCGGTGTCCATTCGCCATGACTGCCTCGCCACAGCGAACGAGTACGCTCCCGCCACCGATCAGGACGGAACTGATAGAAGTCATTGCCGTGCCTCCCCGTGATGACCCGCGATGCGTCCGGTGAGCGCCGCCGGTCAGGGGGCGGGGGACGGCTCCGAGGCAGCCCTATGAGGGCCTGCGGGTGCCGGATCCAAGCGCGCGCACGGGCTTCCGCCGCGTGCACCCCCGTGCAGATTCCCCCCGAGACCGCGGGTCGTCTGCCCCACGAGCAGTCGTGCGATCAGCTGCGTCGTGAGCCGTCCGCGCTGTCAGGATTGCAAAGTACGCCGAGTGCTGAACTGCCGAAGTGCGTAAGTGCTGTCGTGCAGAAGTGCAGAAGTGCAGGGCTGTAGCGGCCTGCTGTCGTGCGGGGGGAGCGGTAGTGGTCTCCGCCGTTGCACTGGTTTCCCCCGGGTTCCCCGACCCATCATTCGCCTGCCGCGAACGCCACCGCAAGGTACGACGGCAAGATCTTCGAGTTGGGCGGCCTCACGCTGACCGAAGGCACACCGGCAGCCGAAGACCGCCTCCGATGCCGACCGCGGTGCCACGCCCGGCCCGTGCGCCGCCGCGGCGCACGGGCCGGGGAGTGACAGCGCGATCACGCCACTCGTCCACACCACCCGAGGGGGCGATACGTCAGCTGTTGCTGTTGCAGGTGAACTGGCCGTTCTCCATGTAGATCGGCTCGTCGGCGCCGTCGATCATGAGGGTGCAGCCGGGTGCCGTCCACCCCCGGCCGGCGTTCACGTACACGGCGGCACCGTCAACGCCATCCGGAGGATCGCGGTCAGTGTTCAGGCCCATGCAGTTGGTGGACGGCTCGGCGCCCGCGTTGTTGCAATCGTTGCTCTTGATCGAGGCGGAGCCGGACATGGCTGACTCCCCGAGGTTGCCGAGGTCCTTCTGGACGAACAGCTGATAGCTGGTGTCGGGTTTCAGCTTTTGGGGGTAGCCGATCCCGATCTCCAGACCGTTCTGGCTGCAGGGGTCGGTCCAGAGGTTGTAGTCCGGGTACGGCGCGGAGCTGTCCGGTGCGTTCGTTCCCCAGACGCCACCCGTCTCCCATGTGGTGGCCCAGAAATCAGCGTCGGCGTCGCCGTCGCCGAAACAGAACGGGCGGGTCCAGGAGAGGTCGTCGTTGTAGAGGGTGACGCCCACTTCGAGGCCCCAGTCGTCCGGGGTGTCGGCAGGTGTGTGACCTCGTTCGGAGTCCCAGCTCAGGAGGGTCTCGATGACGGCCTGTCCGTCCCGCTCGTACGCCTCCGACTCCCACCACGACGGGAGGTGGGTGTCAAAGTCGTTGGCTAGCGGCCCCGCGCCGTTCTCACCGTTCGTGCGGAGTTTGTCCGCCATCGCCTCCGACTTCTCGGGGAGCTTGACGGGGCCGTTCTCCACCCGTACGGTCGGGGCGCCTGCCAGGAGATCGCGGAGCCGTTCGACGGTGGCCGCGGGGGTCTTCTCCGGTACGGACACTTCAGCCGCGACAGCGGCTCGGCCGAACTGGGTTCGGAAGGCCTTGTCAACCTTCTCCGCCTGGTCGGTGGCCGATTCTCCGGGTACGGACACATACCCGCCGACGACGCCGTTCCCGCCGAACCGGAGGTCGGCAAGCTCGATGCCGGTGTCCTGCGTGGCGGTCAGCGCCTCGGCCACCGAGACCGGGTGATCCAGCCGAATCCTCTGCGGCACGCCGGGGTTCGCGCGCTCTCCCTGGGCGCTCCGCTCGGGGCTCGCGGCCGGTGCGGATTGCGCGAACGCCGGAGCGGGCAGCAGGCCCAGTACTCCGACGGTCAGCACCGCCGATAACACCGAAATTCTCGCCCGTACCGTCCTTCGTCGCATGTGCTTGAGCATTCTCACTCCTCAGACTCCGAATCTGGATGCGGAGGCTCCGAATCCTGTGCCGAAACCCTTCGCCCCTCGGCCATGAGCCGGTTCCTGATCACGAGAGTGACCACGAGGCACACCAGGAGTCCGCATGCTGCGACGAATGCGGGCAGCATGCTGAACCCCGTGGTTGTGGAGAACTCCGCGCCCTGTGCCGTGACATGGCAGCGGACCGTGAACAAATCGGCTTCCCGACCGTGGTAGCTTCCGCCGAATTTCAGACCGATCTCATCCAGGCATTCCTGGCGGCGCACCCCCCACTCGGCGAGGAGTGCCACGAACGCGCAGACCTGGGCGACGATGAGTACAGCCAGCAGGCGCTGCACAGAGGCCTTGGAATTTCGGTCTGGGCGACGAGCAGTCACTGAAAACGCCTTTCTCATTCCCCCTCTCGGCCCCAGCCGTCTCACCAGATTAAGGATGTGTGACAAGTAGAGGGAAGAGGGCAACGATGCTGGAGCAGCCTTCCGGACACGAGGCCACCTCTGTGTGAGGTGTGTGAATGGACAGTGAACCGCATGCTGAGGCATCCGGCGATTCCGTCGCCGACAAGCGACAACACTGCCTCTTGCAGCTCCGGAGGTACCTCCTTTTAACGGAAGAACGGCCGAGAATCCTCCCCTCATGCTTGCGATGTCGGTGATCGTAAACGACGCCGAGCTGGTCCAAAGCCGGGCGGTGGTCGGCGTGTCCGGGCCCACAGATGAACGGTCAACTTCCCTTTGCCATCGTGTGGTTGTAGACCGACAGCCCGCTGGGCGAGACTGAGGAGCTGCTCAGCGCGGCTGACCGACAGCTTGAAGCCGCCAGGCTCCGAGCTCTCTCGGCGGTGTTCGTGGCCGAGGGCGACGTCCCGACCGGCCCGACCGGCAAGGTCCTCAAGCGCGAGCTCCGTGCGCGCCGAGCCTGTGCCCTCCTCGGCGGATCGACCGTAAGAGCCCAGGATCTTCACACACAGAAGGAGAGATGCCCCATGCCCGTTCACTCCCCAACGCGCGACCGAGCGACCGGGACGCGGTTACCGGCCCCCGAGGAGAACCTCGGCGCGGCCGACGAGCTGGTTTCCCGGGTGCCCGCCCGGCTGGCCCGCGTCGAGTGCGCATGAGCCGGATGAGCCAACTTCCGCGGCTCTCCCGGGGGTTCACCTTCTGGCTGATCGCCACGGTCCAAGCCCTGCTGCTCTTCGCGTCGAGCGCGCCCTCGCCGCTGTACGGGGTGTACCAGGCCGAGTGGGGCTTCTCCGCCACCATGCTGACCGCCGTCTTCGCGGTGTACGCGATCGCGCTGCTCGCGGCGCTGCTCGTGGTGGGCGGCGTCTCCGACCACATCGGCCGACGCAAGGTCCTGGGGGCGTCCCTGGTCGTCGAGGTGGTGAGCATGCTGCTGTTCTTCACCGCCGACGGTGTCGGCCCGCTCCTCGCGGCGCGCGCCGTCCAGGGGCTGGCCACCGGTGCCGCGACCGGCGCGACCAGCTCCGCCCTGCTCGATCTGCAGCCCCCGGACCGGCCCCGTCTCGGCCCGCTGGTCAACAGCCTCGTGCCCCTCGTCGGCCTCGCACTCGGCGCGCTGGGATCCGGGCTCCTCGTCGAGTACGCGCCCGCACCGAAGACCCTCGTCTACGGGTTGCTCCTAGTGGTGTTCGTGCTCGCGGCGCTCGTCGTCCCGCTGCTGCCGGAGACCTCGCCGAGGAGTCCGGGTGCGGTGGCCTCGCTGGTGCCGCGCATAGCGGTGCCGCACCAGGCGCGGCCACTGTTCCTGACCGTGGCGCCCTGCCTGTTCGCGGTGTGGGCGGTCGGCGGCCTGTACATGTCGCTCGGCCCGTCCATCGCGGTCCGCACGCTCCATCTGAGCGGCCACCTCGTCGGTGGCCTGGTCATCTTCGCCCAGACCGGATCGGGGGCACTCGGCTCGCTGCTGCGCCGCAAACATCCACCGCGCCGCACCATGACCCTCGGCTTCGTGGCCTTCCTCGTCGGCATCGGCGCCACCCTCGGTGCCCTCGCCATCCCCTCCCCGGCGCTCTTCTTCACCGGCATCGTCATCGCCGGTTACGGCTTCGGCACCGGTTTCCTCGGAGCCTTCCAGACCATCGCGCCGCTGGCCGGTCCCGATGAGCGCGCGGGGCTCGTGGCGGGCATGTACGTCGTGTCCTACCTGGGCTTCAGCGTGCCCGCGGTGGTCGCGGGCCTCGCCGTGCAGAAGGTCGGGCTCTCCACCACCACGACGGCGTACAGCATCGCGGTCATGGTCCTCGCCGTCGTGGCCTGCGCCGGACTCCTCGTCCAGGAACGCCGGGAGAAGCGTACGGCCGCCGGGGCACCCCATCTCCTGCCGCCCGGGGCGGCCCCCGCCCCGCCCGTCGCCCGAGCCGCCGACGCAGATCACCACTGACCACCGGAAAGAACCCTGCCCGACACACCCCCTGCCCCTCGGCCCTGGCCATGCCGCGAATTGGACGGCCGCGGTCACCAGGGGGTGGTCCTGCGCGGCGGCGGTGCTGTTGCCGATCAACGGCGCAGGAGACTCCGAAGGTTTTAACGGCCAACCGCGGTTTCGGCATCAGTGGACACCGGCAGACAGCGTGGGCGGGGTCGTACGCTCCACGTCCACCGCAACGGCGTGAAACACGCCGCGTCGCGTCTGTGACAATGCTTCCACTCGTGGCGCCGAGAGAACATCATCCTTTCCGATCCGCGTTGCTAGCATCGTTGCCCATGGAGGGCTTCCGCACGCTCGCACCACGGTCCACAGGCCGATTGACACTGTCGTGGCGGCAGCCGTCACGCGACAGCTTCCGCACGGCGGATTCCCGTCGGCGCCCCGCGCACCACCGGATGAGCCCGGCCGATATGTAAACCCCGCGGCGTGGTCCGGATTCCCGGACCGCGACCACCGGCGGACCCCGAAACCGCGGTCGGCCCGAATCCCCGCGCCCCGCCGGACCGGGCCTCATCACGCCCGTTTCTGATGCCACTTCACCCCGAACGACCACGGTACGCACGCACCACGACAAGACGCCCACTCTCTCGACCCAGCCGAGGAAGAGCTAGATAAGTGATCGCCCGCTGTACCCGCGCACTGCCTACCAACGGGACATCTGGTTCTCGGACGCCCTTTCACCGGAGTCTCCGCAATTCTCGATCGCACTGCGCGAAAAGTTCACCGGGGACATCGACCTGGAGGCCGGGCACTCTTGTGCATCCCCTATGCCGGAGCCGGCGCCAGCCTCCTCCGCCAGTGGAAACGTCACTCCTTCCGGCGGATCGAAGTGGAGCCGGTGCAACACCCGGGCCGGGAGGAGCTGTTCGCCGAGGAGCCCCGCACCAGCATGGCCGAGGTCGTCGAGCTGTGCGTCGAGCGGATGCGGAAGCTGGGCCAGGACGCGCCGTTCGCCCTCTTCGGACTTCGGACACAGCTTCGGCGCGCTCGTCGCCCACGAGACCGCACACCGCCTGGCCGCCGAAGGGCCACGGTTGCCCGAGCGCCTGATCGTGAGCGGCGCGGCCGCGCCCTGCTGCCCAGGCCGGTCACGGGAAGCGGCTCGCTGGCCGATGACGCGTTCGTGGCGCGTGCCCGCGAGGTCGTGGGATACGACCACCCCGCGTTCCACGACGCCGAGTTGCGCGGGCTGGTGCTGCCGTCGCTACGGGCGGACCTGAGCATCAGCGACCGGTACGCGCCCAGCTCCACGGACCTGCTGCCGGTCCCCTTCACGGTGCTGCGCGGCGCCGACGACCAGCTGGTGTCCCGGCCGGACGCGGAACTCTGGGTGAAGGCCACCTCGCGGCCCACCGAACTGAATCGAGCTGCCCGACGACCATATGTACTTCTCCCTGGACCCGAAGCCACTGCTCACCGAGGTCGACGCGCTCTTCGCCCCGCCCGCCGACTGAGCGGCGCCGAGCCGCCGCAGGGGACACGGGCTCCGCCGGATGTGACGCGGTGTGTACGGGTGATTGCGGGAACTTGACCGCCCGCAACGGCACATGACCCACCGCTACGTGTGCGTGTCGTGTTGATGTCAGCCCTTGCCGCCCGCACACCGCCCGGCGAATCCTCGACGAGCCGGAAGCGTGACCATGCGCTCCCCGCGAACCGCGCACGGCCCACCACCCGCAGAGCGCGCACGCACCACAGCGCGCCACCGACCGAGGAGGACTCCCTCGCGATGGCAGTGATGCGTACCACCAAGCGGCGGATCGCCGCAGGAATCGCCGCCGCGGCGGCCATCGGAGCAGCCACCGTGCTCCCCGCCCACGCCGCCCCGGCCGAGGGCACGATCGTGAACGCCGGAGCCGCGGAGGCGGTCCCGGGCAGCTATCTCGTCACCCTGAAGAAGACGGCCGACGTCAAGGCATCCTCCGCCCGGGGCAAGGACCTCATATCCGGGTACGGCGGCGAGGTGAAGCGCACCTTCACCGCCGCGCTGAACGGCTACGCGGCGAAGCTCGAACCCGCCGAGGCCAGGAGACTCGCCGCCGATCCGGCGGTCGCCTCGGTCGAACAGGACCAGAAGGTCCATGCCGACGCGACCCAGACCAACGCCCCCTGGGGCCTGGACCGGGTCGACCAGTCCAGGCTGCCGCTGAGCGGCACGTACACCTACCCCGACAGTGCCGGCAGCGGCGTGACCGTCTACGTCCTCGACACCGGTGTGCGGATCACCCACACGCAGATCAGTGGGCGGGCGTCGTACGGCTACGACTTCGTGGACAACGACACCACGGCACAGGACGGCTACGGCCACGGCACCCACGTGGCCACGACCGTCGCCGGAACCACCTACGGCGTCGCCAAGAAGGCGAAGATCGTGGCGGTCCGGGTGCTGGGCAATGACGGGTCCGGCACCACGGCCGGTGTCATCGCGGGCGTGGACTGGATCACCGCCAACCACTCCGGCCCGTCCGTCGCCAATGTGTCGCTCGGCGGCGGCGCCAGTACCTCCCTGGACAACGCGGTGGCCACGTCGATCGCGTCCGGGGTGACCTACTCCATCGCGGCGGGCAATTCCAACGCCGACGCCGCGAACTACTCCCCCGCCCGGGTGCCGACCGCCCTCACCGTCGGCGCCACCACCAAGACCGACGCACGGGCAAGCTACTCCAACTACGGCTCGACAGTGGACCTCTTCGCCCCGGGCTCGGACATCACGGCCGGCTGGAACACCTCCGACACCGCCACCTACACGGGCTCCGGGACCTCCTTCGCGGCGCCGCACGTCTCGGGCGCCGCGGCGATCTACCTCTCGGGCCACACCTCCGCGTCCCCGTCCCAGGTGGGAACCGCGCTGGTGAACGGGGCCACCTCGGGGGCGCTCTCCGGCATCGGTTCCGGCTCGCCCAACAAGCTGCTCAAGATCGTGCAGTGACACCCTGATCGGCACACCGGACCTCCGATGATCAACCCCGCCGCCCGCCGGGTCCCACCCGGCGGGCGGCACTTCGCCGTCCGGCGGTCATGAGGCTTTCCGCCTGGATCGGCCGTATCGCCGAGGCCGCCACTGACCGCGGCTGCGTGTCGCCGCGCCCGTACCGCCGCGGGAGGTGGTGAAACGGACCAGACTGTCAGCTGACCGACCCCTTCGACTCCACGGCCCGCACCGGACCACACTCAGGCGGAACGCAACCATGACTCTTCACGAATCGCTCCTCGACACCGTCGGCAACACCCCGCTGGTCAGACTCACCAGGATCGCCTCCGGGGTGCCCGCCCCCGTCTACGCCAAGGTGGAGTTCTTCAACCCCGCCAGCAGCGTCAAGGACCGGGCGGCGCTGGGCATGGTCCTGGCGGCGGAGAAGTCCGGGGCCCTGGCGCCCGGCGGCGTCATCGTCGAGGGGACCTCCGGCAACACCGGGATGGCGCTGGCCATGATCGCCGCTCAGCGGGGCTACGGATCGATCGTCGTCGTCCCGGACCGTACGAGCCCCGAGAAGATCAAGACGCTCAGGGCGTACGGCGCCGAGGTGGTCGTCACCACGGGGGCGCTCCCCCGTGAGCATCCGGAGCACGTGCGCAACGTCGCCGCGCGCCTGGCGGAGCGGACACCCGGTGCCTGGTACGCCAACCAGTACGACAACCCGGCCAACCCGGAGGCCCACCGGACCACGACAGGACCGGAGATCTGGGCCGAGACCGGCGGCCGGGTCACCCACTTCGTCGTCGGCGTCGGCACGGGCGGAACGGTCACCGGGACCGGCGGCTTCCTCAAGGAGGCCAGCGGTGGCCTGGTCCAGGTGATCGGCGCGGATCCGCTGACCTCCACGTACTCGGGCGGCGACGGAAGTCCGTACTACGTGGAGAGCATCGGCCACTATCTCCATCCGCAGACCGCGGAGGACGAGTACCCGGAGTCGTACGACCCGTCCGTGGTGGACCGGTTCGAGCGGATCGGGGACCGTGAGTCGATCACGGTGGTGCGCAGGCTGGCCCGCGAGGAGGGCATCCTCGCGGGCGGCTCGGCGGGCACGGCGGTGGCCGCGGCGCTGCGGGTGGCCGCCACCCTCACCCCGGACGACCTGGTGGTGGTCCTGCTCCCGGACTCGGGCCGGGGATATCTGTCGAAGTACTTCGACGACGAGTGGCTGCGGCGCTTCGGCTTCCTGGAGGATCTTACGGGGAGGCCGACGGTCGCCGACGTCCTGGGCGACCGTCCGGTCCCCCGCACCGCCCTTCCGTCCACGGCCACGGTGGCCGACGCGCTCGGCGGCGACTTCACCGCCGCCGGAGCGCTCGTCCCGGTGCGTCTCCCCCGCTCCGGCGACAACGCGACGACCGATGTGTCCGAGGTCATCGGCGCCGTCCGGCCCGATGCGCTCCGCGCCCTGGTGGCCGGGGATCCCCCGGCGTCCGCCGCCCCGCTCCACGGCCATCTCCTGCCCTCTCCCCCGGCGGTGGGCATCGGCGAGCCCGTGGACGAGGCCGCCGCCCGGCTCGCCGAGGACGCCGCGGGCACCGCCTGGGTCCTCATCGACGGCCGGGTGTCCGGCACCGTCACCCACGACGCCCTGCGGCAGGCCACCGGCCACGTCCCCGCTGCCCGCGACGCGGGACCGGCGGGCCGGGCGACCCCGCCCGACGTGGGCGGGCGTGACGGAGCCGCACGGTCGTGAAGGTGGCGCCGGAGGCTGTACACGATCGCAATTACGCCGTGGACGACTACGGCGAAGGCGCCCGCGCCTACCGCAAGGTCATCGGGGTGGAGCCGGTGCGTCAGCCCCCGGCCTGACGAAGCTCCACCCGCAGAGCTCCCGCGGGCGGGTGATCAGGCGCTTCGGACGCGGCGCACCAGCAGGTACATCTCGCAGCCGAGGCAGTAGCCGAAGGCCGCGTTGAGGAAGGCCGCCGCGAGGGCCAGAGCGGTCGCGGCCAGGCCAAGCCAGTCCCCGCCGGTGAGATAGCCGACGGTGCCGAGCAGCCCGAAGGCGGCGCCGACACCCTGGGCGAAGCGGGGCGGCCGGGCGTCCTCAAGCTCACCGGGCGGAGAGAGCCTGGGACGGACGGCGACCCGGTACAGCCAGCCGTACGGGGAGTACCGCAGGCCGCCGAACGCACCGAGCGCGAAGACCACGGTCTGCGCGGCGAGCAGGGCACCGCTGCCGGTGATCAGCACCGCGGACAGGACGAGTGTGGTGAGCGCGGCGGCGAATCGGGGGCCGCGCGGGTCGATCTGCATGGGGAGGACTCCGGAAGGGCGGGAACGGCGATGACCGGTGCGGAGGTCAGCGACAGCCGGATGCCGTGGCCCGGCACAGGTCGACCACACGGCGGCTGGTCAACCGCGGCGAACGGATGGAGTCCATGGCGGCCATCGTAGGGGACGGACGGTCGGGGGGCGATGGCCGGTTGTCCCCGGAGGGAACGGGTGAATGCAGACTGGTGGCATGACCGGCTTGGTGGTGTGTGTGGCGGTGCTCGTTCTGGCGAGCGTCGTCGGAGTGGCGCGTGCTATGTACGGCGGGAGGTTCCGGGCGCGGCAACGGGACGGCGCGGTGCGCCTGTCGGCGGTGGAGCTCGGAACAGAGCTGGGGGACCGGGCGACCCTGGTTCAGTTCTCCACCGCCCTCTGCGGGCCCTGCCGGGCGACGCGGCGTCTGCTGGCGGAGATCTCCGGGGCGGTGCCGGGGGCGACGCATGTGGAGATCGACGCGGAGGACCGGCTCGACCTGGTCAAACGGCTGGGGGTCGTGCGGACGCCGACCGTGCTGGTGCTCGACCGGGGCGGCCGGGTCGTCGGCAGGGCGTCCGGACAGCCCCGGCGCGCGGAGGTGCTGGCGGCCATCGACAAGGCGACCGGGGCCACGGCCGCCGCGCCGTGACGGCGAAGGGCCCCGGCCCACGTCAAGCAGCACGGCGTTCAAGCCCTTGATCGCGGTCCGGGCCCTCGGTTCAGCGGCGTCGCCACTCCTCGGCGAGCAGTTCGTAGGAGCGCACCCGGTCGGCGTGGCGGTGGGTGATGGTGGTGATGAGCAGTTCGTCCGCGCCGGTGGCCTCCTGGAGTTGTTCGAGCTGGTCGGCGACGTGCGCGGGTGAGCCGACGAATTGGGTGTCCACCCGGTCGGCGACCAGCTCCCGGTCCGCGTCGGACCAGGGGTGGGCGCGGGCCTGTTCGGGGGTGGGGAAGGGAATGGCCCCCTCGGCGGTGCGGATGCTGCGGACCCACAGACCGTAGCCGGTGGCGCGGTCGCGGGCGGTGGCGTCGTCCTCGGCGACCACCACATCGGCGGAGACGCTGACGTACGGCTTGTCGAGCACATCGGACGGCTGGAACGCGGCGCGGTACGCCTCGACGGCCTCCAGCACGGTGGCGGGGCTGACGTGGTAGTTGGCCGCGAAGCGCAGCCCGCCGCTGGCCGCGACCCGGGCGCTCTGCCCGCCGCTGCTGCCGAGGATCCACACCTGTACATCGGCGTGTTCGCCGGGGATCGCGTGTGCTTCGACACCGTCGGCGGAACGGTAGTCACCGCGCAGCAGCGCGAGGATGTCGTCGATCTGTTCGCCGTAGTCCTGAGCTTCCGCGCCCGGCTGCTGGAGGAGCCGCCGCTGGAGGGCGATGCGTGGCGACCCGAGCAGCCGCTGGAAGGAGAATCCGGGCGGGATGCGCAGGCCGTTCGGCGTCCGTCCGTCGATGACGGGTGTCGTGGTGGGCGCCGCGTCGCCGGTGCGCTCGGTGGGGCGTCCGCCGGAGCGGCCGAGCCCGAGGTCCAGCCGTCCGGGATGCAGGGCGTCGATCAGGCCGAACTCCTCGACCGTGGACAGGGCGGTGCGGTGGCCGAGCTGGACGGCCCCGGAGCCGAGGCGGATGGTGGAGGTGGCGGCGGCGGTCAGGGCCAGCACGACGGCGGGCGAGGTCCCGGCCACGCCCGGGTTGAGGTGGTGTTCGGCGAACCAGTAGCGCGCATAGCCGAACCGCTCCGTCCGCTGGGCGAGATCGACGCTGTTGCGCAGCGCCTCGGTGGCGGTGGAGCCGGAGGAGATGGGCACGAGGTCGAGGACGGCGAGGGGGATGCCGGACACGGTCGGGTTCTCCTCAGCGGGGTCGGCGGACGGGAGACGTCATGACGCGGCGCGTTCCTGGTGCGCCTCGGTGCCGGGGTGGGCCAGACCGAGGTGGTCGCGCAGGGTCGTGCCCTCGTACTCGGTGCGGAACACACCGCGCTCCTGCAGCAGCGGGACGACGGTGTCCGCGAAGGCGTCCAGACCGCCGGGGGTGATGTGCGGCACGAGGATGAAGCCATCACTGGCGTCGGCCTGGACGAAGGAGTTGATGGTCTCGGCGACCGTGGCCGGGGAGCCGATGAACGACTGGCGGTTGCCGGTCTCGATGACCAGGTCACGGATGGACCACTTGTTCGCCGCCGCCAGCTCCCGCCACTCCCGGGCGACGGCCAGTGGATCGCGGTACATCCGCACCTGGGCGCGGCCGCGGGCGATGGTGTGCTCACCGGGGTCGGGATCGATGTCGGGGAGCGGGCCGTCCGGATCGTACGCGGACAGGTCGCGGTTCCAGACGAACTCCAGGTGTTTGATCGCGGTAGCGCCGCTGACCTGTTGGCGGCGTACCTCGTGGGCCAGCTCCCGCGCCTCGGCGTCGGTGTCACCGAGGACGAAGGTGGCGGCGGGCAGGATCAACAGCTGGTCGTGGGTGCGGCCGTGGCGGGCGAGGCGGCCCTTGACGTCCGTGTAGAACGCCTGCCCCTCCTTGAGGGTGCTGTACCGGCTGAAGATGGCGTCGGCGGCGGCCGCGGCGAACTCCCTGCCCTCCTCCGAGTCACCGGCCTGGAAGATCACCGGACGGCCCTGTGGGCTGCGCGGGACGTTGAACTGCCCGGCGATGTCGAAGTGCTGTCCCTGGTGGGCGAAGGCTCCGGCCCGCGCGTCGCCGAGGAAGGTGCCCGAGGTCTGGTCGGCCACGATCTCATCACCCCGCCAGGAGTCGAACAGCTCGGTGGCGGTGGCCAGGAACTCCTTGGCCCGGGAATACCGCTCGTCCTGCGGGAGGAAGCCGCCGCGGCGGAAGTTCTCCCCGGTGAAGGCGTCCCACGAGGTGACGACGTTCCACGCGGCGCGCCCGCCCGACAGGTGGTCGAGGCTGGCGAACTGGCGGGCCACCTCATAGGGCTCGTTGAAGGTGGAGTTGATGGTGCCGGTGAGGCCGAGGCGGTCGGTGACGGCGGCGAGCGCGGAGAGGATGGTGAAGGTGTCCGGCCGCCCCACCACGTCCAAGTCGTAGATGTTTCCGCCCTGTTCGCGCAGCCGCAGCCCTTCGGCGAGGAACAGGAAGTCGAACTTGGCGCGCTCGGCGGTGCGCGCGAAGTGGGCGAACGAGCTGAACTCGATGTGGCTGCCCGCCTCCGGATCGCTCCACACGGTGGTGTTGTTGACACCGGGGAAGTGGGCCGCCAGATGGATCTGCTTGAGCGGTGTGCTCATGGTCGGTGGTCCCTCCGGCTCAGACGGTGGCGTAGCGGTTGGCGGGGCGGGCGAGACCCAGCAGCCCGCGCAGGGTGTCGGCCTCGTAGGACCGGCGGAAGGCGCCGCGGCGCTGGAGTTCGGGCACCAGGCCGCGGGTGATCGCCTCGAGGTCGTGGCCGATCACACCGGGGCGCAGCCGGAAGCCCGACAGTCCGGCCGGCTGCCAGCTCAGAAGCAGCTCCGCCAGCTGTGCGGGGGTGCCGGTGAACACCTTGGCGTCACTGGTGTACGGCTGCCCCGCGACGGCGTCCAGGCGCTCCAGCCGGGCGGCCGCGGCACCCGGTTCGTCGTCGAGGAACACCACCAGGTCACCGAAGATGTGCACGGGCTCCTCGGCGCGACCCGCCGCGGCCTGGGCGGTGCGGATCTCGGCGACGGTGGCGCGGGCCTGGTCCGGGTCGTGCGGGGTGATGTAGCCGATGTCGGTGGAGGTCGCCACCAGCCGGTACGGCACGCTCTGGTGGGCCAGTGCGCTGACGACCGGCTGCCCCTGGGGCGGCCTGGGGGTGATCGAGGGGCCCTTGACGCTGAAGTGCCTGCCCTCGAAGTCGATGTAGTGCAGCTTGTCGCGGTCGATGAAGCGTCCGGTGGCGACGTCCCGGATCTCGGCGTCGTCCTCCCAGCTGTCCCAGAGGCGGCGCACCACCTCGATGTAGTCGGTGGCCTCCTCGAAGAGCTCGGCGGTCAGCTCCCGGACCACCGGGGTGTCCAGATCCTCGGGGCCGAACCGCGGCAGGGTGCGGCGGCCGAAGTGTTCCGCCTCGTGGCGCCGCCTGGACACCCGGATCCGCAGCCCCGCGCGGCCGGTGCTGACGTAGTCCAGGGTGGCGATCGCCTTGGAGATGTGAAACGGCTCGGTGTGGGTGGCGACGACGGTCGGCACCAGCCCGATGTGCCGGGTCAGCGGTGCGACCCGGGAGGCGATGAGCACCGCGTCCAGCCGCCCGCGCACCTGGTCGGTGCGGCCGTCGGGTTCGGTGCGCCGCGAGGACTGGAGCGAGAGCCCGTCCTCGAAGGTCACGAAGTCGAGCAGCCCGCGCTCGGCCTCGGTGACGACATCGGTCCAGTACGCCGGGTCGAACAGCTCCCGGGGCCTGGCCTGCGGCTCGCGCCACGCCGCCGGGTGCCAGCCCGCCCCGTCGAGGGCGACGGCGAGGTGCAGGGGTGTGGAGGGTGTGGATGAGGTATCGGACACGAAGGGTGCCTCCCTGGTCGGCCATGGGTGATCACCGCCCCTCATCGGGAGGGCGCGGTGTCCTCGGGGTGATCAGGTCAGCGGCGACAGAGCGCGCCGGCGACGCGCAGCAGGTCGATGTGGTGCCGGGAGTACAGCCGGACACCACCGCGGAGGGCCGGAGCCGGCGCGGACGGGCAGATCATCGGCCGCGACACCATCGCCTCCCGTTCCCGTTCCCGACGGGCCTTCGGGCCCTGGCTGATATCTCGGAACGCTACGTGAGGCCGGTGACCCCACGCAATCGTCAACCCGGGCGGGGCCGCGGCATATTCCACGGCGCCCATGGGTAATCCGACGAAAGTGTGGGCGACCTCGCTGACGCGTGGTGCTCCGATGACGGGATCGGTGGAGATGTTCCGGACTGACGAGACGCGGGCATCGGCCCGTCGGCCGCGATCTTCGCGCCCGACGCGGCCGCTGCGTCCTCGTTCCCTGACCAGGCGGCTGCACATCGACCTGCTGCGGATCTGCAGCTCCTACCACCCAGCGGGCCCGCGGTCCCTCTAATCGCGACCGTTCTGATCGCAGCCCCGGTTCCGAGCTGCCCGGGGCCCCGCCACGCGCCCTTGGAGAGTCATGCCCGAGACGAATGCGCTCCGTTCCTCTCCCGACACATCCCCCGTCCCACCCGCGTCTCCCCACCACCGCATCCGCAGCCGCATCGGGACCGAGACCGCGGGCGGTTTCTCTCCGACACCGCACCGGTATGAGGTGTTTCTGTCACCGGGCTGCCCGCGTTCGCTGCGGGTCGCGATCACCCTCGCGCTGCTGCGGCTCGACGATTCCATCGCCACCATCCTCGTCACTTCCCCGGGGGCCACATGCGGCGTGGCCGGGTCCCTGCGCCGGGCCTACGAGGCCACCTGGCACCACTACGACGGGCCGCAGACCGTGCCCGCGCTGTGCGACCGGTGGAGCGGGCGCGTGGTCAGCAACCACACGCCCGACATCCTCCGCGATCTCGCCGTGCGCCTCGCCGACCCGGCCGAAGCGGGCGGGGCCCGGCTGCGTCCGGCGGCGCTCGCCGCCGACATCGACGCCGTCCACGCTCTCCTGGCGGACCTGCCCGCCGTGCTGGCGCCTCTCGACGCCCGGCTGGCCGCCGGGCCATTCGCCCTCGGTGGCGAGCTGACCGCGGCGGACGTGGACCTGTGGGTGGCGCTCGCGTACCTGGGCGACCGCGCCGCCGACGGAGCGCCGCTTGCCGCCCGGTATCCGCGCCTCGCGGACTATGTGCGCCGACTGCGCTCCCACCCCGCCTTCCAGCGTGGCCTCGCCCTCACCCGCGGCGTGGCCGAGGAGGCAGCGTGACCGGCCCGCGAAGTGACACGGACGGTGGCGCTGACAGCGGTACGGGCAGCCCTCTGGCCCTGGATTCCGCCTCCCAGGACCTGCTCTTCCTGCGGGCCCACACCGCCAACGCCTTCGCGGACGGCCCGGTCTCCGACGAGACCGTCAGGGAGATCCACGATCTGGTGGAATCCGTCCCCACCGCCTCCGGAGGGCAACCGCTGCGCGTGGTCCTGGTGCGTTCCACGGCGGCCCGGGAGAGGCTGCTGCGCCATATGTCGCGGGGCAACCGGGAGAAGACCGCGCTGGCACCACTGGTCGCCGTGCTGGCCGTTGAGCGTCCGTCGGCCGTCCCGGACGGCGCGCTCCAGGCGGCGTACTTCATCATCGCGGTGCGTGCCGCCGGGCTGGCCGCCGGGCCGATGAGCGGATTCGACGCGGAGGGCGTCGGCCGAGAGTTCTTCGCCGACACGGAGCACTCGGCGCTGATGGTGGTCAACATCGGCTGGCCGACACCGGACGGCCACCGCCCGCGCGGGCCCCGGCTCGACTTCGACCAGGTCTTCTCCACGGTCTGAACGGTCCGAGCCGAGTGGCGGAAGTCTCAGCCGCGTGGCGAACGCCCCGGCCACCGATGCGGACGGGCTATGGGCGGGCCTCCGGCGGCACCGGTGTCCCCTGTTTCCCCGCGCGGGGTGGCGCGCCGTGGGGCGGTTCGGAGGGATCGGGTACGCCGGTGTCCGTTCGGGCGCCGCGCAGGACGGACACCGCCAGTGCGACGGCCAGTACGCCCGCACAGGTGAGGCTCGTGTGCCAGTAGGCCGACCGGTGGTGGGCGGTCCCCACCGCCGCGGTGTGCAGATAGACACCGGAGATGGCCGAGACACCCACGGCGGCGGCGATGCGCTGGGACATCTGCAGGACTCCTCCGGCCACCCCGGCGGCCTCCCGCGGGGCGTGGCGCAGCACCAGCGCCTGGTTCGGGGAGACGGTCAGCCCGGAGGCGGTGCCCGCGCAGAACTGGGTCAGGCCGAGGATCACCGGCAGTGCGGGGGCAGGGGCGCACAGCGCGGCGAGGCCGCTGGCCAGTACGGAGCACACGCTGAGAGCGAGTCCGAGCGTCACCGTGTGGCGGCCGATGCGCCGCACCACGCGCCAGGCCAGCGCGGAGGAGATGCCCATCGCCACCGCCGAGGGCAGGGTGACGACGGCGGCGGCCGCGGCGGGCAGCCCGATGCCGTCCTGCAGGAACATCGTGAGCACCAGTGATCCGGCGATCGAGGCGCCGAACTGCGCCATCGCCACGGCCGTGCCCAGTGCGAACGGCGCGGACCCCACCAGCGAGGGGTGGAGCAGCGGGCGGCCTCCCGCACGGATGAGGCGGCGCTGCCACACCGGGATGAGTCCGGCCACGGCGCAGCCCGCGGCGGCCGAGCCCGTCACCGCCGCCCCATGTGACGGGGTCTGGATGAACGGCACCATCACCACCAGCGCCAGGGCCCCGACCAGGACGGTGCCGACCGGATCCAGGTCGGTGTGGCCCGCGTTCGGCCGGGGCGCGGGCAGATACCGTACGGCGAGCACCAGTGTGGCCAACCCGAAGGGGACGGTCAGCAGGAGGGTGAGCCGCCAGCCGAGGCCAGGTCCCGCGGCGGCGATCAGCGCCCCGCCCAGGGGCGGGCCGAGCGCGGCCGCCACTCCGCTGGTGACCGCGTAAAGGCCCAGGGCGCGGGCCCGGTCATGGCCGCTGAACACGTCCTGAATGGTGCCGATCACCTGGGAGTTGACCAGGCCCGCGGCAGCGCCCTGGAGCAGTCGTGCCGCGATGACCGTCCACGGGTGGGTGGAGACCGCGGCCACCACACCGACGGTGGTGAACGTCGCGAGACCGGCGAGGAAGAACGTCTTGCGGCCGTGCACATCGCCGAGGCGGCCACCGGGGACGAGGGTGAGGCCGAAGGACAGGGAGTACCCGGCCACGATCCACTGCACTTCGGTGGCGCTCGCGTGCAGGGAGGTGCGCAGCACGGGGATGGCGATGTTGAGAACGGAGTTGTCCAGCAGGGTGGTCGTTCCGGCGGCCATGCAGACGGCGATCACTCGGCGCCGACCGGTGTCGAACCGGCTGGCGGCCGTCATGCCGGGCCCCGGCCGAGGTCACGGGAGAAGACGGCGGTCCTCATCGGTCGGTGCCGTTTCTCGGCGCTCCTCGCGGACGTGCTGACGGACAAGGCCGAGCCGAGGGCGAGGCGGGTGTACGCGGTGCCGGGGCGCAGCAGACTCGCGGTGCCGATCAGTGTGCCGCTCGGTTCGTCCACGGCCACCAGCAGATCTCCGGCGGCGGCGCGGCCGGGCGCGTCGCGCAGCAGGGCCAGCCGTTCCGGGCGGGGTGCGCTGTTACGGCTGCGGAAGCCCTCCTCGGTGAGGACCGCGACCCGTTCGTGCTCGTGGGCGTGTGCGGTGTGGACGCGGGGGACGCTGACGCCATCGGTGAGCGGTTCGACGTCGGGCAGTGGTCCGTCGGGGTCGTAGCCGGACAGGTCGCATCCCCATACCTGTTCGAGCTGTGCGATCGCTCCCTGTGGGGAGACCTGCTGGAGGCGGATGTGGCGGGCACGCTCACGCGCCTCCGCCGCGGTGTCGCCCAGCACAAAGGTGGCCTGGGGAAGGATCTTCAGATCTCCGGGGGCACGGCCGTAGGCGGCGAGCGGACCCTTGACGTCGGCGTAGAAGGCCTGGCCCGCCGCCAGTTCGGCGTGGATGGTGTAGATCGCGTCGGCGGTCGCGGCGGCGGACTCACGGCCGTCGCCTGAGTTTCCGGCCTGGATCAGCACGGGGTGGGCCCGGGGACCGCGCGGCACCGTGGGGCGCGCGGAGATGTCGAACTGCGGTCCCCGATGGCGTACTTCCGCGATGGCACCGTCCTTGACGAAGACCCCGGCGGCGGGGTCGGCGGCCACCGCGTCCGGAGCCCAGGCGTCCCACAGCTCGCGGGCGACCGCGACGAACTCCGCTGCGCGGGTGTACCGGTCGGCGCGGTCCAGGAAGCCGCCCCGGCGGAAGTTCGCGCCGGTGAAGGTGTCCGATGAGGTGACCACGTCCCATGCGGCGCGCCCGCCGGAGAGGTGGTCCAGGGTGGCGAACCGCCGGGCGAGCGCGAACTTCCCGCGCTCGGCGGTCTGCGCCAGCTGGCGGAAGGAGGAGAAGTCGATCTGGCTGCCGGAGTTCGGATCGCTCCAGACGGTGTTGTCCACCCCGGGGCAGGCCGCCCCGAGGGGCACCTGCTTGACGGGTTCGCTCATGCCGGACTCCCGGTGGTGATGTGGGGGATGCGGGGGCGCGGCACCCCGGAGTGGCGGCCCGCCACGGGAGGGACACGGTTCACGACGCCCGCAGCTCCTGCCCCGGGAGCGAGGCCAGCAGTTCGCGGGTGTACGGATGGCCCGGCGCCTCGAACACCTCGTCGACGTCGCCGCGCTCCACGACCCGGCCGTCCTTGAACACCAGTACGCGGTCGGTGAGATGGTGCACCACGCCGAGGTCGTGCGAGATGAACAGCAGCGAGGTGCCCAGTTCGGCACGCAGGTCGGCGATCAGGTCGAGCACCTGGGCCTGGATGAGCACGTCGAGGGCGGACACCGGCTCATCGCACACGATGATCTCCGGTTCACCCATCAGCGCCCGCGCGATCGCCACCCGCTGCCGCTGGCCACCGGACAGCGACCGGGGCCGCCGGATGAGGTGTTCCGCGCTCAGCCCGACCCGTTCCAGGGCGGTGGCGGCCAGTTCGCGCCGCCGGTCTCGGGAATCCGCCCCGTGGATGTTCTCCGCCAGTACCTGGCCCACCGTCCAGCGCGGGTCGAAGGAGCTCAGCGGATCCTGCGGTACGTACTGGACCAGCCGGCGCGAGTCCCTGCGCTCCCGCTCGGTCAGCGCGCTCCACGGACGGCCGTGCAGCCGCACTTCGCCGGAGTCCGGCCGGGTGAGGGCGAGCACGATGTCGGCGCAGGTGGTCTTGCCCGAGCCGGACTCCCCCACGATGCCCAGCGCCTCCCCCCGGTGCAGCCGGAAGGACACGTCGTCCAGGGCGGTGAACCGCTGCCGCCCGCCCGTACCGCTCCGGCCGCGCACCGGGTAGGTCTTGGTCAGGCCCCTCGCCTCCAGGACCACGTCGCCGCCGGGCCCGGGCGGAAGGCGGCGTACGGTGGCGGACGGCGCGGACACCCCGGTCGCCGGGCGGTCACCGGTCAGCCGTGCGCCGCGCGAGGCGGCCGTGGGGATCGCCGCCAGCAGCCGCCGGGTGTAAGGAGCGCCGGGGCGCCGCAGCACCTGGTGCGCCGGTCCGTCCTCCACCACCCGGCCGCGCTCCATGACCAGGACGCGGTCCGCGATGTCCGCGACGACGGCCAGGTCATGGCTGATCAGCAGCAGTCCGGTGCCGTCGGCCACCCGGTCGGCGAGCACCTGGACGATCTGCCGCTGCACGGTCACGTCCAGTGCCGTGGTCGGTTCGTCGGCGACGATCAGCCGCGGTTTCGCGGCGATGGCGGAGGCGATCAGCGCGCGCTGCCGCAGCCCGCCGGACAGTTCATGGGGGTGGGCGTCGATCCGCCGCTCGGGGTCCGGCATGCCCACCGCGCGCAGGGTCTCGAGCACCCGGTCCCGCACCCGGCCGCGCGGCTCCAGCCGATGGTGGCGGATGGCCTCACCGGCCTCCTGGCCCACGGTGCGCAGCGGGTCGAGCGACACCAGCGCGTCCTGCAGGACCAGCCCCGCGAACGGGCCGCGCACGGCCCGCCAGTCCCGCTGCGAGAAGCCGAGCGCGTCCCGGCCGTCCACCCGCAGGGCGGCGGCCTCGGGGACCGCCTCCCGGCCGTTCAGTCCGACGAGGGACCGGGCGGTGACGCTCTTGCCGGAGCCGGACTCCCCCACGATCGCCACGCACTCGCCGGGATGGACGGCGAAGGAGATGTCTTCCACGGCCCGTACGGTTCCCGCCGGGCCGCGGAAGGAGACGCTGAGTGAGTCCACCTCGACCAGCGGCCGGTGCGCCGCCGCGTCATGTGCGGTCATGGGGTCCTGCCTTCCAGGAGGAGTTGCAGCCTGCGGCCGACGACGGTGAAGGCGATCACCGTCACGGTCATGGCCAGACCCGGGAAGAGCCCGGCCCACCAGGCGGTACGGAGGATGTCGCGGCCCTCGGAGAGCATCACGCCCCATTCGGGGACCGGGGGCTGCGGTCCGAGGCCGAGGAAGCTCAGCCCGGAGACGGCCACGATCGAGGTGCCGATGTCGATGGTGGCGATGACGGGGACGGCCACCAGGACGTTGGGGGCGATGTGCCGTGCCAGGATCCAGCCGCGGCCCCGGCCCTGGACGACGGCGTGGGTGACGTATGCGGCGTCCCTGACCGACCGGGTCTGCGCGCGGATCACCCGGGCGAACTTCGGCACGCCGGAGACGCCGATCGCCACCGCGATGTTGAGGACACCGGGCCCGGTGAAGACCACCACGAGCATCGCCAGGAGCACGCCCGGAAACGCGGAGACCACATCGAGGGCCCGCGCCACGGCCTCGTCGGCCGCCCGGCCGGACAGCCCGGCGAGGACACCGGTCAGCAGGCCGAGGACCAGGCTGATGAGCATGGCGGCCACCCCGAGCAGCAGGGAGTAGCGGGCCCCGTGCACCACCCGGGCGAACACGTCCCGGCCCAGCAGGTCGGTGCCGAACCAGTGCCGCGCGCTGGGCGCCTGCAGCGATTCGGGCATCGAGGAGCGCAGCGGGTCGGCGGCGCCGAAGAGGCCGGGGAAGGCCGCGGCGAGCAGCAGTACGGCGATGAGCGCGGCGCACAGGGCGGTGGGGGTGTGGCGCAGGGGGCCACGACGTGTGGTCATCGGGTCCTCAGCCTCGGGTCGATGAGCAGGTTGACGATGTCGACGAGCGTGGAGATCACCACGTACGCGAACGCGGCGAGCAGGACGACGGCGAGCACGACCGGCACGTCCTTGTTGGTCACGGCGGTCAGCGTGACGGCGCCGAGCCCCGGACGGCCGAAGACGGTCTCGGTGATGACGGCGCCGCCGAGCAGGTTGCCGATCATCCAGCCACCCAGGTTGATCACCGGCGCCAGGGCGTGTCTGAGGGCGTGGCGCAGCCGCACCAGGGTCTCGCCGACGCCCCGTGCGCGGACGGTGGTGATGAACGGCTGCTCCAGCGTGGCCTCCAGGGACTCGCGCAGCACCTGCGACAGCAGCCCGGCCATCGGCAGCCCGAGGGTGACGGCGGGCAGCACCAGCGAGGCCACACCGCTGTCGGCGGTGAGCGGGAACCAGCCCAGGCCGAAGGAGAACACCATCAGCAGCAGGATGCCGAGCCAGTACACCGGCATGGAGGTGGCGACGAGTTCGGCCACCGAGGCGAGCGCACGCAGCGGACGGGCCCGGCCCGCCGTGCCGACGGCCACGGCCAGCGCGAGGCCGACGGCCACCGCGGCGGCCGCCAGGGTGAGCTGGACGGTCGGCCACAGCTGGTCGCCGACGACGGAGGCGACCTGCTGCCGCATCGCGTACGAGGTGCCGAGGTCGCCGTGGGCCAGCCGCCACAGATAGTCGAGGTACTGCACGAGGGGCGGTCGGTCCAGGCCCCATTCCGCGGCGACCGCCTCCTGGGCGCCCGGATAGGTCTGGTCACCCACCAGGATGTCCTCAATCTTCCCCGGCATCGCGTGCAGCACCACGTACGCGACGGTGGCGGCGGCCCACATCACGCCGATGCCGGTGGCGACGCGCGCGGCGGCCCGCCGCAGGGCCACGGGGGCGCTCGCTCGGGTGCCGGTGTCGGCGGTGGGCTCCGCCGCGGCGGTGGCGGCGCTCATCGGCCGACCCGTACCGCGTAGTTGTTGGCGGGCGAGTCGAGCTGGGTCTCGAAGCCGAGGCCGTGGACCTCGTCGGTGGCGGCGATCTGGTAGTGCGGGGCGAACAGCGGCACGATGTACGCCCGGTCCACGGCGCGCCGCTGGATCCTCGCCAGCAGCGGGCGCCGCTCGTCCAGGTCGGTGGTGGCCAGGGCCCGGTTGATCATGGCGTCGAGCTTTCTGTCGTATCCTCGGACGTTGCCGTAGAGGAACTCGGTGCTGCCGAGGACCTGGCGCAGTTCCATGCCCGCGTCCAGTGGGTTGAGCGTGTTCGGGTAGATGGTCCAGTCGCCGTGGGCCTTCTGGTCGGTGAACTCCCCGGCGGTGTTGATCTTCAGGTCGAGGTCGAGTCCGATGTTCTGCCGCAGCTCGGCCTGTAGCGCCTCGATCAGCACATCGCGGTTGTCGCGTACGTACGGCTGCGGGTAGCCGACCTCGATGGTGAGCCGCTTGCCGTGCTTGGTGCGGTAGCCGTCGCCGTCGCGTCCGGTCCATCCGGCCTCGTCCAGCAGCCGGTTGGCCCCCTTGGGGTCGTTGCCCCAGCTGCCCTTCAGCGAGGCGTCGTAGTCGGAGTTGTCGGGCCCGATGTTGGACCAGGCGCGGGGCACGGTGCCCCGGTAGACGGCGCGCACCACCGCGTCCAGGTCGGCGCCGTCGCGCAGTGCCCGCCGCACCCGGATGTCGGCGCCGGGCCCCCGGGTGTAGTTGATGTTGAGGGTGAAGGAGGTCTGCCGGGAGGGTCCGGTGAGGTACTGGAAGCCCTTGACGTCCTTGAACAGCGGTACGTCCAGGGGCTGTACGCCCTCGATCACGTCGACCTGGCCGGAGGAGAGCGCCCCCGCGCGGGTGGAGTACTCGGGCAGGAAGCGATAGGTGACGGTGTTCAGACGCGCCGGACCGCGGTGCTCGGAGTGGCCGGGCGGCCAGTCGTAGCGGGGGTTCTTGGCGAAGCGCACGGACTGGCCACGGGTGTAGCCGTCGACGGTGAACGGGCCGGTGCCGACGAGCGACCGGCTCGCGTCACACAGGGTGTCGCCCTTCTTCAGCGAGGCGGGCGAGAGGAAGCCCAGCTTGACGCTGGAGAGCGACTCCAGGAGCGAGGAGTCGGGCTTCTTCAGCTCGATCCGCAGCGTGTGCGGGTCGGGGGCGGTGCTGCGCCGGTAGTTGACGAGAAGGCTGGCGGCGTCCGTGGCGTTCGCCGGGTCGGCGACGTAGTCGAAGTTGACCTTCGCCGCCTTCGCGTCGAAGCGGGTGCCATCGCTGAACGTCACATCGTCGCGGAGCCGGAAGGTGTACGCCGTACCGCCCTTGGAGATCTTCCAGCGGGTGGCCAGCCAGGGTGCGAAGGTGCCGTCCGGTTTCTTCGCGATGAGTGAGTCGACATAGTTGCGGATGATGATGAAGGCGTTCTGCTGGGTGGAGCGGTGTGGGTCGAAGCACTGCGGTTCGGTGGTGACACCCCAGGTCAGGGAGGTGCCGGAGGCCGAGGTGGGGGATCCTGCACCGGACGGGGCGCATCCGGCGAGCAGCAGCGTGGCGATCAGGACGGCGGCGAGCGGCCGGAGGTCACGCATGGCTCCCCCGCTCCGCGGCACCACCGGTGGCGGGCAGCCGTTTGGCGAAGCAGACGCTGTACGGGTCGCGGGAGTAGGGCGGATAGGGCGGGATGCGGTACCAGCCCTCGCGGGTGTAGAGGGCGGCGGCCTCCGGCTGCCGGACACCGGTCTGCAACATCAGCTCCGCCACGCCCCGTTCGGCCGCGGACGCCTCGACGGCGGCCAGGGCCGCCGCGGCCAGTCCGCGGCCACGGTGGTCGGCGCGGACGAAGACGCGCTTGATCTCCCACCGGTCGCCGGGCAGGGCGCGCAGCGAGGCGGTGGCGACGGGTTCGCCGGAGCCGGTGAAGGCGACCCAGGTGACGGCCACTTCCTCGGCGGTGGGCGGGGGCGGCAGATGCGGGCGCGGCCCGAAGGCGGCGTAGCGGGGCTTGATCTCGGCGTCCATCAGCGTCCGCAGTTCGGCGGCCGCCGGGTCGTCCCAGTCGAGCGCCACCCAGCGGACGGACCCGTCCGGGGCGGGCGCGGGACTGGGCGCGATGGCCGGGGTGGCGGCGGGCGCGGTGGCGGAAGTGGGCGTATGGGTCATCGGGGCGTCTCCGGGTGCAGTGCCTCGGCCAGTCGGCCGACCGCCGTGGCCATGTCCTGTTCGGCCACGGCGCCGATGCCGAGGCGGATGTACCCCGGGGAGCCACTGCCGCCGGGCGGGGAGAAGTGGCCGCCGACGCCGAAGTCCGTGCCGAGCGCGTGGGCGCGGGTGCGCGCCGCGCGCAGATCCGGATCGTCGTCCAGCACCTTCGCCCACAGGAACAGCCCGCCCTCCGGCAGGGCGGCCTCGATACGGCCCGGGAGCGCCGCGCCGAGCGCCGCGTGGAGGGCGCGTGCCCTGCGCCCGTACAGCGCCCGCGCGTCGTCGGTGATGCGGTCGAAGCGACCGGGGGTGGTGAGGAGCGCGGTGGCGATGGCCTGGGTGAGGGTGGAGGGGTGCTGGTCCTGGTTGGCGCGCAGCCGCGCCACCGCGGGGAGCAGCCAGGGCGGGCCGCTGATCCAGCCGAGGCGCAGACCGGGCCCGAGGGTCTTGGAGAAGCTGTTGACGCGGACCACCCGGTCGCTGTCGGTGCTGAGCTGGGGTACGGGGTCGCCGGAGTACCGCAGTTCGCGGTACGGGCTGTCGGCGACGACCGTGAAGCCGTAGCGCTCGGCGAGTTCGACGAGCCGGACGCGGGCGGGGGCGGGAAGCGTGGCGCCGGTGGGGTTGTGGAAGTCGGGCACGGTGTAGAGGACCTTGGGGCGGGCCCCGCCTTCGAGCGCCGCCGCGAGGGCGTCGGTATCCAGGCCGTCCGGCCCGGTGGGGACCGGCAGGTATCCGACATGGGACCGGCCGAGGACGCGCAGCGCGAGCGGGTAGACCGGGTCCTCGACGGCGACCAGGTCGCCGGGGTCGAGCAGGGCGTCGAAGACCAGCGAGAGCGAGTGGAGTGCCCCGTTGGTGACGAGCACCCGGTCCGCGGCGACCCCTTCGTGGCGGCCGATCCACTCGCGCAGCTCCGGTGTCCCCTCCACACCGGAGTACTGGAACGCGGTGGTGGCGGCCGGACCGCCGAGCACCCCGGCCGCGGCCTCGGCCAGCTCCTTGACGGGCAGCGCCGCGTCGGCGGGGGTGCCGCTGGTGAGCGGGAGGAAGCCGGGGACTCCGGTCGGTGGCGGGTCGCCGAAGCCGCCCAGGGCGGTGGTGTCGGCACCGCGGCGGGAGAGGGCCATGAGGTGTGTCTCCAAAGGACGGGTCGGTGTTTCGGTGGGTGGCCGGAGCGCCTGTCGGCGGGTTCGGCGGGCGGGCCCTCAGCGGGCCCTGCCGGGGGCGCGGGCTTTCAGATGGCCTTGCCGGGGTTGAGGATGCCGAGCGGGTCGAAGACGGCCTTGATGGCGCGCTGGAGGGCGAGTCCGGCCGCGCCGAGTTCGTCCTCCAGCCAGCGCCGCTTGGTGACACCCACCCCGTGCTCGCCGGTGACGGTGCCGCCGAGGGCGAGCGCCGCGCGCACCAACTCATCGGCCGCCGCGTCCAGTTCGGGGGGCGCAGGGGCGGTGGGTGCAACCCCTTCGGGCACCGGCCGGGAGAGCACCGGGTGCAGATTGCCGTCGGCCGCGTGGGCGACGGACGCGAAGTCCAGCCCGTGCCGTCGCCCGATCCGCTCCCCCTCCTCGTACATCCGCGCCACCTGCGACGTGGGTACGGCGACGTCCTCGCCGACGGTCCACAGCGGGCGGGTCCGGCCGCGTCCGGAGCGGCGCAGCTCCCACAGCCGTTCGGCCTCCGCCTCGTCGGTGACCCGGTGCGCGTCCCCGCCGGTGTGGCGCAGCGCGGTGACGACGTCCTCGGCCTCGGCCGCGGCGGCGTGGCCGTCGGTCCGCACCAGCAGCAGGACATGGCCGCCGTCGGTGAGCCGGGAGCCGGTGTTCTCGTCGATGTTGCGGAGGCTGGGGTGGTCGATCAGCTCGGCGATCGCCGGGACGACACCGGTGCGCGAGATCCGCCGTACGCCGTCCAGCGCGGCCCGCACGGACGGGTAGTACGCACTGACCGTGGCGGTGGCCGCCGGGAGCGGTCGCAGCCGCAGGGTGGCGCCGACGATCACTCCCAGGGTGCCCTCGGAGCCGACGAACAGGGCGGTCAGGTCCAGGCCCGTGACCCCTTTGACGCTGCGGTGGCCGGTGTGCAGGGCGGTGCCGTCGGCCAGTACGACATCGAGTGCCAGCACGGAGTCACGGGTGACGCCGTACTTGGCGGAGCGCAGTCCGCCCGCGTTGGTGGCGATGTTCCCGCCGATGGTGGAGATGGCGTGGCTGGCCGGGTCGGGCGCGTAGTACAGGCCGTGGCCTTCGAGCGCCGCGTTGAGATCGGCGTTGATCACCCCGGGCTGGACGATGACCACCTCGTCCTCGGGTGAGATCTCCACAACGCGGTTCAGCCGTTCGGTACTGAGCACCAGACAGCCGTCGACGGCGGTCGCGCCACCGGAGAGGCCGGTGCCCGCGCCGCGGGTCACCACGGGGACGCGGTGGCGGTGGGCGAGTTTCAGGACGGTGGCCACCTCGGCCGCGTCACCGGGGCGTACGACGGCGAGCGCCCGGGCCCCGGCCGCCCCGGCCGCCCCGGAGCGGTCGTCGAGGTACGGCAGGGCGTCCGCGCCCTCGAGCAGGGGTGCGGAGGTCTCGGCGAGGGCTTGGCGCAGCTCACGCGGGAACGTGTCGGTCACGGTGGTTTCCTCATGGGTGCGCGGGCTCTTCGGCGCCGACGCAGGCAAGTTGACGGACCCGTCGTGCCGCACGGCGTACGGGGGGCACGGCCCCGTACGGGCAGACGGATCACACAGGGGAAACAGCTGGGAGGAGGGCGCCCCGACGGGCAGCCGTCAATGCCTCAACAACACTGCGCGCTCACCACTCGACCGAGGTCGACGTGGTGGCGGTGCACCAGAAGCGTGGAGGCCATGGGCGCCACCCAACACCGGCATTCGTGTACTGGTCAAGCAGCGACCAGCATGCGGAACGGCGGACGGCCGCCCGGCACACCGCGCATCTCACCATGCGGTCCGCTGTTGACCTCGGCAGACAGCGGTGTGAGCATCCCATCCCATGTCGCGCACTCTTCTCTGCACGCGCCGCCGCACGGTCGATCACATGGTGATCACCAGTGCCGCCTGTTTCTCTCACTGACCTCATTCCCGCTCGGGGCCGGCCCGCCACCTTCCCTCTGCCGTCGGCGCGCCCGCCCGCACCCTCCCCAGAGCGTCGAGGAGTACACACGGTGATCCGTGTAGAGAAACTGCACAAGACCTTCGGCACCGGTACCCGTGCGCGGCCGGTGCTCCATGACGTCGATCTGACCATCGCGCAGGGCACCATCGGCGCCGTCGTCGGCCCGAGTGGCGCGGGGAAGAGCACCCTGGCCCGCTGTGTGAACCTGCTGGAACGCCCCACATCAGGGCGGGTGCGGGTGGCCGGAACCGATGTGACGGACCTTCCGGAACGTGAACTCCGCGATGCGCGGCGGGCCATCGGAACGGTCTTCCAGTCGGCCAATCTGCTGCGTCGGCGCACGGCGGCGCAGAACGTCGCGATGCCACTGCGCTATCTCGGCGTGACCGCCCGGGAGGAGAAGCGCCGGGTCGCCGAGCTGCTGGAGCGGGTCGGCCTCGCGGACCGGGCCGCCGACTACCCGGCCCAGCTCTCCGGTGGCCAGCGCCAACGCGTGGGCATCGCACGGGCGTTGGCGCTGCGGCCCAAGGTACTGCTGTCCGACGAGGCCACCTCCGGTCTGGACCCGGCCGCCACCCGGTCCGTCCTCGCCCTGCTGCGCGAGCTGACCACCGACCTGGATCTGGCCATCCTCCTGATCACCCATGAGATGGAGGTGGTCCGCGAAGTGGCGGACACCGCCGCCCTGCTGCGCGAGGGGCGGGTGGTGGAGTCTGGGCCCGTCCGGCAGTTGGTGGCCGACCCGCACTCCGCGCTGGGCAACGCGCTCCTCCCCGACCGGCCGGTCTCCCGGGACCGGCGGGGGCTGGGCACCTGGCGACTCACCTACCAGGGCCACGCGGTGCCCACGGACTGGCTGACCCGGCTCGGCGCGGACCACGGGCTCGATGTCCATCTGCTGTCCGCGACGGTGGAGGAGATCGCCGGGCGGGCCGCGGGCCGTGCGACCGTGGCGGTCGGCCACGACCGGGCGGAGGAGCTGACCGCCGCCCTGGGCGGCTGGGGGATCCACGCCGAACCACTGCCTGAACCGCCGTCCCCGGTCCCGGCGGACGAACCGGCCGCCCCCGGACCGGCGTCCGAGACCACCGCGGAGACGGTCGAGGAGGCGGTCGTATGAGCACCGACCTCGACCAGCTCTGGCCGCTGCTCTTCCCCGCGATCGGGCAGACCCTGCGGATGGTCGCGGCCGTCATGCTCATCGTCATCGCCGTGGGCACCCCGGTGGGCGTGGTGCTCCACAACTCCTCGCCCGGCGCGCTGTTCCCGCACCGGGCGCTGCGGGCCACGCTGAGCTGGGTGGTCAACCTGGGCCGTTCGCTGCCGTTCCTGATCCTGATGGCCGCGATCATTCCGTTCACCCGGTATGTGGCGGGCACGACCATCGGGGTGTCCGCGGCGATCGTGCCGATGTCGCTCGCGGGCATCCCCTACTTCGCGCGGCTGGTGGAAACGGCCCTGCGGGAGATACCCCGCGAGGCCACCGAGGCGGGGCGCGCCGCGGGCGGCTCACGCCTTCAGGTGATCGTGTCCGTGCAACTGGCGGAGGCGCTGCCCGCGCTGGCGGGAAGCCTGACCATCGCGATCGTCGGCATGCTGGAATTCTCCGCCATCGCCGGGACCATCGGCGCCGGTGGCATCGGCTACCTCGCCATCAGCTACGGCTACGAGCGCTTCGACACGACGGTCATGACCGCCACGATCGTCACGCTCATCGTCATGGTTCAGGTGATCCAGTTCACCGGCGACCGCGTCGTGCGCCGTCTGTCCCACTGAGGTCATCGAGGCCGCGGAAACCGCTGCGGCCACCGCACCCCGAACCTCCTCCCCCAGCCCACCCCGCACCGCCGGACCCTCGTCATCCCACCGGGGAACACCCATGCCTTTCGTCCATGACCACGGCTTCGAGCTGAAGTCCAGACTGCCCCGCCGCATCGCCGCCATCGCGGCGCTCAGCGCCGTCGCCCTCGCCGTCGGCTCGCTGATCGCCGCACGGGTGAGCGGCGAGGACCACCCGCCCCTGGGAAAGACCCTGAAGGTCGGCTACAACCAGGGGAGCATTCCGCAGAACGCCATCGTGAAGTACGTCGCCGCCAGGGTCGACCGGGACCACGGCATCAGGGTCGAGCCGTATCCGGTCAACGACGCCAACCAGGTCAACGGCTCGACCGCGGACGGCAAGCTGGCCGCGAACATCACCCAGCACGCCGAATGGCTCAAGGTGATCGTGGCCAACGAGGGCTACGAGGCCAGGGCCGTCCAGCCCATCTTCACCCAGGCGTTCGCCCTGTACTCGCAGAAGTACCGCGCCGTGCGGGAGCTCCCGCACGGCGCGCGGATCACCCTGCCCAACGACCCGGCGAACCAGACCCAGGCGCTGCTGACCCTCCAGAAGGTGGGGCTGATCAAGCTCAAGAAGGAGGTGGACCCGCTCACCGCGCAGCTGGGCGACATCGCCGAGAACCCGCACGGCTTCCGATGGCACGAGGTGTCCCTGGACGCCATCTCCCGCTCCCTGCCGGATGTCGACGCCGCCATCAACTACGCCTACAAGTTCCGGGTCGCCAAGATCCCGGTCAAGCAGCGCATCCTGCTGCCCCCGGCCGACGAGCGCTTCGCCATCCAGCTCGTCGTCGGCGACGCCTACGCCGACGACCCCGCCATCACCCGGCTCAAGGCGGCGTTCGCCGACCCCCGGGTGGCCCGGTTCATCAAGAACAACCTCGATGTGGAGACCCAGCCCGCCAAGATCCCCGCCGACCAGCGACAGTGAGCCGCCCCATGACCCTTCCGCCCGCCAGGCGACACCTGCACCTCAATGTCAACGTCTTCCAGTCCGGGATCTTCGCGGGTGCGTGGCGCGCCCCCGACGGCGATCCGCGCGCCGCCTTCTCCCTCGACCACTACATCACCACCGCCCGTATCGCCGAGGCCGCGAAGCTCGACGCCGTCTTCCTCGCCGACACCCCCGTCCTCACCCCCGATATCGCCCACCGTCCCGAATACGCGCTGGAACCCACCGTGATCCTGGCCGGGATCGCGGCCCACACCCGCCGTATCGGCCTGATCGCCACCGCCTCCACCAGCTATAACGAGCCCTACAACATCGCACGCCGGTTCGCCGCGCTGGACCACCTCAGCCGGGGCCGCGCCGGGTTCAACGCGGTGACCACGGCCGGTCCGGCCGCCGCCCGCAACTTCGGTCTCGACCAGGCGCCCGCCCACCGCGACCGCTACCGGCGCGCCGCCGAGTTCGTCGGCGTCGTGGGTGCGCTGTGGGACAGCTGGGAGGACGACGCGCTCGTCGGGGACCCCGCGCGCGGGGTGTTCGCCGACCCGGCCCGTATCCACACCATCGACCACCAGGGCGAGTTCTTCCGGGTCCGGGGGCCGCTGAACACCCCGCGGTCGCCGCAGGGCCGCCCCGTGCTCGTCCAGGCGGGTGGCTCGCCCGACGGTATCGAACTCGCCGCAGCGCACGCCGAGGCCGTCTTCAGCGCCGCCCAGACCCTGGACGAGGGCAAGGCGTACTACCGCGCCGTCAAGTCCCGCGCCGCCGCGCTCGGCCGTGACCCCGACGGCATCGTGGTGCTGCCCGGGCTGTCGACGGTGGTCGCCGCCACTCGCGACGAGGCGCTGGAGCGGCTGAACGGCCTCCAGGACCTCATTCCGCTCCGCTACGGCCTGGACCGACTGGCCGCCCTCCTCGGCATCGACGCCGACGCCCTCGACCCGGACGCGGAACTGCCGTGGGACCTCATCGGCCCCGCCGAAAGCGTCCAGGGGCTCCAGACCTTCTTCACCGTCACCACCGACCTCGCCCGGCGCGAGCGGCTGACCGCCCGGCAACTGATCCGGCGGCTCGGCGGCGGGCTCGGACACCGTGTCGTCGCGGGCGGCCCGGCCGATATCGCCGACACCATCGAGGAGTGGTTCACCCAAGGGGCGGCCGACGGCTTCAACCTGATGCCCGATGTGCTCCCCAGCGGTCTCGCGGCCTTCGCCGAGCACGTCATCCCCGAGCTGCGCCGCCGGGGGCTGTTCCGGGACGAGTACGCGGGCGCCACGCTGCGCGACCACTTCGGCCTGGCCCGGCCCCCGGTCGTCCGGTACGCACCCGACACGGCGGAGGTGCTGGTCCGATGACACGACGGCTCAGTCTGCTGGTCAACATCACCGGCGCCGGGAACCACCCCGGGGCCTGGACCCTGCCCGGCCGGGCCCCGGACGCCTACGTCGACCCGGACCACCATCTGCGGGTGGCCCGTACCGCCGAGCACGGCGCCCTCGACGGGGTGTTCCTCGCCGACATCCCCGCCCTCCACGGCGACATCGGCCGGGGCCCCGGGCAGGCCCTGGAACCGTCGATGCTGCTGACCTACCTCGCGGCCGCCACGGAGCGCATCGGGGTCGTCTTCACCGGGTCCACCACCCTCAACGAGCCCTACAACCTCGCCCGCCGGGTCCTCTCTCTCGACCACGCCGCACAGGGGCGCGCCGGATGGAACGCGGTCGCCACCTTCTTCCCCGACGCGGCGCGGAACTTCGGTCTCGACACCGTCCTCGACCCCGCCACCCGCTACCGCAGGGCGGAGGAGTTCATCGGTCTGGTGCACCGGCTGTGGGATTCCTGGGAGGACGGCGCGCTCATCGCGGACACCCGCGGTGCGCGCTTCGCGGACCCCGACCGGATTCACGCGGCCGGCCACACCGGCGAGTTCTTCGATGTCGCGGGGCCGCTCAATGTGCCGCGCTCCCCGCAGGGCCGCCCCGTGACGATGCAGGCCGGGGCCTCGCCACCGGGCGTGGCGCTCGCGGGGCGCTTCGCCGAGGCCGTCTACACCCCGCTGCTCGACCACGAGGCGGCGCGCGGCTACCGCGCCCGCCTCGCCGAGCAGGCGCGGGGTTACGGACGTGAGGTGTCCGGCATCCGGCTGCTGCCCGGCCTCACCCCGGTGCTCGGCAGCACCGAGGCGGAGGCCCGCGCGCGCTTCGCCGCGCTGGAGGCGGGTGTGCACGAGGACGCGCGGCAGCTCGCCCGGGTGGCCCGTACCCTCGGCCTCGACCCGGCCACCACCGATCCCGAAGCCCCGCTGACCGAGGCCCAGTTGTCGGGTCCGCCACCGGACCGGCTGCCCACCGGGTTCTTCCGCACCCATGCCGAGATCGCCCGCCGTGAGGGGCTGTCCCTGGCCGGGCTCGCCGCCCGCACCATCGGCGGCCACCGGTCGGTCGTCGGCACCCCGGAGCGGATCGCGGACGACCTCACCGACTGGTGGGCGGCCGGTCTGGTGGACGGCTTCACCCTGCTGCCCGACGCGCTGCCCGACGGCCTGGAAGCCTTCGTCGACCACGTCCTGCCGATCCTGCGGGACCGCGGCGCCTTCCGCCACGGCTATACGGGCACCACCCTCCGCGACCACCTGGGGCTCCCCGCACCGGCGCCCTCGTACGAGCCTTCAGAACAGAAGTCGTACGAGCCTTCAGAACAGAAAGGGGCCACGGCCCGATGAACACCACCACGGCCCCGCGGACCGCCACGGTGCGGGACGTCCTCGACCGGGTGCCGGAGCTGACCGCCGCCCTCTCCGTCGACACGGCGCGCCGCGAGGCCGAGCGGGAACTGCCGTACGGGTCCATGGACGCGGTACGGGCGAGCACCATCGGATCCCTGCGGGTCCCGGTGGCGCACGGCGGCCCGGGGGCGGGCCTCGTGGACCTCTTCCGGGTGGTCATCGACCTCGCGGAGGCGGACTCCAATGTGGCACAGGCGCTCCGGCCGCACTTCGGGTTCGTCGAGAAGCTCATCAGCGACGGCGGGACGGAGGACCGCGAGCGGTGGTTCGCGGCGGCGCTGGCGGGCGAGCTCTTCGGCAACGCCACCGGGGAGACCGCCGCCAAGCACCCCGGCGACATCGACACCGCGCTGGTGCCCGACGGCGACCGCTACCGGCTGAGCGGTACGAAGTACTACAGCACCGGCAGCCTGTTCGCCGACTGGGTGGTCATCGCCGCGAAGGACCACCTCGACCAGCGGGTCCGCGTGGTGCTCCCGCACGGCCGCCCCGGGCTGCGGCTGATCGACGACTGGGACGGCATGGGCCAGCGCATGACGGCGAGCGGCACCACGGAGCTGGAGGACGTGGCGGTGTACCCGCACGAGGTGGTCGTGGACGAGGCCGTGGGGGTGCGCCGGACCCATCTCGGCGCGTACCACCAGCTCTTCCTCGCCGCCGTGGAGACCGGCATCGCCAAGAACGCGGTGCGCGACGCGATCGGCTACGCCCGCGACCGGGCCCGCGCGGTCCGCCACAGCGGTGTCGACCACGCGATCCAGGACCCGTTCGTCCAGCACACCGTGGGCGAGATCGCGGCGCTCGGGTACGGGGCCGAGGCCACCGTGCTGCGCGCGGCGGCCGCCATCGACCGCGCCATCGCCGGTCCCCGCGGCGAGGACGGCGTCGCGGGCGGCGAACCGGCGCTCGCCGGGGCGGCCACCGAGGTGGCGCAGGCGCAGGTGGTGGCCGCCCAGGCAGCTCTGCGGGCGGCGGAGCGGCTGTACGACGTGGGCGGGGCCTCGGCCACCCGGCGCGAGTTCAACTTCGACCGCCACTGGCGCAACGCCCGCACCCTGGTCAGCCACAATCCGATCGCCCACAAGGCACGGGTGGTGGGCGACTACCTCCTCAACGCGGAGCCGCCGCCGCTGACGGGGTTCTTCTGAGCCGGGGTTCTCCTGGGCCCGTGCCCGGGCCGCCCGGTGGGCCACCGTGGCGCACGCGCCGCCGGGGGACACCGCCGACACACAGCCGTCACATCCGCAGGGGCATACGCGACCGGTCGCGGGGGTTATCGAGACATGACTGTAGGAGTCGCACTCTCCGCGGCGGACGCGGACAACCAGATCGATGCCACCGTGAACCTCGCCAGGGAAGCCTCGGCCGCCGGGCTGCGGTCCGCCTGGTTCGGGCAGACCTTCGGCGCCGATTCGCCCCAGCTCGCGGCCATCGTCGGGCGCGAAGTACCGGATCTGCAGGTGGGCACGTCCGCGATCCCGGTCTTCGGACGTCACCCGTTAGTCGTATCCAGCCAGGCCCAGACCGCACAGGCGGCCACGCACGGCCGGTACCACCTGGGACTCGCGCTCGGTACCAAACTCCTCACCGAGGGGGGCTTCGGCATCCCCTTCGAGCGCCCCATCGCCCGGCTGCGTGAATTCCTCTCCGCGCTGCGGCAGTTGACCGAGACCGGTGCCGCCGACTTCCACGGCGAACTGCTCACCGCAGCCACGCCGGTGCCCGCCCGGGTGCCGGGTGCCGGGGCCGGAGTGCCGCTGCTCGTCGCCGCGATGGGCCCGCAGGCGCTGCGGGCCAGCGGCGAGCTGGCCGATGGCATCCTGCCGTACCTCGCCGGGCCCCGGGCCCTGGCCGAGCACATCGTCCCCGCCGTCACCGCGGCGGCGGAGGCCGCGGGCCGCCCCGCACCCCGCATCGTGGCGCTGGTACACGGTGTGGTCACCGACGATGCCGACGCGGTACGCGATACGGTGGCCGAACAGCTCGCGTTCTACGAACGGATCCCCTCCTACGCGCGGGTCATCGGACTCTCCGGCGGCACCCGGGCCGTCGATGTGTCCGTGATCGGCGATGAGGGGACCGTCGCCGCCGAGGTGCGGCGCTACCGGGACGCCGGGGCGACGGAGGTGGTGTTCTCCGGGACGGAGGCCGCCGGTGCGGATGCCCGGCGCCGCACCTGGGCGCTCCTGGGGGAGCTCGCGGGCTGAACACCCCGGGATCCGCCCGCTGGCCCGCACCCCCGCAAGAGCCCCCGAAGAGAAGGAAAGCCCCGAAGAGATGACCACGTACCGCACCCTCGGCCGTACCGGCGTGAAGGTCAGCCCCCTGACCCTCGGCGCGATGAACTTCGGCGCCTGGGCCAACCGCGACCACGACGACGCCATCGAGATCATCCACCAGGCCCTCGACGCGGGCATCAACGTCATCGACACCGCCGATGTGTACTCCCAGGGCGAGAACGAGGAGATCGTCGGCAAGGCGCTGGCGGGCGGGCGCCGCGCCGATGTGTTCCTCGCGACCAAGTTCCACGCGCAGATCGGCGACAACCCGAACCACCAGGGCAACTCGCGCCGCTGGATCCACCAGGCCGTCGAGGACAGCCTGCGCCGCCTGGACACCGACCACATCGACCTCTACCAGGTCCACCGGCCCGACCCCACCACCGACTTCGAGGAGACGCTCGGCGCACTCGACGACCTCGTACGGCAGGGCAAGATCCGCTACTTCGGCACCACGACCTTCGAGCCGCACCAGATCGTCGAGGGCCAGTGGATCGCCGAGCGGCTGCACCGCCAGCGGCCCGTCACCGAGCAGCCGCCGTACTCCATCCTGGCCCGGGCGGCGGAGCGGGCGGTGCTGCCCGTCGCCGAGCGGTACGGGCTGGGTGTCCTGCCGTGGAGCCCGCTGGCGGGCGGCTGGCTGTCCGGCCGCTACCGCAGGGGGGACACGGCACACGCCGTGTCCAGCCGTCTGGAGCGCCAGCCGCACCGCCACGATCCGGAGCTGGCGGCCAACCAGCGCAAGCGGGAGGCGGCGGAGCAGCTGGCCGAGCTGGCCGACGAGGCGGGCCTGTCGCTGATCCACCTGTCGCTGGCGTTCGTGCTGGAGCACCCCGCCGTATCCACGGTGATCATCGGCCCGCGCACCCAGGAGCACCTGGTGAGCCAGCTCGGCGCCGTCGACGTCCGTCTCTCGCGGGACATGCTCGACCGGATCGACGAGATCGTGCCGCCCGGCATCACGCTCAGCCCTGCCGACGAGGGCTATCAGCCCCCGTCGCTCACCGACCCGGCCACTCGCCGCCGACCGCGCGACTGAAATCGGTGTCCGCGTCGCGGAAGCCGAGGAGGGCTCGTACCGCCTCGATGGTGGCTCCGGCCAGGGAGGGGTCGCAGCCGCTGCGGGCCCGGGCGCTGAGGCGGACCGGGGGAACGGCGGGGAGGCCGTGGAGTGGTGCGAGGCCATCGGGGTACGGGCCGCCGGGGACGACGAGCAGGGCGGCGCCGAGCCCGGCGCGGGCCGCGTCCAGCACTCCGGCGAGGTATCCGGCCTCGGCGACCGCGGTGGCGGCCGTGTGGTGGGAGGCGAGTGCGGTCAGGGCGCGGCGGCGGATCACGCAGGGATCGCTGATGGCCACCAGGGGCAACGGGGCGGGCGCGGCGGGTGGTTCCCAGCCGGGAGCGGCGTACCAGCGCAGGGGGAGTTCACCCACCGGGGTACCCGGGGCGGGGCGTACGGTTGCCGTGCAGGGTGAACCGGGTCTTCCTGCCGTCACGTTCGGCGACGGGGCGAACGGGCGGGCGAGCGGCTACGGCTTCATCGGAGCCTCCGATAAGGCCCTCCAGGTCCCGGCGAAGGAGAAGGCCATCACCGACTGTCCGCGCCGCCTCGGCGGGGCGCTGACCTCGTCCCGCCGACACCCCGCGGAGTACGCCAAGACCATCCAGCGCACCAGCGGAGCCTCGGCCACGGTCGCCAAGGACCTGGTCGACCAGGGCAACAGTGAGCTGCTGCCGGTGAACGAGCCGGTGCTCCGGTCCGTACAGAAGGTCGGCGACACCGTGCACGACATCGGCATCCTCACTCCCAAGCCGGTCATCGCCGACCACGCCGACAGCCCACTGGCCACCGCGCATGTGCTGGCAAGGACGGGGGCGTGGTGGTGGACCCCACCACACGGGAGGCGCTGGAACGCCTCGTCGACCAGTTCTCGGCGGCGGTGAGCGGCCCGTACTCCGCGGGTGTGGCCGCCGCGTGACGCGGGCCGTGGGGCCGTGGCTCCGCCACGGCGCCCTTGTCGGCCTCAGTCGATGTCGGCCTCAGTCGACGAGGTCCAGCGCTGCGGTGACGATGCTGTCCGTGTCGATGCCGTGGTAGCGGTGGACGTCCTCGATCGAACCGCTCTGGCCGAACCGGGTCACGCCGAGGCTGGTGATGGGCGTGTTCTGGACCGTGCCCAGGAACGCCAGGGTGTGCGGATGGCCGTCCACCACGGTGACCAGCGGGGTGGCCCGGTCGGCGGGGAAGGCCTGGTCGAGGATCCAGCTCGGGTCCTGCGACAGGCCGCGGCGGGCCTGAAGCGCGCGGAAGAGCAGGTCGGGGCTGGTCACGCAGACCACATCGGCGCCGTGGCCGAGGACGGCGAGCCGGTCGGCGGCGGCCAGCGCCTCCGGGACCAGGGCGCCCATCGCGGCGAGGGTCACCACGGGACTCTCGTGCCGCCGCAGCCGGTACGCTCCCGCGGTCACCTGCCGGCGGCGGCGCTCGCGGGCGGCCGGGTCACCGGGCACATCGGCCGCGGACTGGTCGACGGGCCGGGTGGACAGCCGCAGATAGGCCGAACTCCCGTCCGGGCGGCCGAGGTTGCCGAGTGCGGCCAGCAGACACCATTCGGTGTCGATCGCGAACGCGGGCTCGTAGGTGACACAGCCGGGCTGTTCGATGCCGAGCGAGGGGGTGGTGATCGACTGGTGGGCGCCGCCCTCCGGGGCGAGCGTGACGCCGGACGGCGTGCCGACCAGGATCGACTGGCCGCCCGCGTAGATGCCGAACGACCACGGCTCCAGGGCCCGGTTGACGAAGGGGTCGTAGACGACGCCGATGGGCAGCAGCGGCTGGCCCCAGCGGCTCCAGGTGGCGCCCAGCTCGCCGAGCAGGCCGACCAGGTTGGTCTCCGCGATGCCCAGCTCCACATGCTGGCCCGTGGGCCGCTCCCGCCAGTGCAGGATCGTCTCGGCGTCATCGGCGAACCAGTTGGGGCGCTCGGTCGGCGACCACACACCGACCTTGTTGAGCCAGCCGCCGAGGTTGGTGGTGGAGCTGACGTCCGGGCTGACGGTCACGATCCGGGCGGCCGCCTCAGGCGCCCGCCGGGTGAGGTCGAGCAGGACGCGTCCGAGGGCCTGTTGGGTGTTGCCGGAGCCGGTCGGCGCCGGGCGCGCGAGGTCGGCGGGGACCGCGGGGGCCTGCCGCGACGGGTGCCCGGGGCGGCGCAGCCGCACGGCCGCCGCCGCGCACATCGCCGCTTCCGGCGATCCACCGGCGAAGGCGGCCCACGGGCGGTCGGGGTCCGTTCCCAGGCGGTCGGCCAGGGTCTTCATCTGGCCGGCGGTCAGTAGGGAGGAGTGGTTCTGCGGGTGGCCCTCGGTGGGCAGCCCGTAGCCCTTCACCGTGTACGCGAAGATGACGGTCGGCCGGGTGTCGTCGACGCTGTCGAACGCGTCCAGCAGTGCGCCGATGTCGTGCCCGCCCAGGTTGCGCAGCGCCGCCAGCAGCGAGGCGTCGTCCAGGGGCGCGATCAGGTCCGCGATCGGCCCGGCGGTGGAGCCGGTGCCGGGCAGGCGCTCCCGCAACTCGTCGGCGGAGCAGCGCAGCAGACGCTGGTACTCGGGGTTGTCCATGGCGTCGATACGGGCGTGCAGGGCCTCACCGCCCGGCCGTGCGAACAGCTCCCGCAGCGTGTGGCCGTACTTGAGGATGATGACCTGCCAGCCCGCCGCGGCGAACATGCCCTGCAGCCGGTCCGCGGCGATGCCGGGGACCACCCGGTCCAGGGACTGCCGATTCAGGTCGACGACCCACACCGCCTCGCCCAGGCTGGGCACCATCGGGTCCTGGACCGCCTCCCAGATGGCGCCCTCGTCCAGCTCCGCGTCGCCCAGCAGGGAGTACTGCCGTCCCCTTCCGGCCCCGCCGAAGTGGCCCTCCACATAGCGCCGTGCGAGGGCGCCCCACAGGGGGGCGGTGGCGCCGATGCCGACCGAGCCCGTGGAGTAGTCGACCGGGTCGGGGTCCTTGGCCCGGCTGGGGTAGCTCTGCAGGCCGCCGAAGGCGCGCAGGGTGGTCAGGTAGGACTCGTCCAGCTCGCCCAGCAGGTAGTTGATGGCGTGCAGCACGGGTGAGGCATGGGGCTTGACCGACACCCGGTCCTCGGCGGTCAGCGCGTGGAACCACAGCGCCGTCATGATCGATGACATCGAGGCGCTGGACGCCTGGTGCCCGCCGACCTTCAGCCCCGAGGGATTCGGCCGCACCCGGTTGGCATGGTCGATGATCGCGGTGGAAAGCCACAGCACCCGCCGCCCGACCGCCTCCAGCACGGCGAGCTCCTCCGCCCGGGCACGGCCCGTGCCGTTGCCGCCGATCGCTCTCAGCTCCGGGTCCAGGACCATCGCCGACCGCCTCCGCTATCCGCACCACGCCATGGAAAACTGCTTTTGTGCTCCGTCAGTAGACAGATGGCTCTTCACCTGCACAAGATGCTTCTCTTCCGTTGAGCATTCTGCTCATGCTCCGGGTCGAATGAGGGACGTCGATTGAGCACTATGAACAGTGAGCGAGGGGTGGACGCCACCGACGCGCGGATCCTGCTCGCCCTCGCCGCCCAGCCACGGGCCACCGTCGTCGCCCTGGCCGAGCAGCTGGGGCTGTCCCGCAACACCGTCCAGGCGCGGGTGGCGAGAATGGAGCAGGGTGGCGCGCTGGGCTCCTTCGAACGACGGATCGCCCCGAACGCGCTGGGCCACCCCCTCACCGCGTTCGTCACCGCGCGGGTCGATCAGCGCCGGCTGGCCGAGGTGTCCGGAGCCCTGGCGGACATCGCCGAAGTCGTGGAGGTCTTCGGCCTCAGCGGTGAGACGGATCTGCTCGTACGGGTGGTCGCCGCGGACGCGGAGGACCTGTACCGGATCGCGGGGCGGATCCTCGCCGTTCCCGGCATCGAGCGCACCACGACCGCCCTGGCCATGCGCGAGCTGGTGCCACACCGCCTCACCCCACTGCTGCGCCGCGCTGCGGCGCGGTGACCGGCCCGGCCGGTATCCGGCGTGGCGGGCGTACGGCCGCGTGCGAAACGGTCATGCGGTGAGCGCCCCGGTGCCCAGCAGGCCGATGAGCAGCAGGCCGATGGCGATGCGATAGATGACGAAGACGTTGAACGAGTGCTTGGCGACGAACTTCAGCAGCCAGCTTCAGCAGCCAGGCGATCGAGGCGTAGGCGACCACGAACGAGACGGCGGTGCCCACCACGAGGGGGGCGGTGCCGACCCCGGCGCCGACGGCGTCCTTCAGCTCGTACAGCCCCGCGCCGGTCAGCGCCGGGATGCCGAGGAAGAAGGACAGGCGGGTGGCGGCCACCCGGTCCAGGTCGAGGATGAGCGCGGTGGACATGGTGGCGCCGGAGCGCGAGAAGCCGGGGAAGAGCAGCGCGAGGATCTGCGAGCAGCCGACCAGCATGGCGTCCTTGAAGCCCGTGTCGTCCTCACCGCGCTTGTGGCGGCCCATCTGGTCGGCCGCCCACATCACACCGGACCCGACGATGAGGGAACCGGCGACCACCCACAGGGACGCGAGCGGGCCCTCGATGAGGGGTTTCGCGGCCAGGCCCACGACCACGATCGGGACGGTGGCGCAGACGACCCACCAGGCGAACTTGTAGTGTGGTGGTAACGCTGTTCGCGGTCGGCGAGTCCGCGGCCCCAGGCGGAGACGATCCGCACGATGTCCTCGAAGAAGTACACCAGCACCGCGGCGATCGCCCCGACCTGGATGACGGCGGTGAAGCCGACCACGGAGGTGTCGTCGACCGGGATGCCAAGCAGCCCTTCGGTGACCTTCAGATGGCCGGTGGAGGAGACGGGCAGGAACTCCGTGATGCCTTCGACGATGCCGAGGACAGCCGCCTGGCCGATGCTGATGGCACTCATCTGGATCCGTTTCTGTGGTGGCGGGAGCGGGCCGTGTCCGCGGGGGAATGGCGTGGTGCGGCCGCGGTCAGTGGAGGTCAGCGCGCAGCCGGCGCATCACTTGGCGCTCCCCGGTGTCCGCTCCGCCGCCCTGCGGGCCCGGCGGGCCTTGAGCGCTTCCAGGGCCAGTGGCAGCAGGGAGACGGCGACGATCACCGCGACCAGAGGGAGCAGGTAGCGGTCGACGTTCGGGACGCTCGCGCCCAGGGCGTAGCCGCCGAGCACCAGGCCCACCGTCCACACCACGCCTCCGGCCACCTGCCACAAGGCGAAGGTGCGGCCGGGCACGCGCACCATCCCGGCGAGCGGGTTGAGCACGGTCCGCACGACCGGAATGAACCGGGCGAGCACGATCGCCCTGCCATGGCCGTAGCGGGCGAGCAGCGCCTCCGCACGCCGCGCTCCGTCGCTCAGGCGCCGGTTGGCGGTACGGGCGAGCAGTGCCCGCCCGGCGCGGCGGCCGATCAGATAGCCGGTCTGGGCGCCGAGCAGCGCCCCGGCCGCGGCGGCGAGGAGGACACCGGGCAGCGACAGATGCAGCGCCGACCAGCAGCGCCGCATCCAACTCGTCCCCCAGAACCCCCTGGGCGCCCTCAACCCCGCCCACACCGTGGGCACGGCACTCGCCAGGCCGCTGCGGCTCCACCGCACGGCCACCAAGCAGGGCGCCCCCGACCGCGTAGCCGCTCTCGTCGAGGCCGTCGGCCTGCCCGCCGACGTGGTCCGCCGCCATCCGCACGAGCTGTCCGGCGGACAGCGTCAGCGCGCCTCCCTCGCACGCGCCCTCGCCGCCGAGCCGGACCTGCTCCTGTGTGACGAGATCACCTCCGCGCTGGACCCCGAAACCACGGACGCCATCATGGATCTGCTCACCCGGCTACGGGCCGAGAAGGGACTCACGCTCGTCCTCGTCACCCATGAACTCAACCTCCTGACCGCCTACGCCGACACCATCCACCACATCGAGGACGGTCAGGTCCGCCTGATGTGTCCCCCTGGCGAGCTACGCGAGGTGTCCTCCCTGGAGTGACGATCTTGGGCCGCCGCCACCGCTACACTCGCCCGATGATCAGTGTTCGGCGCGTCCCGGAGATATGGCACCGGTTCGATGTCACGGTCCGGGATCTTCCGCTCGGACTGCTGATCTTCGCCGGGTCACTCATCCCGTCGTTCCACAACCACGGGACGCAGCTGGGCGGTCTGCCGCCCCGTGACTTCGACGCGCTGGCCATCGTGGCGGTCGCCCTCCAGTGTTTCCCGCTCGCCGTGCGGCGGCGGTGGCCGCTGGTCTGTCTCACCCTGGTGTCGCTCGGTTTCGCCGTCGACCAGCTCCGTGGCTACCACTCCTTCGCGGGCACCGCGATCGCCATCGCGCTGCTGAGCGTGGGATCCCATCTGGAGCGGCACCGGCGCGCCACCACGCTGGTGTGCACCGTGGCGTATGTGCCGCTGGCGGTCGCGCTCTACCGGCTCGGATCGGGTGCCGAGGCGCCGAGCGAGTTCGTGATGTACTACCTGGCGCTGGCCCTCGCCTGGGGCATGGGGTCGTGGCTGCGCTCCACCCGGGCCGTGGAGGCCGACCGGCGCCGCCGCGTCGCCGAGGACACCCGCGCCGCGGAGCGCGCCCGCATCGCCCGTGAGCTCCACGATGTGGTGACCCACCATGTGACGGCGATGGTCGTACAGGCCGAGGCGGCACGCTATCTGACCGCCGCGCCCGAGCGCCTGGACCAGGCACTGACCGCGGTCACCGAGACCGGCAGACGTGCCACCACCGATCTGCGGCATCTGCTCGACCTGATCAACCCCGACCACGGCACCGAGGCCACCGCGCCGACCGTCGGCAGACTCCGCACACTCGTGGAGCAGACCCGCCGGTCCGGGCAGCCGGTGGAGTTCACCGAGGAGGGCACACCGGCGGAGTCGACCGGCAGCGCCGATCTGGTGGCCTACCGGGTCGTACAGGAGGCTCTGACCAACGCCCTCAAGTACGCCCACGGCAGCCGCACTTGGGTCCATGTACACCACGGCGAGAGGGAGATCACCGTGGAGGTCAGCACGGACGGCTCCGGTTCCCGGGCCCCCGCCTCGCCCGGCGGGAGCGGGCGGGGGCTGGCCGGTCTGCGCGAACGGGTCGATGTCCTGGGTGGCGACTTCAGCGCGGGCGCCGGGACCGGCGGCGGCTTCGTCGTCCGGGCGCGGATACCCGCGGGGAGCCCGTCATGAGCGAGCCGATCCGGGTCCTGGTCTGCGACGACCAGGTGCTGGTCCGCACCGGGCTGGTGACGATCATCGACGCCCAGCCCGACCTCGAGGTGGTGGGCGAGTGCGAGGACGGACAGACCGCGGTCGACCTCGCCGGCCGGCTGCATCCGGACGTCGTGGTGATGGACGTCCGCATGCCGGTGCTCGACGGCATCGAGGCCACCCGGCTGCTGGCGGGCGCGGGGGTGCGCCGTCCCGTCAAGGTGCTCGTGGTGACCACGTTCAACCTGGACACCTACGTCTACGAGGCGCTGCGCGCGGGGGCGAGCGGGTTTCTCCTCAAGGACGCACCGCCGTCCCAACTGCTGCACGGGATCCGGACCGTGGCCACCGGCGCGGCCCTGCTGGACCCCGAGGTGACCCGCCAGCTCGTCGGCAGGTACGCCGCCCGGATCCGGCCCCCCGACGGCGCCCCGCACGACATTCCGCTGACCCCTCGCGAACTGGAAGTGCTCCGCCTCATCGCGAACGGCCTGTCCAACAGCGAGATCGCCATGACCCTGGTGATCAGCCAGGAGACCGTCAAGACCTTCGTCTCGCGCATCCTCACCAAACTCGGACTCCGCGACCGTGTGCAGGCGGTCGTCTACGCCTACCGCCAGGGTCTGGTGACCTGACCCGCCGCGCCGACGTCCTCCTCCGACAGGAAGGCGGTCAGGCGCCGCACCCCCTCCTCGATCCGCTCGGGATCGAGGTAGCTGCACGAGAGTCGAAGTTGGTGATCACCTGCTTGATCCAGGTATAACTGCCTCATCGGAGTCCACAGCACACCGTGTTTGGCCGCGGACACCTCCAGCAGAGCGGCGCCCACGGGGACGGGCAGCGAGGGGCTGCAGTACTGGTGTCCGCCCCAGCCGACCGACGACCAGGGGAGCGCGGGTCCCGAGAGCCTGCACCAGACGGTCCACCACCTCTATGACGCATGGAACCGGCAGGAGCAGCCGAATGCGAAGCTCCTGCACTACGTCGACTTGTGCGCGGACCTCGCCGGCCAGCTGGCGGCGCTGGCCGAGTGGCTGGGCATGACGGTGGACGAGGCGGTCCGGCCCGATCTGGTGGAGGCGGCGACCTTCGACGCGATGGAGGGTCGCGCGGAGCGGCTGGCGCCCGACACCGACATACTCAAGGATCCGGGGAAGTTCTTCCGGAGCAGGATCCGGCGAAGTTCTTCCGGAGCGGGCGATCGGGCAGCAGTCGGGACTTTCTGACCGAGGACGATCTCGACACATACCGGAAGCGGATCGGCGAGCTCGCTCCGAAGCCGTTCTTGGATTGGCTGCACCGGGACCCACCCGTCCCGCACCCCGCCACCACATAGATCGACAAAAATTCCACTTCTGGACTGGGCCGCTAGAGCCATGTGCTCCACCCTAGCAGCGGAGTCACCAGTCAATGAGGTGATGCTCGACCTCGGAGCATGAGGACATCGAGGCGTTGACAGGCAAGCTTGGCCACCTCATTCTGATGACGTCACCGGATAAGCCGGTGACGGTAGCCGGTGTCATCCCGGCTCCTCCATCGACGAGGACCCCGCCTTGCGAGACCAGAACGAATATCTGTACTTCTTGCGCCGCGCCTTCGACGGCATGCTCGGAGCGCTGGAAGACCTGGGTGATGACCTGGGGAACGCCCGGCCACCGCTGCCGGGCGCCAACTCCGTCTACGCGATCGCGTACCACTGCGTCGGCGTCGCCGACTACTGGATCGGGCACATCGTCGCCGGGCGGGAGGTCGACCGTGACCGGGCCGCGGAGTTCACCGCCGCGGGAAGCGCACAGGAGCTCCGGCGGAGCGTCGACGCGCTCTTCGAGCGGATGGCGACCGACCTCGAGCCGGTGACACCGACGGCGCCCCCGCGCAACACACCGCCCGCCGCGTTCGAGGGGCCGGACCGCCCGCTGAGCGTGCCGGGCGTCCAACTGCACGTACTCGAAGAGCTCGCCCAGCACCACGGCCAGATACAGATCACCCGTGATCTGCTGACGCGGGAAGCGCGTTCATGAGGGTCACCCGGCCCGAGCCGGTGCCCGGCTTCGATGACCTCGGCCTCGACTGGCTGCGCGCCCGCCACAGCGTCAAATGGCACCGTCCGGGGCCGCGGGTGCTCCCCGCATGGGTGGCGGACATGGACTTCCCCACCCCTCCGGCAGTGGTCGCCGCGCTGCGGGAGGCCGTCGAACGCCGCGATCTCGGCTACCCGGACTGGCCGGACGGCAGTCCGCTCCGTCGCGCCTTCGCACGGCGGATGCAGGAGCGCTACGCGTGGGAGGCGCCAGCGGACCGCGTACGCGAGCAGACCGACCTGATCCAGTGCCTCCAGCTCGTCCTGCACCTCGCGACGGCCGCGGGTGACGCGGTGGCCATCCAGACCCCCAACTACCCACCGTTCCTCGCCACGTTGGCGACGATGGACCGGCGTGCCGTGCCCATCCCGATGCACGACTCCGCCGACGGCTGGCGCATGGACCTGGCCGCGCTCGACACCGCGGTGGCGGAGTCGGGCTGTAAGGCGCTGGTGCTGGTCAACCCGCACAACCCGACGGGCCGCGTGCTGACCCGTGCGGAGCTGGAGGAGACCGCCGCCATCGCCCGTCGGCACGATCTGCTGGTCATCAGCGACGAGATCCACGCCGAGCTGGTCCATGAGCCGCATCGTCACATACCCTTCGCCAGCCTCTCCCCGGACGCCGCGGCCCGCACCGTCACCCTCACCTCCGCCACCAAGGCGTTCAACCTCGCGGCCATTCGCTGCGCGGTCACCCACTACGGCCCGGACCGGCTGCTCGCGCTGCGCGACGCCCAACCACCCGATCTGTACGGCGCCGTATCTCCGCTCAGCGTCATCGCCACCGAGGCCGCGTGGCGGGAGGGCGACACCTGGCAACGCGATCTGCTCGCCGTGCTGGACCGCAACCGCCGGCGGGTCCATCAGGTGGTGAGCGCCGAGCTCCCGCGGCTGCGCCACCATCTGCCGGAGGCCACCTATCTGGCCTGGTTCGACGCACGGCCACTGGAGATCGGCGAACCCCCCGTGGAGAGAGTGCTGAGGGAGGGCGATGTCCTGCTCGACGGGGGCAGCCCCTTCGGCCCGGACGCCGATGGCTTTCTGCGGCTGAACTTCGCCACGTCCCATGCCGTCCTCGAGGACATCCTGGACGGACTCGTCCGGGCGCTGCGGCCGGGGCGAAGCCACTGAGCCGACTCCGGGACTCCGGGACTCCGGGACTCCGGGACTCCGGGACTCCGGGACTCCGGGACTCCGGGATCAGCGCCGGGAGGGTGAAATACCCTGGCGTGGCGGCCGGAAGGGCCGGAGACTCGTCTCATGGCTGATATGAGGGCGTTCCGGGATGCGGTCATCGCATGGGCGGCCGGTGACCCCGGGGTCGGGGGCTCCGCGTGCGAGCTGGCCGCGCGGCTGCCCGTCCGGGCGGTCGTCCTGCTCGAAGGGCCGAGCGACGCCGCCGCGGTCAGCGCGCTGGCCGCGCGCCGCGGCCGGGACCTGGCGGCCGAAGGAGTCTGCGTCCTGCCGATGGGCGGCGCCATGAGCGTCGGACGCTTCGCCCACCTCCTCGGGCCGTCCGGTCTGGGCCTCCGCCTCACGGGGCTGTGCGACGAGGCGGAGCGCCGCTACTACACCCGCGGCCTGGAGCGGGCGGATGCGGCGCGGCAGGAGTTCTTCGTCTGCGCTGCGGACCTGGAGGACGAGCTCATCCGCGCGCTGGGCGTCTCACGGGTGGCGGAGCTCGTACGGGCGGAGGGCGATCTGCGCGCCCTGCGGACCTTCCTGCACCAGCCCGCACAGCAGGGCCGCACCTCACAGCAGCAGTTGCGGCGCTTCCTCAGCACGAAGAAGGGGCGGAAGATCCACTACGGCCGCGTCCTCGTCGAGGCCCTGGACGACGACCGCGTACCCGCACCGCTCGACGACCTGCTCACCAGCTTCTGAGCCAGCTTCCGCGGCGGTCGACCGGATGTCACGGCGTGACGTCCACGAGCACCTTGCCGACCGCGCCGCGCTCCACCGCCCGGTGCGCGTCGGCGGTGCGGTCGAGCGGAAAGCGGACCAGCGGCAGGCCGTGCTCCTCGCCGACCGGCAGCGCACCGCCGCGCACCGCGGCGGTGACGTCCTCAACGGCCGCGGCGAGGGGGTCCGAGCCGACCGTGTAGAGCACCACGAACTGGAAGCGTGCGTTCAGCACCATGCTCCGCATCACATCCAGCTCGACCGGCCTGTCCCCCTCGTTGCCGTAGGCCGAGACCGTGCCGCGGGTCCGCAGCACGGCCATGTCCAGTGCGAGGTTGGCGCCCAGCGCCACCTCGGCGACGACGTCGACGCCGTCCGGGGCGATCTCGCGGATGTCGGCGGCCGGGTCGCCCTCCCGGTAGTTGATCACGTGGTGGGCCCCGGCGGCGGTGGCCAGCCTTGCCTTCTCCGGGCCGCTGACCGTGCTGATCACGGTGGCACCGGCCCATCGGGCGAGCTGGATCACCGCGTGCCCGACCGCCCCGGCCCCGCCCGCGGCGAGCACCACCTTGCCGTCGAGCGCCCCGGGCCGCAGCCGCCGCGGTCCGTCCTCGGCGACGGTGAGCACGCGGTGCGCGGTGAGCGCGGGGACGCCGAGTGAGGCGCCGACGTCGAATCCGGCCTCCTCGGGCAGCGGCACGGCCCGGTCCGCGGGCACGACGGTGAACTCGGCGGCGGTGCCGGTGGGCCGCCCGGCGGCGGCCAGGAACAGCCATACCCGCTGGCCGGCCCGGCTCGGGTCAACCCCGTCGCCGACGGCGTCGATGGTTCCGGCACCGTCGAGGTGCGGGGTGACCTCGGGGAAGCGCTGGGGTCCCGTGGCACCGGAGCGGGCCTTCCAGTCGGTCGGGTTGATCCCGGACACGGCGATCCGGACCCGGACCTCGCCGGGGCCGGGCGCGGGCAGGTCGCGGTCGACGAGCTGGAGAACGTCGGGGTCGCCGTTGTCGCGGTGGATGATGGCCTTCATGGTCCGTCCTCAGAGCCTGGTGAAGCGGGGTCTCCCGGCGCGGCCTGCCGTTCCGTCAGGGCGTCCGGCGGGCGGTCGCGACTCTGGTCACGACCCCGTTCGCGATCCTGGTCGCGTTGGTTCCGGTCAGCCGATGGGTGTCAGCCGATGGAGGCCTCGTTGGGGCGGGACTCGACGGCATCGAGGGTGGCGAGGGTCGCGGAGTCGAAGGTGATCTCGCCGACCGCCATATTGGCCTCGAGATGGGCGGCGTCGGCGGTGCCGGGGATGAGCAGCACGTTCGGGGCGTGGTGCAGCAGCCAGGCGAGGCCGACCTGGGAGGGCGTGACGCCCAGGGACTCGGCCACGGACTGAACGGCCGGTTCCTCGGTGGCCTTGGGCAGGCCCGGGAACGCCCCGCCAAGCGGGAAGAACGGCACCCAGGCGATGCCCTCGGCCACGCACAGGTCAAGCATGTCCTCGTCCTCGCGGGAGGCGAGGCTGTACGCGTTCTGCACACAGACGATGCCCGCGGGCAGGGCGCGGCGCAGCCCGTCGAGGGTGACGCTGCTCAGGCCGATCGCGCCGATCTTGCCCTCGTCGCGCAGGGCGGTCATCGTCGCGAGCTGGTCGTCGAGGTCGACGATCTGGTCGCCCTCGGGGCGCAGCCCGGGGCCGGTGTCCAGGCGACGGAGGTTGACCACCGGGAGCCGGTCGACGCCGAGGCCGCGCAGGTTGTCCTCGACGCTGGCGCGCAGTTGCTCGGGCCGCTGTGCCAGACGCAGCGGCAGCTGCCCGCCGGGGTTGGGGTCGGCGCCGACCTTCGTGACGACCAGGACGTTGTCCTCGGGGCGCAGCGCCTCCCTGATCACCTCGTTGGCGAAGCCGAAACCGTAGAACTGGGCGGTGTCCACATGGTCGACGCCCAGCTCGACGGCGCGGCGCAGCAGCGCGACGGCCTCGGCACGGCGGTCGTGCAGGCGCTCGAGCTGCATCGCGCCATAGCCGATCCGGAACACGGTACGGCCTGCGAACGAAGCGGTCGGGGTGGTGGTCATGGCGCTGTCTCCTCGGTCGGTGATCGCAGGGCGGTGTACAGCAGTTCGGCCTGGTAGCGCGCCATCAACTGGTGGGCGATCGGCGCGGCGCGCTCCCCGGCCCCGTCCGGCCGGTGATTCTCGACCCTGACCAGCCACGCGGTGACGCAGTCGTGCAGCATCGCCCGCATCCGCTCCGTCATGTCGACGACGATGTGGCGGATGGCGGGATCGGTGGTCGCCTCCCCCCAGGTCTGCACGCCGACCCGGGCCTCTGCGGGGTCGATCGCCGCGATCAGGCGGGCGAGCAGTTCGTCGGGGCCGGGCGGAGTGTCGCTCGCGGCGTAGTCGCCGAGGACCTTGGCGCGCTTGATGAGCACCGCCCGAGCGGCGGCCTGCACCAGTTCGGCCTTGTTGCGGTAGTGCGCATAGATCGAACCGGCCGAGAGGCCGGACTCGGCCGTGATGTCGGCGATCGAGGTCCGCTCCAGGCCGTTGCGGCCGAAGCACCGCACGGCGGCCTCGGCGATCTGGGCACGCCGGAGTTCCTTGCGCGCGTCGGTGAGCCGCGGCACCACACACCCCACAAAAAGAATGAAGGTTCTGCTTGCGGAAGCAAGCTAACAGAATCTCTGTTCCTTTTGCGGGCGAGGCGGGCTTCGGGCTCAGGTTTCCATGACGGTCTGCTGTTTCTTCCGCTTCCGGTAGCTGGCGGCCTTGTGCTTGTTGCCGCACTCCGCCATCCCGCACCACCTCCGGGCCCCGGAGCGGGATACGTCCACGAAGAGACGCGTGCAATCGGGGTTCGCGCACTCCTTGGTCTTGCCGAACTGGGCCGAGCTCAACAGGTCTACGGCGTCGCGGGCCACCGCGCCAAGGACCTCGTCCACACCACCGGTCCGCGTCAGCCGCCCCGATACGTCGAGCTGATGCCTGGGCAGGGGCAGCCGGGCCGCGTCGTTCACCTCGGCGAGGGCGTCCCGGAACCCGGCACCGGAGGGATCATCTCCGGGGGGCCAGGCACGCACCAGGACGTAGATCGCCTCCCGTAGGCGGCGGACCCGCTCCAGCCCCCGGGTGTCCATGGGGCCGGGGTCGTCAAGCAGCTCCGCCTGGCGCATCCAACGGCCCATATCGCTCGGGGAGTTCAGCAGCTCCGTACGGAGGCTGCGGCGCCAGAGCTTCGTGCCCGCCAAGTCGAGACAGAGACGACCGCTCACAAAGACGAACTCATCCACGTGACCATCCACGTGACCATATTGCCGGGTAACGCCCTGGATGTCGACGCCCGTGCCCACACGGGGCTCTCCCTGCCCCTACCAGGGCGAATGGAGAATCGTCGTGATCGGCCCCGGCCCGCCCTCTCCGCCGGACGTCACCCGCTTGGCAGGTAACACAAGGGGCAAAGGATCAAGGGCCGATGCGGCCCTTGCTGCGCATGGCGGCGCGGACGCGTTCTTCGGCGAGTCCGCGCCCGGCGATATGCGGGGTGGTGGCGCGGCGCTCGGCCTCTTCCAGAACGGTCACGGCGTTGGTGCGCAGCCGCTCGGAGATCGTCTCGAAGATGGTGGAGGTCTCGGGCCGGAATCCGGAGTAGCGGGCGTCCATGGCGAAGGCGGCGGCGACGACGCCACCGGCGTTGGCCACGAAGTCGGGCAGCAGGGAGATGCCACGTTCGGCGAGGATGGACTGTGCCCGCGGTGAGGTGGGCAGATTGGCGCCTTCCACCACCAGCTTGGCCTTGATCTGGTGGGCGGTTGTCTCGTCGATGACGTCCTGGAGGGCCGCCGGGACGAGGATGTCGCAGTCGACGGTGAGCTCCTGGCCGGATGGTACGGCGATGCCCTGGTGGTGGCGGGTGACGAAGTCGTCGCCGTGCTCTTCCCGCGCCGCCCGCAGCGTGGGCACGTCCAGTCCGGAGGGGTTGTGGAGGGCTCCCCTGGCGGTGGAGACGGCGACGACGGTGGCGCCGAGTTCCGCGAACCGCCCGGCGGCGGCGTGGCCGACGGCTCCGAATCCCTGGATGGCGACCCGGGCGCCGCCGAGGGGCAGCCGGAGGTGCTGGGCCGCCGCGTCGGCGGCCTCGGCCACTCCGTAGCCGGTGACGCCGAGTTCGTCGTAGGCCACTCCCCCGAGGTGGCCCGGGGTGCCGACGGCGGCGCCGCGGTCGCCGAGCTCGTCCTGGACGATGGCCGCGTCGTTCTCGGTCAGGCCCATGTCCAGGCCCATGACGTATGCGCGGGGCACCTCGTTGGACAGGGCGCGGGCGAAGGCGCGCAGGATCGCTTCCTTGTCGGGGGAGGCCGGGTCGGCGACGATTCCCGCCTTCGCGCCGCCGTAGAAGAGGTCGACTCCCGCCCACTTCCATGTCATCACGCGGGCCAGCCGGGCCACTTCGCCGACGGAGACGGTCGGGCTCATGCGGGTGCCGCCCTTGCCGATGCCGCGGGCGGTGTTGTCGATGACCAGGACGCCCTTCATGCCGGTGCGTCGGTGGGAGACGACGACGATCTTCTCGGGCCCCCAGTCGTCGATGAGCGACAGCGCGTCAGTCACGGTGCGGATTCCTTGTCTGCTGAGGAGAAGGGCCGGTGGTGCGCGGCACGGGCGAGGAGTGTCGGGACGCCCCACGGCCCCGCGCGGTCGTCGTCACTGCGGTAGCTCCTTTGTCCATCGGCCGGGTCCGGCCCCGTCACGGCCACCCTCCAGCGCCCCCGCCCGCCCCACAAGGCCCAGCAGCACGAAAGTATTGACCTTTGAGCCATAGCGATGCTTACGCTGTGGCCCGTTCCGGACCCCGGTGGGAGGTACGCGTTGCTCAAGCCGCAGCACCTGCTCACCCTGAGGGCCGTCGTACGCACCGGCTCGTTCGTCGTCGCGGCCCGTGAGCGCGGGTACACCCCCTCGGCGATCTCCCAGCAGATCTCGGCCCTGGAGAAGGAGACGGGGCTGGTGCTGTTCGAGCGGGAGGCGCACGGCGTCCGGGCGACCACCGCGGCGCACCGGCTGGTCGACCTCAGCGTGCCGGTGCTGGCGGCCATGGACGACCTCGGCCATCAGGTGGACCAGCTGGCCACCGGTGCCACGGCCCGGCTGCGGCTGGGAAGCTTCCCCACCGCCAGTGTCCGGCTCGTGCCACCGGCGCTGTCGGCCCTGGCGTCGGCCCACCCGCGGGCGCAGGTCCAGCTCGAGGAGGGCGAGCCGGAGGAGCTCGTGGCCGCGCTGAACGCCGGTGATCTGGATGTGGCGCTGGTGTACGAGTACGGGCTGAGCCCCCGGCAGTGGTCGGAAGGCCTGGCCTGCCACCAGCTGGTCCGCGAGGACCTTGTACTGCTCGGGGCCCGGGGCAGCGGTCTGAGCCCGCGCCTGGCCGGGCTCTCGCAGGCCCGCTGGATCACCAGCAGGGAGGGCACGGCCGGTGCGCTCTCGCTCGACCGGCTGTGCGCGGCGGCCGGTTTCGAGGCCGTGGTCGCCTTTCGCAGCAACAACTACGGCGTCGTACGGGAGTTGGTGTCCGCGGGGCTCGGCGTGGCCATCGTGCCGGGGCTCGGCCACTCGCCCGGCGATGCGGTGGAGGCGACTCGGCTGGCGCAGCGCTCGGCGTTCCGCCGGGTGATGGCCCTGCACCGCCATGAGAACAGCAATCCGCTGCTGGGCACGATGATCCGCGCGCTGCGTGGCGCGGTGCCGGCGGACGAGCCGTACGCACACGCCGCGCGGGACGGGCAGCCGGACTAGGTGTGCTGACCGGACGGTTGTGATCCCGCCCGGTCCCCCGGGACCGGCGCCGCCACCTGTGGTAGGCAGATCCCGTGCGTATCCTTCTCCCCCTGCCCGACCGGGACTTCGATGTCACCGAGGTGGCCGTGCCCTGGAAGCTGCTGACCGACCTCGGCCACGAGGTGGTGTTCGCCACCGAACACGGCGACGGGCCGCCGGCCGCCGATCCGCTGCTGCTCACCGGAGTGCTCTTCGGGCAGCTCGGCGCGGAGCCCGAGCCCAAGGAGTTCTACGAGCGGCTGACCGGCGAGGCCGCCTTCCGCCACCCCGTCGCCTGGGCGGACCTCCGGCCCGCGGCGTACGACGGGCTGATCCTGCCCGGTGGCCACGCCCCGGGGATGCGCCAGTACCTCGGCTCGGATGTGCTGCGCGAGAAGATCGGCGACTTCTGGCGACTGGAGCGCCCCGTCGGCGCCATCTGCCACGGCGTTCTCGCCCTGGCCCGCACCCTCGACCCGGACACCGGCCGCAGCGTGCTCGCCGACCGGCGCACCACCTGTCTGCCCGCGTACATGGAGCGGACCGCCTACTACCTCACCGCCTGGCGCCGTGGCCGCTACTACCGCACCTATCCGGCCTACGTCCAGCACGAGGTCGTGGCGGCCCTGGCCGACCCCGCCCGGTTCGAACGCGGCCCCGTCGAACTGCGCCGCCGCGGCAGGGCCACCGACGACTCCGCCGCCTTCGTCGTCGAGGACGGCCGCTACCTCTCCGCCCGCTGGCCCGGCGACGCGTATCTCTTCGCCCGGCGCTTCGCCACGATGCTCACCGCCAATACCCCCTGAGGCCGGGACCCCTCCCGAGCCCCCGCTCTACCCTCGCGGCTGCCGAGGACGGGGGCAGACATGGAACAGACGCTGGACGCGGCGCTGGCGCAGCTGACGATCAGGGACCGGCTGCGCTTCGGGGGGTTGAGGTTCCACCGTTCGAGCGGGGCGCTGGTCCTGCAGCTCGAAGGTGCGGAGGCCACCGTCCGCGGCTGGCCCCGGCTCTTCCACGAGCGGCACCGCGGTGTGCTGCCGGTCAACTGTCCGGATGAGCTTCCGGCGGAGGAGACACCGGAGCAGCAGGTCGTCACCGAGCTGCTGGCCATCGCCCAGGGCTGCGGATACGACGGCCGCCCGGCCTACCGGCTGCCCATCGCCTTCCCCCGCTTCGCGGCGGCCTTCGCGGCGCTGTATGTGTGGCGCCCGGACGACGGCCAGATGCCGGCCAAGCAGAACACCAAGATCGCACGGATGGTCAAGCAGGCGATCGCCGAGGAACGCCGCTACACCCTGCAGGAGATGAAGGAGCGGGCCGAGGCGCTGGCCCGGGACGAGCAGCTGGCCCAGCAGCTGGGCGGGCTGGTCGGGGTGGTGGTGAGGGTGGCGGACGTCTGCCGGTTCCCCCACCGCCGTACGGTGCGCTGGTACCGCAGGAAGTGGTTCCGGGGCCGGGTCGTCACCCAGCTGGAGGTCTTCCGCGAGCTGCGCGGCCAGCAGCGGAAACCGGTGGCGGACAAGCAGTTGCTGCTCGTCGAGGCGCTGCTCGCGGACATCGACGCGCATTACGGCTTCTTCCGCCGCCTCAACCGGGCGCGGCGTCCGGTCGTCCTGCTGCCGGACGTCGACCGGTCCGCCGCGCGGCGGCAGATCAGGGACCGACTGCTGACCGCCTATGACGACGGGGCGCGCGGGCTGCGGGTCCATCCCGTCGTCATCGCCACCTCCGCCCCCGGCGCCGCGCCTCCGCCGCGCGGCGGACAACCCCCCGTGGCGGCCGAGGAGATCACCGCCGCGGTGCCCGACCGGTTCCGCGCCCGGGACGAGGCGGTGGAGCGGTGGCGGCGCAGCCAGGACGTACCGCTGCCGAGCCGGGTGCTCCAGGTGCGTCTCGCCTCGCCGCCGCCGGCTCCGCTTCCCGCGCTCGGGGCGGGCCGATGGGGCCCGGCGATGTTGTCGGCGGGCACCGTGGCGCTGGTGTCCGCGGTGCTCGCCGGGCTGCTGAACTGGGCCCCGTGGGGGCGTGCGGACGGCTGTGGCGAGCGGTTGCTGATGCGGGGCGCGGACTGTGTCGGCGTCTCGGACGGGACCGGGGTGTTCATGCCCGGTCTGCGGGGCATGCGCGAGGTCTTCGCCGGGATCGAGGCGGAGAACGAGCGGATCGCGCATACGGCGCATGCGACCGTGGCGCTGATGATTCCGATGGAGTCGGACAACCCTGCGGTGGGCAGGCAGATCCTCAGCGAGGTGCAGGGCGCCTATCTGGGACAGCTCAGGGCGAACGGCTCGGACGCCGCCCCGCCCATCCGGCTGGTTGCGGCCAACCCGGGCCGGGACTACCGGACGTGGCGGTACACGGTGGACCGGCTGGTCGACCAGGAGCCGGAGCTGCGGATGGTCGTGGGTTTCAATCTGAGCCTGGACTCCACCCAGGAGGCGATGAGCCATCTGACCAATGAGCTGAAGATCCCCGTCGTGGCAGGGCTGGTCACCTCCCAGTCCTTCGCCAACGCCGACGGTCCGGGCCCCTACCGCTATCCGGGCCTGGCCCGGGTGGTGTCCACGGCCAGGGACCAGGCCGCCGCGCTGCTGGCTTACGACCCGGGGCTGGCCCGCGCGCAGACGGCGCTGGTGGCCGACACCCGGCCGGGCGACAGCTACGACAAGTCGCTGCGGGACGCGTTCACCGGGGCCCGGGGCGGCGGTGCCGGGGCCCAGGACATGACGTTCACCTCGGAGGGGCCGGAGGCCGCGGGGGTCACCCCGAACGAGTTCGAGACCTTTGCCATGAACCTCTGCGAATCCAGGGCGCGCGTCGTCTACTTCGCGGGCCGGGCGTTCCATCTGGAGCTGTTCGTGAAGAAGCTGGCCCGCACCTACTGCGCCCGGAAGACGTCGTACACGGTCATCTCCGGCTCCGACGCGACCACCCTCGACGAACGCCTCGACGGCACGGAACGCGCCCTGCTACGGGGCGACCCGGACGCGGGCACCCCCACCGTCAACGTCCTGTACGCGGCACCGGCACACCCCGACGCCTGGGATGTGGAGGTCGGGCGCTGGAAGAAGCGCGCGGGAAAGCGGGCGGCGGCCCCCGCAGACCTGCCGCGCCACCTGGTCGAACCGCAGCGGGCCATGGCGCAGCTGCGCGCCGCGGCCAGGTCCCATGCGGGAAGGCTGGGCACGGTGCGGTTCGACGACGGACGGGCCATCGAGACCCACGATGTGATCCTGACCGCCGCGAAGGCCCTGACGAAGGCGGCGGCCACCACCCGGACTCCCGTCCCGTCGAAGGAGCGGATCAAGGAGGACTACGAGAATCTGAACTCCGCGTTCCGGGTCCAGGGAGCGGGCGGCTGGATCTGTCTGACGAACGCCGGTAACCCGTACAACAAGGCGCTGGCCATCGTTCGGCTCGACCCGATGCGGGACAAGCTGAGCTTCGAGGCCCTGGCCTGGCCGAAGGGGGCACCGGCCGCGGACGACCGGTGTGTGGTGCCGCAGAACCCCGGCCGCCCGGGATGAATCCCCGCCCTGACGTCGGCAGTGGCCAACTACCGCAGGGGCGCCCGCGTGCCGTGCGGCTCGGGCCCCTCGGTATCGGCCAGGTCGTCCAGGGTGTCGAGGTCCACGGACCCGCCGGGCATCACCTGGCGGGTGCGCCGGTAGCCGTAGGCGCCGTAGATGAGCAGCCCGGCGACCAGCCACGCCCCCAGCCGCACCCAGGTCTCCCACTGCAGGAACGACATCAGCCAGCCGGAGAAGAGCACACCGAGAACGGGCACCACCGGCATCCCGGGGCATCGGAAGGAGCGCTTGAGCTGCGGCTTCCGGTAGCGCAGGATCAGTACGGACACACAGACCACCATGAAGGCCAGCAGGACTCCGATATTGGTCAGTTCCGCCACCGCGTTGATGGGCAGCGCGCCCGCGAGCACCGCGGAGACGATGCCGATGATCCAGGTGGCGCGGTGCGGCACCTTGCGCTTGGGGTGGATGGCGCCGAACCACGAGGGCATGAGTCCGTCCCGGCTGAGCGCGTACCACAGGCGCGAGGCGCCCATCATGAAGGAGAACGTCACGGTGACGATGCCGATGACCGCTCCGACGGCGATGACGTTGGCCAGCCCGTTCAGCCCCACGTCGGCGAAGGCGCTGGAGATGCCGCTGTTCGGGTTGAGCTCGCTGTAGTGCTGGACGCCGGTGAGCACGATGCACACCAGGACGTACAGCGCCATCGAGATGCCCAGCGACAGCATCATCGCCTTGGGCAGCTTCTCGCGGGCCTCCACCGACTCCTCGGCGGCGGTGCTCAGCGCGTCATAGCCGAAGACGGCGAAGAAGACGGTGGCGGCGCCGGTGAAGGCCCCGTCGAGCCCGAAGGGTGCGAACGGGGTGAGGTTTCCGCTGTCGACCTTGGTGAAGCCCACCGCGATCACCACGAGAACGATGGCGATCTTGACGATGGTCAGCACGGTCTCGACACGGGCCGAGGTGCGGGTGCCACGGGTCAGCAGCCAGGCGACGGCCAGACAGATCGCCACGGCCAGCAGGTCGATCCGGTGACCGTCGCCGGTACCGGGAGCGCCCAGCGCCCAGGTGGGCAGGTGGATGCCGACGGCGTCGAGGAGGAAGCCGAGATAGCCGGACATGCCGATGGCGACGACCGCGACGATGGCGGTGTACTCGAGGAGGAGGTCCCACCCCACGATCCAGCCCACGACCTCCCCGAGGACCGCGGCGCAGTAGGTGTAGGAGGAGCCCGCTTTCGGCACCATCCCGGCGAACTCCGCGTAGGCGAAGGCCGCGCACAGCGACGCGGCCCCGGCGACGAGGAACGAGATCAGTACGGCGGGCCCTGCGACGTCCCTGGCGACGGCCGCCGCCAGGCTGAAGATACCGGCCCCGATGATCGCGCCGACGCCGATCATCGTCAGCTGGGTGAGCCCGAGGGTGCGCACCATGCGCTCGCCCGCGGGCCGCTCGGAGGGGAGGGTGCGCCGGAAGATCCCCTGGGGGCCTCTTCCCAGGAGGGCGGGAAGCCCGGGCTTGGGGGTGTGGTTGGGGGGCATGGCTGGCTCCATGGCAGACAAGCGGCGGCGCGAGGGGCCACCGTACGCGGGGTGGGTCACCACTGGCCTGAAACCATCACCCAGGGCCCGCCGCACCCGAAAGACTCAGCAGCGCGACAACTTGCGCTCCTGAGGCCAAGAGATCCTGGGCCTCCTCGTGGTCTGGTCAGCGGGTGAGGAGCGTGTCCCCGCTTTGCTGCTGACCCCCGGGCGGCCGCCGCCCGGCCGAGGTGCGCAGGACATCCACCAGCGCGGCCACCGTCGGCCGGTGTTCGGCGAAGGAGCGGTACACCACCACGATGTGGCGTTCCATCGTCTCCTGCAGCTCCAGGACATCGAGGCGGGAGGGGCGCAGCCGGAGCATCAGCTCCGTCACCACGCTGACTCCGACTCCGGCCTCGACCAGGGCCAGGGTGGCGGCCGTGTCCGTCACTTCGTGCAGCACCTGCGGCTCGAAACCGGCGCGGCGGCAGGCGGTGAGCACGGCACGGCCGTAGTAGCTGCCGATCGACGGCAGGATCCATCCCAGGTCCCTGGTGTCGGCGAGCGAGACCTTCGTGCGGCCGGACTTGGCGGACCTGCCGGACTGGCCCGGTCGACCGGACCCGCCGGACCGGCCGGACATGGTCCCGGTGGGCACCGCGAGCGAGAAGCGCTCCCTGGACAGCTCCCGCACCCGCAGGGACGGATCCCTCGGGATGGGCACATCCGGGTAGTCGAGACCCAGTGCCAGGTCCACGCTTCCGCCCGCCACCGCGTCGTACACCTCGTCCACGTCCATGTCCCGGCTGCGCACGGTCACGCCGGGGTGTCTCTCGCGCACCTGCCGCAGGGCGGGCGGCAGGATCTCGGCGGCGGCCGTGGCGAAGAGCCCGACCCGCAGCGTTCCGGAGATCTCGTTGCGGGTGCGCTCCAGCGCCTCGACGGCCTCGGCCTCCGTGGTGAGGATGCGCTCGGCGTGCAGGGCCAGGGTCGCCCCGGCGTCGGTGAGCTCCACTCTGCGTCCCACCCGTCGCAGCAGTCGCATGCCGGTGGCCTTCTCCAGCGCGGTGATCTGCTGCGAGACCCCGCCGGGGGTGTATCCCAGGGCCTCCGCGACCGCGGTGATGGTGCCGCGTCTGGTCAGCTCCACCAGTGAACGCAGCTGTGCACTCGTCCAGTCCATATAGGGATGCTAAAAGATCAGAAGCATGGACCGTTGATGGACGTCAACGTTTGGTGTGCTGCACGATGACGCAGAGATAGCTGATCGGCGTCGCTCCGTCCTGACAGCCCTGCCGCCCCCGGGCATGGACCCGTCCTCGCCCGGCGGGGTGGCCTCTGCTAGGGAGTGGTCTGTTGTCCTCCTCCGCCTTCCGCACCGTTCCCGCCTCCGCCGACGTTGTGATCATCGGTGGCGGTGTGATGGGTGCGAGCACCGCGTTTCACCTCGCCGAGGCCGGGGTGCCGAACATCGTCGTCGTCGAGCGCGGCGACCTCGCCTGCGGCAGTTCCGGCAAGCCGATCGGCGGCGTGCGCGCCCAGTTCTCCGATCCGCTCAACATCGAGCTGGGCAGCCGCAGCCTGCGTGCCTACCAGGAGTTCCACCACCGGCCGGGGGCCGACATCCGGCTCGACACCGTCGGGTACCTCTTCCTGCTCGACAGCGCACAGCAGGCGAGTGACTTCGAGGCGGGGGTCCGGCTCCAGAACGGCCTGGGCGTGCCGAGCCGCATGATCGCCCCCGAGGAGGCCCAGCGGCTGTGTCCCTACCTCAGCACCGATGGCCTCGTGGCCGCCGCGTACTCCCCCGCCGACGGACACGCCCGCCCCGGCCTTGTCGTCCAGGGGTACGCCGGGGCCGCGGCGCGGGCCGGGGTCACCGTCGCCACCCACACCACGGTGTCCGGCCTCGACACGGCCGGGGACCGGGTCGTCGGTGTGCACACCAGCCACGGGCGCATCGCGTGCTCCACCGTCATCTGCGCGGCGGGGGCCTGGTCGGCGCGGATCGGCGAGATGGCCGGGGTCAACCTCCCGGTCCGGCCGGTGAAGCGGCAGTTGGCGTTCACCGCGCCGATCGCGCCACCCGCCCCGCGCATCCCGTTCACCATCGACTTCTCCTCGACCGCCTACTTCCACAACAGCGATGACGGTCTGCTGCTCGGGCTGGCCGACCCCGGCCAGCAGGACGGCTTCGACACCACCTGGACCCCGGAGTGGCTGGAGCTGTTCCGCACCGTCGCCCGCCACCGCGCCCCGGCCCTGGCCACCATGGAGACCTCCGGCGGATGGGCCGGTCTGTACGAGGTCACACCGGACCACAACGCGCTGATAGGCCGCTCCGGTGAGCTTCCCAACTTCCTGTACGCGGCCGGGTTTTCCGGCCATGGCTTCCTTCAGGCGCCCGCGGTCGGCGAGGTCGTGCGCGATCTGTACCTGGAGCGGGAGCCGTTCACCGATGTCTCCCCGCTCAGCGCCGACCGGTTCCGCCACGGCGCCGGGACCCGCCCCGAAGCACATGTGGTGTGAACCGCGAACCCGAATCGAAAGGCCGAACCATGGCAACGCTGAGTCAGTGGCAGCTGAGGGCCGCGTTCGCGGCGCGGCTGTCGGAGATGTACGGGCAGGAGGTTCCCGCCTACACCACGCTCGTGGACGTATCGCGCGAGGTCAACGAGGACGTCCTGCGCGCACGGGGAGCCGACGCCGAACGCCTCGGGTCCATCGGCCGGGTGACGGCCGAGCGGCACGGGGCCATCCGTGTCGGCACACCACGGGAGTTGGGGCAAGTGGCCCGGATCTTCGGCGCCCTCGGCATGCATCCGGTGGGCTTCTACGATCTGCGGGAGGCCGCGGCCAGTGCCGTCCCCGTCGTCTCCACCGCCTTCCGGCCGGTGGACGGCGAGGAACTGGCGCGCAATCCCTTCCGGGTGTTCACCTCCCTGCTCACCCCGGCCGACCCCCGTTTCTTCGACGCCGAGCTGCGCTCGCGCCTGGAAGCCTTCCTCGCGGACCGCGAGCTCTTCTCCCCCGAGCTGCTGGCGCTGGCCGACCGTGCCTCCGCGGAGCGGGAGCTGCCCGGGGCGGAGGCCGAGCGGTTTCTGCACCTCGCCGTGGAGGTTTTCGAGCTGTCCGCGGAGCCGGTCGACAAGGGCTGGTACGAGACCCTGGAGCGGATCTCCGCCGTGGCCGCGGACATCGGCGGGGTGCGCAGCACCCACATCAACCACCTCACCCCGCGCGTCCTCGACATCGACGAGCTGTACCGGCGGATGACCGACCGCGGCGTCGAGATGATCGACACCATCCAGGGCCCACCGGCCTGGAAGGGCCCCGATGTGCTACTGCGGCAGACCTCCTTCCGGGCGCTGGCCGAACCCCGCGCGATGCGCACCCCGAACGGCAGCGTCATCAGTGGCGCCCTGAGGGTCCGCTTCGGTGAGGTCGAGGCCCGGGGCATCGCCCTCACCCGCGAGGGCCGCGCCCTCTATGACGAACTCCTCGGCCAGGTGGACGAGAAGGCGTCCCAGAACCCCTCGGTTCCCCGTGGGGAGATCGCGCGCGGCGTGTGGGAGCGGCGGCTGCCCGGCAGCGAGCCGGAACTCGCCGCGAAGGGGCTGGCCTACTTCACCTACCACCTCCGCCCCGAGCGGCCCCGCGACGGCAGCAGGCCGCCCACGACCGTCGGCGAGCTGCTGCGGCAGGGCTGGGTGCGCGCCGAGCCCATCGTCTACGAGGACTTCCTGCCCCGCTCCGCCGCCGGGATCTTCCAGTCCAACCTCAGCGGCGAGGGCACCCGCCGCAGCGACCAGCAGGGCACGGCGTACGACGCGGACTGGCTCTCCGGCGCCATCGGCCGCGATGTCCTGGACCCCTACGCCCTCTACGCCCGGCAGCGGAACGACTCCCTCGCACACGTCGCCCATGAGCTGGGCCTCACCGACACCCTCAGCTGACCCCTCACCCCCGGAGGACCGCCATGACCAGCACCGCACTGCCCACCACGGACGACCTGCGCACCCGCGCCCGTACCGCCCTCGACCACATCGGCGTCGGCGTGGCCGAGGGCGGTGACTTCTCCGCCCGCACACCGCTCACCGGCGAGAACCTTTTCGGGCTGACCGCCGCCACCGACGCCGACACCGAAGACACCATCGCGGCCTCCCGTGCGGCCTTCCTCACCTGGCGGGCCACGCCCGCGCCGCGCCGTGGTGAACTCGTGCGCCGCCTCGGCGAGTTGCTGCGCGAGCACAAGAGCGACCTGGCCGACCTCGTCACCATCGAGGCGGGCAAGATCCGCTCCGAGGCGCTTGGCGAGGTCCAGGAGATGATCGACATCTGCGATTTCGCGGTCGGCCTGTCCCGGCAGCTGTACGGCCGTACGATCGCCTCCGAACGTCCCGGCCACCGGCTGGCCGAGACCTGGCACCCGCTCGGCGTGGTCGGCGTCATCTCCGCCTTCAACTTCCCCGCCGCCGTGTGGTCGTGGAACACCGCCGTCGCCCTCGTCTGCGGCGACACCGTGATCTGGAAGCCCTCGGAGCTCACCCCGCTGATCTCCCTGGCCTGCGACCACCTGCTCGCCCAGGCCGCCGACGAGGTCGGCGCGCCGCGCGACGTACACCGTCTGCTGCTCGGTGACCGCGCGGCCGGTGCGAAGCTCGTCGACGATCCACGGGTCGCCCTCGTCAGCGCCACCGGTTCCACCCGCATGGGGCGTGAGGTCGGCCCCCGTGTCGCCGCCCGCTTCGGCCGCAGCCTGCTGGAGCTCGGCGGCAACAACGCGGCGATCGTCGCCCCGTCCGCAGATCTCGACCTCGCCATCCAGGGCATCGTGTTCGCCGCGGCCGGAACCGCGGGCCAGCGCTGTACGACGCTGCGCCGCCTCATCGTCCACCGCGATATCGCCGACACCCTCGTCGAGCGGCTGACCACCGCCTACGGCAAGCTGCCCATCGGCGACCCGTTCGAGGACACCACACTGGTCGGTCCGCTCATCTCCGCCGCGGCCCTCGACACCATGAACAGCGCCCTCACCCGCGTCCAGGCCCAGGGCGGCAAGATCCTCGCGGGCGGCAACCGGCGCCTGGCCGAGGCCGCCCCCGCGGCCGCCTACGTCGAGCCGGTCCTCGTCCGCGTCGACGCACAGACCGATGTCGTACGGGAGGAGACCTTCGCACCGATCCTGTACGTGCTGACGTACGACACCCTCGAGGAGGCGATCGCGCTGCACAACGACGTCCCCCAGGGCCTGTCGTCCAGCATCTTCACCCGCGACCAGCGGGAAGCCGAGATCTTCCTGTCCGCCGCGGGCTCCGACTGCGGTATCGCCAACGTCAACATCGGCACCTCCGGAGCGGAGATCGGCGGTGCCTTCGGCGGCGAGAAGGACACCGGCGGCGGCCGGGAGTCCGGCTCCGACGCCTGGAAGGCGTATATGCGCTCGGCCACCAACACCATCAACTACTCCAGCGAACTCTCCCTCGCCCAGGGTGTCAGCTTCCTCTGACCGGGCACCTCTCCCGCTCATCCGCGGGACGGCGGCGGTCCGTCCTTCCCCCCGTGGAGGACGGACCGCCGCCGTGGTGCGGTGTGGCGGGTGGTGGGGGCGGCGCGGGGTGGACCGCGCCGCCCGGCTTGCGATACCGAGACTGCCGCCCCGCCCCGGCCACCCGCCAGGGCTTGCGGCGCATTGCGGAGTTCGGGGGACGTCCCACGCGCTGACCTGCACGGATACCATCCGCACAGACGCGCCGCCGGGACGCGCCGGGCCGGGGCCGGAGCGCGCACCGGCCCGAAGGGGTGCGGTGGGGCGGGCCGTGGAAGACCAAGAGGGGTTAAAGCGGCGGACCGGAGCTCATGGGAGGTGGATAATCCGGGCTCGCGGGACTCAATGCGTATGGGGTGGAACATGTCGCGTTGGAGGCCATTACCGGATCCGCTCGATGACCGGGTCCGGCAGCTGGTCGTGCAGTTACGCCGGTTGAAGGACCGTAGCGGGCTGGGACTGTCGTCGCTGGAGTCCAAGACCGGCTACAGCCGCTCCTCCTGGGAGCGCTACCTCAACGGGAAGGCGCTGCCACCACGGCAGGCGGTGGAGGAACTGGCCCGGGTAGGCGGCGTCGAGCCGACCCGTCTGCTGGTGCTCCACGAGGTGGCCGAGGCCGCGTGGCGGGAGAGGGCGGCGACGGCGGACGACGGGCCACCCGTGCCGTCGGAGACACCGGAACCACGGGCCGTACGCCCCCGGGTGCTGATCGGCGTCTGCGCGGCCGTGGCGCTCGGCGCCCTGCTCATCGGACTGCTGATCGCGGCACCCTGGAGGGGCGGAGGAGGCGGCGGAAACGGAGCGGCCGAGACAGAGCGCGGCGCGGCGGCCGGACCCTCGCACGGCACCTTCACCTACCGGCCGGGAAAGACCTACCCCTGCGCCATCAAGCGGGAGCGGGGACGGAGCTACGCGGGCTACAGCACCACCCGCACCGCCGTACTCTCCCAGCCGGGCTGGGGCGTCGTGGAAGCCCAGTGCCTCCTGCGCCACCTGGGCTTCGACCCCGGTGGCGCCGACGGTGTCTACGGGGAGAACACCACCCGGGCCGTCAAGCGACTGCAGAGGAGGGCCGGGCTGCCGCCCGACGGCATCGTCGGCCCGCACACCTGGCAGGTGCTGCGCCGATGAAGGACACCACCCCGCCCGCCACCGCATCCGCGTGCGCCCGCCTGGCCGCCGGGCTGCGCGAGCTCAGGACGCGTACCGGCCTGAGCATGGCGGCGCTCGCCGAGCGCACCACCTACAGCAAGTCCTCCTGGGAGCGCTACCTCAACGGCAAGCAACTCGCCCCGCGCCAAGCCGTCGAGGCGCTGTGCACGATGGCCGGTGAGCCGCCCGGACGTCTGCTGGCGCTGTGGGAGCTGGCCGACGGGGAGTGGAGCGGCCGGGCGGGCAGCCCGCCGCTCCCCGCGACCGCACACGCGACCGCGCGGCCCGAGCCCCCGGAGGCGACAGGCGGCCAGGGCCGCTCACCGCATCCGGCCGAGCCGGACCAACGGCACGGCAGGGGCGCGGGGTTGCGCGGATGGGCCGCCGTCGGCCTGGCCGCATGTGCGGCCGGGGCCGCCGTAGCAGTGGTGTGGGTGGCGGTCCTGGCGAACACGGGCTCGCGGGACTCCGCGGCGCACGGACCCTCGTCCACCGCACCACCGCCACCCGCCTGCCACGCGCGGGGCTGTGTCGGCAAGGACCCGGGACTGATGGGCTGCGGCACACCCTCACGGGTCCGCGCGCTCGGCCAGCCGCTCCGCACCTCCACGGGCGCACGGCTGGAGTTCAGATACAGCGCGGCGTGCTCCGCCGCATGGGCACGGATCTGGCACTCCCGCACCGGAAACGTCATCGAGGTGTCGGCTGACGGCGGCAGGCCGCAGCGGGCCGAGGTCACCGACGGCTACGACACACAGAACTACGTCTTCACGCCCATGGTCGACGGCACGGACCCCGCCACGCTGCGGGTGTGTTTCGAACCGAGACTCCACGGCACCCGGGAGTGCTTCGGCCGGTGACCACGCTTCACCCGCTGACGCGTTTCACCCACTGACATCCTTCGCCCGCTGACGTCCTTCGCCCGCTGACCAGGCGGGCCACCGTGCGCGGGGCCCGGACGGAGCCGAAGTCCGCACATGACGTTTGAGTCCAAAAGAATACCGGGGTACAGTACGACGGCTCCGCACCCCCCACCGCATTCGACATCCACACCCCTAGGTGGTTTGACATGCGCGCGTCGCAATTAGGTGAATGTTGTACGGTCCTGGTAGAGGATCGGGCCCTCGACGCGTTTCTCGAGGTGGCCGTCGATGAGTACCAGCGCATCACCTCTGACACACCGCTGCCGTGCTTCGCCCTCCTCGTGGGCTCGGCGGACCAGACGACCTTGACCGTCGAGCGCGTCGCGTTCGGCCGCAACGCCCGCACCACCGACCCGGCCGCGCGCCGTGAGTTCACCGAGTCGATCGTGCCGCTCTTCGGCCCGGCGTACGAGAACGAGACACGTGGCTGGTGGATCGACTCCCACGACCTGCTGCGGGCCTCGCGCGAGGCCGAGGCCGACGGTCTGGAGATCCTGGGGTCCGTACATATGCACCCCGACTGGCATCGCATCGGCCCGCCGGAGGAGCGGCAGCTCATCCTCAGCGAGCGCCCGACCCCGATGGATCAGCACGCCTTCGGCAACACCGGCTGGCCCGTCAACCTCATCTGCTACCTGGAACGTCGCGGCGGCGTCATGTACCACGCCCTCGCCGCCTGGGCCCCGCCCCCGCCGGAGAACCCCCATCTGCCATGCGCCGAACTCCCGCTGCGGATACGGACCAGGGCCGTGGCCGCCGTGTGAGTCCGATGACCCTCATGATTCCCGCCCCCGACCGGCCACCCCGCCCGTTTCCCACCGCTGGAGGAATTGCCATGTCTGACGCGTCCACCCCGGACCGGCCCAAACTGCGGCATCTGGCCATCGTCGCCCGTGACCCCGAGAAGCTGGCCGAGTTCTACGGCGGAATCTTCGAGATGGAGCTCTTCCACCGGGATCCCGATGGCAGCTGCTTCCTCTCCGACGGGTATCTCACCCTCGCGCTGATCAAGCACCAGCTCGACGGCGACACCCCGTTGGGCATGAACCACTTCGGTTTCCACGTCGCCGACACCTCCGAGACATCCGCCGCTCTGGTCGCCTCGGGCGCCGATGAGCCCGCCGAGCGCTTCACCAACCGCCCGTTCGCCGAGTATCGGGCCATCGACCCGGAGGGCAACTGGTTCGACCTCTCCGCCCATGGCTTCGGCGGCCCCCGCCCGGCCGCCGAGGCGGACGGCGAAACGGGCGCTGCGACGGACGGCGAGTAACGGGCGCGGGGCGCCGCACCGTACGGTGCGGCGCCCCGCGCACATCAGCCGACCCGCCGCGCCAGCACCTGCCCCGGCCACTCCCCGTGCAGGAAGCTCTCGGTGGGCGTGAAACCGTTGCGCTCGTAGAACGCGACGAGTTCACCCCCGCCACCCGCCCAGCAATCCACCCGCAGCAGCTCCACCCCGGCCCGCCGGGTCTCCTCCGCGGCGTGGAGCAGCAGCGCCGCCCCGATGCCACGGCCCGCGTGTCGCCGGTCGGAGATCAGCAGCCTGACGTACCGCTCGGGTTCACCGGCCGGGGCGATCGGCATCTGCGGGCTGGGCCCGGAGTCCAGCACCAGGGCTCCGACGGGTGCCCCGTCCGACTCCGCGACGAAGGGGACGTTCTCGCTCAGATACCCCTCGACCCGCGCCACTCCGCCGGACCGCCGCGAGTACGGGATCGTGCCCCACTGCTCGGTGTTGCCGCGATCGTTCATCCAGACCACCGCGGCGTCGAGCATGTCCAGCACAGCTGGCGCGTCGTGCGGATTGCCCGGTCTGATCCGTATGGTGCCCGTGGTGTCGTTCACGGTGGAAGTCTAGGCAGAAGGCGGTGGCGCCTGACCGCGCCGCCCGAACGGCCGAGCTCTGCTTTTCGTACCGGCCGGAGCATTCAGCGGCAGGTCCGCATCCTTTCGGGTTGCCGGGCCGGTCGGCGGCAGCCGATGTGCGGCCGCGCTGGCCGGGGATCGGTTGACTTGGCGCGGGCGGAGGCGAACACGTCTCCGGAGCGCGTCATATGAGGGCGGCCACGTTGATCAACAGACGGAACGTACTGCGGGCGGGCACGGTCGGTGTGCTGGGCACGGAGATGGTGGCTTCGCACTCACCGACCGCCGCCGCCACCCCATCCCCCGATGTGGAGCGGCGAGTCAGTGAGCGGGACTGGGAGCTGCTGGCCCGGGCGCTGTCGTCACGTTCCACGCTCTACCGGCCGGGGGACTCCGGCTATCCGCCGCTGGCGCTTCCGTTCAACCATCGGTACGCCGGGATCCGTCCCGCTGGAATCGTGGCATGCGGCGCCACCAGGGACGTCCGTACGGCGGTCCGCTGGGCCCGGGCCGTGGGGCTGCCCGCCGTGCCCCGCTCCGGGCTGGGCCACAACTACGCCGGGTACTCCGCCACCACCGGTCTGCTGCTCACCATGGCTCGTATGAACGGCATCGACTCCACGCCGGTGCCGGGTCCCCGCTCCCGGACCCGGACGTACGGGCGGATCAAGGTCGTTCATGACGCGGGTACCGTCACGGTCGGGGCGGGGGTCACCAACGGCGATCTGCATCCGATGCTGGAGGACCGCGGCATGTTCGTGCCGACCGGCCGCTGCCCCACGGTCGGGGTGGCCGGGCTGGTGCTCGGCGGCGGGATCGGCTTCAGCGACAAGATGTTCGGCCTGACCTGCGACCGGCTGGTCTCGACGACGGTGGTGCTGGCCGACGGCGAAGTGGTGGAGGCCAGTCAGGACTCGCACTCCGACCTCTTCTGGGGCTGCCGCGGCGGCGCGGGGAACAACTTCGGTGTCAACACCTCCTTTACCCTCCAGTACGAGCGGTTCCAGGGCGATGTGGGCTTCTACCAGCTGAGCTGGAGCCTGGACTCGGCGCTGCCGGTGATGGCCGCCGCGCAGCGGATCGCCGTGGACACCCTGGCCGACAGGCGGTTCCACCTCCGCGTCGGCATGGGCACTCATGGGCACACCAGGGACGAGATCCGCGCCAACGCGGGCGTCAATGCCATCGGCCAGTACTACGGCGATCTGGCGGAGTTGCGCGGGATCCTGGCTCCGCTGCTCGCCATCGGCACGGCCGAGGAGCGGGCCCGCAACAGCGCGTCGGTCCGCGAGGTCACCCCGGGTGAGGCGAGTGTGCTACTGAGCGCCACCACACCGGTCCAGCAGTTCGCGGCCAAGTCGGCGGTGCTGACCACCCGGACGCTCCTCTCCGATGACCAGGTCGCCGCCGCCGCCGAACAGCTGCTGGAATGGCCCGGCAGTGACAATGAGGACGGGGCCGGGTTCGCCATGTTCGCCCTCGGTGGCGAGATCAACCAAGTGCCGCCGGACGCCACGGCGTTCGTCCACCGCAACGCCGTGTTCATCCTCGCCGCCGAGACCTCGTGGGCGGACTACGATCCGCCCCGCGTCGCCACGGCGAACCTCCAGTGGCTCCCCGAGTTCTACCACGCCGTCTTCGGCGGTACGCCTCCCCCGCACTCCTACCAGAACTTCCCGGATCCCACCCTGAAGGACTGGCGGCGGGCCTACTACGGGGCGAACTACGACCGGCTGGTGCGGGTGAACCACAGATACGATCCGACCAACTTCTTCAGCTACCCGCAAGCCATCGGCACCTGACCTCCCGCGGGCTTGACAAGCCGATCAGTCCCTTCTTACGTTGCTCATCTTGCCCTTTTCGGGGCGGGGTCGCATGGACCGTGGTGCGGCTGGGACGTCCCGAGGGGTTCCGCGGTGCGCGCTTGGCTCCCCGACACCCGTGGCCACCGGCGGCTGTTCTCCGCACTGTCCATCGACGCCCTGGGCACCGGTCTCTTCCTGCCGTTCTCCATCCTCTACTTCACCGCCACGACCGACCTGACCCTCGGCAGGGTCGGACTGGCCTTGTCCATCGGCGCGTTGGTGCGCATTCCCGCGACACCGGGTGCCGGGATGTTCTGCGACCGGTTCGGCGCGCGCCGCACGGTGGTCCTCTCCAACCTCACCCAAGCGGTCGGGTTCTTCAACTACCTCTTGGTGGACTCCTTCGGCCATCTGCTCATCGCCGCGGTCGTCGTGCAGCTCGGCAACTCGGCCTTCTGGGTGGCCTATCCGGGGCTGGTGCATGACATCGCCGGGGGACAGCGCCAGGAGTCCTGGTTCGCCGTGATCACCTCGCTGCGCCATGCGGGGCTCGGCCTCGGCGCTCTCGGCGCGAGCCTCGCCGTCGCGGTCGGCGGCACGAACGGATACATCGCGATCGTCGCCGTCAACGCCCTGTCGTTCGCCACCGCGGCGATCCTGACCGTGCTCGACACCTCGGACGGCGCTCGCGCCGCTCCCGACAACGCCACACCAGAACACGACGTGTCCTCGGAAGCCGCCCCCATGAGCGGCTGGGCGAGCACCCTGCGGGACCGGCCGTTCCTCGGCTTCGTCGTGCTCAACTTCGGTCTCGCCCTGCTCTCGCTCGCCTTCGGCCTCGGCGTACCCGTCTTCCTGGTCGACACGGTGCACCTGCCGCCGTGGATACCCGGCACCGTCCTCGCGGTCAACGCCGTACTCGGCGCGGTGGGCGCCACGCCGGTCGGCGCCGCCATCACGGGGCGCAGCCGAAGCGGCGGTCTCATAGCCTCCCAGGCCATCGTCGGCTGTGCGTTCATGGCGGTGCTGTGCTGCGCGTACGTGCCCTCGGCAGTCGGCGTGTGCCTCGCCCTCGCCGCGGTCGTCCTGATGACCCTCGGCGAACTCGTCCAGATCCTGATCGTGTCCCCCACCGTCAACGACTGTGCCACCGCGGCGAGCCGCGGCCGGTACAACTCGCTCTCCCAGATGGCCTTCAGCATCGGCGATGTCGTCACCCCCGCCCTCATGACCACGCTTCTCGCCCATGGACCGGCCGCCACCTGGATACCGCTGGCGGCCCTCGCAGTCGTAGACATGCTCGGCGTCGCGCTGCTCGCCCACCACCTCCCCGCGATGCGGCGACGCATCAACCAGCCCGGCGTCGCCGAACTCGAGGGCTTCCGGTAGCCGCCGACGGGCGGGCTGGGACTGGGCGGGGGCTGGAGCATCATGATCGGCGAGCCGGCGCGTCACAAGAACGAGGGGCTGCTGCGGGCGCACGGCCGTGCCCTCGCGGCCTCCGCTGGCCGGTTCATCCCGGTCAACGACATCGGCACCACACAGGCCGACATCCGCGTGATCGGACGGGAGACCTCGCCGGTGTGCGCGGCCGGGGATCCCTCTCCCCTGACGGCGCTGGGGGTGCTGGATCGGCCCTGGCCGGTCTGCTGGCCGCGGGGCTGATCGTGGCGGACACCGACCCCGGCCGGGCAGACGCCGTCGCGGCCCGGTACGGCGCTCGGGTCGTCGCGCCGGAGGCGGCGCCGACGGTCGGATGCGATGTGCTGGCGCCCTGCGGGCTGGGCAGTGTCATGACCGACGAGACGCTGCCGCGGCTGGGCTGCCGCATCATCGCCGGAGGCGCCAACAATGTCCTGGCCACGCCCGCCCACGCCGCCATGCTCCAGGCGCGCGGGCGTATACCACCGCGGACGCCGCCACCGCACTCGCCCGGGCACGACTGCGTCCGTGACCCGGCGCACGGGTCAGCGGGCCAGCCGTCCCAGCAGCGAGGAGGCCGCGGTGATTCCGGCCGCCGCGGCCAGCACCAGGACGGCGTAGTCGAGTGCGAGGTGGTGCGGGGTGCCGAGCAGCAGTCCGCGCAACGCGTCGACCTGGTAGCTCAGTGGATTGGCCTTGCTGATGGCCTGGAGCCAGCCGGGCATGAGCGCCACCGGGTACAGCGCGCTGGAGCCGAAGAACAGCGGCATCGTGATGGCCTGTCCGATGCCCATCAGCCGGTCGCGGGTCAGCACGATCCCCGCGATGGTCATGGACAGGCAGGAGAAGAAGGCCGAGCCGAGGATCACCGCCACGGCCACCCCGAGGAGCCGCAGTGGATTCCAGGTCAGCGCCACCCCGAGCGCCGCCGCGATGGCGATCACCACGACCGCCTGGATCAGCGCCTTGACTCCGGACGCGAATGCCTTGCCGGTGATCAGGGCGGCTCGCGGGGTCGGGGTGACCAGCAGTTTGGTGAGGATCCCGGCGTCCCTCTCCCAGATGATCTGGATCCCGTAGAAGATGGCGATGAACATCGCGGACTGGGCGATGATGCCGGGCGCCAGATAGTCGATGTACGGCGTGCCGCCGGTCGGTATGGCCTTGAGCCGGGTGAAGGTCTCGCCGAAGATCAGCAGCCAAAGAGCGGGCTGGACGGCCCGGGTGTACAGCTCGGTGCGGTCGTGGCGCAGCTTCTGGAGCTCGACCACGCACATCGCGACGACCCGCGTGGGCAGCATCCGCCAGCCGGTGCGGACGCGTGGCGGGGTCAGCAGTGGATCGGGGCGGCCGTCCGGTGCGGGCCCGGCGGCGTCAGCCGACCCGGGACGCGGTGCGACGGGTGCTTCGGACATCGCGGAAATCTCCTCCCTGCTCGTCGAGACCACTCCCCGCGACGTCCCGGAAGACGTCCTCCAGGGTCGGCTTCGGCTCGGCCTCGCCCTCCGCCCGGCGGCGTTCGGCCAGCTCGGAGCGGAGTTCATGGGGCGTGCCGAGGGCGTGGACGCGGCCTCGGTGCATCAGCGCGACCCGGTCGCAGTACTGGTCGGCCTCGTCCATGTAGTGCGTGGTGACGAGCACGGTCATCCCGGTGGCCGCCCGCACCGCGTTGATGTGCTCCCACACGCTGGTCCGGGCGATCGGGTCCAGGCCGATCGTCGGCTCGTCCAGCATCAGCAGCCGGGGCGCGCTGACCAGCGCCTGGGCCAGCTCGAGACGGCGGATCATGCCGCCGGAGTAGGTCTTGGCGAGCCGGTCGGCCGCCGCGGTGAGATCGACCGCCGCCAGCACCCGCGCCACGCGCTCGGCCCGCTCCCGCCGGGTGACGTCGAAGACGCGGGCGAACAGCTCCACGTTCTCCCGGCCGGTGAGCCCGGCGTCGGCGGACAGCTGCTGCGGTACGTAGCCCAGCAGCCTGCGGACCGCCATCCGCTCCTTCGCCGGGTCGTGCCCGAACACCCGCACCATGCCGACGGGGACCGGCAGCAGGGTGGTGATGCAGCGGATCGCGGTGGTCTTGCCCGCTCCATTGGGTCCGAGCAGGCCGAAGACCTCGCCCGCCCGGACCGTCAGCTCCAGGTCGTCGACGGCCGTGGTCTCCCCGAACGCGTAGCGCAGGCCGTCGCAGACGAGCGCGACCGGGGCGGTGCTCCTGGGGGCGTCGGTCATATCCCTTCCACCTCCTCATGAAGGTTCTCGGCCAGCTTGCGCAGCGCCGGAACGGCGGCGGCAAGCGCCGCCCGTTCGCTCTCCGACAGCTTCACCACCTGCTCACGGACCAGCGCCCCGCGCCGGGCCTGCCACTCCCGCAGCCGGGCCACGGCGGCGGGGGTGGCCGTCAACCGGGCTGAGCGCCGGTCCTCGGGGTCGGTCTCGCGGTGCAGATAGCCCGCCTTCACCAGCTGGTTGACCAGGGTGGAGACCGAGTTGCCCGCGAGGTAGAGCTCCTTGGCCGCGGCCGACACCCGGACCCCTGGCTGGGCCATGACCAGCCGCAACAGCTCCACCTGGGCACCGCGCAGCCGCGGCTCCGGCATCCCGGCCCGCAGCCGCCGCCGGATCAGCCGCTGGACGCCGCCCAGGACGTCGGCGAACGAGTCGGGGAACTCCTCTGTGGCCATGCCCCCACTTTACCTCTCAGTGAGAGGTAATTGCCCACCACACCAGCCCTCCCCGCCAGAGGGGGGCGGATCCCGCCGGGGAAGCCCCGGTTCAGCGGCGCAGCAGGCTCGCGGTGAGGCCATCGGCCACCAGCTGGAATCCCAGCACCAGCAGGGTGACGGCGGCCATCGGACCGATCGCGTACCAGGGGTTCTGCGCGAGGAAGTTCATGCTTCCCTGGAGGAGCGAGCCCAGGGAGGGGGCCGGCGGCCGGATGCCGAGGCCGACGTAACTCATGCCGCCCTCGATGAAGACCGCGGTCGACATGGACAGGGCGAACTGGACGATCAGCGGGTCGAGGCCGTTGGGCAGGATGTGGCGCACCAGTATCCGCACCCGGCCCGAACCGATGGCCGTGGCCGCGACGACATAGTCGCGCTGGCGTTCGCCGACGACCGACGACCGGATGAGCCGGCCGAACAACGGCACGTTGACCAGCGCGATGGTCACCATGACCGCGGTGGCTCCGGAGCCGATGATCATGGCGACGGTGACGCCCGCGATGAGCGCGGTGAACGACAGCATCACATCGAACAGCCTCTGTATGACGGTGTCGAGCCACCGGGCCAGTCCGCTCGCGAGGCCGATGAGGATCCCGGCGAGGGCACCGACCGGGACGGCGATGAGGGTGGCGAACACGTCCTGGCGCAGCCCGTACAGCACCCGGGAGAACAGGTCGCGGCCGTACTCGTCGGTGCCGAGCGGATGCGCGGCCGACGGATGGGCGAGGGCGAGCGGTCCTTGCCGAGCCGGCGAGGCGGGCGCCAGCAGCGGGGCCAGCACACCGGCCAGAACGAGCACCACGACGAGCGCGAGGCCCATGCTCAGTACCGGCCGGCGCAGCAGCCGCGACCAGCCTCCGCCACGGACGACTGCGGCGGTAGTGGCCGTCGGCGGTGTCTCGGTGGCGGCGGTGGTGGTCATGCTCACTCCATCCTGAGTCGGGGATCGACGGCCGCGTGCAGCAGATCGGTCACGGTCTGCAGGACGACGAACACCGTGACCGTGATGAGCAGCAGGTTCTGGACGACGAAGTAGTCGCTGCTCTTGAGGGAGTCGATGATGAGCTGACCCACCCCCGGCCAGGCGAAGATGGCCTCCACCACGATCGCCCCGCCGAGCATCTGGCCGATCTGGATGCCGAGGACGGTCAGCACCGGTGGCAGGGCGTTCGGAAGCGCGTGGCACAGCACGATCCGTCGCCGCCGCAGGCCCTTCGCCGTGCCGATGCGGATGTAGTCCTCGCCGAAGACCCGCCGGATCGACGTCGACAGGAAGCGGGCGAGTACGGCGGCGGCGGGGAGGGCCAGGGCGAGGGCCGGCATGATCAGGTACTGCACCCCGATCTCCGGGTCCGCGAGCACCGAGACATGGCCGCCCGCGGGCAGGATCCGATGGGTGATGGCGAACACCATCACCAGGAGCACTCCACTGACGTACGGCGGTATCGCGAAGGCCAGTGCGGTGGCCGCGGCGGTCGCGCCACGGAGGAGGCGGCCCCTGGCCACGCCGAGGACGAGCCCGGCCAGACCGCCGAGCAGGACCGCCAGGACAACGGCGCCGAGGGTGAGTTCGAGGGGGTTGCCGAGGCCGTTGCCGATCAGGGTGGCGACCGGCACGCCCCGTACGTAGGAGTCGCCGAGGTCGCCGGTCAGCACCCCGCCGAGCCAGGTCAGGTACTGCTGCGGCAACGGGGCGTCCAGCCCCAGCTGGTGCCGGACGGCGGACACGGTCCTGGCGGAGGCGTCCGGGCCCGCGGCGAGCACGGCGGGGTCGCCGGTCGCCAGGTGCAGCACGCCGAAGACCACGACCGACGCGATGGCGAGCACCGCGAGGGCCGAGGGGACACGCCGGAGGGCGTAGCGAAGCATGAGGTCCTCCTCATGCCAGATAGGCATGGTCGAGGTCGATGCCGTCGTACATGGTCCAGGCCAGACCTTTGAGCGACGCCTGAATGGCATACGTATGGGTGCTGTTGATCAGGTCGATGACGAATTGCTGCTCGAGGAACAGCTGGTTGAGATCCCGGTAGGCCGTGGTCAGGGCGTCGCCCTTGCCGGTCCAGATCTCATCGGCCAGGCGGCCGTACTCGGGATCGCGGAAGTTGGACGCGTTCTGCCGGGCGTTGAACGGCCAGGCGCCCTTGACGAGGGTCGAGGGCGTCAGCTGCCCGAAGCCGTGGCCGTTCACGAACAGGCCGGGGATCTTCCCGCTGACGAACATCTTCTGGTACTCGGCGTCCTGCTTGGGCTGCAGTCGGCAGGTGAGTCCGACGTCCTCGAGGTTCGCCTGCACGATCTGGGCGATCGCGGCGTTCGTCGCGAGGGTGTTGCTGTAGTACAGGTCAACCGTGGCGTCGGCCGCACCGGACTGTCGCAGCAGGCGCTTCGCCTTCTCCGGGTTGAGCGTGTAGGCCGCTGCCCGGTCGGGGTCCCACGCGGCCGTCCCGGGTGACCACGGCAGGCTGCTCGGGCGGCCGATGCCGCCCAGCGCCTGGGCGAGGATCCGTTCCCGGTCGATCGCCCAGGCCACCGCCTGCCGTACCCCGACCTTGTCCAGCGGGGGGACCTCGACGTTGGCACCGATGTAGTAGGTGAGGTCGTGGGCGTCGGACTGCACGAGGCGGAACCCCGGCCGGTCGCGGATACCGGCGGCGTCCAGCGGCGACAGATCGAGGGCCAGATGCGTCTGTCCGGAGCGCAGGGAGGCCACGGCGGAGGACAACTGCGCGGCGATCGCGATCTCGATGCCGTCGAGGTAGGGGCGGCCGGGTTTCCAGTAGTGGCGGTTGCGTTTCAGCGAGATGGACGAGCCCGGCTTGTAGGAATTGACGGTGAACGGCCCGGTGCCGATGATCTCCCGTCCCGAGGCGAGCTCGGCCACCGACTCGCGGTCGATCAGGACCATCATCCCGAACATGTCCCACACATTGCCGACGGCCTTGCCGAAGCCCACCGTGACCTCGTGATCGCCGGTCCGCTCGGCCGAAGTGACCTGCTGGGCAACGGACTTGACCTGAGTGCTGGTGGTGTCCTTGGTCAGGTGGTCCAGGACGAACACGACGTCGTCGGGCCCGAAGGGGCGGCCCGAGTGGAACGTCACATCGTCGCGCAGCTGAAACACATGGGTCCGTGCGCCGCGGCGTGCACGGTGGGCCGCGACATGCCCGTGGCGTCCATCAGGTCCCCGGAGGACATCTCCGCCCGCCCCGGCAGCCTGGAAGGCTAGCGCACGCCTTAAATAAACTACTCTCATAAAAACGAACACCGCAGCTCAGACACCGGCGCTCACCCCAGGCCCGGACGCCTCTCACAAGAACCCCACAAAGACATCTTTTACGTTCCTGTCAACGGAGACGCCACAGCTCGTAGGAGGTCGCGTCGTACACCCGCCGTGAGGAGCGAGAGGGAACATGAGCGAGATGAGCCGGCGCCACTTCCTGTACGGCGCGGTCGCGGTGGCGGCCGGTGTCACGGGCACCGGATGCACCCCCGAGGACGAGCAGGGGAAAGGCGACCCGGGTGGCGCACCCGTCATCACCATCGACGCCCACGGGCGATCGTTCAAGGTGAGCCCGTATATGACCGGGGTGAACGGGGCCAAGTGGTACGACGACGCCTACGGAATGTGGGACTCGGAGCACAACCGTCCCGCCCCGGGCATCGTCGAGAAGATCAAGAGGTCCGGGGTCGGGATGATCCGCTATCCCGGTGGCACCTCGTCCAACCTCTTCAACTGGAAGGGGGCCATAGGCCCGCAAGCTGACCGGACCCGCCAGCTCGAGGGAAAGCACGGCGCCACCGTCGACAGCCGGTTCGGGCCCGACGAGTACATGGCCTTCATGCGGGAGGTTGGCGCGACGCCGCAGATCATGGCACCGTTCGCCAACTCGACCCCGGGGGAAATCGCCGACTGGGTCGCGTACATGAACGCCCCGCGAGGGACCAAGTGGGGAGACCTGCGGGCGCGGAACGGCCACCCCGAGCCCTACGGCGTGCACTACTGGGAGATCGGCAACGAGCTGTTCGGCAAGTACCAGCGCTACTGGATGAGCGCGGACGACGACAAGGCCATGCGGCAGTACGCCTTCGGCGGCACCCAGCGGCAGAAGCGCCAGCACGTCGGAACGCCCACCGACCACCGGCCCACCGCCTCGGTCAGCAACGGCCAGCCGAACCAGACCTTCACCGTCTGGTACCCACCCGTCGTCCCCAAGAGCCAGACCATCCGCGTCGGCGACACCACATGGCACGGCGTCGCCAACCTCGGCTCGGCGGGGGCCGACGACCCCGTATACACCTTCGACCCGAGCAGCGGCACGATCCACTTCGGCGACGGCCGACACGGGAAGATTCCCCAGAAGGGCTTGAAGATCACCGCCGACTACGACTCCGGTCCCCACGCCGGATTCGTCGACTACTACACCAAGATGAAGGCGGTCGATCCCACGATCGACGTGCTCGCCGTCTGGGCGCCCATCGAGGCGGGGAAGCTCGCGGCCGGGAAGGGCTTCCCCGAACTCCTCGCCGAGCACGGCCACGCCGACAAGTACGACGGCATGGCCATCCACCCCTACACCAACTTCTCACGGGATCTGAAAGCCACCGGCTTCCCGGACAAGCGGGCCGGACACGACTACCAGATGCTCGGCGAAGCGGCCGCCGCCAAGATGGTCTCCGACCTCACCGCGCAGCTACACGAACACGGCAAGGACGGCGCTTACGTCGCGGTGTCCGAGTGCGGCGCCCTCTTCTTCGGAGGAGAGCGCGACTCCGACGACTATCCCCAGTTCTCCTACGCCATGTCGCACGCGCTCTACATGGCGTCGCAGTGGGCCCGGTTCGCCGACCTCGGCGTCCGCTGGACCGCGAGCAACGATCTGATCGGGGAGAAGCCGGGACTCTCCCGGACACTCTTCGGCGGCGCACCCGGCTTCGTGCGTACCCCCGACGCGATCGTGCGCGAGCAGCTCAGCGACTTCTTCCACGGCGGCGGACACGTCGTGGACAGCGAAGTGAGGAGCAACGCCGAGGTCTCCACCCGGGAGACACCGCTGGGCTCGTCGTATGAAGCGCTGGTCACCACCGCCGCTGTCGACAAGGACGGAGCACTCAGCGTCCTCGTCGTCAACCGCTCACCGGGCAAGGACATCACGTCCCGGGTCGAGCTGGGGAATTTCCAACACGCCGATACGGCCGACGTGTCCGTGGTGGCGGGCACGGCCTACGACGGTTTCAACAGCGGCGACCACCCCGACGCCGTCACGATCAAGAAGTCCCACGCCACGGCGAAGGGCGACTCACTGAACTGGACCTTCGCGGCACACTCGGTCACGCTCCTGCGCTTCCCACCAGAACGTCCGTAGAGGATTTCCCATGTCCCATCCCTCCATGCTCCCGGCCACCGACTCCACGCATCGGGACTTCGAGTCCGAAGCCCTCGTCGTGCGCACGGACCATTCGGACGCCGAAGCATGGCGGGCCGTCGTCGACCTGCTCGATCAACCCGACCGCAACGGGTTCGAGGTGCGCACCTTCCTGGTGGACAACCCCTCGTTCACCGGGGCGAGTCCGGATGATGTGCTCTCCGCTGTCGCCGCCTCCGAGCCAGCGCTCGAGGTCGTGTTCCTGGCCGACGCCGCCACCATGACGGGTGAGCACACCCTGCTCGCGGTGTCGACCAGGAGCCAGGAGCTGGAGGAGGGCGACATGGAGCTCTCCCGCGAGTTCCGTCTCCTGCCCCCGGACGTCAATCCGATGCATGTGAACCTGGCCATCGGACACATGGACTTCTGGGAGTTCGCGTATCACGCGTCACTCGCCGCGGACGGCATCCTCCGCCTGTGATCGCGTACGCCGCCCCTCGCGGGGCGGCCTGTGTTACGGCCATGGGTCATATCCATCCAACGTATTGACATATCAATTGGGTGAGATCACTCTCTTCGCATGACCGAACGTGACCTCCCGCTGTACGAGCAGATCCGCCGGGAGCTGGAGGGCAACATCCGGGACGGCCGGTGGCAGCCCGGGACCCGGGTGCCCACCGAGGCCGAGCTCGGGGAACAGTTCGGTGTCTCGCGGATCACCGTGCAGCGCGCGCTGCGCGAGCTCGCGGACGCCGGGCTGGTCGTCCGGTACCGCAGGCACGGCACGTTCGTCGCACAGACCACCGATGAGGAGAACCTGCTGCGCTCGGCGGGCGTGCTGACCAGCGGTCCCGAAACCCACGGCGACCACCGGGTGATCAGCGCCAAGGTGCTGCCCTCGGGCGGCGCGGCCCTGCGGCTGCCGGGCCTGGACGACAATGACGCCGTCGTACAGCTCGACCGCCATAAGCTCAGCCCCGACGGCAGTCGCGTGACCAGCACGGAGCTCGCCGTGCTGCCCTTCCGATTCGCCCCCGACCTGCTCGACCAGGATCTGGTCACCATCACGAGCCATATGTACCTCCGCGACCGCGGGGTGCCACTGCTGCGCTCGCGGCTCTATGTGGAGCCGTACGCCCTGGACGAGGAGCACGCCGGGCTCTTCGGTCTGAAGCCGGGCACCGCGGTCTTCCGCTGGCTGCGGGTCACCTGGGCGGAGAACGACGAAGTGGTCGAACACCTCCGAATCATCCTGCCGACCGACACATCCCGCTTCTACGTGGAGACCTCGCTCCAAGGCCCCCTCCGCTGACTTCTGTTCGCCCCGGCACTTCCCTCTCCTATCGCAGGAGGTAGCCATGCCATCCCCCCGATCAGCCCTGCCCACCCTGTGTGCCGTGACCGGTGCCCTCGCGCTCACCGCCGCCGTCACCGGCTGTGGCGCCCCCAACCCCTCCGCCGGTGGCGGCAAGGGAGGCACCCTCGTGGTGGCCGGCTACGGCGGCTCGTTCGAGACGGCGTTCCGCGACTCGGTCCTGCCCGCCTTCGAGAAGAGCTGCGGCTGCAAGGTCACCTACATCCCCGGTTCCTCCACCGACACCGTCGCCAAGCTCAAGGCGCAGCGGGCCAGTCCGCAGATCGACGTGGCGCTGGTGGACGACGGCCCCCAGGCGCAGGCGCAGGAGGCCGGGCTGTTCTCGTCGATCGACACCAAGGTGGTGCCGGTGGACGACGTGGTGAAGATCGCCCGGATGGAGAACGACTCGGGGGTGGGGTTCGGGCTGACGGCCACGGGCATCGCCTACAACCCCGAGTGGTTCGAGGACCACGGCATCCCCAAGCCCACCACCTGGGAGGATCTGGCCAATCCCAAGCTCAGGGACAAGGTGGTCCTCCCCTCGATCACCAACACCTACGGGGTGGGGCTGCTGGTCGGCGCGTCCAAGGCGAACGGCGGCTCGGAGAAGGATGTCGGCCCCGGTCTCACGGCGGTCAAGAGGATCGCCAAGAACGCGGCGACGTTCGACACCACCGCCGATGTGTCCAACTACTTCCTCCAGGGCCAGGCCGCCGCCTCGGTGTGGGGGGTGTCGCGGACCTCGACGCTGGCGGAGCAGGACTTCCCGATCGAGTTCGTCTACCCCAAGGACGGTGCGATCGGCCTGGTGACCACGGCGAACGTGGTCAAGAAGGCACCGCATGAGGAGCTGGCCCAGAAGTTCGTCGCCCATCTGCTGGAGCCGTCCGTCCAGCGGGCGCTCGCCAAGGCGACCTACGACGGCTCGGTGGTCCAGGGCGTCAGGGAGGACCCCGCCCTCAAGGACAAGGTCGTCGGCACCGACAGGGTGGACTCCCTGCTGAAGCTCGACTGGAAGACCATCAACAAGAACCGCTCCGACTGGACCGACAAGTGGAACAAGCAGGTGGAGAGCAAGTGACCGCGGGGACGGACACCGTGGGCACGGAGAGCGCGCCGACCGAAGCGGATCCCGCGGCCCGGGCGGGATCCACCCGCGGGCGGCTGGTCCTGAAGGGGATCCACAAGTCCCTCGGCGGCAAGGAGGTCGTCCGTGGCATCGATCTGACGATGGAGCCCGGGGAGTTCCTCACCCTGCTCGGCCCGTCGGGATGCGGCAAGAGCACCACCCTGAACATGGTGGCGGGCCATCTGCTGCCCGACTCCGGCGCGGTGGAGGTGGACGGCCGTGACATCACCCGGCTCCCGGCGAACCGGCGGTCCATGGGCATGGTGTTCCAGTCCTACGCCCTCTTCCCCCATATGACGGTGGCGGAGAACATCGCGTTCGGCCTGCGGATGCGCAAGGTCGGCGCGGCCCGGCGCAGCCGCAGGGCGGCCGAGTTCCTGGAGCTGGTGGGGCTCGACGGCATGGGCGAGCGCTATCCGCGCCAGCTCTCCGGCGGGCAGCGCCAGCGCACCGCCCTGGCCAGGGCGCTGATCGTGGAGCCCGATCTGCTGCTGCTCGACGAGCCGTTCTCCAATCTCGACGCCCAGCTGAGGGTGCGTCTGCGCGAGGAGGTCGGCGCCCTCCAGCGGCGGGTGGGCACCACCACGATCCTGGTCACCCACGACCAGGACGAGGCGCTGGCGGTGTCGGACCGGATCGCGGTGATGGCCGAGGGGGCGATCCACCAGCTGGACGTCCCCGAGACGGTGTATCTGCGTCCGGCCACGGACTTCGTGGCGCAGTTCGTCGGCGAGGTCAATGTGCTCGATGGCACCGCGGCGGGGGCGGCCGCCGACGGGCACCGCTGCCGGATCGGCGGCACCCACCTCGTCACGGCGACACCCGTGGGCACCGCGCCCGGTGACGGCGAGTCGGTACGGCTCTATGTGCGGCCGGAGGCGGTACGGGTGCGGGCCCTGCCCGAAGCCGTGTCCGGAAAGGGCGGCCCGGCGACCACATCCGCGCCCGCGGCGGCGGAGCCGGGGCTTCCAGGCACCGTCGAGGCCACCCGTTTCCTCGGCACCCGGGTCCGCTGCGTCGTGGCCACGGCCGCGGGACGCGTCGAGGCCACCCTGCCGTTCGGTGCCGAGGTGCCCGGGCTGGGCGAGGAGGTGATCTGCGCATGGCAGGCTCAGCACGCGTCGCTGACGGCCAGGCCCTGACGCCCGATGGCTCCGCGCCGGCGCCGGGAGGTTCCCGGCCGGTTGCGAAGCGCGGCCCGTGGCGCACCGGTCTGCTGCTGGCCTCTCCCGCCATCGCCGTGTTCGCCCTGCTCTTCATCGCACCGCTGTTCATGCTGGTGTACAACAGCTTCCGCACCCAGGCGGGCGCTCCCACACTGCACAACTACACGCGGTTCCTGGGGGATTCGTTCTACCGGGACGTGCTGTGGCACACGCTGTGGATCGGCGCGCTGACCACCCTCGGCTGCCTGGTGGTGGGCTATCCGTTCGCCGTCTATCTGCGCGGCCGCTCGCCCAGGGCACGCAACTACCTCTCGCTGGTGCTGCTGTCGCCGCTGCTCATCTCCATGGTGACCAGGGCGTACGGATGGCTGGTGCTGCTCGGGCCGAAGGGGCCGATCGCGGATGGGTTCCAGGCCATGGGCCTGGAGGCGCCGAAGATGCTGTACAACGACACCGCGGTCGTGATCGGCATGGTGCATGTGATGCTCGCGTACATGGTGCTGCCGCTGATGGGCAGCCTGGACCGGATCGACCCGGCCCTCACCCCCGCGGCCAAGGGCCTGGGGGCGAGCGGCTGGACGTGCTTCTGGCGGATCACCGTGCCGCTGTCCTTGCCGGGGATGCTGGCCGGTTCGCTGATCGTGTTCAGCCTGACCGTCTCCAGCTTCGTGACTCCGGCGATTCTGGGCGGCCCCACGGTGAAGCTGATGCCGTACTTCGTCTACACCGAGGCGACGTCCAATCTGAACTGGCCGTACGCGGCGGCGATCGGCTTCGTCCTGATCGTGGTGACGACGATTCTGACGGCCGTGTACGCCCGGCTGCTGCGCGGGCGTGGCGGCAAGGAGGTGTTCGCGTGACCACGGCGAGGGAAGCGGAGACGGCGACGGCGACGGAAGCGAGCGGGGCCTCGGGCAAGCCGATCGCCGCGGGCGTGGGCGGGCGGGCGAGGCGGCTGCTCGGAGCCGTGTTCGCCGCGCTCGTCGGGCTGTTCCTGCTGGCGCCCGTGCTGGTGACCATCGCCTCCTCGCTCACCACGACCAGCTATGTCACCTTCCCGCCCAAGGGGCTGACCCTGCACTGGTACGCGGAGCTGCTGAACCGCCCCGAGTTCCTGGACTCGTTCCTGCTCAGCATCGGCGTGGCGGCGGGAGCGGCCGTGGTGTCCAGCGCGCTCGGGCTCGCCGCCGGGCTGGCCATCCACCGCTATCCGTTCCCGGGGAAGGCGGTGCTTGACCGGCTGTTCTCGAGTGCGTTCGCGGTGCCCACGATCGTGCTCGGCATCGGGCTGCTCCAGTGGTACGCCCAGCTCGGCATGGCGTCCAGCCCGCTCACCCTGCTGCTGGCGCATCTGGTGCTGACCGTGCCGTACACCGTGCGCCTGGTGCTCGCCGGGCTCGCCGGGCTCGACCGGTCGGCGGAGCTGGCCGCCGCCGGGCTGGGCGCTAAGGCGCCGCGGGTGTTCTGGCATGTGACGCTGCCCGCCGTGCGCGGACCGCTGATCGCGGGGGCGTTCTTCGCCCTGATCACCTCCTTCGACGACCTGACGATCGCGCTGTTCGTGGTGACCACGGACATGCAGACGCTGCCGGTACGGATCTTCAACTACCTCCAGTACAACTACGACCCGACCGTGACCGCCGTCGGCACCGTGATGGTGCTGTTCGCCGCGGTGGCCGTCGTCATCATCGAGCGCGTCGTCGGCGTCGCGCATCTATTCGGGGCCGATCCCGAGAACTGACCTTCGTACCAAGGAGGATTCCCGTGCGAGTTGTGGTCATCGGAGCCGGAGTGGTGGGCGCGGCGGTGGCGGCGGAGCTGGCCGCGCGTGGCGCCCGGGTCACCGTGCTGGATGCGGCTCACCCCGGAGCGGGCACCACGGCGACCTCGTTCGCCTGGGTCAACAGCGCGAACAAGGAGCCGGAGCCGTACTTCGCGCTCAACCACGCCGGTATCCGCGCCCACTACGAGTTGGCCGGGGACGGCGCGCCGTGGTTCTTCCCCACCGGAAACCTCGAGTGGGCGGTGACGGACCGGCACAAGGAGGTGCTGGCCGGGCGGGTGGCGCGACTGCAGTCCAGGGACTACCCGGTGGAGTGGATCAGCGCGGAACGGGCCCGGGAGCTGGAGCCCGACCTCGCCCGGGCACCGTCCCACGCCGTGTTCGCCTTCTTCCCCGAGGAGGCGTACACCCTGCCGGTGCTGCTGCTGTCCCGGCTGCTGGGCGCCGCCAGGGACCGTGGCGCCACGGTGGTCGGCGGCGCCAGGGTGACCGCGATCGAGCACGGCCCGACCGGCGCCACGGTGATCTGCGCCGACGGCGGCCGCCACCCGGCGGACGCGGTGGTGAGCTGTGCGGGCCGGTGGACACGGGACGTGGCCGGGCTGGCCGGTGCCCATGTCCCCATGGCGGACCCGGATCTCGCGGGCTCGGCCACGGTAGGATTCCTCGCCACCACCGCACCGCAAGCGGCGCGGCTGTCCCGCGTGCTGACCGGTCCACGGCTGAACGTCCGCCCGGACGGCGGCGGTCGGCTGCTGCTCCAGGCCCTGGACCTGGACGCGACGGCGGATCCCGCCACGTCGTACCCGCCCGACGGCGAGATCGCCACCGCCATGCTGGCCCGCCTGCCCGAGGTGCTGAACGGCACCGGGGGCACGGTGGTGGAGAAGGTACGGGTCGGCCAGCGCGCCATGCCGGGCGACGGCTTCACGGTGGCGGGCTTCCCCGCCACCGGCGTGCCGTTCTACGTGGTGGCGACCCACAGCGGCATCACCCTGGCCCCGCTGCTCGGCCGTCTGGTCGCGGACGAGCTCTACGGCGATGAGTCCCCGCTGCTGAAGGACTTCCGCCCCGGCCGCTTCACCTCGGGCGCGCCCCTGCCCCCGCCGCCTCCGGCCCGCCGCCCGGGTGAGCAGTGACACAAACGCTCCGGGCGCCGCGGCCACGCGGGGCGGCGGGACGGCTCCCCGGCCACGACCAGCCGCTGGCGTTCCGCCCATGGGAGTCCTGAGCCGGTCAGCCGTCCGCCGCGGGGGCCGTCTTGTGGCGCTGGTAGTAGCGGGCCACCCGGGCGCGGTTGCCGCAGCGCGTGGGTGAGCACCAGCGACGGCGCGGGTGGGACGGCAGGAACAGCATCACGCACTCACCCGACGCACACTCCTTGACCTTGCTCATCGCGGGGTCGGTGAGCAGGTCGGCCGCGGCCTCCGCGAGGAGGGCGGCGATACGGGCCCCCAGCGGCCCGGCGCGGTGGGCGGCGGCGGTGACCGCGGTCCCGTCCCAGGTCAGCTCCCGGACCGGTGGTGCCGCCCGCTGCGCCTCGGTGAGTCCGCGCAGGGCCGATTCGGGTGGCGCGGTCCCGTCGAGGAGTGCGCGGACGACGGCCTCGGTGTGCTCCCGGACGGCATGCACGGGGGCCAGGTCGCTCCCGTCCGGCGTCTCAGCCCGGATGTCCCGTGGAACGCGGTCCGCCTGAAGCGCGAGCCATGCGGCCAGCTGGTGTGGGGTTCCGAGCAGGTCCTTGCGGGCGCCGTCCTCCACCGGGCGGGTGTTGACGAGATCCAGGGCCAGGGGTTCGCCGGTCAGGGCCTCACTGTCAGACATGGGACTAATGCTACATCGGCGCTTTGACACATGTGGAGACATGACGGTAGGACTAATGCATCTTCCCAATCAGGAGGCATGTGACATGACGTCCTCGGCCACATCCCGCGTCGCCATCCCCGCCCGGACCGCCCATCGGCACATCGAGATCGACGGTGTGGAGGTCTTCTACCGCGAGTCCCTGCCGGAGCGCGCCGACGCCCCGGTCCTGCTGCTCCTCCAGGGATTCCCGTCCGCCTCGCACCAGTTCCGCCGCCTCATCGACGCCCTGGGCCGCCACTACCGGATCGTCGCCCCCGACTACCCGGGCTTCGGCCACACCGTGGCCCCCGAGGGGTTCCCGTACACCTTCGACTCGCTCGCCGACATCACCGAGCGCTTCATCGAGCGCGTCGGGCTGACCCGTTTCACCGCGTACGTCTTCGACTTCGGCGCACCCGTCGGCTTCCGGCTGGCGCTGCGGCACCCGGAGTGGTTCGCCGGACTGATCGTGCAGAACGGCAACGCGTACGAGGAGGGGCTGTCGGAGACCATGCGCGGGGTGACGTCGCTCACCCCGGACACACCGGGCGCCGAGAAGGACCTCCGCGGCTTCCTCACCCTGGACGCCACCCGCACCCAGTACGAGGGCGGTGCGGCCCGGCCCGAGCAGGTCGCCCCGGACGGATGGGTGCTGGATCACTACTTCCTGGAGCGGCCGGGCCGCGCGGAGGCCCAGCTCTCGCTGCTGTACGACTACGGCTCCAACATCGCCGCCTACCCCGCCTGGCAGGCATGGCTGCGTGAGCACCGCCCGCCGACCCTGATCGCCTGGGGGGTCAACGACCCGTTCTTCCCCGAGCCCGGAGCGCGCGCCTATCTGCGCGATGTGCCCGAGGCCGAGCTCCACCTCTTCCCCACCGGCCACTTCGCCCTGGAGGACCACCTCCCCGAGATCGCCCCGCTGATCGCCGGCTTCCTCGACCGCGTGCCGGGGGCCTGAACACCACCGTGGCCCCGCGCCGTCCGCCCGCCGGGCCGGGCACACCGGGCCCGGCGGGTGGACCTGGTCTCAGGGGCCGTCGGCGCAGTCGAGTGCCGTGAGGTCGATGGCATCGGCCATCGCCTGCATCCCCTTGTCGTTGGGGTGCAGATGGTCGCCGTTGTCGAAGAACGGCAGGATGCGCTCGGGGTCGTAGGGGCTGCGCAGGGTGCGGTCGAAGTCGGTCACCGCGTCGAACTCACCGCCGCCGCGCACGAATGCGTTGACCTCCTGGCGTACCCCCTCCGCGGCCGGGTCCCATTCGCTCCAGCCCTTGAACGGCCCCACGGTGGCACCGACCACGCACATCCCGGCCGCGTGTGCCCGCTCGATGATCCCCCGGTATCCGGCGATCATGTCGGCGGCGGTGACACCGGTGTGCGCCTTGATGTCATTGACCCCCTCGAAGAGGAACACGGTCCGTACGCCCGGGAGGGACAGGACATCGCGGTCGAGCCGGTTCAGGGCGCTCTGCCCGGCGCCGTCGGCGAGGACCTGGTTGCCGGAGATCCCCTCGTTCGCCACCCCCTTGACACCGGTGGCCGCCTGCCGCAGCCGGCGCGCGAGGTAGTCGGGCCAGCGGCGGTTGAGGTCGGTGGTGGACTGCCAGCCGTCGGTGATGGAGTCGCCGAGCGCCGCCACGGCACCGGTGGCGGCGGACGTCCGGACGGTGACGGCATCGAGGTAGAACCAGGAGCCGGTGGTGTCCGCCCAGTGGGTGGCGCTCTCCTCCCCGGTGTGATCGCCCTGGGTGGTGTACGAGGTCTGCAGCGCCATCCCGTGGCCCGTCGCCGGACCGGCCGCGCCGGGGGTGTGGAGGCTGACGACCAGGTTGGTGGCGGGGGGCAGGCTGCCGGGCAGGGCATCGCTGAGCACCACCTCGCCGGCCGGGACGGTGACGGAGTGCGCGCCGCCGAAGGTTAACCGCCGGTTGCTGCCCCGCTTCAGCTCGGCGCCCGACTCCTGCACGCCGGCATACACACTGTCGAGGGTCAGCGGCCGGTCGCCGAAGGCGTTGGAGAGGCGGATGCGCAGCTCGCTCCCGCCGACGCTGGTGTGCACGACCATCCGATAGCCGCGGTCGGGCACCCCGTCTCCCACCCGGTCCGCGCTCGCCGCCCAGGTGACCACATCATGTCGGCCACCCGCCGCCGCGGCGGGTGTGGTGTGCAGCGCTGCCACCGCGAGCAGCACGGCGCCCAGGCCACCGAGGGTGGCGCGGCGAGCCGTCATCGGGCGAGCCCCTTCAGCGTGACGGACCCGCCGGGCTCCAGGCGGACCGTGCGGGAGGTGGAGCCGTGGGCCACCGTCGTCGTACGGCCGCCGACGCTGTGGATACGGACCGACGTCGGCACCCCCTCCCGCCAGCGCAGATCGACGACGAAGCCGCCCCGCGCGGCCAGTCCCGTGACCGAGCCCGCCGCGGCCCAGGCGCCGGGCAGGGCGGGGAGCAGTTCCAGATGGCCGGGGCGGGAGTACAGCAGCATCTCGCTCATGGCTGCCGGGGTGCCGAAGTTGGCGTCGATCTGGAAGATGCCACGCCCCTTCTCGGCCTCGTAGATGTCGAAGAGGTTGAACGCACTGCCGTTGCTGCCGCCGGTGGACGGGCGGAGGTTGCCAACCACCAACTGGTACGCCGTATCGGCGTCCTTCAGCCGCGCCCAGCACGCGGCCCGCCAGGCGTTGGCCCAGCCGAAGCTGTTCATGCCGCGCGCGGTGAGCAGGGCGGTGGCCCCGTCCACGATCGCCTGGGGGGTGGAGCCGTCGGGGCGGATGCGGTCGCCGGGGAACAGACCGATCAGCGGGGACAGATGGCGGTGGGTGGTCTCCCCGAGGTTGTCGGGGGACATCCACTCCTGGAGCCAGCCGGTCTTCGGGCTCACCTCCGGCAGGTACAGCTTCTTCCGCAGCGAGGCGATCGTGTCCGCGTAGCGGGTGTCCTTCTTCAGCTCGGCCGCCGCGGCGGCGAAGTTGCCGAACAGCGCCCACACCAGCTCCTGGGCGTAGGTGATGCCCTTGGCGTCCTGCGGGCCGTGTTCGGGCGACCAGTCCTTGTCGTCGATCAGCACCTCCCGGGAGGTGCCGGGGAGGGTGGTGGTGACCAGCCGCGCCTCCCAGAACTCACAGGCGCCCTTGAGTAGCGGATAGATCTTCGCCAGATACGCCCGCGACTGGGTGTATTCGTAGTGCTCGTACAGGGTGTTGCTCAGCCAGGCGTTGCTCGCGGGATGCCACCACCAGCCGCTTCCGCCGTGGATGTTGGTGGAGAAGGCGACGGTCCAGCCCGCGACCTCTCCGGTGGAGTTGCGGTAGCGGTTGCGCGGGTCGTTGAAGAGGTCGTGGGTGAGCTTGGCCCAGGACGGGAGCTGGGCGAGGCAGTAGTCGGCGAAGGCGTCGAAGCACGGGGACAGGCCTGTGCGATCGGCCATCCAGTAGTTCATCTGGATGTTGATGTCGGTGTGGTAGTCGCCCATCCAGTCCGGGTCGTTGCCGTCCAGCCAGAGGCCCTGGAGGTTCAGGGGAAGGCTGTCGCGCGAGCCGGAGATCATGAGATAGCGGCCGAACTGGAGGTAGGCCGCCTCGAGTTCGGGGTCGGGCACACCGTCCCGGGCACGTGCGACAAGGCGCTCCCAGGTGTCCAGGGAGCGCTGGGCGTCCGTGGAGGTGCCGAGCGAGAGGCCGAACCGCTCGTACAGACGGCGGTAGTCGGCGACATGGGTGCGCCGCAGGGTGTCCGCCGAGTGGCGGGCGGCGGCGAGGACCTTCGTACGGGCCAGCTTCTCGGGGTCGAGGGTGGGGTCGCGGTAGCCCCGGGCGGCGTCGGGCGCGTAGTTGGTGCCGCCGCTGACCACCACCGTGAGGTCCCTGCAGCCGGAGAAGTCGACACGGGTGCCGTTGACACGGACCCGGCCGCCGCTGCCGTACGCCGTGACCGCCGCGCCGTATCGCAGGCCGTTGGGGAACGACGCGCCGAACGACTCCGCGCTCGCGGGCTTTTCGCCGTGGGTGCCCTCCAGGGCGACGCTGCCGGTGTAGCGACCGCCGCCGCTCTGTGTGAAGTGCAGGACGATCGCGTCATCGGGGTGGCTGGCGAAGATCTGGCGCCGGTAGGTGACGCCGGAGCGGACGTAGGAGCTGGTCACCAGCGCTTGCGCGAGGTCGAGGGTGCGGCGGTAGCCGTTGACGCCGGACAGCTCGTGGTCGGGGATGTCCACGGTGAGCCGGGCCAGCAGGGTGAAGGAGCCGAAGTCCTCGCGTCCGTAGGGGAACTGGCCGTCGGCGTCGAGGGTGTCGTTGAGACCGCCGGTCCACATCGTGGCGTCGGTGATCAGCAGCAGTTCGCGGCCGGGGTCATTGCTCGCGAGGGCGCCGAGGCGGCCGTTGCCGACCGGCAGGCCCTGCTCGATCAGGGACCCCTCGTCGCCGGGGGCCCGCCACCACAGCTCGTCGTGTGGGGTGCCGGTGAGCGGCGGGGTGTCGGCCGGGCGCCGGGGCGCGGCGGAGGCGGTGAAGGCGGGCAGGGCGCCGAGGGTCAGGGTGAGTCCGGCCGTCGCCGCGAGGGACAGCGCGGCGCGTCTGCTGGGGTCGGTGCCGGAGTCCCCGTGGCGGCCCGTGAGGTCTCCATCGGGGTCTCTGCCGGTGTCGGTGGGGCGGGGGTTCATGGCGGCTCCAGGCGTCTGTGATCGGCAGATCGGCAAGGGGCCCGGCCGTCGGCCGGGCCCCTTGGTGTTCAGGAGGACTTCGGTACGTCGATCCGGTCGATGTCCGGTGCGTAGCCGGAACCGCTGTCGAACGTGATGGTGTTGGAACCGGCCTTGAGCGCCACCGGTACGTGGACGCTATCGACGGTGGACCAGTCGCCTGTCGAGGGGAACGTGTGGCGGGTGGCGCCGCCGCCGTTGGCCGAGACTTCGGCGGAGCGGGCGTCACCGCTGACGTAGGCCACCTTGATCTGGTAGGTGCCCGCCTTGTCCACGACGACGTTGTTGACGGTCAGCTTGCCCCCGGTGTAGAGGTTGCCGACCTTGTGGCCGTCGGAGCAGGCCGGGCAGTCGGCGACGGTGGCGTTGCCGCCGAGGGTGTTCGCGGAGGACTCGGCCTCGATGCCGGCCCAGGTGAGCGCGTCGCCGCGCGGGGTGACCGTGAAGAGCCGGGAGCCGTGGGCGGGCAGGGCCTCGGTGATCCTGTTCTTGTGCGTGCCAAGGCTCTCGTGGTTCCACAGGTCCCGGACCGCGGCCTTGCCGGTGAAGCCGAGCGCCGACCAGTCGGCGGTCACCGAGGCCGGTCTGTCGGCCAGGTTGAACAGGGCGACCGTATAGGTGCCGTCGTGGTTCTCGGTCGCCCACACCTGCTGGGGGTCGGACGGTGTGACCGGCCGCGCGGGCGGCGCGTCCCCCTGGTTGACGGCGATGACCTCTCGGTTGGTCAGCAGGGACAGCCCGTAGGAGTCCAGCTTGGTCACATCGTCGCCGGTGTAGAGCGGGGACTTGGCGATCGCCCATAGCGTGGCGTAGCTCTGTCGCTCGGCCTTGGTCAGGCCGTCCATCTCGCCGTTGCCCACGTCGAGGGAGTCGAGGTCGTTCCAGCCGCCGGGTCCGGCGTGCCGGGTCCAGGCGGGGGTGTCGTCCCAGCGGTCGTCGACGGAGTTCTCCCAGCTGACGAGCGTGTTGCAGTAGCACTCGACGTCGGTGTCGACGCGCCAGCCGTTGGAGTGTTTCTTCCAGTCCCCGGCGTGCCCGATGTCCAGGGACCAGGACAGCTCCAGGTGGATCGGGCGGCCGGTGGCGGAGATCGCCTTCTGCCATGCGGCCACGTCGGCGACGTTGTCGTAGTTGTCGCCGCTCTTGAAGGAGCCGGGGCCCACCCCGTCGAGCTTGAGGAAGTCATAGCCCCAGTCGGCGAACATCCGCGCCTGGGAGTCGATGTACTTCTGTGCGCAGGGGTTGGCGAAGTCGAGCTTGTACGCGCTGTCCCAGCCATTGGTGGTACGCAGGTCGTCATGGACGATGTCGGCGGTGGTGCAGCCCTCGGCGTTCCAGATCGGCACCTTGCCCCCGCCGTACGCCTCCTTCTCCAGACCGACGGGCAGATAGATACCGGCCTTGAGGCCCTTGGCGTGGATGTGGTCGGCGACCGACTTCATGCCGCTGGGGAAGCGCACGGGGTCGGCCTTCTGCCGGCCGTACTCGTCGAACTCGGGCGTCCACGCGTAGTCGCGCCACCAGCCGGCGTCGATGTTGATGTACTCGTAGCCGTACTTCTTGAGCTTGGTGGCGAGGGCGTCGGTCTGCTTGAGGACGTTCGCCTCGGTGAGATAGCTGTAGTCGCCGTGCGGATTGAGGCCCGGGTACTTCGACGACTGCATGCTCCAACTGGACCAGCCCATATAGGGCTTGGCGGCGGTGACAGCGGCCGAGGACGCCGGGGTGGCCGAGGTGGCGTTGGCGCCGCCGGGCCGTGCCTGCGCGGCCGGGGCGGCCGTCGCGAGGCCGGCGGCGAGGGCCAGGACGACGAGGGATCTCAGCCCGCGTACGGGCATGACGGGGTACGAGGGTGACCGCATGGGTCTACCTCCTGGGAGTGTGGTCCGAGGAACCGGGTGGCGGGGAGGAGCGGCGGGATGCGGAGGTACGGCGGCGGAGGCTGCCCGTGTGTCAACCGGCGGTGGGGGAATGGCGGCCCGCGCTAGTTCGCGTCTGATCTGATGAAGGACTGGATGGCGGTGGCCGCGGCTCCACGGGCCCACTCGTCGAAGGGCAGCGGCCGGGTCCGTACGTCACACTGCGCGGCGGAGCCGAATGCGGCCGTGGCGAAGGCGTCACGGATGTGGTCGGCGAACAGGTCGTAGGCGGCAAGGCCCTCACCGGAGATGATCACGCGTTCGGGGCCGAGCAGATTGGCCACGGTGGCGATGGCGCGGCCGATGGCGTCCCCTGCCCGTGCGTAGACCTCCCGTGCTCCGGCGACCCCGTCGTGGGCCAGTCCGGCGGCCTCGACCGCGTCGGCCACCTGGACCCCCGTGGCCGCGCTGACCTGACGGACGATGGCTTCGTCGCTCGCGATGGCCTCCACACAGCCACGGTTGCCGCAGTGGCAGCGGGGGCCCGCCGGGTCGACGGTGACGTGTCCGATCTCGCCCGCCACGCCGTGGGCCCCGGCCACCACCCTGCCGTGGACCACGAGACCGCAGCCGATGCCCGCGCCGACCGTCACGACGGCGAAGCCGGACAGCCCCACGCCCGCCCCGAACCACTGCTCGGCCACGGTCAGCGCGCGCACGTCGTTGTCGACGGTCACCGGCAGGCCCGTGGTCATGGCGGCTAGTTCGGCGAGCGGCACATCGCGCCACTCCAGGAAGGGCGAGTAGCGCACGACGCCCTCGGCGCGGTCCACATCGCCGGAGACGGCCATGCCCAGCCCCGCGACGCGCACGCCGAGGCCGTCCGCCTCGATCAGCAGCTCCCGGACGAGTTCCGCGGCCGTCCCCAGCACCGACTTGGGGTCGCGGGCGGGGAGGGGGATGTGCCGGGCGACGAGGATCCGGCAGCGCAGATCCGTGAGCACACCGATGATCGTGTCCCCGGTCGCCTTGACCCCGATGAACAGCGCCCGGCCGCCGTTCACCCGCACCAGGCTCGCGGGCCGCCCGAGTGCCGGGCGCGCGCCCTCGTCCGCGTCCTCCGCCAGGTAGCCGTCCTCGATCAGGGGACGGACCGCCCTGGTGACGGCCGCGGCCGACAGCCCCGCCCGCCGCGCCACTTCCAGGCGGGTGAGGGGGCCCTGCGACAGGACCGTGGTGAAGATCTGCGAGGCGGCCGACGTATGCGCCGGGAACGGCTCGACAGCGGTGGGCGAGGACATGGCCGGGAACCTAGGCTCGTTATTTTCCGCTGTCAATGAAAGAAGCAAGAATCTCCTGAGAATTGGCTGTGAGCCCCGACCCCGCTTCCAAAGTCCGGCTCATGGCAGGGTGTTGACATGTGATCGAAGGTCTCGTTGGCTTGTTGAACGCCCCTCCTCTCTCCTCCTCCGCCGCTCCCCCGCCGTCCTTCGAACGCGAGGCCCGATGCCGACGATCTCCCGTGCCCCGGACACCGGGCTCTGGCTGCTGACCACGCCCCGTACCTCGTACGCCGTGCACATCGACGAGACGGGCGCGCCCCGCCACCTCGCCTGGGGGCCGCGGCTGACCCTGCGGGAGGCGGAGCAGCTGGTCGTGCCCGCCGGGGAGGCGGCGAGCAGCTTCGAGGGACGGCCCGCGGTGGGTGAGGAGCTGCCGGTCGACGGCGGCACCCGCTACGGGGTGCCGTCCCTCCAGGTCCGGTACGCGGACGGCTCGCGCGGCTTCGAGTGGCAGCCGACCGGGCACCGGGTCCGCACACCCTCCGACGGCGTCGGCGAACTCCGGCTGGAATTCCGCGACCGCCACTATCCGCTGCACATCGCACTCCACTACCGGGTGCGGGACGACACGGATGTCATCGAGCGCTGGACGGTGCTGCGCAATGACGGTGGGCAGCAGGTCAGCCTGGTGCGCGCCGACTCGGCGGCCTGGTCCCTGCCGCCGCTGGCCGACTACCGGCTCAGCCACGTCACCGGGCAGTGGTCCGCGGAGAGCCAGCTGCGCCGCGAGCGCCTGCCGCACGGGGAGACCGTGCTGACCAGCCGCCGTGGCATCACCAGCCACCACGCCGGTCCCTGGGTGATGGTGGACGAGGGAGACGCGGGCGAGGAGCACGGCCGGGTGTTCGGCGCGGCCCTCGCCTGGAGCGGGAGCTGGCGCATCACCGCGCAGCGCACACCGGACGGACGCGCCGGATTCACCGGTGGCGTCGGCCACGAGGGCGTATGCGTGCCGCTCGCGCCGGGCGAGGAATTCGCCACCCCGGTGTTCGCCGGGCTGTTCACGGACGGCGGGTTCGGCGCGGCGAGCCGGGCCTGGCACGCGTACACACTGCGCCATGTCCTCCCGCACGGGGGCGAGGTGGCGCCCGTGCTCTACAACTCCTGGGAGGCCACCGGCTTCGATGTGGACGAGGCGAACCAGAAGGCGCTGGCCGAGCGGGCCGCCGCCCTGGGCGTGGAGCTGTATGTGGTCGACGACGGCTGGTTCGGGGCCCGGCGCAGCGACCGCGCGGGCCTCGGCGACTGGGCCCCTGCCCGGGAGCGCTTCCCACGGGGCCTCGGCCCGCTGGCCGACACGGTGCACCGCCTGGGCATGCGCTTCGGCATCTGGGTGGAGCCGGAGATGGTCAATCCCGACAGCGACCTCTACCGCGCGCACCCGGACTGGGTCCTGCACACCCCCGGCCGGGCCCGCAGCGAGCTGCGCAACCAACTCGTCCTGAACTTCGCCCGCGACGACGTGGCGGACTGGGCGTACGGCTGGCTGACCCGGCTGGTCGCTGACCACGGCATCGACTTCCTCAAGTGGGACATGAACCGGGCCTTCAGCGAGGCCGGGTGGCCCGGCACTCCGGACGGTCACGATCGGCTGTGGACGCGCTATGTGGCCAATCTGTACGGCGTTCTCGACCGACTGCGGGCCGACCACACCGGGCTGCGCATCGAGGCGTGCAGCGGCGGTGGCGGACGTGTGGATCTGGGCGTCCTCACCCGCACGGACCAGGCGTGGGTGTCGGACAACACCGACGCCGTGGACCGTCTGGTCATCCAGCACGGCTTCGGTCAGCTCCACCCGGCGCGCACGATGTCCGCGTGGGTGACCGATGTGCCCAACCAGCTCACCTCCCGCAGCGTGCCGTTGAGGTTCCGCTTCCATGTGGCGATGTGCGGGCTGCTGGGCATCGGCGGGGATCTCGCCCGCTGGTCCGAGGCGGAACTCGCTGAGGGCGCCGAGCTGGTGGCGGAGTACAAGCGGGTGCGTCACCTCGTCCAGCACGGCGCCCTGTACCGGCTGTCAGGGCCGCACGGCGAGGGGCCGACCGTGGTGCAGTACGCCGCCGAGGACGGCACCGAGGCGCTGGTGCTGGCCTGGCAGCGCGGCCCGCGCCACGGGGTTCCGCGCCCGCCGGTACGGCTGCGCGGGCTCACCCCCGGCGCCCGCTACCGCGACACCCGCACCGGTGAGGTGCACCACGCCACCGTGCTCGCTCAGTACGGATTCCGCCCGGACCTCGCGTCCGGTGACTGGGCGAGCACGGCCGTACACCTGGTCAGGACCGGGCAGGACGAGGCGTAGCACCCGGTGGTGCGCTGCTTGATCACCCGGCTCGGCGGTGGCCGGGTCCGCTCGGCCAAAAGGTGACAAAATGGCCCCGGAAGGCTGATCCACGCCGGCCAGGAGGGCTGACAACGAGCGGTCAAGCGGGACCGCCCACGGTGTGAGGAATGGGCAGGACAGGAAACCCGGCCACGACCGAACAGATCACCATGTGAGGGAGGCAGCGATGATGAGCGACGACCGGGCGGACGACGTCTATCAGCCGACCGGCACCAACGAGGAGCAGGAGGACGCGGCCCCCCTGGACGCCGAGGACTCCCTGGACGAGCGCGACTACGACAAGATGCTCGACGAGGGCTACTCGCCGCCGGAGAAGCCACTGGGCGTCACCAAGCACGGCACGACGGCGGCCGAACAGCGCGAGCGCGAAACGCTCGATGAGCGACTGGCCGAGGAGACCCCCGATGTCGAACCCCCGGCGGGCGACGGGGTGGGGGACGTGGAGGAGGGCGAGGGCGAGCCGATCGACCCCGAGGCGGGAACGGACCGCACGGGCCGGCTCGTCGCCCCCGACGAGGGAGCGCACTCCGACACCACCAAGGAGGTCATCGCCAGGGACGAAGGCATCGACGCGGGCGCCGCCGGCGCCGAGGAGGCCGCCGTCCACACCATCCCGGATGAAGAACCCGACGAGGAAGCATGAATTTGTACAGTCAAAGAATAAATTGACTGCAGATTCTTATTCACTGATGGTGAAGATCCATATGCGGCGCGCCGGTCCGGTGGTGACACTGAGGGCACACGTGTGAGCACAGACAGGTGACCCATGAACACCATCGAAGAGACCATCGAGGTCGCGGTTCCGCTGCGCACCGCCTACAACCAATGGACCCAGTTCAAGAGCTTTCCCCGGTTCATGTCCACGGTGAAGAGGGTCGAGCAGATCAGGCCCGCGGTCACCGAGTGGGTCATCGCGTTCGGCCCGGTGCGCCGCACGTTCCAGGCGGAAATCGTGCACCAGCAGCCGGACTCCTCCCTCGTGTGGCAGAGCCTCGCGCGGCGCCCCGCCCACCGGGGTGAGGTGTCGTTCCACCCCATGACACCGGACCGGGCCCGGATGACCGTACGCCTGGACATCCCTGGGCGCGGTGTCGCGGCGCTCTTCACGGGCGTCTCGTCCGGAGTCACCCGCCGGGTGGTCCGGAGCGAGCTCGGGCGCTTCAAGGAGTTCATCGAGGGGCTGGGCGAGGAGAGCGGGGCGTGGCGGGGGTCCATCCACAACGGACACGTACAGCCGACGGAACCGGAACCGCCCAGATGCCGGGTTCCTCGCTGGCCCGTGGGCTGACCCTCCCCGAAAACCCGGGGCGACCCTCGTCACGAGAGAGCGAGACACCTGATGAAGAAGGCGCCGAGACATGAACCGGATGAACGGCTCTCCGCCACCCCGCCCAAGAAGTGGGCCGCGGGCGTGCCCGCGGTGACCCATGCGCTGGAGTACTCCCTGGAGGAGACGACGGTCCGGCGCACCGCGACGACGCTGCTGACCATGAACCAGGTGGCCGGCATCGACTGTCCCGGCTGCGCCTGGGCCGACCCCGCCCCCGGCCATCGGCACCGCAATGAATACTGCGAGAACGGCGCCAAGCACATCAACGACGAGGCGACGGCCCGGCGCATCACCGCCGGCTTCTTCCGCGCGCACTCGGTCTCCGCGCTCGACCGCCGCTCCGACCTGTGGCTGAACCAGCAGGGCAGGCTCACCGCGCCGATGGTCAAACGCCCGGACTCCGACCACTACGAGCCGATCAGCTGGCATGACGCCCTGGGGTTGCTGTCGGAGGAGCTGACGTCGCTGGACTCCCCCGACGAGGCGGTGTTCTACACCTCGGGCCGGGCCAGCAACGAGGCCGCCTTCGTGCTGCAGCTCTTCGCCAGGGCCTTCGGCACCAACAACCTGCCCGACTGCAGCAATATGTGCCATGAGTCCAGTGGCTTCGCGCTGCACGAGACCTTGGGCACGGGCAAGGGCACGGTGAGCCTGGACGACATCCACCAGGCCGACCTGATCTTCCTGGTGGGCCAGAATCCCGGCACCAACCATCCGCGCCAGCTCTCCGCGCTGGAGCAGGCGAAGCTCAACGGCGGCCGCATCATCGCGGTGAACACACTGCCGGAGGCCGGACTGCTCCGGTTCAAGAACCCGCAGCGGGTCCGCGGGGTGATCGGGGCCGGTACCCGTATCGCCGACCGTTTCCTCCACATCCGCAGCGGCGGCGACCTCGCACTGTTCCAGGGGCTGAACCGGCTGCTGCTGGAGGCGGAGGAAGCCCGGCCCGGCACCGTACTGGACCACGATTTCATCCGCTCGAGCACCAGCGGCTTCGAGGAGTTCTCCCGGCACGTCCGCGCCATCGCCTGGGACGACATCCTGGCCGCCACCGGACTGACCCGCCGGGAGATCGAGCAGGTGCGGGACGAGGTCCTGGGCAGCGAGCGGGTCATCGTCTGCTGGGCGATGGGGGTGACACAGCAGCGGCACGGCGTCCCCACCATCAGGGAGATCGTGAACTTCCTGATGCTGCGCGGAAACCTCGGCAGGGCCGGAGCCGGAGCCTGCCCGGTGCGCGGCCACAGCAATGTGCAGGGCGACCGCACGATGGGCATCTGGGAGCAGATGCCGGACTCCTTCCTGGACGCGCTCCAGCGCGAGTTCGGCTTCGATCCGCCCCGCGCCCACGGGCTGGACTCGGTGAACTCGATCAGGGCCATGCGCGAGGGCCGCGTCAAGGTCTTCCTCTCCCTCGCGGGCAACTTCGTCCGGGCCGCGCCGGACACCGCGGTCACCGAGGAGGCCATGCGCCGGTGCCGCCTCACGGCCCATATCTCGACCAAGCTCAACAGGTCCCACACGGTCTGCGGCCGGACCGCGCTCATCCTGCCGACCCTGGGCCGCACCGAACGGGACGTCCAGCCCAGTGGCGAGCAGTTCGTCACCGTGGAGAACTCGATGAGCGAGGTGCACACCTCCTACGGCCGCCTCAAACCGGCCTCCAAGCTGCTGCTCAGCGAGGTCGCCATCCTGTGCCGACTGGCCCGCCACACCCTCGGCGGCAAGGCCGGTATCCCCTGGGCCCGGTTCGAGGCCGACTACGGAGCGATCCGCCACCACGTCTCCCGCATCGTCCCGGGATTCCACGACTTCAACCGGCGGGTGGCGCGCCCCGGTGGCATCCGGCTGCCGAACCCGGTCAACGAGGGGATGTTCGCCACTCCCACCGGCAAGGCGCTGTTCACCTGTAACGCCTGGCACATGTCGGATGCCCCGGAGGGACACCTGCTGCTGCAGACCCTGCGCTCACACGACCAGTGGAACACCATCCCCTACACGGACAACGACCGCTATCGGGGCATTCACGGCCGCCGCAGGGTGGTACTGGTCAATCCGTCGGACATGGCTCACCTCGGGCTGCTCAAGGGCCAGTTCGTGGATCTCGTGGGCGTGTGGACCGATGGTGTGGAGCGCCGTGCGGAGGAGTTCGAGGTGGTGCCGTATCCCACCGCCCGTGGCTGTGCCGCCGCGTACTACCCCGAAACCAATGTCCTGGTGCCGCTCGACAGCGTGGCCGAGATCAGCAACCAACCAACGTCGAAGGGGATCGTGGTCCGCCTGGCGGCCCGTGCCACCGCGGAGGGACCGCCTCGCCGCTGACCCGGTCGGCTTGGGCGCTTCCTGTCGCGATCTGTGGGATACGGGGCGCCATCGTCATGGTGGCGGTCCGGCCACCGCGCGACGCTGTGAGCAGCGGCCCCACAGGGGCGTACCGCTACGGACACGGAGGGCGGACACATGACGACTGACCTCGCTATCGCGGCGGGTGTGAAGGTGCCGACGACGACGCTGGCGCGCGAGGCCACGGAACTCATCCGTGACACGACGAGCGAGCTCATCTATCACCACTCACGCCGGGTGTACTTCTTCGGCAGTCTGCAGGGGCTCGGGCGCGATCTGAGCTTCGATCCGGAGCTGCTGTATCTGGGAGCGATGTTCCACGACGTGGGCCTGAACGAGGCGTTCCATACCAGCGGCCGCCGTTTCGAGGTGGACAGCGCGAACGAGGCGAGGCGGTTTCTGCGGAGCCATGGCGTCCCGGAGGACAGCGTCCGCCGGGTGTGGACGGCGATCGCCCTGCACACCACGCCCGGGATCCCCGAGTTCATGGAGCCGGAAGTGGCGCTGGTGACGGCCGGTGTCGAGTACGACGTGCTCGGCATCGGCTATGCGGATCTCCCCGCCGAGGACCGGGAGGCGGTCGTGGCGCTGCATCCGCGCCCCGACTTCAAGAACAGGATTCTGCGGGCGTTCACCGACGGCATCCGTTCCAAGCCGGAGACGACGTTCGGCAACGTCAAGGCGGACGTTCTGGAGCACTTCGTACCGGGCTTCGAGCGGGGGGACTTCGTCCAGACGATCCTGGATTCCCCGTGGACGGAATAGCCCGGCGGGCAGCTCGGGCAGCACGGGTGGCACGGCCTTCCGGTGGCGGGCGCACCGTCGTGATCGTCGCGTTCGACGGGGTCCAACTGCTGGATGTCACCGGCCCGGTGGAGGTCTTCACCACGGCCAACCACTACGGTGCCGACTACGACGTACGGGTGGTCTCCCTCACCGGTGACACCGTCGCCACCTCGTCCGGGCTGGTGATCGGCGCCGATGGCGCGCCCGGCACGCTGCCACGGCGCCTGGGCACCGTCCTGGTCCCCGGCAGAAGGAACTGGCGCTCGGCAGTGGCGGACAACGATCTGATCGCGCTGGTGACCGACCTGTCAGCGCGGGCGAAGCGCGTGGCGTCCGTGTGCGCGGGGGCCTTCGTACTGGCCGAGGCCGGTGTCCTGGACGGCCGCCGTGCCGCCACCCACTGGGAGCTGGCCGCACAGCTGGCCGCGGCCTACCCGCGGGTGCGGGTGGACGGCCATCCGGTCTTCGTCCGGGACGGCCATGTGGCCACGTCGGCCGGTATCACCGCGGGGATCGATCTTTCGCTGTCTCTGGTCGAGGAGGACTGGGGAGCCGAGGTGGCACGCGATGTGGCCCGGCAGCTGGTGGTCTTCATGGCCCGCCCGGGCGGGCAGGCCCAGTTCAGCGCACGGCTGGCCCCGCGTGAACCACGGCATCCGGCGGTGCGCCGGGTGATGGACCGCGTCACCGCGGACCCCGCGGAGTGCCACACGCTCGCCACGCTGGCCGACTCGGGCGGGGTGAGCGCCCGTCATCTGGAGCGGCTGTTCCGTACCGAGGTGGGCATGGCCCCCGGCCGTTATGTCGAATCCGTCCGCGTGGAGGCCGCCCAGACCCTGCTCGCCGATGGCACCGGTACGGTCGAGGAGGTGGCGCGGCAGGCGGGGTTCGGCTCCTCGGAGTCGCTGCGGCGGGTCTTTCAGCACACCCTCGGGGTCTCGCCGACGGTCTACCGCGCCCGCTTCCGCAGCACCCTCGGCGACCGGACGCGCTGAGGGACGTCGGCCGACGGGGCGGACAGCAAACGGCCCTCACCGACGGGGGAGCGGCGAGGGCCTACGTCCAGTGTGGCACGAATCAGTGCGGAAGAATCCGTTCCAAGCTACAAACATTGCATATATCTGCCGCCGGGGTGCGCGCGGGGGCGCCCACGTTCTGAAGAGCCCGCATGAGCACGGGAATGCCATGAGAACGCCCGCCCGGTGTGCGCGATCCGCACACCGGGCGGGCCCGGCGTCTGCCGCTACGCCCCCTCGCGGGCCGTGCGCGCCGCGCGGGCCAGGTCCAGATCGGTGGTCTCCGGCGCCAGCAACTGTGACACGACGGCGCCGACCACCAGCACCCCGGCGCCGACCAGGAGCACGAACTCCGCTCCGAAGTTCTCAAGTCCCATCGGCAGCAGGAACGTACCGATCGCGGCGCCCACCCGGCTCATGGCCGTGGCGAACCCGACGCCCGTGGTGCGCAGGGAGGTGGGGAACACCTCCAGCGGATAGACCGCGGTCAGCGCGGAGGAGGCGGCGTTGAGGAAGATGAAGAACAGGAAGCCGACGACGATGACGGGGGTGGAGGACGGCCACACCGCCACCAGGGCCAGACACGCGGCCGTGATCCAGAACGGCGGGATCAGCAGCTTGCGGCGGCCGATCCGCTCCACGACCAGGCACCCCGCGGTGACTCCGGCCACGGCGGTGAAGGAGTAGACGAGCAGCGCCGCCACCGCGTTGTCCCCCATGTGCAGCGCCTCGAAGACATCCGTCCAGAAGGTGCCGATGGCGAAGTACGGCAGCACGAGCGCGGCCCAGAAGACGCTGGCGAACACCGTGGAGCGGATGTGCTGCCGGCTGAAGAGCGCACGGAACCCGTCCCGCCGCACCTCCTCGCGCTCGTCGAGTTCCGCGGTGACGTCCACCTCGATGCCGTACTTCTCGATCAGCGCCTCCGCCTCGTCCCGGCGCCCCTGGCTCAGCAGCCAGCGCGCGGACTCCGGGATGCCACCGCGCAGCGCCACGCACACCAGCGCGATCACCGCACTGCTCGCCAGGGACCAGCGCCAGCCGCCGTCGACGGAGGTGAACAGCGCCCCCACGACCGTGGCCAGCGCGTACCCCAGGTACCAGCTGATCTCCAGGCTCGCCAGCAGCCGCCCGCGGCCACGCCGGCCCGCGTACTCCGACAGCAGCGGCGCGCCGATCGCGTACTCGCCGCCGATGGCCACGCCCATCACCAGCCGGATGAGGAAGAGCTGTGGGCCGTCCACGACGAAGAACTGGAGCACCGAGCCGACCAGGAAGATCAGCATGTCGATGAGGAACACCGGGCGTCGTCCGAACCGGTCGGCCAGCCTGCCGAAGAGCGGCCCTCCGACGAAGATGCCGATCAGCGGCGCGGCACCGACGAGACCCTGTTCCACGGAGGTCAGATGGAGGTCGTCGGTGATCGCCCCCATCGCCAGGCCGATGCCGCCGATGATGTAGCCGTCGATTCCCTGGCCGATCTGGGTGGCCAGCTTCAGCTTGGTGTGCAGCCGCTTCCGTTCGCGTTCGGTGGCGGGTCCGCCCTGCGGTGTGCTGGGCTCGTTGTGCTCGGTCACAGGCGTCGTTGCCATGCGCGGGTCCTTACTGGTGGCGGGGAGAGGGGAAGCCGGGGAAGCGGTCGGTGGCGGGGAGCGGGCATCAGCCGGCCCGCCAGTCGAGGGCGATGTACTGCGTTTCCAGGAACGCCTCGATGCCTTCGCGGCCGCCCTCCCGGCCCAGACCCGACTGCTTGACGCCGCCGAACGGGGCCGCCGGGTCGGAGAGCAGGCCACGGTTGAGGCCGACCATGCCGCTCTCCAGGCGTTCGGCGATGCGCAGCGCCCGGGCCACGTCGCGCGAGTAGATGTACGAGGCGAGACCGTGCACCGTGGCGTTGGCGCGGGCCACCAGCTCGTCCTCGTCGGCGAAGGTGGCCAGGGGCGCGACCGGCCCGAAGACCTCCTCGTTCATGATCCGGGCGTCCTCGGGGACGTCCACCAGGACGGTCGCCGGGTGGTAGCAGCCGGGGCCGTCGGGCACGCTGCTCCGCGCGGCGACCCTCGCACCGCGCCCGACCGCGTCGTCGACCAGGGAGCGGATGGACTCCACGGCGGTCCGGTGGATCATCGGGCCGAGGGTGACGCCCTCCTCCAGACCCGCTCCCGCGCGCACCGCGGTCATGGCCGCCGCGAACTTCCTCGTGAACTCGGCGGCCACCGAATGATGGACGTAGAACCGGTTGGCGGCGATGCAGACCTCGCCACCGCCGCGCATCTTGGCGTCCATCGCTCCGCGCACCGCGGCGTCGACGTCGGCGTCCTCGCAGACGATGAAGGACGCGTTGCCCCCCAGTTCCATCGTCACGTTGACGACGTTCGCCGCCGCCTGCTCCAGGAGTTTCCGGCCGGTGGCGGTGGAGCCGGTGAAGGAGAACTTGCGGACCCGCTCGTCACGCAGCCAGACGGAGACCACCTCGGGTGCGCGGTCGGTGGGCAGCACGTTCAGCAGTCCGTCGGGCAGGCCCGCCTCGCTCAGCAGGGCGGCGATCGCGAGGGCGGTGAGCGGGGTGTCCGGGGCCGGTTTGAGGAGCACCGGGCAGCCCGCGGCGAGCGCCGGGGCGATCTTCCGGGTGGCCATCGCCGCGGGGAAGTTCCAGGGGGTGACGAAGGCGGTGACGCCCACCGGGTGCCTGCGTACGACGTGGCGGAAGCCGCCACCCGGCGCGTCGCCGAACGAGGAGCCGATCCGCACCGCCTCCTCGGCGAACCAGCGGAAGAACTCGGCCGCGTAACCGACCTCGGCCACCGCGTCCCGGTACGCCTTGCCGTTCTCCAGGACGATCAGTCGGGCGAGGGTGTCGGCGTGTTCACGCATCAGCGCGAAGGCGGTGTGCAGCACCTCCGAGCGACGTCGCGGTGGCGCCGCCCGCCATCCGGCGGCGGCCTCCTGGGCCGCGTCGACCGCCGCCAGGGCGTCGCCCGGGCCCGCCGCGGACACCTCGCGGATCGGCTCCGCGGTGGCCGGGTCGTGCACGGGAAACGTCCGTCCGTCCTCGGCCGCACACCAGCGGCCGGCGATGAACACATCGCCTTCGGCGAACGGTGCCTTGACGAGGGTTTCTATGCCGGGGTGGTTCATGAGCTGCTCTTTTCTCCGTTCCGAACGAGGGCTGGTCCGGTTCGCGGTGAATTTACGAGCGCGTCATACGGCCGACAAGGCCGCTCCTCGGATCGCAATGGTGGTTGCTGTCAGGGCAACTCACCGCATACGACGGGGAGGGGGCGGGCGGGACCACCCGGCCACTCCCCCTTCAGGTGAGCCGTGCCCGGGGCACCGGGGTGTGCCGCGGCTCCCAGCCCAGCAGCGCCGAGACCCGTGCCGCCGCCTTGGCGGTGGTGCGGCCCGCCTGGTCCAGGCGGTCGCCGAGCCGGGACTTGGGCGCCGAGATGTTGATCGCCGCCACGACCCGTCCCCGGAAGTCGCGCACCGGCGCCGAGACCCCGACCAGACCGGACTCGAACTCCTCGCTGACCCTCGCGTACCCCCGGCGGGACGCCTCCTGGATCAGCGCCCACAGCTCGGGGATCGGCGGGGTGGCGGTGGTGCCGAAGCGGACGTACAGCTCGTCGGGCGTGGCATCGGCCAGCAGCACACGTCCGGCCGAGGTCTGCCACGCGGGCACTCCGCGGCCCTCCCAGCCGTGGACGCGGAAGGAGTGTCCGGAGACCGAGAGCAGGGTGAGCACCTCACGGTCGCTCAGGACACACAGATGGCTGGTCTCCTCCACGTTCGCCGACAGCGCGTGCATCACCGGCTCGGCCATGCGCACCAGCCGGTTCTGCGAGGTCCGCGCGACCAGTGAGAAGAGCCGCCAGCCCAGGCGGTACTCCAGGGTGTCGGGGTCCCGCTCCACGATCCCCGCGGTGGCCAGGGCCTTGAGGGCCCGCGAGACCTGGGTCTTCTCCCGGCCCACCAGCTGCGCCAGGCGTACCACGCCGAGTCCGCCGGCGTTCTGGGCCTCGTCGGAGGCGAGCGCCTCCAGCAGGTCGATGTCACGGCGCAGCCCGTGGCCGCGCGGGGCGGCGGGGTCTCCGGCATCGGAGGGGTCGGCTCGGGGGCCCGCGCCATGCGGATCGGCGGGGTCCTCGGGGCCGTCGGGGCCGCGAGGGGGGAGGTTCGTCACGCGCGCCATCCTAAGCGCGCGCCCCGGGAACCCCCAGGTCAGCCGCCGGGTTGTCGGGAGAGCAACCGGCATTTCGATTCCAGCGGGTGGCTTGCGAGGGGGTGGCGGCGGTTCTAGATTCGCCGCATCGGACCGGATGAACTGCGGCGAATGCGAGGTTCATCCCGTCGGTCCGCCGATTCCCCGCTCCCGGAGATCCTGGAGATCCCATGCCATCGCCTTTTGCCCCGACCGCCCTGATCGGCGAATCCTTCGCCGGGGAGGGTGCCAACGCCGCGCACACGAACGTCGTGATCGGACGCAAGGGCGGACCCGTCGAGACGGCCTGGGCCACGGCGCTGGCCACGCCCAGCGCCGGACACGTCCCGTTCCTGACGATCGTGCGGCCCTCGGTCCCGGTGAAGCCGCTGACGCTGTTCGTGACGAAGGCCGCCGCGGATGGTGAGCTGCACCAGCGCGCCACCTGGGGCTCCGCCCAGGCCGGTCTGGCGCAGGGCGTCACGGACGCGGTCCGGGACGGTCTGCTGCCCGCCGAGGAGGCCGATGACCTGCTGATCATCGCCGCGATCTGGGTGAACCCGGCGGTCGACGACCTGGATGTGTCCTTCCGCAACCAGCGCTCGGCCGCGCACGACGCGGTGCGGGCCGCGGTGAACGCCACCCCGACCGTGGCCGATGTCCTCGCGGCCGTCGAGGAGGGCCCGGCCAACCCGTTCTACACCCCCACCTCCGGGGCGCTGGTCCGATGAAGATCACGGACATCACCCTGGACCGGCTGCGGCTGGAGCTGGACCCGCCGTTCCGGGCCGCCTGGGACCCCGAGCCGCGGCGCCACTTCGACGCCACGATCGTCCGCGTCCACACCGACGAGGGGATCACCGGGCTCGGCTCCGGTGACCTCATGGACGGCTTCGACACCTACAAGCACCTGTTCGTCGGCGAGGATCCGCTCGACATCACCCGGCATGTCAAGGCCATCGAGACCGCCAACTTCCACGGCGCCCACTACTGGCCGCTGGAGGCGGCGCTGTGGGACATCATCGGCAAGGTGCACGGCCGCCCGGTGGCGGAGCTGTTCGGCAACGCGGCCAAGAAGCTGCCCGCCTACGCCTCCTGCGGTGAGCTCAAATCGCCCGAGGAGCGCGTGGCCACCGCGCTGAAGGTCCGCGAAGCGGGCTTCCGCGCGATGAAGATCCGCATCGACCGCGACCGGGTGGACGAGGGGATCGCCGCGGTCCGCGCGGTGCGCGAGGAGCTGGGCCCGGACTTCGAGCTCATGGTGGACCTGAACCAGTCGTGGCGCATGGCGGGCGACACCGCGGGCGCCACCGACCTCGCCCGGACCCGCAAGACCATCGGGCGGCTGGCCGAGCTCGATGTGTTCTGGATCGAGGAGCCGCTGCCCTACTGCGACATGGCGGGCTTCAAGCGCCTGCGGGCGGAGAACCCCGGGGTGCGGATCGCCGCGGGCGAGATGCACCACTCCCCCACCGAGCTGCTGCGCTACCTCGAGGAGGACGCCCTCGACATCTACCAGATGGACGTGGTGCTCGCGATCGGCATGCACCGCGCCCGCACCCTGGCGGAAGTGGCACAGCTCAAGCACCGCCACTTCACCCCGCACAGCTGGACCAACGGCATCGGTGTGCTGGCCAATCTGCACGTGGCTGCGGGAGTCGGCGGCGGCCCGTACTTCGAGTTCCCCTACGACCCGCCCGGGTGGACCCCGGAGCGCCGAGACTTCATGCTCGCCGACCCGGTGCGGGTGGGCGGCGACGGCGACCTCGAGGTGCCCGCGACGCCGGGCCTCGGCATCGAACTGGACGAAGACGCGATCGACCGGTGGAGGATCACATGACGCACGGCATCGACGCCCTGCTCTCCCGTAGCCATGACCAGTGGCTGGCCGCGGCCGACCGACTGGCCTTCGAGACCCGGCCGTTCATCGACGGCCGCTTCACCGACACGCTCTCCGGCGACACCTTCACCAGCCACTCGCCGCGCGACGGCGCGCTGCTCGCCAAGGTGCGGGCGGCGGGTGCCGAGGACGTGGACCGTGCCGTACGCGGCGCGCGCGCCGCCTTCGAGGACGGGCGCTGGCGTGACCTCCCGCCCAGGGAGCGCAAGCGCGTCCTGCTGCGCTGGGCCGATCTGATCCGGGAGAACGCCGAGGAGCTGGCCCTCCTCGACACCCTGGAGATGGGCAAGCCCATCACCGAGTCCGTGCGGATCGACGTGAACCAGGCCGCCGAGACCATCGCCTGGTACGCCGAGGCCATCGACAAGACCTACGACGAGGTGGCGCCGACCCCCGGGGACGCGCTCGCGCTGATCACCCGGGAGCCCCTGGGCGTCGTCGGGGCGGTCATCCCGTGGAACTACGCGCTGCTGATCGCCAGTTGGAAGCTGGGCCCGGCCCTGGCCACCGGTAACAGCGTGGTGCTCAAGCCCGCGGAGCAGACGTCCCTGGCCGCCCTGCGACTGGCCGCCCTCGCCACCGAGGCGGGGATGCCGGACGGGGTGTTCAACGTCGTCCCCGGACGGGGCGAGGTCGCCGGACAGGCGCTGGGCCGCCACCCCGAGGTCGACAAGATCGCCTTCACGGGCTCGGTGGAGGTGGCCCGGCTCTTCCAGGTGTACGCGGGCGAGTCCAACGGCAAGCAGGTGGCCGTCGAGGCGGGTGGCAAGTCGCCCCAGCTCGTGCTGGCGGACGCCGACATCGACGCCGCCGCGTCGGCGGTGGCATGGGGCATCTTCTACAACGCCGGGCAGACCTGCAACGCCGGTTCCCGCGTCGTGGTCCACGCCTCCGTCAAGGACCGGCTGCTCGAGGCCGTGCACCGGATCACCGATGACACCTTCCGGGTGGGCGACCCGCTGGACCCGGCCACCGTGATGGGCCCGCTGGTCGACGAGAAGCAGCTGGCCTCGGTCCTCGGCCATATCGAGCGCGGTGTGGCGGACGGGGCGACCGTGGCGTTCGGCGGCGGGCGCACCCTCGCCGATTCGGGCGGCAGCTATGTCGAACCGACCGCGCTCGACGGGGTGGTGAACACCTCCGCCGTCGCCCAGCGGGAGATCTTCGGACCGGTCCTGGCCATCGTGTCCTACGACGGCGACGCCGACGAGGGCATCCGGCTGGCCAACGAGACCGACTACGGGCTCGTCGCCTCCGTCTGGACCCGTGATGTGGCCGTCGCCCACCGCGCCGCCAAGCGGCTGCGGGCCGGGACGGTCTGGATCAACACCTTCGACGCCAGTGATGTCATCACCCCGTTCGGCGGCTTCAAGGCCACCGGTGCGGGCCGTGACAAGTCCCTGCACGCCCTGGACGCGTACACCGCGCTGAAGACCACCTGGGTCAACCTGGCCTGAACCGGACATGGTTCACGACCACCTGCATAACGCCCCTCCCCCCTTACCTTCTCTTCTCACCACAGCGAGGACAACGATGAGGATCGGTTTCATCGGCCTGGGCAACATGGGCCGCCACATGGCCCGCCATCTGATCCAGGCGGGACACCAGGTCACCGTGCACGACATCCGCCCCGAGTCCGCCGCGGAGCATCTCGCGCTCGGCGCCGCATGGGCCGACACGCCCGCGGCGTGCGCGGGCGGTGTGGAACTCCTGGTCACCAGCCTGCCGACGCCGCGTGTCGTCGAAGACGTACTGCTGCGCGGTGGCGCCGCCGCGGCCCTGGCGCCGGGAGCCCTGTGGATCGACATGTCCACCTCGACCCCGGCCGTCGCCGGGCGGATCGCCGCCGAGGTGCTGGACGCCCGGAAGGTGCGCCGGCTCGACGCGCCCGTCTGCGGAATGTCGCACGGCGCCGACTCCGGCACCCTGCAGATCTTCGTCGGCGGAGCCGAGGACGACTTCCGGGCCGCGCTGCCCGCGCTGGAGGCGATGGGCGACCCGCAGCGCATCCTGCACGTCGGCCCGCTCGGCGCCGGTTACACGGTCAAGCTGCTGCTCAACCTGTTGTGGTTCAGCAAGCTCGTGGCCACCTCGGAGGTGTTCGCGATGGGCGCCAAGGCGGGCGTCGACCTCGGCCTGCTGCGTGATTCCCTGCTCAAGAGCTCCGCCGCGTCCTACTTCCTGGAGCACGACTTCCTTCGCATCCTCACCGAGGGCGACTACGACGACTCCTTCGCCATGGTCCTCGCCTGCAAGGACCTCGGCCTCGCCATCGACCTCGGTCGCGACCTGGGCGTGCCCACCGAGCTGTCGGCGGTGGTCGAGCAGATCTTCCGCCGCTCCAGGACCGAGCACGGCGACCTCGCGGGTGAGATGAGCCCCGTCCGCCTCTATGAGGCCCTGGCCGGGCAGGAGTTCCGGCTGGCCCTCCAGGCCACCGTGCCGCTGGACGCGACCCTCGCGGTCTGACCACGAGCGAACGCCACCCCGCCCCACGACGTCAGGAGTCGCACCCATGACCTCTTCCGGGCCCGGCGGTCCCCCACCGCTGAGCATCGACCCCACCTGCCGCATCGAGTTCGGCCCCGGCCGCATCGGCCAGCTCCCCGCCCTGATAGCGGCGACCGGCCACCATCGCGCCTTCGTCGTCACCGACCGCGGTCTGCGTGCCGCGGGTGTCCTCGAACCGGTCCTCAAGGCCCTCGAGGCCGCCGGGCTGGAGCACGCCGTCTACGACGAAGTGGCGCCCAACCCCTCCACCGCCAACGTCGACGCGGGTGCCGCACGGGCCCGTGCGTTCGGCACCGCCGCCGTCGTCGCCCTCGGCGGTGGCTCCGTACTCGACGCGGCGAAGGGCATCGCCCTGCTGGTCGGCAACCTCGGCGCCACCGCCGCCGACGCCGACGGCCTCTGGGAAGCGGCCGACGGGCTGCCGCTCATCGCGATCCCCACCACCTCCGGCACCGGCGCAGAAACCAACGGCTTCGGGGTCATCGAGGACACCGCCGCCTGCCGCAAGGTGTACATCGGCCACCCGTCGGTGAAGCCGCGCGCCGCGCTGCTCGACCCGGAGCTCACCCTGGGCCTGCCCGCGCCCGCCACCGCCGCCACCGGCATCGACGCCCTCGTCCACGGCATCGAATCGCTCGCCTCGCGCGGCGCGAACCCGATCTCCACCGCCTATGCCACCCAGGCCGTGGCCATGGTCAGCCGCGCCCTGCCCACCGCGTACCACAACGGCTCGGACCTCGACGCCCGCGCCGAGCTGATGCTGGGAGCCCATCTCGCGGGCCAGGCGCTCACCCTCTCCGGGCTCGGGCTCGTCCACGGCATCGGCCACGCGCTGACCGCGCACACCGGCACGCCCCACGGCGTCGCCCTCGCCGCCGTCCTCGAGGAGGTGATGGAGTTCAACGCGCCCGCCGCACGGGGCGCCTATGAACAGGTGGCGCGCGCCATGCGGCTCGCACCGCCCGCGGACGGGGACTGGGCGCGGGCGGCCATCGAAGGGGTACGCGAGATCGCGGGCACCGTCGAGGTCAAACGCCCCCTGAGGACGCTCGGCGCCGACCGCGCCATGCTGCCCTCCATCGCCGCCGGGGCGGTGACGGACCCGGTGACGAAGAACAATCCGCTGGCGCCCGGTGAAACGCGGGTGCTGAACATCCTCGCCGCCACATACTGATCGCCGCCACGCTGATCAACGGTCCGCTTGCGCCGGGGGATGTTCCGGGCGGCGGTTCTCGCCGCCCGGAACATCCGGGCACGGCCCCGAAGTCCTGGCTCAACGGCCGCCTGGGTGTGACACACCCAGGCGGCGCACCGGGCCGCCGCCTAGCCTGGCCGCATGGACGACAACCACCTGGGAGACTTCCTGCGCACATGCCGCGCCGGTCTGCGGCCGGAGGACGTCGGCATGGCGAGCTACGGGGCCCGCAGAGTCGCCGGACTGCGCCGCGAGGAGGTCGCCGTCCTGGCCGGGGTGAACTCCGACTACTACGCCCGCCTGGAACAAGGGCGCGAGCGCCGTCCCTCATCCCAGGTGGTCGACGCCCTCGGCCGCGCGCTGCGTCTCGACGCGGACGCCCGTGCGCACTTGTACCGGCTGGCCGGGGCCACGCCAAGCGAACCGCCCGCCGGTCACGCCGCCGAGCGGGTCAGCCCGCCACTGCGCCAGCTGATGGACGGCTACCCGAACACTCCGGCGTTCGTCATGAACCGGACCCTGGACCTCCTCGCCGTCAACGCCCTGGCCGACGCCCTCTACGCCCCGTTCGAGCCGGCGGACAACCTGGCCCGTATGGTCTTCCTCGACCCCGGCGGCCGACACTTCTACCCGGACTGGGACCAGGCAGCACAGGCCACCGTCGGCAACCTGCGCGAGGCAGTCGGATTCGACCCGGACCGCCCACGGCTGCGCGAACTCGTCCGCACCCTCACTGAGCACAGCGCGGACTTCACCCGCCTCTGGAACACCCACACCGTGCGCGGCAAGACCCAGGACGCCAAACACCTCCTCCACCCGGACGTCGGTCCCCTCACCCTCACCTACCAGGCTTTCGACGTGCGCGAAGCGCCCGGCCAGCAGCTCGTCATCTACCATGCCGAACCAGGCAGCCCCAGCGCCCAGTCGCTCAAGCTGCTCGGTTCCATCCACGCCACCCGGCACCAGCCAGACTCCCGGCCCCACCGCTGATCGGCGGAGCGCGCTAGTGGTGCCAGCCGTGCCCGCCCGTGTTGTGGATGAAGCGCTGCAGCACCTTCAGGGTCGTCAGGTACTCCTCGTCGGAGATGCCCGCGTGCCGTTCCGCCCACAGCTCGTCCTGGAGGGCCGCGGCCTTGTCGAACAAGTCCCGGCCGTCCTCCGTGATGCGAAGGCGTCCCTCGGCGTCCTCGGTGATCCAGCCCAGGACGATGGTCCGGTCGATCTCCGCCTCCATGACCTCCGGACCGGCGTCGAGATAGTTGCGCAGCAGACCGGACACCTCACCACGGGTCCTGACCGTGTCGGCGCGCGCCACCTGCGCGATGACCCACCACTGTGGCTGGGTGACGCCGATCCCGGCGAGAGCGGCCTGGATGCGGCTGACCACGGCCTTGGAGGCCGCCCAGCTCCAGTACCCGATGGGCTGCTTGAGCAGTTCGGCGTCGCTGTGGGAGTACTCCACGGTCGGTCCCTCCGTCGTTGTGCGCACTCGATTGACGAGGAGATCGACAGTAGAAGTTCAACCTAAGTTGAAGTCAAGGTGACCGCGTTGCGGCGGTGGCCGGTCAGCGGTCGGCCGTCAGCAGGCGGACCCGGCCCGTGCCGGGGAGGGCCGGGTCGAAGGCCGGGGGTACGGGGCGGGCGTGGCGCTCGGCCAGCTCGGGCAGGAGTTCTTCCGCGGTGCTCCAGCCGTGGTCCGCGAGCCAGTTGGCGGGGGGCTGCGTCATCTCGTTCTTCCACAGGGAGGACAGCATGCCCATGATGCCCTCGGGTGAGGCCGACGCCGCCTCCTGGGCCTCGTCGGTGTTCACCATCGACCGGGTGACATGTTCCACCCCGAGGTGACTGCCCGGCGCGGACAGCGCGGTGATCCGGTCGAGCAGATGGTCGGCGTCGCGCTCGGTCAGATAGACGAGTATCCCCTCGGCCAGCCAGGCCGTCGGCACGTCCGCCCGGAAGCCCCGCTTGGCCAGCAGCGAGGGCCAGTCCTCGCGCAGGTCGGCCGCGATCACCTCGCGCTCACAGCGCGGCTCCTCGCCCCGGAGGACACGTTCCTTGAAGTCGAGCACCCCGGGCTGGTCAAGTTCGAAGAGGCGTATCCCGTCCGGCCAGTGCAGACGGAACGCACGGGTGTCCAGGCCCGCCGCGAGCAGGACCGCCTGGCGGCAGCCCGCCGCGCACGCCTGTATGAAGTAGTCGTCGAAGTACCGGGTACGCAGCGCGAAGTAGTCGCCCATGACCTCGGTGAACAGCCTTCCCTGCCCCTCGGTCCATACCGCCTGCTGCTCGGCGCCCGCGGCGTCGACGAAACGCGTGGCCAGGGTGTCCTCGAACAGCCGGTCCGGGCGCCGGGTCTCGGCCGCGCGGGTGATGCCCACGAACAGCGCGGTGCTGTTGACTCCCGCCAGGCGCTCGTGTCCGTCGGTCACGTGGTCCTCCGCTTCGTGTGGTGGTCTCTCATGTCTTCTGTCCCGTTCAGAAGCGGGACGCTCCGGCTCATGAGCGTGTCGTGGCTGGCCCATGAGGGTGTCGCCCCCGCTCATGAGGCGGTGCGCTCGCGGTACGCCTCACGGTCGAAGCGGACGCCACCGCGCCAGATCGCCTCGATCGACCGGGTGCGGGTGATGTCCCGCGTGGGGTCGCCCCGGACGAGGACGAGGTCCGCGCGCCGCCCCGGCGCGATCACCCCGCGGTCGGAGAGGCCGAAGTGCGCGGCGGGCGCCGAGGTCGCGGCCGTGAGCGCCTCCGCCGGAGTCAGTCCCGCCTCCACGAGGAGGGCCAGCTCGGTGTGGAGACCGGCGCCGTGGACGACCGGGCAGGCGCGGTCCGGGCGGTAGTTGGTGTCGGTCCCCGCCAGCACGGGCACCCCTGCCCGGTGCAGCCGGGCCACGCTCGCCAGGGCGTGGCTGAAGTGGTGCTCGGGGGATACCTTTTCCACGCACAGGCCCTCATGGCCTTCCGCGATCGCGGTACGGGCGTGGTCCGGCAGATAGCGGACGATGCGCGGATCGTCCGCCAGCGACCGTCCCGTACGGGGCCGGGAGGGGGTCTCGGGGGCGGACGCCTCCAGCATGGCCAGGGTGGGGATGGCGACACGCTTCGCGTCCGCGGCCCGGCTGACGAACGCGTCGTCCAGCGCGGCTTCCAGCGGAAGGTGGGTCAGCATGTCCACACCGCTGTCCAGGGCGAGCCGTGCGGACCATCCGGCGGACACATGGGCCACGGTGAGCAGGCCACGGCGCCGGGCGGCGCCGGCGAGCGCCGTCACGGTCGCCCCGTCCAGAGCGGGCAGCGACATCCCGTGGTTGGCGCCGTCATCCACGATGATCTTGATGAAGTGCGCGCCCTCCGACTGCCGCGCGGCCACGAACGCGTCGGCCTCATCGGGCCCGGCCACCGTCGGCAGCAGCGGCATGGCGTGGCCCGGGTGTCCCCCGGGCGCGCTGGCCACCAGCCCCGAGCTGCGCATATCGGCGAGACCGGCGCGCTCACCGGCCGCCGTGCACAGGGCCTGGGTGAGCTCCGGCGGGCCCATGAACATGTCCAGCTCGGTGGTCACACCGAAGGCCAGCGCCAGTTCGAGATTGCTCTCGGCGCCGAACACATGGGTATGCGCGTCGATCAGCCCGGGCAGCAGCGTCAGGCCCGTTCCGTCGATCACCTCGGCCCCTGCCGGGCCACCCGGGGCCGCGGCGGGCTCCGTCAGGACCCGTGTGATGACCCCGTCGGCGAACTCCACCGCCCCGGGGCCCAGCATCACTGTCCCGTCGAAGATCCGCACCTTGTCGATGATCACCGGCCGCATCCCTCTCACCGTCCGATCGCGATCGCTGTGGCCCCGTAGAAGCACAGCAGGTTGAAGAAGAGCACAAAGGCCATCGCCGGGAGCATCAGCCCGGATGGCTTTCTGCGCACGAGGAAGCGCCAGGCGCCGAGGGCGGGAAAGACGATGCTCAGCGCCGGAAGCAGGCCCCGGGCCCCGAAGAGCAGGAGCGCGAGTGCCACCGCGCCCACGGCGAGCGCGAGGCACACGGCCGCGCTGCCACGCGGGCCGAACACCTCCGAGTACAGCCGTGCCTCCGGGTCCCGCCGCCACTCGGTCTTCCGCGCGAACTCGAACTGGAGGAAGGCGCAGGCGAACATGGCCATCAGCGGGACGGCCCGGCCGTCGCCGTCGATCGCGTCGCTGGTCAGCAGCGAGACATAGAGGTAGACGGAGAGCAGCAGCTGCACCGGGTAGCTGACCAGGAGATTGCCGATGAGGGCCGCGCCGATCCGTGGCCACCAGCGCTCCAGAGCCACCAGGAACAGCGTGTAGCCGAGGGCGAGCAGGATCAGCAGCACGGAGGGGGCCGAGACGAATGCGTTGAGCACCACGACGAGTACGGTGATCAGCGCCATCGCGCCGCGCAGCTCCGCCACCGTGATGGCGCCCGTCACCAGCGGCCGGTCCGGGTTGTGCCGCCGGTCGTACTCCAGGTCCTTCTGCTCATCGACCATGCGGGCGAACAGCAGGGCAAGCACCACGCTCACCGCGCGCACCACGGTCGCCCCGGAGGGCGTCCAGTGCGAAGCGGGCCCGGACAGTGCCTCGGCCGAACCTTCCAGGGTCAGGGTCCACAGCACGCCGTAGGTGACATAGATCTGCGGGCGGAACATCCGCAGGACGAAACGGCCCAGCCGGGCGGGCACCCGGGAGGCGGTCAGGACATCGCTCAACGCTGCCACCGGCCCCCGAAGACGGGCCGGTCGGGCGTGCCGGGGGCGGCGGTCATATCGGCCGTGCTTCCGTGGGGGCCGGGGTGAGGCTCAGTTCGCCGTCGGCGATGGTGTGTCCGGCCTGCTTCATGGCGCAGCGCAGTACGGCGCCCGTCCCGTCGCCCGGCGCACGGACGCTCTCGCAGATGATCGGCAGATCCAGCTCGCCGAAGCCGGTGAACCTCGCCCTCAGCCCCGTGAGGACGGCCGATGCCGACGGCAGTGCCCCGGTTTCCACCGCGGTGGCGAGGCTCAGCTGGCGGAATGCCTCAAGGGTCAGCATGCCGGGGACATGGTCCACGGGGTGGTCGAACAGCACCGGGTGGCTGGTGTCGACGAGCAGTCGAGCGGTCCCCATCTCCGCGCCGTCCGGCGGGTGTTGGAGCTGGAACGGGGAGATGACCACGTTCGCGGCGTCCCTGCGGTCGACCAGCGCCTCCCCGATCCGCGGCCCCGGCTCAATGGCCGTGAACGTGGGCTGGACGGGCAGCCCGAGCGTGGCACGCACCTCCTCGCGCCTCGCCCGCCACTGGGCGGGCGTCAGCCAGGACATGGAGCCCTCCAGCGTCGCAACGACGCGGTCATCGATCAGCGCGCCGTAGGACAGCCGTGCCCCGGTCAGGCCCTCGCGGCCACGGAAGCGGCGCACGATGCGGCAGCGCAGCACCAGCTCGGTGGGGGCGTCACCCACCGCGAAGGCGGTGATGTCCGCGTCGCGCAGGGCGATGTCCCGCAGGATGAACTTGGTGCCGAACGGGTTCTCGAACAGGTCGTGGCCCAGCATGAGGAGCGACTGCCGGACGGCCTCCACCAGGACCATCGGGTCGTAGACGCGGCGGCAGCCCGCCGTGTCCCGGTAGAAGGCGTGTGAGCGGGGGATCTGCACCCCGATGTCGAGGGTGTCCTCGTCCCTGGCGAGCACACCGGTCAGAAACACCTCGGCCAGGCTCAGCCGATGGACGAGCTCACGCGGCACCGTCTGACTGAATTCCACCGTGTCCATGCTTACCCCTCTGAGTTACCGGACCGCCGACCGGGCCAGGTGGTGGTGCCAGTCGGACACACTGACTCCACCGAGCACGGGGGCCAGCCCCTTGCGCTTCATCGGCAGGACATGGGAGCCGACGATCACCGTGTCCCAGGAATCGAGGGGCAGCCCGGCCCGCCAGACGGCTTCGATCAGCCGCTGGTAGCCCTCCCGGTCCCGAGCGGTGAGCAGGGCGGCGCGCAGCTCGTCCCGGACGGCGCCGGGGGCCAGGGCTTCCCCGGCCTCCGCCACGGCCCGCTTGAGCCGTTCCGCGGCCGGTTCGAAGGAGAGATCCCGCTCGGGCACCTCGGTGTGCAGCCGCTCGCCGAGCTCATGCGCCCGGGCGGACCGGTCCTCGCCCGACAGCGCGGAGGCGTAGACCCGCTGTCGGAGCGCCGCGCCGAAGTAGATGCCCAACTCCCGTGCCACATCGGCGGGTTCGTCGGGGGTGTGGACGAGGTTGAGCAGATAGCTGTAGCGGCCGGTCGCGTACCGGAGCTGGCCGGGAACCCGGGCCAGCGGGTCGGTCGGGCCCTTGCGCTCGGTCAGGACGACCGACGCGGGTGCGCCCGGCGGAACCCCGGCCCCTTCGGCGTCCTGGCGCACCACGAGCACCACCGCGTCGCAGGTGTCGGTGAACAGATCGGCCAGGCGGCGGCGCTCCGGTGTGGCCAGGTTCCACTGGAAGTACCACAGCGCCCGTACGGTGTTGGGGGTGAGCCGGGTGCGTTCCGCGGCCACGATCCGGAACCCCTCCCCGGCCAGCCAGTCGATGGTCGTCGGCAGCTGCCTGCTGACCACGGCGTCGGGCTTGAGCAGCAGCGCGGCGTGCTGGTGGAGGAAGCCGTCGACGTCGGCGGTGAGGGTGGCGAGCTGTTCCACGCTCTCCAGGAAGTAGGTGTCCGAGCCGAAGAGGACGCGCTTGCGCGGATCGCAGCTGAGGGCCGGGGATATGTCGTCGCCGAAGGGCCGCCCGTTCGTCGTGCCGTCGGTCATCGGCGGGCTCCGTTCACATCGCTGGCGGCCGGGCCGGTCCGGTGCGCCACCGGGGTGGCGTCCGGGCCCGTGATGTTCAGCCGGGCGAGCACCTCGGTGGCGTCGGCGGGCGGTGCGCCCAGGTAGCCCGTCTCCAGGCAGTGGTCGATCAGCGTGCGCAGGAAGTCCTGCCCGTCCGCCGGTGGCCTGCGGGTGGCCAGGCCCGCCGTATGGGAGTCGTCGAAGCGCGTCCGGCGCCGGAAGTAGCTCTCGTAGAGCGTCATGACACGCTCGTAGTACGCCCGCTCCCGGCGGGGCAGCCGCTGGGCGTCGAAGCTCGTCGGTGGCACGAACCGCGGTACGTGGAACGGCGGGTACTCGGCCATCACATCGGAGAAGTCCCGCAGCGTCAGCGGTGCGCCCACCGCGTGGAAGGTCCGGCCCGCCGCCTCCTCGAACCGTTGGGTGACCTCGGTGATGAGGTCCGCCACATAGTCCACGGGCACCAGGTCCAGACGCGCCTCGTACTGGCCGGGGATGGAGCGGACCTTGCCCTCCGTGGCCAGTTTGAGCACGACGTAGATGTTCTTGTAGTCGCGCACCGCTCCGGTGCGCTCGTCGCCGACGACGATGCTGGGGCGGACGACCGCGGCTCGCACCCCGTCGGCCTGGGCCTTGTGCACCAGGGTCTCGGCCCGGAACTTGCTGTCCTCGTAGGCGTTGGCGAGTCGCTGGCCCTCGTCCAGCTCGGTCTCGCGGATCAGCCCGTCGCGCTCACCGCACACATAGGCGGTTCCCACGTGCACGAGGGGCACGCCCCCGGCGCGGGCCAGCTCCAGGACACGGGCGGTGCCGTCGACGTTGACCGCCTGGTACACCTCGTCGGGGAGGCCGAAGTCGGTGATCGCGGCGCAGTGCACGACGCGGTCGAGGCCGTCCGCGGCCAGCGTCTGGTACGCGGCCTCGGACAGGCCGAGCCGGGGCCTGGTCACATCGCCCGGCAGGCAGGTGACGGCGTCCGGCTCCAGCGGGGTGCCGTCGTTGCGCATGATCACCGGCTGGTTGTGGACCAGGGCGGTGACCCGGTGCCCGGCCGCCACCAGCCGGGCGGTGACCTCCGCGCCGACCAGCCCGGCCGCGCCGGTCACCAGAATCCTCAAGGGCTCCGTCATCGGCCCTCCTCCGGCTGCCGAGCCTCGGTCTCCTGCCACGCCTCGGTCTCCTGCCGTACTTCTGTCACCAGGCGGACGATGTCGCCGAGGGTGGTGACCGTGGCGGTCCTCTCCTGGGCGAGCTCCCCGAGCCCGAAGCCCTGCTCCAGCGCCAGCGTCAGTTCGATGAGCCGGAGCGAGTCATAGGCCAGATCCGCGATGAGCTCGGTGTCATCGGCGAGGGCGGCCTCGCCCACGGGCGCCATCGCGCCGACGATCGCGTACACCGTGCTCCGCGTCTCGTCCTCGTTGAGCGATGGTGTGCTGGTGCTTGACGTCAACGTTCCTCCCTCAGCGTCAGGTGGTGGCGAGATGGGGCTGCGCGCCACCGCTGGACAGCAGATCGCTCGCCTCGTCGATGGGCAGGTCCGCGTCGAGGTGGGCGCCGAGGCGCAGCCAGTCGTAGCCGATCTCCAGGGTCTGCCGCCATCCGTCCGAGGAGTCGAAGGAGGACGGGAAGCCGTGTGCGCCGATCGTGTGCCGGACCAGGGCGACGAAGTCGTCCAGTGCGGTGAGCGCCGCGCTGCCCTGGGCCGCGGACGCGATCGTGAGCGTCGACAGGCGCCGGGCCTTCGTCCGGATCTCGTCGGCGTCCGCTCCCCCGGGCAGGAGGGAGAGTCTGCGGACGACCTCGGAGTCCGGCGGCAGCGGGTTGACTCCGTGGGCGCTGAGCACCCCGCGCAGCGCGGCCCGCAGTATCCTCCGGGCGCTGAGTTCGGCGACGCTCCACTGCTCGCGGTCCAGGGCGCCGGTGAGGTCCTCGCGGGCGTTCTCCACCAGTACGTTGGACCACACCAGGGTCATCGCGGCGGCGCTGAACCGGCGGGCGGGCATGGGCACGAGATCGATGCCCTCCGCACCGCCGACCGCGGCCCCGCCCACGGTGACGATGGGCCGTGCGACGCTCGGTGGCGGTGTGACGGGTCCCGACGGGGCGGCCAGCGGCATGGCGGGGACGATCGGGCCGTCGCCCTTCCACGCCACCTTCACCAGGCCGAAGCGGAGGAACTGGGCGATCCGCGGACCCGCCTGTGGTGCTCCTGACGCGTCCGCCACGGCCACGACGCTCCCCAGGGGGCGTCCGAAGACGACCGAACGCCAGGCCCGTGCCGCGCGCTCACCGAGGACGAACACATCCTGCTTGTCGCGTACGACATGTACGCGGTCGCCGGTCTGCCAGGTGGTCACCCCGGGGGCCCTGGCCACGGTGATCCGCTCGGAGTCGGGCTCGGCGCCCGCCACTCCCAGATCGGCCGTGAGCCGGACGCCCTCGCTGATGTACCCGGCAGTGTCCAGGCCCGACGCGTCCACCGAGGCGAGGGTCCGATAGCGGTCACACAGCGGCTGGTCACCGATCCGGTCCAGCTGCATGGGCAGCCACTTCGGCTCCAGATAGGTCTCTCCCCGCCCCGCCGCCCAGGACTTCACCGCCTGCAGCAGGCCGGCTTCGGTCCATGCCGCAGCCTCGTCCTCCTGGCCGAGTTCCCGCAGGGCGAGCGCGTAGCGGATGGACTGGCGCGCGTGGTGTGCCCACCACTCCCGCACCGTGTCCTGGAAGTCGTCGGCGGACATCAGCCCCTTGACCTTCGCCACCAGGCCCGGATTACGCAGCGGGAAGCTGCGCAGCAGACGCTGACAGCGGTTCAGCAGATCCTCGGGGAGGTCGCCCACGTGGCCGCGGGTGTCGGCCGCGACCGCGGAGAACTGCTCGGCGAGCTGCCGCACCGAGCGGGTTCTGACCTCGACCCGCCGACCGTCAAGGAAGAGGAGCGAGGGCATGGTGGGCAGGTCGGCGTCGCTGTCCGCGATGAGCAGGAAGTCGATGTCGGACGAGGAATTGCCGAAGCCCTCGGCGATCGAACCCTCGAGGACCACGGCGCAGTCGGCGGTGGAGTGGATCTGCGGAATGGTCTTGTCGAGCAGGTTCTGCAGATAGTCCTCGCTGAGGATCACACGGGCCTCCCGGTCGTGACATGGGCCGTCTCCAGGACGTGCGCGTCTTTGAGACGGCCCGCTCGCAGCTCTTCCCACATGTGGCGGCGTCTCGGCTTGCCGCTGGACGTCTTTCTGATCAGCCCGCTGCGTCCGGTGACAACGGTGATGGCGACGTCGTCGCCGAGTGCGCCGCGCAGGACGAGCGTGGCGTCCTCCGCCCACGCGCCCTCGGGCTTCTCCGCGAACAGCGTCACGGAGGTGCCGCCGGTGCCCTCGACACCGACGACGGCGCACTTCTCCCGGGCGATCCCGGTCGCGGACACCACCTTCGCCTCCAGGTCCTCCATATAGACACTGCGTCCGCGGGCCTTGAGGCTGTCGCCCATCCGGCCGAGCACGAACAGCTCGCCGCGGTGGAAAAACCCGGCGTCACCGGTCCTGATGCCGCCGTCGAGGAACCGTGTGGAGCCGGTGCGCCCGGCGTGGTAGCCGCTGGTCACCGAGGGGCCGGTCACCGCGATCTCGCCGAGGTGGCCGTCCGGCAGCGGCCGTCCCCGGTCGTCCACCACCGTGGCGCCCACCCCGTCGCCGGGGCCGCCGCAGCCGATCAGCCAGCCGTCCGCGGCGTCGTCCGAGGGCGGGTGCACGGAGCTCGCGAACTCGCCCTCGTCGGCGATGGTGACGGGGCCGCCGAAGCGCAGCGCGCCGGTGTCCACGCGCAGGGTCGGTGCGGGAGCGCCGGAGGTACGGACGGTCACCGCGAGCGTGGCCTCGGCGAGCCCGTACGACGGAAGGTAGACCGACGGGGAGAATCCGGCGGGTGCGGCGAGCCCGGCGAAGTGCTCCAGCGCACGGGGGTTGATGGGTTCGGCGCCGACGATGGCGTTGCGCCACGCGGACAGGTCCAGGTCCGCGAGCCGGTCACCGAGCCGTCGGGCGGCGTACTCGAACGCGAAGGGCGGGGCGGCGGTGTGCGCGGCGACGGCGAAGCACCGCAGCCAGCGGGCCGGATCGCGGATGAACTGTTCGGGGCGCATCAGCCACAGATCGTCCTGGACGCTCACGGGGGTGAGCAGACAGCCGATGAGCCCCATGTCGTGGTGGAGCGGCAGCCAGGAGGCCCCGGCGTCGCCCGCGCGCCAGCCGAGTGCGCTCCGGATCAGCGCGAGGTTGGCCTCCAGGTTCGCCCAGGTGACCCGGACTCCGCGGGGCCTGCTGCTGGAGCCCGAGGTGAACTGGAGGAGGGCGAGTTCGCCGGGTTCGCGGGGCGGGATCTCGTCGCCGTCATCGCGCCAGATCCACGGCGCGCGGTCGGAGCCAGCTGCCGCCAGTACCCGGGCGGCCAGCGGCGCGAGGGCTTCGGCGGTGATGGTGACGGCGGCCTCGGTCTGCCGCAGGATCCCGGCCGTGTGCTCCACGTACTCGGCCTCGGCGGCGAACGCGGGAGGGGGAACGAGACACACCGTGGCGCCCGCGGCCCAGACGCCGAAGAGCGACGACAGACACGGGAAACCGGTGGGCAGGAGGACGCACACCACATCGCCGGGGCGCACGCCTTGTGCCGCCAGCGATCCGGCCACCCGCCGTGCGGAGGCGGCGAGTTCGGGGTATCCGTGGAACGCCCAGCCGCCTCGGTCGTCGGCGAGGTGGATGCCCCGGCCGTGGAGGTCTCCGGCCATGCGAGGGGGGTCCGTCAGCCAGGAGAGCAGCGGGTCACTCACCCTTCGCGTCCTTCGCCTTCTCGGCCCCGGCTCCGGTTTCGGCTTCGGCTTCGGCTTCGGCTTCGGCTTCGGGCGAGGTGTCACCGTCCAGGATCGTGATGGCTCCCGTGCCTCCGTCCAGCCTCAGCCGCATACCGGTCGCCAGTTCCGTGACCGCGCCCCTGACCTGGACGACCGTCGGAATGCCGAGCTCACGGGCGACGATCGCCACATGTGTCAGCGGGCTGCCCCGCTCGATGATGAGCGCCGAGGCGGACGGCAGCGCGGCGACCCAGCCCGGATCCGTGCGATAGGTCACCAGGACCCCGCCGTCCACATCCACCGGGGTGTCCGTGACGACGGCGCGGGCCTCCACCACACCGGGACAGGACGGGGTGCCCCGCAGCTCCCGGACGCCGGTGCGCGCCGCGCCGCCCTTCGCGAAGCCCGCCCGCTCCAGATTGCCCCGCCAGTAAGGGGCCCCACGGGTTATGAACCGGGACGGCGCGGACAGCGCCTCGTCCTCGGCCCGCTGACGCTTGCGCAGCTCCACGAGGCCCCGCAGATCGGTGTGCGCCGTCGTGCCCTCGTAGGCGCCCCGCAGCTCCTCCAGGCGCAGGAAGAAGACATCGTTCCAGTGGTCGATCGCCCGCATCCTGGCGAGATCGCGGCCCATGGCGCGCAGCATCCGCTTCGCCGAGCCGAAGGCACGGGTGCGGCAGAAGCGCAGCCGCTCCCGGTTGTAGAGGGAGGTCTGGGCCTTGCGGCGGACGATGTCGTAGAGCGTCCGGCGCGGTCCGCGCAGGTGCTCGTCCAGATAGGCGTCGGCCTTCTCGCCGGAGTGGGCGTCCACCTCGGGCAGCGCGGCACGCACCATGGCGAACAGGCTCGACGGGTCCTCCCGCAGATCGGGCACTTCGAGCTTGAGTTCGTCCAGGCTGCGGTAACCGTACGCGGCGACGTACTCGTCCACCGAGGCGAGGAACGCGGTGTGGCCGCCGTCCCGCAGCGCCTGGTAGGTGTCCACGGCCGGGGTCTCCTGGATGAGGCGGCTCAGTTCGGCGTCGTCACGGACGGTGGCGGCGAGGGCCGACAGCGCGCGGGCGGGTTCGATGGACTCCACCCGGGAGCCGGGGCTGGCCGCGCTCCAGGTGAGCCACTCGGGGGCGTCGGGCAGCCAGGCCTTGTTCAGCAGGGCGAGTGCGCCGATGGACCAGAGAATCGCCGCGTCCAGGGTCTGCATCGGCCCCCACTTCTCCAGCAGGTCCTTCTCCAGGGCGCGGAATCGCCGGTAGACGTCCTGGCCCTCCATCGCGTCGTAGTCGACGTTGTCGAACTCCTCGTACGCCTTGTAGAAGTACGCCATGAAACGTTCGACGGAGCGGTTCATGGTGAGGAAGCGGCGCACGAAAGCGGCCACCGTCCTCGCGCGCGTCAGTCTGCCGCGCAAGGAAGAGGAGAAGGTGTACGGGTAGATAGTCTCGGCCATTTCGTCGTCGAGTGGTTCCTCGACGCCGATCGCGACCTCCAGCACTTTCCTGTTGAGTTTGTACAGTGGCGCGATCCGCACCATCCGGTACCAGTGGAGCAGGTTGTAGTACACCCGGCCATGGAAATATCCGAGCATATGGGGAGCCCATTCCTCGATCTCGCGCAGCGCCGTGGGCGGTACCCGGAGACCTCGGGCGTAGTATTCGTAGACCCTGCCGTAGACATTGGCCGCGAAGCTGAAGGTCAGCGGTGAAACGATTCCGGAGAAGCTCTCGATGATGTTGGCATTGTCCCAGATCCGGAGTTCGCCTTCGCTTGGTGTTACGTCATCTGGCGTTACATCATCCTGCAATGGCTGGATCGCATCCGGTAACGCGGTGATCGGGCGGGCCTGCAAAATCCACAGGGTGTCGTCCGCGAGCGCCCACTCGATGTCCTGCGGAGTGCCGAAGACCGCCGCGACGCGTGCCCCGGCCTCGTGCAGCCGCGCTATCTCCTTCGGCTCCAGCGACAGCTTCTCCCGGTCGGCCCGGGGCACTTCGGCGACCAGGTATCCGGATCCGGCCGGATCCAGGTGATAGCGCTCCCGCTTGTCGCCGAGCACGGTGTCGTCCACCGCTCCCGTGGCGCCGTCGAGGACGACGGTGTCAGCGTCCACCGCGCCAGAGACCAGGCCCTCGCCCAGTCCGTACACCGAACTGATCACATATTGCCGCCGGTTGCCGGTCACCGGGTCGGCGGTGAACAGCACGCCGCTGCGCCCGGCATCCACCATGTCCTGCACCACGACGGCGATGCCCGCGTCGCGCGGCGGCAGCCCGTGGCGCAGCCGGTAGTGCAGCGATCGCTCGGAGAACGCCGAGGCCCAGCACTTCTTGACATGCGCCATCACGTCGGGGAGACCGGACACATTGAGGAAGGTGGCGAACTGTCCGGCGAAGGAGAGCTCCGCGCCGTCCTCCTCGACGCCGGATGAGCGCACCGCGACCCGGGGGCGGCCCACGTACGCATACGCCTCGCCGATGACCGACGCGGCGTCATCGCTCAGCTCCCCCGACTCGATGATTTCGGCCAACTGCCGTGAGATTAGTTTCACATTGTCCGGAGTGACCTCGGCGAGCAGATCCCCGATACGTCCCGCCTCGTCGAGTGCGGTGATGAATTCCTGGAACACATCGAGCCCGACGACCGCCCACCGGGGGACGGCGAGCCCGTTCCTGGAGAGCTCATGGAGATTCCTCCCCTTCCCGCCCGCCAGCTTCGCAGCCTCACCTGGGAGGCTGTCGTCGACTATGGCTCGCATCGGTTTACTTGACCTCCGGGCACGCGCATCGCGAAACACACCCCGCTTGATCACGAGGAAGTTTCACCGTACCCCACCGGATCTGGGGATGGCGATCCTTCCCCTTATCTCTAGTGAGGCCACTTCATGACGCCTTGACGCTTTGGCTGGTTGCTACGCATTCCCCTAGTGATTGCCGACCCGGCACCCCTGGTGCTCGGCGTTCGCCGGGGGGTAGTAGTGAGCTGGTAACCCTGAGATCCTTGTCATTGCTCCGCCCCGTTTCCCGCCCCCCACGCCCTTTGTTCTCCCCCGCCGATGGCGAATTCCCTGGTGGGCCGCAGAGTGGCCAGTTGTGGCCCACAATGGCCAGTTGTGGCCCACTGGTGGCCACCACCTCATAGACGCCGGAGAACTGAGCGGACACACTGGAGAACTGGAGATATCCGATGTCCCTCCTGCCTCCCGGCTCCCGGCAGCCCGCCCTTCTGCAGACCATGCGCATGCGTGACCCGGTCCACTACTTCGCGTCACTTCGGCGGCGCTACGGCCCGGTGTTCCGCATGCGGCTGATCGGCTTCCCGCCCCAGGTGGTGGTGTCCACCGCGGAACTCGCCGCGCAGATCTACGGCACGGACGGTGACGGCAACCGGGCCGGGGCGCTGCGCGCGGGCTATGTGCCCTGGCTCGGCGACTATTCGCTGTTCACGAACGACGGCGAGCCATGGTGGCGGCACCGCAAGCTGCTCAGCCCGGCCCTGCACGGCCGGTCCATCGCGGGCTATCCGGACCTCATCGCCGAAATCGCCGCTGAGGACATCCGGACGTGGCCGCTCGGCAGGCCGTTCGCGCTCCAGGAGCGCATGCAGGCCATCACGCTGGAGATCACCCTGCGGCTGGTCTTCGGGATCCGCGACGTCACCCAGCTGGCCCGGCTGCGGGCGTTACTCCTCACCCTGTCCAAGGCCAGCGGCTCCCCGCTGCTGTTCCTGATGCCCGCGCGGCTGCGGGCCTGGGCGGAGAAGTCGCCGCTGGCGATGCGCATACCCGTCCTGCCGACGACCCGCACCATGGAGGTCAGCGCGGCGGTGGACGAGATCCTCTTCGCCGAGATCGCCCGGCGCAGGGACGAGGAGGACGACGGCGCCACCGATGTGCTGGGGCGGCTGTTGCGGGCGCGGGACGACCAGGGACGCCCGATGAGCGACCAGGAGATCCGCGATGAGCTGCTCACCCTGCTGGAGGCCGGGCTCGAGACCACGGCGACCGGCCTCTCCTGGGCCTTCGAACGGCTGATGCGCTCCCCGGAGGTACTGCGGCGGCTGTGCGGGGAGTTGGAGCGGGGCGAGGACGACAGCTACCTCGAAGCGGTCGTCAAGGAGGTGCTGCGGCTGCGCCCGGTGATCACCGGCTCGGGGCGTCTGCTGGACAGGCCGCTGCGGCTCGGCGGATACGAGATCCCGGCCGGGTGGGTGGCCATCCCGATGTTCTCGCTCATCCACCAGGACAGCGAGGCGTATCCGGATCCCGAGGAGTTCCGGCCGGAGCGGTTCCTCGGCGAGGGCGCCCAAGCGGCACAGAAGTCGTTCCTGCCGTTCGGCGGCGGCCGGCGCTACTGCGTCGGCGCGCAACTCGCCATGATGGAGATGAAGGTGATCATGCGGGAGGTGCTGCGGAGGGTGGAGCTGACCGCCGCCGACCCCGCACCGGAGGCCCAGCGCATGTGGCACGTCACCCTGGTCCCGGGACGGCGCGCCGTCGCCGTGGCCCGCGAACGGCCCCTGGACCGCGCGCCGTTGAGCGAGGAGCCGAGGTGCCCCGTACACCGGGACCCGTCCGCATAGGCCGTCATTCGCTCGGTTGGTCCGTGGCCGCCGTTCGCGCGGTCAGTCCGTGGCCGCGAGCTGGTCGCCCAGGGGACTTCGCCGGTACAGCACCTGCCGTCCGTGGCGCGCCCGGGTGACCAGACCGGTGGCGTACAGGACGCGAAGGTGCTGGGACACGGCGCTCGGAGTCACCCTGAGGCGGCGGGCGAGCTCAACCGTGGGCAGGGGCTCCTGAAGGAGGCCGAGGAGCCTCGCCCGGGGCGCGCCGATGAGCGGTACGAGGGCGGGCGCGCCGTGAGGGGGCGCCGGGGCCCAGAGCGTCGCCACGCCACGGCTGGGGTAGACCAGCGACGGGGGTTCCTCGGGGCTCAACGGGGGCGCGGGCTTGTGCGCGAAGACGGAGGGCAGGAGGAGCAGCCCTCGGCCGGACGCCATGACACGGTGCCTGCTGATCATCTTGTCGATGTACAGCACCCCGTTGTGCCAGCGCAGATGGGGGTGCATATCGGCGAAGAGCGAGCGGGCGCCTCCCATGGCCAGTCGGCGCGCGCGGTAGGTCATGTCCGCCTCCACGACGAGTCGCATCCGCGGCCACATCGGCTTGACGGCGATCTCCCAGTACTGGTGCAGGAGGGCACAGATGGTGTCGCGGAGCCCGGCGACGGACGCATCGTCGGTGGCGGTGGCGGCGCGCAGCGCCGGGGGCAGCGGGTCCGGCGCGTGCGTGGCCACCAGATCGCGGCGGACCAGGTCGGGAGGGGTCTGACGGACGGCGTCGAGTTCGTCCTCGAAGGCCGGGGCGAAGCTCGCGGGCCGTGGGGTCAGAAAGTCCGGAAGGGTGCGTCGCCGCGCCACCAAGGACATCAGCAGGCCGGTGTCCAGACCGGTGTCCGGGCTGGCGTTCAGGCCGGTGTCCGGGCCGCCGAGTCTGCCGAGCACGGCTCTGCGCCATGGCAGGTGCACCGCGGACAGGCCCGGATCGTGCAGCACCCGCAGGCTGAACACCGTCTCGTTCAAGGGCGATACGGCGAACTGCGTGTCTGCCAGGTCCTCGACATCGAGCACAAAGCTGATCATTAAGCCATACGCTACATCGATTGGCAGCCGGGCCGCGGTGCCATGGACTTCGGCCCATGACACATTCCGTCAGACGCTCCACGCGGACACGGACCACGGTCGGATGAGCCGCCGCATGGTCCTGCTCCTCGCCGTCACCTGCGCGGTGGCGGTGGGCAATATCTACTTCCCGCAGGCCATCGGTCCGCTGGTGGCCGACGGATTGCGGGTGTCGGGCGACTCGGCCGCCATGGTGGTGACCGCCACCCAGGTCGGCTACACGGCAGGAATCGTCCTGCTGGTGCCGCTCGGCGACCGGATCCCGCACCGTACGTTCCTCGTCCTCCTGCTCGGCCTGACCGGTCTGGCGCTGTTCGCGGCGGGGTGCGCACCGGCTCTTGCGCCCCTCGTCGCCGCCAGCGCTCTCGTCGGTCTGACCACCGTGGCGGCGCAGATCGTCGGCCCGCTGGCGGCCGGTCTCGTGGCCGCCGACCGGCGGGGAGCGGTGATCGGCACCCTGCTCAGCGGATCGACCGGTGGCATGCTGTTGGCCCGCACCTTCAGCGGCACCCTCGGCGAGTGGCTGGGCTGGCGGGCCCCGTATCTGGTGGCCGCGGTGCTGGCCCTGCTGCTCGCCACCGTCCTGGCGTTCGCGGTCCCCGCCACGGCCCCGGCCTCGCGGCAGTCCTACCCCGCGCTCCTGGCCGAACCGCTGCGCCTGCTGCGCACCGAGCCGGAGTTGCGCCGCTCCTGCTGGTACCAGGCGACCGTCTTCGCCGGATTCTCGGCCGTCTGGACCTGTCTGGCGCTCCTCCTCACCGGTCCCGGCTACGGGCTCGGTGCCCAGGCCGTCGGCATGCTCGCCCTGGTCGGCGGGGCGACCATGCTGTGCACTCCGCTCGCCGGGCGCCTGGTGGACCGCCGGGGGCCCGACCCGGTGAACCTCAGCTGCCTACTCGGGGTGCTCCTCTCGGCCGCGATCCTCGCCCTGGGTGCGCTGGGCGGCACTGCGGGCCTGGCCGCCCTGACGGTCGGCACACTGCTGCTGGACGTGGCGATGCAGTCCGGCATGGTGGCCAACCAGGCCCGTGTGTACGCCCTGCGACCGGACGCCCGCGCCAGGCTCAACACCGCCTATATGACCTGTGCCTATCTGGGCGGCAGTGCGGGTTCCTGGCTCGGGGTACGCGCCTGGGACCGGGCCGGATGGTGGGGCGTGTGCGCACTCGTCGCAGTTCTCGCCGCGCTCGCCCTGGCCCGCCATCCGCCGGTCCCGCGCCCACCTCGGGGTGTGCGAGGCGCGGATGCTCCACAGACGCCTCCGTCGGGCCGCCGAGGGGGTCAGGTGGCGGTCGCGGACGCCGCCGCGCGGCCCGCGGCGCGGCCCGAGAAGAGGCAGCCGCCGAGGAAGGTACCCTCCAACGAGCGGTAGCCGTGCACTCCCCCACCGCCGAAGCCCGCCACCTCTCCGGCCGCGTACAGACCGCTGATCGGGTGGCCCGAGGCGTCCAGCACGCGGCCGGAGAGGTCGGTCTGGAGGCCGCCGAGGGTCTTGCGGGTGAGGATGTTGAGGCGCACGGCGATCAGGGGCCCGGCGCCCGGGTCCAGGATCCGGTGCGCGGAGGCGGTGCGGCTGAGGGTGTCCCCGGGGTAGGCGAGCGCGTTGCGGATGCCCATGACCTGGACGTCCTTGGTGTAAGGGTTCGCGATCTCGCGGTCGCGTGCCTCGATCTGCCGGGTGAGGTCCGCCGGGTCGATCAGGTTGTCGCCGGTCAACTTGTTCATGCCCGCGACGAGTTGGGGCAGGTTGTCGGCGACCACGAAGTCCTCGCCCTTGTCCCGGAACCGCTGGATCGGCTCGGGGGTCTGCCAGATGCGGGAGAGGAGCTGCAGGATGTCCTTGTTGGTCAGGTCCGGGTTCTGCTCCGAGCCCGAGAGTGCGAACTCCTTGGCGATGATCTTCTGGGTGGTGACGAACCATGAGTAGTCATGGCCGCTGGCGGTGATCGACCCGAGGGTGTGCAGAGTGTCGTAGCCCGGGATGTCGGGGCTGGAGAAGCGCCTGCCCTTCGCGTCGAACCACATCGACGAGGGGCCGGGCAGAATGCGGATGCCATGCCCCGGCCAGATCGGGTCGTAGTTTCTCAGGCCCTCGGTGTAGTGCCACATCCGGTCCGGGTTGACGATCCGCCCGCCCGCCTTCTCGGTGATCGCCAGCATACGGCCGTCCACATACGCAGGAACGCCGGTGACCATGGACTTCGGCGGTGAGCCCAGCCGGTCGGGCCAGTTCCGGCGTACGAGGTCGTGGTTGGCGCCGATACCGCCGGAGGTGACGATCACCACCGGGGCGCTGAGCTCGAAGTCGCCCACCACGGTGCGCGAGGTCTGCTTGCCGCGGGCGGCGTCGCTCGGCTCCAGGATCGAACCGCTCACCCCGGTGACCGCGCCATCGGTGACGATCAGCTCGTCCACCCGGTGGCGGAACTTGAAGGTCACCCGGCCGTCCTCCGCGGCGGCCCGCACCTTCTTCTCGAACGGCTCGACCACGGCCGGACCGGTGCCCCAGGTGACGTGGAAGCGCGGCACCGAGTTGCCGTGGCCGTCCGCGAGGCCGCCGCCGCGCTCGGCCCAGCCGACGATCGGGAACCACCGCACACCGAGCCCGTGCAGCCAGGACCGCTTCTCCCCGGCGGCGAAGTCCACATACGCCTCGGCCCACTTGTGGGCCCAGTGGTCCTGGCCACCGGGATCGCTGACACCGCGGTCGAAGCCGGCCGTGCCGAGCCAGTCCTGCCAGGCGAGTTCGGGGGAGTCCTTGATCCCCATCAGCCGCTGCTCCTCGGAGTCGACGAAGAACAGGCCGCCGAAGGACCAGAACGCCTGGCCGCCGAGGTTGCTCTCGGGCTCCTGGTCGAGGAGGACCACCTTGCGCCCCGCGGCCGTCAGTTCCGCCGTGGCCACCAGCCCGGCGAGCCCGTGGCCGACCACGATGGCGTCCACCTCCGAGGACGCCCCGGAGGCGGCGAAGGCCGGAACGGCCATCTGGGCGAGCGCGGCACCGGCGAGCACACCGCCCGCCGCGGTCAGGGCGCGACGGCGGCTGATCGCGCTGCTCCCGCCGATCCCGGCGGGCGACGCGGAATTCTCTGTGGAGTTCTCCATGGGCTGCCTTCCGGAAAAGGGTTCGGAGGGTGCGGGAGATACGGAGGGGGTCGCCGCGACGGAATCGTGTTACCGGCCGGCAACGTTACCGACGGTAGCCCACAGGGTGCGAGGCCGCCAGAGGTCTGCTCGCAAGAGCAACCCCCGTACGCGGTAAGGGACTTCGGGCGCTCAGGGACCACCTGGCGTCGGCTCGGCCAAGGTGCTCCCACGCGGCGAGAACGCGTATAGATCGAGGATGTCCGGCAGCGGTGCCACCCCGGGGCCGCCCGCCCGGACCCAGGCCACGATGTCCTCCGCCGCCTCCGGGTCGTTGACCAGGCCGAGCCATACCGGCCTGCCCCCGGCGGCCCGTCCGGCGGCGGACGGCTGCACCACGATCACATTGGCCTGATCGCAGACGTCCAGACACTCGGAGACGCGTACCGGCGCCTCCTCGGCGAGCCGCGCGAGCTGTGCGGCGTGGTCGACGCCGGTCACCTTGGGACTGCCGCAGCAGCAGTCCCGGCACACGGTCACCCGGCACGGCAGTGGGTCGGACGGCCTCGCGGCCACGCCGCATCACCTCTCCTCCGGGGAAGTCCGCCCCGGTGTCGCTCGAGGAGGCGACCGCGTGAGTCTCCTGGCTCCCGGGTCGATGCTCGTCCCGGCCTTCCCACCCGCGTACGCGGACAGTGGCCCGTTCGGGATCCGCTCGCCGATCACAGTGGCGGTACCGCGCCGGATTCACACCGGCTTCCTCGTTCCGCCGTCGCCCTTGTCGCCCGGCATCATCGCATCCCGGACACCGCCGCACCATGCGGTCCTGGTCCCGGTCCCGGCCCCGGCGGGGCGATGGGCGGCCCGGCGTCAGTTCCGGCGGACCGACGCCCCCGCCAGGATCTCGCCCAGACCCTGGCGGGTGGCCGCCAGCACCACGCGGTCCTGGGGCCGCAGGGCATAACCGGGGTGCAGATCCCACACCAGGGCGGGCTCCTGCTGGATGACACCGTCATAAGGGTGCGCCGCCCCGAGGTCGCGTTGCCGGTCCGCGGGCTCGGCCGCGTCCAGCGCGATCACCCGCCAGGCACCCGGTACGAACGCCTCGGCGACGGTACGCCCCTCCAGCTGCGGATGCCCGGCGACGTTCAGGGCGGCGAAGAGCAGCACCCTGCGCTCGACCGGTATGGCACCGAGGATCTGACGCCCCATCATCGCCCCGGCGAACGCCGGAGCCGCCAGGCTGGAGACGCTGCGGCTGCGGGTGAGGGCCCGCGGATGGGCCGCGCGCAGCGTGCGGTAGACGGCGGTGGCGAAGCGGTCGTCATACAGGCGCAGGGCCACCCGCAGCCGGGGCTTGACCGAGCGGGCGTACAGCGTCGCCTCCAGGTTGGTGGTGTCGACGCTGGTCAGTGCGAGCAGGGCGTGGGCCCGCTGGATCTTGGCGGCCTCCAGGACGCCCTCCTGGGTGACATCGCCGAGGACCATCGGCACCCCCAGCCTGCGGGCCAGCGGAATGCCGCGCGCCCCGGGATCCTCTTCCACGCACACCACGGGGATGTCCATCTCCCGGAGTTTGGCCAGGACCCGGGTGCCGACCTTGCCGAGTCCGAGCAGCACGACATGGCCGGACAGGCCGCGCGGCGGGCGGCGCAGCGCGGACGCGGTGCGGAAGGTGCCCAGCGCTTCCAGCGCGGCGGCCACCAGGACGGGCAGCAGGAGCAATCCCGTCAGCCCGGACAGCAGTTGGAGGACCTTGCGTCCGGTCGGCTCGTCGAGCGCCGGGTCGTCGATCGCCAGGACGTCCAGCACCGTGAGGTAGGCCCCGTGGAGGAGTCCGTCTCCGGTGAGCCGCCAGGAGATGATGCTGAGGATGAGCACGGCGATCGCCATTCCGGCGACGGACCAGCGCAGTCGGCGGGACAACAGCGAGGCGAGCGGCAGTCTGCGGCGGCCGAGCCGCTGGGGCGGCAGCGGTGGGCCGATGGCCGAGACCGTCTCGAGCACCACCGTGTCACGTCCGGTGGCGGCGGCCACCTCCTCGTCTCCGGGAAGCAGCCTGGGCCCTTCGTCCCCGCTGCTGTCGGAGCCCTCGCTGCCGCCGGGGTCGCTGGTGGTGGACGAGAGCAGGGCGAGGGTGCACAGCCCCGGGCGGGCGACCTCGTCCGTGCCGGGCGGGGTGCGTTCGGCCGCGCGCAGCAGCAGCCCGTCGGCCTGGAGCACTTTGCTGGTGCCCGCCACGGCAGTGGCGGCGAGCGCGGGGGCCGCGGTGTCGGCGTCCGACAGTACGGTGGTGGTGGCGTCCAGCTCCGCCGGGTCCATGCCGGGATCGGCGACCCGCGCCGCCTCGTCGAGCAGTTCCTCCAGGTGCTGGCCCAGCTTGCGGTTGTAGAGCCGGATCACCAGTCGCAGCCGGGGGTTGAGGCGGCGGGCCCGCAGTGCGGCGTGGATGTTGGTCTCGTCGTCGTCATGGACCAGGGCCAGCGCCGTCGCCTGGTCCGCGCCCGCCTCGGTCAGCACCTCCTCGTCCAGTGCCGGCGCCTCCATGACCCGCACTCCCCCGTCCCCGGCGGGGTCGTCCGCGGACTGCCGGGGCAGCGGCACCCGTCCGACGGCCGCGCTGAACCTGCCGAAGAGCGCGGAGGTACGGCCTCCCGGCCGCCATCCCGCCATCCGCTGCCCGGCGGGGTCCGCCAGCGGAGCACCGCCGGGAATGACGACGGTCACCTGTGTCCGGTAGACGTCGTGGAGTTCGGCGGCGAGCCGGTGGGCGAGCGCATCGTCGCCGCAGACGACCATGTGGACCGTCCCCGAGGGAGACGGCCGGGCGGATGTGGAGGTGGAGAACACGACGGCGAAGCCCCCCGTTGGTTCCGTGGTGATCAAACCGTACCCGGTCCGCCGTCGAAGGGAGTTGACCGCGCCGCCGCCGAAGGGCGCGTGCCGCCGCTCACTCCCTTGGGGCTCCGCACCGCGCACAGCTGGTGAAGTCGGCGGTGTCCTGGATCGCGCCGCAGTCGGCGCACACCCTCTCCAGCCAGCAGGCGGGATCCCCGCCCCGGGGCTCGGCGGGCGCCGGGGCCGCCGTCCCCCGGTCCTGGTCGCGTGGCCCAGCCGTGTCACTCATCGTGTGCGCCTCCTGTTGTCAGGGCCTACGGCAAAAATAGGCGACGCTCCGCTCATTTCGCGCATGGCCGCCGTCAACTCCCGTGGCTCGCACGGCGTGGAGGCCTGCGCGTGCGGGTCCAGTCCACCAACTGCCGGGCCGTCCACGTGGTGATGACGCGCTCCGTCGGGACCCCGCACTCAGCGGCCCGGGCACAGCCGTTCGGCTGCCAGTCGAGCTGGCCGGGCGCGTGGGCGTCGGTGTCGATGGAGAAGAACGTCCCCGCCCGTACGGCCTCCCGCAGCAGCCTGCGCGGCGGATCCAGCCGCTCCGGGCGGCAGTTGATCTCCACGGCGGTGCCCGCCTCCGCGCAGGCGCCGAAGACCTCCTCGTGGTCGAAGGCCGACTCGGGGCGCTTGCCGCCGAGCAGCCGTCCGGTGCAGTGGCCCAGCACATCGACCAGCGGATCGCTGACGGCGGCGACCATCCGGCGGGTCATGGAGCGGGCGTCCATCCGCAGCTTGGAGTGGACCGAGGCCACCACCAGGTCCAACTCGTCCAGCAGCGCCGGCTCCTGGTCCAGGGAGCCGTCGGGGAGGATGTCGACCTCGATCCCGGTGAGCAGCTGGAACGGGGCGAGTTTTTCCCGCAGCTCCGCCACCACGTCCAGCTGGGCGCGCAGCCGGTCCACCGAGAGGCCGCGGGCCACCGTCAGCCGCGGGGAATGGTCGGTGAGCACCGCCCACTTGTGGCCCAGCCGCGCCGCCGTACGGGCCATCAGCTCGATCGGGGAACCGCCGTCGGACCAGTCCGAGTGCATATGGCAGTCCCCGCGCAGCGCGGCGCACAGCCTCGCCGCGTCCTCGTCGGGCTCGCGCCCGGCCTCGGCCTGCTCGGCCTCCAGCTTCGCCAGATACCCGGGCACCTGGTCCTTCAGCGCCTCCTGGACCACCTGCGAGGTCTTGGGGCCGAGCCCCTTGAGCGACCGCAGGGTGCCGTTCGCGGCACGCCGCTCCACCTCCCGGGGGTCGAGGTCGGCGAGCACCGACTGGGCCGTGCGGAAGGCACGCACCCGGTAGGTCGGGGCCTGGGCGCGCTCCAGGAGGAACGCGATCCGGTCCAGGGCCTCCAGGGGGTCCATCGGACGCTCCTCGCTGTGGGGGACGTGGCGTGGTGGGGACGAGCCGTGGCATAGGGCGTTCGTGCCTCAGGCGCGGCGGTGCGGGCGGCGGCCGGGGGGCTGATGGGGTTCGGGACGGGCCGTCAGCTCGTCGATGTGGCAGGTCCGGGGGGTCTTCTCGGAGACGGTGAGGGGCCGCCCGTAGTGCCGGATCTCCAGGGGGGCGCCCTCGGCCAGGGAGTAGGTGACGGAGCGGTTGGTGATCTCCACGTGCAGCCTCCGGCCCAGCACCTGCATGGTGAAGGCGAGCCGGGCCAGCTTCTCGGGCAGCTTGGGTGAGAACTCCAGCCTGCCGTCGCGGTGCCGCATTCCGCCGAACCCGGCGACCAGGGCGATCCAGGTGCCCGCGAGCGAGGCGATGTGCAGACCGTCGCGGGTGTTGTGCTCCAGGTCCTTGAGGTCCATCAGGGCCGCCTCGCCCAAGTAGTCGTAGGCGAGCCGCAGATGGCCGACCTCGGCGGCCATGACGGCCTGGGCGCACGCGGAGAGCGAGGAGTCCCGGACCGTCAGCCGCTCGTAGTAGTCGAAGTTGCGCGCCTTCTCCTCCTCGGTGAAGCACTCACCGCGCAGATACATCGCCAGCACCAGGTCGGCCTGTTTGACCACCTGTTTGCGGTACATGTCGAAGTACGGGAAGTGGAGCATCAGCGGGTACTGGTCCGGGCGCGTGCCCTGGAAGTCCCACTCCTGGTGGCCGGTGAAGTCCGCGGACTGCTCATGGACGCCCAGGGTCCTGTTGTACGGGACGGTCATGGACTCGGCGGCGTCCCGCCAGGCGGCGGCCTCCTCGTCGTCGACGCCCAGTTCGGCGCCCTTCTCCGGGTGGCGTTCGACGATGTCCGCGGCGGCCCGCAGATTCGACTGGGCCATGAGGTTGGTGTACACGTTGTCGTCCGCGACGGCGCTGTACTCGTCCGGGCCGGTCACCCCGTCGATGTGGAAGCGGCCGTGGTGGTCATGGTGGCCGAGGGAGCGCCACAGCCGGGCGGTCTCCACCAGCAGTTCCACGGCCGTCTCGCGCTCGAACTCCTCGTCGCCGGTGGCGGCCACATAGCGCACCACCGCGTCCGCCACATCGGCGTTGACGTGGAAGGCCGCGGTACCGGCCGGCCAGTAGGCGGAGCATTCGGAGCCGTCGATGGTGCGCCAGGGGAAGGCGGCGCCCTCGTGGCCCAGCTGCTGGGCCCGCTCCCGGGCGGCGGGCAGGATGGACTGGCGCCAGCGCAGCGCCTCGGCCACGGACTCGGGGAAGGTATGGGTGAGCAGGGGCAGGACGAAGGTGTCGGTGTCCCAGAACGAGTGGCCGTCGTAGCCGGAGCCGGTGAGGCCCTTGGCGGGGATGGCCCGTTCCTCGGCGCGGGCACCGGCCTGCAGCACATGGAAGAGGGCGAACCGCACGGCCTGCTGGATCTCGGCATCGCCGTCCACCTCGACGTCGGCGCGCGACCAGAAGTCCTCCAGCCAGGCGCGCTGCTGGTCCACCAGGCCGCGCCAGCCTGTGCTGGCGGCCCCGGCCAGCGCGGCCTCCACCTGGTCCCGTACGGCGGGCAGCGAGCGGGCGCCGGACCAGCCGTAGGCCACCAGCTTCTCCAGCCGCAGCACCTGGCCGGGCTCCAGCACCGAGGTGACGGTCAGCCGGGCGACGTCGTCGGCACTCTCGCTGGTGTAGCGGGTGGGCGGCGGCCCGGTGATCAGGTGGTCGGCGGCGGCCGCGATCCGCAGACAGCTGGCGTCGGTGCAGTGGATCAGCCGCAGCCGCTTGTCATTGGCGGCGTTCTCCTCGGGCTTCAGCGGGGACTCCAGGGCCTCGGCCACCCGGGGGTCACCGGCGCGCTCGGGCAGTTGCTCGTTGGCGACCAGTTCGGACTGGACGACGACGCGGATCTGGGCGTCGACGGCCTCCACCTCGTAGGCGACGGCGGCGATGGCCCGCTGGGTGAGGGAGACCAGCCGGGTGGAGCGGACCCGCACGCTGATGCCGGAGGGGGAGGTCCACTCGCAGGTGCGGTGGAGCAGTCCGCTCCGCAGGTCGAGCACCCGCTCGTGGGAGCGCAGCCGCCCGTAGCGCAGATCGAACGGCTCATCGTCCACCAGCAGCCGGATGACCTTGCCGTTGGTGACGTTGATCATGGTCTGGCCTGCCTCGGGATAGCCGTATCCGGCCTCGGCGTAGGGCAGGGGACGCCGTTCGTACACCCCGTTGAGATAGGAGCCGGGGAGGCCGTGGGGCTCCCCCTCGTCGAGGTTGGCGCGCCAGCCCACATGGCCGTTGGAGAGCGCGAAGACCGATTCGCTCTGGGGCAGCAGATCGAGCCTGAGATCGGTCTCCCGCAGCGCCCAGGGGTCGACGACATACGAGGAATCGGTGATCACGAGTCGTCCTCCAGCAGCTCGGCGAGATCCTTGACCACGATGTCGGCCCCGTGTGCGCGCAGCGCGTCGGCCTGGCCCACTCGGTCCACGCCGACGACACAGCCGAAGTGCCCGGAGTGCCCGGCCTCCATTCCCGCCAGGGCGTCCTCGAAGACGGCGGCCGCCTCGGGACCGACGGCCAGCTCCCGTCCGGCCGCCAGGAAGGTGTCGGGGTGCGGTTTGCCGGGCAGCTTGCGCTCGGCGGCGACCACACCGTCGATCCGCACCTCGAAAAGGTCCTCGATACCGGCGGCGATCAGCACATCGCGGCAGTTGGCGCTGGAGGAGACGACCGCGGTCCGCAGGCCCTCGGCACGCACGGCCTCCACGAAGCGCACCGAGCCCGGGTATGCCTCCACTCCCTCCTTACGGATCTTCTCGAGGACGAGGATGTTCTTACGGTTGCCCAGGCCGTACACGGTGTCCCGGTCGGGCGGGTCGTCCGGCTCGCCGTCGGGGAGCTCGATGCCCCGGGACGCCAGGAAGGTGCGCACCCCGTCGGCGCGCGGACGGCCGTCCACGTACTCGTCGTAGTCGCGGCCCGAGTCGAAGGGGCGGAAGGACGGGCCGTCGCGCCGTCGCAGATACTCGTCGAACATCTGCTTCCACGCCGCCGCGTGCACCACCGCGGTCCGGGTCAGCACACCGTCGAGGTCGAACAGGCAGGCTCGGATGCCATCGGGCAGGCAGAGCTTGGTCATGGCCCCCGATTCCCCCGGGAACGCAAGAGTATGCGGGGGAATGCGTGCCTTGCCCCGCCCGGCGCAGCGGGGCGCGCGTATCGCGCGTATCGCGCGAGGTCGGCGCGGGGCAGGCGAGCGTATGGCGCGGCGCGGGCACGCCCTCGGTGCGGGGCGGGCCCAGTGCGGACCGCGGCCGCTCAGCGCACGGGGGCGCTCGCTCGGGCAGTGGCGACACAGCGGGGCGCGACCGTGCGGGCCTCGTCGGCCAGTGCGGACAGCGGCCGCTCAGCGCACGGGGGCCGTTCAGCGGGGTGCGACGGTGCGGGCCTCGTCCGCGGAGCGGGTCGCGGCCTCCAGGATGGCGACGACCTCGCGGCCGAACCGTACGTCGCAGGGGTCGGCCGCGCCGCCGTCGCGGGCGGCGCCCAGCAGCCGGTCGACGGCCGTGGCGAAGGCGTCCACCGCCGTGGTTCCCGGCTCGGGCACCACGGCGATCCCCCGCTCACCGTAGAAGTCGCACGAGAACCCCTGGGCGGCTGGCCGGGCGTCCAGGGTGAGCGCGAGGGTGCCGATGGCGCCGGAGTGGTGGCGCAGCAGCACATGCGCCGCGCCGCGCGGCCCCTCGATGGCGGTGACCTCGGCCACCGGGCCGAGCACCGGCAGCAGTACGGACAGCGAGTGCGGGCCGACGTCCCACAGCCCGCCGCGCTCCCGCCGCCAGTGGGAGTCGCCGTAGTGGCCGCCGGGACGGAAGATCGAGGCGAAGGCGGTGGCACGGCCGCCGTCCCAGCCGCCGTCCGCCGCGGCCCGCTGGAGGAAGGTCTCGACGGGCGCCGCGAAGCGGTTGGTGAAGAACACGACCGAGGCCAGCCCGCGCTCGTCCACGGCGCGCACGATCCGGTCGGCCTCCTCGGTGCTGAAGGCCAGCGGCTTGTCCAGGAGCAGATGGCGCCCGGCCAGCGCGGCCCGCTCGGCGAGGCCGCTCTGGATGTCCGGCGGGAGGGCGATGGCCACCGCGTCCACGTCGGCGATCAGCGCGTCGGCGTCCGGGTAGGCCCGGGTGCCCCAGCGGTCCGCCAGCGCCTTCGCCTTCGCCGGATCGCGCCCCCAGACCCCGGCCAGTTCGGCCACGGGGTGCGCGGCGAGCGCCGCCGCGTGGGTCTCGGCCGCCCAGTGTCCGGTGCCCAGCACTCCGAAGCGCACTGTCCGTCCCCCTCCGTGCGAAGCCCCGGGCCCTTCCCCGGGTGTCGGCGGCGATCCTACGCCGGGGCGGCCCGGCCGGTGCCACCCCGCCGCTTCGGCCGACGGCGGTACACCGCTCCCCCGCTTGGCCGCGGGCGGATGCCGGTGGCCGGGGCCGGTGCCAGGGTGGGGCCACGGCCGGCCACGGTGCGGGTGACGGCCGAAGCCCACCCTCACCGCTGGAGGAACCCGTGGCCCGTGGCTCGTCGCGCTCCCTGTCCCGCGCACACCGGCGCCGTGCCACGGTCAGGGCCGCGGTGGCCCTGCTGCTGTGCGGGGCGGCGGTTCCGGCCTGCGCCTCCTCCAGCGAGCACCGGCCGGACCGGGCGGCGTCGGCGTCGGCGCGGCAGAGCGCGCTCCAGGCGTCGGCCGCGGCGCAGCGGAAGGCGGAGAAGAAGCGCGAGTTGGCCCGGCTGCTGCCGGGGATGCCGCCCCCGCTTGACCCGCAGGACCTCTACGCTGCCGACCGGCCGGGGAAGCTGTCCCGGACGGTGAAGGACTATCCGTCGCGGGTGTACGTACCCAATACGCTCGCGGACACGGTGAGCGTCATCGACCCGGAGAAGTTCAAGGTGATCCGTACGATCAGGGTCGGCCACCAGCCACAGCACGTGGTGCCCTCGTGGGATCTGAAGACGCTGTGGGTCAACAACGACCTGGGGAACACCCTCACCCCCATCAACCCGGCCAACGGCCGGGTGGGCCGCCCGGTGGACGTCCACGACCCGTACAACCTCTACTTCACCCCGGACGGGAAGTACGCCGTGGTGATGGCCTCCATGGACCGGGCGCTGGTCTTCCGGGACGCGCACACCATGAAGGTGGTCAAGTCGGTGCCGGTGGACTGCTACGGCGTGAACCACGCGGACTTCTCACCGGACGGGCGCTACTTCATCGTCTCGTGCGAGTTCTCCGGTGAGCTGCTGAAGGTGGACACGGCGAAGAAGAAGGTGGTCGCCAAGCAGCGGCTGCCGATCGCCGGGGCGATGCCGCAGGACGTCAAGATCTCGCCCAACGGCAAGACCTGGTACATCGCCGACATGGTGGCGAACGGCCTGTGGGTGCTCAACGGCGACACCTTCGGCAAGCCGCGGCTGATGCCCACCGGAAAGGGCACCCACGGCCTCTACGTCAGCCGCGACTCCCGCTCCATGTACATCTCCAACCGCGGCGAGGGCACCATCTCGGTGCTGTCCTTCAAGACCGGCAAGCTGGTGCGGCGGTGGCGGCTGCCCGGCGGCGGCAGCCCCGACATGGGCGGGGTGTCCGCCGACGGCAAGGTGCTGTGGCTCTCGGGCCGCTACAACGCCGAGGTCTACGCGATCGACACCCGCACCGGGCGGTTGCGCGCCCGGATCCCGGTCGGCGGCGGCCCGCACGGGCTCGCGGTCTATCCGCAGCCCGGCCGCTACTCCCTCGGCCACACCGGAATCTTCCGCTGAGGCGGCGCTTCCGGTTCCGCTGGGGCGGTGGCCTGGGACCAGCTGCATAGCCTGCTTATATAGAGGCATGATATAAAACTAGATGTGGAGTACACACAGCAGTCCGGCGCCCGGGAACCCGACGCCCCCGCCACCCGTGAGGAGGTCGCGGCGGCGCTGGAGCAGCTGGCGTTCCTCGCGGTTCGCCATCTGACCAACCGGGACATCAGCTTCACCGCGGCCTCGACCCTCGGCCGTCTCAGCCGGGAGGGCCCGTCCCGCCTCACGGCCCTGGCCACCGACGAGGGCGTCACCCAGCCCTCGATGACCCAGCTCATCCAGCGGCTGGAGCGGCAGGATCTGGTGACCCGGGTCGACGATCCGCACGACGGGCGGGTGGTCCTGGTGGCCATCACCGACGCCGGGCGGGAGCTGCTCGCCGAGCGGCGCCGCGGCCGTACGAACCGGCTCGCCGAACTGCTGGCCACCCTCTCCCCCGAGGACGAACAGGCACTCGCCGACGCCGTCCGCGCCGCCACCCCCGCCTTCCAGCGGCTGGTCGAGAGCGCGGCGCGGGCGCGGAAGTCCCCGGGAGACACCGCGTCTTGATCACCCGGCACCCTGCCGCGCCACGGCTCGCCATGTCGTCACGGCTCGGGCCCCGAACGACGGAGCATCATTTGTCCGCTCAACCCAGCGCCTCCAACCCCTTCAAGCAGCCGAAGGCCGTCTGGGCGGTCGCCTTCGCCTGTGTGATCTCCTTCATGGGCATCGGCCTCGTGGATCCGATCCTGCCCTCCCTCTCCGCCAAGCTGCACGCCACGCCCAGCCAGGTGTCGCTGCTGTTCACCAGCTATCTGGTGGTCACCGCCGTCGCCATGCTGGTCACCGGATTCGTCTCCAGCCGTATCGGCGCCAAGCGCACCCTGGTGGCCGGTCTGGTGCTGATCGTGGTCTTCAGCGCGGCGGCCGGGGCGTCCGGCAGCATCGACGGCATCGTCGGCTTCCGGGCCGGATGGGGGCTGGGCAACGCCCTGTTCATCGCCACCTCGCTGGCCGTCATCGTGGGCTCGGCCAGCGGTGGCTTCGCCGGCGCGATCATCCTCTACGAGACCGCGCTGGGCATCGGCATCGCGATCGGGCCACTGCTGGGTGGTGAGCTCGGCGCGATCAGCTGGCGCGGGCCGTTCTTCGGCGTGGCGGTCCTGATGGCCATCGCGCTGATCGCGACCATCGTGCTGGTCGAGCCCACCCCGACTCCAGTGCGCAAGGCCTCGATCGCCGACCCGATCAAGGCGCTGCGCCACCGCGGGCTGCTCACCATGGGGCTGACCGCGCTCTGCTACAACTGGGGCTTCTTCACGGTGCTGGGCTACGCCCCGTTCCCGATGGACCTGGGCACCCATGAGCTGGGCTATGTCTTTACCGGCTGGGGTGTGCTCGTCGCACTCTTCTCGGTCTTCGGCGCCCCCTGGCTGCAGGCACGGCTCGGCATAGCCCGCTCCCTGTATCTGAACCTGGCGCTGTTCGCCCTCGACATCCTCGTCATCGGCCTCTTCACCGACTCCAGGACGACGCTGATCGTGGCGGTGATCGTGGCGGGCGCCTTCATCGGGATCAACAACACCATCACCACCCAGGCGGTGATGACCGTCGCCCCCGTCGAACGGCCCGTCGCCTCCGCCTCCTACGGGTTCGTCCGCTTCATCGGCGGCGGTCTGGCCCCGTACGCGGCGGGCAAGATCGCCGAGCACAACGGGGTGCATCTGCCCTTCTACATCGGGGCGGCGGCGGTCGCGCTGGGCATCGGCGTCCTGGCCACCGGCCACTCGCTGCTCGCCGAGGCCGAGCGCGTCCAGGCGGCGGAAGCGGCCGGACACACCCCGGCCGAGGAGCGGCGCGAGACGCTGGAGAAGCAGGCGCTGGCCGAGGAGCTCGGCTCGGCGGGCTGACGCGGGACGGGGCCCCGGCGGGCCCCGTCAGATCCGCGGAATTCTCAGATCCGCCAGGAGCGGATGTGACTGGCCGCGTCGAAGGCGTCGGACTTCCCCGAGAGGATGTCGCGGACCAGGTCGATCAGCGCCCCGTACGGCGGGTCGATGCCCTCCCCGGAGGCGTGCATATAGGCGACCGCGGTCGCGGCGGCGAACCGCGCGTTGCTCGCCGGGAGCGGTCTGAGCAGCGCGATGGTGTGCAGCAGGGCCGCGGCCCGCCACGCGGGGTCGGGATCGACGCCCAGGCGCGGCGGGTCGACGCGGTGGCGGGCGACGGCCGCGACCAGACCCGAGAAGTCCGAGATGGCCGGCTGTTCCGGCATGACCTCCTCATGGCGCTGCAGCAGCCAGGGGACGTCGATATGCAGCAGCGGGGCCATGGTCAGGCGGCCTGCCCGGGCTGGCGGTGCTCATCGTCGGGGAACGCGTCCGCGAAAGCGTCGGCGTTGTCCGCGAAGAACCGCCGGAAGACCTCGGCACCCTCCTGGAGAGCGCGGTGACGCGCGATGTCGCCCACCGTCGCCTCGCGCACGAGGGCTTTCATGGTGGTACCGCGCTCCTTGGCGATCTGCCGGAGGTCCTCCAGTTCCCGATCGCTGAATTCCACGTTGAGTGCTGACATGGGGACACCCTACTCACCGGGTACCCCGTCAGCAATCGCCGCAGTTCAGATCGTATTTTTGTAGGTACTTGACAAACCTTTCCGGTCATGAGGGACGGCTACGGCCCGGGACCGGACGGCCGTCGGGCCCGATCCGGACGAACGGCTCGCGCACCTCGCGGTCCAGCAGGCTCCGGTACGCGGCGGGGCGGCGGAAGGCGTCTCCCCAGGTCTCCCGGCGCCGGTTGTCCCGCAGCGCGTCGAGGTCGAAGACCGCGGGATAGACCCCCTCGGCCTCGCCCGCCTCGACCACCAGGGTGTCCCGCGACCGCCCGTCCACGAAGGCGACGCCGTCGTGGGCGACGGAGTGCCCCCAGCCGGGCCCGGCGTAGTTGGCCATCGCCATCCCGGTCATGTTCTCCACCGCGCGGGAGCGGAACTGGGAGAGCCGGTTGATCTCCAACTCACAGGCGTTCGGGGTGAGGACGATCTCCGCCCCGGCGAGCATCAGGGCGCGGGCGCTCTCCGGGAACTCGCGGTCGTAACAGATCATCGCCCCGGTCATCACCTCGCCCACCGCCGTGTCCAGGGCGCACACCTCGAACCCCGCCCCCGGGGTCAGCCCGGCCTCGGGCAGGTCGAAGGCGCAGGTGTGCACCTTGGCGTAGGTCAGCACCAGGCGGCCGTGGCGGTCGATGAGGGAGAGGGTGTTGCGCGGGGGTCCGTCCCAGCGCTCCAGATAGGTGAGCGCGATGGCCATCTCGAGCTCGGCGGCCAGCTCGCGGAAGCGGGTGACGAAGGGCGAGTCGCGGGTGATGGGCTCGCCGAGCCAGACGGGCTCGGGCCACGGCCCGGCAGGGGCCCGGTCGCCGTCCCACAGCGAGGGATGGCGGTAGACGTCGCCGTCGGCGGAGCCTTCGGGGATGGCGCAGCTGTAGCCGTTGCTCCACATCTCGGGGAAGAGCGCGATATCGGCGCCGAGCGCCCGCGCCCGGCGGCAGGCCGCCTCGCCGAGGGCGAGGTTCACCGGCAGATCGGGCCCCGGCGGGGCGAGTTGGAGCAGGGCGACGGTGAGGTTGGTCATGACGGATGCCTCCTTCGGTACCTGATGGCGCGGGGCTATGCGAAGGAGGTCGCCCGGTGGACCCCGGGGGCGGGGCGGGTGTCAAAGCATGCCGCCACGCTACCCGCGCGCGAGGTGGGTCCGCGAGGGGGCGTCACTTCCGGATCCCGGCGGCGGAAGCGGGTAGGGCTGCCCGTACGGCGTGATCGCCGAAGGGACCGGCCACGAGGAATGGAGTACGCGGTGAGGATCGAGTCGGCCGAGGTCGTCGTCACCAGTCCGGGACGCAATTTCACCACTCTGCGCATCGTCACCGAGGACGGTGTCACGGGTCTGGGGGACGCCACGCTCAACGGCCGTGAGCTGGCCGTCGCCTCCTATCTGCGGGACCACGTGGTGCCGCTGCTGCTCGACCGGGACGCCTCGCGCATCGAGGACACCTGGCAGTATCTGTACCGCGGTGCGTACTGGCGGCGGGGGCCGGTGACCATGGCCGCCATCGCGGCCGTCGACACCGCGCTGTGGGACATCAAGGCCAAGGCCGCCGGGATGCCGCTGTACCAGCTGCTGGGCGGGGCGTCGCGCCGCGGGGCGCTGGCCTACGGACACGCCTCCGGGCGGGACGTCCCCGAACTGCTCGACTCCGTCCGCGCCCATCTGGAGCGGGGCTACCGCGCGATCCGCGTCCAGACCGGCATCCCCGGGCTGGCCTCGGTCTACGGGGTGGCCTCCGCCAGCGCGGGAGGCGGGGAGCGCTATGACTACGAACCGGCGCGCCGGGGGTCGGGGCCCCGGGTGCTGCCCGCCGAGGAGAGCTGGGACACCCGGGCGTATCTGCGCCATCTGCCGACCGTGTTCGAGGCCGTCCGGGCCGAGTTCGGCCCGGAGCTGCCGCTGCTGCACGACGGCCACCACCGGATGACACCGATCCAGGCGGCCCGGCTGGGCAAGGCGCTGGAACCGTACGACCTGTTCTGGCTGGAGGACGCCACGCCCGGTGAGGACCAGGCCGCGCTGCGGCTCATCCGGCAGCACACCACCACTCCGCTGGCCATCGGCGAGGTGTTCAACCACGTCCACGACTACACCACGCTGCTGAGCGAGCGGCTGATCGACTATGTGCGCTCGGCGGTCACCCACACCGGCGGGGTCACCGCCATGCGCAAGCTGCTGGACCTGGCCGCGGTCTACGGGATCAAGTCCGGTATGCACGGCCCCACCGACATCTCCCCCGTGGGCATGGCCGCGGCGCTCCACCTCGACCTGGCCATCCACAACTTCGGCATACAGGAGTACATGCCGCACGGCGCCGACACCCTGGAGGTCTTCCGCACCTCCTTCCGCTTCGAGGACGGGCTGCTGCATCCGTCCGACACCCCGGGCCTGGGCGTCGAGCTGGACACCGAGGCCGCCGGGCGGTTCCCGTACCAGCCCGCGTATCTGCCGGTGAACCGGCTGGCGGACGGCACGGTGCACGACTGGTGAACGGAGGTACGGTGAGCCGCGTCGCCGTAGCAGAGAAGAGGGAGCATGGAGCAGCGTGAGTTCGGCCGGCTCGGCCGGAAGGTCTCGGTCGTGGGGCTGGGCACCTGGCAGCTGGGCGCGGACTGGGGCGAGGTCGACGAGAACGACGCCCTGACCGTGCTGGACACGGCCGTCGAAGCGGGTGTGACGTTCTTCGACACGGCCGATGTGTACGGGGACGGGCGCAGCGAGCAGCTCATCGGGCGGTATCTGAGGTCGCGCCCGGACGCCGGGATCTTCGTGGCCACCAAGATGGGGCGGCGGCTGCCGCAGCTGGCGGAGAACTACGCCCTGGACAACTTCCGCGCGTGGACCGACCGTTCGCGGGCCAATCTGGGCGTGGACACCCTGGACCTGGTCCAGCTGCACTGCCCGCCGTCCCCGGTGCACTCCTCGGCCGAGGTCTTCGACGCGCTGGACACGCTGGTGGCCGAGGAGCGGGTGGCGGCGTACGGGGTGAGCGTCGAGACGTGTGCGGAGGCGCTGGCGGCGATCGCGCGTCCGGGTACGGCGAGTGTGCAGATCATCCACAACCCATTCCGGCTCAAGCCGCTGGAGGAGGTGGTGCCGGCGGCGCGGGAGGCCGGTGTGGGGATCATCGCGCGGGTGCCGCTGGCGTCCGGCCTGCTGTCGGGGAAGTACACCAAGGACACCGTCTTCGCCGAGAACGACCACCGCACCTTCAACCGGCACGGCGAGATGTTCGACCAGGGCGAGACGTTCTCCGGCGTGGGCTTCGAGGAGGGCGTCGAGGCGGCGGTGGAGTTCGCCGGGCTGGCACCGCAGGGAGCCACCCCCGCACAGACGGCGCTCCGGTGGATCATCCAGCAGCCTGGCGTGACCTCGGTCATCCCGGGGGCGCGTTCGCCCGAGCAGGCTCGGGCGAACGCGGCTGCGGCGGGGCTGCCCCCGCTGCCGGGCGCCACGCTGGAGGCCGTAGGGGACCTGTACGACCGGCGGATCCGGGCCCGGGTGCACCATCGCTGGTAGCCGCCCGGAGGAGCGTCAGCCACTCGCGCTCGACGGGCGGTCCGGTGCCGGGGCCATGTGATTACCGCGGGAAACCGTGTCCCAGGGAGGCGCCGGCCTCCGGCGCCCCCAGGGAGTTCGGCCCGAAGGAGACGACACCGCCCGCGGTCAGGCCGTCCGTCTGGCCGCGCAGCACCCAGGCCGCACCGCTGGTGGACTGGGCACCGTCCTCGTCGGGCGCGCCCACGGCCAGGTCGTCCTTGCCGTCGCCGTCGGTGTCGGCGAGCCCGGTAGCCAGGGCGAAGTGGTCGCCCGCCTCCGCGGCACCGGGGACACCGGCGGTGTCCTGGGTGAACGCCTGGGCGCCGGTGCCGGACAGCCCGCCCCGGCCGCCGTAGAGCTGGACGACGCTGCCCGCCTCCTTGACCGAGTCCAGGGCCTCGTACGGGATGCCGACGGCGATGTCCGCGTAGCCGTCCCCGTTGACGTCGCCGGAGCTGAGCGAGTAGCCGAACTGGTCGCCGTCCTCGTTGACGCCGGGGACGCCCGCGGTGTTCTGGTCGATGGTCGTGGTGCGGGTGGTACTCGGCCCCGACGCGGTGCCGTAGAGGACCTTGAGGGTGCCGTGGTCGTACGGCAGGTTCTCGACGACGTTGCCGGGGACGGTGCGCAGGACCAGATCGCCGTGGCCGTCCTTGTCGACGTCGCCGATGGTCGCGGAGGCGGCGTCGGTGAGGTCGGCGGCCTTCTGCGACAGCCCCTTGTCGTCACCCTTGAAGAACAGGCTGGACTGGGACATCTCCTCGAAGGCGTGGGTGGAGACGAGGTCGTCCTTGCCGTCGCCGGTGATGTCGCCCGCGGTCAGACTGGTCGGCGCGTCGAACCGGCCGGTGTCGGAGAAGGAGCCGCCCCCGTCCTCGCCGTCCCGGGTGAACGGGCCGAGGCGGACGCGCACCCCGGTCTTCTCGTCCTCCGAGCCCTCGTCGGTGGTGACCACGTCGGCCAGGTCGGCGTGGCCGTCACCGTTGAAGTCACCGCCCGCGATGACGCTGTCGCCCCAGGTGTCACCGTTGCCCGCGGGCAGCTGGGTGCCGCCGGTCAGTCCGCTCGGCGAGCCCCACAGGACCGTGATGGCCGGGGACTTGCCGGTCTGGATCGCCAGATCGGTATGGCCGTCGCCGTCCAGGTCGCGGGTGACGGTGTGGGCCCCGAAGAACGCCGACGCGGCGGGGTCGCCGGGGACGCCCTCGGTCGCCTGACTGATGACCTGGCGGTGGGCGGTGTCCGCACCGGAGGCGGAGCCGTAGACGACGGCGACGTAGCCCGCCTCGGCCTTGCCGTCCACCGTGCCGGTGGGGGCGGAGACGGCCAGGTCGGCGCGTCCGTCCTTGTTGAAGTCGACCTTCGGGGCGGCGGCCGCGGCGGGGCGGGCCCCGGCGGCGCCCGCGGAGGGTACGGCGAGTAGGGCGGGGGTGGTCACAAGCGCGGCCACCGTCGCGCAGCGCACGACGGTGATGAGGGAACGGGGGCGCACACTTCCTCCTGCTCGTAGCTGAGCGTCTGCCTCATGAATGAGCGTTTACCTCATGTACACCCAGCTGGACCCGTGACGTCGCCTCAGGGTTGCACGGCCGCTTCCACCGCTTTCCCTAGACCCTCAGCCCGTCAGCCCGTCGGCCCGCCAGTCCCTGAGTCCATCTCGTCCGCGTAGCGGAGTACGCCCATCAGATGGGTCTCGTCGATCTCTTCCTCGGGCGCCGCCACGCACTCGGTCAGCCGTTTGGTGAGGGTGTCGGGGTGGATCCCGGTGCCGATCATCACCAGCTGGGTGGTGCGGGGCTCATCGCCCTCCCAGGGCGAGAGCTGGAAGCGGAGGTACGAGCCGACCGCGTGCAGCCCGAACTTCCGGTCCCGGCCCGCGCCCGCGAAGTGGAGGAACCCCTTGGCGCGGTAGAGGCCCAGCGGGCGGCTGTCGAGGAACTCCATCAGCCGCCGCGGGTGGAGCGGTTCGGCCGAGGAGAACTCCACGCTCTCGTAGGCGGCGTGGAGATGGTGGCCGTGGTCTTGGCCGTCGCCGTGGATGTCGTCACCGCACCCGTCGGCGCCGTGCGCCCCGTCGGCCTGCGCATCGGCATCGGCATCGGCCCATACATCGGCGAACGAGAGCTGCCGGAAGCCTTCCTCGGCGGTCTCGCGGGGCTGGTGGTCAAAGAGGAGCGCGGGGTCCACCCGTCCGTGTACGGCGCTCACGACCGGCACGCCGGGGGCGATCTCCTGAAGGCTCTCCAGCAGACCATGCCGCTCGTCCTCGGCGACGCGGTCGGTCTTGTTGAGCACGACGAGGTCCGCGGCACGGACATGGCGCTCGAGCTCGGGGTGGCGCAGGCGGGTGTCCGGGAACTCCGCGGCGTCCACGACCTCCACCAGACCGCCGTAGACGATCCGCTCATTGCCGCTGGACAGCAGTGCGCGGATCATGCTCTGCGGCTCGGCGAGGCCGCTGGCCTCGATCACCACGACATCGATGCGCAGCTCGGGATCGGTGAGCCGGTCGAGCATCCCGTCCAGCTCGGTGGCGTCCGCCGCGCAGCACAGACAGCCGTTCTCGATCGGGATCATCGAATCGACCTGTCCGGCGACGGCCAGGGCGTCGATGTTGATCGAGCCGAAGTCATTGACGATGACGCCGATCCGGATGTCCGCGCTGTCCCGCATCAGCTGGTTGAGCATCGTCGTCTTGCCGGAGCCCAGAAAACCCGTGACGAGGATGACCGGAATCCGTTGTGTGGCCAAGGCTGTGTCTCCGTGCGGCGGTCCGTGGTGATCTGGGCGGACCGCCTATGGTATCCGGCCGCCGATGACCATGTCGCGCATGTGACCGTGGCCCGCCACGCCGGGCGCGGCGGGCCACATGTCGTTAACGCTTCCGGAGCGGAGCCCGTCAGGGGATCTCGATCCCCGCCTCGGCCGAGAGCCGGTCGATCTCGGCCAGCTCGGCGTCGCTGAACTCGGGCGCGTCCAGCACCGCCACGTTCTGCTCCAGCTGGGCGACGCTGCTCGCGCCGATCAGCACCGAGACCACCCGGGGGTCCCGCAGCACCCATGCGAGCGCCAGCTGGGCGAGGGTCTGACCGCGCCCCTCCGCGAGCTTGTTGAGGGCGTGCAGCAGGCCCAGCCGCTCCTCGGTGAGGGTCTCGCGCTTGAGGAAGTGGCCGAGCGCCATGCGCGAATCCTCGGGCACCCCGTGCAGATAGCGGTCGGTGAGCTGCCCCTGCGCCAGCGGCGAGAAGGCGATGACCCCGACGCCCGCCTCGGCGGACGCCTGGAGCACCCCGCCCTCGACGCCGCGCTGGAGGAGCGAGTACGGGTACTGGTTGATCAGGTACGGGGTGCGCAGCTCCTTCAGGATCGCGGCGGCCTCGGCGATCGCCTCCGGCGGGTAGTTGGACACGCCCGCGTAGAGCGCCTTGCCCTGGCGCACCGCGCTGTCGAGGGCGACCATGGTCTCCTCGATCGGGGTGTCCGGGTCGAAGCGGTGGGAGTAGAAGACATCGACGTAGTCCAGACCCATCCGGGCCAGCGACTGGTCGAGGCTGGCGAGGACGTACTTGCGCGAACCCCACTCGCCGTACGGCCCCGGCCACATGAGGTGCCCCGCCTTGGTGGCGATGAAGAGCTCATCGCGGTAGGGGCGGAAGTCCTGGGCGAAGATCGAGCCGAAGTTGCTCTCGGCGCTGCCGGGCGGCGGACCGTAGTTGTTGGCCAGGTCGATATGAGTGACGCCGAGGTCGAAGGCGCGGCGCAGCACCGCGCGCTGGGTCTCCAGGGGGTGGGTGTCGCCGAAGTTGTGCCACAGGCCGAGCGAGACCTTCGGAAGCAGCACACCGCTGCGGCCGCAGCGCTGGTACTGCATGGAGTCGTAGCGGTTCTCGGCGGCGAGGTGGACCATGCGCGTCGTCCTTGTCCGTACGGTGCGGTTGGGGCGGGCGGGCCGTGGGGACGGACCGCCCGCCTGAGCTTGTCAGCTTTGGGCCAAAGTGGCGACCTCATTAGCGCTGAGTGTCCGGCCGTACACGCGGACGTCGCGGGGGTGGATCAGACGAAGGTCTGACGCTGCAGCCAGAGGTCCCTGGCGGTTCCGCTGCCCTGGATGAAGACGTAGAGCAGGTTCTCCTCGTTGAGGATGGGGACGCCGACGCCCGCGGAGCCGATGACCCCACCGAGGGACTGGAAGCCGCTGTAGGCCGTGCCGTTCTCGGTGTTCTGCACGGCGACCCACAAGGCGTTGTCGGTGGCCTTGATGAACACGTTGACCCGGCCGTCCTGGGCCAGGGCGCAGGTGGGCCGCCAGACGATCTGGGCGCCGAGGCTCACGGCGGCGCCGAACGTGTCGTAGTCGTCGCTCTGTCCGACCCGCCGGACGGACCCGTCGGACCCCCGGTAGAAGATCTGCACCCGGCCCGCCGCGTCCAGGCACACCGAGGGGCGGCTGGTCACATTGCTGGCGTTGAGGGAGAAGGGCTCCCAGAGGGTGGAGTTCGGGGTCTGCTGCTGGATGGTGTACAGCGTCTCGCCCGCGCCCTTGACCGCCACCACGAGCCGCCCTCCGCCGTCGAGGATCGGCGAGGGCGTGGCGAATATGCCGCCCCCCAGCGAGGTGGCGGGGGTGTAGGTCTCGTACTGCAGGTTCTGGTTGCGGATGTACCACAGGGCGTTGTCGGTGCCGGGGAAGAACACATAGATGCGGCCGTCGGCGCCGAGCGCCGCGGCCGGGTCGTCCCCGATGCCGGTGACCAGGGTCTGGGGCGGTCCGTAGCCGGAGTTGATGGAGGTCTGGGTGATGACCTCCAGATTGTTGCTCGGGGTGCGGTAGAAGACCCGGACCTTTCCGTCCTTGCCGCGGACCGGCGCCGGGATTCCGGCGACGGACAGACCCGGATACTGCTGCCACGGCCCCCAGGCGCCGTCGCGGGCCTCCACCCTGCTCCACAGGACGTTCGACCCGCCCCGGATGAAGACCTGCACCCGGTCGTCGGCGAACGCGACCGGGGCGGGCTCGGAGTGGATGCCGCCCTGAAGATTGATCCAGGTGCCCCAGACGGTGCCTGGGGTGGTGGAAACGACCATGAGAGGACCTCCCTCTTCTCGTGAGGCCTCGTGAGGTCTCGTGAGGCCACGAGAGTGTGCGGATACACCGTCAATTCCCGGGGCAAGCATGGCGGATACCCGAAGAAGGCAAGATGTATGGATATGACCGACTCATTGCCATGTGAGACTGATATTGGATTGGATGGGCCCGCTTGTTTTGGAATTCGTCACGCGAGAAGAGCGATACTGATCGCTAGCCCGGCGGCGCCCTTCGTCTCCCCGCCAGTTGACCTTCCCCCTCGGGGAAGCCCGAGCATCGGGGTCGCCGGGCGAGGCGCCCGGCGGCGAGGAGGGCGAGCATGGGGCTGCTGACCATCGGCGCGTTCGCGAGGGCGTCGCGGCTGTCCCCCAAGGCGCTCCGCCTGTACGACGAGCTCGGGCTGCTGCCGCCCGCCCGCGTCGATCCGTACTCCGGCTACCGCCGCTACGATCCGGCCCAGCTGGAGCGGGCCCGGCTGGTGGCGTGGCTGAGGCGGCTCGGCATGCCGCTGGCCGACATCCGGGCGGTGTGCGAGCTGGAGCCGGAGGCGGCGGCGCGGGAGGTGCGCGCGTACTGGGCGCGGGTCGAGGCCGACACCGCCGCCCGGAGGGACCTGGCCGCCTTCCTCGTCGACCATCTGTCCGGGAGGGGCACCACGATGTCTTCTGACCACACCACCGACCACACCACGCTGGGCATCCGCTACGCCGTGCTCTCCGACACCGGCTCGGTCCGGGAGAGCAATGACGACGCCGGTTACGCCGGTCCGCGCCTGCTCGCCGTGGCCGACGGCTTCGGGGGCGGACGGCACGCCGGCGAGGCGGCCATCGAGGCGCTCAAGCCGCTGGACGCGGGGGTTCCGGGCGGAGAACTGCTCAACGCCCTCGAAGAGGCCGCGCACCGGGCCCGGGAGTCGGTCTTCGCGCTGGCCGCCTCCGACCCCGCACTGAGGGACGTCGGCACGACACTCACCGCGATGGTGTGGTCGGGATCCCGGCTGGGGCTGGTCCACATCGGCGACTCCCGCGCCTATCTGCTCCGCGAAGGTGAGCTCTTCCAGATCACCCATGATCATACGGTGGTCCAGTCGCTGATCGACGAGGGGCGGATCACCTCCGAGGAGGCCGCTTCACACCCCCAGCGGGCGCTGCTGCTGCGCGCCATGGGCGGCGGTTCGGCGTTCGAGCCGGACTTCGCCCTGCGGGACGCCCGCGCCGAGGACCGCTATCTGCTGTGCTCGGACGGGCTGACGGGGGTCGTGCCCACCGAGGAGATCCGGCGCGTGCTCGCCTCGGAGGACGACCCCAGCCGGGCCGTACGGGGGCTGGTCGCCCTCGCCAACCACGCGGGCGGGCCCGACAACGTCACCTGTGTGGTGGCCCATGTGACCGAGCAGAGGGCTCTGACCTCGGCGTAAGCCGCCGCTCGGGCCATCGGCCGGGCACTCGGGGCGCCCGCTGGAACTCGCCGGGCGCCCCACGCGTTCATCGGTCGAGGAACACGCTCTGTGCCCGAGCGGCACCGGCCGACGGGAGGTGCCCCGTGAGCACCGGATCCACACCCCGAGGGGACGACGCCGACGACTGGGACGACGTCGTCCTCGACGCGGACTTCATACGGGACGCCGAGGTCACCGAGCCCGCCGCGCGCACCCGGATGCTGACCGCGCGCTGGCGGCGCGGCGGGCCCGAGCCCCAGCCCTGGCGGGCGGACGAGCCGCCGGCGGGCTGGTTCTGGAGCAAGCGCCGCAGACGGCGCCGGCGGCGCTGACCTCGCCTCTCCGTTATCCGGTCGCAATTGCACGCGTAAAGACACCGCGCCACTTCCGGTGGGAGGATGCGGCCCGACTCACTGATCATGAGATCCGTGGTCGTTCGCCGACCCTTCCCCCGGAGGTGCCGTGTCCGCTCGCTCCGCATTGCCGCCCGTCATAGCCGTCGCCGCCGTGTCCGCCCTGCTGGCCGGGTGCACCAGCACCAAGTCGTCGGGGTCCGGCGGCTCGGACATCAGCCTGGTGAACTCCGGCAAGCTCACCACCTGCACCCATCTGCCCTATCCGCCCTTCCAGTCCAAACAGGGCAAGAAGATCGTCGGCTTCGATGTGGATGTGGTGGACCTCGTGGCCTCCGCGCTCCATGTGAAGCAGGAGATCGTGGACACGCCCTTCGAGGGCATCCAGTCCGGGGAGGACCTCAACACCAACCAGTGCGACGTGGCCGCCGCCGGGATGACCATCACCGATGTACGCGAGAAGAACCTGGACTTCTCCGCCCCCTATTTCGAGGCCACCCAGGCGCTGCTCACCACCAAGGGCAAGCCCTTTAAGTCCCTCGCCGACCTCAAGGGCAAGAAGCTCGCGGTCCAGCAGGGGACCACCGGTGAGGCCTACGCCCAGAAGCACGCCAAGGGCGCGAAGCTGGTCCAGTTCGAGGACCTCGCGCTGCTGCTGACCGCCGTCAAGACCGGGCAGACCGAGGCGGGCATCAATGACAACGGTGTGCTCTACGACTACGTCAAGGACAACCCCGACACCGCCGTGGCGGCCGAGTTCGACACCGGTGAGCAGTACGGCATCGCCGTACGGACCGGAAATGACGCACTGCGCAAGAAGATCAACGCGGTGCTGAAGGACGCCCGGGCCAACGGCTCCTACGACCGCATCTACAAGAAGTGGTTCGGCACCGCGCCCAAGAAGTGACGCCCGCCGACGGCCAACGGAGCTGAGGAGTCCGCACACTTATGGCAATGACCCGACGGCAGCGGGTACGGGCGATACGGGCGGTGCAGTACGCCGTGCTGATCGTCCTGCTGCTCGCCATCGCCCTGGCCGCCGACTGGGGTGAACTGCGGCGCGCGTTCTTCGACGCCGAGGTCGCCCGGTCCCTGTTCCCCGACATCATCACCACCGCCCTGGTCAACACCGTCGTCTACACCCTGCTCGGCTTCGGCTTCGGCCTGGTCCTCGGGGTGGTGCTGGCGCTGATGCGGCTCTCACAGGTGCCGCCGTACCGCTGGCTGGCGGTGGCCTACATCGAGTTCTTCCGCGGGGTGCCCGCGCTGCTGGTGTTCATCGCGCTCGGCTTCGGGGTGCCGCTCGCCTTCCAGGTGGCGCTGGACCGGTATGTCACGGTCATGCTGGCGCTGGGGCTCGTCGGCGCCGCGTACATCGCGGAGACGATGCGGGCGGGCATCCAGGCGGTGCCCAAGGGGCAGATGGAGGCGGCGCGTTCACTGGGCATGTCACACAGCCGGGCGATGGCCTCGATCATCATCCCGCAGGCGTTCCGGATCGTGCTGCCGCCGCTCACCAATGAACTGGTGCTGCTGACCAAGGACTCGTCCCTGGTCTATCTGCTGGGGCTGTCCCTGGACCAGTACGAACTGTCCAAGTTCGGCCGGGACGCGCTGAACCAGAATCGCAGCCTCACCCCGATCCTGGTCGCCGGGGTGTGCTACCTGATCATTACCGTGCCACTGGGCCACGTGGTGCGGCGGCTCGAGACCCGTGCGGCGAAGGCGAGGTGACCGGGGTGAAGGAGACGACGACGGAGGCGGAGGGGACCGCCGGGGCGGACGGCATCGCCATCCGGGTGGCGGGTCTGCACAAGTCCTTCGGTGAGCTGGAGGTACTCAAGGGCATCGACCTCACCGTCCGGCGGGGCGAGGTGGTCTGTGTCATCGGCCCCTCGGGATCCGGCAAGTCAACGCTGCTGCGCTGTGTGAACCTCCTGGAGGAGCCGACCTCGGGCGCGGTGACCGTGGCGGGCACCGAGGTCACCGACCCGGACGTGGACATCGACCGGGTGCGGCGGCGCATCGGCATGGTGTTCCAGGCGTTCAACCTCTTCCCTCATCTGACCGCCCTGGAGAACCTCACCATCGCCCAGCGCCGGGTGCTGCGCCGCGACAAGGCGGAGGCGGTGCGCATCGCACGGGAGACCCTGCGGCGGGTCGGCCTGGGCGACAAGGAGTCGGCCTATCCGGCGCAGCTGTCGGGCGGGCAGCAGCAGCGGGTGGCCATCGCCCGGGCGCTGTCGATGGACCCGGAGCTGATGCTCTTCGACGAGCCGACCTCGGCGCTCGATCCGGAGCTGGTCGGCGATGTGCTCGCGGTGATGCGCGCCCTGGCCGACGAGGGGATGACGATGCTGGTCGTCACCCATGAGATGAGCTTCGCGCGGGAGGTCGCCGACCGGGTCGTGTTCATGGACGACGGGGTGATCGTGGAGGAGGGCGGACCGGAGCAGGTGGTGTCCGATCCGGTGCACCCCCGCACCCGGGCCTTTCTCACCCGGGTGCTCAACCCGGCCGCGGCACGGGTCGGGGAGGTGCCGGACACGGGTCCGCACGGAGCCCGGATCGACCGCTGAGCTCCGTAAAAGGCCTCGCGCCTATCGGGACGGACCCCTTACGTTCTCCTTCACCGCACCGATCGCTACGGAGGTCCGCCCACCGTGTTCATCGACCTGCCCCTGGAGCAGCTGCGCACCTATCAGCCCCCGTTGCCCGAGCCGGACGGCTTCGACGCCTTCTGGGAACGGACCCTCGCCGGGGCCCGCACCCACGAGCTGAACGCGGTGTTCACCGAGGAGGACACCGGACTGGCCCGGGTGCACACCTACGACGTGGAGTTCTCCGGCTTCGGCGGGCACCGGATACGCGGCTGGCTGCTGGCCCCGCGGGACGTGGCGGGCCCGCTGCCGTGCGTGGTGCAGTACCTCGGCTACAACAGCGGCCGGGGGCTGCCGCACAACTGGCTGCTGTGGCCGTCGGTGGGCTACGCGGTCTTCGTGATGGACAGCCGGGGCCAGGGATGGGTCCAACACTCCCCCGGCGTCACCCCCGACCCGGTCGGCGGCACCGGGCCCGAGACTCCGGGCAAGATGACCCACGGCGTCCTCTCCCCGGACGACTACTACTTCCGTCGGCTGTACACGGACGCGGTGCGGGCGGTGGAGGCCGCCCGTGAACATCCGCTGGTGGATTCCGCGCGGATCGTGGTCAGCGGGGGCAGTCAGGGCGGTGCGCTGGCCCTGGCGACGGCGGGGCTGGTGCCGGATCTGACGGCGGCGCTGGTGGATGTGCCGTTCATGACCCACATCCGGCGCGCGGTCGAGATCACCGACGCCGATCCCTACGGTGAACTGGCGCGGTTCTGCGCCGGGCAGCGCGACCTGGCCGACCGGGTGTTCGCCACGCTCGACCACTTCGACGGGCTGAACTTCGCGGCCCGCGCCACCGTACCCGCGCTGTTCTCGACCGCCCTGCGCGATGAGATCACCCCGACCTCCTGCGGCTTCGCCGCCCATCACCACTACGCCGGTGAGAAGGAGCTCAAGGTGTGGTCCTTCAACGGTCACGAGGGCGGCGGCACCCACCAGCAGGCCGAACAGATCGCCTATCTGCGGAGGCTGCTGGGCTGAGCCGGGCACGCCGGACCACTCCGCACGTGCCGGGCGGCGTTCGATCGCCGCCCGGCACGGGGTAGACAGGGGCTACCCGCACCGAAGGAGCCGCCCGTGTCCGCGCAGCCACTGGAAGGCATCACCGTCGTCGCCCTGGAGCAGGCCGTCGCCGCCCCGTTCGCCACCCGTCAGCTCGCCGATCTGGGCGCCAGGGTCATCAAGGTGGAGCGGCCGGGGCGGGGGGACTTCGCCCGCGAGTACGACCGCGAGGTCAAGGGCGCGTCGGCGTATTTCGTCTGGGTCAACCGGGGCAAGGAGAGCGTCGTCCTCGACGTCAAGGACGACGGCGACCGGGCGCTGCTGGAGGCGATGCTCGCCCGCGCCGATGTCTTCGTACACAATCTGGCGCCCGGCGCCGTGGACCGGCTGGGCCTGGGGGCACGGGCGCTGCGGGCCGCCCACCCCCGCCTGATCACCTGCGCGATCTCCGGATACGGGGACAGCGGCCCGTACCGCGAGAAGAAGGCGTACGACCTGCTGGTCCAGTGCGAGGCGGGGCTGCTGTCGATCACCGGCGGCCCGGAGGCCCCGGCCCGCCCCGGGATCTCGATCGCCGACATCGCGGGCGGGATGTACGCCTACACCGGCATCCTCACCGCGCTGTACGAGCGGGAGCGCACCGGCGCCGGGACCGATCTGAGCGTGAGCCTGCTCGACGCGCTGGGCGAGTGGATGGGCCACCCCTACTTCGCCCAGGCGTACGGCGGCGCCGGAGTCGTCCGCAGCGGCGCCCGCCATCCGTCCATCTCGCCGTACGGCGCCTACCGCTGCGGGGACGGCGGTCAGGTGTTCCTGAGCGTGCAGAGCGACCGTGAATGGGTGGGCCTGTGTGAGCGGGTGCTCCGCCGCCCCGAGCTGGTCCGCGATCCGCGGTTCGCGGACAATCCGCTGCGCCGCGGCCATGACGAGGAGCTGACGGCCGAGCTGGAGGAGTGCTTCGCGGACCACACCGCCGAGGGCCTGATCGCGCTGCTGGACGGGGCCGGTATCGCCAACGCCCGGCTGCGCGACCTCGGGGAGTTCGCCGCCCACCCGCAGTTCGACGCCCGCGACCGCTGGGGTGAGTTCGGCTCCCCGGTCGGGCTGCTGCGCGGTCTGCTGCCGCCGGTGGAGGTGGCGGGCCGCAGGGCGCCGATGCGGCCGGTGCCGGAGCTGGGCCAGCACACGGAGGCGGTGCGCGCCGAGTTCTCCGGGCCGGACCCCCGCCCGGAGCGACCGGGAACCGCCTGACGGGTGGCCCGGCCACCCGCCCGGGCCACCTGCGCCAGGGCGCTGACTCCGCAACGCGCACGAGCCCGGGAGGTGGGCTTACGGTGGAAGGGTCATCGCGCGGATGTCCGCCATAGGCCGATGAGCGGATCGAACGGACGAAGCAATGGCCGAAGCGACCAGGACAGCCCCTCGCACCAGCGCGTCCTCCCGGGGACAGTCATCGGCGCCGGCCGCGAGGAGACGATCCCGCGGCCCCCGCGCCGCGGCCGAGGACGTGAGCGCGCGCCATTCGGTGACCGTCCAGTGCGACGGGCGGCGGGTGGAGCTGCCATCGAGGGAACAGCTCTGCTTCCTCGCCGGACTCGGCGTCATCGCCGCCGTCGGGATCATCGACTGGCCGGTGGCGGCGGCCATAGCGATCGGGCACGCGCTGTCCCACAGCCAGCGCGGCAAGGCGCTGCGCGATTTCGGAGAGGCACTGGAAGAGGCATGACAGGGCACACCTCGGACACGCCAACCACAGCGGGCGGATCAGCCACCCCGGACACACCGGACACGCCAGCCGCACGGGACTACCCCGCGATGATCGTTCCGGTCGGGCATGTGGAGCCCGTACCGCGCCGGATCCGTGGCTTCGTGGCCGGGCGCGCCGTCTTCGACACCGTGCGGGCGCGCTATGTGTGGCTGTGGCCGGGCTATCCGCAGTACTGCGTGCCCCGCGACGACATCGTTGCGGGGGCGCTCGTCGACGAGGGCCGGAGCCTGGCGCTGAAGGTCGGCGGAGCGCGCCGCCAGACCCTCCAGCTGGGTTCGCTCACCCGCCCGGGCGCGGCCTGGGAGTGGGGCGAGGACGCGCCCTCCGGCATCGTGGGCCACGTCAGCTTCCGGTGGGAGGCCATCGACGCCTGGTTCGAGGAGGACGAGCAGGTCTTCGTCCATCCCAGGAGCCCGTACACCCGCGTCGACGCGCTCCGGTCGGGCCGTTCCGTGCGGGTCGAGCTGGACGGCACCGTGATCGCCGACGCCCCGAGCTCGGTGATGGTGGTGGAGACGGGGCTCCCGACGCGCTACTACCTGGACCGGGTGTATCTGGACTGGACGCGCATGGAGCCCACCGAGACCGTCACCAGCTGTCCGTACAAGGGCATGACGAGCGGTTACTGGTCCGTCCGGACGGACACCGCCACCCACCCGGACCTCGCCTGGGCCTATGACTTCCCGACCCACCAGATGTCCCCCATCGCGGGTCTGGTCGCCTTCTACAACGAGAAGGTCGACCTCTACCTGGACGGACGGCCACTTCCCCGGCCCGCCCCGGTGACCAGGGCGAACTGGGAGAAGGACCACCGCTAGGCGACAACGCCTCCCCACCCGGAGGGCCCCGGGCGCCGGTCCAGGACGCCCAGGACCTACGGGGGGCCCGGGCGCCCCCGCGCCCGTTCGGGCGCGGTCCGCGTCTCACGTCGCGAAATTCGCTCGCCGCCTCCTTCTCCACCCCCGAACCATGGCCCCATGGTTGACACATCCTTGTTCGCGGCGTTCCTCCTCGCCGCCTTCGTCCTCTGCGTCACCCCCGGTCCGGACATGATGTTCATCGTGGCGATGGGCGGCCGGGGCGGCCCCACCGCCGGGGTCATGGCCGCGTTCGGAGTGGCGTGTGCGATGTTCGTGCACGCGGTGGCCGCGGCGATGGGGCTGTCGGCCCTGTTCGCGGCATTGCCGACGCTCTATCACATACTGCGCTGGGCGGGAGTGTCATATCTGCTGTACCTGGCCGTCAAGGCGTTCCGTGACCGCTCGCTGCCGGACGAGGAGAGCGGACACATCGGCCCGGGGCACCGGCGTGCGTTCTGGCAGGGCGCCCTCATCAACCTGCTCAACCCCAAGGTGATCCTGTTCAACATCGCCTTCCTGCCGCAGTTCGTGAACCCCCGACTCGGCCATGTGCCGGGCCAGTTCCTGCTCCTGGGGGTCACCTTCGTGGTCATGGGCTTCTGCGTCGACGGGTCCATCGGCCTGCTCTCGGGGAAGCTGGCCGGGCTGCTGAGCCGCAGCCGCCGGGTGGCGCGGGGGCTCAACGTCTTCAGCGGCACGGTGTTCACGGGGCTGGCCGTACGGCTCGCCGCCGCACCGAAGTAGGCGGGCCGGGCGATCACGGCCTCTTGTTCGGAGTGGCCGAACCCGACGAAGGTGTTGGGTGACGCGAACACGCCTTGCTCAACCGCCGCAAGACCACTCCTTGGAGAGGAACCACGGCCATGGCCAAACGGACCCATCGCATCGGCATCCTGGGCAGCGGCAACATCTTCGGCCGGTATGTCACCGGTCTCGCCCGCTACCCCGAGCTGGAGATCGTGCGGGTGGGCGACATCGATGTGGCACGGGCGAAGCGGGCGGCCACCGACCACGCCATCCCGGCCTGGGGTGACGACCGCGAGCTGTACGCCGACGGCTCGGTGGACATCGTGGTCAACCTGACGCCACCGGTCCACCACGCCCGTACCACCGTCACGGCCCTGGAGGCGGGCAAACACGTCTACGTCGAGAAGCCGTTGGCCACCACGGTGACGGACGGCGAGGCGGTCCTCGCGGCGGCCTCCCGCACCGGGCGCGTCCTCGGATCGGCACCGGACACCTTCCTCGGCAGCGCCGCCCAGACGGCCCGCAAGGCGATCGACTCGGGCCTGATCGGGACGCCCATCGGCGCCTCCGCCTTCATCGGGCACAGCAGGGCCGAGCGGTGGCACCCGAACCCGGCCTTCCTGTTCCAGCCGGGCGGCGGCCCCGTGATGGACATGGGCCCGTACTACCTGGCCGCCCTGGTCAACTGTCTCGGCCCGGTCTCCACCATCTCGGCGGCGGCCCGCATAGGCGTTGCCGAGCGCACGGTCACCGCGCCCGAACGGACCGTGGACACCATCGAGGTCACCGTCCCCACCCACACCGGGGCCGTGCTCACCTTCGCCTCCGGGGTCATCGCCACCACCCAGATGAGTTTCGACGTCTGGGACAGCGACCTGCCGTACCTCGAGATCTACGGCAGCCAGGGCACCCTGTCACTGGCCAACCCGAACCACTTCGACGGCGATGTGCGGGTCCGGCGGCACGGGGACGGCGACTGGACGGTTCTGGACCCGGCCCTCGAGCTCTTCGGCGCCGTCGGCACCCGCGAGCAGGCCCGCCGCGGGCTCGGCGTCCGCGACCTCGCGAACGCCGTCGAGGACGGCCCGCATCGCGCCAACGCCGCCTTCGCCTTTCACGTACTCGAAGCGCTCTGCGCGGTGGAGAGCTCGGCCCAGCAGGGCCGGTCAGTGACGCTGACCAGTTCGTGTGAGCGCCCCCAGGCGCTGTTCACCGTCTGAACGCGCCACGGGCCGGACCCCCGCCGGGTAACGCGGGCGCGGGGTCCGGCCCGCTGGCGTGACGAGCGTCAGGCCACCGGGGCCGGGTAGGTCGGGTACTCCACTCCGGAGACGTACTGGACGACGCGGATGACCTGGCAGGAGTAGCCGAACTCGTTGTCGTACCAGAGGTAGAGGATCGCGTTGTCGCCCTCGACCTTGGTGGCGCCCGCGTCGACGGTCGAGGCGTGGCGCGAGCCGATGAAGTCGTTGGAGACCGCGTCGGGGGCGCTGATGAAGTCGATCTGGCGCTTGAGCGGCGAGGTCAGGGACACGTCGCGCAGATGGTCCAGGACCTCCTCGCGGGTGGTCTCGCGCGCGAGCTGCAGATTGAGGATCGCGATCGAGACATCCGGCACCGGGACGCGGATCGAGCTACCGGTGATCTTCGCCTTGAGGTCGGGAAGGGCCTTCGCCACGGCGGAGGCGGCACCGGTCTCGGTGATGACCATGTTGAGCGGCGCGGAGCGGCCACGGCGGTCGGACGTGTGGTAGTTGTCCAGCAGGTTCTGGTCGTTGGTGAACGAGTGGACGGTCTCCACGTGGCCGCGCAGCACGCCGTACTCGTCCGCCATCGCCTTCAGCGGCGGAACGATCGCGTTGGTGGTGCACGAGGCGCAGGAGAGGATCCGCTCGTCCGGCTTGACCGTGTCGTGGTTGACGCCGTGGACGACATTGGGGACATCGCCCTTGCCCGGCGCGGTCAGCACCACCTTGTCGATCCCGGGGCGCAGATGCTGGGACAGCCCTTCGCGGTCGCGCCACTTGCCGGTGTTGTCGATGAGGATGGCGTCCTTGATGCCGTACGCCGTGTAGTCCACCGACGTCGGGTCGTCCGCGTAGATCACCTTGATCTCATTGCCATTGGCGATGATCTTGCTGTTCGCCTCGTCCACGGTGATGGTGCCCTGGAACTGGCCGTGGATGGAGTCGCGGCGCAGCAGCGAGGCCCGCTTGACGATGTCCTCACCGGCCCGCCCGCCGCCCCCGCGGACGACGATGGCGCGCAGCCGCAGCCCGTTGCCCGACCCGGCCTTCTCGATGAGCAGACGGGCGACCAGCCGCCCGATCCGTCCGAACCCGTAGAGGACGACATCGCGTCCCTCACGGCACTCGATCTTGTTGGCCCCGGTGGCCCCGGCGACGGCCTCGGCGGTGAACTCCGCCACGGAGAGCCCGCGGTCATCGGCCCGGTGGGTCTCGGCGAGCCTGCCGATGTCGATCTGGGAGGGGCCGAGGTCCAGCGCGGTGAGCGCCCGCAGGAACGGCAGGGTGTCGGTGACCGAGAGCTCGGCACCGGCGATCTGCCGGGCGAACCGGTGGGTCTTGAGGATGCTGACGACCGACTTGTTCACCAAGGAGCGGCTGTGCAGCAGGACCGTGACGTCCCGCTCCCGGTGCAGCTTCCCGATGAGGGGGATCATCGACTCCGCGATCTCCTCGCGGTGCTTCCAGTTGGTGAACGAGTCCTCGTTGAGAGTCACAAGTTTATCTTTCGAGCTAGGTGTCGCTCATATGCTAACCCCCAGGTCATGGGGGGCGCCGACACCCCCGCCCAGCACCCATGCGCCAAGAGCCCCACGGAGGACAGAGGAGGCCGTGGAGCCGGGCCCCCTTTCGTATACCGTCCGTCATTTCGCCGATGAATGACGACACCGATATCGGCCGTAAAACGGCGATTTAGCAGGCGTCGTTTTTCAGACAGCCCTCATGGCGAAACTTACCGTTAACAGGAATTTACCAGTGAGAAATACCACTGCCCCAGCGATCAGCTCCCCGTAGCGGTTCCCCTCCGGAGAGGTAGATGGTTCTCACAGGCAACCATCTCCCGCTGAGTGAAAGGGATGATCACTGTGTGCGGCATCACCGGCTGGGTCTCCTACCGTCGCGATCTGACCTCCCACCGCCAGGTCCTCGACACCATGACGGAGACGATGGCCTGCCGGGGCCCGGACGCGGCCGGAGCGTGGGTGACCGGCAGGGCGGCGCTAGGGCACCGGAGGCTGGCCGTCATCGACCTGCCCGGCGGCGCGCAGCCCATGGCCGTCGACACGGCCGACGGGCCCGTGAGCATGGTCTACTCCGGTGAGGCGTACAACTTCACCGAGCTACGGGACGAACTGCGCCGCAGGGGCCACGGCTTCACCACCGACTCCGACACCGAGGTCGTCCTGCGCGGCTATGTCGAGTGGGGCGAATCCCTCACCGAGAAATTGAACGGCATGTACGCCTTCGCCATCTGGGACTCCCGCACCGAGAAGCTGGTGATGATCCGGGACCGCATGGGCATCAAGCCGTTCTACTACTACGAGACCGACGACGGCGTGCTCTTCGGATCCGAGCCCAAGGCCATCCTCGCCAATCCGCTCGCCGCCTCCGAGGTCGGTCTGGACGGGCTGCGGGAGATCTTCTCCTTCGCCAAGACACCGGGCCAGGCGATCTGGAAGGGCATGCAGGAGCTGCGCCCCGGCCACCTCGCCGTCGTGGACCGCAATGGACTTCGCGAGCGGGCGTACTGGCGCCTGGAGGTCTCCGAGCACACCGATGACCAGGAGGCGACCGTCGCGCATGTGCGGGAGCTCCTGGAGGACATCATCGCCCGTCAGCTCGTCGCCGATGTGCCCCGCTGCACCTTGCTCTCCGGGGGGCTGGACTCCTCGGCCATGACCTCGCTCGCCGCCCGCAAGCTCGGCGAACACGGCGAGACCGTCCGCAGCTTCGCCGTGGACTTCCCCGGGCAGGCCGAGAACTTCCGCGCGGTCGACGTGGCGCCCAGCGTCGACACGCCGTATGTGCACGCCGTGGCCGAGCATGTGAAGTGCGACCACAGGGACATCGTGCTCGACGGCTCCGCCCTGTCCGACCCGGCCGTCCGGCAGGCGGCCATCGCGGCGCGGGATCTGCCGGTCGGGCTCGGCGACCGGGACAACTCGCTCTACCTGCTGTTCAAGGCCGTTCGCGAACAGTCGACCGTGGCCCTGTCGGGCGAGTCGGCCGATGAGGTCTTCGGTGGCTATCCGTGGTTCCACGACGAGCGGCGCGAGGCCGACACCTTCCCGTGGCTCGCCGGAGGGCTGACGCTCGGCGACACCAAGAGCCTGCTGTCCCAAGACCTCACCGCAAAGCTCGACCTGGACAGCTATCTGCGCGACCACTACCTCAGCGCCCTGGACGAAGTCCCGCTCAAGGACGGGGAGACCGGCCTGGAGAAGCGCATGCGACAGGTCTGCTATCTGCACCTCACCCGCATGGTCAACACCCTGCTCGACCGCAAGGACCGGATGAGCATGGCCGTCGGCCTGGAGGTCAGGGTGCCGTTCTGCGACCACCGCCTGGTCTCCTACGTCTTCAACACCCCCTGGTCGCTGAAGACGTTCGACGGTCGGGAGAAGAGCATCCTGCGCGAGGCCACCCGCGATGTGCTGCCCGAGTCCGTGGCCAACCGCAAGAAGAGCGGATACCCCGGCAGCTTCGACCCCGCCTATCTCGCCGCCATCAGGCGGCAGGCGGGCGACCTCCTCACCTCCGGACACCCGGCCCTCGAGCTGTGCCGCGCCGAGACGCTGAGGGAGGCGCTCGACGCACCGGCGGAGGCCATCACCACTCAGCAGCGCGCCACCGTCGAACGCGCCCTCGACCTGGCGACGTGGTTCGACCTGCGCAAGCCCATCATCACGATCGACTGACACCCGCGTTACGGCCGCGGTACGCATCACGCGATTCACACCTCACGAGGGACGGGCACCCGGGCCGCCGGGTGCCCGTCCCTCGTCGCGTGGCCGCTCAGCCCCGTCCGTCCCGCTCGGCGCGGCCGTGAGATAGCGGGTGATCATCGCGACGAGTTCGTTCTCCAGCCGCTTGGTGTCGATGGAGTGGGGCGCCGCGATGAGCTGGTGGACGACGAGCTCGACCGTGGCCACCACGAGCCGGGCGGCGACATAGGTGTCCTCGACCCGGACCTCGGGGTGGCGTTCCAGCAAGTCCTGGGTGTAGGCGACCCGTTCGCGCTCATGCCGGGCGATCTTCTCGAGCAACTCGGGTGACCGTGGCCCGTGTTCCATCATGACGCGGAGCAGCTGCGGGTCATCGAGGTGGTTGGCGATCAGGGGGCGCGCGAAACCGCGGAAGATCTCTTCCAGGGAGTCGGGTTCATCCTCGTCCTGACGGCTCCTGATGGCGTCGCCCCCGGCGTCGAGATGACGGCCCAGCAACTCGGCCAGGATCGCATCCTTGTTCGGATAGTACTGGTACAGCGAGCCGATCGAGATCCGGGCGCGCTCGGCGATGCGATTGGTGGTCCCGGCGGCATAGCCGTACTCGGCGAAAACGTGAGCAGCGGCGGTGAGGATGCGCTGCCGGGTGAGCTCGGCCCGGGCCTGGCGTGGCTGTTTACGTGGCTGAAGTCCGCGACGGCCGGTCGTCATGACACCTCCTGCGCAGCGCCGGTGAAAGCGAGTGGCGCGAGACCTGAGTAATTGCTCACAATAGTGCCATGAACTGCGGCGGAGCGGTGAGCCACCGTCGTCGGCAGGGAGGCGGGAGGCGACCGGCGCACGCCCCGCGCCCTCCGCTCAACCCCTCCCGGAAGGAGTCCTCATGACGCAGACCAGCACACGCCCCCGGCGGTTGTCACCCGCCGAGGTCCACGCCCTGCTCGGGGAGCCCGAAGCCATGATCAAGGCCAAGATCCAGGACCGTATCGACGAGTACTTCCGGCTCTTCATCGCGCACTCCCCCTTCCTGTCCATGGCCACGGCGGACGCGGAGGGGCGTGCCGACTGCTCGCCACGCGGTGACTACCCGGGGTTCGTCAAGGTCCTCGACGAGCACACCCTCGCGATCCCCGACCGCCCCGGCAACAAGATCGCCGACTCCTTCCGCAACCTCGCCGAGAACGACGGGATCGGACTGCTCTTCCTCATCCCCGGGCTGCGGGAGACCTTGCGGGTCAACGGCCGCGCCTACCCCACCGACGACCCCGATGTGCTGGCCCGGATGCAGACCGAGGCCAAGGATCCGGTGCTGGCGATCGTCGTCGAGGTGGCGGAGGCGTACTTCCACTGTGGCCGCGCGCTCGTCCGCTCCCGGCTGTGGGATCCCGCGAGCCAGGCCCTCGCCGAGGAGATCCCCCCGGTCGGTGAGATCGCCGCCAGCCAATTCGGAATGGACATCGACCCGATGGCGCTCACCCGCTCCCTCGAAGAGAGCTACCGGAAACTCTACTGACCACGGCACGAGGTGAACCAACGATGCAACAGACCGTCCTCGACCACATCGAGCAGGTCGCCGAAGACGCCGTCTCTCTCGTTCTGCGGGGCGCCGCCGGCCCGCTGGCGCCCTGGGAGCCGGGCGCCCATGTCGACCTGGCGCTGCCGAACTGGCTGACCCGGCAGTACTCGCTGTGCGGCGACCCGGCGGACCGGGAGTCCTATCGCGTCGCCGTGCGGCACGACCGCCTCAGCCGGGGTGGTTCGGAGTACATCCACCGGTTTCTGCGCCGGGGCCGCGCCCTCGATGTGTCACTGCCCCGGAACCACTTCCCGCTGCTCCCGGCGCCGTCGTACCTCTTCCTCGCCGGTGGGATCGGCATCACCCCGATCCTGCCGATGCTGCGGGCGGCGGTCGCGTCCGGCGCACCGGCGTCGCTCGTGTACCTGGGGCAGTCGGTGGCGTCCATGCCCTTCGCCGACGAACTGCGCTCCTCCTACGGCGATCGGGTGCGGATCGTGGCCACGCGGCAGCAGGGCAGGCCGGACTTCGCCGCGCTGGCGTCCGAGCTGGGCCCCGGTGCCGTGGTCTACGCCTGCGGCCCCGGACCGATGCTCGCCGCCGCGGAGGACGCGTTCCCCTCGGGGCGGCTGTACGCGGAGCGGTTCCGCCCGGCGCCCAGGTCGTTCGCGCCCAACACGGCGTTCGAGGCGGTGTGTGCCCGGTCGGGGCGCACGGTTGAGGTGCCCGCCGACGAGTCGCTTCTGGACGTCCTGACCCACGCCGGATTCCCCGTGGCGTCCGGATGCCGCGAAGGTGTCTGCGGCAGCTGCGAAGTGGCCGTGCTCGACGGCGCACCCGAGCACCGGGACGACATCGGCGCCCCCGAGGGCCGGATGTACGCCTGTGTGTCCCGCGCCCTGTCCCCGCGGCTCGTCGTGGACCTGTGACCAGACGGCGAGCGGCCCCAACCCAACCCGAGGAACGGCATGTTGCCCACAATGCGCACGCCCGAATCACGGCAAATGATCACGCTGGAGGTGGTCCGGAACACTCCACTGACACCCGCCTTCTCCACCATCACACTCGGCGGACCCGAACTGGAACACCTGAGGCCGATGGGCTTCGACCAGACCGTGCGGCTCTTCTTCCCCCGCGAAGGGCAGGACGGGCTGAGGATGCCGAAGCTCTCCAGCGAGGCGTGGATGGCGGAAGTGCTCCTCCTGCCGAAGTCACGCCGACCTTGGGTGCGCAACTACACCATCCGGCGCGCCCGGCCCGAACTCGGTGAGGTGGACATCGAGTTCGCCCTGCACGGCGACGCCCCGGCCTCCGCCTGGGCCCGCCGGGCCCGGCCCGGGGACCCGGCGGGCATCTTCGACATGGGCATGAGCTATCTGCCGCCGGCCCATGCCGAATGGCAGCTGCTCGCCGGGGACGAGAGCGCCGTACCGGCGATCCTCGCCATCCTCGAAGACGCTCCCGCGTCGCTGGTGGCGGAGGTCTTCCTGGAGGTGCCCGGAACCGCCGACATCCGTAATGACATCACCGCGCCCGAGGGCGTGCGGGTGCGGTGGCTGGCCCGGGACGGCGCGGACGTCCTGCCCGGCAGGCTGGCCCTCGACGCGGTCAGGGCGTCGTCCCCGCGCCCGGGCCGGTTCTACACCTGGGTCGCCGGGGAAGCCGGACTGGCCACCGGGGTGCGCCGCCACTTGGTGCGCGACCGCGGCGTGCCGAAGCCGGACATCGCGTTCTTCGGCTACTGGCGGCACGGCCGCTCCAGCCCCGGCTGAGCTCACACCGGTGGCCGCGGGTCGTACTGGATGCCACGCCGCACCTGACGCGCGCGCTCCGGCGAGGCCAGCCTGGCGACCAGGTGAAGGGCCATGTCGATACCGGCCGAGACCCCCGCGGAGGTGATCAGGTCACCGTCGTCGACGAACCGCTCCTCAGGCCGTACGTCGATCGTCGGGTCGAGCTCGGCGAGCCGGTCCAGCGACGCCCAGTGCGTGGTCGCGGGCCGTCCGGCCAGCAGCCCGGCCGCCGCGTAGACCAGCGAGCCCGTACACACGCTCGTCATCAGGGGTACGGACCGCCGCTGGGCCCGGACCCACTCCAGGTGCTGGCCGTCCTCAAGCTGGGGGCGGGTCCCCCGGCCGCCGGGGTGCAGCAGCACATCCAGCGCGGGCAGCTCGTCCATCGCGTGATGGGCCGCTACGGTGAGCCCCTTCGCGCAGGTCACAGGGCTTCCATCGGCGGAGAAACAGAATACCCGCCAGCCGTCCCCGGCGAAGTTGCGCGTCCAGAAGGACAGCACCTCCCATGGACCGATGGCGTCGAGCTCCTCCACTTCGGGGAACAGCAGGATTCCGATCTTCCGCGTGTCTTCCTGGGCCATGCCGCGATCCCATCAGACCCGGTGGTCAGTACGCCACCGGGCGGTTCTCCCGCGCCCAGAGTTCTTCGGCCCCGCTGCGCGAGGGTGGGGGCCACATCCCGTCGATCATCCAGAGATCCCGGGGCGTCTCATCGACGTGGAACTCGCAGTGCAACCCGCGGTCCAGGGTGTGAGGGGCCAGCAGGCGGTTGAGCAGTTCGGTGCCCTTCTTCCTCATCTCGGGGTCCGTCAAGTGGCGGGCGATGTGCTCGACCACGATCCGGACGGTGTTGTCCGTCGGCTCCCCGCCGACCAGGAACGAGGACTCGGGGACCTCGTGGAAGAGGGTGACGACATAGAACTTCGGCAGGCCGACCCGGGTGTAGTACGCCGTGACGTCGGCGGCGAACCGCCGCTTCTGCTCGGCGGAGTAGGCGTCGACCGGATGGTAGACGTGCCATAGGGGCATTGCTCTCTCCTTCAGGACGTGTGACGTCGAACGGTGGTGAGGAACGGCTGTCCGCGCTGGACGACTCAGCGTCCGAGGAGCAGGGTGAGGCCTTCCACCGGCCCGGCGAGCGCCGCCTTCATCTGCCGGGTCACGGCGTCCACGAGCACCTCGCTGCCGCCGCTCTCGACGCCGTCCAGGACCGCCTCCACGACCTCGACCGGGGCGATCTTCTGACTCGGTATCCCGGCGACCATGTCGGTGTCGGCGAGCCCCAGGTGCACCCCGACCACCTGGGTCCCCTGCTCCGCCAGCTCGATGCGGAGGGAGTTCGTGAGCGACCACAGGGCCGCCTTCGAGGCGCCGTAGGCGGCCGCGCCCGCGCCCCAGGACAGCACGGAGTGCATATCGACCAGCGCGCCGCCGCCCCGCGCGGCGAGGACCGGGGCGAACGCACGGGCCACCCGGAGGGGCCCGAAGACGTTCGTCTGGAACGTGGCCACCACATCGGCCATGTCCGCGGTCAGCAGCGGCGAGGGCAGGAGCACTCCCGCGTTGTTGATGACGATGTCCACGTCCGTGGCCCGGTGCGCGAGAGCGGCGACCGCGTCCGCGTCGTTGACATCGAGGGAGACGGCCTCGACCCGCGGGTCCTCACCGGAACTGGGCTTCCGCGCCGTCGCGTAGACCTTCGCCGCTCCGCGCCGGAGCAGTGCCTCCACATACGCCTTGCCGATGCCACGTTGGCCTCCGGTCACCAGCACCACGGAACCATCGATCGCGACCATGTCGGACCTCCTCAGTCGAACGTGTCGAACCGCGCGCTGGAACCGGCAGGGGCCGTGGCCCATCAGGCCCCGGCCAGCGGCGCGCACGGAATAGATTATTAGCATCATCTAAAATGGGCCGCAAACACCGGCGCCAATATCATCGACGCGGTACCGGCGTCCGGCTGGCCTCCGGTACCCCAGTCCGGCACCGCACGCAGAAGGAAGTACCGACCATGCCCCGAGCGTCCCGAGCCGAGGCCGAACGCCACCGCGAGCAGGTGATCGCGGCCACCGCGAACCTGGTGCGCACCCACGGCGCCGACAAGGTGACCGTGCCGCAGGCGATGGCGGCGGCGGGTCTGACCCACGGCGGCTTCTACCGCCACTTCGCCTCGAAGGACGACCTGGTCGCCCAGGCGTGCTCGGCCGCGTTCGCCGAACGCCTCGCCGCCATGGAGGAACCTCCCGAGGGCCAGGACACGAGCGCCGCCCGGGCCGCCTTCCTGGCCACCTATCTGTCCTCCCGGCACCGCGACAACCCCGGACTGGGGTGTGCCGCCGCGGCACTGGCGGTGGACGCCGCACGGGCGGAGCCCGGTGACCCGCTCAAGCGGGCGTACACCGAGGGTGTGCGCAACCTGGTCGGCGGGATGGAGCGCAACGCGAGGGCGTCCGGCGACACGGCGGCCGACCAGAGTTCCGTTCTCGTCGAACTGGCCACCATGGTCGGGGCGTTGGTGCTGTCACGGGCCTGCGCGGGCGACGAGCTGTCGGACCGCATTCTGACGGTGGTACGCGACCATGTCCTCGGCGGGCATGAGCACACCACCGACGGGAAGGACGCGTCCGGCACCGCCGGGTGAAGCACACTCCCGCCAGGGGCCCGGACCCATCTGGCGCCCGCCTTCTCGAGGGCGCGCCCGCGTAGGATCCGGCCCGGGCGCGGGCTACCGTCGAAGCGCCGAGGACAGCAGCGCCGCGAGGGGGTCGCCGTCGAGGAAGTCCAGCAGCTCACCCACGGTCGGCCCGGTGGCGGGGCCGTGGCGGGTGACCGCGAAGGCGGCCGCCGCGTTGGCACCCCGTACGGCGTCGTTCAGATCCAGCCCGCGGCCGAGGAGGGCCAGGAACGCTCCCGTGTGGGCGTCACCCGCGCCGTTGCTGTCGACCGCGGTCACCCGGCGGCCGGGGACGTGCGCGGGCTCTCCGCCTGGCGGGACCAGCCAGCAGCCGTCCGCGTCGGCACGCAGCAGTACACCGGTGCGCCGGCCCAGCCGGGCGGCGAGCGCCGCCGCGGCCTCCCGCGCGTCGTTCCGGCCGGTCAGCAGCCGCCCCTCGCGCTGGTTGCAGCTGACCCAGTCACAGCGCGCCAGAACGGGCTCAAGCACCTCCTCCGGGATCTGGTCGGCCAGCGGGCCAGGGTCGAGGAAGACCCGGATGTGCTCGGGCAGCCGTGCCATGAGCGAGGCCAGGACCGGGCCGTTCACCGGGTAGGCGAGCCCGTATCCGGAGATCTGCACCAGGTCGCCGGGGCGCAGCGCGGCGAGCACTGCCGTGGCGTGGGCCCCGGTCAGCCGGGCCTCCGCGCCGAGGCTGGTGGCGAAGGTGCGCTCGCCACCGCCGTCGACGAAGGCCACGCAGAACCCGGTGTCCTCCTCCGTGACCGGAGGCAGCGGCGCCTCGACGCCTTCGCGGGCGAGGTCCGCCCGCGCCCGGTCGCCGAACGGGCCGGTGCCGTGGGCGCCCGCGTACACGGCCGGGAGCCCCAGACGGCGAGCGGCGGCGAGGACGTTGAATCCGCCGCCCGTGGTGAGGGTGGTGTCCTGGGAGACGATGTCGCCGCCGCGCTCGGGCAGTGCGGGCACCCGCATCACCAGGTCGACGATGGCGTTGCCGAGCAGGACCAGCCGACCGCCGCCCGCGGCCTCGCGGGACACCCCGGGGACGCCACGGTTGAAGGCGCCGGGGACGCCGTCACGGGAGGCGTTGGGGACATCGGCGTGGCCGCTCATGAGACCTCCCCGGCGGCCGGGGCGGGCAGCACCTGCTGCTGGGGAGGTTGTGCGGACGCCTCCTCGCGCACGGCGCCGTCGAGCCGCCGCAGCAGGGCGTAGACGACGGCCGCGAGCACCAGGGTCACCACCCATCCCAGCCCGTTGGACCCGATCCAGCTGTGGGCGAACGGCCCGGAGAACCACACGTCGGTGGCGCTGGTGCTGGCCTCGGTGAACAGCAGGCCCACCACGATGGCCGCCGCCCAGGCGATCATCGCGGCCCAGGCGACCCCGCCCCGGAACCAGTAGCGGCTGGAGCGTCCGACGTCCATCAGGGCCGCGCCGTCGTAGGACCGGCGGAGTATCAGGTCGACCGCGAAGACGCCCACCCAGGCGTTGATGGGGACGGCGAGGAGGGTGAGGAAGGTGATGAACGGGCCGTAGAAGTCCTTGGCGATCAGGATGAAGTAGATCCCGCCCGCGAAGGTGACCACCACGTCCAGGCCGACGGCGAGGGTGCGCCGGACCCGTATCCCCAGGGTGATCATGGTGAGTCCGGCCGAGTAGACGGACAGGTGGTTGGAGAGCAGCAGTCCGCCGAACGCGGCGATCAGATACGGGATGGACATCCACGAGGGCAGCATCGTGTTGATCGCCGAGACGGGGTCGGAGGCGGAGGCCAGATCGGGTTCCCCCGCCGCGAGGAGCGAGCCCAGCGAGATCAGCACCACCAGCGGGATACCGGCGCCGAACGCGGAAGCGGCCACCAGCCTGCCACCGGGAATCCGGCGGGGCAGGTAACGGGCGTAGTCGGCACCGGTGTTGGCCCAGCCGATCCCCGTTCCGGCGGCGATCATGCCGACGCCCACGACCATCGAGCTCACCGGCCCGACCGGGGCGTGGAAGACCTTGCCCCAGTCCACGGTGGCGGCGAGAAAGCCGATCACGACCAGGTTGAGCAGCCCGAAGACATAGCTGGCCCATCTGTTGATCCACATGATGGTGGCGTGGCCCAGGCCGCTGATCAGCAGGGTGCAGCCGATGAAGACCAGCAGACACACCACGGTGAGGACGCTGTTCCGCCGGATGCCGAAGGCCACGTCGAGCAGCGCCAGCAGGGCGAAGGCGGCCGTGGTGGTGTTGATGGTCTCCCAGCCGAGCCGGCTCAGCCAGGTGACCAGGGTGGGCCCCGCGTTGCCACGGACCCCGAACACCGCGCGGGAGAGGGTGAGGGCGGGTGCTCCGCCCCGCTTTCCGGCGATGCTGAGGGCGCCCACCAGGGCGAAGGAGCCGAAGGACCCGAGGATGGCCACGACGGCCGCCTGCCAGATGTTCAGGCCGCGGAAGCTGACCAGGGCCGCGCCGAGCGGCAGACCGAGGATGCTGATGTTCGCGGCGAACCAGGTCCAGAACATCTGGCTCGCATGGCCGTGGCGCTCGGCGTCGGGAACCGGCTCGATGCCTCTGGTCTCCACGGAGCCGACGCGGTCGTTCTCTGAAGCCGCCATGGTGGTACCTGTCTTTCTGTCCGGGGGCACTCCGGTGCGGATGTGGGGGCGGGGGTGTGGGTCACTCGGCCGTGTCGGCGCGCAGTGCGAGCAGGGCCTTGGCCAGCGGTTCCAGGTGGAGGTCGTTGACCGAGCGCAGGGTGGCGAGGGCGTCGTCGGGCAGCGCCGAGGCGCCGCCGACGGCACCGGCTATGGCGCCCGCGATGGCGCCGATGGTGTCGCAGTCGCCGCCGAGGTTGGCCGCCAGCAGGCAGGCCCGCCAGGGCTCGCCCTCGGCGAGGGCCAGCACGGCGAAGGCGGCGGGGACCGACTCCTGGCTGGCGACGCTGGTGCCGACCAGGTCGCAGACGCGGTCCAGGGCCTGCCGCTCGGGCAGTCCGCGGACCAGGTCCACGGCCCAGCCGATGCGGGTGGCGATATCGGCCCCGGCGACCCAGTGGCCGCGTTCGGCGCCGGCGGCGGCCACCGTGATCGCCGCGCCGATGGCGTCCTCCAGATCGCCGCCGTCGACGCCACGGCTCACCGCGGCGGCCACGGCGGCGGCGGAGGCGATGCCGATGGAGGTGTCATGGGTGACCTGGCACGCCTCCGCGACCCGGTCCAGGAAGGGCTCCAGCGGTGTGTCGGGGAAGGCGACGCCGACCGGGGTGATCCGCATGGCCGCACCGTTGGTGGCACCGGACTTGCCCGCCTCCTCCGGCGGCACACCGCGGGACACCGCCTCCAGGGCGGCCTTGGTGGAGGGGCCGAGCAGATCGAAGGAGCCCTTGGCCTTCATGGCGCGCTCCCACTCCAGGAGTTCCTGGGCGAGCCGCAGCGGTTCGATCCGGCCGCCGGACCCGGTCAGCAGCCCGCCGACGATGACGGCCTGGTCGGTGTCGTCCGTGACCGAACCGGCGGGCATTCCGGCGCTCACCGGGTTGTCCTCCGGGCCGGGTTCGAAATCGGTGACGGTGCCGAACCGGGCGACGATGGACCGCCGGGACATGATCTGGGTGGGCATGCCGAGGGCATCGCCCATCGCCAGGCCGTAGAGGGCGCCGAGCGCTCGGTCGTGCTGGTGGTTCATTCGGACTTCCTGTCAGTGCGCGGAGGCGCGGGTACGTCGGGCTCGGGCGGGCGCGGGCGTGGCGGGCGGTCTCACTCGCCGCCGCCCAGGGCCGTCTCGTCGGGGCTCTCGCCGAAGCCGAGGTGCAGCTGGAAGCGGGCGGGGTCCAGGAGGCTGGTCACCTGCTCGACGATCCGGCCGTCGGCCCCGCGGCTGACCCGGCGGGTGTTGAGCCAGACCTCGCCCACCTGGCGGCGGAGCAAGGTGGCCTCGTCGGCTGCCAGTTGGCGCACGGACGCCCACTCGTCCCCGTGGGTGGCACGGATGCCGACCGCTGCGAGGGTCTTGGTCAGCGAGCCGTCGAGGAGCCCGCCCACGGGGGTGTCCGCCAGGGCCGGGACCATGGGCACCCGGCTGCGCTCCAGCGCGACCGGAGTGCCCTCGGGCAGCACCCGCAACCGGTCGAGCGCCATGAACTCAACGCCCTCGATGCCCAGTTCACCGGCCAGCCGGGCGTCGCGCACCGCTTCGAGCCTGAGCACCTCGGTGGTGATCTGGGCTCCCTGGTCGGCCAGTGCCCTGGTCCAGCCCAGCCGGTTGTCCAGCAGGCCGCCGTCGAAGGTGACGAACGAGCCGACGCCCGCGTGGGTGGAGATCAGCCCCTGCTTGCTGAGCTCGTCCAGCGCCTGGCGGACGGTGGCCCTGCTGACCGCGAAGCGCCGGGTGAGCGCGTGTTCACCGGGCAGCCTGGTGCCCGGTTCCAGGGCCCCGCTGTGGATCTCACGGGCCAGGACGCGGGCGATGCGCTGATGCTTGAGGACCTGTTTAGGCATGTCCGGACGTTAGCCATACATGTTTAGTCCTGTCTAGAGGCGCATGCACTCGAATCGGGAACTGATCACTTTCAGGTGAGGGCAGCGGGAAGGCCGATGGCACGGCCCGCCACAGAGCGGGCCGTGCCATCGGTGGGCAACGGGCGGGAGCCTGGTCAGGCCACGTCGTGCAGGATCGCCGCCAGCTCACCGGGCCGGTCGAACATCGGCCAGTGCCAGCCGGGCAGTTCCCGGTACGCCCACCCCTCGGTCGCCATGTGGCGGAACGCCGGGACGACACCGATCCGCGCCCGGACCTCCGCCACCGGGAAGCTGCACAGCACATGCAGCCGTGGCAGCTCCTCCCAGGCCTCGGTCAGCCGGACCGGGGTGGTGGCGGTGGCCCACGGCTGCGGCACCGACAGCCCCACCAGCCGTTCGAGCACGTCATCCGGCAGCCCGGGCGCCTCGGAGGCCAGCCGCCGCCACGGCGGGGGCGGCAGCCGCCAGCCGTCCCCCTTCGTACGGACCAGCTCGGCGTTGCGCGACTGCTCCTCCGGCGGGGTGAACTCCAGGTGGGACATTCCGTCCGGCAGCGGTCCGCTGTCGATGAACACCAGGCGGCCGATCCGGTCCGGCATCCGGTCCGCCACGCTCGGGACCACCACCGCACCGGCATAGCTGTGCCCGACCAACACCACATCGTGCAGGTCCTCGTAGCGGATCAGGTTGAGCACATCGGTGATGTGGGTCTCCAGGTCGGTGTCCGGCCGGGCCAGGTGCGCCCGTTCGCCCATCCCGGTCAGGCTGAGGGAGTGGACGTCGTGTCCACGGCCGCGCAGGTCATCCGCCACCGGGCGCCAGGCCCAGGCCCCGAGCCAGAACCCGGGAAGAAGTACGTAGGTTGCCATGGCTCAGACGCTAGGAGGGTTACCGGACAGGATCCGCCCGGTATTCGCGGAATACTTGCCCGGTATGAACCGACCGACCGCCCGGGTGCTCGCACTGCTGGAGATCCTCCAGGCCGGTGGCACCCGTACCGTCGCCGAGCTGGCCGCCCGGCTCGGTGTGGACGAGCGCACCGTCCGCCGCTATGTCGGCCAGCTGATCGACCTGGACGTCCCGGTCCGGTCGGTGCGCGGCCGCTACGGCGGGTACCGGCTCGCGCCCGGCTATCGGATGCCACCGCTGATGCTCACCGACGAGGAGGCGCTGGCCGTGCTGCTCGGCCTGGTCGCGGGCCGCCGGGCCGGGCTGGTGACCACGTCCGTCGCGGCGGCGGAGAGCGCCGCGGCCAAGGTGCGCCGGGTGCTGCCCGAGGCGCTCGGCCGCCGACTGGACGCCCTGCTGGCGACCGCGGACTTCACCGCACCGGCCCGTCCCATGGTCGTCCCGGAGACCGGGGTGCTGCTGTTGCTCGCGGAGGCGGCGCGGGACCGCCGGCCCGTCGCCATCGGCTACACCGCCTGGAAGGGGCGGCGCAGTGAGCGCACGGTGCGTCCGTACGGGGTCGTCGCGCACTCCGGGCGCTGGTATGTGACGGGGGCGGACTCGGCCAGCGGCGAGGTGCGCATGTTCCGGCTGGACCGGATCGAGACGGCCTCGGTGCTACCGGGCTCGTTCGATGTGCCCGAGGGGTTCGACCCGGCCGCGCGGGTGCTGGCCGGGCTGGCCGGGGTGCCGTATGCGCACGAGGTGTCGCTCCGGGTCCGGGGCACGGCCGATGAGGTCCGCCACCGGCTCCCGCCCGGGCTCGCCACCGTGCGGGAGCTCCCGGCCGGCCCGGCGCGGGACGCCGCCGCTGACTCCGGGGCGGCGGAAGGCAGCGGATGGGTACAAGTCGAGCTGCGGACCGAGCGGCTGGAGTGGGTACCCTCCGTACTCGCCTGGCTGGACCTCCCGTTCGTGATCGAGCGTCCGGACGCGCTGCGCGACCATGTGCGCGCCCTGGCCCGCCGACTCACCGTGTGCGCCGAGGCGACCGCCGATGCCACCGAGTGACACCGGATCCTTCGGACACACCGGGCCGTGCCGGTGCGGCGCTCAGCCGCCGGGCCACCGTACGGCGGTGTCGGCCACGGCGGAGCGCGCCCGCTCCAGGGTTTCGGTGTGCCCGAACAGGCCCGGCAGTCCGCCGGTGTGTATGAAGACCGTGCGCTGCCCCGGGCGCACCTGGCCGTCGCGGACGGCCGCGATGAGACCGGCCAGGGCGCGCCCGGTGTAGATGGGGTCGAGAACGATGCCCTCGGTGCGGGCCGCCGTGGTGATGGCGTCCATGACCGGCTCGGTGAGCGCGGAGTAGCCGGGCCCGACCTGGTCCAGCCGCAGCCGCAGCGATGTGGCCAGGGGCTGTCCCGCCAGCCCCTGGACCAGGTCGCCGACGGTGTGCTCAGGGTCGGCGACGGCCCCGCAGTGCACCCCCAGCACCCGCTCGGCACCGAGGGTGTGGACGAGACCGGCCATGGTGCCGCCCGATCCGACCGCCACCACCGCCGTGGCCAAGTCCGGTTCCTGTACCAGGAGTTCCGTCCCCGCCGCGGCATAGCCCCGGGCGCCCAGCACACTGGAGCCGCCGAAGGGGATCACCGCGGGCCGGTCGCCGCGCTCGCGCAGGTTTCGGGCCACGTCCTCGACGGCCGCCGCGAGTTCCGCCTCGCTCACCTCGCCCGCCCATACGACGCGGGCGCCGAAGAGACCGTCGAGCGCGATGTTGCCGGTCATCCCCTCGCTCGGCGCACCGGCGAGGACGAGGACCACGTCCATGCCCAGCCGGGCCCCGGCCGCGGCCGTCAGACGGGCGTGGTTGCTCTGGGCGGCCCCGCTGGTCACCAGGGTGGTGGCGGCCCCGGCACGGGCGGCCCCGGCCGTCCACTCCAGCTTGCGGACCTTGTTGCCCCCGCCGCCCAGCCCGATCAGATCGTCACGCTTGACCCATAGGTCACCGGGCTCCAGCCCGATGGCACGCGCCAGGCGCGGCGCGGCCTCCAGCGGTGTGGGCCGACTCATCAACTCGGCCCGCATGGTGTCCTGGTCCTGCGCGTTGTCCTGGTCCTGCGGGGTGTCCTGACGCTCTTCTGACACGATCGCCACCTTCCAGCCAGCCTGCAGCATGGAGACTACGTGCCGTTCCTCTACTCAGCCGCGGAGGGGCCGGGCGCGAGGCGCTGCCGCTCGAGCTCGACGTAGCGGGCGCGCATCGCCTCACTCGCGGCCGGGCCCGCGGTGAACACGTACATCTCGCTGTCGTCGAGGCTCCGGCCGGTGCGCGCGTCCACCACGACGGGATGGGCCTCCTCACCGGTGCGGGCGTCGACCAGGATCATGGCGCGCTCCTCCGGCGCGAGGTGCTGATTGCCCCAGGCGGCCAGCGCGACGACCACGGGGCGCAGCGAGCGGCCGCGCTCGGTCAGCACGTACTCATGGCGCACCGGGTTGGTCTGGTAGGGGCGCCGCTCCAGGAGGCCGTCCGCCACCAGGGTCTTCAGCCGTGTGGTGAGCATGCTGGTGGAGATGTTCAGGCTCTGCTGGAACTGGTCGAAGCGGGTATAGCCGTCGAAGGCGTCATGGAGGATCAGCAGCGTCCACCACTCCCCCACGTGCTGAACCGTGGTCGACAGCGGGCACTCACGGTCCTCCAGCCTGATCCGGCTTGCCATTGCGACACCCTCCCGAGTTACTGCTAATGTGAAAGTTACTTGCTTCTATTTTAGCAGTCACAAGGGGTGCGCCCTGCGCGCGCTCCGGAACGGACAGCCTTGCCCACACCCCCCAATGACTCTCTCTCCGGCCGTCGTGCCCTCGTCACCGGTGGCACCAAGGGCAGCGGAGCGGCGATCGCCGCCCGGCTGCGGACGGCCGGTGCGACCGTACTGGCCACCGCGCGCTCCCGGCCCGAGGACGTCCGCGACGAGGACTTCATCGGCGCCGACCTGACCACGCCGGAGGGCGCGGAACACATCGCGCGGGAGGCGCGGCGGCGGCTGGGCGGCATGGACATCCTCGTCCATACGCTCGGCGGCTCCGGCGCGCCCGCCGGTGGCTTCGAGACGGTGTCCGAGGAGATCTGGCAGCAGGAGCTCAACCAGAATCTGCTCGGCGCCGTCCGTCTGGACCGCGCCCTGATCCCGGGCATGATCGAACGGGGCGGAGGCGTGGTGGTCCATGTCTCCTCGATCCAGCGCCGGATGCCGCTGTGGAACGGCACGCTGGCCTACGCCGCCGCGAAAGCGGCGCTCACCACCTACAGCAAGGGCCTGGCGAACCAGGTGGCGCCGCTCGGCGTGCGGGTGAACACGGTGTCCCCCGGGTTCATCCAGACCAGCGCGGCCGACGCGCTCATCGACCGCATCGCCAAGCGGACCGGTGACCGGGAATCCGCCCTGGCGTCCCTCATGGATGCCCTCGGGGGCATCCCCCTCGGGCGCCCCAACCGGCCCGAAGAGGTCGCCGAACTCGTCGCCTTCCTCGTCTCCGACCGGGCCTCCGCCATCGTCGGCGCCGAGCACGTCATCGACGGCGGCACGGTACCCGCCGTCTGAGCACCGTCCCATCCGACCCCGTCCCGAAAATCATCCGCCCCACCATCAGCGAGGCAGCCATGACCGATCACACCACACCCCTCGACGCCGCCGATCTGCCCGACACCGTCAAGCGGTACCTGAAGGCACACAACGAACGCGACGTGGCCACGGCCTCGGCCACGCTGGCGCCGGACGCGACGGTCGTCGACGACGGCGGCGTCTACGAGGGGATCCCCGCCATCGAGCAGTGGCTGGCCCGCGCCACCTCCGAGTTCACCTACACCACCACGTTCCTCGGGGCCGAGCGCGAGGGCCCGGACCGCTGCACCGTCACCCAGCGGCTGGAGGGCGACTTCCCCGGTGGCACCGTCGACCTCCGCTATCGCTTCACCCTCCATCAGGGCCTGATCAGCCACCTCACCATCGCCCCCTGAGCCGCTTCAGACGCCCTCCACCGCGGGGCCATCGGACACCCGCCCGCACCCGACCGGCCCCGCACGGGGGGTGTGGTCACAGGGCGACGGGCGACGGCCCGTGGTGGCGCCAGGGGGTGCCACGGCGCTCGTAGGCGAACAGCTCCTCGACGGCGTGGGCGATCCGCGGCCCCACCTCGCGCTCCAGCAGGTACAGGCCCAGATCGAGGCCGGAGGTGACACCGGCGGCCGTGACGAGGTCGCCGTCGTCGACGACGCGGGCCCTGACCGCGTTGACGCCGGTGGCATCGAGCGTGTCCAGGCCCATGTGGTGGGTGGTGGCGTTGCGGCCCTCGAGCAGACCGGCCATGGCCAGGACGAGCGAGCCGCCGCACACCGTGGCGACGGTCGTCTCCGGGCGGTCCATGGCGGCCTTCAGCAGCCCCGGCAAGGCGGTGTTCAGGGTGCGGCCCAGCAGGACGGGGATGAACTCGTCCTCCCGCCACTCCCCCTGCCGCCCGCCACCCGCATCCGCATCCGCGCCGTGGTCGGGGACCTCGCCGGGCTCTCCGACCCGTCCGGCGGCGCCGGGCAACACCACCAGGTCCGCCCTCGCGGGATCCAGGGCGGCCGTGGCGCGCAGCGGTACGCCGCCGACCCCGCTCACCACCTCACGCGGCCCCTCCGCGGACACCAGCTCCGCGCGCAGCGCTCCTCCGGAAGCCTTGCCACCTGCGTGCAGAACTTCGTAGGGGGCGAGCGCGTCGAGGAGGTCGAAGCCGTCGAACAGAACGATCTGGGCGAGCATAGGAATGTTCCCTCATATGCGGTGATGGCCAGTCGTTCTGGCCTGTTCCGACGCTATGTGAGGGCGGAAACGGCTCCCAGTGGCAGGAGCGACATGGTTCAACGGGATCCCGCCAAGCGGACTGGCGGGATCAGCCCCCTCAGACACCCCTCAGCAGCCGGACACCCCTCAACCACCTCTCAGGCCGCGTCGGGCGGCATGTTGTACGGCGTGACGACCTGGATCGGCGAGGGCAGGGACGGGCCGTCGTCGGGGAGGGCCCCATGGGCCCGCATGATGATCTGGCAGGCGCGGCGCAGGTCCTGCCGCAGATCGTGGTGGAGCACCGCGGACAGCCGGCGCTCGCGCAGCAGCCGGGTGTTGTCGTGGTCGAGGTCGTGGGCGATGAACACCTCGTAGCCGCGGCCGAGTTCCTCGAAGGCCCGGATCGTCGCGGTGTTTCCGCCGCCGATCGAGTAGACAGCCCGGATGTCCGGGTCGCGGCGCAGCGCCCGCAGGACCAGGTCGCGCTGGGTGGCGTCCAGGCCGTCGCTGTCGGTGACCTCGACGAGCGTACGCCCGGGGTGTGCGTTGCGCAGGGCGCTGCGGAAGCCCATCTCGCGTTCCTCCTCACCACGGAAGAACCCCCGGCTGAGGGTGGTGAGCACATTGCCGGGGCGGTCGCCGAGCCACTGGCCCATGAGGTACGCGGCGGTGGCTCCGGCGGCGCGGTTGTCGATGCCGACGTAGGACCGGCGCGCGCTGCCGGGCAGATCGGTCACTAGGGTCACCACCGGTATGCCCGCGGCCGTCAGGCGGCCGACGGCCGCCGTGACCTCGGGTACGTCGGGCGCCTTCAGGACGATTCCCTGGCAGCCGCCGCGCTGGGCGATGCGGTCCAGCGTGGCGATCAGCTCCGCCACCGGACCGGTCTCCCGGAAGTGGAAGCGCGACCGCAGCACCGCCGGGCGCAGCGAGGGCAACTCCGCCTCCAGGGCGGCGCGGACCGCCGAGGAGAAGCGCTCGGGAGCCTGCATCACCATGTCGATCATGAAGGTGCGGCCGCCGATGCGGACCTGGGTGCGCTGCCGGTCCAGGTCCTTGATCGCCTGGTGAACCTCCCGCGTGGTGCTGTCGCGCACCCCGCCCCGGTTGTTCAGGACCCGGTCGACGGTGGCTTCGCTCAGGCCCGCCTGCCGGGCGATCTCCCGGATGGGATACGGATGGGCCATCGGCGCGCCTCCCTGAGGGATTTTTGATGGGCTGCTGAGGATTGCTCGACGCTCGGCCGATCACAACACTGGCAGAAAGCCGCAGCCCACGGGAAGGATCGGTAGGCAATGCCCCTCATCGCTCCGAGGTCTCATGCCTGGCTCAGTGAGGCCGACTGTTCCCTCGACGCATTCCGCGCCCTGGTCGAGCGGACCACCGACCCCCGCGACCACCCCGGTGCCGACGCCGTGGAGCACAACGTCCCCGTCTACGACGGCGACCGTCTGCGGGCCCGGGCCGCCACGGCGCCCGGCCGCCGGGAGGCACAGGCCGAACTGGTCCACGCCCTGCTGGACGGCCCCGGCATCGTGGTGTTCAAGGGTGCCTTCCCCGACGCGTCGGTCCTGGACCGGGCCACCGAGGCGTTCACGGCGCTGATCGAGCGGGAACAGGCGGCGGGCACCGCCCGCGGTGACCACTTCGCCAAGCCCGGCGCCAACGACCGGGTGTGGAACGCGCTGGAGAAGCTGGCCCTGAGCGCGCCGGAGGTCTTCGCCGACTACTACGCCAACGATCTCATCGCCCTCGTGGCCACCGCGTGGCTCGGCCCGGGCTACCAGATCACCTCACAGATCAACCAGGTCAACCCGGGCGGCGCGGCCCAGAGCGTGCACCGCGACTACCACCTGGGTTTCCTCTCCGAGGCGCGGGCCGCGGCCTACCCCGCCCATGTCCACCGGCTCTCCCCCGTGCTGACCCTGCAGGGCGCGGTGGCCCACTGCGCCATGCCGGTCGAGTCCGGGCCGACGCTCTATCTGCCGTACTCGCAGGCGTACGAGCCCGGCTATCTGGCCTGGCGCCGCCCGGAGTTCATGGCCTACTTCGCCGAGTACCACGTCCAGCTGCCGCTGGAGGCGGGTGACGCGGTCTTCTTCAACCCCGCGCTCTTCCACGCCGCCGGACACAATCGCTCCGCGGACATCCGGCGGATGGCGAACCTGCTGCAGATCTCCTCCGCCTTCGGCCGCGCCATGGAGACCGTCGACCGCGAGGCGGTGGCCAACGCCGTCTTCCCCGTACTGCGGAGGCGCAAGGCCGAGGGCGCCACCGAGGACTGGCTGAACAACGTGGTCGCGGCCTGCGCCGAGGGCTATCCCTTCCCCACCAACCTCGACCTCGACCCGCCGGTCGGCGGCCTCGCCCCGGACTCCCAGGCCGACACCCTCCGGCGGGCCCTGGAGCGGGACTGGACCCCGGACACCCTGCGCACGGAGCTGCGGGCCGGTGCCGAGCGCCGCCAGAGCTGAACCCCGCCAAAGCCGAAGCCAAAGCCAGAGCCGAGGCCGAGGCCGAAGCCGAAGCCGAAGCCGAAGCCGCCAGAGCCGAACGCCGCCAGCACCGAAGGAGACGGACCGCCGATGGGATTGCTGCAGGACAAGATCGTCCTGGTCAACGGGGGCAGCCAGGGAATCGGCGCGGGCATCGTCCGCGCCGCCGCCCGCGAAGGGGCCACTGTGGCCTTCACCGGGCGCCGCCCCGACGCCGGTGAGTCGCTGGCCGGGGAACTCGCCGACCAGGGAGCCACGGCCTCCTTCGTCCGCGCCGACCTGGCCGATGCCGCGCAGGCGCGCGGCAGCGTGGAGCGGGTGGTGGCGGCCCACGGCAGGATCGACTGCCTGGTCAACTCCGCCGGGCTCACCTCGCGCGGGACGCTGCTTGACACCACGCCCGAGCTCTTCGACGCGCATGTCGCGATCAATCTGCGCGCCCCGTTCTTCGCCATGCAGGCGGCCGTCGCCGACATGGTGGCCAGGAAGGCCCCAGGCACCATCGTCAACATCATCTCCAACTGCGCACACGGCGGACATCCGTTCCTGGCGCCGTACTCGGCCGCGAAGGCCGGGCTCGCGGGCCTGACCCGCAACGCCGCCCACGCCCACCGCTGGGACCGGGTCCGGATCAACGGCGTCAACCTGGGCTGGACCGACACCGAGGGCGAGGACGTCATCCAGCGCACCTTCCACGGCGCGGGCGACGACTGGCGGGAGGAGGCGGCCCGCGCCCAGCCGATGGGCAAGCTCGGCCAGGTGGACGAGATCGCCGATCTCGTCGTCCTCCTCCTCTCCGACCGCAGCGGGATCGTCACCGGCTCGGTCATCGACTGGGACCAGATCGTCCTCGGCGGACTCGGCTGACCCGGCACACCGACAGCAGCACCGCCCCGAGGGAACCCGTCCGCAAGCCACACCGTCACCACCCGCACCATCAGAAAGGGACCCGACTCCCATGCGCATCGGCATCATGGGCCTGGGCCGGATCGGCGCCTTCCACGCCGAGACCCTCTCCACGCTCGACGCGGTGGACTCCCTCGTGGTCACCGACCCGGTCACCGCCGCAACCACCACCGCCGCCGAGCGCTTCGGCGCCCGCGCGGTCGACTCCCCCGCGGCCGTGCTCGCCGCCGGTGTGGACGGCGTCGTGATCGCGGCGGCCACCGACGCCCACCCCGAACTCATCCTCGCCGCCGTGCGGGCGGGCGTACCGGTCTTCTGCGAGAAGCCCGTGGCGCGCACGATCGGGGAAAGCCTCGATGTCCTCCGCGCGGTGGAGGGCAGTGGGGTGGAGGTCCAGATCGGCTACAACCGGCGGTTCGACCCCGGGTACGTGGCCGCGCGGGCGGCCGTGGTCAGCGGTGAGCTCGGGCCGCTGCACACCGTACGGTCCACCACCTTGGACCCCGAGCCGCCCCCGGCCGCCTATGTGGCCGTCTCCGGCGGCATCTTCCGCGACTGCGCCGTGCACGACTTCGACACCGTCCGCTGGATCACCGGCCGCGAGGTCGCCGAGGTCTACGCCACCGGTGCCAACCGCGGCGCCGAGTACATCGCGGCCGCCGGAGACGTGGACACCGCCGCCGCCCTCCTCACCCTGGACGACGGCACCCTCGCCGTGGTCTCCAACACCCGCCACAACCCGCGCGGTTACGACGCCCGGCTGGAGCTCCACGGCATGACGGACAGCGTGGCCGCGGGCCTGGAGGACAAGCTGCCGCTGCGCTCCGTGGAACCGGGCGCCACCTTCCCCGGCGGCACCCCGCACCACTTCTTCATGGACCGCTTCGCCGCCGCCTACCGGGCCGAGCTCACCGCCTTCACCGAGGTCGCGGCGGGCCTGCGGCCCTCGCCCTGTACGGTCGCCGACGCCGTCGAGGCGGGCTGGATCGCCGAGGCCTGCACGCTGTCCCTGCGCGAACACCGCCCCGTGGCCATGGAGGAGGTACGCACGGCCTGACGGCGGCCCATCCGCCGCGCATCGAGGTACCGGGCGCGGCCCGCCCGCTACGCAGTGGCCCCGCCGCCGGGCGGGGCCCCGGCCGGGCTCAGTCCGCCGGCTCGGCTGCCGCCCCCGGCCCTGCGGCCCCGGGCGCGCCCGCGCGCAGGCCGTCCATGACGAGGTCCAGGAGCCGTCGGGCGCGCGCCTGCCCGTTCTCGTCGGGGCCGATCTGCCAGAGACCGGCGATGGCGAGCAGGAAGTCATCGGTGGTGACGCCCGGGCGGATGGTGCCGACCTCCTCGTTGGCCCGCAGCAGGAGCGCCACGGCCTCGGTCATCTGGCCGTGTCCCGGTTTCTCCTGGCCGCAGGACGCGCTGATGGCCTTGTGCAGCGCGTCGGCGAGGCCGGCCTTGGCCATGGCGAACCGGGCGAGGTGCCCCATCCACTCCCGCAGCGCCTGATCCGGCGCACGGGTACGCAGCAGCTCAGCCGCGGTGTCGGCCACCTGGCGCATTTCATGGCGGTAGATCTCCAGGACAAGGTCCTCGCGGCTGGGAAAGTTGCGGTACAGCGTGCCCTGCCCAACGCCCGCCTTCTTGGCGATGGTGCTCAGCGGAACGTCCGCCGAGCGGGTCAGCTCCGCGAGCGCCACTTCCAGGATCCGCTCGCGGTTCGCCTGCGCGTCCGAGCGCAGACGCGCGTCCGAGCGCAGACGCTCGTCCTTCGCCGCCGCTGCCCGTTCCGCTCGCCCTGCCCGCACTCGTCCTCCCTCCGGACCCCGCCGTGGCGCCGACCTTGCTCACCGGACAGCTGTCCGCTAAGTTTCAAACACAGCGGACAGCTGTCCGCTTAGGTCCACCTTACCGGCTGAAACGGCCAGTGTGGATGGCCGAAACCGAGCGCCGACCGGCATTGTCCCGCATCCCGTATCCCCGGGACTCCCTCCCTGGGCCCCCGGGCCCCTCCTCCGGACGACTTCAACGCGCCCCACACCCGCGAAAGAAGGCTGATCATGGCCCCATCGACGTCCAGCGTCATCACGCTGACCATCAACGGCGAGAAACACACGCTGCCCGTCGACCACCGCACCACCCTGCTCGACGCCCTGCGGGAGCAGCTTGACCTCACCGGCACCAAGAAGGGCTGCGACCAGGGCCAGTGCGGTGCCTGTACGGTGCTGATCGACGACCGCCGGGCCGTCTCCTGCCTCCAGCTCGCGGTGGCGGCCGAGGGCCGCGAGGTCACCACGATCGAGGGCGTGGCCGAGGGCGACGAGCTGCACCCGGTGCAGCAGGCGTTCCTCGACCTCGACGGCTACCAGTGCGGTTACTGCACCCCCGGGCAGATCTGCTCCGCCCTCGCCGTGCTCGAGGAGCACGCGGCGGGCTGGCCGAGCGCCGCCACCGCCGATGTCCGCCCCGAGGCGGGACCCCCGCCCCTCAGCCCGGACGAGATCCGAGAGCGGATGAGCGGCAACCTGTGCCGCTGCGGCGCCTATGTGTCGATCGTGCAGGCGGTCGCGCGGGCGGCCGAGGCGCGCACCGCAGGGACCGAGGAGGCCCTCGCATGAAGGAGTTCGGCTACCAGCGGGTCCTCGAGGTCTCCGAGGCGGTCTCGGTGCTCGGCGCCGACCCCGACGCGCGGTTCCTCGGCGGCGGCACCAATCTGGTCGATCTGATGAAGACCGGCGTCGAGCGGCCGGCACGCCTCGTCGACGTGCGCGAACTGCCCCTGGACCACATCGAGGTGGCGCCGGACGGGGCCCTGCGCATCGGGGCCACCGTCACCAACAGCGATCTCGCCGCCCACCCCGAGGTGCGGCGCCGCTACCCGGCCCTGGCCCAGGCCGTCCTGGCCGGTGCGTCCGGGCAGCTGCGCAATATGGCCACCGTCGGCGGCAACCTCCTCCAGCGCACCCGCTGCGGCTACTTCACCGATGTGGCCGGGCCCTGCAACAAGCGCCTCCCCGGCAGCGGCTGCCCGGCCATCGAGGGTGAGCACCACAACCACGCGATCTTCGGCGCCTCCGAGCACTGCGTGGCCACCAACCCGTCGGACATGGGGGTCGCGCTCGCCGCCTTCGACGCCGTCGTACGGTACGAAACCGCCGACGGGCCGGGCGAGTTGCCGCTCGCGGACTTCTACCTGCCCGTGGGCGACACCCCGCACCTGGAGACCGCGCTGCCGTCCGGCGCGCTGATCACCGGTGTCACCCTGCCCCCGGCCCCGGTGGCCGCCCACTCCCGCTACCGCAAGGTACGCGAGCGCGCGTCCTACGCCTTCGCGATCGGCTCGATCGCCGCCGCCCTCGACGTCCGGGACGGGGTCGTCCAGGAGGTCCGCCTCGCCCTGGGAGCGGTCTCCTCCCGGCCGTGGCGGGCCCTGGCGGCGGAGCGGGCGCTGACCGGAAGCCCGGCGACCGGCGAGGCGTTCGCCGCCGCCGCGGACGCGGAGCTGGCCGCCGCCGAAACCCTGCCCCACAACGGATACAAGGTGCCGCTGATGCGCAACCTCGTCGTGGCCCTGCTGACCGAACTCACCGAGGAGGCCGCCCGATGACCACGACGACCGGAACCACCACGACGACGGGCGCCTTCGGCACCGCGCGCACCCGCGTGGAGGGCCGGGAGAAGGTCACCGGAGCGGCCCGCTACTCGGGCGACATCCCCCTGCCCGACCTCGCCCACGGCTGGATGGTGCTGTCCACCGTGGCCCGCGGCCGGATCAGCGCGGTCGAGTCCGGGCCGGTCCTCGCCATGCCCGGGGTCCTCGCGGTCATCGACCACGAGAACGCCCCGCGGGTCAACCTGGACTACATGGGCATGATCGGGAAGCCCGACCCGATCCTCGGGGTCTTCCAGAACGACCGCGTCCCCTTCATGGGCTGGCCGGTGGCGCTGGTCCTCGCCGAGCGGCCCGAGCAGGCCAGGGAGGCCGCGGAAGCGCTGGTCGTCCGGTACGACCAGGAGCCGCATGACATCGGCTTCACCTCCGGACACCCGGATGTGTACACCCCTCCGGACTCGCCCTTCGGCCCGGCCGTGGCGACGAAGGGGGACATCGAGGCCGAGCTCGCCGCGTCCGCGTTCGTCGTGGACTCCGAGTACACCACCCCGGAAGAGCACCACAACCCCATGGAGCCGCACGCGGCGACGGCCCACTGGGACGGCGGACGGCTCGAGGTCTTCGACTCCAACCAGGGCAGCACGATGGTGGCCGCCGAGCTCGCGCAGATCTTCTCCCTCGACGCCGAGTCGGTACGGGTGCGGTCCGAGCACGTCGGCGGCGGCTTCGGCTCCAAGACCACCCGTCCGCACCAGGTGGCCGCCGTCATGGCCGCCACCGTCCTCCACCGCCCGGTGCGCGTCGTGATGACCCGCCGCCAGATGTTCTCGACGATCGGCTACCGCAGCCCCACCGCACAGCGGGTCAGGCTGGGCGCCGATGGGTCGGGGCGGCTGCGGGTGCTCGACCACCGGTCCGAGTGCGTCACATCGACCGTCCACGAGTTCATCGAGCGAAGCGCCACGGTGGGCCGCGTGATGTACGACGCCGACGCGCACTACACCAGCGACCGCGTCGTACGGCTGGACGTGCCGACCCCGACCTTCATGCGCGCGCCCGGCGAGGCACCGGGCTCGTTCGCGCTGGAGTGCGCCATGGACGAGCTCGCCGAGCAGACCGGCATCGACCCGATCGAGCTGCGCGTCCGCAATGAACCCGACCGTGGCCCGGTCTCGGGCCTGCCGTTCAGCAGCCGCAATCTGGTCGCCTGCTACGAGGAGGGGTCCCGCAGGTTCGGCTGGGCGGACCGGGACCCCCGTCCGGGAGTGCGCCGTGAGGGGCGGTGGCTGCTCGGAACCGGTGTGGCGGCGGCCAGCTTCCACTCCGGGGCCGGTCCGTCCACGGCGGGCGTGACGGCGGAGGCGGACGGCACCTTCACCGTGCGGATCAACGCGGCGGACATCGGCACCGGTGCCCGGACCGCCATCAACCTGGTCGCCGCGGACGCGCTGGGGGTGGATCCGGAGCGGATCCGGGTGGTCATGGCGGACAGCGACCTCGGCCCTGCGATGCTCGCCGGTGGCTCGATGGGCACCCGCTCCTGGGCGTGGGCGGTGGCGATCGCGGTGAGCGAGCTGCGCGAGCGGCTGGCCCTGGGCGGCGACATCCCGCCCGAGGGGATCACCGCGCGGTCCGACACCACCGAGGCCATCGGCGCACTGGCCAGGAAGGAACGCCACTCCTTCGGTGCCCAGTTCGCCGAGGTGACCGTGGACATCACCAGCGGAGAGGTCCGGGTGCGGCGGATGCTCGGCATCTTCGCGGCGGGCCGCATCGTCAACCCGCTGACCGCGCGCAACCAGCTCGTCGGCGGAATGATCTGGGGCATTTCCATGGCCCTGCACGAGGAGGCGGTCAGGGACCGGGCCTCCGGCGGCCTCGTCTCCCCCGACCTCGCGGGCTACCACTTCGCCGCGAACGCCGATGTGCCGCTCGTCGAGGCGGACTGGGTGGACGACCCGGACCCGGACGACCCGGTCGGCATCAAGGGCGTCGGTGAGATCGGCATCGTGGGCGCCGCGGCGGCGATCTCCAACGCGGTGTGGCACGCCACCGGTGTCCGCCACCGCGACCTGCCGATCCGTCCGGACCGGGTCCTGTCCGCGGGGACGAAGGTGCCGGAGCCCGGCCACGCGGGCTGACGCGTTCGGCGTCGGGAGTTCCACCGTCGAGTGCTCGGCGCGGGCCAGGTTTTCCACCCGGCCTGCGCCGAGCTCGCGCTTCGAGCGACACCGCACCGGCGCCGAGCCGTCGCTTCGCCCCCGCCGCACCGGTGCCGGATACCGCCGATCGGCTGGCGCTGTACGGCGATCCAGTCATCTTCCCGCTCCGCCCGCTCCCCTCCGGCCCCCGGCGGGGAACACTCGCCCCACCTGAGAAGAGCAGAGAGGGCACCGATGAGCGACGACTTCGTACTGGACGTGACCAGGATCCGTAACGACGCCCGCCAGAAGATGGCCGCTGGCCCGGTGACGGACACTTACGGTCTGGACAAGGACCGGGTCATCGGCATCCTCAATGACGTCATCGCGACCGAGGTGGTGTGCTGGCTGCGGTACACCCGCCACGCCATCTCGGCCAGCGGCATCGACCGCGCCCAGGTGTCCGCTGAGTTCACCGAGCACGCGAAGGAGGAGATGCAGCACGCGCTGCGCGCCGCGGAACGCGTCTCCCAGCTCGGCGGCGACCCCGACTTCGACCCCGCCTCGCTGACCCAGCGCGCCCACACCGACTACACCGCCCCGGCCGACAACGACCTCAAGGCGATGCTGGAGAACAATCTGCTCGCCGAGCGCATCGTGATCGCCAGCTATCAGGAGATCATCCGCTGGCTGGGCGAACACGACCCGACCACCCGCCGGCTGATGGAGTCGATCCTGGAGGAAGAGGAGGACCACGCCGACGATCTGGTGGATCTGATGGGCGTCTGACCTCCGCGGTGGGTCGGCCCATGACCGCGCGGTGGCCCCGCTCGCTCTCCTGTCTCATCGTGACCGCCCTGTCCTCTGCCCTGCTCGCCGGGTGCGGGAAGGACGACACCCACGGCCGGAGCTGTTCCGGCCGTGCGGGCAAGGACCTCTCCAGCCGCACCGTGGCCGGTGGCGATCTGTGGCAGAAGAAGCTGCGGTGCGTCAATCTCGAACGGTCCACCCTGACCGGGCTGGTGTCCGAGGCCAATCTGCGCCGCGGCAATCTCTACGCGGCGCGGCTGTCCGGGGTGTCGTTGGAGAACGTCGATCTGCGCGGCGCCGACCTCCGGCGGGTGGACCTCGGCTCCGCCACCCTGTCGCAGGTCGATCTGCGCGGCGCCGATCTGAGCGGCGGCAGGCTCGACAGGGCTCTGCTCACCGACGTCAGCTTCGAGGGCGCGCAGCTGGACGACGTGGAGCTGCGGGCGGCGTCCCTCACCCACGTCGGCCTCAACGGGGCGGATCTGAGGGGCGCCGATCTGGACCGAGCCACGGTGTCCGACTCCGATCTGCGCGGCGCACGGCTGCGGGACGCCGATATTTCGACGACGCGTTGGGAGAACGTCCTCTGTCCGGACGGCTCCCGGTCGAGCGCACGGGTCTCCTGCGCCGACCATCTGGACCGGACGGCGAAAGGGTCCCCGGGTCAGCCTCCCCCGCCGTCGGCCGCCTTGCCGGTCCCGCCCTGAGGGGTCTTCCGCTCGGCGCGGTGGGCCTGCTCGAGGCCTTTCATGTAGGCGTCCAGGTAGTCGGCGTCCGACAGCCGGGCGCAGGGCGCGGGGACGGGGTGGGAGCGGACCGCTCCGCCCTTGTGGGCGGCGGCCCGGTCGGCGATGGCATCGACACAGGCACGGGTGGTCTCGGCCTTCTCTGCAGCGGTCGGGGTGCCGCTCGGTGTGCTCTTGTCGGGCGCGTCAGCGCTGGCGGAACAGCCGGTCAGAAGCAGGGTGATGGCGATGGCTGCCACGGCTTCGGCGGTGCGGGTGCCCATGTTTCTCCCCGGTGCATGGTGGTGGGGTGCATCATGCGGCGCGGGCGCGGCGGGGTGGGAGGGCCATGGACGCCTTGTGATGAAACGGTGACCGAACGGACGTACAGATGAACCCACGTCGGAACCCGGGCAAAGCGACGGCCGGGGCGGTACGCGGCGGACCGGTGGACCCGACCGGACCGGGCACAGGATGTCGGGTCCGGCAGGGTGCTGACTTCCTAACGTGATCAGCGTCAAGGAAGGAGACCGAGGTGCTGGAGCGGCTGAACGAGGCCCTGGACCACATCGAGTCACATCTGGATCAGCGGATCGAGGTGGCCGTGCTGGCGCGGATCGCGATGACATCGGAGTACCACTTCCGGCGGCTGTTCTCCGCGCTGGCGGGGCTCTCGCTGTCGGAGTACATCCGGCGCAGGCGGCTCACCCTCGCGGGGGCCGAGGTGCTCGCCGGGGAGCGGACGCTCCTGGAGATCGCGGTGCGCTACGGCTACGGATCAGGGGAGGCGTTCGCGCGGGCCTTCCGGGCCATGCACGGTGTGGGCCCGGGTGAGGCCCGGCGGGCGGGTGCCTCGCTGAGCTCCCAGCCGCGGATGTCCTTCCGCCTCATCGTCGAAGGGAGCAGCAGTATGCGTTACCGGGTCGTGGAGAAGGAGCGGTTCCAGGTGGTCGGCAAGAAGGTCCGTGTGCCGCTCGTCCACGAGGGGGTGAATCCGGGGATCGCGGAGTTCATCCGGGGGATCGGCCAGGAGACGATACGGCGGATCGCCGCCCTGTCCGATCAGGAGCCGGAGGGGATCCTGGGGGTGAGCGACAACCTGGACCCGAGCCGGGCCGAGGGGACCGAACTCGACTATTACCACGGGGTGGTGACCTCGGCCGACGCACCGGAGGACCTGGACGCGCTCACCGTCCCGGCGGGGACATGGGCCGTGTTCGAGAACTCCGGACCGTTCCCACGGGCGCTCCAGTACCTGTGGCGGGACGTCTTCACGCAGTGGTTCCCGTCCAACCCGTACCAGAGCAGGCCGGGTCCGGAGATCCTGCGCACCCGGCTGTCGCAGGACGGGGCACGGGCGGACGCGGAGCTGTGGATCCCCGTGGAGCGGACCGCGGTCTGACGCTCCGTGGATGATGCGGTCGGCCGCCCGTGCCTGGCCAGGGCGGCCGACCTCATCTCAGCTGCCTCGCGCGGTCCTCAGACGCGCTCCCGCGCGCCGCGGGCCCCTCGTACCAGGCCCGCGATGAGGGCGAGGAAGGGGATGACGCCGAGGACGGCGCTCGCGCCCACACCGACGCCGGTGACGAGGGTGAAGTTGGAGAAGACCAGCCACAGCGCGGTCAGCAGTCCGGCCACGGCGAGCACCGGCGCGATCCGGGTCTGCCAGACCCTGCCCGGGGCGAGCGGGGCGTTGCGGGTGAAGAAGGTGACCACGGCGATGGACGTGATGAGCATGAGCAGGATCATGCCGACCGTCGCCACTCCCGCCATGGAGCCGAAGACGCCCACCAGCGGATCCAGTCCGGCGACCGCGCAGCACACGACCAGGATGAGTGCGGTGACGGTCTGGACGACCGAGGAGACGGATGGGGAGTGGTGGCGGGGATGGACGGCGCCCAGCCGGGTGGGGAGGAGGTCCTTACGGGCGAGGGTGAAGGTGTAGCGGGCGATGACGTTGTGGAAGGACAGCACACAGGCGAAGAGGCTGCTGAGCAGCAGCACCTGCATGACGTCCCGCAGCGCGGTGCCGACGTAGGCCTGGGCGGTGTCCATGAGCATGTTGCCCTGCCCGTCCAGGGTCTTCTGGGCCACGGCCGGGGCGTGATCGGTGCCTGCCGCCAGGACCAGCGCCCAGCAGGACAGCGTGTAGAACCCGCCGATGATCAGGACGGCGAGATAGGTGGCCCGGGGGATGGTCCGCTCCGGGTCGCGGGCCTCGTCCCGGAAGACGGCGGTGGCCTCGAAGCCGATGAATCCGGTGAGGGCGAAGAGCACGGCCACGCCCAGTGGCCCGGAGAACGCCGCGTGCGGGGTGAACGACTCGGCGTTGACACCGTGGGCGCCGCCCCGGGCGAAGATCCCGGCGTCCAGGACGAGCACCACCGCGATCTCCAGGACGAGTGCCACCCCGAGCACCTTGGAGCTGAGGTCGATATGGCGGTAGCCGAGGAAGGCCACGATGGTGAGCGCCGCCAGCGCCCACACCCACCAGGGCAGGGACGGCCCGCCGAAGGTGTGGAGGACATCGTTCACGGCCCATCCCAGATAGCCGTAGACGCCGACCTGGATCGCCGTGTACGCGACGAGCGCGACGGCGGCCGTACCCACTCCGGCGCGGTCTCCCAGGCCACGGGTGGCGTACGCGTAGAACGCTCCGGCCTGCGGAACGTGGGGCGTCATGGTGACGAAGCCGACCGCGAACACCAGCAGGACTAGCGAGGCGAGGGCGAAGCCGACGGGGGCTCCGGCGCCGGGGCCGCCGGCGATGGCGAGCGGGACGTTGCCGCCGACCACGGTGAGGGGCGCGGCGGCGGCGATCACCATGAAGACGATGGCACCGGTGCCGAGCCGCCCCGAGAGGTTCGTCCGGGTGGGTTGCGGGGTGGATGTGTGCACTTCGGGGTCGGTCAGCATGACGGGTCCTTGGTGGCGCGGGCGGACGGGGTGAAGAGGTCTGGCCGGAGATCGGCCAGATAGGGATTGGCCTTGCGCGCTGTCCGGACCGTGTGCGGTTCCACGGTGGCGAAGAGCAGCCGGTTGCCGTGTTCGACGCTGTCCAGCACGGTCGCCGACGGGCTCACGATGGAGCTGCGGCCGACGTAGCGCAGTGAACCCTCGTCGCCGTCATGGTTGACGTAGGCGATGTAGATCTGGTTTTCCCAGGCGCGCACCCTCAGCAGGTGCTCGGCGATGAACTCGTACGGTTGCATCTGGGCGGTCGGGACCGCGACCAGGTCCGCACCGGCGAGTGCGGCGGCCCGTACGTTCTCGGGGAACTCCACGTCGTAGCAGATCAGCATCGCGATCCGGACGCCCGCGTGGTCGATGACGGGGGCGGTACGGTCGCCCGGTGTGAAGTACCTGCGGTCGAGTTCGCCGAAGAGGTGGGTCTTGCGGTGGCGGCCGAGGATCGCTCCGGCCGGGTCGATGAAGAAGGCGCTGTTGTAGTAGGCGCCGTCGTCGTGCTCGGGGGCTCCGAGGACGAGCGCGATGCCGTGGGCGGCGGCGATCTCGCGGGCCGGGGAGAGCAGATCGGTGCGGGCCAGGTCCCGGACGGTGTCGCCGATGTCGTAGCCGGTGATGAACAGCTCGGTGGTGATCAGGAGTTCGGCGCCTTCGGCACCGGCCCGGCGGCACGCCGCGTCCAGCTCGCGGAGGTTGGCGTCGACGTCGCCGGGCGTTCCCGCCGTCTGCAGTCCGGAGATCTTCATCAGTGCCTTCGGCAGTGGGTGTCCAGGGGTGAATGCGAGCCATGAAAACATGCTCACTTTGATCAGATAAACCCTCGGAGGTTACGGTTCCGCAAAGCGGCGGCCCCCGTACCAGGACCGCGGGGAGGCCGCGGGGCGGGATGCCTACGCTGAGGGAATGGCGACCCAGGAACCGTCCGGCGCACCGAGCGCACTGACCAGCAGCGCCCTCGCCGCGATCCGCCGCACCAGCGCGGTCGACACCGTACGGGCCCGGATCTCACTGGCGGTGGACCTGGGCCTGCTGGCGCCCGGCGAGCGGCTGCCCAATGTCCGGGCCACGGCGGCGGCGCTCGGGGTCGGTGAGATCACCGTCCGCCGGGCCCTTGGCACCCTGGAGCGCGAGGGCGTCGTCCAGCGGCGCCCGGGGCGTACGGGCGGCACCTTCATCGCGGAACGGCCGCGCCGCCGCACCGTGGCACAGGTGGCCGCGTACCGGGAGGACAGCGAGCGGGTGCACCGGCTCATCGACGAGCGCATCGTGCTGGAGGCCGGTTTCGCGCATCTGGCCGCCGAGCGGCTGGACCACCCGGGGCTCGACCGGCTCGACGAGTGCGTCCGAGAGATGGACGCGGCCGGGAGCTGGGCCGAGTTCCACGCCAGCGACAAGCGGTTCCACCTGGCCCTCGCCGAGGGCGCCGGGCTGCCCACCGCGCTGGCGATGTACGAGCGGGTCTGCGGAGAGCTGTACGCGTACTTCCTGCCGTATCCGCTGGACTACCTCCGCGGCAGCAACGAGCAGCACAAGGCCATCAGGGCGGCGCTCGCCGCGCGGGACGCCGCCTCGGCGGCCGCCCTCCTCAGGGACCACGTGGCCGAGCTGCACCACTCGATGTACGTCGGCCTCGCGGAGAGCGCCGAGCGGAGCGGGGACGGCTGCCCCGGGGCCACCGGCATCAGTGGCCGAGCCCATCCGTGAGCGAGTCCGTCTGTGGGCGAGTCCGTCTGTGGGCGAGTCCATGTGTGGCTGACTCCACAGCTCGCATCGTGAGACCGGGGTCCAGTTCTTGAAAACCGGACCATACCCTGGAGTGCATGTCCGCACCCGCCCATCTGCTCTGTCTCGCGCTGTTCGCGAGCTCGGCGTGGTGCGTCGACGACGGCCTCTGTCGCCGCTGAGCCGGAACCAGCCGGTTTCCCCGACCGCCCGCCGCCGCCCTGGCGCCATGCCGCCCGGCCGGACCCTCCCGCCCAGCGTCATCCCCTCTCCCCCGTCTCCGGAGCCCGCCCGTGACCACCGCCCCGCCCGCCGATGCGGCGAAGACCGCCGCACTGCTGTCCCCCTCCCCCACCTCCGTACCGCGGCCGGAGGCGCCCGCCGCCCCGCCGGTGCGGCCGGTGCCGCTCGCCGTGTCCGGGCTGCTCGCCACGGCGCTGACCGCGTACGTATGGTCCGCCCACGGAGCCAAGCCCGGTGTCCTGCTGCTGCTCGGCCTCGCCCTGGGCGTGGCCCTCTTCCACTCCCGGTTCGGCTTCACCTCCGCCTGGCAGCAGCTGGTGGCCGTCGGCAACGGCACCGGGCTGCGCGCCCACGCCCTGCTGCTCGGCACGACGGCCACGCTGTTCGCCCTGCTCATCGGCACGAAGACCGGACTGTTCGGGTCCGTGCCCGCGCCCTCGGGCGGACCGCTGGGGCTCGGGCTGCTGATCGGCTCGTTCCTCTTCGCCATCGGCATGCAGCTCGGTGGGGCCTGCGCCTCCGGCACCCTCTTCGCGGTCGGCTCGGGGCAGACGTCGATCGTGCTCACGCTCGGCGGCTTCATCGGCGGGGCCACCCTCGCCGCCTGGCAGTTCGACCTGTGGAAGGACCTGCCCTCGCTGGAGCCGGTCGTCATGGCGGACCACATCGGCTGGTTCGGCTCCTGGGCGGTGACCATCCTCGTGCTCGCGGCCATCGTCCTGGTCAGCCGTAGCGTCCAGGCCCGCCGCAACCCGCCGCCGACCGGCCCGGTGCCCTCCGCGCGCGGAGCCGCCGCCCGGGTGCTGCGCGGCTCCTGGCCGCTGGCGGTCGGCGCGCTGGCGCTGGCCGTACTGGGCGCCGGTGTACTGCTCGTCTCCGGTGGCGCATGGGGCGTCACCAGTGCCTTCAGCCTGTGGGGCGCGGAGCTGGTACGCGCGCTCGGCGGCCACCCGGAGAGCTGGAGCTGGTGGCAGCAGCCCGGGAACAAGGAGATGCTCGCGGGGCCCGTACTCGCCGACAAGACCAGCCTCACCGACATCGGCATCATGGTCGGCGCGGCGGTCGCCGCGGCGCTCGGCGGCACCTGGACCCTGCACCGCGGTGTGCCGTGGCGTACGGCCACCGCGGCGGTGCTCGGCGGGGCGCTGATGGGCATCGGTGCCCGGCTGGCGGGCGGCTGCAACATCGGCGCCTACCTCGCGGGCATCGCCTCCGGCAGCCTCCACGGCTGGGTCTGGGGTGCCTTCGCGCTCCTCGGCACCTGGGCCGGGCTGAAGCTCCGGCCGCTCTTCGGGCTCGGGAATCCGAAGCCGGGCGACGGCATCTGCTGACGGCGGCGGGCCGGGAGTGGTTCATGGCCGACGACCGACGACACGGCCGCTGACCTCATGGGCGAGGAGCCGCGTCCGCGCCCCGTACGGGGAGGGCGCTGCCCGAGGGCAGCGCCCTCCCTCAGCGCCCGGCCCGGCGGGCACTCCTCCGGCGGACGCGCGGGCGCATCGCCTTGCGGGCGTCGATGGCCACGACCTCGAAGGTGTCCACGGTGCGGTTCACCCGGCCGAAGAGGTTGTCGGGGCCCGCGACGCAGACCTTGGTGATGCCCTGCTCCCGCATCGTGTCCACCATGTCCGGCCAGCGGATCGGGCGGTTGAAGGTGTCGAGCAGCATGGTGCGCACACCGTCCGCGTCGGTCAGCAGCTCCCCGCTCTGGTCGGCGACGACAGGGAGCTTGGGATCGGCCACCTCGAAACCGCCGATGACCTCCTCCTCCGCCTTGCGGCGCAGGGCGCCGAACGCGGGGGCGTGCACGGGCGGCCACATCGTGTACATGTTGTATCCGCCGAGCTCGCCGATCCGCTTCTTGAACCGGTCGAGCACGGGCTCGCGCAGCGACACCAGGTAGAAGCCCTGGTCGATATAGCCGGAGACGTCGTGCCACTCCCCCTCGGCGTCCAGTTCGGCCAGCGCCTCCCGAAGCCGCTCCTCGGGGGTGTGGATCACGCAGTGGGTGACCGCCTCACGGTGCTCCTGCCGGAAGTACTCCTCCTCGCAGCGCGCCAGCTCGGCGGTGAGCCGCACGGTCTCCTCGAACGGCAGGGACCCCGCGTAGGTCACCGCGGCCCGCTGGCCGAAGCTCGGTCCCGCACACAGTTCGGGCCGCTCGCCCAGTGTCTCCTCGGCCCAGTCGGCGAGGGAGAGACAGACGGTCAGGAAGGCGATCTGGGTGTGCGCGGCGTACTGCGCCTCCTCGTCGGCGTCCGACTGGCGGTACCGGTCGAACACGGAGTACCCCACCACCTCGTCGGCGATCGCGAGCCGCCGCCGGGCATGGGGGTTGGTCAGCAGGAACTCGCCCACGTCGGTGAAGCGGAAGGGCCCCATTCCGGGGAAGACCACCGCCGTGCGGCTGATCTGCGGGTCCGTCATGCCTTCGCTCCCGGCGCCAGGTCGAGGGCCAGCTGCTCGAGCTGTCGTTTGTCGGGCTTGCCGTTGCGGTTCAGGGGGAATCGCTCCAGGACGTGAATGCGGTTGGGGTGCTCGAAGTCGGGCAGCAGGGAGGTGATCGGGTCCCGCCAGTGCCGCGGCTCCCGCTGCTGCTCGTCCTCGACGAAGAAGAGGAGCTGGCAGCCGCGCTGTTCATCGGGGACGGGGACGACCTTGGCCAGGCAGCCGCCCGCGGCCAGCTTGTGCTCGATGATCTCGGGGTAGAGCGTGTGGCCGTTGCGGTGCACCGCGGCCTTCCTACCGAGGACGAAGAGGTTGTCCCCGCCGTCGAGATAGCCGAAGTCGCCGGTGGGGTACCAGTCGGTCCTGGCCGGGTCGACGGGCGCGACCGTGCCGTCCTCCGCCAGGTAGCCCTCCATCAGGTCGGGCGAGTGGACCTGGATCTCCCCGACCTCGCCGGAGGTGAGCACGGCGCCCTCGTCGTCGACGATCCGCAGCTCCAGGCCCTCGACGGCCCGCCCGCAGGCGACCACGTTGTCCTCGGTCGCGAAGGCCACGTTCCCGGCCTCGGTGCTGCCGTAGCTGTCCAGCAGCGGCAGTCCGAACCGCTTGACGTAGTCGGCGACCAGCCCGGGGTCCAGCGGGGCCGCCCCGCTGCAGAACATGCGGACACCGGAGAGCTCGTCCGCCAGGGCGGGCTTGCGGCCGATCATGTTGAGCATGCTGCGGTAGCTGGCCGGGGTGGCGTCGACCACCGTGGCCCCGCAGGTGCCCGCCATGGTCATCGCCCGGTCCAGCCGCCGGTAGGGCGCGATGACCAGCGAGCACTTGACCAGCCAGGCGATGAGCACCATGGACAGCCCGTACTGGTGGGAGAAGGGCAGCAGCGGCAGCAGGACGTCATCGGGGCGGTGGCCCACCTGCTCGGCGTTGCGCTCCAGGTTCTTCAGGAACTTCGCGCCGGTCTTGACGACGCCCTTGGGCTCCCCGGTGGACCCGGAGGACCACATGATCAGGCCGTCGGGCAGCTCGCACCAGGCGTCGAGGGACAGCCGCCGCTCGGCGGGGGTCTGTTCCGTGGACGCCACCAGCAGCTCGTAGACGGTGACCCGGGCCGGGCCGCTCTCGGGCATCGGGGTGTCGTCGTCGACCACGCAGATCTTGACCCCGGCCCGGTCGCAGATGCGCTGTGTCGCCTCCGCCCGCTCCTGGTGGTCGACCATGACGATCGACGCGCCGGTGTGCATCAGGGCGAGGAGGGCCCCGACATAGCCGACGGAGTTGCCCGCCTTCAGCAGGACCCGGGTGCCGTCGCTGACTCCGCGCTCGCGGAGCGCTTCGGCGATGGCCAGGGCCCTCTGTTCGAACTCGGGAAGCGAATGCACCGCTTCCGTCGCAAAGACCTTTGCGGTCATCGGGTTTCACTGAGCCTTTCTTCTTCTTGAAGTCTCTTGGGTGAGAGCCACCCGCGACGCCGACGCTCTGCGGGACGTGGGCCCAGGCCGGCGAGTCCCCCCGGAGGTCTCCGGGGGGACTCGCGGACCGTCAGGTGTCGAGATCCCCGAGCATCATGTCGATCAGGTCGTCGTCGTCCATCGCGTCGATGGAGTCCGTCTCCTTCTCCTCGGTGTCCTTCTCGGTCTGCTCCTTGCCGCTCGCCAGCTCGGTGAGCGTGTCGAGCAGACCGGCGCGGCGCAGCCGCTCCAGCGGAATCGACGTCAGAAGGGCACGGATCCTGGCCTCTTCCGGATCGACGTCCGGCTCGGCCGGGCCGTCCGTCGCCACCCGGCCGCGCAGATACTCGGCGAGCGCCGCGGGCGTGGGGTTGTCGAAGATCAGCGTGGACGGGAGGCGGAGCCCGGTGGCCGAGTTCAGCCGGTTGCGGAACTCCACGCCCGCCAGTGAGTCGAAGCCGAGGTTCTGGAAGGAGCGGTCGGGCTCGATGGACTGGGCGCCGCTGTGCCCCAGGACCATCGCCGCGCTGCCGCGCACCAGGTCGAGCAGCGCCCGGTCGAGCTCGGCTCCGGACAGACCGGCCAGCTGTACCTTGGCCGATTCGGGAGCGGCCGCCTTCCCGTCGGCCGCCGCCTTGCTCCGCGCCCGGACCACACCGCGCAGCAGGGTGGGAATGTCGGTCTGGCCGCTGAGCGCCGAGGTCTCCAGCCGCATCGGCACGAGCAGGGCGTCCTCGCTGGTGCCGCCGGCGTCCAGCAGCCGCAGACCGCCCGCCATGGACAGGGCCGCCATGCCCTCGCGCGCCATGCGCACCATGTCCGCCTGGCTGAGGGTGCCGGTCATGCCACCGGCCTGCTCCCACGGGCCCCAGGCCAGGGAGACCGCCGGGAGGCCGAGGCCGCGACGGTGTGCGGCGAGCGCGTCCAGGAACGCGTTGGCGGCGGCGTAGTTGCCCTGACCCGGGCTGCCGAACACACCGGCGACGGAGGAGAACATCACGAACTCCGCAAGGTCCAGCTCCCGCGTCAGCTCATGCAGGTTCCACGCCGCGTCGACCTTCGGCTCGAAGACCGCGTCGATCCGCTTCGGCGACAGGGTGTCGATGACACCGTCGTCGAGTACGCCCGCCGCGTGCACGACCGCGGTCAGCGGGTGGTCGGCGGGTATGCCGGACAGCACCCGCTCCAGCGCGGCGCGGTCGGCCGCGTCGCAGGCCGCAAGCGTCACCGACGCGCCCGCCTCGGCCAGTTCGGCCTTGAGGTCGGCGGCGCCCTCCGCGTCCGGTCCCCGCCGGGAGACCAGGACCAGGTGGCGCACTCCGCGCTCGGCCACCAGGTGGCGCGCCACCTCGCGGCCCAGACCGCCGGTGCCGCCGGTCACCAGCACCGAACCCCCGGGGTTCAGGGCGTGGGGCATGGTGAACACGTTCTTGCCGATGTGCCGGGCCTGGCTGATGTACCGCACCGCGTCCGGGGCCCGGCGCACATCCCACGCCGTGACCGGGAGGGGGTGCAGCGCGCCGCGTTCGAAGAGCTCGACCAGCTCGACCAGCATCCGCTGGACCCAGTCGTAGTCGGCCACGACCAGGTCGTACGCGGTGTACTTCACCCCGGGGTGGTCCTGGGCGACGACCTCGGGGTCGCGTACGTCGATCTTGCCCATCTCCAGGAACCGCCCGCCCCTGGGCATCAGCCGCAGGGTGGCGTCGACGAACTCACGGGCGAGCGAGTCCAGCACCATGTCCATGCCCCGGCCCTCGGTGGCCGCCATGAAGCGCCGCTCGAACTCCAGGTCACGGGAGGAGGCGATGTGCTTCTCGTCGAATCCCATCGCCCGCAGGGTGTCCCACTTGCCGGGGCTGGCCGTGGCGTACACCTCGGCGCCGAGGTGGCGGGCGAGCTGCACGGCCGCCATGCCCACACCGCCGGTGGCGGTGTGCACCAGGATGGACTCGCCCGCCCGCAGCTTGCCGAGCTCCACCAGACCGATGTAGGCGGTCAGGAAGACCACCGGCACCGAGGCGCCCTGCGCGAACGTCCAGCCGCGCGGCATGCGGACGATCTGCCGCCGGTCGGCGACCGCGATGGGCCCGAACGAGGCGTTGATCATGCCCATCACCCGGTCACCGGGGGCCAGGTCGGTCACGCCCGGGCCGACCTCCAGGACCACACCGGCGCCCTCGCCGCCCATGGTGGCGTGGTCGTCGGGGTACATCCCGATGGCGATCAGCGCGTCACGGAAGTTCAGACCGGCGGCGCGCACCGCGATCCTCACGTAACCGGGGGCCAGTGGCGCCTCCGCCGCCGGGTCGGGCAGCAGCGAGAGATTGTCCAGGGTGCCGCCGCCGGTGGTGCCGAGCTTCCACGCCGAGGCGCCCGCGGGGGTCTCGAGCACCCGCCCGGCGGCGTTCCTGGCGAGCCGGGGGACCAGCCCCTGGCCCGCGCGGATCGCCACCTCGCGCTCGCCCGCCGCGATCGCGGCCGTCACCACACCGGCGGCCGCGGTGGCCGACTCGGCGTGGCGGTCGATGTCCACCAGCTGGATCCGGCCCGGGTTCTCCGTGGCCGCCGAGCGCAGCAGTCCCCAGACGGCGGCGTTGGACAGTCCGGCGACGCCCTCGCCCGGGCCCGTCGCGACCGCGTCCCTGGTGACGACGACCAGCCGGGACCCGTCGAACCGGTCCTCCGCGAGCCAGGACTGCGCCAGGGCCAGCGCCCGGTGGGCCGATGTGCGGGCGGCCTCGGCGAGATCGCCGACGTCCGGTCCGGTGCCGCACCAGGCCCAGACCACGTCCGGCACCGCACCGCCCTCATCGACGGCGGCGAGGAGCGCGTCCACTCCGGTGTACTCGGTGTGGACGACGGCGGAGGCGGTGAGCAGTTCGGCCACCCGCGCCCGGTCGGCGCCGATCACCGCCGTGGAGGCTCCGTCCACGGCGGGGGTGGCGCCGCGCGCGGCGGCGAGCACGTCCCAGTTGGCCCGGAACAGCGTGCCGTCGCCACCGTTGCCGCGCGGTCCCGAGGCGAACCGTTCGGCCGCCACCTCGCGCACCACCAGCGACTCCACCGAGGCGACGGGAGCGCCCGTGGCGTCGGTCACCAGCAGCGCGACCGTGTCCTTGCCCTGCGGGCGCAGCCGCACCCGCACCCGTCCGGCGCCCACCGCGTGCAGGGTCACCCCGGTGAAGGAGAACGGCAGCGTCACGCGCCCGCCCTCGCCGCCGAAGTCGCCCATCTCCATCGCGTGCAGGGCGGCGTCGAGCAGGGCGGGGTGCAGACCGAACCGTCCGGCCTCCTGGGCGGCCGAGTCCGGCAGCGCCACCTCGGCGTAGACCTCGCCGTCCAGCCGCCAGACCGACTCCAGCCCCTGGAAGACCGGCCCATATCCGTAACCGACCTGGGCCAGGCCCTCGTAGAAGCCCTCCATCGGCACCGGCTCGGCGCCCGGGACGGGCCACTGCAGCAGGCTGTCGGTGGCCGCGGCGGCACTGTCGGCCTCGAGGACGCCCTGGGCGTGCCGCACCCACTCCTCCCCCGGCTCATCGCTGTCGGAGCGCGAGTACACGCCGAGGGGCCGTACGCCGGACTCGTCGGCGGGGCCGACCACGAGCTGGACGCGGACGCCCCCCTGCTCCGGCAGCAGGAGCGGGGTCTCCAGGGTGAGTTCGCCGAGCCGCCCCGCCCCGGTCTCGGTGCCCGCGAGCAGACCGAGTTCCACGAAGCCGGTGCCGGGGAAGAGCACTCCACCGGCCACGGCGTGGTCGGCGAGCCACGGGTGGGTCTGCAGCGACAGGCGCCCGGTCAGCACCGTACGGTCGCCCTCGGCCAGTTCGGTGAGGCCGCCGAGCAGCGGGTGGTCCACCCTGCCGAGGCCGACGCTCCGGGCGTCGCCGGTCACGGCGGCACCCGACTCGAGCCAGTACCGCTTGTGCTGGAAGGCGTAGGTCGGCAGGGCCACCCGGCGGGCGCCGCGCCCGGAGTACACCGCGTCCCAGTCCACGCCGACGCCGTTCGCGTACAGGGTGGCGACCGCCTCCGCCAGCGTCTGGGCCTCGGCGCGCCCGGAGCGGGCCAGGGGCACGAAGGCCGCGTCGGCGCCGACGGCGTCCAGGCAGTCCTGGCCCATCGCGGTCAGCACGGCGTCGGGGCCGAGCTCCACGCAGGTGGTCACGCCCTGGTCGGCGAGTTGCCGCATGCCGTCGTCGAAGCGGACCGCCTCGCGAACGTGGCGGACCCAGTACTCGGAGGTGGCCAGCTCGGCGCCCGCGACCTCGCCGCTGACGTTGGAGATGACCGGGATGGCCGGGGCCGAGTACTCCAGGCAGGCGGCGATCTGGCCGAACTCCTCCAGCATGGCGTCCATCCGGGGGGAGTGGAACGCGTGGCTGACCCGCAGCCGCTTGGTCTTGCGGCCCTGGGCCTCCCAGTGGGCCGCGAGTTCGAGTACGGCGTCCTCGTCGCCGGAGAGCACCACCGAGGTGGGGCCGTTGAGCGCCGCCAGCGACACCTGGTCCTCGCGGCCCTCCAGGCTTTCGGCCACCTCCTGCTCGGACGCCTGGACGGCCACCATGGCGCCGCCCTCGGGCAGTTCCTGCATCAGCCGTCCGCGGGCCGCCACCAGGGCGCACGCGTCCTCCAGGGACAGCACCCCGGCGACGTGGGCCGCGGCGATCTCGCCCACCGAGTGACCCATCAGGAAGTCGGGGCGGATGCCCCAGGACTCCAGCAGCCGGAACAGGGCCACCTCGAAGGCGAACAGCCCGGCCTGGGTGAACATCGTCCGGTTGAGCTGGTCACCGGTCGCGGCCGTGTGGTCATCACCGGCCGCGGCCTCGTCGCCGTCCTCGGGTCCGAAGACCACGTCCAGCACGGAGGTCCCGAGGCGCACCTCGAGGTAGTCACACGCCTCGTCGAACACATCGGCGAAGACCGGGTAGGTCGCGTAGAGCTCACGGCCCATGCCCAGCCGCTGGGCGCCCTGGCCGGTGAACAGGAACGCCACCCGCTGCGCCGTGGACCGGCCCAGCACCAGGCCCGGTGAGTCGGTCTCCTCGGCGAGCGCGGCGAGTCCGCGCAGCAGCCCCTCACGGTCGGCGGCCACCACCACGCCCCGGTGCTCGAGCGCGGCACGCGTCACGGCGGAGGACCATCCGACGTCGACCGGCCGGGCGTCGGGGTGGCGCACCACATGCTCGCGCAGCCGTGCGGCCTGCGCCCGCAGCGCCTCCTCGCTCCTGGCGGACACCAGCCACGACACGGGCTGGGCGGCGGTGTCCGCGTCGGCGTCACCGTCCGTGGTGGGTGCGGGTTCCGGCGGCGGGGCCTGCTCGATGATGGCGTGCGCGTTGGTGCCGCTCATGCCGAACGAGGAGACACCGGCACGGCGTGGCCGCCCGGTCTCCGGCCAGGCGCGCTGCTCGGCGAGCAGCGCCACCCCGCCCGACGACCAGTCCACGTGCGGGGTGGGCACCTCCACGTGGAGCGTCTTGGGCAGGACGCCGTGGCGCATGGCCATCACCATCTTGATGATGGCGCCCGCACCGGCCGCCGCCTGGGTGTGGCCGATGTTCGACTTGAGGGAGCCCAGCCACACCGGGTCCCCCTCGGGGCGGCTCTCGCCGTAGGTGGCGATCAGCGCCTGCGCCTCGATGGGGTCGCCGAGCGAGGTTCCGGTGCCGTGCGCCTCGATCACGTCGATCTGGTCCGCGGCCAGTTCGGCGTTGGCCAGCGCCTGGCGGATGACCCGCTGCTGGGAACGGCCGTTGGGGGCCGTCAGACCGTTGCTGGCGCCGTCCTGGTTGACGGCGGAGCCGCGTACGATCGCCAGCACCTCGTGGCCGTTGCGCCGGGCGTCCGAAAGCCGCTCCACCAGGAGGACTCCGACGCCCTCGGCCCATGACGTGCCGTCGGCCTCGGCGCCGAACGCCTTGCAGCGCCCGTTGGAGGAGAGTCCGCGCTGGCGGCTGAAGAGGATGAAGTCACCCGGGGTGGGCATCGTGGCGACACCGGTGGCGAGCGCCAGATCGCACTCCCCCTGGCGCAGCGAGTGCGCCGCCTGGTGCAGGGAGACCAGCGACGAGGAGCACGCGGTGTCCACGGTCCACGCCGGGCCCTCGAAGCCGAAGGTGTAGGCGATGCGCCCGGAGGCGACGCTGCCCGCGATACCGGTCAGCGCATAGCCCTCGAGGCCGCTCTTGGTGCTCTGCAGATGGGGACCGTAGTCGTGGTGCTCGGCGCCGGTGAAGACGGCGGTCCTGCTCCCCCGCAGCTTGGTCACATCGATACCGGCCCGCTCGAAGACCTCCCAGCTGGTCTCCAGCAGCAGCCGCTGCTGTGGGTCCATGGCGAGGGCTTCGCGCGGCGATATGCCGAAGAACTCCGCGTCGAACTCGGGGGCGTCATGGATGAATCCGCCCTCGGTCGCGTAGCTGGTGCCGGGCTGGTCCGGGTCCGGGCTGTAGAGCGCCTCCAGGTCCCAGCCCCGGTCGGTGGGGAACGGGGTGATGGCGTCCACGCCCTCGGAGACGACCTTCCACAGGTCCTCGGGGCTGTTGACGCCTCCGGGGAAGCGGCAGCTCATCCCGACGATCGCGATGGGATCGTCGGAGCCCACGACGGCACGCGCGGGGGCGGTGTCGTCCGTGGCGACGGGGAACATCTGCCGGTGGAGGTGGTCCACCAGCTCGCTGGGCGTCGGGTAGTCATAGGCGAGCGACACCTCGAGGGTGAGCCCGGTGGCCGCCACCAGTCCGCGGTGCAGATTGACCGCCGCGAGCGAGTCAAGACCCAGGTCGAGGAAGGAGCTCTCGGCGTCGAGGGTGCGCGGTGACTCGGACCGCAGCGCCGCGGCGACGTGTGCGCGCACCAGGTCGAACAGGACCCTGCGCCGTTCGAGGTCCGGCAGTTCCCTGAAGTCCGGACCGACTGACGGCAGTTCGGGGCTGTCGTCACGATCCGGCCCAGCCTGCACGTTGGACTCTCCCGAGTCGCTGGACCCGTTCACCATGGTGCTCACCTAACTCCTGCCTTGTGGAAGACCCTGCGTCAAAGCTGTGTGTGCCGCGCCGATCTCGGCTTCGGCGTGGGGCGCCCGCCCGCGGGCCATCGGGGCGGGCGGGCGCGTGCTGCGCTAGAGGGTGGCCACCCAGTCCTCGATGGCCCGTGCGGTGGTGCCCGCCTGCTTCTCCATCATCGTGAAGTGGGTTCCGGGCACGTCGATCGTGGCGTCGGCCGGCCAGTCCGCCTGCCAGCTCGACGCGTCCGGGGCCACCTCGCCCATCGGTTCCGCCGCCCGGACGAGAAGGCTGGGCACCGCGCTCTCCGGCGGCTTCCACCCCTCGAACAGATGGAGGTACCAGCCCATGGCGGACATCCGGACGCCCTCCATGGAGACCAGGGCCTCCCGCTCGTACATCTCGTCCAGCATGGCGTCCTCGAACTGGCCGATGCTCGCGCTGTACGGCAGGTAGGTGTCCAGCAGGACGACTCCCGCGGGCGGTGTGCCCTGGCTCTCCAGAGCGGCGGCCACCGAGTGGGCGATCATTCCTCCGGCCGACGAGCCGAGAAGGACGACCGGGGCGCCGTCGGCGTATTCGGCGACGATCCGGGCCTGGAAGCGGAACAGCGCCTCCGGGGTGGCCGGAAGGCTCTCGCCCTCGACGAACCCCACGGCGGGCAGGGCCGCGACGTCCCGGCCGCCCCGGAAGGGGGCGGCGAGCTGTGCGTACTGGTGGACACCGCCCAGCGCCATATACGAGGAGAAGCACATCAGCTTGAGGGATTCGGCTCCCCGGGAGAGCCGTACGGGCCTGATGTTCCCCTCGAAGTCGGCCGGGTCCTCGAAGGTGGGCCGCAGCCGCGCGGCGTTCACCAGCAGATCCATCCCGACCTTGGTCTTGCCCTGTGCCGCCGCCTCCCGGAACAGGGAGCCGAGGGTGTCGGGCGCGTCCGCCCGTGCCGCCGCGGACGCCTCGGCGGGCGCGGGTGAGGCGGCGCGGGCGGCGGCCGGAGCGGCCGGGGCCGACGGCTCCTGGAGCTGGCGGCCTGGCGCGGGAGCGGAGGCGACCCCGGCCGCGATCCGGGGCCGCAGATGGGCCACCAGCTCCGTGGGGCTCGGGAAGTCGAAGACCACCGTGGTGTTCAGCTTCAGGCCGGTGACGGCGGCCAGCTGGTTGCGGAACTCCACCGCCGTCAGGGAGTTGAAGCCCATCTCCATGAACTCGTGGCCGGTGTCCACGTCTTGGGGCGACCCGAACCCGAGCACCGCGGCGGCGAGGGTACGCACCAGTTCCAGCAGCGCCTCCCCGGTCTCGGCCTCCGACAGCCCGGCCAGCCGCTGCCGCAGCTGGGCGGACTGGTCGCCCGCCTCGGACACCGCCGCACCGGCCGCACGGCGGACGGGGGAATCCGGGACGACGGCACGGAACACCGCGGGCAGCGCGGCGCCCTGGGCGCGCAGCGCGCCCAGGTCCAGCCGGGTGGGGATCACCACGGCCTCGCCGGAGGTGACGCCCGCGTCGAACAGCTCCAGGCCCTCCTCGGAGGAGAGCGGCACCAGACCGGAGCGCGACACCCGCCGCAGATCCCCCTGCTCCAGGTGCCGGGTCATGCCGCTGGCCTGGGCCCACAGGCCCCACGCCAGCGAGACGCCGGGCAGCCCCTGGGCGCGGCGCCATGAGGCGAGGCCGTCCAGGAACACGTTCGCCGACGCGTAGTTGCTCTGCCCGGCGGCGCCGAGCACCCCGGCGGCCGACGAGAACAGGACGAACGCCGACAGGTCCATCCCCGCCGTCAGCTCGTGCAGGTTCCACGCCGCGTCCACCTTGGCGCGCAGCACCGCGCTCACCCGCTCCGGCGTCAGCGAGGCGAACAGCCCGTCGTCGAGCACCCCGGCGGCGTGCACCACGGCACTGGGCGCGAAGTCGTCCGGCAGCCCCGACAGCACGGCGGCGAGCGCCTTGCGGTCGGCGGCGTCACACGCCTCGATCAGTACCTCGGCACCGGCGGCCGTCAGCTCGGCCCGGGTCCCCGCGGCGCCCTCGGCCTCCGCGCCACGGCGGGAGAGCAGCACCAGCTTCCGCACACCGTGCCGGGTGACCAGATGCCGGGCCACCAGGCCGCCCAGCACCCCCGTGCCACCGGTGAGCAGCACCGCGCCGGAACCGAACACCTCCGATCCGGGGGCGTCGCCCGGGGGCAGCGCACGGCCCAGGCGTGGCACACGGACCTCGCCGGAGCGCACCACCACCTGCTCCTCGCCGGAGGCCACCACCCCGGCGAGCAGCGGCGCCGACCGCTGGACGTCGTCGGTGTCGACCAGCACCACCCGGCCCGGGTTCTCCGACTGCGCCGAGCGCACCAGACCCCATACGGCCGCGCCCGCCAGGTCCTCCACCCCGTCACCGGTGTCCACGGCGCCCTGTGTCACCAACACCAGCCGGGTGTCCGCGAACCGCTCGTCCGCCACCCACGACTGGACGGCCTCCAGCGCCTCGGCGACCCGCGCGTGCACCTCGTCCACCACGCCCTGGCCGCCCGAGACGACCGGCAGCACCACCATGCCGGGCATGAGCGTGCCCGCCGCCACGGCGTCGCCGAGCGCCACCGGGTCCGTGTACACATCGGCGGTGCCACCGGACGCCTCCAGGGCGGCGCCCACGCCGAGGCGGTCGTCGCCCAGCACCGCCGACCAGCCCGCGGCCACGCCCTCGGCGGGCTTGGCCGCGTCGGCCGTCCACTCCATGCGGAACAGCGCGTCACCGGCGGCGCGGCCCGCGTTGCGCAGCGCGTCGGCCTGCATCGGCCGCAGCACGAGGGAGTCGACGGAGGCCACCGGGCGGCCCGAGGTGTCGGCGATCGCCAGGGACACCGCCTGCCGCCCGTCCGGGATCACCCGCACGCGCAGCGCGCCCGCGCCGGCGGCGTCCAGGGAGAAGCCCCGCCACGAGAACGGCAGCAGGGTGCCCGCGCTCGGCGCGTCCTCGCCCCCGCGTGCCGCGTTGCCCACGCCGATGGCGTGGAGTGCCGCGTCGAACAGGGCCGGGTGCAGACCGAAGTACTTCGCGGTGCCGAGCTGGTCCTCGGACAGCTCCACATCGGCGAACACCGCGTCACCGCGCCGCCAGGCGCGCTTCAGCCCCTGGAACGCCGGGCCGTAGCGCAGCCCGTGCTCGGCGGCGTGCTCGTACCCGCCGGAGACGTCGACCGGCTTGGAGCCGCCCGGCGGCCACTTGGCGAAGTCGAACGAGGCCGCCGGGCCGGGCGGGGTCAGCACACCGTGGGCGTGCCGCACCCACGGCTGTCCCAGGTCGGCCCGGTCGTCGGCCGACTCGTTCCGCGAGTAGACGCTCACCTCACGCTGGCCGAGGGCGTCGGCCTCACCCACCTCGACCTGGATCTGGACGCCGCCGCGCCCGGGCACCACCAGGGGCGCCTCGAGGACCAGCTCCTCGACCCGGCCGCAGCCCACCTGGTCGCCCGCCTGGACGGCCATCTCCACGAAGGCCGTGCCGGGCACCAGCGCCACTCCGTGCACCGCGTGGTCGGCGAGCCAGGCGTGGGTGGCGAGCGACAGCCGCCCGCTCAGCAGCACTCCGCCGCCGCCCGCCAGCGAGACCACGGCGCCCAGCAGGGGGTGCCACACCGGTCCGAGGCCCACCGAGCCGACGTCACCGATGGCCGCCGTGGAGTCGAGCCAGTAGCGCTGGCGCTGGAAGGCGTAGGTGGGGAGGTCCACCCGCCGCGCACCGCGACCGGAGAAGACCCGCTCCCAGTCGACCGTGGCGCCGTGGAGGTGGAGTTCGGTGACGGCGGCGGTCAGCGCCCGGGGCTCCGGCCGGTCCTCGCGCAGCACCGGCGCCAGCACCGGGCCGCCGGTGGCACGTTCGGACCGCTCGGTCAGGCAGTCCTGGGCCATGGCCGACAGCACGGCGTCCGGGCCGACCTCCAGGAAGGTGTGCACCTCCTGCGCCTCGAGGCTGCGCACTCCGTCCGCGAAGCGCACGGCCGCGCGCACGTGCCGCACCCAGTAGTCGGGGGTGCGGACCTCGGCCTCCGTGGCGAGTGCCCCGGTGACGTTGGAGACGAAGGGGATGGCCGGCGGGGCGAACGAGAGCCCTTCGACGATCTCGCGGAAGTCGTCCAGCATCGCGTCCATGCGTGGGGAGTGAAAGGCGTGGCTCACCTTTAGGCGCCGGGTCTTAC
>NZ_LAKD02000270.1 GCF_000968685.2 Streptomyces antioxidans
GCCCTAGATGAGTGAGTCTGATGTCCTCAGTGGTCATACGCGATCAGGGATCGCTTGGCTTCGGCTCCGGTGGTCCAGTTGTGCCAGATGGCTGCTGCGAGGGCGAGGAGTCGTTGGCCGGTGCGGGCGAAGACTCCGGCCGGTGTTCTTCCGCCGTGCTGTTCCAGGCTGAGCTGGCCCTTGAGGGTGTCGAAAACCGCCTCGATCCACTGGCGGCATCGGGCCAGGCGTCCATGCCGGGTGGGTTCGTCCTTGCGGTCCGGACGTACCAGATGGCCTTCGAGCCGTTCGGTGATGAATGCCTCGAACTCCTTCCCGGCGAAGCCCTTGTCGGCGAGGATGACCTGTCCGGCGC
>NZ_LAKD02000271.1 GCF_000968685.2 Streptomyces antioxidans
GTAAGACCCGGCGCCTAAAGGTGAGCCACGCCTTCCACTCGCCGCGCATGGACGCGATGCTCGATGACTTCCGGCGTGTCGTGGAACGCCTGTCGTTCGCGCCGCCCTCCATCGACCTCGTCTCCAATGTCACCGGCAAGGTGGCGGACGCGGAGGTGTGCTCGCCGGAGTACTGGGTGCGGCACGTCCGTGCGGCCGTGCGGTTCGCGGACGGTGTGCGGGCGCTCGAAGCCCAGGGCGTGACCACCTTCCTCGAGGTGGGCCCAGACGGTGTGCTCGCGGCGATGACGCAGGACTGCCTGGCGGAATGGGCCGAGCCCGACGCGGCGCCCGTGGTCGTGCCGGTGCTGCGCAAGGGCCGCCCGGAGGCAGTGGCCCTGACCATGGCGCTGGCGCGGCTGCATGTGCACGGGTCCGTCGTCGACTGGCAGTCGGCGTTCCACGGCCTCGAGACCACCAGGGTCGATCTGCCGACCTACCCGTTCCAGCGGCAGCGCTACTGGATCGAGAAGTCCGCCGACACGGCCGGAATCGACGCCGGTATCCGCGACGAGGTGGACGCGTGGTTCTGGCAGGCCGTGGAGCGCGAGGATCTTGAATCGCTCGCGAGGACGCTTGACGTCGATGATGAGGCGACGCTGGGCGCGGTGCTGCCCGCGCTGTCGG
>NZ_LAKD02000272.1 GCF_000968685.2 Streptomyces antioxidans
TGGTGGAGCGGCTGTCCGACGCGCGCCGCAACGGTCACCGGGTGCTCGCCGTGGTCCGCGGGTCCGCGGTCAACTCCGACGGCGCGTCCAACGGGCTGACCGCACCCAGCGGCCCCTCCCAGGAGCAGGTGATCCTGCAGGCGCTCGCCGACGCCGAACTGTCCACCGCGGACGTCGACGTGGTCGAGGCGCACGGCACCGGGACCAGGCTCGGCGACCCCATCGAGGCGCGCGCCCTGCTCACCACCTACGGACAGGGCAGGGAACCGGGCCGACCGCTGTGGCTGGGCTCGATCA
>NZ_LAKD02000273.1 GCF_000968685.2 Streptomyces antioxidans
TCCAGCTTCCCGTTCACCGTCACCGGCAACCCATCCACCACCACCCACACACCCGGCACCATGAACTCCGGCAACCGCCCCCGCACAAACTCCCGCACCACCCCCACATCACACCCACCCTCACCAGGCACCACATACGCCACCAACCGCCGATCCCCAGGACGGTCCTCCCGCACCACCACCGCCACCTGACCCACCGAAGGATGCCCACCCACCACACCCTCCACCTCACCCAACTCAATACGAAAACCCCGCACCTTCACCTGATCATCCACCCG
>NZ_LAKD02000274.1 GCF_000968685.2 Streptomyces antioxidans
CCGACTGGGCCGCCGTCTACGCACCGTACGCGCCACGGCGTACCGACCTGCCCACCTACGCCTTCCAGCACAAGCGCTACTGGATCGACCTCCCCGGAAGCCAGGAGTCAAACCGCCGGTACGAGGTGGAGTGGCGGACCGGTGACATTCCCGGGAGCGGCCGCCTGACCGGAACCTGGCTGCTCATCGGCACCACCGACGGGCCCCCGCTGGACCGGGCACTCGCCGCTGCGGGCGCCGACGTGGTCCACGTCGAGTCCGCGGCCGGGCGCAAGTCCCTCGCCGAGCTGATCAGGGAGGCCACCACG
>NZ_LAKD02000275.1 GCF_000968685.2 Streptomyces antioxidans
CCCCAACCCCCACCACCCCGCCTACCTCATCTACACCTCCGGCTCCACCGGCACCCCCAAAGGCGTCACCATCCCCCAAACCAACCTCATCCACCTCTTCAACGCCACCCACCAATACCTCACCCACACACCCGACCACACCCCACAAACCTGGTGCCAATTCCACTCCTACGCCTTCGACTTCTCCGTCTGGGAAATCCTCGGCGCCCTCCTCCACGGCCACACCCTCATCATCCCCAACCACAACACCACCCGCTCCCCCCACGACCTCATCACCCTCATCCACCAAGAACACATCACCACCCTCTGCCAAACCCCCACCGCCCTCTACCACCTCATCAACACCCACCAACAACACCACCAACAACCCCTCCCCCTCCACCGCATCATCCTCGGCGGCGAAACCCTCGACCCCACCCGCCTCACCACCTTCCACCAACAACACCCCCACACCCACATCATCAACATGTACGGCATCACCGAAACCACCATCCACGTCACCCACCACCCCCTCAACCCCAACAC
>NZ_LAKD02000276.1 GCF_000968685.2 Streptomyces antioxidans
CTCATAACCCCGACCAGCAAACCCCGCATAAAGCCCGTCAGGATCCAACGCCATCGGCTGAGCACCGGCCGGCGGCCACTGTTCGAACACGGCCTGGTGCTGCTCGTCTTGCTGCGGGACAGCGAGCAGACCGCTGGCGTTCCGGATCCATACGGACTCGTCAGACGCTTCCCCGGTCTCGACGCGGGAGTGGACCGAAACGGGCCGGAAACCCGATGCGTCGGCTTCTTCAACGGCGACCTGGACCCGGACACCGCCCTGCTCGGGCAGAACCAGCGGGGTCTCCAGCGTCAACTCCTCTAGCCGATTGCAACCAATGTGTTCACCGGCGCAAGTCGCCATCTCCATCAGCACCGCCCCCGGCACCAGCACTGTCCCCATCACCTGATGGTCGGCCAGCCACGGATGTGTCTGCAGAGACAGCCGACCCGTAAACAGGACCGCCTCGCTGCCAGCGGTGTCGACTGCGGCTCCGAGGAGCGGGTGTTCAATGGTTTCCAGGCCGAGGCCGGTGGCGTCGG
>NZ_LAKD02000277.1 GCF_000968685.2 Streptomyces antioxidans
GGCCAGCGCCTCGCGCGGCGAGATGCCGAAGAACCCGGGGTCGAAGGCGGCGGCGTCGCGCAGGAAGCCACCCTGGGAGGCGTAGCTGGTGCCCGGCCGCTCGGGATCGGGGTCGACCAGCTCCGCGATGTCCCAGCCGCGGTCGGCGGGCAGGGCGGTCAGCCCGTCGCCGTCGGTGGCCACCAGCCGCCACAGGTCCTCCGGCGACCCGACGTCGCCGGGGAACCGGCAGCCCATGCCGACGATCGCGATCGGCTCGCCGGTCTCGGCCAGCCGCTGCTGGGTCTGCCGCAGGTCGGCGACCACTCGTCGCAGATAGCCGCGGAGCTTCTCCTCGGTGTCCATCAGGAGACCCCCAGGTCCTTGTCGATGAAGTCGAAAAGTTCCTCGTCGGTGGCGGGTTCGGCACCGCTGTCCGGATCGTCCGCGTCGCCGTTCCACCGCGACATCAGCATCCGCAGCCGCACGGTCAGCTGGGCCCGTTCCGCCTCGGTCACGGTGGCCGCTGCGAGCGCGTCCGACAGGCCGTCCACGTCGGACATCAGGTCGGCCCATCCCAGCGGGCCACCGAGAAGTTCCTCGCCGAGGTGGCGCGCCAGCTCCTGCGGGGTCGGCCGGTCGAACACCAGCGTGGTCGGCAGGTCAAGGCCGGTGGCGCGGCCGAGCCGGTTGCGCAGTTCGACGGCGGTGAGCGAG
>NZ_LAKD02000278.1 GCF_000968685.2 Streptomyces antioxidans
CCCTTCCCACAACTGGGGCTCCGCCCCAGCCCCCCCGCTGGGGCTCCGCCCCGGGCCCGCGGAAGATCCGCCGGATCCCGAGCCGAAGTCCTTGCCACGCGGTGGAGCCGCATAGCGGCACTACGGAAAGAGAGAAGCGGAGCTCCACCCCGGGCCCCCGCCCCCAGCCGGGAGCCCCTGCCTCGATGCGCGGCCGCACGGCCCCGACATCTCGCTCGCCGCGGCGGCCGTCGTCCTGGACCTCGACACCTTCGAGGCCGCGGAGCTTCTGGAGTCCCTGGTCGACGCCTCCCTGCTGGAGTCCGCGGCACCGGGCCGCTACCGCTATCACGACCTCGTGCGGCTCTACGCACGCGAGCGTGCCGAACGGCACCAGTCGGCCGCCGACCGCGAGGCGGCGCTCGCCCGGCTGCTGGACGATATCGCTCTCTGCGGGAAGGGACGGGAGGGAAAATGGGGGCCGCCCCAAACCCCGAGGCCGAGCCCCTGCCGCGGGACGCAGCCGTACAGCGGTGCGGCGGGATGCGGCCCCGCCGCGTGCGGGGGCTACGCCCCACACCCCGGGGGCAGCCCCGGACCCCGGGGGCAGCCCCGGACCCTAGGGCGACGCCCTTGCCCATGCGGCACCGCCAAACGGTGATGCTGCGGGACGCGGCCCCGCCACCTGGGGGCACCGCCGCAGAGCGAAGCCCCTGCCGCTCGGCGCAGGTGCCCATCGCCCCCTGCAGGATGGGGCGGGAAGGGAAAGCCGAGGTCTGCCCCGGGCCCGGGGCGAAGCCCTTGCCGCGCGCAGCCGCACATCGACGCCGCAGGTTGCGGCTTCGCCGCGCGGGGGCTCGGGTTGCGTCCTGGGAAGTGGTGTACGGGTT
>NZ_LAKD02000279.1 GCF_000968685.2 Streptomyces antioxidans
AGCCGCTCCACCACGAGTACGCCGACGCCCTCGCTCCATCCTGTGCCGTCGGCGGCGTCCGCGAACGCCTTGCACCGGCCGTCGACGGCCAGCCCGCGCTGGCGGCTGAACTCGAGGAACACCCCCGGTGTGGCCATCACGGTGGCGCCGCCGACGAGGGCGAGCTCGCATTCCTTCCTGCGCAGCGCACTGCCGGCGAGGTGCAGGGCGACCAGCGACGAGGAACAGGCGGTGTCCACGGTGACCGCCGGGCCTTCCAGACTGAGCGCATAGGACAGCCGGCCGGAGAGCACGCTGCCCGCGGTGCCCGTGATCCGGTAGCCGTCGAGGTTGGTCGGGACGGTCGCGACCCGCGCGGAGTAGTCCTGCCCGCTCGCCCCGACGAACACCCCGGTCCGGCTGCCCCGCAACGACAGCGGATCGATGCCCGCACGCTCCAGCGACTCCCATGACACTTCCAGCAGCAGCCGCTGCTGCGGGTCCATGGCC
>NZ_LAKD02000028.1 GCF_000968685.2 Streptomyces antioxidans
ACCACTGAGGACATCAGACTCACTCATCTAGGCCGGGTGCCCCAGCAGCATCGTGGGGGAGCCCGCCGAACGCGTCAGCACGATCGTGCAGGCATTCTCCCCTTCCAGCCGCAGCTTCTTGCGAAGCTGCTCCGGCTCGACCGCCGACCCCCGCTTCTTGATGGTCGCGACACCGACCTCCCGCTCCCGCAGCAGCGCCTTGAGCTTCTTCAGGTTGAACGGCAGCACATCGGTGATCTCGTACGCGGTGGCGTACGGCGTCGGGCGCAGCTCGTCCGTCGTGATGTAGGCGATCGTCGGGTCGATCAGGCGCCCGCCGACGCGGGCCGCCACATCGGCCACGAGATGGGCGCGGATGACGGCGCCGTCCGGCTCGTAGAGCCAGCGGCCGACCGGGCCGGGCTCGGGGTCGGGGAGGAGCGGGGTGCCGATGAGCGAGTGGCCGCTCGGCAGCAGGGTGGCGCGGCGCAGCCCGGGGCGGTCGGTGCCGAACCACAGGACGGCCTCCTTCACATGGCCGTGGTCCGAGATCCACTCGGCCTCCGCGTCCTCGGGAACCGCCTCGTGCGGCACCCCGGGGGCGATCTTGAGGGCGGCGCGCGGCGTGGTGCGGGCGGCCCCGATGGCCCAGGAGAGGGGCGGGGAGTAGGCCTCGGGGTCGAAGACGCGGCCCCGGCCGCCGCGCCGGGCCGGATCGACGAAGACCGCGTCGACGTCCCGGGTGGCGACGTCGGTGACATCGGCGCAGCGCACCTCGATGAGCTCGGCCAGTCCGAGCGCATCGGCGTTGGCGCGGGCGACGGCGCAGGTCAGCGGGTCGCGGTCGACGGCGAGTACGGAGATCCCGGTGCGGGCGAGCGCGATCGCGTCGCCGCCGACGCCGCAGCACAGGTCGGCCATGCGGCGGACGCCGAACCCGGCGAAGCGGGAGGCGCGGTACGCGGCCACGGAGGTGCGGGTGGACTGTTCGACGCCGTTCGGCGTGAAGTACATGCGCTGCGCGTCCTCGGGGCCGAATTTGGCCACCGCCCGCTGCCGCAGCGCGGCCTGGGTCAGGGCCGCCGAGACCAGCGCCGGGGGATGGTCGCGGCGCAGCCGCGTCGCGGTGGCGAGCTCCTTCGCCGGGTCGTAGTCGCGGAGCGCGGCGAGCAGCGCCTGCCCCTCGTCGCCGAGCAGTGCATCGAAGGCGTCAACGTCCACATGGCCCATTCTCCCCGCTCCCGCGAGCGCATCCGCCCCCGTACGGCGCGCATATGCACGCCCTCGGACCGAAGATCACTTATGTGATGATGATCAAGACTGGTTTTCCTCGCTGTCTGGTTTTCGTCGGCGCGGCGGCCGTGCTCACGGCCTGCGGATCCCTCGCCGCCGCCCCCGAGCCGCACACCGGCTCCCGCCACGGCGCTCCCATGCCCCCGGCCTCCCTCACCGCGCGGCTGGACGACCCGCCCTCGGTGTCCCGGTCGCCGTCCGGGCGGGAGCCAGGGCAGCGGCCACCGTCGTCCACCGGGCCGGAGGGCGACGGGTACGGCGGGGGCGCGGGAGGGGCCGGGGACGGCCGGGTCCAGGGCACGCCGCCCTCCGGCGACCCCTCCGCGTCCGCCCCGGCCGCCGGGCCGCCCGGCCCGGCCCCGGCGGGTGCGGACGACGCCTACCGCCGCTGGGGGCTGGACCGGCCGCTGGCGCGGCCCCCGGCCCCGCCCGGCGCCAAACCCGCGCTCGGACGGTCCAGCGCGCAGCAGTGGGGGCTGCCGCCGACCGTAAGGCGGGTGCCGACCGACCAGCGGGTGGTCTTCGTGACGATCGACGACGGGATCGAGAAGGACCCGCGCTTCGTGGAGCAGGCCCGCGAACTCGGACTGCCGTTCACCGGTTTCCTGACCGACAACGTGATCGGGACCCACTACGACTACTTCGACCAGTTGCGCCGGCTCGGCAACCCGATGGAGAACCACACCCTGACCCACCCCAGCCTGGCCGGTATGGCCTATGACGACCAGGTGCGGGAGATCTGCGGCCAGCGCGACAACCTGTGGAAGAACTTCGGTCAACAGCCGAGGCTCTTCCGTCCCCCGTACGGGGAGTACGACGACGCGACCCTGCGGGCGGCCGCCTTCTGCGGGGTGCGGACGGTGGTGCTGTGGCGCGCCGAGATGGAGACCCACGGTCTGGCGTACCGCTCCGGTGACCATCTGCTGCCGGGGGACATCGTGCTCGCGCACTTCCGGGGGCCGGAGCAGCTGGAGGGCCAGTCGATGACCGAGTGGATCGCGGCACTGGTGCGGTCGATCCAGGCCCAGGGCTTCACGATCGGGCGGCTGGAGGACTACGTATGAGGGCCCTCCGCCCGGAACGGCTCCGGAGCGCCACTCCGGGGCCGTTCCGGAGCGCCGCCCCGGACCGCCGCCCGGAGGCCGTCACCGCGTCGCTTGGCACTCTAGTTGACTGAGTGCTAACCGCGTCATAATGTCGAGGCTGGCACTCGGGACCGATGAGTGCCAGGAATACAGCGACGGGCAGGTCCGGCACCCGCGACGACGGATCCACCTGGTCGCCACCTCAGACAGTTGACCCCGTGAGATCTCCGAAGGGGGAGGTCGGATCGTGACGACCACCAGCTCCAAGGTTGCCATCAAGCCGCTCGAGGACCGCATCGTGGTCCAGCCGCTCGACGCCGAGCAGACCACGGCTTCGGGCCTGGTCATTCCGGACACCGCCAAGGAAAAGCCCCAGGAGGGCGTTGTCCTGGCCGTGGGCCCGGGCCGCTTCGAGGACGGCAAGCGCCTTCCGCTCGACGTCTCCGTCGGTGACGTCGTGCTCTACAGCAAGTATGGCGGCACCGAGGTGAAGTACAGCGGCGAGGAGTACCTCGTCCTCTCGGCTCGCGACGTTCTCGCGATCGTCGAGAAGTAATCACCGAAGTTTTGCCTATGAGCCGTGCCCCGGTGCCCGTGTCATCTGAAACCGGGGTCGGGGCACGGCTTGTTTGAGAGGACATACGCAACTCATGGCGAAGATCCTGAAGTTCGACGAGGACGCCCGTCGCGCCCTCGAGCGCGGCGTCAACAAGCTCGCGGACACCGTCAAGGTGACCATCGGCCCCCGTGGCCGCAATGTCGTCATCGACAAGAAGTTCGGTGCCCCCACCATCACCAACGACGGTGTCACGATCGCCCGTGAGGTCGAGGTCGAGGACCCGTACGAGAACCTTGGCGCCCAGCTCGTCAAGGAGGTGGCGACCAAGACCAACGACATCGCGGGTGACGGCACCACCACCGCCACCGTGCTGGCCCAGGCGCTGGTCCGCGAGGGCCTGAAGAACGTGGCCGCCGGTGCCTCCCCGGCCGCCCTGAAGAAGGGCATCGACGCGGCGGTCAAGGCCGTCTCGGACGACCTGCTGGCCACCGCACGCCCGATCGACGAGAAGTCCGACATCGCCGCCGTGGCCGGGCTGTCCGCCCAGGACAAGCAGGTCGGCGAGCTGATCGCCGAGGCGATGGACAAGGTCGGCAAGGACGGTGTCATCACCGTCGAGGAGTCCAACACCTTCGGTCTGGAGCTCGACTTCACCGAGGGCATGGCCTTCGACAAGGGCTACCTCTCGCCGTACATGGTCACCGACCAGGAGCGGATGGAGGCCGTCCTCGACGACCCGTACATCCTGATCCACCAGGGCAAGATCTCCTCCATCCAGGACCTGCTGCCGCTCCTGGAGAAGATCATCCAGGCCAACGCCAGCAAGCCGCTGCTGATCATCGCCGAGGACGTGGAGGGCGAGGCCCTTTCCACCCTCGTCGTCAACAAGATCCGCGGCACCTTCAACGCCGTCGCGGTGAAGGCCCCGGGCTTCGGTGACCGCCGTAAGGCCATGCTCGGCGACATCGCCACCCTTACGGGCGGCACCGTCATCGCCGAGGAGGTCGGCCTCAAGCTCGACCAGGTCGGCCTGGACGTGCTGGGCACCGCCCGCCGCGTGACCGTCACCAAGGACGACACCACGATCGTCGACGGCGGCGGCAAGGCGGACGAGGTCTCCGGCCGCATCGCCCAGATCAAGGCCGAGATCGAGTCCACGGACTCCGACTGGGACCGCGAGAAGCTGCAGGAGCGGCTTGCGAAGCTGGCCGGCGGCGTGTGCGTGATCCGCGTGGGCGCGGCCACCGAGGTCGAGCTCAAGGAGAAGAAGCACCGCCTGGAGGACGCCATCTCCGCGACCCGCGCCGCGGTCGAGGAGGGCATCGTCTCCGGTGGTGGCTCCGCGCTGGTCCACTCCGCCAAGGTGCTGGAGAACAGCCTGGGCCTGCAGGGCGACGAGGCCACCGGTGTCGCCGTGGTCCGCCGCGCCGCGGTCGAGCCGCTGCGCTGGATCGCCGAGAACGCCGGTCTCGAGGGCTACGTGATCACCTCGAAGGTCGCCGAGCTCGAGAAGGGCCACGGCTACAACGCGGCCACCGAGGAGTACGGCGACCTGGTGAAGGCCGGGGTCATCGACCCGGTCAAGGTCACCCGCTCCGCGTTGGAGAACGCGGCGTCGATCGCCTCGCTGCTGCTCACCACCGAGACCCTGGTGGTCGAGAAGCCCGCCGAGGAAGAGGCCGAGGCCGCGGGCCACGGCCACGGTCACGCGCACTGACGCACTGACCCCCGGCGCTCCGCCACAAGCAGCGCGAAGGCGCGGCCGTCCAACGGACGGCCGCGCCTTGGTGTGTTCCAGCACGCTCCCGTACGGCTACGCCTTGGCCGGGGGGCGACCGACCTTGGAGGAGAGGGAGGAGAGGGCCGAGCGCGGAGCCAGTTTCGCCAGGCTCGACATCGCCTTGTAGCGCGGATCCGGGATGGACAGCGACTTGCCCCGGGCGAAGTCCTTCAGCGCCGCCGTGACCAGCCGGTCCGGGTCCAGCCACATCCAGCCCGGCACGCTGTCGTCTTTGATCCCCGCCCGCGCGTGGAACTCCGTACGGACGAACCCCGGGCACAGCGCCATCAGCCGCACCCCCGAGCTGGCCAGGTCCTTCGCCGCGCCCTGGGTGAACTGCACGACCCACGCCTTGCTCGCCCCGTACGTCCCGCGCGGGAAGAAGGCCGCGATCGACGCCACATTGATCACCCCGCCGCGCCCCCGGTCGCGCATCGTTCCGACCCCCGCGCTGGTCAGCCGCAGCACCGCCTCGCAGTGCAGCTTCAGCATCCGCAGCTCATCGGTGATCGGCACCTCCAGATAGCGGGCGCGGTTGCCGAAACCGGCGTTGTTGACGAGCAGATCGACCGGGTGGGTACGGTCCTTCAGCCGGGCCTCGACCGCAGCGATCCCGTCGTCCTCGGACAGGTCCGCCACCAGCACGTCCGCCTCCACGCCGTGCCGGTCGTGCAGATCCGCCGCCTGCTCCCGCAGCCGCTTCTCATCGCGTGCGACGAGCACGAGATTGTGCCCGTCGGCGGCGAGCCGGCCCGCGAAGGCGGCGCCGATGCCCGCGGTGGTTCCGGTAATCAATGCAGTCGTCATACGCGCACGCTATCGGCCCCGGCGGGCCCCGGCGGACCGCCGAGCGGCAGCGCGAGCGATCTGCGCCGGAATGAGCGCTTCCGGCGCCACCGTCAGTCCGCTTCCTGGGTTCTGGCAGTCCACTTCCGGACTTCCGTCGGTCCGCTTCCCTCGGTCCGCTTCCGTCAGATCGCCTTCGCGGACCGGTACTTCAGGGCGGCATCCCGCGCCTCCGGATGCAGCGCGTCACCGGCCACCAGCACCCTCGGCAGCAGCTCCCGCTCCGTGGTCTCGGCGCGGAACAGGAACGCGACCGTCACCTCGTGGTCCGGCCGGTGCACGATCTCGACGTGGTCGCCCGAGCGGATCTCGCCGGGCTCGAGCACCCGCAGATACGCCCCGGGGACGGCGGCCTGGGTGAACCGCTTGACCCAGCCCCGCTCGCCCAGCCACCCGGCGAACGTGCGGCAGGGGATCCGCGGTGAGGAGACCTCGAGCAGCGGCCCGCTCCCCACCCGCCAGCGCTCGCCGACGAGCGCGCCGCTGACGTCGATACCGCTGGTGGTGAGGTTCTCGCCGAAGGCGCCGTTGGCCAGCTCACGGCCCAGCTCCCGCTCCCAGACGTCGAGGTCCTCCCGGGCGTAGGCGTAGACGGCCTGGTCGTTGCCGCCGTGGTGGCGTAGGTCGCAGACCGAGTCACCGGCCAGACCGCTTCCGGCCCGGCCCTTCGGCCCGGGTGCCGCGACCCTCACCGGGCGGTCGACGGGCTGCTTGTCGATACCGGTGCCGCCGGGCCAGTCGGTGTGGGCGCTCGGCATCGCGCGGCCGACGTTCACGGTGAGGACGGTTGAGGCGGTGGAGGGGACGTAAGGGGTGGAGGGACGTGGAGTATGCGGCATATCGGCACCGTAAGGCAGTGCCATCAAAGCGTCGACGTAATATCCCGGCCCGTACCCAAGGGCCCCTTATGCTCAAGGCATGATCGAGGCCCGCCATCTCAGGGTGCTGCGCGCGGTGGCCGCCACCGGCTCCTTCTCCGCCGCCGCCCGTGAGCTCGGCTGCACCCAGCCCGCCGTCAGCCAGCAGATGAGGGCCCTGGAGGGGGCCGCGGGCACCCCGCTGCTGATCCGCAGCGGACGGGAGATGCGGCTGACCGAGGCGGGCCGGGCGCTGGTGCGGCACGCCGGCGGGATCCTGGCCGGGCTGACCGCCGCCGAGGAGGAGGTCGCGGCGATCGCCGGGCTGCGCGCGGGCCGGGTGCGGCTGGTGTCCTTCCCCAGCGGCAGCTCGACCCTGGTGCCCATGGCGCTCGCCGAGATGCGCGCGGCGCACCCCGGGACGCGGGTCTCGCTCGTGGAGGCCGAGCCGCCGGGCTCGGTGGAGATGCTGCGCTCGGGCGACTGCGAGATCGCGCTGGCCTTCCGGTATCCGCAGGTGGCCGCGGAGACGGAGACGGAGACAGAAGCGGCGGCGGCTTCGGCGGGCGGCGGCGAGTGGGACGACCTGGTCCTGCGGCCGCTGCTGAGCGATCGGCTGGTGGGCGTGGTGCCGGAGGGGCACAAGCTGGCGGGCGCCGGGGCGGTGGGGATCGCCGAGCTGGCCGGGGAGCCGTGGATCGCGGGCTGTCCGCGCTGCCGGGGGCATCTGGTGGAGGTGTGCGAGTCCGAGGGCTTCACCCCGCGCATCGACTTCGCGACGGACGACTATCCGACGGTCATCGGCCTGGTCGGGGCCGGACTGGGGGTCGCGGTGCTGCCCGAGCTGGCGCTGGAGTCGGTGCGGACCAAGGGCGCCACGACGCTGGAGGTGGAACCGGCGGTGCGCCGGGAAGTGGTGGCGCTGACCCTGCCCGACCTCGCCCGCGTCCCGGCGGTGGCGGCAACGCTGGACCGGCTGGAGCGGGCGGCCCGCAGATGAGCGGCGCACGCACCATCCCACGGGCGTCCGCGCGGGCGCCGGGTGATGAGCGGTGAGCGGTGTGTAGCGGTGAGCGGTGAGTGGTGAGCGGTGAGTGGTGGCAGGAGGAACGTTTCTTCTCTTGGCCGGGGTCAGGCCGTGATCACGATCCCGGAGCCCCGGTGCTGGCGACCGCGCGGTGTCGCGCCCGCCCCATGAGTTCCTCGCGCTCGTCCTCGGTCAGCCCGCCCCACACTCCGTAGGGCTCGCGCACGGCAAGGGCGTGGGCCGCGCACTGCGCCCGTACCGGGCAGCGCATGCACACCTCTTTCGCCGACATCTCGCGTGCGCTGCGGGCAGCGCCGCGCTCCCCTTCCGGATGGAAGAAGAGCGAGCTGTCGACCCCGCGACACGCGGCCAGGAGCTGCCAGTCCCACAGGTCGGCATTCGGGCCGGGAAGACGGGAGAAATCTGCCATTGCCTTATCTCCTCGAAGCGATCGGCTGCGGACGCTGTGTCCTGGGTCGTACACCTACGGTGTAAGTAGATGTAAATATGACTCATTGCGAATCTAGCCACACAGACCGGCAAATTGGAAGCAAGGTCGCCAAATGCCACCGAAGGGACTGCCTCGGGGGGTGCCCTATGGGGGAGGCGCGAGGGACGCGACCGGTGCGACGAAGCTGCTCCGTATCCACGCCCTCACGTAGAGTGTCGAAGGTGGCCGCCGAACCCCGTAACTCTTTCGGGTGACCGTCGTTGAGAGTGCGGAGGCGGTTGATGGGTAAAGCTCTCGGACAGACATCCGGGGCTGTCAATCGCTCAGGTGACGATATGTACCAGCCTGGAGGCTCAAGGTGACGCGCATCAGCTGCGGAGGGCGGCCATGACATCCGTCCTCGTCTGCGACGACTCCCCGCTTGCCCGAGAGGCGCTGCGCCGCGCGGTGGCGACCGTGCCCGGCGTCGAGCGTGTGACGACGGCGGCCAACGGCGAGGAAGTCCTCCGCCGCTGGGGTGCCGACCGCTCGGATCTAATTCTGATGGACGTACGGATGCCCGGCCTCGGCGGGGTCGAGACCGTGCGGCGGCTGCTCTCCGCCGACCCCGGCGCCCGGATCATCATGCTCACGGTCGCCGAGGACCTGGACGGAGTGGCGCTGGCCGTGGCCGCGGGCGCCCGTGGCTATCTGCACAAGGACGCCTCGCGCGCCGAGCTGCGCGCCACCGTGACCCAGGCGCTCGCCGACCCCACCTGGCGGCTGGCCCCGCGCCGGCTGCGCTCGGCCGAGATGGGCGCCGCGCCCACGCTCACCGCGCGTGAGATCCAGGTGCTCGAGGGCATGAGCCACGGCCGGTCCAACGCGGAGATCGGCCGCGAGCTGTTCCTGTCCGAGGACACCGTCAAGACCCACGCACGCCGGTTGTTCAAGAAGCTCGGCGCGTCCGACCGGGCGCATGCGGTGGCTCTCGGGTTCCGCTGGGGTCTGGTCCGCTGATCCGGCCACGACCGTTCTGACGTGCTGCGCAGCGGGGGCGCTACGGTCCCCGCCCGTCGGGTGGCGGGCGGGGCGAAAGCGTGCGCCGCGAGCGCTGTGGTGGTGGCCTGTACCAGTTCCCCGCGCTATGCCGCATCCTTGAAGGCGTGGAGTTCCTCGGGGACGAGTCGGTCGGGCGTGAGGGGAGAGCGCAGGACGTGACGACAGCCGGCGCACCTGCTCATAACGGATCAGCGCATAACTATGGACGCGGTGCCACGGAGCCTCCGGGCCCGAGGCACCATGGATGGATGGTGCGCGACGACGAGAGCCCAGGAGCCCCCAAGGGAGCTCCCGGGAGCACGGGGACGATCGGTGCCCTCGTCGGGCGCGCAGCCGAGGGGGACGAGCGGGCCACCCACGATCTGCTGGCCCTGGTCCATCCGCTGGCCCTGCGCTACTGCCGTACGAGGCTGTCCCGACTTCCGGGCGATGCCCGCCACTTCGTGGACGACCTGGCGCAGGAGGTCTGTCTCGCGGTGCTGTGCGCGCTGCCGCGCTACCGCGACACCGGAAAGCCCTTCGAGGCGTTCGTCGTGGCCATCGCCTCGCACAAGGTCGCCGATCTGCAGCGGGCCGCCATGCGCCATCCGGGCTCCACGGCCGTCCCCTCGGACGAGATGCCGGAGCAGCCGGACGATTCGCTGGGGCCCGAGGAGCGGGCGCTGCTCAGCAGCGACGCGGAGTGGGCCAAGAAGCTGCTGGCCAACCTGCCGGAGAACCAGCGCGAGCTGGTGCTGCTGAGGGTCGCGGTCGGGCTGACGGCGGAGGAGACCGGGCAGATGCTCGGGATGTCGCCCGGGGCGGTGCGGGTCGCCCAGCACCGGGCGCTGAGCAGGCTGCGCGCGCTCGCCGAGCAGTGAGGCCCGCTGAGCGTGCGGCTCGCCGGACGGGAGGCCCGCCGGGTGGTGAGTCCGGGACCCGCCGGAGTTCGGACCGGCTCGTTACCTTGTTGTGCCTTCCGCATTTAGCAGCTCGCTGAGAAGTTATCCACAGGGCGGAATGAGGCACTCGGGGAGCCCGTTAGCATGGGAGTCCGCGCTGGGGCAAGACCATTGGAAGGGTGTCATGACTGACAACGTCGACGGAGTGCCTGAGAAGTTCGCCATGCTCGGGCTGACGTACGACGACGTGCTGCTGCTGCCGGGCGCCTCCGAGGTGCTGCCGAACGCGGTCGACACCTCGTCCAGGGTCTCCCGGAACGTCAGGGTGAACGTGCCGCTGCTGTCCGCCGCCATGGACAAGGTCACCGAGTCCCGGATGGCCATCGCCATGGCCCGGCAGGGCGGCGCGGGCGTGCTGCACCGCAATCTGTCCATCGAGGACCAGGCCAACCAGGTCGACCTGGTCAAGCGGTCGGAGTCCGGCATGGTCACCGACCCGATCACCGTCCGGCCGGACGCCACGCTGCACGAGGCGGACGCGCTGTGTGCGAAGTTCCGCATCAGCGGTGTGCCGGTCACGGACGCGGTGGGCAAGCTGCTCGGCATCGTCACCAACCGTGATATGGCCTTCGAGGTCGACCGGGGCCGTCAGGTCCGCGAGGTCATGACCCCGATGCCGCTGGTCACCGGCAAGGTCGGGATCTCCGGTGAGGACGCGATGCAGCTGCTGCGCCGCCACAAGATCGAGAAGCTGCCGCTGGTCGATGACGGGGGCGTGCTCAAGGGCCTGATCACGGTCAAGGACTTCGTGAAGGCCGAGCAGTATCCCCACGCGGCGAAGGACGCGGGCGGGCGGCTGGTCGTCGGTGCCGCCGTCGGCGTCGGCGAGGAGTCGTACGAGCGGGCGCAGGCGCTGGTCGAGGCCGGGGCCGACTTCCTGGTCGTCGACAGCGCGCACGGCCACAGCCGGGGCATCCTCGACATGATCGCCAAGGTCAAGTCCAATATCGCGGTCGATGTGGTGGGTGGCAACGTCGCCACCAGGGACGGCGCCCAGGCGCTGATCGACGCGGGGGTGGACGGGGTCAAGGTCGGCGTCGGCCCGGGCTCGATCTGTACCACGCGCGTGGTCGCGGGCATCGGCGTGCCGCAGGTGACGGCGATCTACGAGGCCGCCCGCGCCTGCCACGCCGCCGGGGTGCCGCTGATCGGCGACGGCGGTCTGCAGTACTCGGGCGATATCGCCAAGGCGATCGCCGCCGGTGCGGACACGGTGATGCTGGGCAGCCTGCTGGCCGGCTGCGAGGAGTCGCCGGGCGAGATGGTCTTCATCAACGGCAAGCAGTTCAAGTCCTACCGGGGCATGGGCTCCCTGGCCGCGATGCAGACGCGTGGCCAGGCCCGTTCGTACTCCAAGGACCGCTACTTCCAGGACAATGTGCTGTCCGAGGACAAGCTGGTCCCCGAGGGCATCGAGGGCCAGGTGCCCTACCGCGGCCCGCTGGCCTCGGTCGCGCACCAGCTGGTGGGCGGTCTGCGGGCGTCGATGGGCTATGTCGGCTCGGCCAATGTGACGGAGCTGAAGGAGAAGGGCCGCTTTGTGCGGATCACCGCGGCGGGCCTCAAGGAGAGCCACCCGCATGACATCCAGATGACCACCGAGGCGCCGAACTACTCCGGCCGTTGATCCGCGCCGTCCGCTGATCCGTGCCGTTCGCGCCGTTCGCGCCGATTCACCCGGGCGATCTCGCGACGGCGCGGGCAGGGATACTGGGACGGCTGTTCGTGAACAGGGAAAGGCACCCACGTGACTGAGATCGAGATCGGGCGCGGCAAGCGCGGCCGCAGGGCGTACGCGTTGGACGACATCGCCGTTGTGCCGAGTCGTCGCACCCGGGACCCGAAGGAGGTCTCGATCGCCTGGCAGATCGACGCCTACCGCTTCGAGCTGCCCTTCCTGGCCGCGCCGATGGACTCGGTGGTCTCGCCCCGCACCGCGATCCGCATCGGTGAGCTCGGCGGCCTCGGGGTGCTCAACCTCGAGGGGCTCTGGACCCGTTATGAGGACCCGGAGCCGCTGCTGGCGGAGATCGCCGAGCTGGACGAGCAGACCGCGACCACCCGGATGCAGGAGATCTACGCCGAGCCGATCAAGGAGGAGCTGATCGGCCAGCGCCTGAAGGAGGTGCGGGACACGGGCGTGGTGACCGCTGCCGCCCTGTCCCCGCAGCGCACGGCGCAGTTCTCCAAGGCCGTGGTGGACGCGGGGGTCGACATCTTCGTGATCCGCGGCACCACGGTCTCCGCCGAGCATGTCTCCGGCGCCGCCGAGCCGCTCAACCTCAAGCAGTTCATCTATGAGCTGGACGTCCCGGTGATCGTGGGCGGCTGCGCCACCTACACGGCCGCGCTGCACCTGATGCGCACCGGTGCGGCCGGTGTGCTGGTGGGCTTCGGCGGTGGCGCCGCTCACACCACCCGCAATGTGCTGGGCATCCAGGTGCCGATGGCCACGGCGGTCGCCGATGTCGCCGCCGCCCGCCGGGACTACATGGACGAGTCCGGCGGCCGCTATGTGCATGTGATCGCCGACGGCGGCGTCGGCTGGAGCGGCGATCTGCCGAAGGCCGTCGCCTGCGGCGCGGACGCGGTGATGATGGGTTCCCCGCTGGCCCGGGCCACGGATGCGCCGGGCCGCGGTCACCACTGGGGCATGGAGGCGGTGCACGACGAGGTGCCGCGCGGCAAGCGGATGAACCTGGGCACGGTGGGCTCCACCGAGGAGATCCTTCTCGGCCCCTCACACACCACCGACGGTTCGATGAACTTCTTCGGTGCGCTGCGCCGTGCCATGGCCACGACGGGCTACTCGGAGTTGAAGGAGTTCCAGCGGGTCGAGGTCACGGTCGCGCCGTCGGCCCGCGACAAGCGCTGACCGCGTCTCAGCAGTTCGGCGAGGGGAAGGCCCCGACCGCGATGCGGTCGGGGCCTTCCCCTCGCCGTATTGCCCGTGGGCTCAGCGGTTGCTGATCCGGTAGGCCGTGCTGACCGCGGCGATCGGTGCGAGCGCTATGAAGATGTAGGTCAGCGCGTCGGAGTCTTCCTTCCACGCGTCCCAAAGATCGCTGAAGTGGTCGAAGAAGATCTCGTTCGTGGAGAGCACCTGGCTGCTGGCGCCGCCGCCCAACTTTTCGGCCGCGTTGCTCACCACATCGTGGAGGATCATGGCGTAGCCGTAGAGCTCGCCGAGGAACACCGCGGCCAGGGCCAGTATCGCGCCGACCACCCACAGCCCCGTGTTGCGACCGCCCAGCTTGGCGATCGCCAGGCCGATGAGCGCGCCGACGAGCACACCGGCGTACGCGAACTGCGTGACCTCCGGCGGGGTCTTGTCGGTGTCCGCCAACGCGCTCAGCAGGAACGCGTAGAGGAACGCGCCGACGATCGTGGCCACGAGGGCGGCGCCCACGGCCAGCAGCGGGTTGCCCTGGCGTCCGGCCGGCGGCGCGGGCGGCGGGAAGCCGCCGCCGTACTGCTGCTGGGGCTGCTGGGGCTGCTGCGGCTGGCCCTGCGGGTAGCCGTAGCCGGGCTGCTGCGGGGAGCCGTACCCACCTGCCTGCTGGGGAGGGCCGGGCTGCTGCGGATAGCCGCCAGGCTGTTGCGGGTACCCGCCTGGCTGCTGTGGCTGCTGCCAGTTCTGGCTCATGGAAATTCCCCCGGGGATGAAGGTGTTGACACCGCGCTCCGGGGGCAGCTCGGCTGATGAGCGGCTGCGGGCTGGGAACGCGGAAGGAAACTTTCGAGCCACAAAACTAACAGGCAGGGGCGACAATCAGACAAGTCGTGTCTGAGGTCCGTGACATGGCTGGGACCGGACGGAGACACGTTGGCCCGGCATATGGGGATTCGTCGGCGCTATTCGGCGATGCGCTTCGCGACGAGGTAGCTCTCCGCTCCCGCCACGGCGTAGAAGGTGATGTCGTTGCGCCCCAGGACGCGATCGCGCCAGTAGTCCGTCACCGGCCCGAAGTGCCCGATCAGGGTGTCCGTGGTGGGCCATGAGCTCTCGTCCCCCATCAGCACCGCGACGCCGATCAGTTGCGCCAGCGAGACGCTGACCACGGCCAGCGGTATGGCGATGAGCGCCAGCAGCGGTGCCCGGCCACCCAGCTTGCCGAGCGCGGCGCCGGTCAACAGCCCGATGCACAGCGCCCAGTAGCCGACCTCCTGGCCGCGGTGGCCAATTTTGCCCTGGATGAATCCGAAGACCAGGGCTCCGAGCAGGGCCGCCGCGATGCCCGCCGCGAGCCCACGGGCCGGTCGTGGGGCCTGAGCTGCGGAGAAAGCGTACGCGATCATGTCCGCAAGGTAGCAGTGGCATGGCCGCACGGTGGTGCGAATGACATCAGTGCCGGGACAGAATCCGGCATAAGCAATAATGTCAACTTATGGCGCAGAACAAGTCGTTCAATGGGCGTGACATGGGTATCGACCTCGGCACCGCCAACACACTGGTGTACGTACGGGGCAGGGGCATCGTGCTCAACGAGCCGTCGGTTGTGGCCGTGAACACGGTCGACGGCAGCGTGCTGTCGGTGGGAGCGGCGGCCAAGGAGACCATGGGGCGGACGCCGACGAACATCGTCGCCGTGCGGCCGCTGCGCGATGGCGTGATCGCCGATTTCGAGATCGCCGAGCGCATGCTGCGGTACTTCATCAAGAAGGTCATGGGCAGTCGTCGGCTCGGCCGCCCCCGGGTGGTGGTCTGTGTGCCCTCCGGGATCACCGGCGTCGAGCGGCGCGCGGTGATGGAGGCCGCCACCCAGGCCGGGGCGCGTCAGGTGCATCTGGTCGAGGAGCCCATCGCGGCGGCGATCGGCGCGGGGCTGCCGGTGAGCGAGCCCACCGGCTGCATGGTCGTCGACATCGGCGGCGGTACGACGGAGGTCGCCGTGGTCTCGCTGGGCGGCATCGTCACCGCGCGGTCGGTGCGCACCGCGGGCGATGCGATGGACGTCGCGATCACCTCCTATGTGAAGAAGCAGTACGCGCTGGCGATCGGGGAGCGGACCGCCGAGGAGATCAAGGTCTCCATCGGGTCCGCCTCGCCCACCGGGCCGCTGTCCCTGCCGCGGGTCTCGGAGTCCGTCCGGCGGCCCGAGCGGAATGTCGAGGTGTTCATCCCGGGCCAGAGCGAGGACAACGAGGACACCCAGGCGCTGCTGCCGCCGGACCGCTGCACCATCCGCGGCCGGGACCAGGCGACCGGGCTGCCCAGGGTGCTCGAACTGACCTCGGACGAGGTGCGGCACGCCCTCTCCGAGCCGGTGGACAGCATCGTCGCGGCGGTGCGGGCCACGCTCGACGAGACCCCGCCGGAACTGGCGGGCGACATCATGGACCGCGGCATCGTGCTGACCGGCGGCGGAGCCCTGCTGCGCGGCCTGGACGTACGGCTGGGGCGCGAGCTGAACATCCCGGTGCTGGTGGCCGACGACCCGCTGGACTGCGTGGCCATCGGCACCGGCCGCTGTGTGGAGGACTTCGCCTCGCTCCGCACCGCGATGGACGCACGGCCCCGTCGGCCGGAGGCCGTACGGGTGTGACAGCCGAGCGCTCCGCCGGGAGTGGTGCCCTGATCCGTCGTCGATCGTCCTGCGGCGCCGTCGTGGCTGGTCGCGCCCATGCGGCGGAGCCGTACATGGACACCGACCCGCGCCCCTCGGGGCACCGTTCGCAGCGCGGCCGCATTTCCGCGATCTGCTGGGGACGTCTCGGGGCGGTCCGGCGGGTCTCACCGGGGCGGCGGCCCTGGGCGTGCGGCATCGCCCCCGGCGTGGTGGGCTGGTGACACCGCGTCGGTCCCGTGCGGCGCGGGCGGACGGCAGGCGCGGGCGTCGAGGTGGTGGTCGTGGGGCGCGGCAGGACGTACCGGCGGGCGGTCGTCGCGACCGTCACCACGGTCCTGGTCGCGATCGCTTCCCTCCTGCCGACGCCCGTCGTCGCGGCGCACGGCCGCCGGGCCGACGGCGCCGTCGCGGCGGAGGGCCGCGGGGCTCACGGCGGCACCACGGAGAAGGGCCGTGGGGCTGATGGCGTCCCCACGTCCCGCGCCCCCTCCCGGCGGTACCCCGTGTCCGTCGAGCTGACCTCCCTCGCTCCCGCCGTGATCCGGCAGGGCGGGGAGTTGAGGATCAGTGGGCGGATCACCAATGCCTCCGGGCGGCGGATGGGGGCCGCGCGGGTCGGGGTGCGGATCGGGGCCGCCGGGGCGATCGACACCCGGGGCGGGCTCGCCACGGTGGCCCGTCGTACGCCCCTGACCCGGGCCGACGGCCCCGAGGTGGCCGGCCGCACGGCGCGTCTCGCCGCGCTTCCGGCAGGCGCCGAGCGCGGCTTCCGGCTCAGCGTGCCCGTTCCCGACCTGAAGCTGGACGGCGCCGGGACGTACGCGCTCACCGTGCACGTCGTACGCGCGGACGGCGCCCGCGCGGGGACCGTGCTCGGGCTGACCCGCACCCATTTGTCCGCGTATCCCGACGCCACGCGGCTGGAGCCGCTGCGCACCACCGCGCTGTGGCCGGTCCTGGACATCCCGCGGATGGAGGCGCTGACCCTGCGCACCCAGGACAGCGTGCTGCCGGTCTTCCGTGACGACCAGCTGGCCGCCGCCCTCGGGCCGGGCGGGCGGCTGCGGCGGCTGGTGGAGATGGGCAAGGGGCAGCCGGTCACCTGGGTGCTCGATCCGGATCTGATCGTCCAGGCGCGGGCCATGGCCGCCGGTTACCGGGTGGCCCGTACACCGGGCGACACCGATCCGCGGCACGCGACCGAGGGGAAGGGCGGCGGGGCGGCGGCGGGCTGGCTGGCCGCGCTCCGGGCGGCGGTCCGGGGCCGGGAGGTGATCGCGCTGCCGTACGCCGACCCGGATCTGGCCTCGCTCGCCCGCGGCGGCGGCACCCCGCTCACCGGGCTGCTGCGCCGGGCCTCGCGCACCGGCCGGAGCGAGGTGGACCGGGCATTGGGCGTCCACGCGCGCGCCGGTGTGGGCTGGCCCGCGGGCGGCGAGCTGGACGACGGGATCGCCCGGTACGCCAAGGGGCTGGGCCTGGACACCGTGCTCGCCTCGGGCGCCGCGGTGGCCTCCGCCGGTGAGCTGGTCTCCGAAGGGGCCACCGACGACGGCGCCGTCTCGCTCGAAGGCGGCACGACGGCGCTGCGCTATGACGCGGCGATCGCGTCCCAGCTCTTCGCGGGCCCCCCGGCCGCGGGCGCCGCCGGTGCGCCCGCCCGGCTGCTGCTGCGCCAGCGGCTGCTCGCCGAGACCCTTACGGCCGCGCGGGAGCTGCCGTCAGCCCGCCGCGAGCTGGTGGTGGTGCCGCCGCGCCGGATGCCGCTCGCGGTCGGCCGGGTGCTGCTCACGGTGGTGGCCGAGGGCCGTAAGGCGGGCTGGCTGGAGCCGGTCGGGTTCGCCGCCGCGCTGCACAAGCCCACGGCGGGGCGGCTGCGGGGCTTCGACGGCTATCCGCCCGCACGCCACGCCTCAGAGCTGCCGCCGTCCCGGCTCGCGGCGGTGGTCCGGGACCGGCGGCGGATGCGCGCCCTGGCCAAGGTGCTGTCGGAGCCGCGGGCCACCGCCGCGTCCGTACAGGCCGCACTGGCCCGCTCCGTGGCGACCGCCTGGCGCGCCGACCCGGCGGGCGCGGCGTCGTACCAGCGCGGGGTGTCCCGCTATCTGACCGCCTCGATCGCATCGGTGAGGCTGGTGCCGAAGTCCACGGTGGTGGTGACCGGGGGCTCGGCCACCATCCCGGTCACCGTGGCCAACGGCCTCCAGCAGGACCTCACCGGGGTGGAGCTCAGGGTCCTCTCCGGCCGCCCCGAGCGGCTGAAGGCCCGGGACCGCGCGATGCGGGTCCAGGCGTCGCGGGCGGTGAGCCGTACGGTGCGGATTCGGGTGGAGGCGTACGCGAACGGTCCGGTGTCGCTGACCGCCCAGCTCTACACCACCGCCGACGGCAGGCCCTGGGGCGCGCCGATGACGTTCACGGCCGATGTGCGGTCGGTGCCGTCCGGAGCGGTGATCTTCGTGCTGGGCGGGACGGCGCTGATCGTGCTGGCGGTCGCGTTCCGGCTGCGGCGCACGCGGAGCCGGTGACGGCGGGGTGCCGGGCGATGGCGGCACCAAGCGGTGGTGGGGCGAGGCGCTGAGCGGTGGCGGCCCGGCCCGGACCCGGGCCGGGCGGCTCTCACAGCCGGTGCGCGGTCCCCGCCGGTCCCGCGCCCCGGGTGTCCAGCAGCAGCTGGGCCTTCACCGAGAGCCCCTGGAGGTCATAGGTGCGGTGCGGCTGCAGCAGCACGGTCAGATCGGCGTCGGCCGCCGCCTCGTACACCGAATCGGCGCGCTCCACCTCGCGCCCCAGCACCCGCCAGCGCGTGACGTACGGATCGTGGTAGCTGAGCCGGGCGCCCAGCTCGATCAGCCGGGAGGCGATCTCCCGCGCGGGCGAGCCCACCGCGTCGGCGACGTCGGCCTTATAGCCGACGCCGAGCAGCAGGACGTGCGCCCCGCGCGCCGACTTCCCGTACTCGTTGAGCAGGGCCGTGCAGCGGCGGGTGACATAGCCCGGCATCCGCCCGTTGACCTGCTGCGCGAGCTCCACCATGCGCAGCGGGATGCCGAGTCCGCGCTGTGGGTCGGCCATGCGGCCGTGGTCGACCGGCACGCCGTGGCCGCCGACACCGGGGCCGGGGCGGAAGGACTGGAAGCCGAACGGCTTGGTCTCGGCGCAGCGCACCACGTCCCACACGTCGACGCCGAGGTCATGGCAGTACACCGCCATCTCGTTGACCAGGGCGATGTTGACGTGCCGGTAGTTGGTCTCCAGGACCTTGACCGTCTCGGCCTCGCGCGTGCCCCGGGCCCGGACGACCTTCTCGGTGAAGCGCCCGTAGAAGGCGGCGGCGGCCTCGGTGCAGGCGGGGGTGAGGCCGCCGATCACCTTGGGGGTGTTGGCGGGGCCGTGGGCCCGGTTGCCCGGGTCGTGGCGGCAGGGGGAGTAGGCGAGGTGGAAGTCGCGCCCGGCCCGCAGCCCGGATCCCTCCTCCAGGAGCGGCCGGAGGAATTCCTCGGTGGTGCCGGGGTACACGGTCGATTCCAGCAGAACGGTGGTGTGCGGGCGCAGCCTCGCCGCGAGCGTGCGGGCCGCCTCGCCGACCGCCGACAGATCCAGTCTGCGGTCGTCCCCGAGCGGGGTCGGGGCGCAGATCACAGCGGTGCGGACGCGGCCGAGCTCGGCGGGGTCGGTGGTGATCCGGAAGCCCTGGGAGGCCATCCGGCGCAGTTCGGCGGCGGAGAGCAGGCCCTCGCCCGAGCCGGCGGGCGGCCGTCCGGCCCGGAGGTCGTGGGCCACGCGCGGATCGGGGTCGTAGCCGACGGTGCGGACGCCGGCGGCGGTGGCCGCCCGGGCGAGAGGAATACCGAGATGACCGAGTCCGATGACGGCGAGATCTGCGGGCATGACGTCGTGTCGTCCTTCCCGGGACGATGTCGGATGGCGCAAACCCCCCACATACAGACTAAGCGGAAATATGACTCGTATTCAGTATTGGTGAGGGGTGTTGACACGGTGTCGCGTCGATGGCCGGAGCAGCGGCATGGCATGGAGGGGAGAAAGCCAGGAAAATCGGCAGAGCGGCGTGGCGTCGATCACAAGGTCGATCACAAGGTCGATCGCAACGGGAGGCAGCGGTGAAGACACCGGCACTGGGACCGGCCGAGCGCGGCGAGGCGCTGGCCCGGATGGCGGACCGTGAGCTCGATGTGCTGGTCGTGGGCGGTGGAGTGGTCGGCGCGGGCACCGCGCTGGACGCCGCGACGCGGGGCCTGGAGACCGGTCTGGTGGAGTCGCGGGACTGGGCCTCCGGCACCTCCAGCCGGTCCAGCAAGCTGATCCACGGCGGACTGCGCTATCTGGAGATGCTCGACTTCGCGCTGGTGCGCGAGGCGCTGAAGGAGCGCGGGCTGCTGCTGGAGCGGATCGCACCGCACCTGGTCAAGCCGGTGCCGTTCCTGTACCCGCTGAAACACCGGGTCTGGGAGCGGTTCTACGCGGGCTCGGGCGTCGCGCTCTACGACACCATGTCGATCTCCTCCGGGCACGGCCGCGGGCTGCCCGCCCACCGCCATCTGAGCCGCGGGCGTGCGCTGCGCGTGGCCCCCTGCCTCAAGAAGGACGCGCTGGTCGGAGCGTTGCAGTACTACGACGCCCAGATGGACGACGCCCGCTATGTCACCACCCTCGTGCGCACGGCGGCGGAGTACGGCGCGCAGGTGGCCAACCGTGCGCGGGTGGTCGCCTTCCTGCGGGAGGGCGAGCGGGTGGTCGGCGCCCGGGTGCACGACCTGGAGCAGGGCGGCGAGTTCGAGGTCCGCGCCCGGCAGGTGGTCAACGCCACCGGCGTGTGGACCGACGAGACCCAGGCGCTGATCGGGGAGCGCGGCCAGTTCCACGTCCGGGCCTCCAAGGGCATCCACCTGGTGGTCCCCAAGGACCGCATCCACTCCACGACCGGGCTGATCCTGCGCACCGAGAAGAGCGTGCTGTTCGTGATCCCCTGGGGCAGGCACTGGATCATCGGCACCACGGACACCGACTGGGACCTGGACAAGGCCCATCCGGCCGCCTCCAGCGCCGATATCGACTATCTGCTCGAACACGTCAACGAAGTCCTCGCGGTGCCGCTGACCCGCGACGACGTGGAGGGCGTCTACGCCGGGCTGCGCCCGCTGCTGGCCGGGGAGTCGGACGCCACCAGCAAGCTCTCCCGCGAGCACACGGTCGCCCATCCGGTGCCGGGCCTGGTGGTGGTCGCGGGCGGCAAGTACACCACGTACCGGGTGATGGCCAAGGACGCCGTGGACGAGGCGGTGCACGGCCTCGACCGCCGGGTCGGGCCCTGTGTCACCGAGGAGATCCCGCTGGTCGGCGCCGTCGGCTACAAGGCGCTGTGGAACGCCAGGGAGCGGATCGGACGGCAGTACGGGCTGCACGCGGCGCGGATCGAGCACCTGCTCAACCGCTACGGCTCGGCGGCGCAGGAGGTGTTGGACCTGATCGCGGGCGACGCGTCCCTGGGGAAGCCGCTCACCGGGGCGGAGGACTATCTCCGCGCCGAGGCCAGCTACGCCGCCTCGCACGAGGGGGCCCGCCATCTGGACGACGTCCTCACCCGCCGCACCCGCATCTCGATCGAGACCTTCGACCGCGGTACGCGCTGCGCCCGTGAGGTGGCCGAGCTGATGGGGCCGGTGCTGGGCTGGGCCGAGGACCAGCTCGAACGGGAGGTGCAGCACTACGAGAAGCGGGTGGAGGCGGAGCGCGAGTCGCAGCGCCAGCTGGACGATCTGACGGCGGACGCGGCCCGGCTGGGCGCGCCGGACATCATTCCGCTGTAGGAGGAGCTGTGGGAGAACCGGTGGAAGGCGCCTCTGTGGGAGGCGCCATAGGAGGAGGCCGCGTGTCCTACCGGCGGGGACGGCCAGGGCAGAACTCGGCGTCGAGCAGGGTCGTTCCGGCGGTCAGATCCGATCCGGCGGTGCTGTTGAGCCGGTAGGCGAGGCTGTGGCGGCCGTCGGTGGTGGTCACGGCCAGCACCCAGGAGCCGTTGATGTCGCCGTTGTGGCCCCACAGCGTCACCCCGCACCCCAGCCGCACCGGGAACAGCCCCATGCCGTACCGGCCGTCCGAGGCGGAGGTGTTCCGCATCTGCCGCAGCTCGGCCCGGGGCACGACCGAGCCGCGCAGCAGCCCGGGGAGGAGGCGGACCAGATCGTCGAGCGTGGAGATCAGCTCCCCCGCGGCCCCGGCCGTGGAGGGGTTGAGGTCGGTGACATCGCGTCGGGCGCCGCCGTCCCCGGCCCCGCCGTCCCGCGCGTACGCGCGGCCGTGCGGGTCCGGGAGGGTGGTGCGGGCGCCGGGGAAGGAGGTGCCGTGCAGCCGCAGCGGGACGAGTACGTCGCGCCGGGCCTCGGCCGCGTAGGAGCGGCCGGTGATCCGCTGGATGACCATCCCGAGCAGCACGTAGTTGGTGTTGGAGTAGCGCCAGGCGGCCCCCGGTGCGAAGTACGGGCGGTGCGCGGTGGCGGTCCGCACCAGGGAGGCGGGGGTGCGGGTGAGGTCGGCGGCGGACAGCTGACGGGCCAGCACCGGGTCGGCGGTGTAGTCGAAAAGACCGCTGGTCTGGTTCAGGAGCTGACGGATCGTGATGGTACGGCCGTCGTTGCCCCGGCCGCGCACCAGCCCCGGGAGGTGCTTCGCCACCGTGTCGCCGAGGCCGAGCCGCCCCTGGGCGGCAAGGCGCAGCGTCACCGCCGCGATGACGGTCTTGGTGAGGCTGCCCGCCCGGAAGTGGTCGTTCCGGTGGATCCGGCGTCCGGTGCGGACGTCCGCGACCCCCGAGGCGATGAACCGCGTGCCGCCGCCCTCCCGGCGGACGAGCACCGCGGCCCCCGGCGCGTCGCCCTGGGCCGCCAAACGCCGTACGGCGGCGCGCAGGACGCCATCAGGCCCGCCCTCGGCGCCCGGCCCCGCGCTCGCCTGCGGGTCCGCGTCCCGGCCCGGTTCCGTGGCCGCTGCGCCGCAGCCGGACAGGACGAGCGCGAGGGCGGCTGTGAGCGCCACGGCGGTCGGCATCCGGCTCCGCCTGTGCCATCGTATGGCGGAGATGGGCATGACACGGACCTCCGTTTCCTGCGTACTTCCAGATGGTCGCAGGTACCGCGGTGGCCGCCACGCCGCGCCCCGGACCCGGGGCGGTTCCGGGTCCGCGGATGAGGGACAATGGACGCTCTCCCAGGGTGGGTTCAGGGTGGGTAGATTCGCAGAGGGGTCGCATGTCGGAGGCTGAGAAGACGCAGGGTTCGACTGGGCGCCTCCTCGCCGGGCGGTACCGGCTCGGGGAGATCCTCGGTCAGGGCGGCATGGGCACGGTCTGGCGTGCGAGCGACCAGACCCTCGGCCGTACGGTCGCGGTCAAGGAGCTGCGCTTCCCGTCCAGCGTGGAGGAGGACGAGAAGAGACGGCTCATCACCCGCACGCTGCGCGAGGCGAAGGCGATCGCCCGGATCCGCAGCAGCGGCGCCGTCACCGTCTACGACGTGGTCGACGAGGACGACCGCCCGTGGATCGTCATGGAGCTCATCGAGGGCCGCTCACTGGCCGACGTCGTCCGCGACGACGGCCCGCTGGCCCCCAAGCGCGCCGCCGAGGTCGGGCTCGCCGTCCTCGATGTGCTGCGCGCCGCCCACCAGGCGGGCATCCTGCACCGCGATGTGAAGCCCTCCAACGTGCTGATCTCGGACGACGGCCGGGTCGTCCTCACCGACTTCGGCATCGCCCAGGTCGAGGGCGACCCGTCGGTGACCTCGACCGGCATGCTCGTCGGCGCGCCCTCCTACATCTCCCCGGAGCGGGCCCGCGGCCAGAAGCCCGGCCCCCCGGCCGACCTGTGGTCGCTGGGCGGACTGCTGTACGCGGCGGTGGAGGGCGTGCCGCCGTACGACAAGAGCACGGCCATAGCGACTCTTACGGCCGTCATGACCGAGCCGGTGGAGCCGCCGAAGAACGCGGGCCCGCTGGAGGAGGTCATCTACGGCCTGCTCACCAAGGACCCGGACCGGCGGCTCGACGACGCCGGGGCGCGGGGGCTGCTTGAGCACGTGGTGAACGGGCCGGAGATTCCCAAGGTCCCCGCCGACGCCACGCGCACGATGAGCCTGCCGCCCGCCCCGTCGAAGGAGGACGAGGCCGCCGCCGGGGCCAAGGAGACGGCCGTCGCGGAGCGCAGGCGCGGTGCGCTGAAGTCGGTGCGCAACGCGGCGGCGGCCGCGGCCGCGAAGAAGGGCCGGGACAAGGGCGTGGCGGAGCCGGAGTCGGGCGCGAAGGCAGGCGCGGCGGAGGCAGGGGCCGCGAAGTCCGGCGCCGCGGGGTCCCGCTCGGACGCCGCGACGCCCGAGGCCGCGCCCGCCGCGGGGCCCTCCCTGCCGCCGCGCGCGTCCATCACCGATGTGGTCTCCAAGCGCACGCTGATCATTATCGCGGTGGTCGTGGTGGTCGCCATCGTGGCCACCGTGCTCGCCGTCGTCCTGAACGACGGAGGGGACGGCGGCGACAGCGCCAAGGGCTCCTCCGGCGGCGACAAGTCCGCCTCCGCCGGGGCCTCGGGCGGCTCCAAGGAGGACCAGGGCAAGGACACCGACAAGACCGGCCAGTCGGGGGGCGAGTCGCCGAAGGCGGGGGCTTCCGGTGGCAAGCAGAGCGGTCAGCCCGATGCCTCCGAGAATCCGGACGACAACTCGGGCAAGGGCGGCGGCGGAAGCGGCGACAACAGCGGTAAGGGCAAGGGCGACGGCGGTAAGGGCGGCGTGCCTGATGGCTACGGGACCGTCAAGAGCTCCGACTTCCCGTTCAGCATGGCCATGCCGGAGGGCTGGTCGGTCCATTCCGGGAGCTATTCCGGAAGCCGTAAGTACTACGGCGGGTCCAGCATTCCGCGTATTCAGATCGACTTCACCAGTGCGCCGAGGTCCGATGCGGAGGCGGACTGGCGCAAGGGCGAGGAGAACGCCCGCCGCACCATGTCCGGCTACAAGGGCCTCGGCATCAAGTCGGTGGACTGGCGGGGCTATCCGACCGTCGCGGACTGGGAGTTCGAGCGCGACCAGGACGGCAAGCGGGTCCGGGTGCTCAACCGCGGCTTCAAGGTGGACGGCAGCCATGGCTTCGCCATACTGATCACCTGCGAGGCGAGCAAATGGGACGACAAGGAGTGCGCCACCCTGCGCCAGACCGCCTTCGACACGTTCAAGATTACGGACTGAGCACTCCTGTCGGCGAAGCGTCGTTCGGGCACGTATCGTGAGAGGCCCTAGACTGTGCGCAGCCGCAGGAACTCGCCAAAACGACCATATTTGAAGGGTTTCAGGCTGCTCCGGCCGCTGATGAGGGCGGCGTTGGTCGCGCGCTTGGGGAGGCGTCGTGGAGGAGTACGCGGGCCGGGTGCTGGCCGACCGCTATCGCCTGCCCCTGCCGCCCGCCGACGAGTACGAACTCATCGAGACCCGCGCCTTCGACACCTACAGCGGACAGGAAGTCCATCTGCGGCAGATACCGCTGCCGGAGGTCGTCGAGGCCGAAGTGGTCGAGGACGACGCCCGGTGGGGCGGCGGGCCATCGGGGCGGAACGGCACGTTCGCCGGTGCCGGGCGTACGGCACGGGGCGGCGGTGACCCGGCGGTCCGACGCGCCATCGCGGCGGCGACGTCCGCCGCGCAGATCCCCGACCATCCCCGGCTCGGCCAGGTCTTCCACGTCTTCGCGGAGGCCGGAAGCCTGTGGATCGTCAGCGAAATGGTCTCCGGCCGCCCGCTGGCCGCGCTGCTCGCGGAGGGCACGCTGTCCCCGCACCGCGCCGCCGAGGTCGCCAACGACATCCTGACGGCGCTGCGCGCCCTGCACGCCCACGGCTGGGTCCACCGCAACATCACCGCCCGTACGGTGCTGTTGTGCGATGACGGGCGCGCGATGCTCACGGGTCTGGCGGCGGGTGCGGCGGAGGAGGCGCTGTGCGGCTACGACCCCGTTCCGGCGCCCGCGGCCTCGCCTTCGCCGGACACCGAGTCCGCGGAGTTCACCGTGTCCGCGGAGTTCACCGAGCCTGCCGAGTTCACCGTGTCCGCTGAGCCCGCTGAGTCCGCCGAGTCCGCCGAGCTCGCTGAGTTCGCCGAGTTCGCCACTGAGGAGGGGCCGTCGGCTGACGTCCCGGCCTCCCCGCCGCCGGGCCCGGCGGGTTACGGCGACCACCCGGGCCCGGACGCGCGGGGCCCGGCCGAGCGCGGGGGCGAAGGGGGCGCGGCCATCCCCGGGGCCCGTACGGCCGGGGGCGGCGAGGCGCGGCCGCACGGCGGCCCGCGCTATCACGACCAGGGCGCCGCGGGAGGTTTCCCGCCGCCGGGCCGCCCTTACGGTGGCCATGAACCCGCGGGCACGGCACGCCCCGACGCACCCGAGGGTGCGGCACGGCCCGACACCGACGACGCCCGTGAGCACGGCGGCCAGGGCGCCGCGCCGGGCCTCCCCGAGCCACGGTCGCCTTACGGTGACCAGGGGGTGACGGAGGCGAGTTCGGGTCCGAGGGGTTCGGCGGGCCCGGGCGCGGGTGCCGGTGGTCCTGTGAGGTCGCGCCCAGGCGGTCCGGTGTACCGGGATCAGGTGACGTTCGGCCCGGGGGCCGGTGGGCCCATGGCGCCTTACGGGGACCAGACGGCCGCCGCTGGGCTGCCCGCGCCCCGCCGGGCTGGGCAGCCGGGAGACGACCGGGAGGGCGAACGGGGCGCAGTCGGCGCCGATGCGCAGAGCGCGGCCGCCAGGGCGGCGCGGGCCAGCGCCATCGCCGCCTACGCGGCGGGCGCGCGAGCCGCCGCGCGGGCCAACGTCGACGCGGCCACCCGCTCCTCGCACGCCGCCGAGTCCGCCCCGACGCCCGCGCCCGCACCCGAGCCCGGCCCGGAGCCGGTGACCGGCGGTGCCCGCTGGTCCGGTCGGCCGGAGGCCGCGGAGAGCGCCGAACCGTTCGCCTCCGAAGGCCCGTTCACCCCCCAAGGCCCGTCCGCTTCCCAAGGTCCGTCCGCCCGCGAAGGCGGCTGGGACTCCGGCGGAGCCACCGGCGGCGGCCCCGCCACCGCGCTCGCCGCCGAACGCGCCCGCCAGGCCCGTATCGTCGTGGTCGGCGCCGTCACCGAGCGATGGGCGCCCGAGCAGGCGGGCCCGGTCCATGAGAACTGGCGGCTGGCGCCCCCGGTCGGCCCCGCCGCGGACCTGTGGGCGCTCGGCGCGCTGCTGTTCCGCGCGGTGCAGGGCCATGCCCCGTATCCGGAGGAGAGCGCCGCCGAGCTGGTGCAGATGGTCTGTGCGGAGGCGCCGGCGTACGCGGAGGAGTGCGGTCCGCTGCGCCCCGTCGTCGAGTCGCTGATGCGTCAGGACCCCACCGAGCGCCCGGACTTCGAGGAGCTGCGCGGCTGGCTGCGGTCCCTGATCCGGTCGGCGCCCGAACCGGACGTCGGCATCAGCACGGTCACGGTGCCCTCGCTCGGCTCCGGTGGCGCCTCCGACCCCCGGCGGCTGCCGGTCGTCCGCAGGCGGGGCTGGCTGGTGCGCAGGGGCCGCGGGCGCCGCCCGGCCGCGGCGGCAGACGCGCCGGCGGGCCATGCGCGGCACCGGCGGGACAAGCGCGAGAGGCGCGAGGGGAGAGAGCCCCGGGAGTCCCGGCAGGCTGCTCCGGCGCCCGCCCAGCGCAAGCCGCGCAGCCTGGGGCGGCTGCTCCTGCTCCTGGTCCTGCTGGGGCTGGCGGCCGCGGTGCTCTACGCGATGATGTTCATGCCGCGCTCCAAGGACGACGGCGGCCAGGGGCGTACGGGCTCGGCGGGTACGCCCAGCGCGGCGCCGCACGACCCGGCGGAGGGCGACAAGGGCGACGGCGACAAGGGCGGTGACAAGGGGGAGGCCGGAAAGTCGGCCGACCCCGGCGACCAGGAGCCACAGTCCACCGCCCCGGCCGGGCTGGCGAAGGGCTTCGCGGTCCGTAAGGACCCCAAGGGCTTCAAGGTCGCCGTGCACGAGGACTGGACCCGCCGGGGCGAGAACGGCCGCGGCCAGATCCGCTATATCGGGGGCGACTTCGAGCTGGTGGTCGTGGCCGGGCGGGACAAGACGTCCGAGTTCGGCGGCGACCCGATGGCGTACCAGCAGGACCGCGAGGCCGAACTGTCCGCCTTCCGCGGGTCCTCCTGGGCCTCGTCCTCCGGGCTGCGGCGGATCGACGTCGGCCGTACGGCGATGGCGGAGGGCGCGTTCACCTGGCGCGACAGCAGTGGGCGGAATGTGTACGCGCGCAACCTGGCGATGCTGATCGACGGCCGCTACCACGTGGTCCTGGTCATCGGCCCGTCCGATGAGCGCCGGGCGGTCAACCGGTACTTCGACCAGGCCACGGCCACGTACAGCACCAGCACCGGCTAGGCCCCGGCCCTAGGTTCCCTCCGCGAACCGCTCCCGCAGCCGGTACTTCAGCACCTTCCGCAGCGTCTCGTTCCGGGGCAGGGCGTCCACCACCTCGAGCCGTTCCGGCAGTTTGTGCACCGACAGCCCGGCCTCCCGCAGATACGCCACGGCCTGCCCGAGCGTCAGCGCCGCCGCCCCGGGCGGCTGCTCCACGACGGCGCACACCAGCTCGCCCCGGTCCGGGTCGGGCAGGCCGATCACCGCCACATCGCCCACATCCGGGTGTCGGTACAGCAGTTGCTCGATCTCCTTGGCCGAGATGTTCTCGCCCTTACGGATGATGATGTCCTTGACGCGGCCGGTCAGCACCAGATGGCCGCTCTCCGTAAGGTGGCCGAGATCGCCGGTAAGGAAGAAGCCGTCCGCGTCGAACGCCTTACGGTTCTCGCCCTCGTCCAGATATCCGGCACAGACCGCCTCGCCGCGCAGCCGCACCTGACCGTCCACCACCCGGATCTCCATCTCCGGCGGCGGTCGGCCCTCGGTGGTGGCGAGGTTCTCGGCCGTGTCGTCCGGCGACCCCATGGTGATCATGGGGACTTCGGTCATCCCGTAGCCATGGGTGAGCGTGCAGCCGAGCTCCCGTACGACCTCGTGGTAGAGCTCGGGCGGTTTGGGTGCGCCGCCGCCCGCGAGGAGCCGCAGGGTGGGGATGAGCGGGCGGGCGGGGTCCTTGCGCTGCTCGGCCAGGAACATCGCGTAGAAGGCGGTGCTGCCGCCCGCGGCCGTCACCCCGTGCCGCCGGTACGCGGGCAGCGACTCCGGCAGCGAGAAGTGCTCGAGCAGCACCGCAGGGAAGCCGTAGAGCAGCAGCATCACGGTGTAGTCGGGCCCCGCGACATGGGCGTACGGGAAGGCCATGGACCCGACGTCGTCCGGGCCCAGCCGCAGCGCGTGGGCGAGGCAGCCACCGGCCGCGATGAGGCTGCGGTCGGTGTGCAGCACCCCCTTGGGGTCGGAGGTGGTGCCCGAGGTCCAGTAGATCCAGCGGACGGCCCGTCCGTCGGTGGGCGGCGGCGGCAGCCGCAGCGCCGTGGGATCGGCCACCGGCAGCGTGTCGTACGCCTCGAAGACCACCGGCGGTTCGGGGAGTTCGGAGGCCAGGCGGCGCGCCATCGTGGTGTGGTCGAAGCCGCGCCACCGGCCGGGCACGGCGAAGAACCGCGCCCCGGACGCGCGGAGTGCGAACCGCACCTCGCGGTCGCGGTAGTACGGGATGAGCGGGGTCTGCACGGCGCCGAGGCGGGCGAGCGCCATGGTCAGCACGACCGTCTCGAGCCGGGTGGGCAGCTGCCAGGCGACCCGGCTGCCGGGGCGTATCCCCAGCCGGTACAGCCCGGCGGCGGTGCGCTCGGCGCGGGTGCGCAGGGCGCCGAAGGTCAGCCGCCGGTCGTGGCGGGCGGAGGCGGGGGCCTGGATGAGGGCGGGGGCGTCGGGGGTGAGGGCGGCGCGGCGCTCGAGCAGTTCCCACAGCGTCGCCGAACCGCCGAGCTCATGCGCGATATCGGTCATCCCCGGCCTCCCGCGGTGCAGGTAGCTGACGATCCGTCAGATAATGCTGGCAGCGTAAGGGCGGGCTCCTTGTCGGTCCAGGGGGCGCGGACTAGCCTGCGGAAGCCCGCCCTATCTGACGGGTCATCAGAAACGGAGGTCGGCGGCCGATGGATCTCACGTACACGGAGGACGAGGAGGACTTCCGGCACCGGCTGCGCGGCTGGCTCGCCGAGGTCCTGCCCGGGCTGCCGGACCGCCCGCACCCGGCCGACTGGCCCGGCCGCCGCGCCTATGACTGCGGCTGGCAGCGTATGCTCCATGACGCGGGCTACGCCGGACTGCACTGGCCCGAGGACGCGGGCGGCCGGGGCGCGACGCCCACCCAGCATCTGATCTTCCTGGAGGAGACCGAGCGGGCCGGTGCGCCCTATGTGGGCGCGGGGTTCGTCGGACTGCTGCACGCGGGCCCCACCATCGCCGCCGAGGGCACCCCCGAGCAGCGGGCCCGCTGGCTGCCGCCGATCCTGCGCGGGGACGAGGTCTGGTGCCAGGGGTTCTCCGAACCGGACGCGGGCTCCGACCTGGCGTCGCTGCGCACCCGGGCGGTACGGGACGGCGATGCGTATGTCATCAGCGGAAGCAAGATCTGGACCTCGCACGCCGAGATCGCCGACTGGTGCGAACTATTGGTGCGCACCGCACCGGTAAACACCGGCACGCCGAAGCACCGGGGCATCACCTGGCTTGCGATGCCGATGGACGCGCCCGGGGTGACGGTGCGGCCGCTGCGGACCCTGGCCGGGACGGCGGAGTTCGCCGAGGTGTTCCTGGATGAGGTACGGGTGCCGGTCACCCACCGGGTCGGCGAGGAGAACGACGGCTGGCGGGTGACCATGGTGACCCTCTCCTTCGAGCGCGGTACGGCCTTCGTGGGCGAAGTGGTCGCCTGTAGGCGAGTGCTGGAGGCGCTGGCCAGGACGGCACGGGCCAACGGGCGCTGGGACGACGCGGTGCTACGGCGCCGGTTGGGGCGGCTCGCTGCGGAGTGCGCGGCGCTGTGGCGGCTCACCCAGTGGAATGTGAGCGAGGCGCAGCGCACCGGCGGGGTGCCGGGCGTCGGCGGCTCGGTGTTCAAACTGCGCTTCTCGCAGGTGCGGCAGGAGCTGTACGACGCCGCCGCCGAGGTGCTGGGGCCGGACGCGCTGGACGCCGGTCAGGAGTGGGTCGCCGACCGGCTCTCCTCGCTCTCGTACACCATCGCGGCGGGGACCTCGCAGATCCAGCGCAACATCGTGGCCGAGCGGATCCTCGGCCTGCCGAAGGGGCGGTGAGCGGGGCGTGGACTTCCAGCTCACGGACGACCAGCGGGCGCTGCGGACGGGGATGCGCGAACTGCTCGACCGGCACTTCCCGCGGGCCCGGCTGCGGGCCGTGGTGGACGCGGACGCGGCGCGGCGCGGCGGGGCGCCGGCGGGGGGCGCCGGGGCGCCGGAACGGGTTGGGGGGCTGGACCGGGTTGGGGGGCTGGACCGAGGGCTGTGGCGGGAGCTGGGCGCGGCGGGCCTCTTCGCGCTGCGGGTGCCGGAGTCGGCGGGCGGGGTGGGGCTGGGGCTGCCGGAGGTGGTGCTGGCCTGCGAGGAGGCGGGCCGGGCACTGCTGCCGGGGCCGCTGGTCGCGACGGAGTTGGCGGCGGGGCTTTCGGGGTCTTTGGCGGTGGGTGCGGCCCAGGGCGAGACGGTGGTGACGGCGCTGCACGAGGGCGGGACTCCGGTCGAGCATCTTGGCTCCGCCGATGTGGTGCTGGTGCTGGGACCGACGGCGGTCGAGGTGATTCCGGCGGAGGAGGCGGCGCTCTCCGCGGAGCCGATGCGCTCCGTCGACCCGGCCACCCCACTGCACCGGATGACCCCGGGCCCAACCCGGCGGGGCCAGGCGGAGGGGCCGGGCCGTTCGGGGCTCGCCGCCCGGCTGTGGCGCGAGGCGGCGCTGCTGACCGCGGCCCAACAGCTGGGCAGCGCCTCCCGTACGGTCGAGCTCGCGGTGGACCATGCCAAGCGGCGCACCCAGTTCGGCCGACCGATCGGCGCCTTCCAGGCCGTACAGCATCTCTGTGCCCAGATGCTGGTGCGCGCCGAATCAGCCAGAAGTGTGGTGTACGCCGCGGCGGTCACAGAAGACCCGGGTGACATCGCGGCGGCCACGTTGCTCGCCGACGAGGCCGCTGTCCACAATGCCCGCGATTGTCTACAAGTTCATGGCGGGATGGGCTTCACCTGGGAGGCCGATGTCCATCTCCATCTCAAGCGGGCCTGGGTGCGGGCAGGTCAGTGGCAGTCCACGGCGGCGGCGGAGGAGGAACTGGCGGCCGGGCTCGTGTCGACCGTTGAAACATGTTTGTAGCCGGGCTCGATGGATACGCCTGAATTGTTGGGATGTCGCATTCTCTGGGGAGATCCCCAGAGCTTCCGAGGTGACCGAGCGTTGATACCAGGTTGTTTCCTAGGCGTGACTCGTCACAGGGTGGAGTCGGGCCCGGGCTCGGGTACTCTCCGTGGGGTGCGAGCGCTTATGGGGTGCGAGAAGCCCGGCGTTGCCCAAGGGGCGATTCCGGGCATGACAACGTGCCCCGCTCGCCCGGGGTGTGCGACGCCCCAGCCTCGATGTTCGAGTCCTCAGGACGCGTGTCGCACAGTATGCCCCACGCATACTCCTTGGCGCTGGAATATGACCGAAGCGCTTGTTGGGGTGACTGTACGTCAACCATGCTGTCGCGCACGGGGGTACCTCCCAGTGGTAGCTGGGGGAGTGTCACGGTCCGTGACCTCTTGGAGGTACAAGGCGATGTGTCTGCCGGTTCGGATGGTGTGAGCGGTGCAGGTGCTTCAGGTGCAGATGGAGGTCAGGCCCGATCCGGCGGAGGTGAGCCGGGCCCGTCGATGGGCCCGTTCACGGCTTGTCGGATCCGGTATCGAAGCCGATGAGCCAGTCGCCGAGACATTGATTCTGCTCATTTCCGAACTCGTCACCAACGCCGTGGTGCACACCGGCTGTCCGGCCGTGCTGAGAATGCTCTTCCCCGCCCAGTCGCCGGGCGGCGGGAGCGGTGGTGGTGCCGGGGGCGGGGTGCCGGGGCCGTTCACGAGCCGGGGCGCCGGTGTGGGGACGGTCCGGGTGGAGGTCGCCGACGCCAGCGACCGCGCTCCGCGTCAGCGCTGTGCCGATGAGGGGGACACCCATGGGCGCGGTCTGGAACTGGTCGACGGTCTCGCCGATCGCTGGGGCTGGCAGCCGGAGGGCTCCGGGAAGCGGATCTGGTGTGAAATCGACCGCGCGAAGGGCGAGGAGCCGCTCTCCAGGACGCGAGCGGCCTCTCATGCGCCGCCACACTTGGGGCGAATCAGACAAAGTCCAGACCAGGTGTTGACGTGACGTGTTCGGGTGATCACTCTAGGATCAGCGATTCGTCGCGAGGGGACGCCGAGGGCTGTGGTGTCTCTGTGGACCGTGTGTGCACAGGGACGTTCCTTGGCGAGTGCGGGTCGCGCCCCCGCTGCTGAAACAGGGCTCAGCGCCGGGAGCCGGGTGGCGGTGTGCGGTGCCGTGCTCGGGGCGCGCATGAGCGCACCGCCACCCGAAAGAGACCGGCCCGCCGTTCCCTCCATGGGCATCGGAGACGTCAAGGCGCCGGCGGCGTACGGCCGTCAGAGGATCGCGACGGGTGCCACGGGCGCGCCCGTGCCACCGGCGAACGGCTCCGGCGGGGCCGACAGCAGAAAGGCGTAACGCCCCTCCTCGGCGCAGACTTCGGAGAGTTCCTCCAGATTCCAGTTCTGGCCCTGGAGCATCCCCATCTCGACCAGGTCGAGGGCGTGGACCGGCATCCAGAGGCCCTCGATCTCCGGTGGGAAGACCTCGAAGGTCAGGGTGTCATTGGCGACCGCCGCCACATCGCGGGCGTGGAACCACTCGGGCGTGCGCAGGGACAGGCCCGGTGAGGGAAGCGCGTACGCCTCCTTCTCACCCGCCAGATAGCGCTGGATCTGCCCGGTGCGGACGAGCGCGATATCGCCGGAGCGCACCCTGGTCCCGGCCAGTTCCTCGGCGGCGTCGAGGTCTTCGGGGGTGACCACATGTCCCTCGGGCAGCCGCTCGGCGCCCCGGGCCCGGGCCACATCGAGCAGCACCCCGCGCGAGACGAGGGGTCCCGCCTTGTCGATACCGCTGAAGGCGGCGCGGTCCTGCGCGGTGATGGAGCCGGCGGGGCGGCCGTTGTAGATCCTGCCGGAGTGCGAGACATGGGCCAGCCCGTCCCAGTGGGTACCGGCCTGGAGCCCCATCGTCACGGCGTCGTCGCTGATCGCCACCGTATCCGGGCCGAACATCTCGAAGTTCACCGCGACCATCGTGTGCAGCGGATTGATCCGCCCGGGGATCAGTCCGGTCTGGATGCCGTCCTGCCGCAGCCGCACCGCGAGCGGCACGCGGCGGCCGGTCCGTATGGTCGCGGCGGCCTCACGGACCACGGCGTCGGTGATCAGGTTGAGCGTGCCGATCTCGTCCGCCGTCCCCCAGCGGCCCCAGTTGTTGACCCGCTTGGCGATCTCGTGGAACTCGGCTGGCAGCGGCATGGCGTCTCCTTCGGCGTTCCCGGTCGACGTTTGTGTGCGGGGGCTTGTACTCGGGCCGCGTCTGCTCAAAAATCTAACGGACCGTCAGAAACTCCGGGAGGGGACGTGCCGTGGACAACTTCTTGGACGGCAAGGTGGTCGCCGTCACCGGGGCGGGGCGCGGTATCGGACGAGCGGTGGCCCTCGCCTGCGCGGCCGAGGGGGCACAGGTCGTCGTCAATGACTACGGGGTCTCGATCGAGGGCGGCGAACCGAGCAGCGAGATCGCCGAGGCCGTGGTCAAGGAGATCGCGGCGGCGGGCGGCGAGGCGGTGGCGGTCGCCGACGACGTCTCGGCCATGGCCGGGGGCCAGCGGATCGTGGACACCGCGCTGGAGCGGTACGGACGGCTGGACGGGGTGGTCTGCGTCGCCGGGATCCTGCGCGAGCGGATGCTCTTCAACATGTCCGAGGAGGAGTGGGATCCGGTCGTCGCCACCCATCTCAAGGGCACCTTCACGGTCTTCCGGGCGGCGTCGGCGGTGATGCGCCGCCAGCGCTCCGGCACTCTGATCGGCTTCACCAGCGGCAACCACCAGGGCAGCGTCGCCCAGGCCAACTACGCCTCCGCCAAGGGCGGAATCATCTCCCTGGTGCGCAGCGCCGCGCTGGGGCTCCACAAGTACGGCGTCACGGCGAACTGTGTCGCCCCGGTCGCCCGCACCCGGATGTCCGCCAACGTACCGATGGAGCTCAAGGAGATCGGCGAACCGGAGGACGTGGCGGCCCTGGTCGTCTATCTGCTGAGCGAACGCGCCCAGGCGGAGCGGATCACCGGGCAGGTCTACACGATCGCGGGCCCCAAGATCGCGGTCTGGGCCCAGCCCCGTGAACTGCGCGCCGGATACGCCGAGGGCGCCTGGACCCCGGAGAAGATCGCCGACTTCCTTCCGGGCACGGTCGGCACCGACCCCATGCCGATGCTGGCCCAGCTGGAGGCCATGGCCCGGGCCGCCGCCGACGGTCAGCGCCCCAACGCCTGACCCAGGCAACGGCGGGGCGTACCGGCAACACCCACCAGGGCCGACGAGGGGAGAGGCTGTGGACTTCGCTTTCGGATCGGAGGACGAGCTGTTCCGCGCCGAGGCGCACGACTGGCTGGCCGAGCACTTCACCGGGCCGTTCGCCGCCCTCAAGCAGCAGACCGGCGGCCACCCCGGCGAGGCGCACGGCGACATGGCCGTCCGCCGCGGCTGGGAACGCGACCTCGGCACGGGCGGCTGGATCGGCCTGGGCTGGGACCGTACCCACGGGGCGTACGGCAACCGCGCCGCCACGCTGACCCAACAGGTCGTCTGGGCCGAGGAGTACGCCCGCGCCGGGGCGCCCGGCCGACTGGGCCATATCGGCGAGAACCTCCTCGGGCCCACCCTGCTCGCCCACGGCGACTCCGCCCAGCGCACCCGCTTTCTGCCGCCGATCGCCCGTGGCGAGGAGGTGTGGTGCCAGGGCTACAGCGAACCGGACGCCGGTTCGGACCTCGCCGGGCTGCGGACCCGCGCCGTCCACGACCCGGGCGAGGGCACCTATCGCATCACGGGGCAGAAGATCTGGACCTCCCTCGCCCATGAGGCCGACTGGTGCTTTGTGCTGGCGCGCACCGAAGAGGGCTCACAGCGCCATCATGGACTCTCCTTTCTGCTGGTGCCCATGGACCAGCCGGGACGGATCGAGGTGCGGCCGATCCGGCAGCTGACCGGGACCGCGGAGTTCAACGAGGTGTTCTTCGACGGGGCCGTGGCCCGCGCCGAACACCTCGTCGGCGGCGCGGGCCACGGCTGGCGCGTGGCCATGAGCCTGCTGGCGGTGGAGCGCGGGGTCTCCACCCTGGTCCAGCAGATCGGCTTCGCCCAGGAGCTGAGCCGGGTGGTGCGGCTGGCGCTGGAGACCGGCGCCGCAGAGGAGCCGGTCCTGCGTGACCGGCTCATACGGCAGTGGGCCGAGCTCAAGGCCATGCGCTGGAACGCCCTGCGCACCCTGGGCAGCGCACAGCGCCCCGCCCCGAACTCCGCCCGGCCGACCCGGGACCCCGCCCCGCGGAAGGCCGCCCCCCATGGCCTCCCCCCGGGGAGCGCGGGCCCCCAGACGCCGCCCGTTTCACCCGGCCCCGTTTCACCCGACTCCGGCTCGCCGCCCGACTCCGGCTTGCCCGACTCCGGCCCGTTCCACTCCGGTCCGGGGGATCCCGGGTACTCCGGCCCGCAGGATCCCGGTGCGCCCAGCGTCGCCAAGCTGCTGTGGGGCGGCTGGCATCAGCGGCTCGGCGAGCTGGCCGTGCAGGTGAGAGGCGCCGCAGCCGCACTCGGCCCGGCGCGCTGGACCGCCGGCCGGCCGTACGAACTCGACGCCTTCCAGCGCCTCTTCCTCTTCTCCCGCGCCGACACCATCTACGGCGGCTCGGACGAGATCCAGCGCACCATCATCGCCGAGCGCGTACTTCACCTCCCCAAGGAATCACGCCGATGACAAGGACCTACGCGCACTGGATCGACGGCTCGTGGCGGGCTCCCGGGAACGGGCACTACCCCGTCATCAACCCCGCCACCGAGGAAACCGTCGGCCATGCCCCCGAGGCCGATCCGGCCGATGTGGACGCCGCGGTGCGGGCCGCCCGGGCCGCGTACGACGGCTGGTCGCGCACCGCCCCAAAGGAGCGCGCCGCCGTACTCGACCGGGCCGCCGATCTGCTCGCCGAGCACACCCCGGACCTGGTGCCCCTCGTCCAGGCGGAGACCGGGGCGACGCTACGCGTCACCTCGTCCCTCCAGGTACCCCCGGCGATCGACCGCTTCCGCCGCTATGCGCGCGGCGCCCTCGAACCGGACACCGTGCCGTTGGCCCCGCTGCCCCTGGCCGCCACCCCGCTGGCGCCGGGCGGGCTGGTCGGAGCGGCAGCGGTCCGCCGTCCCCTGGGTGTCGTCTGCTGCATCACCTCCCATAACTTCCCTCTCACGAATCTCGCGGGCAAGGTGGCCCCGGCCCTGGCCATGGGCAATACCGTCGTGGCCAAACCCGCGCCGCAGGATCCGCTGTGCTGTTTTGAGCTCGGCCCGCTGCTGAAGGAAGCCGGGCTCCCGGACGGTGCCTTCAATGTCGTCACCGGCTCGCGCGCGGCCGTCGGCCAGGCGCTGGTCGCGCACCCCGGTGTCGACATGGTCAGCTTCACCGGATCCACCGCCGTGGGGAAGAAGATCGCCGAGTCCGCGGGGCGGTCGATGAAGCGCACCCTGATGGAACTGGGGGGCAAGGGCGCGGCCATCGTCCTGGGGGACGCCGACGAGCGAGTGATCGCGTCGGCGGTCGGGGCGGTCGGTTCGACCTTCTCCTTTCACAGCGGGCAGATCTGCACGGCGCCGACCCGTGTGCTCGTACATCGATCGCTGTACGAGAAGGTCATTGCCGCACTCACACACTACGCAGAGTCACTGAAGATCGGGGAGCCTGTGGATAACTCCACGATCGTCGGTCCGTTGATCTCCGCCGCGCAGCGCGATCGCGTGGAGGCGTATGTCTCCGGCGCCCGTGAGCAGGGCGCCCGGATCGTCGTGGGCGGCGAACGCCCCGCGCTCAAGCCCGGCTTCTACGTGGCCCCCACGCTCATCGCCGACGCCGACCCCGCCATGACCGTTGCCCGCGAGGAGCTGTTCGGCCCGGTCGTCGTCGCCCTGCCCTTCGATGACGAGGACGAGGCGGTGCGGATCGCCGACGCCACCCCCTACGGCCTCCACGACTACGTCTTCAGCGTCGACGCGGGCCGCGCCTGGACCCTCGCCGCCCGTCTGCGCAGCGGAAACGTCGGCATCAACACCGCCCAGCGGCACCCCGAGACACCGTTCGGCGGCTTCAAGGAAAGCGGAGTCGGCCGCGACGGCGGCTCGTTCGGCCTGCACGCGTACAGCGAACTCCAGTCGCTGGTCTGGGTCGCCTGAGGCACCGGAAGGGTGATGAGGATGAGAGGCGTCATCTTCGACGGCACCTCACCGCGCGTGGTCGAGGACTTGGAGGTGCGCGACACCGGCCCCGGCGAGGTGCTGGTGCGCATCGCCGCCGCCGGGCTGTGCCACAGCGACCTCTCGGTCGTCGACGGCACCATCCCCTTCCCCCTCCCCGTGGTCCTCGGCCACGAGGGCGCGGGCGTGGTCGAGGAGGTCGGACCGGGCGTCACCCATGTCGCACCCGGTGACCATGTGGCGCTCTCCACCCTCGCCAACTGCGGGACCTGCGCCGACTGCGCCCGGGGCCGCCCCACCATGTGCCGTGCGGCGATCGGCAGGCCGACCCGGCCGTTCCGCCGCGGCGACGAGCGGCTGTACAACTTCGCCTCGAACTCCGCCTTCGCCGAGCGCACCCTCGTCACCGCCGTCCAGGTGGTGCCGATTCCCGGGGACATTCCGCTCGTTCCCGCCGCCCTCATCGGCTGTGCCGTCCTCACCGGCGTCGGCGCCGTGCTCAACCGCGCCAAGGTGGACCGCGGAGAGTCGGTCGTCGTCATCGGCAGCGGCGGCATCGGGCTCAATGTGCTGCAAGGGGCCCGGATCGCCGGGGCGTCCCCCATCGTCGCCGTGGACACCAACCCCGCCAAGGAGCCGCTGGCGCGGCGCTTCGGCGCCACCCACTTCGTCCCCTCCGCCGACGCCGTACGGGAGATCCTGCCGACCGGCGCGGATCACGCCTTCGAATGCGTCGGCTCGACCCGGCTCATCCGCCAGGCCGTCGAACTCCTCGACCGGCACGGCCAGGCGGTGCTGCTCGGCGTGGTGCCCGCCGACGCCGAGGCGGCCTTCCGCGTCTCCTCGATGTTCCTGGACAAGTCCATCCTTGGTTGCCGCTACGGCTCCTCACGGCCACAGGCCGACATCGCGCTGTACGCCGATCTCTACCGGCAGGGACGGCTGCTGCTGGACGAACTCGTCAGCAGGACCTACCCGTTGGAGGACTTCGCCAAGGCCGCCGACGACGTCCACCACGGCCGGGTGGCGCGGGCCGTGCTCACCTTCTGAACGCTGCCGTAAGGGGCTGAGCGGCCTTCACGTACGGGCCTCGGCGCCGGGAGCCGTACCGGCCTCGGCGCCCGCGCGGAACGTGCGGCGGTAGGCGGTGGGGGCGACGCCCACAGCCGCCTGGAAGTGCTGGCGCAGGGACGCGGGGGAGCCGAAACCGGCCTCGCGCGTCACCTGGTCCACCGACAGATCGGTGCCCTCCAGGAGGTGGCGGGCCCGCTCGACCCGCTGCTGGGTCAGCCACTGGCCCGGGCTGACGCCGACCTCCTCGCGGAAGCGGCGGGTGAACGTCCGTACGCTCATCGACTCCTGGGCGGCCAGCTCCCGCAGCGAGATGGGCCGGTCCAGTCGGCCGAGGGCCCAGGCGCGGGCCGCCGTCGTGGTGGCCTGCTGGGGCTCGGGTACCGGGCGCGGGATGTACTGGGCCTGGCCGCCGTCGCGATGGGGCGGCACCAGGCTGCGCCGGGCCACGTCGTTGGCGACGGCCGCGCCGTGGTCGCGCCGCACCAGATGCAGACACAGGTCGATCCCCGAGGCGACACCGGCCGAGGTGAGCACATCGCCGTCGTCCACGAACAGCACGTTCGGGTCGACCCTGACGGTCGGGAAGAGGCGCTGGAATTGATCGACGCTGGACCAATGGGTGGTGGCCGGGCGCCCGTCGAGAAGCCCCGCGGCGGCGAGCACGAACGAGCCGGTGCAGATGGACACCCAGCGCACACCCGGCCGGGCATGGGCGAGCGCGGCGCCGAGCGGCTCGGTCATCCGGCCCTCCTGGCGGACCGGGCCGAGTTCGTACGAGGCGGGCACCACGATGGTGTCGGCCTCGGCGAGGGCTTCGGGGCCCGCCTCCACGGCGATCGGGAAGTCGGCATCCGTGGGCACCAGACCGGGCTCGGGGGTGCAGGTGACCACCTCGTACAGCCGCCGGCGGCCGGCGGAGCGGGCCTTGCCAAAGATCCGGTACGGAATGCCCAGCTCGAAGGGGATCACGCCGGGGAGGGCGAGGACGACGACGCGATGGCGCTCGTCGGTGGTCCCGGGCGGGGACGGGGATGGGGATAGGGCTGGGGGCTGCGGCTGGGGCTGGGGCTTGGGTGGGGACACTTCCGGCCTCCCGTCGTTCGGATACGGCCCGGAGGGGCATGGCCCGATCCTAGCGAATGCTGTCCCTCGGGCCACTCGTCCATGCCGACCCGCTCCCCGATGCTGGTCCGGTGACGCAGACGACCGAGCTCTCCGAAGCCCCCGAACAGGACGAACACCCGGAACAGCCCGTCCGGCCCGCACGGCGGACCCTCCTACGCCTACCGCACCGCGCCTGGTCGGTCGCCGCCATCGCCTTTGTGACGATCATCGGCGCGGCCGGATTCGCCTCCCTGCCCGGGCTGCTCATCGATCCGCTCCACCAGGAGTTCGGCTGGTCGCGCGGCACGATCGGGTTCGCGGTCTCCGTCAACCTCGCCCTCTATGGGCTCACCGCTCCCTTCGCCGCCGCCCTGATGGACCGCTTCGGCATCCGCAAGGTCATCGCGGTGGCGCTCGTCGTCATCGCGGCCGGTGGCGGCCTTACGGTCTTCATGAGCGAGCCCTGGCAGCTCATCCTGTGCTGGGGGGTGCTGATCGGCCTCGGCAGCGGCTCCATGGCACTGGCCTTCGCCGCGACCGTGACCAACCGGTGGTTCGAGGCCCGGCGCGGGCTGGTCACCGGCATCCTTACGGCGGGCGGGGCCTCCGGGCAGCTGATCTTCCTCCCGCTGCTCTCCTGGATCGTCGAACGGCACGCATGGCGGCCCGCCGCGATCACCGTCTCGGTCGCCGCGCTGGCGATCGTCCCCCTCGTCTGGCTGCTGCTGCGCGACTACCCCTCGGACGTGGCCCTCGCCCCGTACGGCGCCGACGGGCCGCCCGCCCCACGGCCCGCACCCCGGCGCGGCGCGGCCCGGCGGGCCGTCAAGGCTCTCGCCTCGGCCTCGCGCACCGGCTCCTTCTGGCTGCTCGCGGGCGCCTTCGCGATCTGCGGCGCCTCCACGAACGGTCTCGTCAAGACCCACTTCGTGCCCGCCGCTCACGACCACGGCATGCCGGTGACGGCCGCCGCGAGCCTGCTCGCCGTCATCGGGGTCTTCGACATCGTGGGGACGGTGGCCTCCGGCTGGTTCACCGACCGCTTTGACGCGCGACGGCTGCTGGCCGCGTACTACGCGCTGCGCGGGCTCTCCCTGATGTTCCTGCCGATCCTGCTGGACGACGTGGTCCATCCGCCGATGCTGTTCTTCATCGTCTTCTACGGTCTCGACTGGGTCGCCACCGTGCCGCCGACGATGGCGCTGTGCCGCGAGCACTACGGGGAGGACAGCGCGATCGTCTTCGGCTGGGTGCTCGCCGCCCACCAGGTGGGGGCCGGGGTCGTGGCCTTCGTCGGCGGCGCGGCGCGGGACGCCTTCGGCTCGTACGACCTGGTCTGGTACGGCGCGGGGGCGTTGTGCGCGATCGCCGCGCTGATGTCGCTGGTCGTCCAGCGTGTCCCGGGTGCGAAGTCCGTGTCGGCGTCGGGCTCGGCGTCGGCCTAGTGAGCTGGTCCGGAGATGCGTGAGCAGTA
>NZ_LAKD02000280.1 GCF_000968685.2 Streptomyces antioxidans
TTGCTCCCCACGCTTTCGCACCTCAGCGTCAGTAATGGACCAGTGAGCCGCCTTCGCCACTGGTGTTCTTCCGAATATCTACGAATTTCACCTCTACACTCGGAATTCCACTCACCTCTTCCGGACTCAAGCTTGCCAGTATCAAAGGCAGTTCCGGGGTTGAGCCCCGGGATTTCACCCCTGACTTAACAAACCGCCTACGTGCGCTTTACGCCCAGTAATTCCGA
>NZ_LAKD02000281.1 GCF_000968685.2 Streptomyces antioxidans
TCCGGATTTATTGGGCGTAAAGCGAGCGCAGGCGGTTCATTAAGTCCGATGTGAAAGCCAGGGGCTCAACCATGGGAATGCAGTGGAAACTGGGTGACTTGAGTGTGGTAGAGGAGAGTGGAATTCCCGGTGTAGCGGTGAAATGCGTAGAGATCGGAAGGAACACCGGTGGCGAAGGCGGCTCTCTGGGCCAACACTGACGCTGAGGCGCGAAAGCGTGGGGAGCAAACAGGATTAGATACCC
>NZ_LAKD02000282.1 GCF_000968685.2 Streptomyces antioxidans
CCTACGGGTGGCAGCAGTCGCGGTAATACGTAGAAGACTAGTGTTAGTCATCTTTATTAGGTTTAAAGGGTACCTAGACGGTAAATTAAACTCTAAATGAGTACTTTTTTACTAGAGTTTTATGAGAGAAGGAAGAATTTCTGGAGTAGAGATAAAATGCTTTGATACCAGAAGGACTGGTAACGGCGAAGGCATCCTTCTATGTAAAAACTGACGTTGAGGGACGAAGGCTTGGGTAGCAATAAGGATTAGATACCCCAGTAGTC
>NZ_LAKD02000029.1 GCF_000968685.2 Streptomyces antioxidans
AGTACGCCCTGACACCACCCACGGCACCGTGTCGAGGGCCGTCGGCCGCTCCGCGGCCGGTTCGTCGGCTAGTGCCTCCCCCAGCGTCGCGGGTGCCTCTTCCAGCACCATGTGCACATTGGTGCCGCCCATGCCGAACGAGCTGACACCCGCGAGCCGTGGGGCGCCCGTCTCCGGAGCCCAGGTGTCGAGTGCGGTCTGGACCGTCAGGCCCAGGGCGTCCAGGGGGATCTCGGGGCTCGGCGTCTCGTGGTTGAGGCTCGGGAAGAGCTCGCGGTGGGCGAGCGAGAGCACCGTCTTGATGAGGCCGGTGATTCCGGCCGCGCCTTCGAGGTGGCCCACGTTCGTCTTGGCGGAGCCGACCCGCAGGGGCGCGCCGTCCGCCCGGCCGGTGCCCAGGACCGCGCCCAGCGCCGCGGCCTCGACCGGGTCGCCGACCTTGGTGCCGGTGCCGTGGAGTTCGACGTACTGGACCCGGGCGGGGTCGACCCCGGCGCGCTCGTAGGCGGCGCGCAGCATGGCCACCTGCCCGTGGACCGCGGGGGTGGTGAGGCTGTCGCCGCCGCCGTCGTTGTTGGCGTCGGAGCCGCGGATGACGCCCAGCACGGGGTCGCCGTCGCGCAGCGCGTCCGGGAGCCGCTTGAGCACGACGAGGCCGCCGCCCTCACCGCGCACATAGCCGTTGGCGCGGGCGTCGAAGGTGTAGGAACGGCCGTCCGGGGAGAGCGCGCCGAACCGGGAGGCGGCGATGAAGCCGTCGGGGGCGAGGTTGAGCTGGACGCCGCCCGCGACGGCGGTCTCGGTCTCCCCGCGCCGCAGGCTCTCGCAGGCCAGGTGCACCGCGGCCAGGGACGAGGACTGCCCGGTGTCCACGGCGACGCTCGGGCCGCGCAGCCCGAGGGCGTAGGAGACCCGGTTGGCGATGATGCCGCGGTTGAGGCCGGTGAGGGTGTGCTGGGTGATGGCGGCGGGTTCGCCGCGGTGGACCAGTGCCGCGTAGTCGTCTGCGATGGCGCCGATGAAGACGCCGGTGCGGCTGCCCTCGAGTCGCGCGGGGACGAGGCCGGCGTTTTCCAGGGCCTCCCAGCACAGTTCCAGCGCGAGCCGCTGCTGGGGGTCCATCGCCCGTGCCTCTCGGGGTGAAATCCCGAAGAACTCCGGATCGAACTCGGCCGCCGTTTCGACGAACCCGCCGAATCGAATACCGGCCTCCCGGAGCTCATCGGCATACCGGTCCGCCGGGATCTGGGTGATGGCACTCTCTCCATTGCGCAGCAGCTGCCGGAACTCATCCGGGGTCGATGCGCCCGGCACGCGACATGCCATACCGACGACCGCGATGTGCCCGTCACGCATCAGGGAGTTCTCCGACATCACGACCTCAGACTCTTCTCTCAGTTGAGATTACGACGCGACTGGACTGACCATGATCCGGAAGTCGACGGTATGGGGCGGGAGTCGGCTCAACCACCCCTAACCGCGTCCACCCCTAACCCCGGGTGTAGGGGTGGTCACCTCTTCTTGAGCGGTTCCCACCAACCGCGGTGCGTCAGGTACCACTTGGCGGTTTCCTCGAGGCCGTTCTCCAACGACATCTCGGGACGGTAGCCGAGTTCCGTGGAGATTTTCGTGATGTCCACCGAGTATCGGCGGTCATGGCCCTTGCGGTCGGGCACCCGCTCGATCAGGGAGCGGTCGGCGCCGAGCAGTTCCAGCAGCCGTTCGGTGAGGTCCAGATTGGTGAGTTCGGTGCCGCCGCCGATGTTGTAGACCTCTCCCGGGCGGCCGTTCTCCGCGACCAGGGCGATTCCGCGGCAGTGGTCGTCCACATGCAGCCAGTCCCGGACGTTCCCGCCGTCACCGTAGAGCGGCACCGGTCGGCCGTCCATGAGGTTGGTGATGAAGAGCGGAATGACCTTCTCGGGGTGCTGGTACGGGCCGTAGTTATTGGAGCAGCGGGTCACACAGACGGGCAGTCCATGGGTGCGGTGGAAGGCCCGGGCCAGCAGATCGGAGGACGCCTTGGAGGCGGAATACGGCGAGTTGGGTTCGAGTGGTTCCGTCTCGCTCCAGGAGCCGCTTTCGATGGAGCCGTAGACCTCGTCCGTGGAGATGTGGATGAACTTCCCGACCTCCGCGTTCGCGGCCGCGTTGAGGAGGGTGTGGGTGCCCAGGACATTGGTGCGCACGAATTCCTCGGAGCCGGATATCGAGCGGTCGACATGCGATTCCGCGGCGAAGTGGACCACCAGATCGGTGTCCCGCAGCAGCTGGCCGACGAGCTCGCCGTCGCAGATGTCACCGCGGACGAAGCGCAGTCGGGGGGTGTCGGCGACCTCGGCAAGGTTGGCCTCGTTGCCCGCGTAGGTGAGCTTGTCGACCACCACGACCTGGGCGTCCGCCCAGGCCGCGTACGCCCCTGTCAGGGTCTGCCGGACGAAGTGGGAGCCGATGAAGCCCGCGCCGCCGGTCACAACTATGCGCACTGGAGACAACCCTTCAGCGGTTGGTGGCCGCGATATCCATCAAATATTGTCCGTAGTCCGTCTTGCTGAGCTCCGCACCGAGCTCATAGCAGGCGGCGGCGTCGATGAACCCCATGCGGAAGGCTATTTCCTCGAGACAGGCGATCCGCACGCCCTGACGCTGCTCCAGAAGCTGCACATACTGGCCCGCCTGGAGCAGTGAGTCATGGGTTCCGGTGTCCAGCCAGGCGAATCCGCGGCCGAGCCCCACCAACCTTGCCTTTCCGCGTTCCAGATAGACGCGGTTGACGTCGGTGATCTCCAGTTCTCCGCGCGCGGAGGGCTGCACGTTCTTGGCGATGTCCACGACGTCGTTGTCGTAGAGATACAGCCCGGTGACGGCCAGATTGGATTTGGGGGCGGCCGGCTTCTCCTCGAGGGAGATCAGCCGGCCCTGCTCATCCATTTCCCCGACGCCATAGCGCTCGGGGTCCTTGACTCCGTAGCCGAAGAGCACACAGCCGTCGACCTGGCTTGCCTCATGGTGCAGCATCTTCGAAAACCCGGGTCCGTGGAAGATGTTGTCGCCGAGGACCAGCGCCACCTGGTCATCGCCGATGAACTCGGCTCCGATGATGAATGCCTCTGCGATTCCATTGGCCTCCGGCTGCTCGGCGTACTCGATGGAGAGACCCAGCCGGCCGCCGTCGCCGAGAAGCGCGCGGAACAGCTCCACATGGAGCGGGGTCGAGATGATCTGGATTTCCCTGACGCCGCCGAGCATGAGGACCGACAGCGGGTAATAGATCATCGGTTTGTTGTAGACGGGAAGGATCTGCTTCGACACCGCGTGTGTCAAAGGATGCAGTCGGGTACCGCTTCCTCCGGCGAGGACTATGCCCTTCATGCGGCCAGAAGCTATCAACGCGGTCAGCTCGGGCTCCAGGTCTGCCGCCGCGATAGGGGGGTAATCAGGGGTGGGCATGGAACAGGGGTGGCCGCTTGCGGCCACCCCTTCCGCGGGACATCGCCCGTCCCCGCTCAGGCGATTTCGTCCACCTGGGCCCGGAGCGCGGTCGGCAGCTGCTGCCGGCTCCTGATATTCAGCTTGCGGTACACCCGCGTCAAATGCTGTTCCACCGTGCTGATGGTGATGAACAGGCTGGCGGCTATTTCCCGGTTCGTATAGCCGTCCACCGCAAGGGCGGCGACCCGGGCCTCGGATTCGCTGAGCTTGCCGCCCAGGGAGGGCGGCACCGCCGGTTTCGGGCCGAGCGGTCCCGACACCTGCCGCACCACCGGCCGTGGATCGCGAGCCTCCAGACCGGAGTCGAGACGGATCCTGGCGCACAGCTCCTCGGCGCCACACTCCTTGGCCATCCGCCAGGCCCGGCCCATGATGGCGTCGGCCCGCCCCAACTCCCCGGATCCGCGCAGCGTGCGGCCCAGATCGTCCAGCGCCCGGGCCAGCTCCAGGCGGTCGCCCGAGCACTGCAGCTCCTCGACGGCCTGGCCGAGCAGCCGGGACCGGTGCTCGATGTCCCCCGCCGCGGCCAGTAACCGCAGGGAGACGCCGCGGACCCGGGAGTCCCCGGCGCCGTTCCTGGCCAGCTGCTCGGAGACCAGGTTGGCGGCCTTCTCCCGGTCGCCGAGCTCCAGCCATGCCTCGGCGGCGTCCGAGCGCCAGGGCAGCAGCGCCGGCTGGTCGAGCTCCCACAGCTGGGCCAGCCGGCCGGCCATCAGGAACTCGCCGAGCGCCGCGTTGATGCGGTTGGTGGCCAGGTAGTAGCGGCCGCGGGCGCGGGTGTAGCCAAGGCCGTAGATGCTCTTGAACAGCGCCTCGGGTACCGGGCGGCTCAGATGCCGCGCCGCCGCGTCATGCTTGCCCATCTCCGTGTACGCGAGGATCTGGCTGGCCAGGGGGCCGCCGATGAAGACGCTTCCGTCGCGGCCGGGCACGATCTCCAGGGCTGTGGTCGCATAGGCCGCCGACTCCACCAGATTGCCCTGCCGCAGGGCGATTTCGGCCCGGATCGAGGCGAAGATGGCCCGCCAGCCCGGCGCCCGGCGCCGTCCGGCCTCCTCCATCAGCGCATCGCACCACGGCGCCGCCTTGTCCGGGCGGCCCGCGTACACCAGTGCGTTCACCGAGTTGACGATGGGCTCGAAGGTGGCGTCGGTGAGCGGCGAGACATCGAGCACCTTCTCCGCCGCGGCCACCGGCGACTCCTCGCTCCCCCCGCGGCCGAAGAAGCCGCTGAACGCCGCGGTGATGGTCGACAGCGAGGAGGGCCTGCGGGATCTGAGCTGGGCACGGGAGGCGCCGCCGTCCTCGCCCTGGCGCACCGCGGGCCCGGGGGGCCGGTCCTGCGCACCGGACTCCTGGGCCCAGCGGGCGGTCAGCCGGAACTGGGACATCGAGGCGGGTCCCGCGCTGCTCATCACGGCGTTGAGCCGGCCGATGGCGCCGCGCGCCTCCTCGATCCGGCCGTGGGCGAGCAACAGCTCGATCAGCCGCCCGATGTGGGAGGCGGGCAGCCGGTCGGCGCACAGCGCGGCCAGCGGCTCCTCCAGCATCCGCTCGGATGCCGAGGGGTTCAGCCGCCACATGATCCCGGCGGTGCCGATCCTGATCCCGGCCCGCAACTCCTCGTCCGCGCAGGCCGCGTACGCCAGCTCCAGACAGGCCACCGCCAGCTTGGCGTCGTCCTCGGCGAGCGCCTGCTGCGCGGCGTCCCGCAGCAGCGGCACCGCCCAGGGCTCGTCGGCGGCCTGGGCGGCGAGCAGATGGCGGGCCACGGCGAGGGTCGCCCCGCCGCCCTGGTGCAGCAGCACGGCGGCGCGCCGGTTCATGTCCAGCCGGACCTCGGGGTCCATGTCCTCGAGCACCGCGGCCTCGACGGACGGGTGGCGGAAGGCCAGACCGTCGACGAGGCCCGCCGCGTCCAGCGCGGCGACTCCGCGCCGGGTGCCGGCGGGGCCGATGCGCAGCAGCCGGCCGAGGAGGTCGAGGGAGACGGACGCCCCGAGCACCGCGATGCCCTCGGCCAGCCGGGAGACGGTGCGCCCGCTGCGGTAGACACAGGTGAGCACGGCCTGTACGAACATGTCGCCCACTACGGGCTCCACTGCGCGACCGCCCCGCGAAGGCGCTCCCGCGGTGCGGTAATCGTCAATCACCGCGCGTAGCAACAACGGATTACCGCCGCTCACGTCATACCAGCTGTAGGCCACATCGGTGGAATCCGGAAGTCCCAGACGGGTGGTGAGCAGATGTGCCGTCTCATCCCAGGACAGCCGCTCCAGCCGCAGCCGCTGGAAATTGGGCTGGCGCAGCAGTTCGGTATTGAAGACGGCGTCCTGTCGTTCGCTGTCCGTCGCCTGGGCGAACACCATGAGGAGTTTGGCGGAGCGCGAACGGGTCGCCAGGTAAAGCAGGTACTGGAGTGACGCCGCATCGACGAGCTGGAGTTCGTCGACGCAGATCACCACCGGTTCGCGGGAGGCGAGTTCATGGAGTGCGGCACGGAACTCCCGGGCTCCCTGGACATGGGTGGGGTTCGTAGCGACAACGTCGCCACCAGGGGTTTCCCGGGGCGGCGCGGCATCGAGGGCGCCGTGGTCGAGTGCCCGGCGCAGATGGTCGGCGGTCGCCTTGGGCAGCCGGGGCGAGTCCAGGAGTTGGCGCAGTGTGCCGAGCGTGGCCCGGTCGGCCGAGGTCCCGTATGCCTTGAGGACGAGGGCTCCGGCCTTCGCCGCATGGGCCGTGACGGCTTCGAGCGTATGGGTCTTGCCGCAGCCGACCGCGCCCTCGACGAGCACGATGCCCGCTTCCCCTGACAGGCATCTGGAAAACGCCCGCCGAAGTCTCTCGAATTGCGCGTCGAATTGTCTAGCTCTGGCCGATGAAAACACCATTGCTCGCACCCCCGAATGCGACGCGAAGCACTGCTCACGGCAGTCCGAACGCCTTCCAGCAAGCTATACGCCCACCGGTCACGCCACCATCGCCGCACGTAAAATCATCGTTAACGAATTACCAATTCTGAGCGGGATCGCCCGACGATCAACAAAAGCGATGCGAGCGGACGCCCCTACCTGAGGCAACACGTTGAAGCCGAAGTGCACCGACACCCTGACAACCCTGCGCTACCCCCGTTCACGTGGGCATTCGTTCGGAGGCGCCAGCATACACGAGACCCCCTAGCCACACCCGGGAAATCTTCCGACATCCTTGACTTCGACACGAAGTGGTCATACGCAGGGGGCTGCGGGATGCGCTTCGAACATTTATTTGCCCGTTTTGATCGCCAATGCGGTTCTTATGTCTGTTGCCGTTGGTAACCGCAAGCGATTCACCGAGAATTCTCCTGCCATAAAGCGGACAGAGAGTCGGCATCCCTATTCCCGTGCCGATGAATTCCGAAGCCATACACCTCGCCGTTGGGCGCTTCCCCACGGCATATGCGCCCGCTCGCCGCTATCGCTCGTGGAGGTGCAGCCCCCTCCCGCCCTTGCGGCCCAGGTGACCCGCCTCGACCAGCCGCCGGAGATGGCGGGCCGGGGCCAGGGCCGGATCCCGGAAGGTGCCGTGCAGAGTGCGCTGGATGGCGAGCGAGACGTCCAGGCCGATCACATCCAGCAGCCGCAGCGGGCCCATCGGATAGCCCTGCCCGGCCGCCATCACCGTGTCGATGTCATCGGCGGTGGCCCAGCCCTCCTCGAGCATCGCCACCGCGCTGTTCAGATAGGGGAAGAGCAGGGCGTTGACGATGAAACCGGCCCGGTCCTGGCAGTCCACCGCGCGCTTGCCGAGCGCCGAGGCCATCGCATGCGCCGTGCCAAGCGCCTCCTTGGAGGTCAGCACGGTGTGCACCACCTCGACCAGTCGCATCACCGGGGCGGGGTTGAAGAAGTGCATCCCGATGACGTCCTCGGGCCGCCGCGTCGCCATCGCGCACTCGATGACGGGCAGGCTGGAGGTGGAGGTGGCGAGCACCGCGCCCGGTGCGCACACCCGGTCCAGGCCGGCGAAGACGGCCCGCTTGACGTCGATGTCCTCCGCCACGGCCTCGACCACCAGATCGCAGTCGCCGAGCGCCTGGGGTTCGCAGCCCGCGGTCAGCCGGCCCATCGCCTCGGTGAGCAGCCCGGGCGCCAGCTTGCCGCGCCGGACCCCGCGCTCAAGCGAGCGCTCCACGGCGGCCGTGGCCTCCTTCGCGCGCGTCTCCCTCCGGGCCACCAGCACCGTCGGATAGCCGGAGCGCGCGCACACCTCCGCGATCCCGACGGCCATGGTGCCCGAGCCCACCACCCCGATCCGCCGCACCACACGGGCCGGCACCGGCTCGCCCAGGCCGTCCGTCTCCCCGCCCCGCGCCGCGCCGCCCGCCCCGTACTCGTAGAAGCCCCGGCCCGCCTTCACCCCGAGCAGACCGGCCGTCACCATATGGGCCAGGGTGGGCGCCGGCGCGTACCGCGGATCGCCGGTGCGCTCGTACAGCGCCTCCAGGGAGTCCCGCACGGTGTCCAGGCCCATGGCGTCCAGCTGGGCCAGCGGCCCCATCGGCAGTCCGCAGCCCAGGGTCATGGCGGTGTCGATGCTGTCGCGCGAGGCGTAGCGCCGCTCGTACATGGCCACCGCATTGTTGAGGTACGCCATGGTGAGCGCGCCGCCGATGAAGCCCGGCCGGTCGGCCACCCGCACCGGGGTCCGGCCCAGGTCGCGTACGAGTGCCCGGACGTCGGCCAGGACCGTGTCCGTGGTGAGCGGGGTGCCCACCACCTCCACCGCCGGCTGCTCGCGATCGGGGCCCAGCGGGAAGAGGTGCAGCCCCACCGTGCGGTCGGTCCGCCCGGAGCCCACGGCGATCTCGGTCACCGGGAGCCCGGTGGTCGTGGTGGCGAACACCGTGTCCGGCGGGCAGTCGGCGTGGGCGCGGGCGAGCAGCCCGCGCTTGGTCTCCAGCCGTTCGGGGACCGCCTCGATCACCAGATCGGCCCGGGCCGCGGCGGCCGGGTCGGTGGTGAACTCGACGGCGGACTCCGGCGCGGCCACCCCCGCCCGACCGCGCCGCAGGGCAGGTTCGTCCCGCTCCACGGCGATCACCCGCCGGCCACCGCGGACCAGGGCGTCCACGAGGTGGCGACCGGTGGTGCCGAGCCCGAACACCGCGACGGTGGGGAAGCGCTGTGCCATGCCGATGAGTCCTTTCGCTTCGCTGGCTGGGACCTGGGGTTGGACCTTGGGCTGGTCACGGACCGCGGTGGCCGTCCTGCCATGTGACCTGGGCCGGTCACGGACCGCGGCGCCCGTCCTGCCATGTGAGCAGCGCGGCGCCGAGCGACATCCCGCCGCCGAAACCGGCCAGCAGCAGCAACTCCCCGTCGCCGAACACGCCCTGCCGCCGGGCGTCGTCGAGCGCCAGCGGGATGGAGGCAGCGCTGGTGTTGCCGTGCTCGGCCACCGTCAGATGAGTGCGCGCCCGCGGCAGTCCGAGGTACGGAAGCGCCTTGGCGAGCAGCACACCATTGGCCTGATGGGGAATGAAGTGGTCCACGCTCGCGGGGTCCGTACGGTGCGCGGCCAGCAGGCGCCCTATCGCGCGCGGCAGCTCGGCCAGGACGTATTCGCTGACCGCGCGGCCCCGCATCCGGAAGAAGTGGCCCCCGTCGGCGAGGGTCTTCTCCGACGCCGGGGCGCGGCTGCCGCCCGCCGCCACCTGGATCAGCTCGTGGAGCGCGCCGTCGCTGGTGAGCAGCGACCCGCAGAGGCCGTAGCCGGGGCGCACCGGGCCCAGCACCACCGCCCCGGCGCCGTCGCCGAAGAGCACGGCGGTACGCCGGTCGGCGCGGTCGATGATCCTGGAGTAGACATCGGCGCCGACCACCAGGGCGTGCCGGGCGGGGGCGCCGGACCCGGCGGCCAGCAGCCCGGCCGCCGTCACCAGGGCGAAGACAAAGCCGCTGCAGACCGCGTTGAGGTCGAAGGCGGCGGCGCCGGTCGCGCCGATCCGGTGCTGCACCAGACAGGCGGTGGCGGGCTGGGGGTGATCGGGGGTCGAGGTGGCCACCACGATCCAGCCGAGCTGGTCGGCGCGGATTCCGGCGTCCGCGAGGGCGGCGCGGGCGGCCTCCACGGCCAGATCGGAGGTGGCCTCGTGGTCGGCGGCGTAACGGCGGCAGTGGATCCCGGTCTTCGCCGAGATCCAGTCCGGGGTCACCCCCGCCCGCTCGGCCACCAGCTCGTTGGACACGGTCTCGGCGGGGAGATACGAGCCGGTGCCGAGGATCCCGATGGGCCGCCCGCCGGATGTCCGGACCGGCCGCTCGGTCATCCGGATCTCCCGGCCCGCGCCCGCGCGGCCACCGCCGCCGCCGTCGCCGGTGCCATCGCTGTGATCGCTGTGATCGCTGTTCGCGGGGTGCGGCAGTGCTCGAGAAGAAGCATTGGGTGGTTCCCTCCGGATCCATGCCGGGCTTTGACGCTACGGACCGGGCACGGCACGGATAACCCCTAACCCATCACCCCCCTAGGCCCCCTACCGGATGAACCCGGTCCGCCGTATGACCGGGCCCATGACGGGCACCCGTCGGAGGTGGTACCGGACATATGCAGGCCGAAGGCGCACCGGCCCAGGGAGCGGCCCCCATGGAGTGGTTCACCTCATCCGACTACTGGCTGAGCCGGCTGGTCTTCCAACGGGGGCTGGCCGCCGTCTATCTGATCGCCTTTCTGGTGGCGGCCCGGCAGGGGCGGGCGCTGCTCGGCGAGCGGGGGCTGACGCCGGTGCCGCGCTTCCTGGAGCAGGTGCCGTTCCGCCGCTCGCCCAGCCTGTTCCAGCTGCACTACTCCGACCGGTTCTTCGCCTGCTGTGCCTGGCTGGGGGCCGCGCTGTCGGCGGCGCTGCTGGTGGGGGCGGCGGACCGGGCGCCGCTCGCGGTCGCGATGGTGGCCTGGCTGGTGCTGTGGCTGCTGTATCTGTCGATCGTCAACGTGGGGCAGGTGTGGTACGGCTTCGGTTGGGAGTCCCTGCTGCTGGAGTCGGGGTTCCTCGCCGTGTTCCTGGGCAATGAGCACACCGCGCCGCCCGTGCTCATCCTGTGGCTGACGCGCTGGCTGCTGTTCCGGGTGGAGTTCGGCGCCGGGCTGATCAAGATCCGGGGGGACCACTGCTGGCGGGACCTGACCTGTCTGTACTACCACCATGAGACCCAGCCGATGCCGGGGCCGCTGAGCTGGTACTTCCACCATCTGCCGAAGCCGCTGCACCGGGTGGAGGCGGCGGCCAACCATGTGGCGCAGCTGATCGTGCCCGTCCTGCTGTTCACCCCGCAGCCGGTGGCGAGCGTGGCCGCGGGGATCGTGGTGGTCACCCAGCTGTGGCTGGTGGCCTCGGGGAACTTCGCCTGGCTCAACTGGCTGACGATCCTGCTGGCGCTCCCGGCGGTCGACGGGCGCCTGGCCGCCGATGTGCTGGGACTGCCCGGGCCGCCGGACCTCGCCGCTCCGCCGGTCTGGTACGAGGTGGTGGTGCTGGCCGCCACCGCCCTGGTGCTGGTGCTCAGCTACTGGCCGGCCCGCAATCTGCTGTCCGGCCGTCAGCTGATGAACTTCTCGTTCAATCCGGTGCACCTGGTCAACACCTACGGGGCGTTCGGCAGCGTCAGCCGCGGCCGGCAGGAGGTGGTGATCCAGGGCACCGACGACGCGGTCCTCACCCCGGACACGGTCTGGAAGGACTATGAGTTCCGGGGCAAGCCGGGCGATGTACGGCGGTTGCCGCGCCAGTACGCCCCGTACCACCTGCGGCTGGACTGGATGATGTGGTTCGCGGGGCTCTCACCGGGCTACGCCGGGTCCTGGTTCACCCCGCTGATCGGCAAGCTGCTGGTCAACGACCGGGCGACGGTGCGGCTGCTGCGGGCCAATCCCTTCCCGGGGACGCCGCCCACCCATCTGCGGGCGCGGCTGTACCTCTACCGCTTCACCACCCGGGCGGAGCGGCGGGCCACCGGGGACTGGTGGCACCGCACGCCGCTGAGCGAGTTCCTGCCACCGGTCCGGCTGGAGGATCGCGGCTCGTCGCGGGCCTGACACGGCATCGCGGCCTCCCTCCACCAGACGTCCTTTTGATTACTTTATGACGGATTCAGGTAAGCATAGGCCGATCTTTGGATCCCGGCGTTCAGGACCGAGGGGAGAGCAGTCTGTGCTGCCCATCACGATGCTCACGGGCCTGGTCTCCGCGCCGTCCCGCGCGATGAACGGTCTGCGGCTGCGGCTCGCGGACCTCAACGACATCCTGCGGGACACCGGCGACCGGCGCGGCGGCCGGAGCATGTGGGCACGGGCGGGCCGGGCGCATGTGGAGGTGCGCGGGCTGACCGGCCACGGGGACGGCCATGAGCGGCTGGTCCGGGAGCTTGAGGACGCGCTGCGGCGGGTGGCGGGCGTCAACTGGGCCGGGGTGAACGCGGCACTGGGCCAGGTCCTGGTCGACTTCGACGAGGACCGGCTCGGTCCGGACGATGTGCTGGAGGTGATCGAGCGCGTCGAGGAGGCCCGGGGCACGGACGCGGACACCTTCCCGGCGGGCCGTCCGCAGCCGCCGTTCGCCTCCGCTCCGGCGACGCTGGCCGCGACCGCGCTCGCCGCCGACTGCCTGGGGCTGCTGACCGCCGCGATCCGGCGGGTGGCGATGCGGCCCGCCCGCTCCCCCGCGCTGCGGCTCCCGGCCGTGATGGCGGAGCTCCAGCCGCGGGTGCGCGGTCTGCTGGAGTCCCGGTTCGGCCGTGCCCACGCCGACACCCTGATCGGCGTGTCGAACGCCGTGGTGCACGCCCTGACCAGGGGTGAGGCCCCGCTCGCCCTGGACGCGCTGCAGCGTGTGCTGCAACTCGCCGAGATCCGCGGCCGACAGGCCGTATGGGAGCGCCGGGAGCCCGAGTTGGTGGCGGACGGCGATGGGCTCCCGGCACGCTCGCACCCGCCCGCCGCCCGGCCCGCGCCGCTGCCTCCAGGGCCGGTGGAGACCTGTGTCGACCACACCTCGCTGGCCTCGCTGGCCGGGGCGGGCGGGCTGCTGGCGTGGACCCGCGACCCCGAGCGGTCCGCCAAGGCGCTGCTGGCCACCGTGCCGAAGGCGGCCGCCATGGGCCGGGAGGCGTTCGCCGCCCGGCTGGGCGATGTGCTGGCGCGCGACGGCGCGGTGCCCATGGACGGCACCGCACTGCGGCTGCTGGACCGCGTGTCGGCGGTGCTGATCGACTCGCGGGTGCTGTGCGCCCGCCGTCCCCGGCTGCTGTCGGTCACCACCGTGGGGGACCTGGGGGAGGCCGAGGCGTGGAGCGCCGCGCAGTCCGTCCTGGACCGCCGCACGCTGCGGGAGCTGTCCGGCGAGGGGCCCTGGACCCACGGCCGGTGGCGGCTGGAGCGGTCCTCCGAGCTCCCCGCGGCGCTCCCGGCCAGCCCGCTGGCCCTGACCGCGGAGCTGTGCGGCGAGGACGGCCGGCGGCAGGCCCGGATCCGGATCGGCTGTGAACTCGACCCGCTGGCCGACGCCCTGGTGGTGGCGGCACGCTCCGGTGCCCGGCGTCTGGTGGTCACCAGCCATGCCAGCACGGACGAGATCGCTCCGTGGGCCGATGAGCTGCTGCCGCTCGGCATGTCGCTGCCCGACACGGTGCGCCGGCTGCAGCTCGAGGGCCACGGCGTGTTGCTGATCAGTGGCGAGGACGACGAGGCACTGGGCGCGGCGGATCTCGGCGTGGCCGTCACGGCGCGCGGTGCGGACCGGGTGTGCTGGTCGGCGGATCTGCTGTGTGGCCCGGGGCTGCTCCACGCCTGGCGTGTCCTGCGGGCCCTGGAGGACGCGCGCTCGGTCAGCCGGCGGTCGGCCCGGCTGTCCATGGGTGGCTCCGTGCTCGGCGCCCTGATCGCCGCGGCGGGGACCCGGCCCGCGGTGGCTGGGCTCGCCACCTCCCCGGTGTACAGCGCGGCGTTCCTGGCCGTGCTCGGCGGGATCGGCGCGGCGCGCCGGGTGGAGCGCCGCCCGGCACCGGAGCCCCGCGTCCGCGGCAACTGGCACGCCCTGGGGGCGCGGGAGACCCTGAGCGTGCTGCGCGCGTTCCGGGAGAACGGGACCGAACTGCCCGACGGCTCGGGCGCGTTGCGTAGCACGGGCTCCGGGGACCCGGGCGCGGCGCGGGCTTCCGGGGCGGTGTGGGCCGCCGGGGCGCGGCCCGCGCACAAGGCCGCCGGGACGGCCGTACGGACCGGGGCGCCCGGTGCCGCGGGGCACGGCCCGGCCCGGTTCGCGGCGCTGGCCAGGAACGCCGCCCCGTCGGCCCGGTTCGCGGCCCTGACCCGGAACGCCGCCTCGCTGGCACACGCGGTGCGCGAGGAGCTGCACGATCCGCTCACCCCGGTGCTGGCGCTCGGCGCGGCGGCCTCCGCGGCCGTGGGGTCCGGGGTGGACTCCATCCTCGTCGTCAGTGTGATGGCGGGCAACGCGGTGATCAGCGGCGCCCAGCGGCTCCGTGCCGAGCGCTCGCTGCGCGCACTGCTGCTGAGCGAGCGGATGAACGGCCGGCTGGTCGCCTGGGCGCCCGCGATGTCCCTGGCGGACGGGGTGACGGCGGACCGTGAGGTGTTCTTCGCGGGGCTGGCCACCGCCCCGGTGCGCACGGTGGCCACCGAGGAGCTACGGGTCGGGGACATCGTCGCGCTGCGCCCCTCGGACGTCGTACCGGCCGACGCCCGGCTGCTGGTCAGCGACCGGCTGGAGCTGGACGAGGCCGGGCTGACCGGTGAGTCCGGGCCGGTCGCCAAGGACCCGGCCGCCACCCCGGGCGCCGATCTGGCGGACCGGTCCTGCATGCTCTACCAGGGCTGTACGGTGCTCGCCGGAACCGGATACGCCGTGGTCGTGGCCGCCGGGGCGCAGACCGAGGCCGGGCGCGCCGCCGAACTGGCCGGGCACGCCACCGCCCCCGTCGGGATCGAGGGCAGGCTGGCCGCGCTCACCAAGGTCGCACTGCCCGCCACCGGTCTCGGCGGTGCCGCCGTCACCCTGCTGGGACTGGTGCACGGAGTGCCGGTGCGCGAGGCGCTGTCCACCGGAGTGGCCATCGCGGTGGCCGCCGTGCCCGAGGGGCTGCCGCTGGTGGCCACGGTAGCGCAGTCCGCCGCGGCGCGCCGGCTCTCGCACCGTGGGGTGCTGACGCGCTCGGCGCGGGTGCTGGAGGCCCTGGGCCGGGTGGATGTCGTCTGCTTCGACAAGACCGGCACGCTGACCGAGGGGCGGCTGGCCGTGGCCCGGGTCGCCGGGTACGACCAGGAGCTGCCCACCCGCAGCGCGCTGGGCAAGCGGCTGCTGCGCACGGCGGCCCGGGCGTGTCCCGAGCCGGAGGGTGGGCGGGCGCTGGCCCACGCCACCGACCAGGCCGTCATCGACGCGGCGGCGGCGCACTGCGAAGGGGACGGCGCCTGGCGCCCGGTGTCCGAGCTGCCCTTCGAGGCCAACCGGGGATTCTCGGCGTGTCTGGGCACGCGGTCCGGGCGCCCGCGCCTGGCGGTCAAGGGGGCGCCCGAGGTCGTGCTCGCCCGGTGCGCGTACGCCCTGAGCCCGGGCGCGGCGGACGACACCGTGCCGCTGACCCCGGAGCGGCGGAGCGCCACCGAGCGCCTGCTCCACTCGCTGGCCTCCGACGGGCTGCGGGTCCTGGCGGTGGCCGAGGCCCGGCCCGCCGCGTCCAACACGCCGGCGGCGGAAGTGGCCGAGCTCGCCCGGGAGCTCACCCTGCTGGGCTTCATCGCCATCGCCGACACCACGCGGCCGGGCGCCGCCGAGACCGTCAAGCGGCTCACGGGCGCCGGGGTGCGCGTCGCCATGGTCACCGGCGACCACCCGACCACGGCGGTCGCCATCGCCCGGGAGCTGGGCATCGCGGACGCCGAGCCGGTGCTCACCGGGGCGGAGCTGGACACCCTGCCCGAGGGCGAGCGGGTCGAGCGGATCGCCCGTACCAGCGTCTTCGCCCGGGTCTCCCCCGAGCACAAGGTCCGTATCGTCCAAGCACTGCGGCAGGCCGGACAGGTGGTGGCCATGACCGGGGACGGGGTGAACGACGCGGCCGCCATCCGCCTCGCGGACATCGGCATCGGGTTGTCCGCGCATGGCTCGGCCTCGGCCCGCGCCGCGGCGGACCTGGTGCTCACCGATCCGGACCCCACCCGGATCCTCGACGCGCTCCGGGAGGGCAGGGCGCTGTGGCGCAGTGTGCGCGACGCGGTGGCGATCCTGGTCGGCGGGAACGCGGGCGAGGTCGCCTTCACCCTCCTGGGCGCGGCGGTGGCCGGGCGGGCGCCGCTGGGCACCCGTCAGCTGCTGCTGGTGAATCTGCTGACGGACATGCTGCCCGCCCTCGCGGTGGCCCTCGCCCGGGCCCGGGAGCCCAAGTCCGGTGAGGATCCGCTGATGGGCGGCCCGTCATCGGCGCTGTTCGGCTCCGATCTGGGCCGTATCCTCGCGGTGCGCGGCAGTGCCACCGCGCTGGGCGCCGCGGCGGCCTGGCAGTGCGGGCGGATGACGGGCCGGGCCCGGCGGGCGAGCACCATGGGGCTCGCGGCGCTGGTCGGCACCCAGCTGGGCCAGACCTATCTGACCGACTGGCACAGCCCTCTGGTGCTGATCACCAGCGCGGCCTCGGCGGCCGCGCTGTTCGCCATCGTGGAGACTCCGGTGGTCAGCCACTTCTTCGGCTGTACGCCGCTGGGCCCGATGGCCTGGTCGATCGTCGGGGGCTGCTCGGCCGCCGCCACCGTGGCGGCGGCCGTCGCGCCGCGGCTGCTCTTCCCCCGGCGGGTGCCGCTCGCGGTCTGAGGACGGAGCACGAGAACGGGAAATCTCGGGTGTTTCACACTCAGATCTTTCCGTCCGTTAACCGGACGCTCACCCGATGTGTGCCGCCCGCTTTCCGGCCCCGCTCAGCCTATGGAACTGGAAGCGGATGCCTCGCTTCCGATCGTGTTCCCTTCCGATCCTGTTCCATCCAGTGAGGTACCCATGGCCGACATTCTCAGGACCGTCCTGGTCAGGCTGGCTCAGCTCGCGCTGGAGGCATTGGCCGCCCAGCTCGCGAAGACGCTGCTGACCGCCGCCTTCAGGCCGACCGGCGCCCCGGCCGCGGTCTGACCCCGCCGACCCACCGGCCCCACCCGCCGTTTCCGGACCCCGGCCCCGTATCAGTGACCGTACGACGCGGCCCGGTGCACCGGGCCGTGGGCGGTCGGACAGTGCTCCCCGTCCGCACGCCCCCGCGCGGCGGGCTCGTCCAGATGGTCCACCTGCAGCGTGGTGTGGGTGATCCCGTACTCACCACTCAACACCGCCTCCAGGCCCTCCCGGACGGCATGGCAGTCGCCGCCCACCGCCACCAGGACGTGCGCGGAGAGCGAGACCTCGCCCGAGGTGATCTGCCAGACATGCAGATCGTGCACCTCGGCCACCTGCCCATGGGCCACCAGCCGGGCGCCCACCTCATCGGGCTCGACACCGGTGGGGGCGGCCTCCAGCAGCACCCGGCCGGAGGCCCGCAGCAGTGCCACGCCCGCCTTGACCATGAGGAGGACCACGAGCAGACCGGCGATCGCGTCGGCCCGGGCGAAGCCCGTCGTCACCACCACCAGTCCCGCGACGGCGGTGGCGATGAAGGCGTAGAGATCGTTGACCACATGCTGGAAGGCGCCCTCGACATTGAGCGAGGCGCGGTTCGCCTTCGACATGCACCAGGCCGCCGCGACATTCACCACCACACCGGCCAGCGCGGTGGCCAGCACCAGACCGCCGGTCACCTCGGGCGGATCGATCAGCCGTCCCACACCCTCATAGCCGAGATAGCCGCCGAGCAGCAGCAGGGAAAGCCCATTGGCCTGGGCGGAAAGGATTTCCGACCGCTTGAGGCCATATGTGTATCCGCCACGTGCGGGGCGCGCCGAGAGCCGGATCGCGATGAGCGCGAGCACGATCGAGGCGGCGTCGGTGAGCATATGCGCCGCGTCGGACAGCAGCGCCACGGAGCGGGCGACGATCCCGACGATGACCTCCACCGCCATGAAGCCGCCGATCAGCGCGAGGGCGAGGGCCAGCCACCGGCGGTCGGCGTGCTCCACCACCCCGTGGGTGTGGCCGCCGTGGCCGGGCCCGCCGTGCCCCTCGTCCGTTCCGTGCGCATGAGCTCCCACCGGCTCCTCCTCGGATCGTCTTCGGGACAGCGCAATTGAAACAGGCCCGAGGGGAATTCACCAAAGGCTGCAATGGACACGGTTATCAATAAACTCTATGGACCCGGCAAACCCTTGCCCCGGTGCGCTTTGGCGGGCTTTATGAATGCGGCAATGCTTTTCATTTCGCCGGGCGAAAAGGGAGCGGTCCGGTCCCCGCCCGGGCCCGCCACCGGCCAGTCGCTGACGTGTGCGACACCACGCCGATGCGGGTGAGACCGGCGTACGGAAGGTGACCCGGCGGGGCGCGGCGCGTTGTCCGATTATGACGACGACGATGCGACGCCGTTCTCTCTCGCAGCCGAGCAGAGCGCTGGACCGGAGCACCGAAGGCGACGGAACGGTTCACCAGACCGTTCAAGCATCCACATCCGTACCGATCTACGCGGCGCTGGTCGAGCGCTGGGCCTCCGCGGGGCGCGCGGTGCCCGGGCGCTACGACCGCGAGTGGACCGAACTGGTCAACTGTCCCCCTTGGCCGGACCGGATCCGGGCGGCGACCCGCCCGGCGGCACGGTCCGCCGCCGACTGAGCCACCGCCGAAGCGGCGCGCCCACGCACCGCCGGGCGCGCCGGGCGCGCCCACCCGTCGGACGCGCCCACCCCCGCCGGGAAGCGGCGAACGCGCCTACTCGTCGTCCCCGCCCTCCAGGCCGCCCTCCGTCTCCAGATACAGCTCCCGCACCCGCTCCAGCACCTCCGGGTCGGGCTCGTCCCACAGCCTGCGGCTCTCGGCCTCCAGCAGCCGCTCGGCCATGCCGTGCAGCGCCCAGGGGTTGGCCTCCTCCAGGAACGCCCGGTTCTCCGGGTCGAGCAGATAGGTCTGGGCGAGCTTGTCGTACATCCAGTCGGCGACCACGCCCGTGGTCGCGTCGTAGCCGAAGAGGTAGTCGACCGTCGCGGCGAGCTCGAAGGCGCCCTTGTAGCCGTGGCGGCGCATCGCCTCGATCCAGCGCGGGTTGACCACCCGGGCCCGGAAGACCCGTGAGGTCTCCTCGTGGAGGGTGCGGGTGCGGACCGTCTCGGGGCGGGTTGAGTCGCCGATGTACGCGGCGGGTGCGGTGCCCTTCAGTGCGCGCACGGTGGCCACCATGCCGCCGTGGTACTGGAAGTAGTCGTCGGAGTCGGCGATGTCGTGCTCGCGCGTGTCGGTGTTCTTGGCCGCGACCGCGATCCGCCGGTAGGCGCTCTCCATCTCCTCGCGCGCCGGCCGCCCCTCCAGGCCACGGCCGTAGGCGTAGCCGCCCCAGACCGTGTAGACCTCGGCGAGGTCGGCGTCGGTGCGCCAGTCGCGGCTGTCGATGAGCTGGAGCAGTCCCGCGCCGTAGGTGCCGGGGCGGGAGCCGAAGATCCGGGTGGTGGCGCGGCGTTCGTCGCCGTGTGCGGCGAGGTCGGCGCGGGTGTGCGCCCGTACGTAGTTGTCCGTCTCGCTCTCGTCGAGGGAGGCGGCGAGCCGTACGGCGTCGTCCAGCAACCCGACGACATGCGGGAAGGCGTCCCGGAAGAACCCGCTGATGCGCAGGGTGACATCGACACGCGGGCGGCCCAGCTGGTCGAGGGGCACGGGTTCGAGCCCGGTCACCCGGCGCGAGGCGTCGTCCCACACCGGTCGGACGCCCAGCAGTGCCAGCGCCTCGGCCACATCGTCGCCGGAGGTGCGCATCGCGCTCGTCCCCCACAGCGAGAGGCCGACGGACGTCGGCCACCGACCGTCGTTGTCGGCGCGGTAGCGCTCCAGGAGCGAATCGGCGAGGGCCTGGCCGGTCTCCCAGGCCAGCCTGCTGGGCACGGCCTTGGGATCGACGGAGTAGAAGTTACGGCCGGTCGGCAGGACGTTGACCAGTCCGCGCAGCGGCGAGCCGGACGGCCCGGCCGGGACGAAGCCGCCGCTCAGCGCGTGTACGGCGTGGTCGATCTCGTCCGTCGTGGCGGCCAGCCGGGGCACCACCTCGCGGGCGGCGAAGTCGAGCACCGCGGAGACCGCGGGGCGCTGGTCGTCGGGCAGGCCGAGGACCGCCTTCTCGACGGCCTCCGGGGCCCATGCGGCGTCCTCCATCGCCTGGACCAGCGCGCGGGCCCGCTCCTCGGCCTCGTCGGCACCGGTGCGGGTGGCGGCCGACTCGTCCAGGCCGAGCGCCTCGCGCAGACCGGGGAGCGCGGACGTACCGCCCCAGATCTGGCGGGCGCGGAGGATGGCCAGTACGAGGTTGACGCGCTCGGGCCCGGTCGGGGCGGCGCCCAGGACGTGCAGTCCGTCGCGGATCTGGGCGTCCTTGACCTCGCACAGCCAGCCGTCGACGTGCAGCAGGAAGTCGTCGAAGCCGTCGTCGTCCGGCCGCTGCTCCAGGCCCAGGTCGTGGTCGAGCCGGGCGGCCTGGATGAGGGTCCAGATCTGGGCGCGGATGGCGGGGAGCTTGGCCGGGTCCATCGCGGAGATGGCCGCGTACTCGTCCAGCAGCTGCTCGAGACGTGCGATGTCGCCGTAGGAGTCGGCGCGGGCCATCGGCGGCACGAGGTGGTCCACGAGGGTGGCGTGGACGCGGCGCTTGGCCTGGGTGCCCTCGCCCGGGTCGTTGACCAGAAAGGGGTAGATCAGCGGCAGATCGCCGAGCGCGGCGTCGGGGCCGCAGGCGGCGGACAGCCCGGCATTCTTGCCCGGCAGCCACTCCAGGTTGCCGTGTTTGCCCAGGTGGACCATGGCGTCGGCGCCGAAGCCGCCGTCCGCCGTCGCGGTGGCCATCCAGCGGTAGGCGGCCAGATAGTGGTGCGAGGGCGGCAGATCGGGGTCGTGGTAGATGGCGATGGGGTTCTCGCCGAAGCCGCGCGGCGGCTGGATGACCACCAGGAGGTTGCCGCGGCGCAGCGCGGCCAGCACGATCTCGCCCTCGGGGTCGCGGCTGGTGTCCACGAACATCTCGCCGGGCGCTGGGCCCCAGTGCTCCTCGACCGCGTCCCGGAGCTGCTGCGGCAGCGTGGCGTACCAGCGGCGGTAGTCGGCGGCCGGGATGCGGACCGGGTTGCGGGCGAGCTGGTCCTCGGTCAGCCACTCCTGGTCGTGGCCGCCCGCCTCGATGAGGGCGTAGATCAGCTCATCGCCCTCGCCGGAGACCAGGCCGGGAAGCGCGTCCGGTCCGTCCTCGGGGCCGAGGTCATAGCCCTCCGCGCGCAGCCGGCGCAGCAGGGCGACGGCGCTCGCGGGCGTGTCGAGGCCGACGGCGTTACCGATCCTGGAGTGCTTGGTGGGGTAGGCGGAGAGGACGAGCGCGAGGCGCTTGTCGGCGGCGGGGATATGGCGGAGCCGGGCGTGTCGTACCGCGATTCCGGCGACACGCGCGGCGCGCTCGGCATCGGCGGCATAGACCGGCAGACCGTCCTCGTCGACCTCCTTGAACGAGAACGGCACGGTGATGAGCCGCCCGTCGAACTCGGGGACGGCGACCTGGGTCGCGGCGTCCAGCGGCGACAGCCCCTCGTCGTTCTCCTGCCACGCGGCGCGCGGCGAGGTCAGGCAGAGCGCCTGGAGCACGGGCACGTCGAGCGCGGCGAGCGCGCCCGCGTCCCACGCCTCGTCGTCGCCGCCCGCGGACGCCTCGGCGGGGCGGGTGCCTCCGGCCGCGAGGACGGTGGTGACGATGGCGTCGGCCGCGCCCAGGGCATCGATCAGCTCGGGTTCGGGGGCCCGCAGCGAGGCGACGAACAGTGGCAGCGGGCGGGCCCCGGCGTCCTCCACTGCGCGGCACAGGGCCTCCACGAAGGCGGTGTTGCCGCTCATGTGGTGGGCGCGGTAATAGAGCACCGCGACGGTCGGAGCGGTGGCGTCGGCGCGGCCGGCCGCGCGGGCGGTGCGCTCCAGCGGACCCCAGGTGGGTGCGGGGGCGGGCGGTTCGAAGCCATGGCCGGTGAGCAGTACGGTGTCGGAGAGGAACCGGGCCAGCTGGTCCAGGTTGGCGGGCCCGCCGTGGGCGAGGTAGGCATGGGCCTCGGCGGCGATGCCGACCGGGACCGTGGACGCCTCCATGAGCTGGGCGTCCGGGGCCTGTTCACCGCTGAGGACCACGACGGGCAGGTCGCCCGCGAGCAGCGTCTCAAGCCCCTCCTGCCAGGCGCGGATGCCGCCGAGGAGCCGTACGACGACGAGTTCGGCGCCGTCGAGCAGGCCGGGGAGGTCATCGAGGGCGAGGCGGGCCGGGTTGGCGAGCCGGTACGGCACCGGGCCCGTGGCGGCACGGGCGCTGAGCAGGTCGGTGTCGGACGTCGACAGCAGCAGAATCATGCGGCGCATGCCTTCCTCGGGGTCCGCGCCCCGGGCGGGTTGAAGACGGCGGCAGTTCCTGGCTCGCGCGGCCGCTGCCCGTTCGGCAGCCGCCGCGCTCACAGTGGCGGGACCGCGCCGGATTTCCACCGGCTTCCTACCGTGAGTGCCGTCTTGTGCGTTCGGCGGGCCGGGACCGACCCGCCGCTGAGCATAGTAAGCGTTGCTGACCTGCCACGGGGCGGTGCGTTCTGGTCTGCGTCGGGCCCGGCCGGGCGGTGGGTTCCGGTCGCGGTTCCGGTCCCGCGTGGAGCCTGGCGGGGGCGGTGGGTTCCGTCCCCGTGGGGCCCAGCCGGGGCGGGGGGGTTCCGGTCTTCTTGGAGTCCGGCCGGGGCGGTGGGTGGGTCGGGCGTCCGGTCTGCGCGGAGGCTGGCCGGGCGGCGGGTCCCGGTCTCCCCCAGGCCTGGCCGGACCGGATCGTCGGTATGCTCGCCGCCATGCCCCTCCCCCCGACAACCACCCCATCCGGGGATGAAACCCCCGTGCGCGGGCGCGCCGACGCCTGTCCGGGCGCACTGCGGCTGCACCCGGCGGACGACGGTGCGCTGGCCCGGATCCGGGTGCCTGGCGGGGTGCTGACGGCCCGTCAGGCGCAGGCACTGGGGCGCATGGCCGAGGAGCTGGGCGACGGGCGGCTGGACATCACCTCACGCGGCAATGCGCAACTGCGCGGCCTGACGGCGGGGTGCGGCGCGGAGCTGGCGTCCCGGCTGCGGACGGCCGGGCTGCTTCCCTCGGACCGCCATGACCGGGTGCGCAACATCGTGGCGTCGCCGCTGTCCGGCCTGGACGGCGCGGGGCACGCCGATGTGGTGGCGTGGGTACGGGAGTTGGACGCCCTGTTGTGCGACGACCCGGGTGACGGCGCGTACGGCGACACAGCGGCGGGGCGGGGTGAATTGTCGGGCTTGTCGGGCAGGTTTCTGTTCGCGCTGGACGATGGCCGTGGCGATGTGGCCGCGTTGGGTGCGGATGTGACATTGATCGCAGCGCCTGGCGGTGGAGCGGTGCTGATGACCGGGGGGCCACTGGTGGGTGGGGGTGTGTCGCCGCCGCCGGGGGCGACACACCCGGACACGGCTGCGTGGCGGGGGCGTCGTACTGACGGCTCCGACACGCTCGGCCGTGGCGCGGAGGCGAACACCGGCGGTGAGGGCGTGGCGAGCACCGCCATGGACGGGTCGGTGGCAGGGGGCGGCGGCCTCTGGGTGCGGGGCGATGACACGCCGCGGGCGGCGGCGCTGGCCGCGGTGGAGTTCCTGACACGAGTGCGGGAGAGCGGGACCCGGGCGTGGCGAGTGCGCGAACTCCCCGCCGAACACGCCGTGACGACCGGCGGATTGGCCGCGCGACTCGCCGAGGCGGGCATCGAGGCCGTACGGGTGGAGCACCCACCCGTACGCGCGTCCGCCACGCCACCCGCCCCCGGGCCGGTCCCCGGCCCGAACGGTCGCCACGCACTGTCCGTCGCCCTTCCCCTGGGGCGGGTGAGCGCCGCGCAATGGCGGCTGCTCACGGCGCTCGCCGCCCGGGACGGGGCGGATGAGCTGCGGATGACACCGTGGCGCGGTGTGGTGCTCCCCGGTTTCGCGCCGGACGACGCGCGCGACGCCCTGTCGGAACTGTCCGGGGCGGGACTGGTGACCACGCCGGACTCACCGTGGCTCGGGGTCGGTGCGTGCACGGGACGCCCCGGCTGCGCCAAGTCCCTGGCGGATGTGCGGGCCGACGCGGCACGCGTGGTCGCGGGCGGTTCGCGGCCGCGGCCGGTGTATCCGGTGTACGTCTCCGGCTGTGAACGGCGCTGTGGCCATCCCGGGGGCCGCTGGGTGGACGCGCTGGCGACCGGCGACACGGGCTATCGGGTCACCGCACGGGGCGGAGCGAAGGGCGACACGCCGGAGGCGGAGGCCGGCGAGGACGGCGTGAACGGCATGGACGTCGAGGACGGCCGGGAAGTGACAGCAGAGCAGCTGGCCGACGCCGTTGCGGCGGCCCGTGGAACGACATGATCGAGGACACCGTGTTCGACTACGAGAAGGACGGAGCGGCCATCTACCGCGCGTCCTTTGCCACCATCCGCGCCGAGGCCGACCTCGGCGGGCTCCCCGCCGACATCAGCCAGGTGGCGGTGCGGATGATCCACGCCTGCGGCATGGTCGACCTGGTCAAGGACCTCGCCTACACGCCCGGGGTGGTCTCCCGCGCCCGTGCCGCGCTGCGGTCCGGCGCGCCCGTGCTCTGCGACGCGCGCATGGTGGCCAGCGGGGTCACCCGCAAGCGGCTGCCCGCCGACAACGAGGTGATCTGCACCCTCTCGGACTCGGCCGTACCGGAGTTGGCGCGGCGCATGGGCACCACACGGAGCGCCGCCGCGCTGGAGCTGTGGCGGGACCGGCTCGAGGGGTCGGTGGTGGCGGTCGGCAACGCGCCCACGGCGCTGTTCCGGCTGCTGGAGATGATCGAAGAGGGAGGGGCGGGCGCGCCGCGCCCGGCCGCCGTGATCGGCGTGCCGGTGGGCTTCATCGGCGCGGCCGAGTCCAAGGAGGCGCTGGCCGGACATCCGGCGGCGCTGGACCACCTGGTGGTGCACGGCCGGCGCGGCGGCAGCGCCATCGCCGCCGCCGCGATCAACGCGATAGCGAGCGAGGAAGAGTGAGCGAGCAGCAGACGGCCCGTCTCTACGGTGTGGGGCTCGGCCCCGGCGACCCCTCCCTGATGACCGTACGCGCGGTGGAGGTCATCGCCGCGGCCGATGTCATCGCGTACCACAGCGCCCGGCACGGGCGGAGCATCGCGCGCTCCATCGCCGAGCGCCATCTGCGGCCCGACCACATCGAGGAGCGGCTGGTCTATCCGGTCACCACGGAGACCACGGACCATCCGGGCGGCTATCGCGGCGCGATGGAGGAGTTCTACGCGGACGCCGCCGCCCGGCTCGCCGCGCATCTGGACGCGGGGCGCACGGTCGCGGTGCTCGCGGAGGGCGATCCGCTCTTCTACGGCTCGTACATGCACATGCACAAGCGGCTCGCCGACCGCTACCCGACCGAGGTCGTCCCCGGTGTCACCTCGGTCAGCGCCGCGGCCGCCCGGCTCGGCACACCGCTGGTGGAGGGCGAGGAGGTGCTGACGGTCCTCCCCGGCACCCTGCCGGAGGAGGAGTTGACGGCCCGGCTGGCCACGGCGGACGCGGCGGCCGTGATGAAGCTCGGCCGGACCTTCCCGACGGTGCGCCGGGCACTGGAGCGGTCGGGCCGACTCGCGGACGCGCGCTATGTGGAGCGCGCCACGATGAACGCGGAGCGTACCGCCCCACTGGCCGAGGTGGACCCGGAGTCGGTGCCGTACTTCTCCATGGCAGTACTGCCAAGCCGCGCGGGCGCGCCCAGCAGTGATGGCGCGGACGCACCAGGCGGCGGGCGCGAAGACGCACCGCGCGGCGGCCGGGTCGGCGCGCCGTACCGTGCGGGCGGTCGCTTGGGCGAGGTCGTGGTCGTCGGGCTTGGTCCGGCCGGTCCGTTGTGGCTCACCCCGGAGGCGCGTGGCGAACTGGCCGCCGCCGAGGACCTTGTCGGCTACACCACGTATCTGGACCGGGTGCTCGTACGGCCGGGCCAGCGGCGCCACGCCTCGGACAACAAGGTCGAGGCCGTACGCGCCGAGTTCGCGCTCGACCTGGCCCGGCGGGGGCGGCGTGTCGCCGTGGTCTCCTCGGGCGACCCGGGCGTGTTCGCCATGGCCACCGCCGTCCTGGAGGCCGCCTCGGAGGACCCCTACCGCGAGGTCCCGGTGCGGATCGTGCCCGGTATGACGGCGGCCCACGCCGCCGCCGCCCGGGCCGGTGCCCCACTCGGCCACGACTACGCGGTGGTCTCCCTCTCCGACCGGCTCAAGCCCTGGGAGGTCATCGCGGAGCGGCTGCGCGCCGCCGCGGCGGCCGACCTGGTGCTCGCCCTCTACAACCCCGGGTCCCGCAGCCGCGTCTGGCAGGTGGGCAAGGCCCGCGAACTCCTGCTGGAGCACCGCGCCCCCGACACGCCCGTGGTGCTGGGCCGCGACATCGGCGGTCCAGGGGAACGCGTACGGATCGTCCGGCTTGCCGATCTCGACCCGGCCCAGGTCGACATGCGCACGATCCTCCTGGTGGGTTCCTCCCAGACCCGCACGGTCCGCCGCGGCGACGGCACGGAGGTCGTCTGGACCCCGCGCCGCTACCCGGAGGCGTAGCGCCCGGAAGGCTCCTGGCGCGGAGCGCGCCGGAAACCTCCGCGTCAGGCCAGGGTCGTCCGCAGCCAGGCGGCGGCTTCGGCCGGGGTTTCGGCCGTCGGGACGCCCTGGGGGGCGGGTGGGCGGCGGATGATGACGACCGGGAGGGCGGCGGCGCGGGCCGCGGCGAGTTTGGGGGCGGTGGCGTGGGCGCCGCTGTCCTTGGTGACCAGCACCTCGATGCGATGGCGGCCCAACAGCTCCGTCTCTCCCTCCAGGGTGAACGGGCCACGGTCGAGGATCACCGCCATCCGGGGCGGGAGCGGCGGCTCGGGCGCGTCGACCGAGCGGACCAGGAACCACTGCCCGGTCAGATGGGCGAAGGCGGCCAGGCCCATCCGTCCCGTGGTGAGGAAGATCCGCTCCCCCAGGCCAGGCAGCAGTCGCGCGGCCTCGGCCAGCGAACCGGCCGGGTGCCAGCGGTCGCCGGGACCTGGCACCCAGCCGGGGCGGCGCAGGGTGAGCAGGGGAACCTGGGCGTCGGCCGCCGCCCGGGCAGCGTGGGCACTGATCGTGTCGGCGAAAGGATGGGTGGCGTCGATGAGCGCGTCCACCTGGTGTTCGCGGAGCCAGCGGGCCATGCCCTCGGCGCCGCCGAACCCGCCGATCCGCACCTGCCCCACCGGCAGCCGCGGTGCGGCGACCCGGCCCGCGAGGGAGCTGGTGACCCGCAGCGCGGGAGTGTCGGCGAGCTCGTCGGCGAGGTGGCGCGCCTCGGTGGTGCCGCCGAGGATGAGCACATGGCCCGCCGGTGCGCTGTTCATCGGGATCGGGTGCCTTCCGTCGTCCGTGCGCCCGTCATCGTATGCGCGGCCACGCCCACCGCTGCGCTGGGTGCGGAGTTCCCCGATCCGGCGGCCGTGGACGTCATCTGCGTCGACCACGCCGGGCCCACCGTGCGCGGCGTACGGCGCCGCCCCTGTCCATCCGAACGGCTGGGCGGGGATCGACGTCTTCCGGCGGGGCGACCCGCGCTTGGCGCCGAAGCAGGGCCTCAGGTCGTGGGCGACGAGTCCGGGAAGTCGGGGCGGGGCCTGGCTGGGGAGTAGAGGTGGCTGTCGGGGAACTGGGCGGCGGCCAGGGTGCGGCCGACGACGATGACCGCCGTACGGACCACGCCCGCCGCCTTCACCTGGGCCGCGATGTCGTCCAGCGTGCCGCGCAGGACCAGTTCGTCGGGGCGGCTGGCCATGGCGACCACGGCGGCCGGGCAGTCGGCGCCGTAGTGCGGGAGGAGTTCGGCGACGACGCGGTCCACATAGCGGGCGGCGAGGTGCAGGACGAGCAGGGCGCCACTGCGGCCCAGGGTGGCCAGGTCCTCGCCGTTCGGCATGGGGGTGGCCCGCTGGGCGATGCGGGTGAGGATGACGGTCTGGCCGACGGTCGGGATCGTCAGCTCGCGCTTCAGCGCCGCCGCCGCGGCGGCGAAGGCGGGGACGCCCGGGACCACGTCGTACGGCACGCCGGCCGCGTCGAGGCGGCGCATCTGCTCGGCGACGGCGCTGAAGACCGACGGATCGCCGGAGTGGAGGCGGGCCACATCGTGGCCCGCCTGGTGGGCGGCGAGCAGTTCGGCGGTGATCTGGTCCAGGTCGAGTTGGGCGGTGTCGACCAGGCGCGCGTCCGGCGGGCATTCGGCGAGGAGTTCGCTGGGCACCAGGCTGCCCGCGTACAGACACACCTGGCAGCGGGCCAGGGTACGGGCGCCGCGCAGCGTGATCAGGTCGGCGGCGCCGGGGCCCGCGCCGATGAAGTACACCGTCATCGTGGTTCTCCTTGAGCGGCCTGCGGGGCCTCAGCGGCGTGAAAAGCTTCAGCAGCTTGAACGGCTTCATCGGCCTGCGCGGCTTCGACGGCCTGCGCGACTTCACCGGCTCGTGCGGCTTCAGCGGCCCGCGCGGCTTCGGCGGATCCCTCGGGATCGGCGGCGTCCCCGCCCGGGCCCCGGCCGGCGAGCGGTTTGGTGGCGGACCACTGGGTGACGGGCATCGCCTGCCGCCAGCCGGTGAACGCCCCGACCGGGGTGGCGTGGGAGACGCCGAGGCGGACGAGGTCGCCGCCGTGGCGGCGGTACCAGTCGGCGAGCAGCGCCTCGGACTCCAGGGTCACGGTGTTGGCCACGATCCGCCCATCCGGCGGCAGGGCCGCCCAGCAGGCCTCCAGCACCCCCGGTGCGGTCAGACCGCCGCCGATGAACACCGCGTCGGGGGTGGGCAGTCCGGCCAGCACGTCGGGCGCGGCGCCGGTGACGACGGTCAGCCCGGGCGCGCCGAGCGCGGCGGCGTTGCGCCCGATGCGCTCGGCGCGCACCGGATCGCGTTCGACCGAGACCGCCCGACAGCTGCGGTGGGCGCGCATCCACTCCACGGCGATGGAGCCCGAGCCGCCGCCGATGTCCCACAGCAGCTCACCGGGGGCGGGGGCGAGCACGGCGAGGGTGACGGCCCGCACATGGCGCTTGGTCAGCTGGCCGTCGTGGTCGTACGCGGCGTCGGGCAGCCCCGGCGTGAGCGACTGCCGACGGGCGTCGTCCGCCGGGGCGCAGTCGACGGCGATGACGTTGAGGGGGTCGCCGGGCGGATGGGGCCACTCCTCGGCCGTGCTCTCCACACAGCGCTCCCGCGCGCTCCCCAACTGCTCAAGCACCCGCATCCGGCTGGGGCCGAAGCCGCGCTCCCCGAGCAGCCCGGCCACCTCGGCGGGCGTGTCCGCGCCCGCGCTCAGCACGAGCAGCCGCCGCCCGGCGTAGAGCTCGCGGTTCAGCGTGGCCAGGGGGCGGCCGACGAGGCTGATCACCTCGGTCTCCTCCAGCGCCCAGCCGAGCCGGGCACAGGCCAGGGAGACGGACGACGGATGGGGCAGCACCCGCAGCCGCCCGGCGCCCAACAGCTCGGCCAGGGTGCGGCCGATGCCGAAGAACATGGGGTCGCCGCTGGCCAGCACGGAGATCAGCCGCCCGGTGTGCGCGGCGAGGAGACCGGGGACGGCGGGGCGCAGCGGGGACGGCCAGGGCACCCGTTCGCCGGGGCACTCCGGCGGCAGCAGGCCAAGATGGCGCCGTCCGCCGATGACCACCTCGGCCGTGCGCAGCGCCCCGCGGGCGGCGGGGCCAAGCCCCTCCCAGCCGTCGGCGCCGATGCCGATGACGGTCACGGGGGGAGGCGGCGGGCTCACGGTGGTCACCTTCGCGGGTCGGGAACGGTCCACGAAACTCTACTGACCTGCTACGACGGCCCCGCCCCCGGCTCCCGCTCCAGCCCCCTCTCCGCCTCCTCGAGGTCCCGCTCCGGTTCCCGCTCCTCCGCCCGGTCCCGGGGCCGCCCCCGCTCGCGCTCCAGCTCGGCCAGCGCCAGCAGTTGCTCGACGGTCATGTCCGCGGGGATCGGCACCGGCGCCGGGGTGCGCAGCGGTGGCTGCCAGCCCTCGTCCGGGGCCCAGCGCCGTATGATCCGGGCCGGGGCCCCGGCCACCACCGCGTGGTCGGGCACCTCGCCCCGTACGACCGCGCCCGCCGCGACCACCACATTGCGGCCCAGCCGCGCCCCCGGCAGGATCACCGCGCCCGCGCCCAGCCAGCTGCCGGGGCCGATGTGGACGGGCTCGGAGCGTGGCCACTGGCGGCCGATGGGCTGGTCCGGATCGTCGTAGGAGTGGTTGTCGCTGGTCACATAGACGTAGGGGCCGCAGAAGACATCGTCGCCGAACTCCACGCGCACGGAGGCGATCACATGGCTGCCCCGGCCAAGCACCACGCCGTCGCCGATGCGCAGCACCGGTTCGGGGCCGAGGTCCACATCGGGCATCATCCCGGCGGTGAGGGTCACCTGCTCGCCGATGACGCAGTGCTCGCCCAGCTCGATCCACGGTTCGCCGAAGAGGGTGCCCTGGGGGAACGCCAGCCGGGTGCCGACGCCGATGCGGCCGAAGCGGTACGGGCCGGGGCGCTCGGCGGTCACCGCACCGGCCCGCTGTGCGGCGCGCCAGCCGCGGTGGACCAGACGGGAAGTGACACGTCCGCACCAGCCCCGCCATGATGAGAACACGTTCTCGTTCTTCGGCATTCGCCCACCGTATCGGCCCATCGGGAGGCCGTACCCACCGGGAGACCGGCTACCTCACGCGAGCGTCCGCCTCAGAAGAGCCTCTGCCTCGGGCGAGTGTCCGCCTCACCCCGCCGTCCCGCGCCCACTCCCCCGCCCCGGCGCCTCGCGCAAGACACAGTCGCCGCACAACCCGCCGCCCGGCACCCGGTAGTAGAGGCAGCAGGAGCGGCGCCGATAGCCGAGCGGCGCGGAGTTCAGGGTGCCCGCGTCACTCAGCGGTGGGTGGTCGAGCTGGGCGCGCGTCAGCTCGACGGCCCGGTCCGCCGCCTCGGCGCGGCCGTGCGCCCAGCACCAGTCGTGCAGCACCCGCAGCGAACCGGCCAGCGCCGAGGCCGCGTTGCCCCACAGCAGCCGCCCCGGGACCCGGTACGCCCGCTCGATGGCGCGGTGCAGTGGCAACAGGTGAACGAAGGCCGCGGTGCCCAGCTGACCGGCGAGTCCGCCCGGTTCGCCCATCACGGTCGGCACGCCGGGCCACCACAGGTCGTCGGGGGCGACACGCCCGGGGTTCCACCACAGCCGGTCGGCCCGGAGGTGGGACACCGCGCCGGAGAGGGCGGCCGGGCCGAGCGCGAGCGACCACACCCGGGCGGCGAGCCCCTGGTACACGAGCGAGGCCGCGACCCTCGGCTCATCGGTGCGCAGGCTCGCGGCGACCGCCTCGACACGGGCGCGCAGCACCGGCCCGGGGGCGCCCGCGTCGGTCAGCCGGTACGCCTCGCCGATCCGCGCGTATCCCTCCGCGCCCGGATCGCCGCTGCCGGTGCGCAGCGCGAAGAACGGCCCGACCCGCGCCGCGTCCGGCAGCGGCCCCTCATCCACCGTCGGCCGGGACCTGAGACGCCCCACCGTCGGCCGGGGCCTGGGCCTGGAACGCCTCCAGCAGCCGGTCCGCCGCCAGCGTCGCCGTCAGCGCGCCCTCCCGGACCCGCTGCTCCAGCTCGGGCCCGAGCCGCCGCACCTCGGGGTGGGCGTGCAGCCGGGCGAGCAGTTGGTCGCGCACCATCGACCAGGTCCAGTCCACCTGCTGGTCGCGCCGCTTGGTCCGCAGCGCCCCCGTGGCCTCCAGCACCCTGCGGTGCTGTTCCAGGCGCTCCCACACCACGTCGAGCCCGGTGGACTCGCGGGCGCTGCAGGTGAGCACCGGCGGGTTCCAGGGCGCGTCCGGGGGCTGCAACAGCCTTAGCGCGCCCGCCAGTTCACGGGCCGCCGACTTGGCGTCCCGTGCGTGCGGTCCATCGGCCTTGTTGATGGTGACCACGTCGGCGAGTTCCAGGACGCCCTTCTTGATGCCCTGGAGCTGATCGCCGGTGCGGGCCAGGGAGAGCAGCAGGAAGGAGTCGACCATGTTGGCCACCGCGGTCTCGGACTGGCCCACGCCCACGGTCTCCACCAGCACCACGTCATAGCCCGCGGCCTCCATGACGACCATGGACTCGCGGGTGGCGCGGGCGACCCCGCCCAGCGTCCCGGCGGTGGGCGAGGGCCGTACGAAGGCGTCGGGGTCCACCGACAGCCGCTCCATCCGGGTCTTGTCGCCCAGGATGGAGCCGCCGGTGCGGGTGGACGAGGGGTCGACGGCCAGGACCGCGACCTTGTGGCCGACCCCGGTGAGCATCGTGCCCAGGGCGTCGATGAAGGTGGACTTGCCGACACCGGGCACCCCGCTGATGCCGATCCGCCGGGCCCCGCCGGTGTGCGGCAGCAGCTCGACCAGCAGCCGCTGGGCGAGGTCGTGGTGGTCGGGGCGGGTGGACTCGACAAGCGTGATCGCACGCGCGATGTACGCGCGCTTGCCGTCGAGCACGCCCTTGGCGTACTCCTCGATGTCGATCGTCCGTGGCATTACAGCTCGTGGCCGAGGTCGGCGGCCAGCTTCCGCACCAGGTCGTGGGCGGCGTCCGGGATGACCGTGCCCGGCAGGAAGACGGCGGCCGCACCGACCTCGTGCAGGGTCTGGACGTCCTGCGGCGGGATGACCCCGCCGACCACGATCGTGATGTCCTCGCGCCCCGCCTCGGCCAGCTGCTCGCGCAGCGCGGGCACCAGCGTGAGGTGGCCGGCCGCGAGCGACGACACGCCGACGATGTGCACATCGGCCTCCACCGCCTGCCGCGCGACCTCCTCGGGGGTCTGGAACAGCGGGCCGACGTCCACGTCGAAGCCCAGGTCGGCGAAGGCGGTGGCGATCACCTTCTGGCCGCGGTCATGCCCGTCCTGGCCCATCTTGGCGACCAGGATCCGGGGGCGGCGGCCCTCCTCCCGCTCGAACGCCTCGACCAGGGTGCGGGTGCGGTCCACGCCGGACGACGGTCCGGCCTCGTCTCGGTACACACCCGAGATCGTACGGATCTGGCCGGAGTGGCGGCCATAGACCTTCTCCAGCGCGTCGGAGATCTCGCCGACGGTGGCCTTGGCGCGGGCGGCGTCCACGGCCAGCGCCAGCAGATTGCCCTCCAGGCCCGCGCCGGGCCCGGACTCGGCGGCCGCGGTCAGGGCGCGCAGCGCGTCCTGGCAGACGGCCTCGTCGCGCTCGGCGCGCAGCCGCCGCAGCTTCTCGATCTGCTGGGCGCGCACCACGGAGTTGTCGACCGCGCGGACCTCGATCGCCTCATCGCTGTCGACCCGGTACTTGTTGACGCCGATCACCGGCTGGCGCCCGGAGTCGATCCGCGCCTGGGTGCGGGCCGCGGCCTCCTCGACGCGCAGCTTGGGGATGCCCGCGTCGATGGCCTTGGCCATGCCGCCGGCCGCCTCGACCTCCTCGATGTGCTGCCAGGCCCGCCGCGCCAGGTCGTAGGTCAGCTTCTCGACGTACGCGCTGCCGCCCCAGGGGTCGATGACGCGGGTGGTGCCCGACTCCTGCTGGAGCAGGATCTGGGTGTTGCGGGCGATGCGCGCGGAGAAGTCGGTGGGCAGTGCTAGCGCCTCGTCCAGCGCGTTGGTGTGCAGCGACTGGGTGTGGCCCTGGGTGGCGGCCATGGCCTCCACACAGGTGCGCGCCACGTTGTTGTAGACGTCCTGGGCGGTCAGCGACCAGCCGGAGGTCTGCGAATGGGTGCGCAGGCTGAGCGACTTGGGGTTCTTCGGGTCGAACTGCCTGACCAGCTTGGCCCACAGCAGCCGCGCCGCCCGCAGCTTGGCGATCTCCATGAAGAAGTTCATGCCGATGGCCCAGAAGAACGACAGCCGGGGCGCGAAGGCGTCCACGTCCATCCCGGCGTCCAGACCGGCCCGCAGATACTCGACGCCGTCCGCGAGGGTGTACGCGAGCTCCAGATCGGCCGTGGCCCCGGCCTCCTGGATGTGGTAGCCGGAGATGGAGATGGAGTTGTAGCGCGGCATCCGCTGCGAGGTGAAGGCGAAGATGTCGGAGATGATCCGCATCGACGGCTGCGGCGGATAGATGTAGGTGTTGCGGACCATGAACTCCTTGAGGATGTCGTTCTGAATGGTCCCGGCCAGCTTCTCGGGCGCCACGCCCTGTTCCTCGGCGGCCACGATGTAGAGCGCCAGCACGGGCAGCACCGCGCCGTTCATCGTCATCGACACGCTCATCCGGTCCAGCGGGATGCCGTCGAAGAGCTGCCGCATGTCGTAGATGGAGTCGATGGCCACGCCCGCCATGCCGACGTCGCCGGTGACCCGGGGGTGGTCGCTGTCGTAGCCCCGGTGGGTGGGCAGGTCGAAGGCGACCGACAGGCCCTTCTGCCCGGCCGCGAGGTTGCGGCGGTAGAAGGCGTTGGACTCCTCGGCGGTGGAGAAGCCCGCGTACTGCCGGATGGTCCAGGGCTGGTTGACGTACATCGTGGGGTACGGGCCGCGCAGATAGGGCGCGGCGCCGGGGTAGGTGCCCAGGAAGTCGACGCCCTCGAGGTCCTCGGCGGTGTAGAGCGGTTTGACCCCGATGCCCTCGGGGGTGTCCCACACCAGGTCCTCCACGCCCTTGCCCACGCCGTTCTGGAACGCGGCGGCCCAGTCACCGGAGCTGGGCACCGGGCCTTCGGCCGGTCCGTCCAGATCGACCGCCGAGAAGTCCGGGATCTTCCCGGGCTCCACCGGAGAGCCCGTCATCGCGCCACCCCCATGGTGTCCAGAGCCGAGGAGAGCACCTCGACCGCGTCGCAGCCCGCGAAGACGTATCCGTCCACTCCGGCCCGCTCGTACTCGTCCTGTTGTGCCCCCGGCCGTCCGGCCAGGTAGACCCGGGCCGCACCGGCGGCCTTCAGCCGCTCGGCCACGGCGCCCGCCTCCTGCGCGTACAGCTTGTCGCTGGAGCAGAGGCAGGCCACCCGGGCGCCGCTGGCGGTGAACGCCTCGCCGACCGTCTCGGCGGTCACCGTGACCGGCTCGTGCACCGCCTCGATCCCGCCCGCCTGGAAGAGGTTGGCGGCGAAGGAGGCGCGGGCGGTGTGCGCGGCGGCGGGGCCCAGCGCGGCCAGGAAGATCCTGGGCCGGCCGCCCTCGGCCGCCAGCCGGGCGTCGGAGCGCGCGCGCAGCGCCTCGTACGCCTCGTCACGGCGCACCCTCGGCAGTCCGCCGCCGGGCTGCTCGGGCGCGGGCTCGCGCTCGACGGGCCGCTCGGCGAGGTCAGGGAACTCGCTGACGCCGGTGATCGGCTCCTTGCGGCGGGCGAGGGCGCGGCCGCGGCGGGCCCAGGTCTCGGCGAGCCGGTCGCGCACCAGCCCGGAGGCGAGGGCCGCGGCCATGCCCCCGGCGCGCTCGATCTCCTGGAACCAGGCCCAGGCGGCGCGGGCCACGTCGTCGGTGAGCTTCTCGACGTACCAGGAGCCGCCGGCCGGGTCGATCACCCGGGCCAGGTGCGACTCCTCCAGCAGGATCGTGGAGGTGTTGCGGGCGATGCGCCGGGCGAAGTCGTCGGGGAGGCCGATGGCGCTGTCGAAGGGCAGCACGGTGACCGCGTCCGCGCCGCCGACGCCCGCGGCGAGGGTGGCCACGGTGGTGCGCAGCATGTTCACCCAGGGGTCGCGCCGGGTCATCATCACCGGTGAGGTCACCGCGTGCTGGCGCTGGGCACGCGCCTCGGAGGGCGCGCCGCACGCCTGCGCCACCCGCGCCCACAGGCGCCGGGCGGCCCGGAGCTTGGCGGTGGTGAGGAACTGGTCGGCGGTGGCCGCGTAGCGGAACTCCAGCTGCGCGCAGGCGGCTTCGACGCCCAGCCCCTCTTCGGTGAGGGTGCGCAGATAGGCCACGGCGGCGGCGAGGGAGCAGCCGAGCTCCTGGGCCGCCCCGGCGCCCGCCTCGTGGTACGGCAGCGCGTCCACGGCGAAGGCCCGCACCCCCGGGTGGTCGCGGTCGCAGATCCGCGCGAGGTCGGCGGCCGCGGCCAGCTGCCCGGCCAGGCCCTCGTCGCGTCCGGTGCGGGCCGCGAGGCCCAGCGGGTCCGCGCCGAGGTTGCCGAGCGCGGCGCCGGGGGGCACCTCGCGGCCCGCGTAGAGCCGCAGCAGGGCGCGGGCGGCGTCCTCGAAGTCGGCGCCCGCGTCGAGGGCGACGGTGGCGAGGTCGAGATAGACCCCCTTCAGCGCCTCGGGCAGGGCGTCCACGGGCACCCCGGCGGCGCCGGCGGCGAGCCAGACCGAACCCGCGCCGTTCTCCAGGTCGGCGAGGATCGCCTGGTTGGTGCGCACCGGATCGGGGTGGGCGTGGCGCTGGCGTACGTCCCAGCCGGATACGGCGGAGCCCTCGGCCCGGCCGCCGCGCACGAAGGGCGCGAAGCCGGGGAATCCGGCGTCCTCGGGGGCGTCGTCGGCGGTGTAGAGGGGGTGGACGGTGACTCCGTCCTCGACTGCGGTCGCAAGGGCCTCTTCGGCCCCGGCGCCCACGGCGTCCGAGGTGCCGGTTTTACGCAGCACGCCTTCGACGAGGTGGCGCCATTGGTCTCGCGTCACTTCCGGGAAATCGTCGGCTAGGGGAAGCCCGTCGGGCAGGACCGTCATAGGAGGAGGCTAATGGGGCCCGCCAAAGCCGGAGCAGTGGTTAAGGCTGTGAGCTTACTCTCTAGTGATCTCAAGGGTGAGCCCTAGGGATTTCAGGGGTAGCGCCGCCCGCGGCCGGGGGCGCGACCGTCCAGAGCGCCCGGACGCACAGAGGCCCGCCCGGTGCGACGGGGGATGCACACCGGGCGGGCTCGAGGACCTTTTTACCGCATCGGCGGGGGGTTATGCATCAAAAACCTGTTCGCTTCCTCCGATCACCATGCGACAGGCAGTGAGATCAGGCCACGCGCGCGCATCGTCGGCCGCCACCGGAGCCGATCCCTCGGGACGTCAAGCCGCAGCCCCGGGAACCGGCGAACCAGCGCGCCCAGAGCGGTTTCCATCTCCATTCGGGCCAGCGGCGCGCCGAGGCAGTAGTGGATGCCATGGCCGAGCGCAAGGTGACCGGTCCGGCCAAGATGTGGATTGAACTCGTCCGGATCCTTGAAGTGGGCCGGGTCACGGTGGGCCGAGGCCAACGACAGCAGCACGGTCTCCCCGGCGGGGATGGTCACACCGCCGATCTCGATGTCCTCCAGCGGGAAGCGGCGGATCCCCAGTGCCGCCGGGCCCTCGTACCGCGCCAGCTCGTCGAAGGCCGCGGCGAGACCGCTGGGATCCGCGCGCAGTCGCCGGAGCACCGCGGGGTGGTCGAGCAGGGTGAGCACCGAATTGGCGATGAGGTGGACGGTGTTCTCGTAGCCCGCGAGGAGGATGAGGAAGGCGAGCGAGGTCAGTTCGTCCTCGCTGAGCCTGCCGCCGTCGCCACTGCCCTCCCCGCTGCTGCCACCGCCGTCGCTGCCTCCGCCGCCGTCCCCGGCCTCCTCGTCACGGACCCGGATCAGGTCCGAGAGCAGGTCGTCCGCGGGCTCGGCGCGCTTCTGCGCGATCAGCTCGGTGTAGAAGCGGAGCATGCTGCCGACGGCTTCCTTCGTCGCCCCCGGCCGCGCCGGGTCGGGGGTGATCAGGGCGTCGCTCCAGGCCCGGAAGTCGCGCCGGGCACGCTGCGGAACGCCGAGCAGATCGCAGATGACGATGATGGGCAACTGCCCGGCGTAGGCGGCCAGGAGGTCCGCGCGGCCAGCGGGCTCGATGGCGTCGAGCAGTTCCTCGGCGACCCGCCGTACCGGTTCGCGCAGCTTCTCCACCCGGCCGGGGGTGAACGCCTTGACCACCAGCCTGCGCACCCGGGTGTGGTCCGGCGGGTCCATGTTGAGCAGATTGGCGTCGAGGGCGGGCGGCAGCGAGAAGCCCTGGTAGTTGCCCGGCGCGGCGTGGCGCTTGTCCAGGGCGAGGCGCGGATCGGCGAACAGCCGCCGCACATCCTCGTAACGGGTCACCAGCCAGGCGGGACGGCCATCGGTGCCGGCGACCCGGTGGACCGGACCGGCCTCGCGCAGCGCGGCCAGTGCCGGGTAGAGGTCCTCGATCAGCGGGGCGGTGTCAACGAGCTCCGGGCCGTCCGCTCCGGCGGCGTTCGCGGTGTTCTGCATGGATCCCGACTCTAGGGCGTGGCGTCCGCGGTGCCTGGGCGGGTGGGCCGTTCCGGCCCGGCCGGGCGATGTGCGCGCCGGGGGTGGATGGTGGTGGCCGGGAGGCGGCGCCGGGACTGAATCTCCCCGGCGCCGCCTGCGCCACGGGCGGCCCCGACCCCCGTCCAGGGCCACCTCGTCTGTGATCCCCCCGCTCACCGCCGCTGGGCGGCGGTCTCCTCCCTCAGTTCCAGCAGCACCTCGTCCACCAGCGGCAGGTGGTAGACGTCGGCGACGCGGGCCAGATGCTCGTGCTCCTCCACCAGTTCGGCCCCCGTCGCCACCACCACGCTGTCCGCCGCGGGCTCCGGCACATGTCCGTTCGCTTGGTTCAGCAAACCGCGTCTGAGGGCCACTGCTTCCACTACGGCAGCAAGTTGCCAATCGTCGAGTCGCGCCGCGCCGCCCTTGACATGCGCGATCTCCAGCACGCGGGCCTCCACATGGCGCCGTACGCCGCGCTGGACGTCCCGGATCTCCGCCATCTGACGGTTGGCCCGCCACTCCAGATCCGCGAACGGCCACCAGCCGGTCCAGCGGGACTGCCCCATGGACACCTCGGGGGCCCGCTCGGTGACCTCCCGCCACAGCGGCCGCAGCCTGCGGAAGCGGCGCCACGCGGAGGCCCTGGGCCCCACGGCCGGGATGGCGAAACCGGCCAGCACCAGGAGCGCCGCGACCGACGCGGTCAGCGGGGCCACGCCATTGGAGAGCCAGTACAGCTCATGGCCCGCCCAGGAGAAGACAAAACCGATCAGCTTGCAGCCGCAGTACGCCAGCCCCAGCCAGCATCCGGCGGCCAGCACCCGCAGCCCCCGGGCCAGCCATGAGCCGCCCAGGCTGGCGGCATAGCGCGGGCACAGCACGCCGAGCCCCGCCAGACCGGCTCCGAAAATGGCCAGATACAGCACCAGGAAGAGGACCACTCCGGGGGCGTCGGCGTAGGCGGTGCTGAAGTCGCGGGGGTGCTCCACGGTGTCCGGACGGCCCACCGCGAAGCCGACGATGGCCACGGCCCACACCACGGCGACGGCGGCGACCACCGCGCGGGGCGGCACCGCGGAGCCCGTCCAGCGCAGCAGCAGCACCAGGGCGCCGGTGGCGAACACCACGACGGAGGAGTAGAGGAAGACCATGGCGAGATTGGCGACGCCCACCAGCCCGTCGAACCAGCGGTAGACGCTGGGCGCGGAGAGCAGGAACACATTCGCCACGGCCGCGGTCATCACGCACGCCAGACCGAGATCGGCGTTGGCGCGGTCGCGGAACCACGCCCGGGCCTTGTAACCGGCCATTCCCCAGGCGGCGGCGCCGAAGCACAGATAGACGACGTCAAACACCGGTGTCACCGCCCGGCTCACCGCGCACACCATCGGCACGGTCGGCGCCTACGCCATCGGCACGGTCACTGCGTGCGCCACCGGCACGGTCGGCCCCGTCGGTGCGCACATGGCGCAGCGCCGGGCCGAGCGCCGCCGCGAGTTCGGCCGCCCGGCCCCGGAGCGGCAGCCCGTGGTCCGGCGAGGTCGGCACCACACGCTCCATCAGGAGGGTGCCCAGCACCTCGGTCTCGCGCTCGGTGAGGTTGTCATAGCAGTGGTGGCGGGCGAAGTCCGGGGTCATCCCCAGCCGGCGCATCGCGGTGGTCACGTCGACCGACGGCGTCCACATCCGCAGCGCGTCCTCGGTGACCGCCGGGTCCTGCTCGTGTCCGAGCAGCAGATGGCCGATTTCATGCAGCACGATATGGATCTGGTGCCAGGGGGACGTCCTGAGCTCGTAGAAGATCCAGTAGTCCTCGTCGGTGGAGGCGGTCATGCCCGAGACCACACCGCCCAGGCTCATCGGCACCAGATGGACGGGGCGTCCGACGCGGCGGGCCACGAGGTCGCACAGACCGGGCAGGTCGGTCGAGGCGGGCAGCCCGAGCTCCTTGATGAGCTGCTTGCACCGCCGCCGTATCCGGCCCACTCGCATGCCTGTACCACCCTCGTTTCCGCTCCGCCGCCAGGAGGAGAACAGTTCCGGGTCATCGACGGCCATTCGTCGCCTCGCCGTCCGGACCGCCCGAACCGTCCGCCTCGCCTGCGCCGTTCGTACCGGGCGGCTCGAGCGGAAGGTTCATCTGCTGCCGGAACTGGGAGATGATCGTGGTGAGACTGTCCTGGACCTCTGGCGGGAGGCCCACGGAGCGCAGCGCGATGCTGCGGACCCGCTTGTCGCGCATGGCGACGAGGAACCGTACCTCCTCCTCGACCCGCTCCGCCTGCGAAGGCGACAGATCGCCCAGCAGATAACCGACGGGCACGGCGAAGAACTTGGCGAGCGCCCGCAGCACATCCGGGCTGGGGTTGGTGCGCCTGCCGTTGCGCAGCATCGACAGATACTGCTCGGTCAGGCTCACCCCGCCGTACTCCGCGCCACCGCTGATCTCCTCGGCGACATGCGCGTTGGTGTACGGCGCGCCCGGCGGGTGCATGGTGGTGAACAGGTAGTTGAGCCGGTCCGCCAGCGGGCTGCCGGCCGCGTCCGGTGACCTGTCGGCACCCGCTGCCATCTGCGCCCCCTCACGGCTGCTCCCGGGCTCGCACACCCTCACGGTTGGTTAAGGCGGACGATGCCGCACAAGGCATCCTGCCATGTGCCACGCGGGGCACACCAGCCCGGTCCCGTGTCGCGCGGGTGGAGGACTTAACTACCAGTTGGTAGCCGAGCCGAAAAGGTGATCCGTTGGGCGAGGGAGGCGAACGGCCCACGGCCGGGATGTCCGCTTGTTGCCAGCGGCCACGGCCGGGAACCGGTGTCCTCCCTCGCGCTCAGCGCGTGCGCCGGGCCGTCAGTCCACGCTCTGGAGGATGTGCGGCTCGGCGAGGTCGTCCTCGTAACCGGCGAGTCGGATCGGCGCGGAACGCGCCCATACCTCCAGACTGCCCACCTCGGCGGCCTGCACGAACCGCCCGCTGTTATCGGCGCGCGCGTCGTCGCTCTGCGTTTGTTCGGGGGTCACCGCACACTCCCTCGTGTCGGCTGAACCGGATCTGTCGTCAGATTAACCAGCGCCCGAACGCTTCGCGCGTCGATTCTCAGGTAGTGGACAACGTGCCGCCGCCGGGACCGCGTTCCCCGCCCGGTGGCCGCGCGCGGCCATCCGTGGTGAGCTGGTTCGTACGAGACCCACCGAACTCGTCTCACTGGGTGGACAGCGCGGTATTCCAGGCGACATGGCCGTCGGGGCGCACCGGGACCGTCCGCCGCCCCGCCCAGCCGTCATGGGTGGTGACCGGGCGCGCGGTCACGGTGCGTAGCCGGTCCGCACTCCCCGCGATCGCCTCGGCTGTGGCGAGGGCGTCGGCCCGGTTCGCGTCCCGCGCCGCCCTCCGGGACGTACGGGCGCGTACGCGCATGACGGGTGCGTTGACGGGTGCGTTCCGGGCGTGTGACCCGCGCACTTCCGGGTTGCGGGCCGCCCCGGCCGGGCCCCGGCCGCCGACGGATCACGACTGCCGACCGCGGTTCCGGGATACCCATCACGCATGAGACGCATCAGTGACTTCGACCGACGGCTGTTCGCGCGGGTCGCGGACAGCCGGCTGCGCGGTGCCCATCCGCTGCTGCCGCGGCTCAGCCGGGCCGCCGACCACGGCAGGCTGTGGTTCGGCACCGCCGGGGTGCTCGCCACAGTCGGCGGCCGCACCGCGCGGCGGGCCGCGCTGCGCGGGATGGGCTCGCTCGCCGCCGCCTCGCTCGTGTCGAACGTCGTGGTCAAGTGGACCGTGGAACGCAAGCGTCCGGTCCTGGACGCGGTCCCCCTGATGCGCCGGCTGCGCCGGCAGCCGTGGACCAGCTCCTTCCCCTCCGGACACTCGGCCTCCGCCGCCGCCTTCGCCACCGGCGTGGCCCTGGAGTCCTCGCGGTACGGCCTGCTGGTCGCCCCGCTCGCCGCCGCCGTCGCCGTCTCCCGGGTGTACGTGGGCGTCCACTACCCCAGCGATGTGCTGGCCGGTGTCGCACTCGGCGCCGGGGCCGCCGCGCTGACCTGCCGCTACTGGCCGCCGCGCCCCGAGGCCCCGGCACAGGCCCGGCCGCGGATCTCGGCGCCCGCCCTGCCCAAGGGCGACGGTCTGGTCGTCATGGTCAACCAGCGGGCGGGTGCGGGAACCCCCACCGGCGCGTTCACGGTCGCCGAGCAGCTGCAGGTGCTGCTGCCCGCGGCGGAGATCGTGGAGTGCGGGCCCGACGACGACTTCATGGACCTGCTCCGGCAGGCCGCCCAGCGCGCCGCCGAGCGGGCCGGGGCGCTGGGCATCTGCGGCGGGGACGGCAGCGTCAACGCGGCCGCCACGCTCGCGGCCGAACGCGGCCTGCCGCTCGCCGTGTTCCCCGGCGGCACCCTCGACCACTTCGCGCTGGACCTCGGCGTACCGGCCTTCGAGGACACCGCGCACGCCGTGACCGAGGGCGACGCGGTGGCCGTGGACCTCGGCCGCGCCACGCCCCTCGCCGGAGGCGGCGAGACCAGCCACTTCGTCAACACCTTCAGCCTCGGCTTCTACCCGGAGCTGGTGCGGATCCGGGAGGGCCTTCAGGGGCGGCTCGGCAAGTGGCCCGCCGCCGCCGTCGCGCTCACCCGGGTGCTGCGCACCGCGAAACCCATGGAGGTCGAGGTCAACGGGCGGCCCCGGCGGCTGTGGATGCTGTTCGCGGGCAACAGCGTCTACTCCCCGGAGGGGTTCGCGCCCACCTACCGCCAGCAGCTCGACGACGGGCTGCTCGATGTGCGGGTGATCGACGGCGAGGAGCGACTGGCCCGCACCCGGCTGCTGATCGCGGCGCTCACCGGCACGCTCGGGCGGTCACATGTCTATACGACGCGGCGCATGCGCCAACTGCGGCTGTCGGGCCTCCACGGCGTGGACAGCCGTGCCTACGATGGAGAGGTGGCCGCCGACCCCGCGGAGAAGCTGCTCATCGACAAGTGGCCGGGGGCGCTCACCGTCTACCGCCCCGCCGAGCCGCAGAACGAGTTGATCCAGCGGGCCCGTACGGCCGCCGCGAAGGCACCCCATTGGTGGAGGGCCCTACTACGCAAGTAGTACTCACAAGTCTGTGCTCAAGGACGACGACGCGGACGCGTCCCACCGTCAAGGATGAGGGCATGGACGAAGACCGATCGGCCCAGGGGGCCGCGACGTGACCTCACTCGCGCTGTCTGTGCTGCTGGCCCTGGCCTCGGCGGTCTGCTACGCCGCCGGAGCCATACTCCAGGAGCATGTCGCGGCCACGACGCCGCGCCTCGCGTCCGCACCGCTGCGGCGCGGGACTTGGTGGACCGCGGTGACCCTCAACGGGGCGGGCGCGGTCCTCCATGTGATCGCCCTGGCCTACGGCCCGCTGAGCGTGGTGCAACCCCTTGGGGCTCTCACCATCGTCTTCGCCCTGCCGATGGCGGCCCTGTTCGTCCGCCGCCGGGTCGGCGCGTCCGGCTGGCGGGGCGCGCTGCTGGCCACCGTGGGGCTCGCCGGGCTGCTCTCGCTGACCGGCTCCTCGCGCGCCCAGGCGCTGGCCGAGCGGGACGGCTTCTGGCTGATCGTGATCACGGTCTCCGTCATCGCCGTGCTAATCGGGGCGGCCCGTCTGATGCGGTCGCCCGGGATCCGCAGTGTGCTGCTGGCTGCGGGCGCGGGGACGGCCTTCGGCGTCTCGTCCGTGGTCACCAAGAACGTGGCCGTGGAGTGGACTTGGGACGCATGGCAGGACGCGCTGCCCGGCCTTGCCACGATCGGGCTGCTGGCCTCGGGCGGGGTGCTGCTGTCCCAGGCGTCGTACCGGGGCGCCGGGCTGGCCTCGCCGCTGGCGACGGCGACCGTGGTCAACCCCGTGGTCGCCACCGCCGTCGGCGTCGCCGCGCTGGGCGAGCACTTCCGGCACGGGGCGCCCGGCACGCTGCTCGCTCTGGTGGCGGCCCTCGTCGCGAGCACCGGGCTGGTGATGCTGACGGTGTACAACGCCGAAGCGGAGGCGGCTGCCAAGGACGCCGAGGCCGAGGCGGCGGTCGCAGTCACGGTCGCGGTCGTCGAGGAGCGGGGTGCCCCCGGGCAGGATGGGCGCGATGCCGCAGGTGGAGCAGGTGGAGCAGGTGGAGTCGGCGGGCCGGAGGTTCCGGAGGGGCCCGGCGGGCCCGGCCCGCACGCGGTGCCGGTCGGCCCCGATGTGCCCGCCGAGCCCGGTCCCTCGCTACGGCTCCCCCACCCGATCCCGCGCCAGCCCACCAGCGACCCGGACCCCGACCCCCACCACCTGTCCGGCCCGCGCCTGCCCGACTGCGGCGAGGCCGTCCTTCAACACCACGCCTAGGGGTCACCGGACGGCTCGTGGCGCCTGCGGCGGGCTGTTTCCCCTCCCCGCCCCTTCCCGAAACCGGGGCGGAGCCCCAGCCCCCATGCCCAGCGGAGCCTGGGCCTCCGCCCCGGACCCCGGGATTCGGGACCCGGGGCTCCGCCCCACACCCCCGGGGCGGGGGCCTGGAGTTCCCGCCCCACTCTGGAGTTCCGCCCCACTCAGGGGGCAACGGGGCCCGGGGATCCGCCCCGCAGCTCCGTCAGCCCGCCCCTCCCGGGAGGCACCCCCGGAGGGGGCGGGATGCCGGGTGCTCCGCCCCGCACCCCGGGGTTCGGGAGCCTTGGGCTCCGTAACAGACCCCGGAGTTCGGGGGCCTGGAGCGTCGCCCCCACGCCCCGGGGTTCGGGGGCCTGGCGTCCGCCCCCACATCTCGGCACCCAGCAACCCGCCCCACACCCCGGGGCGGGGGCCCGGAGATTCGCCCCGCAGCTTCATCCCAGTCGGAGGCACCCCGGGGGGCGAGACGCCGGGTGCTCCGGCCCGGCACCCAGCAACCCGCCCCACACCCCGGGGTCCTCGGGCCCGGAGATCCGCCCCCACATCCAGGGGCCCAGGGCCTGCCCCTATGCCCCGGGGCCGGGGCGGGCCCTGGGGGCGTCGGGCGTCGGGCGTCGGGGGCACTAGGTCGTTTCGGGGCGGGCGCCGGTGAGCAGTTCCACCAGGCCCGAAAGGCCCTCGTGGCCGTGGCCGTCCGCGGCTCGGCGGGCCATGAGGTGGCCGATGGGGGCGATGAGTTCGGGGCTGATGCCCTGGTCCCGTGCGGAGTCGGTGAAGTTGGCGAACGCGGCCGACTGCATGGCGAGGTTGGAGACCACCCCGGTGGTGTGGTCTCCGGAGTCGATCTGTCGCGCATAGCCGTCCACCGCCCCGGACATGGCGGTCAGCCAGCGCCCCACCAGGGGGGCGACATCGGCCGCCGCCACACCGTCCGACCGTACGAGGGCGTAGGCGTGCAGCACGCCGGAGAACATCCCGTACATGGCGCTGAGCAGGGCGATGTCATACAGCGGGGCGCGGCCGGGGTCCTCGCCGAGGTGGTGGCTCTCGCCGAAGAGGTCCAGCACCGCCCGGTGGTCCGCGAAGGCGGCGGGCGAGCCGCTGTAGAGGAGGAAGGCGGCGGGGGTTCCGATCATCGGCGGGACGGCCATGATGCCGCCGTCGAGGTACTGGGCACCGTGTCCGGCCGCCCATGCGGCCAGCTCACGGGCCTGCCGCGGAGTGCCGTTGGTGAGGTTGACGACGGTCTTGCCGGACAGGGCGTCCCCGAAGGGGGCCAGCACCTGCCGTACGGAGTCGTAGTCGAGCAGGCAGACCACCACCAGGGGGCTCGCCGCGACGGCCGCACCGGCCGTCGCGGCGGGCCTCGCGCCCTCGGTGGTGAGCGCCCGGGCCTTGGCCGCCGTACGGTTCCACACCGTCGTCCGGTGTCCGGCCCGCAGAAGGGCGCGGGCCAGGGCGGTGCCCATGTCGCCGAGGCCCAGCACCGTCACGGGGGATTCGCTCATGTCGGTTGCTCCAGGGGTTTCGATACCGCTTGGTCGTAGGGGTCCGGCGCGCCGATCTCAGGCTCGTTCCCCGGCGGTAGTGTGGGCAAGTACGCACTATTTAGTGGGTACTTACCTCGATGTCAGTGGGGGCGGGCGGGGGTTTTGGGAAAGCAGCCTTATGTCTGCGGCCTGGACGCGGCCGTGGATGTGATCGACGGAAAGTGGAAAGTCCTGATCATTTGGGCGCTCAATCACCAACGGTGCCGTTTCGGGGAATTACGGCGGATGGTTCCGGGCGTGACCGAAAAGGTACTGACCCAGCAGCTGCGGGAGTTGGAGGCGGACGGAATCGTCCACCGGGAGAGCTACGACACAAAGCCGCCGAAGGTGGAGTATTCGCTCACCGAGCTGGGCGACGAGCTGAATAGGGCGCTGGGCCCGCTCGGCGCGTGGGGCAAGCGGCGGATGGCGGCGCTGGCGGAGGCGGGGCGGGGCTGACGTCCGGGCGGTTGCGGCCCCCGCTGCGGAAACCCTTTTCCAACCGGCCCTCCGCGGGGTAGGGGTGTGGAGATCACCCCGCTCACTTGGAGGCCCCGTGACCGACAGCGCTCCCCGGAGCCAGCCACGCACCCCCTGGCGAGCCGTGTTCGGCGGCTCGATCGGGAATCTCGTCGAGTGGTACGACTGGTTCGTCTACGCCAGTTTCGCCACCTACTTCGCCGGAGCCTTCTTCCCCAAGGGCAACGACACGGCACAGCTCCTCAACACCGCCGGGATCTTCGCGGTGGGCTTCTTCATGCGTCCCGTGGGCGGCTGGCTGCTGGGCCGGTTCGCGGACCGGCGCGGCCGCAAGGCGGCGCTCACCCTGACGGTGACGCTGATGTCGGCCAGCGCGCTGCTCATCGCCATCGCCCCGACCTATGACCAGGTCGGCTACTTCGGCGCGTTCGTACTGCTGGTGGCGCGGCTGCTGCAGGGCCTGTCGGTGGGCGGTGAGTACGCGGCCAGCGCCACCTATCTCACCGAGGCGTCCCGGCCCGGTGGCCGCGGCTTCGTCTCCAGCTTCCAGTACGTGTCGATGACGATGGGTCAGCTGATCGGTCTCGGTCTGCAGATCCTGCTGCAGCACACCATGTCCGATGACGCGCTGCACTCCTACGGCTGGCGCATCCCGTTCGTCGTCGGCGCCGTGGGCGCGGCCGTGGTCTTCTGGCTGCGGCGCAATCTGCTGGAGACCGAGGTCTACGCGGAGGAGGACGCCCGCCAGGACCAGAAGCGGGGGACGATCGCCGAGCTGCTGCGCCACCGCAAGGAGGCGGCGCTGGTCATCGCGCTGACCATGGGCGGCACGGTCGCGTACTACACGTACACCACCTATCTCACCAAGTACCTGTCGAACACGGCCGGGATGAGCAAGTCCGACGCCTCGCTGGTGAGCTTCTGCGCCCTGTTCCTGTTCATGCTGTTGCAGCCGCTGGCCGGATCGCTCTCGGACCGGATCGGGCGCCGACCGCTGCTGATCACCTTCGGCATCGGCTCGATGCTCGGCACCGTCCCCATCATGACCGCGCTCTCGCACGCCGACAGCTTCGCCGGGGCGCTGCTGCTCTCGCTCGCGGCGCTGGTCATCGTCACCGGCTACACCTCGATCAACGCCGTGGTGAAGGCGGAGCTGTTTCCCACCCATGTCCGGGCGCTCGGGGTGGCCCTGCCGTACGCGCTGGCCAACGCGCTGTTCGGCGGCACCGCCGAGTACGTGGCGCTGTGGTTCAAGAAGGGCGGTGTGGAGTCCGGGTACTACTGGTACGTCTCGGCGTGTGCCGCGGTCTCGCTCATCGTCTACCTCACCATGCGGGAGACCCGGGACACCGCCCTCTCCCGGAGCGGCGCCGATGGCCCGGCCGCCCCGGGGAAGCAGCGGACAACGGCGGTGTGACGGGCCGGGGGACCGGTCCCGGCGTCAGCGGCCCGCGGCCACGCCCATCTGGGCCCAGACCACCCGTCCGCCGTTACCGCCCGGCCGGTCCCCCCACGCGTCGGCCAGGGCGCGGACCAGCGCGAGTCCGCGTCCGCACTCATCCTCCAGACCGGCCTCCCGCGGTGTGGGGACCGCCGGTCCGCCGCCCTGGTCGGCGACCTCGACATAGAGCATCCGCCGCTCATGGGCGCGCAGCAGACAGAGGATCTGCTCGCTCCCGGTGTGCACCAGGGCATTGGTGAACAGCTCGGACATCACCAGTTCCGCGGCCTCGCAGAGATCCTCCGTGAAGCCCCACTCGGGCGCCCGGGACCGCACCCGGTGCCGGGCGATCGCGACCGAGGCGCCTCTGGCGGGCAGCTGGAACCTCTCCTGACACAGGGCGGAGTCAACGCTCCCGGAGCTCGGGTGGTGGGCCATCGTCGAGCGCTGACGCAATGCCACGGCCATGAGCCTTCCGTCCGTCCTACCTGTGGGGGCGTGAGTGCCGTACGTGAATGCCGCAACTGCGCGACACAGCAGCCACGTTGGACTGGTCACACCCGTCACTATCGTGGCTGCGAGCATCAGTTGGCAAGGCGCGATCTGCAAAATGCAGAATAGCTAGAGCACTCTGTTGCCCCCACCTCGTACATGGCACACTGATCCTGACAAGACCGTCCCAGGAGGTACGACGTGGGTGAAGCGCGATCTGCCCCGACCGTCGGGCAGATGGTCCTCGGCATGCGGCTGAGGGACCTTCGCGAAAAAGCCGGCGTCAATTACGACCAGGCTGCCAGGGCGCTGCACGTCAACCAGACCACGGTGCGCAGGATGGAGAAGGCCGAAGTCGGCCTGAAACTCCCCTATGTGGAGAAGCTGCTGCAGACCTACGGCGCCGAGCAGCAGGAGATCGACTCCTTCCTCTCACTCGCCGAGGAGGCCAACCGGCCCGGCTGGTGGCACCGGTTCCGCGATGTGCTGCCGGACTGGTTCAGCCTCTATGTGAGCCTCGAGGGCGCGGCCAGTCGGATCCGCGCCTATGAGCCGCACTTCATACCCGGACTGCTGCAGACCGAGGACTACGCCCGCGCGCTGCTCTCCATCGGCTTCCCGCACGGGTCCGACCGGGAGCTCGAGCGCCGCGTGGCGCTGCGGATGGAGCGCCAGGAGCTGCTCACCCGCCCGGACGCACCGCATCTGTGGGTCGTGATGGACGAGACGGTGCTCCGTCTGTCCATCGGCGGTCCCGCGGTGATGCGCGCCCAGGTCGACCGTCTGATCGAGGCGGTGCAACGACCGAACATCACCCTTCAGGTGGTGCCGTTCTCCGCCGGCCCTCATCCGGGTATGGGCGGACCCTTCCAGCTCTTCCGGTTCCAGATCCCGGAACTGCCGGACATCGTCTATGCCGAGGGCCTGACCGGCGCCGGCTATCTCGACCAACGTTCCGATGTGGTCGCCTATCTGGAAGCCCTGGACCGCATGGGCACCCAGGCCACACCGGCGCGGCGGACGGAGAACTTTCTCCGTGGGATTCGCAAGGAGCTCTGACTGTGGATCAGGAACATGTGTACAACGGCATGCCCGCCAAACATCTGGGAACCGAAGGCTGGGCCAAGCCCTGGAGCGGACCCAACGGGGGCGCGTGCCTGGAGGTCATGCGGCTGAACGACGGGCGGGTGGCCCTGCGTCAGTCGACCGATCCGGAGGGCCCCGCCCTGATCTACACCCACCACGAAATCGAGAAGTTCATCCAGGGCGCCAAGGCCGGCGCCGCGGATTTCCTGCTCACACGCCCAGAAAACCTGACCACCTCGGCGGGTTCCGCACCGGAACGGAGGGCCGCGTGACCGACAACGGGCTCGCCCCTGACCAGATCGACACCACCAAGCCGCACCCGGCTCGGATGTACGACTTCTACCTCAACGGCAAGGACCACTACGAGGTCGACGCGGAAGCCGCCGGGCGGGTATTGGAGGTCTATCCGACGGTCCGGCTCAACGCCACCGTCAACCGGGCCTTCATCCACCGCGCCACCCGCTGGCTGGCCCGGGAGGCCGGGGTCCGGCAGTTCCTGGACATCGGCACCGGCATACCCACCGAGCCCAACCTCCACCAGGTGGCCCAGTCGGTCACCCCGGACGCCCGGGTGGTCTACACCGACTACGACCCCATCGTGCTGGCCTATGCCCAGGCGCTGCTCGTCGGCACCCCCGAGGGCCGTACGGCCTATGTGCAGTCGGATGTGCGCGATCCCCAGCGGATCATGAACGCCCCCGAGCTGCATGAGACGCTGGACCTGGACCAGCCGGTGGCGATCTCCGTGAACGCGCTCTTCCACTTCATTCCGGAGGAGGACAAGCCGTACGAGATCATCCGCGAGCTGATGGCGCCGCTGGTGCCGGGCAGCTATCTGATGCTGACCCACTCCACGCATGACTTCTCCGAGGAGACCTGGCGGAACGTCATCCGGGTCTACAAGGAGAGCGGGATCTCCTTCACCACCCGCTCCCAGCGCGAGGTCGGGGCCTTCTTCGACGGTATGGAACTGATCGAGCCGGGTGTGTCGGAGCCCCACCACTGGAATCCGGAGCCGGGGGACCGGCCGGAGGACATCCGCAGCGCGGACATCAACATGTGGGCGGGAGTGGCCCGCAAGTCGTAACGCCTGCGGCGGACATGCGGCTCCGCCGCGTGCTGGGCTCCGCCCCATCTCGGGGGCGGACGGCCCGGCCGTCCGCTGCGTCGGCGCCCCGCGCAGGTCTCCACGGCGGCGGCGGTCGACGCGTCGGGCCCCGGGGTCCAGGGGCGGAGCCCCTGGTATCGGGAAGGGGCGGGTAGGGGAAAGAACCCCCGGGCGCCCCCGTAGCCGCAGCGGCACCCATGGCAGCCGGGACCTCGTGGCGCGGTGTTACGGCGCATCCGTGGTGTCGGCGACCGTGAAGCCCAGTACCGCGCCTCCGCCCGGGCGCGGCCGGGCGAAGACGGTGCCGCCGTGGGCGAGGGCGACCTCGCGCACGATGGCCAGACCCAGCCCGGAGCCGGGCAGGCTGCGGGCGCCCGGCGCACGGTAGAAGCGGTCGAAGACCCGCTCGCGGTCCTCCTCGGCGATACCCGGGCCCCGGTCAAGGACCTCCACCCGGCGGCCCTTGACCACCACCTCGACGGGTTCGGTGCCGCCCTGGTCGAACTTGGCGGCGTTCTCCACCAGATTGGAGACCGCGCGCTGCAGGGTGCCCGGGTGGCCCGTCAGCCGGGTGTCGCCCTCGGCCCGTACGGTGATCTCGCGGCCGGTCCGGCGCCGGGCGAGGGTCACGGCGGTGGTGGCGACCTCCGCCAGCGAGACCTCCGTACGGGGTTCGTCGTCCCGCTGCCCGGCCGCCAGGTCCACCAGTTCGTTGACGAGATCGGTCAGCTCCCGGGTCTCCCCCGCCAGATCGGCCAGCAGGTCCTCGCGCGCGGGCCCCGGCAGCTCCTCGAAGCGGCGCAGCAGGGAGATGTTGGTGCGCAGCGAGGTGAGCGGGGTGCGCAGCTCGTGCCCGGCGTCCTGGACCAGCCGCCGCTGGTCGTCCTTGGAGCGCGCGAGCTGTCCGAGCATGCCGTCGAAGGCCCGCCCGAGGCGGCCCACCTCGTCGTCCCCGGCGACCGGCACCGCCACCTCCATCCGGCCGGTGGCGGCCACGCTCTCGGCGACCCGGGTCAGCCGGACCAGCCGCCGGGTGATCCGCCCGGCCAGCCACCAGCCGGCCAGCCCGGCGGCCAGGATGACGGCGACCACGAACAGCGCGGTGCGCTTCTGGAGCTCCCGCAGCAGATCCTCGGTGTCGCTGACCTGCTGGGCCACCTGGATCGCGCCGGTGCCGTCGCCCATGGCGACCGTGGCCATCCGGTACTGCTCCCCGCCGATGCCGATCTCGCGCCGTACGACGGCGCCCGGGGTGCGGGAGGCGGCGGTCGTCCGGTCGTCCCCGGCCACCGGCAGCGGGGGCTTGCCCGCGTCCAAGACCGTGCCCCGGCCGTTGATCACCTGGACGTCCATCCGGCTGATCCGGCGCAGATCGTCCCGCAGGTCGTACGGGACGGGCACGGCGGACTCCGAGGGGTACTGCCGCAGGACCACCTTCTCGCTGCGGACCTCGCCGCGCAGATCGCTGATGACGTCGTCGAACGCCGTCTGCTGGTCCACCCGCACCAGCCCCGCCGCCGCGTCATAGCTGAGCCCGCCGACCAGGAGGGTGACCACGGTGGCCGCCGCCGAGAACGAGAGCGCGAAGGTGGTCCGCAGACTGGGGCGGCCACGGCGGATCGGGAGGTTCCGCACCATCACTCCTCCCGCAGGGAGTATCCGACCCCGCGCACCGTGTGGATCAGCGGGGCGCGCCCCTCCGGATCGACCTTGCGGCGCAGATAGCCGATGTAGACGGCGAGGTTCTTGGAGCCGGGGCCGAAGTCATAGCCCCAGATGCGGGCGTAGATGGTGGTGTGGTCCAGGACGATGCCCGCGTTGCGGGCCAGCAGCTCCAGCAGGTCGAATTCGGTGCGGGTCAGCTCCAGCTCCGTGCCGCCGCGCCAGACCCGCCGGGCCGAGGAGTCCAGGCGCAGATCGGCGACCTCCAGCACCCCGTCGATGGCGGTGTCCTCCGGCGCGGCCGGTTCGGCGGGGGCGGCGCGGCGCAGCAGCGCGCGCAGCCGGGCGAAGACCTCCTCGACCTCGAAGGGCTTGGCCACATAGTCGTCCGCGCCGGCGTCCAGGCCCTCGATCCGGTCGGCGGTCTCGACCCGCGCGGTGAGCATGAGGATGGGGGTGCGGTCCCCCTCGGCACGCAGCACCCGGCACACCTGGAGCCCGTCCACGCCCGGCATCATCACGTCCAGCACGATCACGTCCGGGCGCTCGCGGTGGATGGCCGCCAGCGCCTCGATCCCGTCGGGTACGGCGGTGACGCGGTACCCCTCCAGGGTCAGGGCGCGTTCCAGCGCCTGGCGGATGGCACGGTCGTCCTCGGCGAGCAGCACGGTGTTGGTCACCCCCCGAGTCTGCCAAGGTCACGGCGGCGCCCGCCGGGGGGCGGGGGTCCTGAGCGGTGCTTCTTACCCCGCTCTCACCTTCTTCACGCGGTGGGCTTACCGGACCTCGACAGGGTGTCGAAGAGCTTCCGGGGGAAACTCGCCCCGGGGACGCCCCCGGCCGGAGAAAACACCGCATGAAGATCGCATTCCTGCTGCACAACGCCTACGGGATCGGCGGAACGATCCGGACGACCATGAACCTCGCGACGGCGCTCGCCGACCGCCATGAGGTCGAGATCGTCTCGATGATGCGGCACCGCGAGACGCCGCGCTTCGCCCTCGACCCGAGAGTGCGGCTGGTCCCCCTGGTGGACACGCGTCCGGAGAGCGCGGACGCGAAGGACCCGCTGTTCTCCGAGGCCAGCCGGGACTTCCCGGCCGCCGAGAAGCGGATCAACCAGTACAGCCGGCTGATGGACACGCGGGCCGCGGAGTATCTGCGCGGCTGCGACGCCGATGTGGTCGTCGGCACCCGGCCGGGGGTGAATGTCTACATCTCCCGCTTCGCCCCGCGCCGTGCCCTGCGCATCGCCCAGGAGCACCTGCGGTACGAGGCGCACGGCAAGAAGCTGCGGGCGGAACTGGCCCCGTTCTACCGGGCGCTGGACGCCGTGGTCACCACGACGGAGGCGGACGCCGCGGTCTACCGCAGGAAGATGCCGATGCCGGGGGTGCGGACGCTGGCGATACCCAACAGCGTCCCCGAGCCCGATGTCGCCCCCTCCGAGGGCACCGAGCCGGTGATCGCGGCGGCCGGGCGGCTGGTCCGCGGCAAGCGCTTCGACCTGCTGATCGACGCCTTCGCGGAGATATCGGTGAAGTTCCCGGCCTGGCGGCTGCGGATCTACGGCGGGGGCGCGGAGAAGGAGCGGCTCAGGGAGCGGATCGAGCGGCTGGGACTGTCCGGGAACGCGCAGCTGATGGGGTCCCGCTCCCCCATCGAGGCGGAGTTCGCCAAGGCGTCGCTGGTCGCGGTCGCCTCGGACGCCGAGTCGTTCGGGATGACGATCGTGGAGGCCATGCGGTGCGGGGTGCCGGTGGTGAGCACCGACTGCCCGCTCGGGCCCGCCGAGATCATCAAGGACGGGGTCACCGGACGGCTCGTTCCCACCGGGGACAAGCACGCCCTGGCGAGGGCCCTGATGGAGCTGATGGGCGATGTCCCGGCCCGGCGGGCGATGGGCGTGGCCGCCCTGGAGCACTCCCGGATCTATGACCCCGAGCCGATCGCCCGGCGCTACGACCAGCTCTTCGAGGAGCTGCGGGCGAGCCGGTCCGCCCGCCTCTGGGAGCGCTACCGCACCGCCGCCCGCGCCCGCCTGCGGCGGCTGGCCCGCCGCTTCGGCCTCGCGCCCGCCCGCCGCACCCCGGCGACGGGCCACGAGGCGAGCGCGTGAGCCGCATACCGAGCGGGGCGCGGCGCTACCAGGACGTCGGGGCGTAGTCCTTCAGGAAGCAGCCGAACAGGTCCTCGCCGCGCTCGCCCCGGACGATCGGGTCGTAGACCCGCGCCGCGCCGTCCACCAGGTCGAGGGGGGCGTGGAAGCCCTCGGCGGCCAGCCGTGTCTTCTCCGGGTGCGGGCGCTCGTCGGTGATCCATCCGGTGTCGACGCTCGTCATCAGGATGGCGTCGGACTCGAACATCTCGCGTGCGCTGGTGCGGGTCAGCATGTTCAGCGCGGCCTTGGCCATATTGGTGTGCGGATGGCCCGCGCCCTTGTAGCCCCGGCCGAACTTGCCCTCCATCGCGGAGACGTTGACCACGTACTTGCGCCGGGCGGGCGAGGCGGCCATCGCCGGGCGCAACCGGCTCACCAGGATGAACGGCGCCGTCTCATTGCACAGCTGGACCTCGAGCATCTCGATCGGGTCCACCTCGTGGACCCGCTGCACCCAGGTGTTGCTCGGGTCCAGGTCCGGCACCAGACCGCCGGCGTCGATCGCGGTCCCGGCCTCGATCCGGGCCGGTGAGGCGGAGCCGCTGGTGAGGGCCAGCGCGGTGAGGTCCTGCGGGGTGAGGGCGCCGTCCCGGGGCGCGCGGGGCGCAGGGAGGGCCGCCTGGGCGCCGCTGCCGAAGGCGCCGAGTACCACGGTCTCGGGGAGCTCCCCGGTGGGGAGCGGCGCCGACTCGCCCGTTATCAGCTCCGCGTACGCCTGGGGGGTGCGGCGGACGGTCTGGGCGGCGTTGTTGATCAGTATGTCCAGCGGGCCCGCGGCACTCACCGCGTCGGCCAGCGCGATCACCTGGGCGGGGTCGCGCAGATCGATGCCGACGACCTTGAGCCGGTGCAGCCACTCCCCGCTGTCCGGCATGGCCTTGAAGCGGCGGATGGCGTCGGCCGGGAAGCGGGTGGTGACGGTGGTGTGCGCGCCGTCGCGCAGCAGCCGCAGCGCGATATACATGCCGATCTTCGCCCGGCCGCCGGTGAGCAGGGCACGGCGCCCGGTGAGGTCGGTGCGGGCGTCGCGGCGGGCCCGGTTCTCGGCGGCGCAGCCGCGGCACAGCTGGTGGTAGAAGGCGTCGACCTCGACATACCGGGTCTTGCAGACGTAGCAGGAGCGCGGGCGCTCCAGGATGCCCGCGATCTCCGTGGTGACGGAGCTGGTGAGCGCGCGGCCCAGCGTCTCGTCGTCGATCCGGTCGGCGGCGCCGGTGGCGGTGGCCTCGGTCACCGCCCTGTCGTTCGCGGTCTTCGCGGCCCGCCGTTCCTGGCGCCTGCGCTGCTTCACACTGCGGTAGATCCCCGAGGTGGCCCGGCGGACCATGATCGCGTCGGGGTGGTCGACCGGCAGCCGGTCGAGTTCCGCGAGGACGCTCAGACAGGTCGCCAGCCGCTCCGGGTCGATGCCCGGCTCCTCGGCCGGGGCGTGCTCGGCCCGGCCTTCGTCAGTCACCGTCATCGCCGCTGCCGCTTTCTTGGTTCGTCTGTTCCCCCTGGACAACGGCGAAACTTTACGGAAGCGGGGGCGTATGCGCCAAACCGCGCCCGGCCCCGCCCTCCGGCTCCTGCCCTCCGCGGCGCACTGGCTCCTCCTGTCGCAACTGTTGACGCATTAGGAAACCTTCCTTACAGTTCCCCGCATCTGAACGGGGATCAGACAGGAGAACGCGATGAAGAGGTACCGGAACACCGCCGCCCTGGCGGCCGCCACCGCACTCGCCGCCGGACTGCTGATCGGGACGGCCGGGACCGGAACCGCCGCCCCCGGCCGGGCCGATTCGGTTCCCTCGGACATCACGACCGTCTCGTCCGGCTGGACCATCCCCTGGGGGCTCAGCTGGCTGCCCGACGGCTCGGCGCTGATCACCGAGCGCGACTCGTTCAAGCTGTACGAGCTCACCCAGTCGGGCACCAGGACCGAGATCGGCACGGTGCCCAATGTGGTGACCACGGATGGTGAGGGCGGACTGCTGGGCATCGCGGTCTCCCCGGACTGGAACACCGACCACGCCATCTATCTGATGCACACCGCGTCCGACGGCAACCGGATCGCCCGGATGACCTACGACGGCTCCTCGCTCGGCGGCTACAAGGCGCTCGTCACCGGCATCAAGAAGAACACGTACCACAACGGCGGACGCCTCAAGTTCGGCCCGGACGGCTATCTCTACGCCACCACCGGGGAGGCCCAGACGCCCGATCTCGCCCAGGACAAGAACTCCCTCAACGGGAAGATCCTCCGGATGACCACGGACGGCGAACCGGCCCCCGGCAATCCGTTCGGCACCCTCGTCTACTCCTACGGCCACCGCAATCCGCAGGGCATCACCTGGGACCCGCAGGGCCGGCTGTGGGAGGCCGAGTTCGGCAACAACCAGTACGACGAGCTCAACCTGATCGAACCGGGCAAGAACTACGGCTGGCCGATCTGCGAGGGCGAGTGCTCCACCGCGGGGATGACCGGCCCCAAGCGCCAGTGGCCGACCGGCGACGCCTCGCCCAGCGGGGTCACCTACGCCGACGGCGCGATGTACTTGGCGGCACTGCGCGGTGAGCGGCTGTGGCGGATCCCGGTGGACGGGACGAGCGCGGGCACCCCGGAGGCGTACTACACCAGCTCCTACGGGCGGCTGCGCACCGTGGAGACCGTGCCCGGCAAGAACACGCTGTGGCTGTCCACGACGAACGCGGACAACAACGGCGGGGAGCCGGACGGGGCGGACAAGGTGTTCCAGGTCGAGTTGGAGTAGCGCCCCCGCGGGCGCGGCCGGCCGTGTCAACCTCCGAACGGCATAAGCCACCGTCACACCCCGTATGCGATCGGGACAACCCGTCACCAAAAGACCGCCCACAGGCAATAGTCTCGGCCTACAGGACATGGCTGAGGAGGCGCCCATGGGGACCGGGGATCGCGAGCAGACATACGCACGGGCCCGGCAGGAGGCCGAACGGCTCACCGCGAACGGCGTCCGGGCCATCGCGCTGACCTGGGTGGACAACGCGGGTCTGACTCGGGTGAAGTCCGTGCCCACCGCGCGGCTGCCCCATGCCGCGCGGCGCGGGGTCGGGATGTCCCCCGTCTTCGACGTCTATCTCGTGGACGACTCCATGACCGCCAGCCGCCACGTCGGCGGCCCGGACGGGGATCTGCGGCTCCTCCCCGATCTGGACCGGCTCACCCCGCTGGCCGCGCAGCCCGGCTGGGCCTGGGCCCCGGTCGACCGGTACGACCAGCGGGGCCTGGAGCACCCCGTCTGCCAGCGGCGGTTCGCCCGGCGGATGGCCGAGCGGGCGCGGGAGCGGGGGCTGACCGTGCGCATGGGGTTCGAGACCGAGTGGGTCGTCACCACGGGCGACCCGGACCAGGACCCGCCGCGGTACCCCACCGCGGGCCCCGCGTACGGCATGGCGCGGGTGGTCGACCTCACCGACTACCTCGCCGACCTGCTCGGCGCGCTGGACGCGCAGCGGGCCGAGGTGCACCAGCTCCACCCCGAGTACTCCCCCGGGCAGTTCGAGGTGTCCCTGGCCCCCGCCGACCCGGTCGGCGCCGCCGATCTGGCCGTACTGGTGCGGGAGACGATCCGGGCGTGCTCCGGGCGCGCCGGGCTCAACCCGATGTTCGGCCCGGTGGTGGACCCGGACGGGGTGGGCAACGGCGCCCATCTCCATCTGAGCCTGTGGCAGGGGGGCCGCAATCTGTGCCGGGAGGGCGACGGGCCCCACGGCATGACCGCGACGGCCGAGGCGTTCCTCGCCGGGGTGCTGCGGGAGCTGCCCGCCCTGCTCGCCATCGGCGCCCCCACCCCCGCGAGCTACCTGCGGCTCGAGCCCTCCCGCTGGGCCGGGGCGTACCAGTGCTGGGGCCTGGAGAACCGGGAGGCCGCGGTGCGGTTCATCACCGGCGCGCCGGACGACCCGGCCGCCGCCAACGCCGAGGTCAAGTCCTTCGACCCGGCGGCCAACCCCTACTTGGTGGCGGGCGCGGTCATCGCCGCGGGCCTCGGCGGGATGGACTCCGGGCTCTCCCTGCCCGCACCCGTCTCCGGGGACCCGGCCGTCGAGGGACGCGAGCGGCGGCTGCCCACCTCGCTGCTGACGGCGCTCGAGCACTTCGAGGACTCGACCGTACTGCGCGAGGCGCTGGGCGATCCGCTCTTCGAGTCCATCGCCGCGGTGCGCCGGGCGGAGTCCGCCCTGTTCGAGAAGGCGTCCCCGCGCGAGATCGCGATCGCGACCCGGAGGCGGTACTGAACGATGTCGTCCGCCGAGCAGACGGATCCGACCGAGCCGCCGCTGCCGCCCCTGGTGGACCACCACTGCCACGGGGTGGCCCGCTCCGAGCTGGGCCCGGCCGCGTTCGAGGCGTTCCTGACCGAATCCGACGCGCCCGCCGCGCTCGGCACCACCTTCTTCGACAGCCAGCTGGGGTTCGCGGTGCGCCGCTGGTGTCCGCCGCTGCTCGACCTCGAACCGCGCTGCCCGCCCGCTCCCTACCTCGCCCGGCGGCGCGAACTGGGCGCGCGGGAGGTGACCCGGCGGCTGCTGGGCGCCGCCGGGATCGGCGAGTTCCTGGTGGACACCGGGCTGCCGGGCAATCTGACCACCCCTCAGGAGCTGGCCCTCGCGGCGGGCGGCACGGCGCATGAGATCGTCCGTCTCGAGCAGCTGGCGGAGCGGATCGCGGACACCTCGCTGACCGCCGACGACTTCCTGGCGGGGGTGGCGGACGGGATCCGGGAGGCGGCCCGTACGGCGGCCGGTTTCAAATCGGTGGCCGCCTACCGCTACGGCCTGGACTTCGAGCCCGATCCGCCGGGCCCAGGCGCCGTCCACACCGCCGCCGCACACTGGCTCGCCCGGCGCGCCCAGGGCGGCACCGCCGCCGCCCGGGTCAGCGATCCGGTGCTGCTGCGCCATCTGCTGTGGTCGGCGGCGTACACCGGGCTGCCGCTGCAACTGCACACCGGGTTCGGCGATCCCGATCTGCGGCTGGACCGCTGCGATCCGCTCGCCCTCACCGACTTCATCCGCGCGGTGCGCCCCACGGGCTGCACGCTGATCCTGCTGCACGGCTATCCGTACCACCGCGGCGCCGCCTATCTGGCCGCCGTCTTCCCGCATGTGTACGCCGATGTGGGGCTGGCCCTGTCGCACACCGGGGCACGGGCCGGGGCCGTACTCGCCGAGATGCTGGAGCTCGCCCCGTTCGGCAAGGTGCTCTTCTCGACCGACGCCTACGGTCTGCCCGAACTGTATGTGGTGGGGGCGCGGCTCTTCCGGGAGGCGCTGACCGGACTGCTGACCCACTGGGTGGCGGAGGGCGCCTGGTCCCGCCGCGACGCCCGCCGGGTGGCCGCCCTGCTGGCCGCGGACAACGCCCGCCGCGTCTACGGTTTGGGCACCCCGGCCCCGAGGCCCACCTGAGCGGCCTGCCAGCCCTCGGCCGGGAGGGCAACGGGCAGCCGCCCCCGCGAGTAGGGGCTCAGCTGCCAAGGCCCACTTCACGGCCCCCGTCCCGCGACCGGACCGCTCAGCGCCACAGCCGACCGGGACGCCGAGGCGCGCGCCCGGACGGGCGGGGGCGCCTGATGCCCAGCAGCCGAGGGGCCGCGTGCGCGGCGGATCGGGGTCCGTGCCCGGCGCGGGGCGGATACGAAGTACCGTGCCCGGAACGTACTCGACCGTAACCGGAGGAGATCGCATGCGGATCGCCGGCACGACCGTCCTGCTCACCGGGGCCACCGGCGGCATCGGCCAGACCCTGGCCAGCGCGTTCGCGGCCAAGGGTGCCAAGCTGCTGCTCACCGGACGCCGTGCGGAGGTGCTGCGGCCGCTGGCCGAGCGGCTGGGCGGCCGGGCGATCGTCGCCGATCTGGCCGAACGGTCCGATGTGGAACGGCTCGTCGAGGAGGCGGCGGACGCCCGGATCCTCATCGCCAACGCCGCGCTGCCCGCCAGCGGCCCGGTCCTGGACTACCGGCCCGAGGAGCTGGACCGCGCCCTCGATGTCAACCTGCGCGTGCCGATCCTGATGTCCCGGCTGATGGTCCCGCGCATGGTGGAGGCGGGCTCCGGCCACCTGGTGATGATCGGCTCGCTGTCGGGCCGTACGGCCTCCCCCGGTGCGGCGCTCTACAACGCCGCCAAGTTCGGGCTGCGCGGCTTCGCCCTCGGGCTGCGGCAGGACCTGCACGGCACGGGGGTCGGGGTCTCGCTGGTGCAGCCCGGATTCGTGGGTGACGCCGGGATGTTCGCCGACGCGGGGTCGTCCCTCCCCACCGGGGTCCGCACGGTCCCCTCCCGGCGGGTGGCCGCCGCGACGATCCGGGCGATCGAGCGGAACCGGGCCGAGGTGAACGTGGCACCGCTGGAGCTGCGCCTGGGCAGCGCCATCGGCGGCCTGTTCCCGAGCATCGCCGAGCGGGCCCAGCGCGGCGCGAGCGCCAGCGAGACGTCCCGTCAACTCGCCAACGGACAACGCGACAAGCGATAGCGCGGTGACGCGCCCACCGCTCTCGGGCACCGGGGCCGCGGTACCTGCCCGCCCCGCGCGGCCAGCGCCCGCGCGCACGCGGTGCCATGGGACCTGCCCGGCCACGGGCCGCCCGTGCACGGGCCATTGACACCACCCAGCCCCCGTGCCAAAGTTTCGCGACCCTGGTGGACAACGTTGTCAGACGGAGGTGGGTCCCATGCGGTCGCTGATCGGTGGAATCCGGGCGCGCGCTGCGGGCACGGTCGCGGGCGTGATGGCGGCGGCGCTGCTGGGCAGCGGTCTGCTGGGGCCGCCCGGCGCGGTGGCCGCCGCCTCGGCCGCAGCCCCTCCGGCCGACCCCACCTCGCTGGTCCATCCCTTCGTGGGCACCGAGAACTTCGGCAACACCTTCCCCGGTGCGAGCGCCCCGTTCGGCATGGTCCAGGTCAGCCCGGACACCGGCGGCCAGGGCGGCTACGACTACGACCAGAACGCCATCCACGGCTTCAGCCAGACCCATCTGTCCGGGGTGGGCTGCGGAGTGGCGGGCGAGCTGCCCATCATGCCGACGACCGGCGCGGTCAGCGATGTCGACCCGGACCACTACCGCTCCACCTACAGCCATGACGACGAGGAGGCCACCCCGGGCTACTACCGGGTGGGGCTGAAGTCCTACGGCATCGACGCCGAGCTGACCGCCACTCAGCGCACCGGCTGGCAGCGCTACACCTTCCCGGCCACCGGCGCGGCCAATGTGCTGTTCAACACCGGCAAGGCCAATCAGAAGGTCTTCGGCTCCGGGGTCCGCGTGGTCGGCGACCGTACCGTCGAGGGCACGGTGGAGGCCGGGAACTTCTGCGCCGGGAAGGACCGGCACACCGTCTACTTCACCGCCACCTTCGACCGCCCCTTCGCCTCGTACGGCACCTGGCGCGGCACCACCCCCACCCCCGGTTCCCGCGAGGCCGCCGGAGAGGGCGGCAACGGCGCCTGGGCCACCTTCGACGCGAGCCGGGACCGGGACGTGGTGGTCAAGGTCGGGCTGTCGTACACCGGCCCCGAGGGCGCGCGGAAGAACCTCGCGGCGGAGACCGGGGACTCCTACGACTTCGACGCCACCCGCACCGCACTCCACGACACCTGGCGGAAGAAGCTGGAGGCGATCCGGGTCGGCGGCGGCACCGAGGAGCGGCAGCGGGCGTTCTACACCGCGCTGTACCACGCCCAGCTGCACCCCAATGTGGCGGGCGACGTGGACGGCCGCTACACCGGTTTCGACGGCGCGACCCACACCGCCTCCGGCTACACCCCGTACCAGAACTTCTCGCTGTGGGACACCTACCGGCCGCAGAACCAGCTGCTGGAGCTGGTGGAGCCTGGGGTGGCCCGCGATGTCGCGCTCTCGGTGGTCGCCATCGGCCGGGACGGCGGCTGGCTGCCGCGCTGGGCGCTGGCCAACAGCGAGACCAACATCATGACGGGTGACCCGGTGACCCCCTTCCTCGTCGAGGCGTGGTCCAAGGGCCTGCTGGCCGGGCACGAGGACGAGGCGTACGCGCTGCTGAAGAAGAACGCCACCAGCACCCCGCCCGCCGACTCGCCCTACAACGGCCGCTCCGGAGTGGACTACTACCGCGAGCTGGGCTACGTCCCCTCGGGGCTGGAGCTCGGCACCGACTGCGCCGACAAGGGCGGCGACAACGACTGTGTCCACCCCGCCTCGGCCACCCTGGAGTACTCCGCCGCGGACTCCGCGCTCGCCCTGATGGCGCGCGGGCTCGGACACCGCGCCGACGCCCGGATGTTCGCCGGGCGCGGGCAGACGTACCGCACGCTGTGGGACGCCTCGATCGGGCAGTTCCGGCCGCGCACGGCCGACGGCGCGTGGGTGACGCCGTACGACCCGGTGGAGGCGGGCCGGCAGTTCCACGAGGGCGGCGCCTACCAGTACCAGTGGCTGGTGCCGCAGGACCCGGCCGGGCTGGTGCGGCTGATGGGCGGCCGGAGCGCGACCGAGAAGCGCCTTGACGACTTCTTCGCCTACGGCAAGCTGCTCACCGATCCGGCGGGCACCGCCCGTGCGGACTGGATCTCCGCCCCCTACGACTACTACGGCAAGCCCACCTACAACCCCAACAACGAACCCGATCTGCACGCCCCGTACATGTATCTGTGGGCGGGCGCGCCCGCGAAGGCGGCGACCGTGGTGCGGGCCGCGATGACCCTGTTCACCACCGGGCCGGACGGGATGACCGGCAATGACGACCTCGGCACCATGTCCGCCTGGTACGTCTTCTCCTCGCTGGGCCTGTACCCGACGATGAGTGGCGGGGACTTCCTCGCCCTGTCCAGCCCGCAGTTCTCCTCGGCCGTGGTCCGTATCGGGCACTACGGCACCCGGCAGGGCGGCACCCTCACGGTCACCGCGCCGGGCGCGAGCGACGCCAAGCGGTATGTCCGGAGTGTCGCGCTCAACGGGCGTCATGTGGCGCGGACTTGGCTGGACTGGGACCAGGTGGCCCACGGCGGACGGCTGGCCCACCGGCTGTCCACCGAGCCGTCGTCGTGGGGCACCGGGCGGGGCGCCGAACCGCCCTCGGTGGGCGCCCTCCGCAAGGGCTGATACCGGCCGGTTGTGGTGTAGGTTCTATGGCCCGCCTGGACACACGGGTCATGGGGGATGTGGTCGAGCGAGGGAGCGGTGTCCATGCGTGCTGTGCTGTTCGACGAGTTCGGGCGCCGGCCCGAGGTCCGGAGCGTCGAGGACCCCGCTCCCTCCCCGCGCGGCGCGGTGATCCGCGTCGAGGCCACCGGACTGTGCCGCAGCGACTGGCACGGCTGGATGGGGCACGACCCGGACATCCGGCTGCCGCACATCCCCGGCCATGAGCTGGCGGGGGTGATCGAGGAGGTCGGCCCCGACGTACTCAACTGGCGCCCGGGGCAGCGGGTCACCGTGCCGTTCGTCTGCGCCTGTGGGCGCTGCGCCGCCTGTGCGGAGGGCGCCCAACAGGTGTGCGAGCGGCAGACCCAGCCGGGGTTCACCCACTGGGGCTCGTTCGCCGAGTACGTGGCGATCGAGAACGCCGATGTGAACCTGGTCGGGATCCGCAACGAGCTGTCGTTCACCACCGCCGCCGGTCTGGGCTGCCGCTTCGCGACCGCCTTCCGCGCCGTCGTCGCCCAGGGCCGGGTGGCGCCGGGCGAGTGGGTCGCGGTGCACGGCTGCGGCGGGGTGGGGCTGTCCGCGGTGATGATCGCCGCCGCGGCCGGGGCCCGGGTGGCGGCGGTGGACATCTCGCCGGAGGCGCTGGCCCTGGCGGAACGGTTCGGCGCGGCCGTGTGCGTGGACGTGGCGTCCACCCTGGGCTCGGTGGCGGAGGCGGTCGCGGACGCGACGGGCGGCGGCGCCCATGTCTCGCTGGACGCGCTGGGCTCCCCGCGGACCTGCGCGGCGTCCATCAAGAGCCTGCGCCGCCACGGCCGCCATGTGCAGGTCGGACTGCTGCCCCCGGCCGCCGGGACCCCGATGATCCCGATGGACCGGGTCATCGCGCTGGAGCTGCGGCTACTGGGCAGCCATGGCATGGCCGCGCACGACTACGGCCCGATGATGGAGATGGTCGAGGCCGGTTCGCTGCGGCCGGATCTGCTGGTCACCGATGTCATCGGGCTGGACGCGGCCCCGGAGGCGCTGTCCGCGATGGCCTCCGGGGGCAGGGGCGGGGTCACGGTCATCGAACCCCACCGCCCGCCCCGGGCCGGGGGCTGAGGGGCCGCCCCGGACAGGGCCGTCGCCACGGGCGTCAGAGCGGCACGGCGCCTGTCGCCAGCGCCGCGGCGGTCATCACGAGCGTCGTTCCGAACGCCCAGCGGAAGAGGAAGCGCTGGTGCTCCCCGAGCTGGACGCCGCTCATGCTGAGGAGGATGAAGGTCGCGGCGGTGAGCGGGCTCAGCGGGAAGCCGGTGGTCATCTGGCCGAGGACCGCGGCGCGGGCGATCTCGGCGTGGCCGGTGCCGAACGCGTCGGCGGTCCCGGCGAGCACCGGCAGCACCCCGAAGTAGTAGGCGTCCGGGGTGAGGACGAGGCTCAGCGGCATGCTGGTGACGGCCACCAGCACCGGCAGATGGCCGCCGAGCCCGTCGGGGATGATGTCGACCAGCGCCTCGGCCATCTTCCCTATCATCCCGGTGCCGCCGAGGATGCCGGTGAACACCCCGGCCGCGAAGATCATGGTGATGACGAGCGCCACGCTCTTGCCGTGCTTCTCCAGCAGCTCCTGCTGGTCCTCCCAACGGGGGTGGTTGACCAGCAGCGCGAGGACGAAGGCGAAGACGAAGAGCACGGGCAGCGGCATGGCCTCCAGCACCAGGCAGACCACCAGGGCCACGGTCAGCAGCAGGTTGAAGAGGGTGAGCGCGAGACCGGCGCGTGCGGCGACCCGGGGTGTGCCGGGGCCGTCCCCGGCCGCCACCTCGGCCCGTGGCGCGGGCTCGAGCGCGTCGAGCCGCCGCCGCTCACGGCGTCCGATGAGATACGCGGCGAGCAGCACCCAGGCGATACCGGCGGCGAGGGCGGGCAGGAGCGGCGTGATGATGTCGGAGGTGTCGATCTCCAGGGCCGCCGCGGCGCGGGCCGTCGGCCCGCCCCACGGGATCATGTTCATCACGCCCGCGCCCAGGCCGACCACTCCGGCGAGCACCAGTCGGCTCATCCCGAGCCGCTGGTAGACGGGGAGCATCGCGGAGATGGTGATGAGGAAGGTGGAGGCGCCGTCGCCGTCGAGCCCGACGCATACGGTCAGCGCGGCGGTGCCGACCGTGATCCGTACCGGGTCGTTCCTGGTGGCGCGGAGAATGCCGCGGATCAGCGGTTCGAAGAGGCCCGCGTCGATCATCAGGCTGAAGTAGAGCAGCGCGAAGGCGATCATGATGCCGGTCGGGGCGACCTCGGACAGCCCGTCCAGCGCCATCGGGCCCAGCTCGTCGCCGTAGCCGCCGATGACCGCGGTGACCACGGGCATGAGTACGAGGGCCACCAGCACCGAGACCCGCTTGGCCATGGTGAGCAGCAGGAAGCCGCCGATCGTGCAGAACCCCAGTGCTGCCAGCATGGCCGCTCGCTTCCTCGTCCGGTCGGGTGCTGCCGAAGAGTGTCCGAGCGGGGAAAGATCCGCGTCCAGCATCGAACACAGATCTATCCATGCGTTTCGCGCAACAGTTCCCCTGTCCGGCCGCCGCGCCTACGCTCGCGGACCATGGACGTCACCCTGCGCCAGCTGACCGCGTACGCGGCGGTCGCGCGCGCCGTGAGCTTCACCGCGGCCGCCGCCGAACTGCATGTGTCCCAGTCGTCGCTGAGCCGTGCGGTCGCCGATCTGGAGCGGACGCTGGGGATGCGGCTGCTGGAGCGGGACACCCGCAATGTGCGGCTCACCCCGGCGGGCGCCGAGGCGCTGCGGATCGCCGACCAGATCCTCTCCGCGCACCGCGCGGGCCTGGCCCAGCTGGGGCGCTACGGCGCCGGGGAGCGCGGTGCGGTGGCCCTGGCGACGCTGCCCTCGGTCGCGGCCGTGCTGCTGCCGCCGGTGATCTCCGCCTTCCGCGCCCGGCGGCCGGAGATGACCGTACGGCTGCTGGACGGGCTGGAGCGCTCGGTGCTGGACCGGGTGGTCGACGGGGACGCCGACTTCGCGGTCAGTACGGTGGCCCGGCGCGCCCCGGGCATCGCTCTGCGGCCCCTGGTGCGGGACCGTTTCGACGCGGTGCTCCCCGAGCACCATCCGCTGGCCGAGCGGGCGGAGGTGACCTGGGAGGAGCTGGGCCGGGAGCCGTTCCTCGCGGTGGGCGCCGATTCCAGCGTGCGCCGGATGACCGATGCGGCCTTCGCCCAGGCCGGGACGGAGGCGAACCCTGCGGCCGAGGCGTCGAACGTGGCCACGGTGGGCGGTCTGGTGGCGGCCGGGCTCGGCGTCTCCGCGCTGCCCGCCCTGGTCCATCCGCTGATGGTGCCGGGCCGGCTGGTGTGTCGCCCGCTGGTGGGGCCGGTGGTGGAGCGCCGGCTGCATGTCGTCCTGCCGACGCGCCGCACGCTTCCGCCGGGGGCGCGCCGCTTCCTGGACCAGCTGGAGGAGTTCCGCTCCGCGGCGGACGCCCTGCCCGCGGGGGTGGCGTGGGAGGAGGCGGGCGAGGAGCGGTGAGATGCCCGGGCGCGGCGCCTGAGTCGTGCGGGGTCCGACTCGCGCGGGTTCCGACTCATGCGGCGTCCGGCGATCCTTGCGAGATCCGCATGAATTGATCCTTCTTCCTTGCTGGACGCGCATACGCCCCGCCCCGCAGCCTGAACCGCATGGAGGACCAGACCAGTACAGGGCAGGGACAGCTCACCGGGCTGAAGGTGGTGGAGTTCGCGCATGTGGTGGCGGGCCCCCTCGCCGGGGGAATGCTCGCCGACCAGGGCGCGGACGTCGTCCACGTGGAGCCGCCGGGCTCCGGTGACGCGGCGCGGGCGATGGGCCCGCGGCGCGACGGCGTATCGCTGTGGTTCAAGGTGGCGGGCCGCAACAAGCGCTCGGTGACCCTGGATCTCCACCACGAGGAGGGCCGGGAGGTCGCCCGGGAGCTGATCGCCTGGGCCGATGTGGTGATCGTGACCCTCCGGGCGGGCAGACTGCGCGCCTGGGGCCTGGACTGGGCGGCCGTCCACGCGCTGAATCCCACCGCGATCCTGCTGCAGATCTCCGGGTTCGGCGCCACCTCCTCGCGGGCCGACGCCCCCGGCTTCGGGAAGATGGGCGAGGCCCGCAGCGGGGTGGTCCATCTGACCGGCTTCCCCGAAGGCCCGCCCGTGCACACCGGCTTCTCGCACGGCGACGCGGTCACCGGGCTGATGGGCGCGTTCGCGGTGCTGGCCGCGCTGCACCGCCGTGACACCGATCCGGACTCGTTCGACGGCGAGTGGATCGACCTGGCGCTTTTCGAGCCGCTGTACCGGCTGGTGGAGTGGCAGATCATCGCGTACGACCAGCTGGGTACGGCGCCTGAGCGGGCGGGCAACCAGCTGGCCGTCGCCCCGGCCGCCGTCATCAACACCTACCGCAGCGCCGACGGCGACTGGCTCACCGTCACCTCCGCCACCATCCGCTCGGTGCGCCATGTGGTGCGGCTGCTGGGTCTGCCCGAGGAGGAGTTCGCCACCGTGGAGCAGCAGCACGCGGGGCGCGAGCGGCTGGACGCGGCACTGCGGGAGTGGGTGGCGGCGCGCCCGGCGGCCGATTGCCTCGCGGCGTTCGAGCGCGCGGAAGTGGTGGCCTCGCGGGTGTTCACCGCAGCCGACATCGTCGCCGACCCGGTCTACGCCGAGCGCGAGGACATCATCACGGTGGACGACCCCGACCTCGGCCCGGTGCGGATGCAGTCGGTGATCCCGCGCTTCCACCGCTCCCCCGGCGCGGTGTGGCGCACCGGCCCGGCGCTCGGCGCGGACAACGCGCTGGTCTACGGGGAGTGGCTGGGCATCGACGGCGGACGGCTGGCGACGCTGGAGGCCGAGGGTGTCATCTGACGGCGCGACCACGTCCCGTATCCCGCTGCGCTCCCTGCTCTTCGTGCCCGGCAGCCGGACCGGCTGGCTGCCCAAGGCGGAGGCGGCGGGCGCCGACGCGGCCATCCTCGACCTGGAGGACGCCGTCCCGGAGGAAGGCAAGGCGGCGGCGCGGGAGGCCGTGGCCGGGGCCGTCGACCGGGCGGCCGCACGGGGGGCCACCGACCGGGCGGTGGCGCGGGAAGCCACCGACCGGGCGGTCAGCACGTCCCCCGGTCCGATGCGGCTGCTCGTACGGATCAACGCGCTGGACCGTGCGGGGGGCTGGCAGGGCGCCGACGATCTGCGGGCGGTGGCGCGTCCCGGGCTCTACGGCCTCGTACTGCCCAAGGTGAGTGGCCCCGAGGACGTGCTCACCGCCGACCGGCTGCTGGCCTGGTGCGAGCGCGAACACGGCCTGCCCGAGGGCCACTTCGCCCTGTTGCCACTGTTGGAGACGGCACGCGGGCTGCGCGAGGCGTACGCCATCGGCCGGGCCGCCACCCGGATCGCCCATCTGGGCGCGGTGGCCGCGCCGGGCGGCGATGTGGAACGGGCGGTCGGCTACCGCTGGAGCCCGGAGGGCGAGGAGACCCGCGAACTGCGCGCCCGGGTACTGCTCGACGCCCGCGCCGCGGACCGCCCTCACCCGGTGGCCGGGCTGTGGGCGGACGTGGCGGACCTCGCGGGGCTACGGCGCTTCGCCGAGCGGCACCGCGCCCTGGGCTACGAGGGGATGGCCGTGATCCACCCGTCGCATGTGCCGGTGGTCAACGAGGTGTTCTCGCCGGACGCGGAGGAGCTGGCCCGCTGCCGTCGGTTGATCGAGGCGGTGGAGCGGGCGCAGAGAGAGGGGGCGGGGGCGGTGCGCTTCGAGGGGCGGATGGTGGACGAGGCGATGGCGGCCACGGCCCGCCGGACCCTCGCCCGCCGGGGTGCAGGGTGCGGGCTGGGCGATGAGTTTCGCCGTGGTGCGGAGTCATAGACAGCCACCGAGCGAAGAAGCGAGACCTGCCGGACCGCGAGACCGCGGGACCGCCTGGACGGGAGTGCCATGAGGATCGTCGTCATCAGCCACATCACCCTGGACGGTGTCATGCAAGGGCCCGGCCGGGCCGATGAGGACACCCGCGAGGGATTCACCCAGGGCGGCTGGGCCGCCGAGCGGGGTGGGGACGAGGCAGTCGGCAGGGCGTGGGGGCGGCGGCTGGCCGCGAGCAGTGGGTATCTGCTGGGGCGCCGCACGTACCAGGACGTGCTGGGCCACTGGAACACCCAGGACAGCCCGTTCCGCGACGCCCTCAACAACGCGCCCAAGTACATCGCGTCCAACACCCTGGCCGAGCCCCTTCCGTGGCCCAACTCCACGCTGCTCAGCGGCGACATCCCGGCGGCGGTCGCCGAGCTCAAGAAGACCCCGGGCGACGACCTGCACATCATGGGCAGCGGCGCGCTGATCCGGTCACTGTCCCCGCTGGGCCTCATCGACGAATACCTGCTCAGCGTCCACCCGCTCGTCCTGGGCACCGGACGCCGCCTGTTCGCCGACGGCTTCGGCCCCGTGGCGTTCCGTCTCACCGACGCGACCCCGACGGACACCGGCATCCTCATCGCCACCTATCGGCCCCTCGACGGGTAGAACACGGCCCCTCCGGGTCAGGAGCACGGCTAGCGACCGTGCGGCGATCACCACGGTGGCGGCCAGCAGATCACAGGTAGCACGCACTACCGACCGGGCGGCGACGGGTCGCATATCTTCTGCGGGTGCCTTCTCGAACAGCCTGGCAGGCTCTCGCTCAGCGTCCGTTGGGATTCCTGGTCTCGGCCTGGCCCTGGCGGGCGTTGGCCTATCTGCTGACCGGGGTCGTCTTCGGCGCGATCGCCACGGTCACGCTGCTGGCCCTGGCCGCGGCCGGGCCGATGTCCCTGATCGTGGGGGTGGGGGCCGTTCTCCTCCTCGCCGTGGCACTATCCGGCATCGTCGTCACCCGGATCGAACGCCTCCGGCTGCGGCTGGTGGACCCGGACCCGGCGCCGGATCCGCACCGGGCCCCGGAGCGCCCCGGGGCCGTCGGCGACGCCGACGCGCTGATCGCCGCGGCCCATGAGCACGACCCCGACATCGTGATCACCGATGTGCGGATGCCCCCGGGCGACGCCGACGACGGTCTCCGCGCCGCGGTCGCGCTGCGCGGCCACCGCACCGGCCTGCCCATTCTCGTGCTCAGCCAGTACATCGAGCAGTCCTACGCCACCCACCTGCTCGACCTCGGCAGCGAGAGCGGCATCGGCTATCTGCTCAAGGACCGCGTCGACGCCGTCACCCACTTCGCGAGCGCGATCGAGCAGGGGGCCGCCGGGTCGACGGCCACGGTCACCGACGGGTCCTCGCGGTGCTCATCTACCTGCGCGCCTGACCGTCCGACGCCCCGGCGTCGAGGAGCAGCTTCGCGGCCACCGTCGCCCCGTCGGTGCGCATCGTGCCCGCCACGGCCCTCGCCCGGGCCCGGGTCTCGGGGGCCAGGGCGGTTTTCAGCGCGGCCGAGAGGGAGTCGAGGGTCGGGGCCGGACCGTCGTGTGCCGCGCCGATGCCCAGCTCGGCCACCCGGGCGGCCCAGTGCGGCTGGTCCGCGATCTGGGGGACCACCACCTGGGGCGCACCGGCCCCGGCGGCCGTCGTCGTGGTGCCCGCGCCACCGTGGTGGACGACGGCGGCCACCCGGCCGAACAGCGCCTGGTGGTTGACCTCGCCGACGGCGAAGCAGTCGTCCCGGTCGTCGACCGGGGCCAAGTCGGCCCAGCCGCGGGCGAGAAGCACCCGGTGGCCCTGTGCCCGCACCGCCTCGATGACCACCCGGGCGAGGTCGGCCGAGGTGTGCATGGCCATGCTGCCGAAGCCCACGTACACCGGAGGTTCACCGGCGTCCAGGAACGCCTCGAGCTCATCCGGGAGCGGACGTCCGTCCGGCAGGATCCACGCGCCGGTCTGTACGAGGTCGAGTTCCGTCATGTCCTGCCACGGGCCCAGGACCGGGTCCGCGGCCAGCAGCGCCCGGTCGGTGAAGACGTAGTCGCGGACGTTGTCCACCGGCGGCAGGCCGATCGCCGCCCGGTGGCGGTTCTCCGCCTCGCCGTACAGCTCGTTCACCCGCTGGGCGTCCTGCTCCCACAACACCTTGAGGTCGGTCTCCTCCTCCGGGGACGGCGTGCCGGGCCGCCGTCCCGGACGGAAGTGCCGCGAGGGCAGCCCGAACGGATGGAAGCAGGCGAACACATAGCGGAGGCCCAGCTTCTCGGCCACCGAGCGCGCGCCGACCGGCATCAGTCCGGTCGCCAGGAGCACATCGCATCCCTCGGCCGCCGTGGCGAGCGTGTTGAACCGCGCGGCCACCAGCTCGGGCGCGAGGCGGAAGGCGTCCCGCGCCGAGGGCGGCCGCGCACCGGTCACCACCGAGCGCACCGTCGGGCCGAGCGGCACCAGCTCCACGCCGACACCGGCCAGCAGCTCCGCGAACTCCTCGTCCGGCGGCGCGCACACCCGCGCCTCCGCGCCGAGTTCCCGCAAGCGCACCGCGAGTCCCGCCAGCGGTTCGACATCCCCGCGCGACCCCCAAGACGACAACACCACACGCATATCGCAAACCCCCCGTTCCCCCAGGTACTGGCATCGGCCGCCCATCCTGAAGTACACCCCGGGCCTTGCCGCAAGCCCCCCGGTGCGCTATAGGTTGATAGTGGCAGGGAGAGGTGGCTCCCTGCCTTTGTCGTGTCGTCAGTCCAGGTCCGTCAGATCGAGCCCGCTCAGCCGCTCGGGGTCGGCCAGGATGTCGATCGCCACGATCCTGCCGTCCGCGACCGTGAAGGCCAGCACCGAGTACGGCCGCCCTTCCCGCGAACTGACCACGCCCACGGCCCCGTTGACGAGCGCGGGGTGGGCGTGGAGGCCGGGGCCGCTGAGGCGGGAGAAGGTGAGCGCCTGTTCCGCCACGGCCGCGGCGCCGCGCACCTCGCGCGCGCCGGGGGCGGGCGCGGGCCCGTAGTCGGCGCGCAGCACGACATCCGGGTCGAGCACGGCGATCAGCCCCTCGAAGTCGCCCTCCCGCGCGGCGGCGAGAAAGGCGCCCACGACCTCGCGCTGCCGGACGAGGTCCGCGTCGGGGACCGGGGCCGCTCCCCGCACCCGGCGGCGGGCGCGGCTGGCGAGCTGACGGGCGGCGGCCGGGGTGCGGTCGACGATGGGGGCGATCTCGTCGAACGGCACGGCGAACAGATCGTGCAGTACGAAGGCCAGCCGTTCGGCGGGGGCCAGCGTCTCCAGGACGACCAGCAGGGCGAGGCCGACGGAGTCGGCCAGCAGCGCCTGGTCCTCGGGGCCGGGCCCGCTCACACGGCTGATGACCGGGTCGGGGAGGTGCACCCCCAGGGGCTCCTCGCGCCGGGCGGTGCGCGAGCGCAGCATGTCCAGGCAGACCCGGCCGACGACGGTGGTCAGCCAGCCGCCCAGGTTCTCCACCGCGCCGGTGTCGGAGCGGCTGAGCCTCAGCCATGCCTCCTGGACGGCGTCATCCGCCTCGCTCAGCGAGCCGAGCATGCGGTACGCCACCGCGCGCAGATGGCCGCGGTGGGCCTCGAAGCCCTCCGCCAGAAGGTCGTTCTCGTTCATCGGTCACATCCCCTTGTCCGGGCCGCGCCGTCGCAGGCCACACCGTGCTGACGGACGGGCCGGGCGCGATGTGACAGTGGGCCGGACGCGATGTGGCAGAGGGGTGGGACGGACCGTGCACCCGTCCAGTCCCTTGACGCACTGCGATCACATCATTACACAAGTTGGGAGCGCTCCCATCTTTGCCTCCCACTCCCCAGGAGGGTCCGTCATGCCCCTGCCCCTGCCCCTGTTACGCCGTCCGCGCGGTGCGCGGGCCGCCACCGCGCTGCTCACCGGTGCGCTGCTGCTGATCACGGCCCAGCCCGCGCCCGCCGGAGCGGACTCCCCCGCCGCACGCTCGGCCCCGGCCTCCGCCGCGCGCTCGACCGCCGCACTCTCGGCTCCGGCCGCCGCCGCGCCCTCCGCCGTCCAGGTCAATCAGCTGGGGTATCTGCCGGACGGCCCCAAGCGCGCCACCGTCGTCAGCGCGAGCACCACCACCCTGCCCTGGCAGCTGCGCGACGCCGATGGGCAGACGGCCGCCTCGGGCACCACCACCGTCCGGGGCGCGGACGCCGCCTCCGGGCAGTCGACCCATCTGGTGGACTTCTCCCCGTACCAGGGGACGGGCAGCGGCTACACGCTCACCGTGGACGGGCGGACCAGCCACCCCTTCGACATCCGCGCGGACCTCTACGCCGGGCTGCGCGCCGACGCGATGTCCTTCTTCTACCAGCAGCGCAGCGGTATCCCCATCGAGGCCGCGCTCGCCGGTGCGGCCCATGCGCGCCCGGCGGGCCACCTGGGTGTCGCCCCCAACCGGGGCGACACCGCCGTGCCCTGCGCCAGCGGGGTGTGCGACTACGAACGGGATGTGCGCGGCGGCTGGTACGACGCCGGTGACCAGGGCAAATACGTGGTCAACGGCGGACTCGCGGTCTGGCAGCTGGTCAATTCCTTCGAGCGCGCGAAGCGTGCGGGGCACGCGGACGGGCTCGGGGATTCCACGCTGCGCGTCCCCGAGCGCGGCAATGGGATCCCCGATGTGCTCGACGAGGCGCGCTGGGAGCTGGAGTTCCTGATGCGGATGCAGATCCCGGAGGGCAAGTCACGGGCGGGCATGGCCTTCCACAAGGTCCATGACGCCGCCTGGACCGGGCTGCCCACCCGGCCGGAGCAGGACGCCGAGCCGCGTGAGCTGCACGCGGCGTCCACCGCCGCCACCCTCAACCTGGCCGCCGCAGCGGCACAGTGCGCCCGGGTCTACGCCCCGTACGACGCCGCCTTCGCCGCCCGCTGCCTGGACTCGGCGCGCCGCGCCTGGGCCGCCGCGCGGGCGAACCCCGATGTGCTGGCTCCGGCCTCCGACTCCACCGGCGGCGGGGCGTACGACGACGGCCAGGTGGGCGACGAGTTCTACTGGGCGGCGACGGAGCTGTACGCGACCACCGGGGAGGCGCCGTACCGGGACGCGGTCACCTCCTCGCCGTACCACACCGCGAGCGATGTGTTCACCCCGCGCGGCTTCAGCTGGCAGGACACCGGGCCCCTCGGGCGGATCGCCCTGGCCACCGTCCCCAACGGCCTGCCCGCGGCCGACCTCGCCAGGGTCCGCGCCTCCGTGGTCTCCGCGGCCGATGCCCGCCTGACCACGATGTCCGGCCAGGGCTACGCGGTACCGCTGCCGTCGGACGGCTACGTCTGGGGCTCCAACGGCCAGGTGGCCAACAACGGGACCGTCCTGGCCGTCGCCTACGAGCTCACCGAGGAGCAGCGGTACCGCGCCGGGGCGCTGGAGACGCTGGACTATCTGCTCGGGCGCAACGCGCTCGGCCAGTCGTACGTCACCGGCTACGGCGAGCGCACCTCGCAGAACCAGCACCACCGCTTCTGGGCGCACCAGTACGACGCCTCGCTGCCGAACCCGCCCGCCGGATCGATCGCCGGCGGGGCGAATTCGGGGCTGCAGGATCCGGTGGCGCAGGAGAAGCTTCCGGGCTGCGCGCCCGCGGCGTGCTACGTCGATGACATCGGCTCGTACTCCACGAATGAGGTGGCGATCAACTGGAACGCGCCGCTGGCGTGGCTGGCCGCGTTTGCCGCGGAACGCGGCTGACCGGGTGGGGCGGGGGCCTCCCGGCCCCTGCCCCACCTCCCTCACCTCACCTCACCTCACCGGGGCAGCTGCCCCTCGATCGCGGCGACGACGTCGTCCGCCTCCGGCTCGGTCCGCGGCCGGAACCGGCCCACGACCTCACCGTCCGGCGAGATGAGGAACTTCTCGAAGTTCCACTGCACGTCCCCCGCCTCGCCCTGCGCGTCCGGCGTCCCCGTCAGCTCGGCGTAGAGCGGATGCCGCTGCTCGCCGTTGACATCGGTCTTCTCCAGCAGCGGGAAGGACACTCCGTAGGTCGTCGAGCAGAACGTCTGGATCTCCTCGCCCGTCCCCGGCTCCTGCCCCGCGAACTGGTTGCACGGAACCCCCAGCACGGTGAACCCGCGCCCGGCATAGCGCTGCTGCAGCCGCTCAAGCCCCTCGTACTGCGGGGTCAGGCCGCACTTGGACGCCACGTTGACCACCAGCAGCGCCGCACCCCGGTGCTCACCGAGCGAGGTCGGCTCACCGGCGAGGGTGCGCAGGGGGATGTCGTACAGGCTCATGGGATCTACCGCCTTCGTCGTTCGGTGGGTGAGGCCAAATCTATGCGCTCCCGCACCCATGACGCCGGATCACAATATGAACACCGAACACACACAACCTCTTCACTTTTCAACCAGCGCGGTTAAGGTCGGTTCCTCGCGTATCTCGCGGATCACTCAAGGGGGGACCATGTCCTGGAATAACCAGCCATCACCGGCACCAGCACCGGCACCGAGACGTCCCAGATGGGCACGCAAGCGCGTCGCCGTCCCCGTCGCGGCCGTCCTGCTCTTCGCCGGAGTCGGCATAGGGTCCGCCCAAGGCGACGACACGAAGTCGTCCGGCGGCGACAAGCCCACGCCCAAGGTGACGGTCACCGTCACGGCCAAGCCCGCCCAGGTGAAGCACACGGCGGAACCGACACCCACCGTGACGGTCACCAAGACCGTCACGGCGAAGCCCAAGGCCGCGCCGAAGCCGAAGCAGAGCGGGGCGGACGGCTCGTCCTCCTCCGCCAGTGGTGGGGGGTCGTCGTCCGGCGGGTCGTCCTCGTCGAGCTCCGGGGGCGGCGGTTCGTCGTCCGGTGGGTCTTCCGGCGGGTCGTCGTCCAGCAGCAGCGGCGGATCCGGCAGCACGGGCGGATCCAGCAGTGGGGCCACGGCGCTCTGCAAGGACGGCAGCTACTCCTACGCCGCCCACCACCAGGGCGCGTGTTCCCACCACGGTGGTGTCGCCGTCTTCTACCGGTGATCTGACACGGCGATGGGGGCGGGCCGCGGGGCCGCCCCCCTCGCGTGGCGGAAGTTGCGGGCGTACGGAATGGACCGGGCCCGGCGGCGGAAACAGTCACCAGGGGGCCGGTCACACCGGAGCCGGTCAAGCCGCGGAGGGGGCACGGTGACGCGAGACAACAGCGCCGAGAGCGAGGCGGTCACGGGCAGGCTGCTGATCCTGGAATACGAGCAGGTGAAGGAGGAGCAGCGGGCGCGCATCGGGTTCCGCGACAATCTGCTCTACGCGACGCTGGCCGCGATGGCGGCCATCATCACCTTCTCCCTGCAGAGCCATGGGCGCCCGGAACTGCTGTTGTTGCTGCCCCCGGCGTCGGCGCTGCTGGGCTGGGCGTATCTGGTCAACGACGAGAAGATATCGGCCATCGGACGGTATGTCAGGGAGGATCTTGGGCCCCGGCTGACGGCGCTCGCCCCGGGTCGGCCACCGGTGTTCGGCTGGGAGCGTGCCCACCGCGACGACGGCCGCCGGATCTCCCGCAAGCGGCTCCAACTCGCGGCGGATCTGCTGCTGTTCGCGGTGGCGCCGATCGCCGCGCTCATCGTGTACTGGACGTCCGAGCCGGTGCGGGCGGTGCTGCTGACGGTGTCGGTGGCGGAGGTGGCACTGATCGTCGTACTGGCGGTGCAGATCGTGCTGTACGCGGATCTGCACCGGCCGTGACACCGGCCGTGACACCGGCCGTGACGCAACGACACCCATGGGCTGCGTCGAGTCCGTAAGGTGAGGGCAAGGGCTGTCCTAGGGGGGATCCATGGACGCTGAGGGAAATGGTGGCAAGGCGCGGGCCGATGTGGTGGTCCTGACCGCGCTGGAGGTCGAATACCGGGCGGTGCGGGCCCACTTGGAGGATCCGCGCCCGGTGCGGGCGGAGCGGGGCGCGCTGTTCGAGCTGGGGGTGTTCCGCGAGGGGTCCGGGGAGCGCAGCGTCGCCATCCATATGACGGGCGCTGGAAATCCGGGTGCCGCGGCCTCGGTCGAGCGGGCGGCTGCGCTCTTCGCGCCCGGGGCCGTGCTGTTCGTGGGGGTGGCGGGCGGCCGCAAGGACGTCGCGCTGGGCGATGTGGTGGCCGCCGAGGCGGTGTACGACTACGAGACCGGCAAGGACACCGAGACCGGGTTCCAGCCCCGGCAGAAGACCTATCAGTCGGCGTACGGGCTGGTGCAGCTGGCCCGGCTGGTGGCGGCGGCCGACGAATGGCAGCGGCGGATCCTCCCCGGGGACGACGCGCCGCGCCCCCGTGCCCATGTGAAGCCCCTCGCGGCGGGCGGCCGGGTGGTGGCGCACCACCGCTCGGACGTCGGGCTGAGGCTCGCGGCCAGTGCGGGTGACGCGCTCGCGGTGGACATGGAGGGCTTCGGCTTCCTCGCCGGCGCGTATGCCAATCAGCACCTGGACGCGCTGGTGATCCGCGGCATCTCGGACCTGCTCGGGGACAAGGGCGAGGCACATGACGAGCGCTGGCAGCCGGTGGCCTCCCGGAACGCGGCCGCCTTCGCCTTCGAGCTGATCGGCCGTATCCCGGTCGCGGCGCCGGGCACGCCCCGGCCACTCGCCGCCGATGCCCGGCCACTCGCCGCCGGTGCCCGGTCCCTCGCCACCGATGCGCGGTCCGCCGCCAGCGGCACACGGCCCCTCGTCCCCGGCACACCGCCCGAGATCCCCCGGCGCCGCGGGCTGACCATCCGTGACCTCGGCGCACTCGCGGACACCCTGCTGGCCGTGCCCGGGATGACCTCCCCCGCACGCTGGCAGCAGTTGCTCGACGAACTGCCCACCGTCGGCACCGCGGTGGGCCGTCAGTCGGCGAGCCGCGCGGAGGCCCTGTCCCTGCTGCGCGTCTGCGAGGCCCGGCGGGCGATGGGCGAGCTGGTGGAGGTGGTCGCGGTGCTCGCGCCGGACGATCCGGCCGCCGCCGAACTCGCCCGCCGGGTCGAGCAACTCGGATTGGAGTGACCCTCCTCACCCTCCCGCCCCCGCGGATGAGGCCCCGGGTCGCCCTCCCCCCGTGGATGAGGGCCCCCGAACCTTCCGCCGCCGCCCCCTGCCCGGGCCGCCGCGGAGCGGCGTCCCCCGCGCGGGCTCGGCGGAACCGTCCAGGTGGACCCCTGAGGAGGACGGCCCTCCGCCTCGCGGTCGCCGCTGGCGCGGGCCCCCCGTGCACCGCCGGGGCGGTGCCCCGGCCGCTGCGGCGCCCGCTCCGGGCGCGGGGGCGCGCGGGGGACGGTGCCACGGACATACTCGTCAGTGGTGTCACAAGTGGCTCCCGGGGCATACAAGTTGTCCCGGAGACCGGGCGGGCGGCACCCGCGTATGGCAGGGTCTCCGGCGGGATCATCGGCGGCGGGGACCGGTGATGCGGCCTCGGGGGAGGGCACGGCATGACGGCCCTGGGGGAAGGTGGCCTGAAATCGGTCGGCAACCTCGTCACGGCGTTGCGGGAGTTCCGCTGTCTGACGGATCCGGACCTGCGCACGCTGTGTCTGGATCTGGTCGCCATGGAGCTGGAGATGACCAGCGTCCCCGTGCGCGCCCATCGGGTGACCGACTACTTCCTGGTGGAGCTGGCCCGCGAATGCCTGGAAAACGTGCGGATCATGCACGCACTACGCGCGTCCCTCGCGGTGATGGCGGCGGCGGACGAAGACGCGATCAAGCGGCTCGACTCGGTCATGGAGCAGCTGACGGCCCGTCCGGCGCTGCCCGAGACCGCCATCGCGAAGCTGCGCTCGCTGCTGAAGGATCTGGAGATCGAGCAGCTGGGCCAGTTGTGCCGTACGGCCGCGGGCCCGCTGCAGGACGTCCCCGCGGTCACCGACCCCTGGCACGCCTTCGAGGTGCTCAGCCGGATGAACGCACAGCCGGGCGGGCTGCCGCCGGGGCTCGCCCTCGTGGAGTACCTCGCGGCGGCGGCGCGTCCGCTGCAGCGGGCCGACGCGCTGCGCGACTGGGCCGATGAGCGGGCCAGGGAGCTGGGTCTGACGCCCCAGCTGCGGTCGCTGCGGCAGCAGGTGGGGCATGCCGCCCCGGCCGGTCCGGTGGACGCCTATCTGGTGATCCGGCTGCTGCCGCAGGAGGAGGCCGGGGCCTACGAGCTCTCGTCCTGGCACCAGTACGACCCCACCGGCTGGCATCCGGTCCGCGGCCCGGTCGCCCAGGTCACCGCGGAGACCGCGGAGCGGGCGGTCCAGACGCTGGTGTACCGGGCGGCCGAGGAGTGGGACGACGCCCGGGCGATCCACATCGAGTTCATGCTCGGCCCGGATGACCTGAATCTGCCGGTCCACCGCTGGCGCCTGGAGCTCGACAGCGAGTCGCCCATCCCGCTGTACCTGGGCCATCCGGTGGTCGTACGGAGCCTGGAGCGCAGCTGGACCAGGCGCTGGCACCGGGAGTGGAAGCACCGCTGGAACCTCTTCGACCAGCAGCCCGAGCGCGCCAGACAGCTCGTGGTGGACGGCGACGAGCCGGACAGTCCGCGCTCCGGCGACCCCACCGCCCTGCTCGCCCGGCTCAAGGCCGATCCGCAGGTGGTCGCGCTGGTCCTGACCTCGCCCCCGGGGCTCACTCCCGAGGGCACCTCGGAGGCGCTGACCGCCTGGCGGGCCGGGATCCCGGTGGTCGCCTGGGACGGCCGGGCGACCCGGGCCCCCGGCTTCGTCCCGCAGCTGAGACAAAAACAGGCCGACGCCAGCGGGAACCTGGCACGCCTCCGCGAAGCCGTGACAGAGTTACGTCTGGACGCCCATACGATCGACTCCGCGGAGCGGGAGCATCACCTGGGGCAGCATGTGGTGCTCGTTTGGGACGACCCGACCCGTCCCGTGGAACCGCAAGGGCGCATGACGGGGCCGGACGAGGGGGTGGGTGGTCGATGAGCGACGAAGAGCCTGCGCTGCGCCACAACGGACGGGTCCACCAGGATTCCGGTTCCGCCCCGGCCGCCCTCCCGGCCGGGATACCGCGCCCCTGGTGGATCTACCAGGGCACCGGGCGCCCGCTGCACGACGTAAGCCTGGAGGAGATCCTTCCGCCGCCGCCCCCGTGGCGCGCCTTCGGCGGGGTGTCAGCCTCCCCGGTCGAGGGCAACGGCCGGTCCGGCTCGTTAGCGGACACGGGCGACACCCCGACCGAGCCCCCGGCGCCGCCGGAGGACGAGCAGGACAGCGCCCGGCGGCTGGGCGCCACTCCCCTCGGGGCGCGCTCCGACCCCGAGGAGGCCGATCTCGTCAACGCGGCGCTGATCCTCCGGCGCCCCCTTCTGGTGACCGGCCGCCCGGGCACCGGCAAGTCCACGCTGGCGTTCCGCATCAGCCGGGAGCTTGGTCTGGGCCGGGTGCTGCGCTGGCCGATCACCACCCGGTCGACCCTGCGCTCCGGGCTGTACGGCTACGATGCCGTCGGCCGGGTGCACGCCGCAGCGGCCGGCCAGGCCGCGGAGGGGGACACCCACCAGCCCGGCCCTGAGGACATCGGTGACTTCCTCCAACTCGGGCCGCTGGGCACGGCGATGCTCCCGCACCGGCTGCCGCGCGTCCTGCTCATCGACGAATTCGACAAGAGCGACATCGATCTGCCCAATGACCTCCTCGACATCTTCGAGGCCGGTGAGTACTCCATCCCCGAGCTGGTGCGCATCCGCAGGCGCCGCCCGGCCGTATCGGTCCTCACCGACGACCCGGAGCGCAGTACCGTCATCGCCTCGGGGCGGGTGCGCTGCCGCGCCTTCCCCGTCGTCGTCATCACCAGCAACGGCGAGCGGGAGTTCCCGCCCGCGTTCCTGCGGCGCTGTCTCCAGCTGCGGCTGCCCGACCCGGACGCGGACCGGCTCGCCGCGATCGTGGCCGCGCATCTGGGGCGGGCCGACGATCCGCGTGCGCGGGAGCTGATCCAGATGTTCCTCGAGCGCAGCGAGCGCGAAGGCGGCCTCGCCGCCGACCAGTTGCTCAACGCGGTGTATCTGGTGACGTCCCAGTCACATGTTCCGGGGCCCGAGTGGGAGGAGCTACTGCGGGCCGTCTGGCACCGGCTGGACAGCGCAGCGGGCTCGACATGACACATGACCCAGGCGGCAGGTCCGCCGGGCCTGGCCCACGGGACCTCGACTGGCGGCAGCTCGCCGACGCCCTGTGGCTGGCGGTCTGCAAGGCCGAGCCGGACCGTGGCCCCGGGCCGCCGGACCCCGCCACCCTCCCCGGGACACCGGAGGCGCACGCCCCGCCGCCCGGTGACGAGCCGTCGGACGAACCGCGGCAGGGCGGGCAGGAGGAGCGCCCCGCGTCCGGCCCGGAGGCGGCGCCCCGGGTCGCCGAACCGCCGCTCCCCGCGGAGCTGATCGGCGTCTCGGCGCCGCCCGGTGAGGCGGAGCCGACGGCCGTCGCGGAGGCCTTCGTGCCCGTGCGGCGGCCGTCCGCCGAGGGGCCGCCGCTGCCCGAGCGCGCCCTGTCCCGGGCGCTGCGGCCGCTCAAGCGCACCTCGCCCTCGCCGGTCGAGACGGAGGTCGACGAGGAGGCCACGGCCGAGCGCGCGGCGCGCGAGGGGCTGTGGGTGCCCGACCTGGTGCCCGTGCGCGAGCGCTGGATGGACGCCGTTCTGGTGGTGGACCGCGGCAGTTCGATGGTGGTGTGGCGGCGGACGGCGGCGCACCTGGTCACCGTGTTGCGACGCACCGGCGCCTTCCGGGATGTGCGGGTGCACCCGGTGAACACCGACCATCCATTACCCGAAGGGGACCGCTCGCCGGTGGCGGGGATGGAGCCGCGCGGCAAGCGGACGGTGCTGGTGCTGACCGATGGCATCGGCGCGGCCTGGGGCGATGAGAGCGCCCAGCGCGCGCTGGCCAACTGGGCGCGGCACGCGTCGGTCGCGGTGCTGCACGTCCTGCACCAGGGCCGCTGGCACCACACCGGGGTGGCGCCGGAGCGGGTACGGGTGCGGGTGCCGGAACCGGGCGCCCCCAACGGCACCTGGCGGCGGGCGGACGGCGGCTCCTGGCCGGGCGGCGCGCCGCCGGTCCCGGTGCTGGAGCTGGGCGCGCGGTGGATGGCCAACTGGGCGCGGCTGGTGGCCCGTCCGTCGGCGCGCGGCGAGGACACGATGGCGCTGCTGCCCGGGGCGCCCGCCGAGCGCTGGGATCCCGAACCCGAACCGAGCGCCTGGGACCGCGTCTTCCGGTTCCGCGCCACCGCCTCGCCGAGCGCCTTCAGGCTGGCGTCCCGGCTGGCCGCGGCCCCGTTGAACATTCCCGTGATGGAGTTCGTGCAGGGGATCCACCAGCCGGAGGGCAGCCCGGGCGATCTGGCCGAGGTGCTGCTTGGCGGGCTGCTGCGCAAGGTGGGGGCCGCCGACCCGCTGGACGAGACGGGCATCGGTTACGAGTTCCACGACGGGGTGCGTGAACTGCTGCTGTCCGCCGGGATGCGGGACGAGTCGCTGTACATCCTCGGCAGTGTCCTGGACCGGCTGGGCCGCCGCTGGAAACCGCTGCTGATGCTGCGCGATCTGCTCAACCACCCCTCGGGCTCGGTGGGGGACCTCCCGAGGTCGGAGCGGCTGCTGCCGTACATCCGCCTCCAGGAGCAGGTCTACCAGGCGCTTTCGGGGCCGTATCTGGAGGGTGCGCGCTCCTTTCGCGCCCTTGTCCTGGCCCATCAGGCGCTCACCCGCTCGGGGGAAAGCGGACCCGATCCAGTTGAAGACGCGTCACACAGGGGAAAATATGTGGTCTCCGAGGCGGTTTCGGCCATGACTGACTCCACCGCTCCCCGCACAGACCCGCTGTCCCAGGCCGACGATTCACCGTCCCCGCCGACGCACGGCTCGCCGGGCCCGGCGGGGGAGCATCTGAGAGGAACCTTCGTGTCCGTGACCGCTGCCCGGTCCCTGCCCGCCGTGGAGGAGCGCCAGCCCGGGGAACCCCCGTCCATCTGGGGAAACGTACCGCCCCGTAACAACAACTTCACCGGGCGGCAGACGTTGCTCGACACTCTCCACGAGCGGCTGAAGAGCGAGGGCACCGCCGCCGTGCTGCCCGAGGCCCTGCACGGACTCGGCGGGGTGGGCAAGTCACAGATCGCCCTGGAGTACGTCCATCAGCACGCCGCCGACTACGACGCGGTGTGGTGGATCCCGGCGGAGCGCCCCGAGCAGATCCGCCAGGCGCTGGTCCAGCTCGCCGACCGGCTCGGGCTGCACGCGGGCATGGAGGCCAACACGGCCGTGCCCAGCGTGCTCGACGCGCTGCGCACCGGACGCCCGTGCCGCAACTGGCTGCTGGTCTTCGACAATGCCGAGGAGCTGGAGACGGTCCGGCCGTTCTTCCCCCCGGGCGGGCCGGGCCGGATCCTGGTCACCTCGAGGAACGCCCAGTGGTCGCGCGCGGCCCGCACCGTCGAAGTGGACGTCTTCGAGCGGGAGGAGAGCATCGAGCTGCTGCGCCGCCGGGGTCCTGAGCTGCCGCGCGATCAGGCGGACCGGGTCGCCGACGCGCTGGGGGACCTTCCGCTGGCCATCGAGCAGGCGGCCGCGTGGCTCACCGAAACAGGGATGCCGGTCGACGAATACCTCCAGGTCTTCGAGGACGAGCGGGCCGATGTCTCCACCCGCCGCAACGAGCTGCTGGCGGCGGGCGTTCCGGTGGACTACCCCGAACCGGTCGCCGCCGCCTGGAACATGTCGCTGCGGCGGCTGGCCGAAACCCATCCCGGTGCCATCCAGCTCCTCCAGATGTGCTCGTTCTTCGCGCCCGAGCCGATCTCCCGGCGGCTGTTCTCCGGTGTGCGCGGGGTGTCCCTCTCCCCCGAGCTCTCGACGGTGCTGCAGGACCCGATCAAGCTCGGCCATGCCATCCGTGAGATCAACCGCTACGCCCTGATCAAGATCAATCACCGTAGCAACACGATCGAGATGCACCGGCTGGTGCAGGCCGTGCTGATCGGCCAGATGTCCACGCAGCAGCAGGCGGACATGCGGCACAGCGCCCATGTGCTGCTGGCCTTCGGCGACCCCAACGACGTGGCACCCCCGAACTGGGGGCGGTATGCCGACCTCCTCTCCCATGTCCGGGCGTCGCGCGCGATGGAGTGCGACGACAAATGGGTGCGGCAGATGGTGCGGAACCTGGTGCGCTTCCTCCATATCTGGGGCGACCACGAGGGCGCGCTGGAGCTCGCCACCCAGGTGCGACGAAAGTGGGTGGAGACGCTCGGCGAGGACAGTGTGGAGACGCTGGCCGTCTCCCGGTCCCTGGGCCATGTGCTGACCGTGCTCGGCCACTTCAGGGAGGCCTGGGAGCTCAACCGCCGGACACTGGAGCTCCAGCGTGCCCAGGAGGGCGACGACCACGAGAACACCCTGGTGACTCAGGGCGCGGTCGCCGTCGACACCCGCTACCAGGGCGAATACGCCCGCTATGTGGAGCTGGAGAAGGACCGCTGGACCAGGACCTTGCGGCTCGCCGGGGACGAGGACCCGTACTCCATCGCCGCGACAAACGACTACGCCGTGGCGCTGCGCGCGGCGGGGGACTACGAGCGCGCCCGGCAGCTGGACGAGCGCGCCCGGCGCACCGCTGGTCTGGTGCTCGGCGAGGACGCCCTGCTCACCATCCTGGTGGAGGCCAACCTCAGCATCGACGTCCGCGAGGGCGGGGACTATCTGGCCGCCCGCGACATGCTGGAGCAGACCTGTAGCCGCGCCCGCCAATTGTTCCCGCCGAACACACCCACCGTGGTCTACGCCCTGCGCAACCTCGCCGTGGCGCGCCGTAAGGCGGGCGACCACGAGGGCGCCCTGGACCTCAGCCGGGAAGTGCTGGAGCGCTACCGGCTGCGCTACACCGAGCCCAACCTCCACATCACCACCACGGCCTTGGCCCTCTCGATGGATCTGCGGCAGACCGCAGATCTGGAGGGTGCCCGTGAGCTCGGCCGGAAATGTCTCGACGACATGCGCGTCCTGCTGGGGGAACGGCATCCGGCGGCCCTGGGCGCGGCGGTCGACCTCGCCGTGACGCTGCGGCTGCTGGGCGAGACGGACGAGGCGCTGGCGCTGAACAAGGAGACGCTGCCGGTGCTCGTCGAGCGGCTGGCGGCCGACCATCCCACGGCGCTGGCCTGTGCCGTCAACCTGGCCAGCGACCACTACACCCTCGCGGACTACCAGGAGGCCCACGACCTGGACGTCGAGACCCTGGCGGCCTGCCGGTCCCGGCTCGGCGAGGACCACCCCACCACGCTCGCGTGTGCGGTCAATCTGTCGGGGGATCTTCGCGCGCTGGGTGAGGGCAGGCAGGCGGAGGAGCTGCACCAGGACGCGCTCGGCCGGCTGCGCCGGGTGCTGACGGCCAGCCACCCGGCGACGGTCGCGGCGGCCCGGGGCATCCGGGCGGACTGCGATGCGGAGTCGATCTCCATCTGAGCCGTCGTCCGCGGCGCCGTCCGCGGGGCCCCGTGCCGCGCACCGTTCACCCGCGTCTACGGTTCCCGATCCACCGCGCCAGCGCCACCGGATCGGGACCCGTGCCCGGTGCGGTGCGCAGCTCCCGGTGAACGGCCAGGACCAGTTCGGGGTGGTTGAGCAGGGCCGTCCTGGCCGCGCCGTCCGGCAAGGCGAGCGCGAGCCCGGCCCATGCCGCGATGTCCTCCGGGTCCGCTTCCAGACGGGCCCGGTAGCCGCGCAGCGCGGCCGCGGTGTCCCCGGCGGCCCAGTCGAGGTCGGCCCGGCCGGACGCGGCCAGATCGGAGGCGGCCCGATCGGAGGCGTCACCGCCCCCGGGCGGCCTCGCTCCCCCGGATGACTCCCCGGGTGCCCCCGCTCCCCCGCCCTCGCACAGCCGGGCGAACCCCGCCGGGTCCCGGAGCCGGAGCCGGGCGAGCGCGGGGCGCGCCGGTGCCTCGGGGCGGGTCGGCCGGACCGAGGTCCCGGGCAGCTCCCCGGGAGGGTCGGTCCGCTCCCGCCAGGCCCGCGCCCAGCGGGCGGTCGGCTCCGGGTCCGCCGCCAGGTGGCGCATGCGGTGGACGAGCCGGTGATCGTGGATCAGGTCCGACGCCAGCCGGCGCGGTACGGAAGGCACCCGCTGTGCGAGCCACAGGGTCAGCCGTTCCTCCAGCCGGTTAAGGAACTCCTCGCCCCTGGGGGTCAGTTCGGCGTGGGTGAGGAGCGTGCGCAGCCCCGAGGCGGTCTGTGCCCGGCGCAGGGCGAACTCGAACGCGGCGGTGTCCCGGGCCGGTCCGGGCTCGGCGCGCCGCAGCCGGTCCCACCAGAATCCGGTCACGCCCAGGAACGCGTACACCCCCTGGAGGAGCCCGCGCAGCGGTCGCGGCTCCAGCCGCCAGGGCGCGTAGTGGATCTCCTCCAGGCCCCCTTCGACCAGGGGCACCAGGTCCATCAGGGCGCTGAGTTTGATGTGCTGGGCCTCGTGCACCAGCGCGGTGGCGAGGGTCAGTGGGTCCGCGGTCCCGTTGAGCAGCACACAGCCGTACGCCTCCGGCGATGAGGCGCTGAACGGTTCGGGCCAGGCGGCGTACGGCACGGGCACGACGGAGGACAGGCAGGCGCCGATTCCCCGCGGGTCCACCTGACGCTGCTCCGAGACCAGCCGCCACGCATTGCCGAATCTCTCCTGCCAGCCCTGCCACTCTTCGTCGCCGAGGCGCTCGGGCTCCCGGATCCGGAGAAAGTCGCGATAGGGGTCGAGGTCATCGACGAGGGGGGCACACACCATCCCCTGGTGTTCTCCACGCAGCCGCCGCAATCCGTGCCAACCGGGAGCGTCCTCGGAGAAGTCGGCGGGCAGCGTCACCGAATGCGGGCCGGATAACACCACCGCCTTACGGCCGTTCATGACGACCTCGGCGACAGCGGCGGTGTCCGGAACGCGGGCGAATCCCAGGCCGGGCAATATCACCCCGCGCCCGCGCACGGGAACGGTGCCGCGAAAGTCGATTCCGGCGAGAAGAGCGGCCGAGGCAGCTACGGCATGCAGATGACCCGCCGCGGTCCACAGCGGCCCGTCCCCCGATTCCAGACCGCGCAGCCTGCGCAGACAGCGGTTGAGCCACGCTCCCACGGACGGGTGCAGCAGCAGCGTCTCCACGGCTGCCGGGGAGCGGTGCTCGGCCCGAATCAGCAGGTGCCAGGCGTCCCGGGGCGGGGGGAGAGGGCCGGGCAGGGCGGGGTGCGCGGAGGCGATGTCCACCAGGGCGCGCAGCAACAGCATGGCCTGGCTGCGCTGTCCCGACCTCAGTTCGGCCACGGCCGAGGGACCGCCCGAACCCCGCGCCAACTCGGCGAAACCCCCCGCCGATAAACGATGGTTGAGGCCCCGCGTGACGGAGGACGTCATAGCCGCCTAACTCACACAGGGTTCCGACGTCGACGAGTTGCCGATCGTCGGCGGGCGCTGGACGATGTCGAGCAGCCGCTCCGTCACCGCGGAAATCCCTTCGTGCCGCTCCAGGTCTTCGAGTGTCGCCCCCGAAAGGTCCAGCAGCTCCGTCTCGACCTCGGTCGCGACCCGCTCCATGACACCGTCCCCCTCCGGACGCTCCCTAACGGCTCAAATGAGGCATCCCCATGGTGGCCTACCCCTTTTGATTGCGAAAGGGTGAACACGGCCAGTCGGCGCCTGCGTTGTCAAGATTTTCGGACACTTCCGCGCGCCCGGGAGCCCCCCGATATGCCGGTGTCATCCCCCCGTTCCCGATCGCGTCGTCTCGACCTCGAACACGCCTCCGCACACCCGGAACGACCGGGTCGAGACGTTCATCGCGTCGAAGGAATCCGGCGGATAGACCCGGATCCGCGCGGCGGTGCGGCGGCACGGGGTGTCGTTCATGCCCTCGTTGAGCGTGTGCAGGCTGGCGGAGGCACTGCCGCCGGGCGGCAGGGAGACCGGGGAGCGGGTGGGGCCGCGCCGGGTGGCGGGGTCACCGATCGCCGCGCCGCTGGAGTCGAGCAGCGAGACACCGGGGTATCCGGTGAGGGTGCAGGTCGTGGCGGACCTGTTGGTGAACACCAGGGGCAGGTACACATTGCCCGCCCCCATGTCCTTCCGGCCGACTGACAGCGTCAACTGCGCCTTGGAGCACACACGGCGCGCCCCGGACGCGGCGGCGGGCCGCGAGGACGGTGCCGAGGGCGAAGGGGACTGCGCGGTCCGCGAGGCGGGCCGTTCGTTCCGCGAGGGACCGCCTCCGGAGGAGCCGCCTTCAGAGGAGGCGACCTCGGGGGTGGAGGGTGGCGCGGCGGAGGTGGCGGACGAGGCGCGCCGCGCGGAGTCCCCGTCCCCGGTGTCGCTGCCGCACGCGGTGACCGTGGCCAGCGCGCCGACCAGCAGCACGCATAAGACCGGTGGTCGGGACCGTGCCGCCGCCGTGCGCCGAGGAGCCGAACCGCTGCGTTGACTCATGAGCGACCTCCCGAGGTCAGCCGTCTGCCGGGAGCAGCCACCGGCATCGAGGGCGGGTGCCCCGATGCCTCCCGCGCATGCCCCCTGGGACTCCCTTCCCCGCGCGCGGGCTCTTATGTCCGGGGCGCGTTGATCGCGTCACCGCCCACCTTCACCGCACTGGCTTCTCTCCAGCAAACGCCCGAAGGCCTTGTCCACGCCAGAACCGCGGGATTACTGTGCGGCAGCCATCGCACTCGCCAACTGCCGTACCAGGACAGGAAGAAGGACTCCATGGCCGCACGCGGACGCCATCGCCGACCCCGGTCCCATCGGGTCTCCCGCACCTCGCTCGCGATCACCGCGGGAGGCGCCGGCGTCGCCCTGCCGCTCATCGGCATCGGCCAGGCGAACGCCGCCTCAGCCCCCACGTCCACCTCGCCGGCCCCGGCCGCCACCACGGTCACGGCCGTCACGCCCACGAAGACCCAGCCGCCGCTCATCGCCCCGAAGGCCGTACCCGAACCGCCGGCCAAGACCCAGCCCCGGGCCGGGTCGTACACCGTCGTCCGCGGGGACACCCTCTCCCGGATCGCGGAGCGGAAGAGAGTGGCGGGCGGCTGGGAGCGGCTCTACGAGATCAACCGCCAGGTCATCGGCGCCGACCCGGATCTGATCCGGCCCGGCCAGCGGCTCACCCTCGGGCGCCGCTGAACGGGCCCGCACACGGGCAGTCCCACACGGGCGGTCCCATGCGGGCGGTCCCATGCGGGCGGTCCCATCTGGGCGGTCCAACCGCACAGGAGCGTCCGCCCGCGGTGGGCCACCGCGGCGGACGCTCCCTCGCCTCAACGGCCTTACATCACCACATGCGCCTTGGAGTGGGTGACTTCCTCAATGTCGCCGCCCGCCTTGCCGATCAGCCGGTGCGCCAGATTGCTCAGCGCCCGCGCCGCCGCGATCTCCTCGCCGACCCTCGGCTGCGCCGGGTCGTCGGGGTTGCGGTTGGCGCGGCCCTGGGCCAGCATCTCCGTGCCGTCGTGCATCCTCAGCCGGACGACCGCTTCGGTCAGCGGGCCGATCTCACGGAACTCCATCTGAATGTCGCATCCCACGATCGTCTCCATCGCGCTCACCTCCTGCGTCACCTTCCAGGATGCGCCTCACCGGTCTCCCCGGTCGACCGGGACAGCAACTCCACCACCTCGTCGTCCGCGGTCTGCGAGAAGTCCTCGTACCACTCCCCCACCGCCGCGAAGTCCGAGGGCGTGGACAGGGCCACCACCTCGTCCGCGTCCGCGCGCAGCGCGGCGACCGCGTCCGGGGGCGCCACCGGCACCGCGAGTACCACCCGCGCGGCCCCCTGGGCCCGTGCCACCCGGCAGGCGGCCTGGGCCGTGGCGCCGGTCGCGATCCCGTCGTCCACGATGATCACGGTGTGGCCCTCGGCCGGGATCCGCGGGCGGCCCCGGCGGAACCGACTCGCCTTGCGGGCCAGCTCCTCCCGCTCGGTCCGCTCCACCTCGGCGAGGTCCTTCTCATCGGCCCGGCTCATCCGGACGATCGCCTCATGGACCACCCGTACGCCGCCCTCACCGACGGCGCCGAACGCCAGCTCCCGGTGGTAGGGGACGCCGAGCTTACGGACGATGATCACGTCCAGGGGCGCATGGAGCGCCCGGGCCACCTCGGAGGCCACCGGCACCCCGCCCCGCGGCAGCCCGAACACGACCGGCTTCTCCTCCGCCAAGGGGCGCAGCGCCTCGCCGAGGCGGCGCCCGGCATCCATCCGGTCGGTGAAGATCATGACTCACCCCCGCTCCTGAAGGACTCGTCCGCGGATCGAGCCGATGGTCCGCCCGTCCGCGAACCGTTCGGTTCCCCGGCCGGTGGCCGGGGCGCGCGGATACCGGAGACCCGGCACCCTGGAGGTATGGAGAACGCCACAGGCCCGGACGAGTCCGGTTACCCCGTCATCGTCGAGTCAATCGATGCCGACGGCCGCTACCCGTGACCGTCCTGGTCGGCACCTCGGGATGGCAGTACCGGGACTGGCGCGGCGGCCTCTATCCCGAGGGCTGTCCGCAGCGGCTGTGGCTGGAGGAGTACACCCGTGCCTTCGCCACGGTGGAGAGCAACAACGCCTTCTACCGGCTGCCCTCGTACGACCAGTTCGCCACCTGGCGGGAGCGGCTGCCCGAGGGCTTTGTGATGGCGCTCAAGGCGAGCCGCTACCTCACCCACATCAAGCGGCTGCGCGACCCCGAGGAGCCGGTGGAGCGGCTGATGTCGCACGCGGCCGGGCTGGGCGACCGGCTGGGCCCGGTGCTGCTGCAGCTGCCGCCCACGCTGCGGGCCGACGGCGAGCTGCTGGACCGCTGTCTGGGCCGCTTCCCCTCAGGGACGCGGGTGGCCGTCGAACCGCGCCACGCCTCCTGGTGGACCGCGGAGATCCGCGCGGTGCTCGAGCGCCGCTCGGCCGCGCTCTGCTGGGCCGACTCCGGCTCCCGGCCGGTCACCCCGCTGTGGCGGACCACCGGGTGGGGGTATCTGCGCTGCCACGGCGGCCGCGCCCGACCGGCCCCGCGCTACGGGCGCCGGGCGCTGACCACCTGGGCGCGGCGGATCGGGGACGGCTGGCCGCCCGACGCGGAGGTCTACGTGTACTTCAACAACGACACGGGGGGGGCGGCGGTGCACGACGCGGCCGTCTTCGCCCGCGCCGTGGCCCGCCTCGGCCGCCCGGTCAGCCGCACCCCCTCGGCCTGAGCCAGGCGCCTGCTGGGCTCACTCCTTCACCGCCCCGCCCAGCATGCCCTCGATGAACCGGCGCTGCAGCGCCACATAGACCACGACCACCGGCAGCGCGATGAGCACCGAGGCCGCCGCGAGCAGCGCCGCGTCGGAGCTGTGCTGGCCCTGGAAGAAGGCGAGGCCGAGGGGGACCGTGCGGTGGGCCTCGTCGCTGACCATCACCAGGGCCATCAGGAACTCGTTCCAGGTCCACATGAAGGTGATCACGACCATGGTGGAGATCGCCGGGCGGCCCATCGGGACCAGTACGCGCCACAGTGTGGTCCAGGTGCTGGCCCCGTCGATCCGGGCCGCCTCGATCACCGCCCGGGCGCTGCCGCGGAAGTACGTGCGCATCCAGAAGACCCCGAAGGCCAGGGACTGCGCGGTCTGCGGCAGGATCAACGCCCAGTAGCTGTCGGTGAGTTCGGCGTAGCGCAGATCGAAGTAGAGCGGGACGACCAGCGCCTCCTGGGGCAGGGTCAGCCCGATCACGAAGAGGTGGAACAGCACCGTGGAGCCGGGGAAGCGCATCACCCCGAAGGCGTACGCGGCGAGGATGGCGAGCACGGTGGTGGCGGCCACCACGGCCGCCGTGACCAGCAGCGAGTTCCCCAGGTAGGTGCCGAAGTGGCCACGGCTCCAGGCATCGGCGAAGTTGCTCCAGTGCAGACCGCCCCTGGGCAGTGAGAAGCCGGTGTCCAGGGAGCTCTGCGAGCCGAAGGCCGTGGAGAGGATGCCGATCACGGGGGTGAGCGCGATGACGGTGAAGAGGGCGAGGATGCCATAGGTGACATGGCGTTCCAGGCGTGTGGTCATGCCCGCCGCCCTTCCACGAGCCGGGAGACCGTGACGGTCAGGACGAAGATCAGGACCGTGAGGGCCACGCCGACGGCGGCGGCCGAGCCGACCTGGTTGGTCTCGAAGGCCCGGTGGTAGACCTCGTAGGCGGGGACGGAGGTGGCGTTTCCGGGGCCGCCGCTGGTGGTGATGTAGATCAGGTCGAAGTTGCGCAGCCCCGCCACGATGGTCAGGGTCAGCGCCACCGCGATCTGCGGCCGCAGACCGGGCAGGGTGACGGTGCGGAACTCGCGCAGCGGCCCGGCGCCGTCGATCCGCGCCGCCTCGTACAGCTCGCGCGGGATGCGCTGGGCCCCGGCCAGGAAGAGGACCATGCACAGCCCGGTGCCGACCCAGGTGCCGACGACGCCGACGGCGGGCAGCGCCCAGGTGTAGTCGCCGAGCCAGGGGCGGGCGAGCCCGCCGAGGCCGATGGCGCGGAGGGTGTCGTTGAGCAGCCCGTCGGGGGCGAGGATCGAGCGCCAGGCCACGCCGACCACGATCAGCGCCAGGACCTGCGGCAGGAACAGGACCGTGCGGAAGAAGGTCATCCCCCGCACCCGGGCCCGGGACATCACGGCGGCCAGCAGCAGCCCGATGGCCACCGGCAGGGCGGCGTAGAAGATGAGCAGCAGCAGCGCGTGGAGGAAGGGGGCGCGCAGACTCGCGTCGGTGAACAGCCCGCGGTAGTTGTCGAACCCGGCGGGGGTGGCGACCGTCAGCCCGTCCCAGTGCACAAAGGACAGCCACACCGACTGTCCGAAGGGGTAGAGCAGGAAGACGGCGTACACGATCAGCGCGGGCAGGATGTAGAGGTAGCCGATGGCGCGCGGCTCACCGGGCGCTCGGCGGCGGTAGGCCCTGGTCAGGGCGGCGAGCCTCATCGGGCCCCCGCGGACGGGTGTTGCTCGCGCCGCTTCTCCAGGAAGGCGCCGTAATCCTTCTGCAGGGTCGCGGCGAACGTGTCCGGGGAGGTCTTGCCGCTGACCACGCCCTGGAGGGCGGCCGAGAGGGTGTCGTAGAAGGTGGGGGTGGAGTAGTCCAGGTACGGGACGAGTCCATCGGCGGCGCTCAACCGCTTCCAGCCGGCGATCATCTGGCCGTCGGCGCTGTCCGGGCTCACCCCCGCCGCGGCCTTGGCGGGGACGGCGGGCAGCACTCCGTGCCGGGTCATCACGTCCGCGGCGTGTGCGTTGGTGAGGAAGTCCAGATAGGCGGCGGCCACCTCCGGATGGCGGGAGCGGGAGGTGATGGACCAGGCGAGACCCTGGCCGCCGGTGGTGACGGGGTCGCCGCCGGCCTTGGCGGGCGGGGGCGGCATGATGCCCAGCTTGTCCCCCATGGACTTCTTGAGGTCGGCCAGCTGCCAGGTGCCGGTCAGCAGGTACGCGCCGTCCCCTGAGGCGAACTTCTTGGCCGCGTCGTCATAGCCGAGGCCGTTGGCGCCGCCGGGCAGATAGCCGCGCTTCGCCCAGTCGGCGAGGGTGGCCGCGGCGTTCTTGGTGGCGGTGTTGTCGAAGCCGTCGCCGCGGCCGAGGACGGTGTCGCGGGCGTCGGCGGCGCCGAGCTGGTCGTGCAGCACCCCGAAGGTGTGGATCGCGGGGTACTTGTCGAGGTTGCCGAACTGGATCGGCAGCTCGCCGCGGTCCTTCAGCCGGGCCAGGCCGTCGGTGAACTCACCCCAGCTGCGCGGGGGTTGGAGTCCCGCCCGCTTCAACAGGCCCTTGTTGTAGTAGAGGCCGATGTACTCGCCGGTCTGGGAGATGCCGTACAGCCGCCCCCTGCCGAAGTCATCGCCGTCGGCGGAGACCCGGTTGAGGCCCAGCAGGGTGGCGGGGTAGCGGGTGTTCCAGTCGTAGATCCCGGCGTAGTTGTCCAGCGGGGCGAGCAGCCCGGCCCGGACGAAGGCCACCATGTCGGGGTAGCCCTGGTTGGCCTGGATGACATCGGGCGGATGGTTGCCGGAGACGGCCAGCTTCAGGGTGGTCTTCAGATCGGTGAAGCTCCGGGCGACCCGTTTGATCCGCACATTGGGGTACTTCCGCTCGAACTCCCGGTTGAGCTGCTGTATCTCCCCGTTGGTTCCGCCGCGTATCTCCTGGTCCCATACGGTCAGCGTGGTCTTTCCGGCCTTCGCCGGATCGGGTATGGCGGTGGCCGCGCCGGTCCCGGAACCGGCGGCCCCCGAGCCGTCGGTGCCGGGGACGCACCCCGCGGCGAGCAGGACGACGCCGATGGCGAACGCGGCCGGGACGGCTCTGCCTCCGCGTGGCCGGCGCGCCCCGGTGCGGGCGAGTTCCATGGGGTTCTCCTCGATGCGGTGATCAGGACCGTCAGGACCGCCGGGCGTCGTCATGCACCCGGAAACCGATGGTGGGCAGGGCCCGCAGCCGTGGGAGGCCGCGCACCCGGTCCGGGATCAGATCGCCCAGGAAGGCGTAGCGGCGGGCGAGTCCGGCCGCGTCCGCTCCGCCGTCGGCCGCCTGGCGCGCACGGTTCCACCAGGCGGCCACCTCCGGCCAGCCGGGTGCGGCCAGGGAGCCGCCGAAGTGCTGGACGGAGAGGGCGGCGGTGAGGTTGGCGAAGGCGAGCCGGTCGACGAGCGGCCAGCCCGCGAGGGTGCCGGTCATGAATCCGGCCACGAAGACATCGCCCGCCCCGGTCGGGTCCAGCGCGTCCACGGGCAGCCCGGGCACCTCGGCGCGCTCCCCGGTGAGCGAGTCGATGGCCACCGCGCCCTCGGCGCCCCGGGTGACCACGGCGATCGGCACCAGGTCCGCGAGGGCGCGCACGGCCCGCTCGGGGCTGTCGGTGCGGGTGTAGCGCTGGGCCTCGGCGGCGTTGGGCAGGAAGGCGTGGGCGTAGGGCAGATCGGGGAGCGCCGCGGGGTCCCAGCGGCCGGTCTCGTCCCAGCCCACATCGGCGAAGACCTTGCTGCCCTGGGCGTGCGCCCGGCGCACCCAGTCCTCCTGGCGGCCGGGTTCGAAGGCGGTCACACAGGCGCGGGAGCGCGGCGGCGCGCCCCGGACGGCGGGCGGCGGGGCCGGGTGCTCATGGGTGACCATGGTGCGTTCGCCCTCGTACGCCATGGAGACGGTGACCGGGGAGTGCCAGCCGGGGACGCGCCGGGAGGGGGCGAGGTCCACGCCCTCGCCGAGGGCCAGGCTCTCCCAGCAGTAGTCGCCGTAGACATCGGTGCCGAAGGCGGCGGCGAGCGTGGTGTGCAGGCCCAGCCGGGCCAGCGCGGTGGCCATGTTGGCGATGCCGCCCGGGCTCGATCCCATGCCGCGTGCCCAGGACTCGGTGCCGCGAATGGGGGCGTGGTCGAGCCCGGTGAAGATGATGTCCAGGAACACGGTGCCGGTGAGGTAGACGTCGTGCTCGGGGTCCGTGGCGGCGCGCAGCGCCGCGAGCGGGTCGAGCGGGTGGATCGGGTCGACGGGGTCGATCGGATCGGGGGTTCCGGCCGTGGTGCTCACCGACGTGCCTTTCCTCGTACGGCGGGACTTGTTCACGCCGATGGGGCGTGAGCGACACCTTGCACCTCACCCGGGATGAATGCAAGAGGTCGATCAGGGTCGCGCACACTCGCTCACGTGGAGTACGTTGCCACCATGCTGCGAGAGAGCCGCCACGAGAAGCTGCTGAGCATCCTCGGCGAGGAGGGTGTGCTGCCCATCGGCGCGATCGCCACGCGTCTCGGGGTCAGCGAGGCCACGGCCCGGCGGGACATCACCGAGCTGGGCCGGGCGGGGCGGCTCACCCGGGTCTACGGCGGCGCGGTGGCGGCGCCCCCGCAGGACGAGGAGCGCCCGTTCAGCGAGGTGGCGGTCGACGACCTGGCCGACAAGGAGGCCGTGGCCCGGGCCGCCGCTGAGCTGGTGGCGGACGGCGACGTACTGCTGCTGGACATCGGCACCACCACCCTCCAGCTGGCCAAGCTGCTGCGCGGCCGTCCGGTCACCGTGGTGACCAGCAATCTCGCGGTCTATGACGAGCTGCGCGACGACCCGCAGGTGACCCTGATCCTGCTGGGCGGGCAGGTGCGCGCCAACTACCGCTCCGTGGTCGGCTTCCTCACCGAGTCCAATATCCGCCAGCTGCGGGTCGGCCGGCTCTTCCTCGGCGCGAGCGGCGTGCTCCCGGACGGCAGCGTGCTGGACAGCACCCATGTGGAGGTGCCGGTCAAACGGGCCATGCTCGGCGCGGCCCGGGAGGTGGTGCTGCTGGTCACCGCGGGCAAGTTCCCCGGGGACACCGGCCTCGCCCGGATCTGTGGACCGGACGGCATCGACACCCTGATCACCAACAAGACGTCCGACCCGGCGACGCTCGCCGTGTTCCGCGAGGGCGATGTGGAGGTAGTGACCGTATGAGGCTGACCGTGCTGGGCGGCGGAGGGTTCCGTATGCCCCTGGTGTACCGAGCGCTGCTCGATGACACCGGGGACGCGGCGGGGCGCTGCACCGAACTGGTGCTGTACGACACCGACCAGCGCCGGCTGGACGCGATCCGCGCGGTCCTGGCCGAGCAGGCGGCGGACCGCCCGGCCGCCCCCGTGGTCCGGACCACCACCGATCTCGAACAGGCGCTGCGCGGCGCCGACTTCGTCTTCTCGGCCATCCGCGTCGGCGGTCTCGAGGGCCGAGCGAGCGATGAGCGGATCCCGCTCGGCGAGGGGGTGCTGGGGCAGGAGACCGTCGGCGCGGGCGGGGTGCTCTACGGGCTGCGCACCCTGCCGGTGGCGCTGCGGATCGCCGAGCGGATCGCCGCCGTGGCCCCGGACGCCTGGGTCATCAACTTCACCAACCCGGCGGGCATGGTCACCGAGGCGATGCAGCGGGTGCTCGGCGACCGGGTGATCGGGATCTGCGACTCCCCGGTCGGCCTGTGCCGCCGTGCCGCGCGGGCGGTCGGCGCCGATCCTGACCGGGCCACGTATGACTATGTGGGCCTGAACCACCTGGGCTGGCTGCGCCGGGTGGTGGTGGACGGCCGGGACCGGCTGCCGGAACTGCTCGGCGACACCGGCGCCCTGGAGTCGTTCGAGGAGGGCAAGCTCTTCGGCGCCGAGTGGCTGCGGGCGCTCGGCGCGCTGCCGAACGAGTATCTGCACTACTACTACTTCAACCGGGAGGCGGTGGCCTCGATCCGGCAGGCCCCGGCCACCCGTGGCGAATTCCTCCGCGCCCAGCAGGCCCGGTTCTACGAGACGGCGGGCTCCGGCGCGCCCGGGGCACTCAGGGAGTGGGAGCGCACCCGGCTGGAGCGCGAGGCCACGTACATGGCGGAGAGCCGCGAGGCCACCGGCGGCTGGGAGCGCGACTCCTGCGATCTGGACGGCGGGGGCTACGACCGGATCGCGCTGGCCATCATGCGGGCGATCGCCCGCGATGAGCGCGCCACGCTGATCCTCAATGTGCGCAACCGGACGGCCGTCCCCGGCCTCGACGAGGACGCCGTGGTGGAGGTGGGCTGCCTGGTGGACGCGGGCGGCGCGCGGCCGCTGGCGACCGGCGCGGTGGCGCCCGATCAGCTCGGCCTGATGCTGTCGCTCAAGGCGGTGGAGCGCTCGGCCATCGAGGCGGCCACGACCGAAGCGGGCAGCGATTCGGGCATCGCCCGCGGTGCGGCCCTACGGGCCCTGGCGCTCCACCCACTGGTGGACTCGGTCAAGGTCGCGGGCCGGATTCTCGACAACTCCGGGGCGCTGACCCGCCTATAACACATGTCCGTTCGGGCATTCCCCAGTATCTGAACCCGCCCGGACGGGCTCCGTTCACGCCCCCTTTCGGCAAACGGGCGCGAAACGGGCCCGCCGGGTGGAGAACCAGGCATCCGGGTTCCTCACCGTCCGTTGCCCCATCCACGCCGACCTGCTCTTATAACGGTTGTGAAACGGGCGCATACGGTCACGATCTCTGTGGTGCCAAGGCTGGCTTCCCTTGTTGCACGCTTGTAAAACTGCCACGCAAGCCGAAAGACCTAGGCAGGAGGTGCGGCGTGGACGCGGAGGAACGCCGTCGGGAGATCCTCGACACGGCTCGCCATGCCGGCGTCGTCGACGTCGGCAAGCTCGCCGCCGACCTCGGGGTGTCCAAGGAGACGGTGCGCCGCGATCTGCGGGTCCTGGAAGAGCATGGACTGGTGCGGCGCACCCATGGCGGCGCCTACCCCGTGGAGAGCGCCGGTTTCGAGACCACCCTCGCCTTCCGCACCACCATGCACGTACCGGAGAAGTCGCGGATCGCGGCCGCGGCCGCCGATCTGCTGGGCGATGCCGAGACGGTCTTCGTCGACGAGGGATTCACCCCGCAGCTGATCGCGGAGGCCCTGCCCAGGGACCGGCCGCTCACCGTGATCACCGCGTCCCTCACGACCGCCACCGGCCTCGCCACCCGTGACAACACCACCGTGCTGCTCCTCGGCGGCCGGGTGCGCGGGGGCACGATGGCCACCGTCGATCACTGGGCGACGCACATGCTCTCGGGCTTCGTCATCGACCTGGCGTTCATCGGCGCCAACGGCATCTCCCGCCAGTACGGCCTGACCACTCCGGATCCGGCGGTCAGCGAGGTCAAGGCGCAGGTGGTGCGGGTGTCCCGGCGGAAGATCTTCTCCGGGGTGCACACCAAGTTCGGAGCCGTCAGCTTCTGCCGGTTCGCAGATGTCTCGGACTTCGAAACGATCGTGACCGACACCGGCCTGCCGCTGACCGAGGCACACCGCTATTCGCTGCTGGGCCCTCAGATCGTCAGGGTCTGAGGGCCTTCCCCCGCTGTTTTTCCTTTCCCACGTCCCTCCGATTGGACCCGTTATGCCAGTCCTGACTCTTCGTGCTGCCCGGATACCGGTGGTGGCCCTGACCGCGGGCGCGCTTCTGACCGGTTGCGCCGGTATGGGGGGCGGCAGCTCAGGTGACAAGACCATCAATGTCCTGATGGTGAACAACCCGCAGATGGTGGATCTGCAGAAGCTCACCAAGAAATACTTCACCAAGGAAACGGGCATCACGGTCAAATTCACGATGATGCCCGAGAACGAGGTCCGCGACAAGATCAGCCAGGACTTCGCCAATCAGGCGCGCCAGTACGACGTGGCCACCATCAGCAACTTCGAGGTGCCGTTCTATGCGAAGAACGGCTGGCTGATGCCGCTCGACGGCTACGCCGCCAAGGACAAGGCATTCGACCAGAAGGACGTCCTCCCCTCGATGCGGCAGTCGCTGACCGCCGAGGACGGCAAGCTCTACGCCGAGCCCTTCTACGGTGAGTCGTCATTCCTGATGTACCGCAAGGACGTCCTCGCCGAGAAGCACCTGAAGATGCCGGAGCGGCCCACTTGGCGGCAGGTCGCGGACATCGCGGCCAAGGCGGACGGCGCCCGCAAGGGGATGAACGGCATCTGCCTGCGCGGGCTGCCCGGCTGGGGCGAGCTGATGGCCCCGCTGACCACGGTGGTCAACACCTTCGGCGGCACCTGGTTCACCAAGGACTGGAAGGCGCGGCTGGACTCTCCCGAATTCACCAAGGCGACCAAGTTCTATGTCGACCTGGTGCGCAAGCACGGTGAGGCCGGTGCGGCCCAGTCGGGCTTCGCCGAGTGCCTGAACAACCTCACCCAGGGCAAGAGCGCCATGTGGTACGACGCCACCTCGGCCGCAGGGTCGCTGGAGGCGAGCAAGTCCCCGGTCAAGGGCAAGATCGGATATGTCCAGGCGCCGGTGGAGAAGACCAAGAGCTCGGGCTGGCTCTACACCTGGGCGTGGGGCGTCCAGAAGGCGTCGCGCCACCCCGACAACGCGTGGAAGTTCATCTCCTGGGCGTCCAGCAAGAAGTACGAGGCGCTGGTCGGCAAGACCTTCGGCTGGGCCAATGTGCCCGCGGGAAAGCGGTCGTCCACCTACAGCACTCCGGAGTACCGCAAGACCGCGGGCAGCTTCTCCGAGGAGACCCGCAAGGCGATCCTCAGCGCCAAGCCGCGTGATCCGGGAGTGCAGCCGCGGCCGACCATCGGCATCCAGTTCGTCGACATCCCCGAATTCGCCGATCTCGGCACCAAGGTCGCCCAGGAGATCAGCGCCGCGATCGCCGGAAAGCAGTCCGTCGAGGCGGCATTGAAGAATTCGCAGAAGCTGGCCGAGAAGGTCGGCGAGGAGTACCGATGAGTAATCCGACGACGGCAGTACCCGTGAGCGGCCAGCGGCCACCGACCGCGGCCCCCGCCTCCCCGGGGCGCCCCAGGGCAACCCGTAACCGGGCCCGTGAATGGGCCACCCGGGCACCGCTGCTGCCCGCGCTGATCTTCCTGATCGTGGTCACCCAGCTTCCGTTCGTGGCCACGCTGGTGATCTCGCTCTTCGACTGGAACTCGTTCCGGCCCGACCGCCGTGCGTTCGCGGGTCTTGACAACTACAAGACGGTGCTCAGCGATGAGTCGCTGCGCGAGTCCATCGTCACCACCGTGCTGCTGACCGCCTCCGTGGTGATCGTCAGCGTGGTGCTTGGGCTGCTGCTCGCGCTGCTGCTCGACCGCAAGTTCCGCGGCCGGGGGCTGGTGCGCACCATGCTCATCGCACCCTTCCTGCTGGTGCCGGTGGCCTCGGCGCTGCTGTGGAAGCACGCGCTCTACAACCCCGAGTACGGCCTGTTCAACGGCGTGCTCAACTGGCTGGGCGGGCCCCAGCCGGAATGGCTCACCGATACCCCGCTGATCGCGGTGGAGGCGTCGCTGATCTGGCAGTGGACGCCGTTCATGATGCTCATCCTGCTGGCCGGGCTGCAGAGCCGCCCGCTGGACATGATCGAGGCGGCCCGGCTGGACGGGGCGGGCAACTGGCAGATCTTCCGCTTTCTGACACTTCCGCATCTGCGCCGCTATCTGGAGCTCGGCACCCTGCTGGGGTCCATCTACATCGTGCAGAACTTCGACGCCGTGTTCACCATGACCCGCGGTGGTCTGGACACCGCCAACCTGCCGTACACCATCTACGAAACCTTCTACAACGCCCACGAGTACGGGCTGGCATCGGCCGCTGGGGTCGTCGTGGTGATCGGCACGATCGTCATCGCCACCTTCGCGCTGCGCGTGGTGTCGTCCCTCTTCCGTGAGGAGGTGTCCCACGCATGACCGCCGTGAGCACACCGGTCGCCATCACCGGTGTCCCGGAGTCCGCCCGCCGGGCCAAGCGGCGCGGTGCGGCGCTCGGCCTGCTGGCCTGGTTCGTCGGCATCGTGTTCGTACTGCCGGTGCTGTGGATGCTGCTGACCTCGTTCCACTCCGAGGCCGACGCCGCCACCAACCCGCCGTCGCTGACCGCTTCGCTGACCCTCGACGGGTACAAGGAGTTCTTCGGCTCGGGCGGCGGGGCGAGCCCCTGGCCCCCGCTGCTGAACTCGGTGGGCACATCGCTCTTCTCCACCGGCTTCGTCCTGCTGCTGGCCCTTCCGGCGGCGTACGCGCTGTCGATCCGGCGGGTGCGCAAGTGGACCGATGTGATGTTCTTCTTCCTGTCCACGAAGATGCTGCCGGTGGTGGCCGGGCTGTTGCCGGTGTTCCTGTTCGCCAAGGACATCAACTTCCTGGACAACGTCTGGCTGCTGGTCATCCTCTACACCTCGATGAACCTGCCGATCGCGGTGTGGATGATGCAGTCCTTCCTCGCCGACGTCCCGGTGTCGATCATCGAGGCCGCCCAGATGGACGGGGCGCGGCTGCCCACCATCCTGTGGCGGGTGGTGGCCCCGATCGCAGGTCCTGGCATCGCCGCCACCTCGCTGATCTGCTTCATCTTCAGCTGGAACGAGATGCTCTTCGCCCAAGTGCTCACCGGTGTGGTCGCCCAGACCGCCCCGGCGTTCCTGACGACCTTCGTCACCAGCCAGGGGCTGTTCCTGGCCAAGGTGTGCGCCGCGTCGATCGTCATTTCCCTGCCGGTGCTCGCCGCCGGTTTCGCCGCCCAGGACAAGCTGGTCCAGGGCCTTTCGCTAGGAGCAGTCAAATGAGGGCCGCAGTCATCGAAGCCCCGGGGAAGGTCACCGTCGCCACCGTCGCGGACCCCACCCCGGGCCCCCGTGAGGTCGTGGTGGATGTGGCGGCCTGCGGGCTGTGCGGCACCGATCTGCACATCCTGCAGGGGGAGTTCGCGCCCACGCTGCCGATCGTCCCCGGGCATGAGTTCGCCGGTGAGGTCGTGGGCGTCGGCAGCGGTGTCACCGAGGTGGCGGTGGGCGACCGGGTCGCCGTGGACCCCTCCCTGCACTGCCATGAGTGCCGCTACTGCCGGATCGGCCGGGGCAATCTCTGTGACAACTGGAACGCGATCGGGGTCAGCGTCCCCGGCGGGGCCGCCGAGTTCGCGGTGGCCCCGGTGGCCAACTGCGTCAAGCTGCCGGAACAGGTGGAGGTGGCGGACGCGGCCCTGATCGAGCCGCTGTCCTGCGCGGTGCGTGGCTATGACGTGCTCAACGGCAACCTGGGCGCCGAGGTGCTCATCTACGGCTCAGGCACCATGGGGCTGATGATGCTGGAGCTGGCCAAGCGGACCGGCGCCACCAGCGTGGACATGCTCGACGTCAACTCCGAGCGGCTGTCCACCGCCACCACCCTCGGCTGCACCCGGTCCGCCGCCTCGGCGGACGAACTGGACCAGCCGCGGGGCTGGGACGTGGTGATCGACGCCACCGGCAACCAGGCCGCCATTCAGGACGGCCTGGGCCGGGTGGCCAAAGCCGGAACGTTCCTGCAGTTCGGTGTCTCCGACTACGCGACGCGGGCCACCATCGAGCCGTACAAGATCTACAACCAGGAGATCACCATCACCGGCTCGATGGCCGTGCTGCACAGCTATGAGCGTGCCGCCGGGCTGTTCGCGAGCGGGGTGCTGGACCCGAAGATCTTCATCAGCCACCGGTTGCCGCTGGAGGAGTACCCCGCGGCGCTCGACCAGTTCAAGGCGGGAGTGGGCCGGAAGATCGTGGTCGTCCCGTAACCGTGTGTGGTTGACGGCCCAAGCCCGGGGCACCAGGCTTGGGCCGTTATCGATCACGGTCGGCGGGAGGGGCGGGCATATGGGCAAGGGCGACGCGGTGGTGGTGGGAGGGGGTCTCGCGGGCACGCTGGCGGCGGGAGCGCTCCTCGGCCACGTCGACACGGTCACCCTGGTGGAGCGCGACCGCTACCCGGACCGGCCCGCCTTCCGCAAGGGCGTGCCCCAGGGCCGCCATCTGCATGTGTTCCTCAGCGGCGGGCGGCGCGCCCTGGAGACGCTGTTCCCGGGGCTGAACGGCGAGTTGGAGGCGGCGGGCGCACACCGTCTGGAGGCGCCGCGCGACGTGATCACCAAGGGCGGCAACGGCTGGCAGCGCCGCTTCCACGAGGGCAGACACGCCACCACCAGCTGCACCCGGGCGCTGTTCGACGCCACCGTACGGGCGCGGGTGCTCGCCGAGGCCGAGGGGTCGGGGACCCGGGTGGAGGTGGTCCAGGGCACCGAGGCCGTGGGGCTGCTCGGCGGCGCGGACCGGGTCACCGGCGTACGGGTGCGCGCGCGGGACGCCGGGCGCACCGAGCGGGAGTTGCCCGCCGATCTGGTCGTGGACGCCTCGGGGCGCGGCTCGCGCGCCCCCAAGTGGCTGGCGGAGCTGGGCGCTCCGGTGCCGCGCGAGGAGGTCGTCGACGCCGGGATCGGCTACTGCACGCAAGAGTTCCGGCCCGCCGAGCCGATGGACATGGTGATGGTCATCCAGCCGCGCCCGGACTGTCCGCGCGGTGCGGCGTGGTCCCCGGTCGAGGGCGGCCACTGGCTGCTGACGCTGTCCGGGGCGCGCGGTCACCATCCGCCGACCGAGGGCGCGGAGGTGCCCGGGTTCGTCAAGTCCCTGGGCGAGCCGGCGCTGTACGAGCATCTGCTGACCTGTGAGCCGGTGTCCCCGCCGTACGGCTTCCGCGACACCGCCAACCGCCGCCGCCACTACGACGCCCCGGGTGGGGTGCCCGAGGGGTTCCTCGCGGTCTCGGACGCCGCCTGCACCTTCAACCCGATCTACGGTCAGGGCATGGCGGTGGCCGCCCTCGGCGGACTGGCCCTGCGCCGCTGCCTGGCCGAGGGGGGCTTACGGCCCGGTTTCGCGGCCACCGCGCAGCGCGCCGTGGCCCGGGCGAGCGACACCGCCTGGCTGACCGCCGTGGGCGCGGACCGCCCGTACGCCACGGACCCGGACACCACGCCGCCGGGGGCCGCCGAGCGGCTGCGGAGCTGGTACTTCGGACGGCTGGCGGACCGGGCGGCGGTCGACCCGGTGGTCGGCGCGGCGTTCCGCGATGTCACGTATCTGGCGGCGGGACCGTCCCGGCTGATGTCCCCTTCGGTCGCCCTGCGGACGGTGCTGCTGCCGAGGGCCCGGGGCCTGACGGACCCGCCGCTGCGGGTGGAGAGCTGATCCCTCGCCTGCTGCGGCCGCTCCCCGGCAGTGCGCGTAATGAGCGACACACCCGGGCGATTGCGCGTAACACGCAAAACCCTCCCCGGCATTCGCGCCAAACCCGCTCGAAATACGCAGACTGATAGGGTTGCTCAGGGCTGCGCGAAGTCGCGCAGAGTTACGGAAGGATGGGGGGTCGCGATGCGTCAGGAGGCCGGGGCGGAGAAGCGCAGACGACTGCGCGCCGGGGACCGCCGGGAACTGATCGCCCGGATGATCCAGACCGATGGCACGGTCGTCGTGGAGGAGCTGGCCCGCTCGCTGGAGGTCACGCCCTCCACCATCCGCCGGGACCTCGCGCTCCTCACCGAACAGGGCACCATCGCCCGCACCTACGGCGGCGCGATGAGCGCCGGTCACACCGCCGAGCCCACCCTGGGGCAGCGCAGCGGGCTCGCGGTCGCGGAGAAGGACCGCATAGGACGCTGGGCGGCCGCGCGGATCGGACCGGGCGACACCGTCATCCTCGACGCGGGCACCACCGCCGGACGGCTCGCCCACCATCTGCGCAGCCGTACCGATCTGACCGTCATCACCTGCGGGCTCACCGCGCTGCGCGAGCTGGCCGAGGCGGACGGCGTCGAGCTGATCACCCTCGGCGGGACCCTGCGCCAGGTCAGCCAGGGCTTGGTCGGGCCGCTCGCCGAGCTGACCCTGTCCCGGCTGACCGCGGACAAGGTCTTCCTCGGGGCTGACGGGCTGGACGCGCGGCTGGGGATCTGCGAGGCGAGCCTCCAGCAGACCTCGCTCAAGGAGATGATGGCCGACCGCGGCACGGAGGTGTACGTCCTCGCCGACAGCAGCAAGCTGGGCCAGTCCCCGTTCACCGCCTGGGCCCCGCTGGACCGGCCATGGACGCTGGTCACCGACAGCGGCGCCACGGATGACCAGCTCGGCCCGTTCCGGGCGCTGCCCGACACCGAGGTGATCACCGTCTGACGGCACACCGCCCCGGTGCCGGAGCGGGGGGCCGGGAGCATGGCTCCCGGCCCGCCCGGGTCAGTCCCTGCGTACCGGGCCCGACCGGATCAGTCCCGGTACATCAGCGGCCCCGCGGCGGCCGTCGCGCCCGCGCCCACGAGGCCGAAGCTGTCCTCGACCTCGGCCTTCTCGTCGGCGTTCGGGTAGGGGTTGGTGCAGGAGACCCCGGCGGTGGAGCCGGACATCAGGCTCGAGCACGGCCCCGGCTTCATGTCCGGCAGACCGAGGATGTGGCCGAGCTCGTGCGAGGAGATCCGCACCGTGTTGTAGCCCTCGTCGACGGCCTCGCGGCCGAAGTAGATCGTGCCGCTGCCCAGACCCGTCGAGAGGGTGCGGGGCCAGCCGTCGTCCGCGATGATGCGGACGTTGGCCTGCTGCCCGGACGCGGCCGGCTTCAGCTGGACGTTGACCACGCTCTCGTTCCAGATCGCCGCGCCCTTGGCCACCGCGTCCTTGAACTCGGCGGCCCCGCTGGCGTCGTACGTCACCGTCCGCGCGGCGGCGGTGTGCTCCGCCGGGACGGCCGCGGGGGCGGGGGCGGCCACGGCCTGTCCGGCCGTGAGGGCGAGCACCGCCGTCACCGCGGCGGGTAAGGCACGGACGAACTTGCTGGATCTCACGATCGGCCTCCTCGTGGGGGAAGGATGGACGGAGCAAGTGGGCATGAGCATGGCATGTCGCCGTCTCAACGACCACTGTGCCCACACACCTTGCCGCATCCGGCCGGTTGTCCACAGGTGGTCGGCGCGGATACCACCCGGCCCCCTAGAATCGCCGGATGGCTCTCCCCGACACCGGCCCCGAGACGAGCGACGCACCAGGCCCCGATATGAGCGACGCACCCAGCCCCGAGACGAGCGAGGCGCTCGCCGTTCTGCACCGCGTCTTCGGCTACGACTCGTTCCGGGGAGGGCAGCAGGAGATCATCGACCATGTGGTGGCCGGTGGTGACGCGCTCGTCCTGATGCCGACCGGCGGTGGCAAGTCGCTGTGCTACCAGATCCCGGCGCTGGTGCGGAAGGGCGTCGGTGTCGTCGTCTCCCCCCTGATCGCGCTGATGCAGGACCAGGTCGACGCGTTGCGGAACCTCGGGGTGCGGGCCGGGTTCCTCAACTCCACCCAGGACCTGGACGAGCGGCGGTTGGTCGAGGCCGAATTCCTCGCGGGCGAGCTGGACCTGCTCTATCTCGCCCCGGAGCGGCTGCGGGTCGAGTCCACGCTGCGGCTGCTTGACCGGGGCACGGTCTCGCTGTTCGCCATCGACGAGGCGCACTGTGTGGCGCAGTGGGGGCATGACTTCCGGCCCGACTACCTGGCCCTGTCCGAGCTGCACGAGCGCTGGCCCACCGTGCCCCGGATCGCGCTGACCGCGACCGCCACCGAGGCCACCCATGCCGAGATCGCCTCCCGGCTGAAGCTCCAGGACGCGCTGCACTTCGTGGCCAGCTTCGACCGCCCGAACATCCAGTACCGGATCGCCCCCAAGAACGAGCCGAAGAAGCAGCTGCTGGAGCTGTTGCGCACCGAGCACCCGGGTGAGGCGGGGATCGTCTACTGCCTGTCCCGCTCCTCGGTGGAGAAGACGGCCGAGTTCCTGGTCGCCCAGGGCATCGACGCGGTCCCGTACCACGCGGGGCTGGACGCGCGGACCCGCGCCGAGCACCAGGCGCGCTTTCTGCGCGAGGACGGTCTGGTCGTGGTGGCCACGATCGCGTTCGGCATGGGGATCGACAAGCCCGATGTGCGGTTCGTGGCCCATCTGGACCTGCCCAAGTCGGTGGAGGGCTACTACCAGGAGACGGGCCGGGCCGGGCGTGACGGGCTGCCCTCCACCGCATGGCTTGCGTACGGGCTGCAGGACGTGGTCCAGCAGCGGAAGATGATCGACACCTCCGAGGGCGACGACACCCATCGGCGCCGCCTCGGCTCCCATCTCGACGCGATGCTGGCGCTGTGCGAGACGGTGGAGTGCCGCCGGGTGGGCCTGCTGGCGTACTTCGGCCAGCGGTCCACCCCCTGTGGCAACTGCGACACCTGCCTCACTCCCCCGGAGTCCTGGGACGGCACCATCCCCGCGCAGAAGCTGCTGTCCACGGTGGTGCGGCTCAAGCGGGAGCGCAACCAGAAGTTCGGCGCCGGGCAGATCATCGACATCCTGCTCGGCAAGAAGACGGCCAAGGTCATCCAGTTCGACCATGACGCGCTGTCGGTCTTCGGCATCGGGTCTGAGCTGCGCGAGGCCGAATGGCGCGGTGTGGTGCGGCAGTTGCTGGCCCAGGGGCTGCTCGGGGTCGAGGGGGACTACGGCACGCTGGTGCTCACCGATGCGAGCGCGGAGGTGCTGGGCAGGCAGCGGGAGGTCAGGCTGCGGCGCGAGCCGGAGAAGGAGTCGCGCACCGCGAAGGGGAAGACGGGGGGCTCGGGGAAGGCCAAGAAGGCCCCGGTGGACCTGCCGGAGGAGGCCGTGCCGGTCTTCGAGCGGCTGCGCGCCTGGCGTGCGGCGACCGCGAAGGAGCAGGGCGTCCCCGCGTATGTGGTCTTCCACGACGCCACTCTGCGCGAGATCGCGACCCGCTCCCCGGCCACGCTCGAGGAGCTCGGCACGGTGAGCGGGGTCGGCGAGAACAAGCTGGTGAAGTACGGGCAGGGGATTCTGGGCACCTTGGCGTCCTGAGGCCCCCTCGGGGTTACCGATGGGTATTACCTAAGGTAACGTCAGGGTCCGTGATCCATGGCCGGTGGCCGCCGGGGACTGGGGTGCTCCGGCGGCCACTCGCCCTCGCGCCGTTCCTCGTGCCGTACGGGGCGGTTCCTACAGCTCCTTGACGCGGATGTCGCGGTACGAGATCACATCGTCGGTGCTGTGCACCTGGAGGCCGATGTACCCGGAGGAGTACCGACGGCCGTCCGTGCCGGGGTCGTCCGAGCGCGGCGGGGTGAACTCCTGGCCGCCGGTGTTGTCGAACTCATTGAGCAGCACACCGTTGCGGTAGATCGAGAAGTGCTGACCGACCACCCGGATCTCATAGTCGTTCCAGCTGCCCTTGGGGGTGACCCCCGCCCCGGCCAGCCCGACCCGGTCGAATCCGTAGATCGAGCCGGTCTTGTACATATCGCCGTCCGGACGGTCGAGGATCTGCACCTCGTGCCCGTACTTGATGGCGACCCACTCCGGGCGGGACTCCTCGGGGTGGTCATGGACGTACGGGAACCGCACGAAGACACCGCCGTTGGCATTGCCCGTCCCGGGTGCGTCATCGCGGAACTGGAGCTTCAGCGAGAAGTCGTCGTACGTCCGCTGCGGGAACCACAGCATGCCCATGCCCTCGACCGAGGTGTCGCTGGTCATGCTGCCGTCGTCATTGAGACCGAAGGCCCCGCCGCCCACGTGCTGCCACTTCTCGAAGGACTTCTTGGTGCCGTCGAACAGCGGCCGGTAGCCCTCGTCCTGACCGGGCTTGCCGATCCCGGACTGCTTGGCCGCCTTGTTGATCGCACGGTACTCGCGCTGGTCGATCACGCCGTCGGTGAGCAGCTGGTCGGTGACGGAGGTGACGTGCTTGAGGAACAGGGCGTGGGAGGACCAGTCCTTCTCGTCCTCGATCAGCTCATTGATGGTGCAGCGGCTGCGGGTGATGCGGTTGGGGACGCCGGTGTCCACCGTGCCGACGATCACCGTAAGGCGCTCGTCCCACTCCGGACACGCGGGTGCGGGTACCCCGCCGCCCTCGGCCACGGTGAGGGCCAGCGTCCGCGCCTCGGAGGTGTTGCCCGCCTTGTCGGTGGCGCGGTACGCCACGGTGTGACGGCCCACCCGGTCCACCACCACGGGGCTGGCGTAGGCGAGGTACGGGCCGCCGTCCAGGGCGTACTCGACCTTCTCCACCCCGGAGTCGTCGTCCGCGGCGGTGAGGGTGACCTTGGCGCTGCCCACATAGGCGCCGTCGGAGTTCTTCACCCCGTCGACCTGCGCGGAGGTCACCGGGGGCATGGTGTCCTCGGCCGGCGGAACCACCACGGTGAAGTCCACCGACTTCACCTCCGACACGTTCCCCGCCTTGTCCACCGCCCGGAAGCGCACCGTGTGCGCGCCCGCGTCATGGACCATCACCGGAGCGGTGTAGGGCTGGAACTCCCCGTCGCCCAGGGCGTAGTCGATCCGGTTGACCCCGGAGCCGGTGTCGGAGGCGGTGACGGTCACGGTGGCCATGCCGATGTACGCACCGGACGGGTCCTTCTCACCGGAGACGGTGGCGGAGGTCTCCGGCGGGGTGGTGTCGTCCGTCGGCGGGGCCACCACGGTGAAGTCCACCGACTTCACCTCCGACACGTTCCCCGCCTTGTCCACCGCCCGGTAGCGGATGGTGTGCTGGCCGACCTGGTGGACCATCACCGGGGCGGTGTAGGGCTGGAACTCCCCGTCGCCCTCGGCGAACTCGATCCGGTCCACACCGGAGCCCTCGTCGGTGGCGGACACCGAGACGGTGGCCATGCCGATGTACGCACCGTCCGCGTCCTTCTCACCCTCGACCTTCGCCGAGGCCTCGGGTGCGGTGGTGTCCTCGCCCCCGCCGCCGTCGGTGACCACCAGGATGCCCTGCATCTGGGTGTGGCCGGGGATGGTGCAGTGGTAGCGGTAGCGGCCGGGGCTGAGGGTGACTTCGGCAGTGTGCTTGCCACCGCTGTCGTCCGAGGGGTTGGCGAGGATGTTCAGCGGGACGTCGTTGTTGTACTCGGGGTCGGAGACATCGAAGGTCAGGGTGTGCGGCATCCCCATGGTGTTGCCGGTGGCCGTGCTGTTCTCGAAGACGATGGTGGTCTTCCCGGCGACCGCGGTGGTGGGCGCCGAGGCGTACTTGGTGATGTCGTCACCCGCGGTCCAGGTGAGGGTCTGCTGGGCGGCCTGCCGGGTGTCGTCCTGCCCGTAGGCCGCCGTCGCCGTCGCCGAGGTCAGCCCGAGGACCATGAGCAGCGCGGTGAGCAGCGGCAGCCAGGGTCTGATGGGTTTGGGGCGCCTTCGTTTCACGGTCACTCCGCCTTCCTGGCCAGGTCCTTGGCGAGCGGAGTGGGCTCGCCGCCGTTGTAGGTGATGTGCCACAGCGCCGACTTGGAGTCGGAGGTGAAGAAGCCGCGCCCGTAGTCGAGGACGTAGAGCGAGCCGTCCGGGGCGAACTTCCAGTCCATGAGGTTGCGGATGCCGTTCTCGCCCACCGGGATGATCTTCTTGAGGGATTCGGCGTGCACCGGCAGCCCGCCCTTGCCGACGGTCTTGGGGTCGGTCACCACCGCGTGGCGCGGCTGGTCGGCGTCGTAGAAGTCGCCGACGAACCACTTGCCGTCCCAGTACTGCGGCCATTTGGTGGCGGAGTCACTGGTGGCGTCGTACCCGTAGACCGGGCCGTTCATGGTGGCCTGGCCGCCGCCCTTGAGCCACGGCAGCAGGTACTTCGCCTCCGACGTCTTGTAGCTGGGGATGCCGTTCGCGTCCCGCGGGTAGTCGGGGGCGCCGCCCTGGGGCGAGTACCAGATGGTGTTCCCGGTGATGGGCGGCAGGTTCACCAGACCGTCGTTGTTGGGCGACTCGTTCTTGGGGTGGTCGCAGTCGTACCAGCCCAGCGGCTTGCTGGGGTCGGGCAGATTGCGGTCCCTGTAGGGCTGCTTGTTGCCCATGCAGAACGGCCAGCCGTGGTTGCCCGCCTTGGTGATGGCGGCGAAGGTGTCGTACTTGGCCGGGCCCCAGGTGGTGCTGGGCTCGCCCGCGTCCGGGCCGACCCAGCCCGCGTAGAGGATGTCCGTCTTCTGGTCCACGAAGATCCGTGCCGGGTTGCGCACCCCCATCACATAGATCTCGCCACGGGTCTTAGCCCCGCCCTCGTCGGGCTCCTTCCCGGTGAAGAGATTGCCCTCGGGGAGGGTGTAGGTGCCGTCGTCCTCGGGGTGGATCCGAAGGATCTTGCCGTTGAGGTTGTGGGTGTTGCCCGCGGTGCGGCGGGCGTCGGAGAAGGAGACGCCCTTGTAGTTCGGCTCCGGGTTGTTGCCGGAGTAACCGTCGCTGAACTGGGAGGAGTTGTTGTCCCCGGTGGCGATGTAGAGGTTGCCCTTGGAGTCCCAGGACATCCCGCCGCCCGCGTGGCAGCAGCTGTGGATCTGGACCGGCCAGGAGAGCAGGACCTTCTCCGAGCCCAGGTCCAGCTTGTTGGTCTTCAGGTCCAGGGTGAACCGGGAGATCCGGCGCTCGGCCATCTGGGTGTCCCGGTTGATCCGGGAGTGCGGGGTGTAGTGCAGATACACCCAGCCGTTGGTGAGGAAGTCCGGGTCGAGCTCGATGCCGAGCAGCCCCTCCTCGACCTTGATCAGCTCATCCCCGCCGCCCTTGTTGCCGAAGACGGTCAGGGCGCCCGCGAGCGTCACCTTGCCGGTGGCCGGGTCGTAGACGTGGATCTGGCCCTGGCCCTTGCCGACGTCCGGGTCGTTCCAGTCGGTGACCACGGGCGCGCTGTTGTCACCGCCGCCGCGGCCGATGTAGAGCACCCGGCCGTCCTTGGCGACGACGAGGCCGTGCGGCTCGCCGATCTGGTCGGACTGGCCCGGCTGATTGGGCTTGGTGACGCGCTCGGCCTTGTAGTTCGCGTCGATGGTGGCCTTGCAGTCGGCGCGGGAGAGCCGGGTGGTCCACAGCAGCGCACCGCGCAGATGGGCGCGGAAGTCGGTCTCCTGGAAGGTGGACACCGTACCGCCCATGCCGGTGTAGAAGGAGCGGCCGCCGTCGTAGTCACGGCACCAGGAGATGGGGTGGTCCCAGCCGTTGGCGCCCTCGCCCGGCTGGTAGCTGGACTCGCGGACCCGGGCCACGGTGTGCACCGTGCCGGAGGGGTTGTCCTTCCAGTTGGGCCAGGTGTCCGTGCGCTTCCACTCCAGCGGCAGCTCCTTGGTGGCCGGGTGGACGCGGTCGCCGACCTCCACCACGGCCCGCTGTGCGGTGGCCGGGCTGGTGGCGGCCGGGCGGGCGCCGATCAGCCCGCCGAACCAGTCGGAGTACGGCTCGTTGCGGGCCGCGTCATGGATGCCGAGGAAGCCGCCGCCCGCCTCCATGTACGACTCGAGCCCCGCTTCCTGCTCGGGGTCGAGCACATCGCCGGAGCCGGTCAGGAAGACCACGGCGTTGTACTTGCCGAGCTTGGGCTTGGTGAACACCGAGGCGTCGGCGGTGGCGTCGACGGTGAACCGGGTCGCCGCGGGGCCCTGGTTGCCGATCCGCTCGATGGCCTCGATGCCCGCGTTCACCGTGGCGGGCTCGTCCCCGGCCGAGCCGTGGAACACCAGGACCCGGACGTTGTCACCGCCGGGCGGCGACGGCAGCGTGAGTGGCGCACGATCCTCGGGCCGGGCGCTGGCGGGGGTCCCGCCCAGCAGGGTCGCGGTGAGGGCGCCGAAGAGCAGTGCCGCCACCCCCGCGCGTCTCCTTCGCAGCCGACCGACTGCCAACCCTCGCCTCTTTGAGGGCATTTGATACGGAATGTCCCGCATTGCTCACCCATCCCTCTCACTACCGGAATCACCGCTGAAGGAAGCTAGACGGCTTTTCGCAAGTCGCCAATAGCTATGACCGCAACTCAACGAACTTTGTCCTGAGTGTGGATGAACGGGCGTCCCCCGGCTACCGTGAAAGCACCCCGGGGCATCTGCGCATCGTCAACGGCAGGGGATCCACAGCGATTTGGGAGAACGATGAGCGACGCACCCGGCTTCACCTCCAGACGCGGTCTCAGCAGACGGCTCTTCACCGGCGGCGCGGCCGTCGCGGCCGTAGGACCGCTGGCCCTCACCTCGCCCGCCACCGCGAAGGCGCCGAAGGCCCCGTCCGGCGGGGTCAAGACGGCGGCCGCGGGCGGCACGGTCCGCCATCTCAAGCTCTACGCGGAGAAGCTGCCGGACGGATCGATGGGGTACGGGCTCGAGAAGGGCAAGGCGAGCATCCCCGGTCCGCTGATCGAGCTGACCGAGGGCGACACCCTCCACATCGAGTTCGAGAACACCATGGACGTCACGGCCAGCCTCCATGTGCACGGCCTGGACTACGACGTCGCCAGCGACGGCACCCAGCTCAACCGCAGCGCGGTGGAGCCGGGCGGCACCCGCACCTACACCTGGCGCACCCACGCCCCGGGCAAGCGCGCCGACGGCACCTGGCGCCCGGGCAGCGCGGGCTACTGGCACTACCACGACCACGCGGTGGGCACCCCGCACGGCACCGGCGGCCTGCAGAAGGGGCTGTACGGGCCGGTGGTGGTGCGGCGGGCGGGCGACATCCTGCCGGACAAGCAGTTCACGATCGTCTTCAACGACATGACGATCAACAACAAGTCGGGGCATGACGCCCCCGAGTTCCGTGCCACCGTGGGCGACCGCGTCGAGATCATCATGATCACCCACGGCGAGTACTACCACACCTTCCATATGCACGGGCACCGCTGGGCGGACAACCGCACCGGGCTGCTGCAGGGCCCGGACGATATGAGCCGGGTCATCGACAACAAGATCACCGGGCCCGCCGACTCCTTCGGCTTCCAGGTGATCGCCGGGGAGAACGTGGGCGCGGGCGCCTGGATGTACCACTGTCACGTCCAAAGCCACTCCGACATGGGCATGGCCGGGCTGTTCCTGGTCGCCAAGGCCGATGGCACCATCCCCGGCTACGACCCGCACCGGCTGTCCGCGCACCGCCCGGGGTAGCCGCCGGAGCGACACGACGGGGCGGGCTGATCGGCCCGCCCCGTCGCCTTGTCGCCGTATCGCCTCAGGGGGTGTGCGGCGCGTCAGGCGGTGTGCGGCGCCGTCACGCCGTGTGCAGCCGCAGGCCGTACACCGAAAGGATCTCGTTGACCGGCTGGTACCAGGTCTCCCCGCCGCTTGAGCAGTTGCCCCAGCCGCCCGAGGTCACGCCCTGGGCCTGGTCGCCGCTGATGAACGAGCCGCCGGAGTCACCGCCCTCCGCGCACACACTGGTCTTGGTCATCTCATACACGGCGCCCTGGCTGTAGTTCACCGTCTCGTTCTTGGCCAGGACCGTGCCGCAGTGCCAGTGGGTGGTGGAGCCGGAGCGGCAGATGGAGGCGCCGACCGGGGCCTCGGCGGACCCGCGGACCAGCTGGTCGGGGACGGTGCCCCAGCCGAGCACCACCGGCACGGTCCACCACCCGCTGCCGACGCTGACGTAGGCGTAGTCATTGCCGGGGAAGGAAGAGCCCTGGAAGTTGCCGATGTACGAGCCGTCCCAGCCGCTGACCGAGCCCCCCGACTGGCCGCAGTGCCCGGCCGTGACGAAGCCGCCCTGCACCGAGAAGCCTATGGAGCAGCGGACGTTGCCGGTGTAGTACGGGTCGCCGCCGACCGTGCCGGCGGCGAAGGTGGTCGGCGCCTGGGCGGGGGCCTTCTCGACGGTGACCGGGACGGAGGCCGAGCGCTTCGCCTCGCGGAGGAACGCGCGCACGGCGGCGTCACCCTCGCTCCCCTGCCGGACCCGGACCACGACGGCGCCCGTGCGGGGGTCGGTGCTCCAGCCGCTCACCCCGGCCGGGGCGGCCTGCTTCCGGGCCTTCGCGTCCAGGCGCGCCTTGGCCGCGTCGAGCGCGTCGGCGCTGTGCTTGACGATGCGGGTGGTGGCGCCCGTGGCCCGTACCGATGCGGCCCGCTCGGCGCTGGTGACGCCGACGACCAGCTTCCCGCTGTCCGTGTCGAACCACGAGCCGCCGTAGGAGGCGCCCGCGGCGCGCTTGGCCGTGGGCTCCAGCCGCATGGCGGCGGCCTCCTGGCCAAGCCGCTCCCGCGCCTGGTCCGCGGTCAGGCCGAGGTCCCGGCCGAGCGCGCGGACGAGGGCGGCGGGCTTCGCCGCGGCGGCGCCGGTTGCCGCGTGGGCGGCGGCGGATGCGGCGGGGGCGGCGCCGGATGCGGCGGATGCGGTCGAGAATGCCCCGCCGGCGCCCGAGAGGGCGCCGAGGACGAGGAGTGCGGACAGTCCGGCACGGACAACGGGCTTCCGTCTCATGGAAGTTCCCCTTCTGCTCGGCAGGTGAGAGCGCTTTCACGTGTCGATCGCGCAGAGCCTAGCGAGCCACCGGGGAAAGTCCAGACCAAAGCCATGACCGGTCACGATCGGGCACACCGGTCACGATCGGGCACACCGGTCACGGTTTCGGGCAGACCGGTCACGGTCGGGCAGGGTGCCGCCGCGGACTCAAGGGGCTTCGTCCGGATTCCAGTTGAGCAGCCGCACCTGGGCGACCGTGCGGACATGGCGGCGCATGGCCGCCGCGGCGGCCCTGGGGCGGCGCTCGGCGATGGCGTCCAGGATGCGCTGGTGCTGGGCGAGCGAACGCCTGGGGCGGCCGGGCTGGCGCAGCGACTCCTCGCGGCTCTCGGTGATCTGGTCGGCGATCGAGCGCATGAACTCGGCGAGCAGCGGGCTGTGCGCGGCCGCGGTGACGGCGGCGTGGAAGCGGCGGTCGCCCTCGGCGCCATGGCGGCCGGACTCGATCTCGTCCTCCATCCAGTGCAGGGCCTGCTGGAGGGCGAAGAGGTCATCGTCGGTGCGGCGCTCGGCGGCGAGCTCGGCCAGCTTGGTCTCCAGCGCCTCGCGGGCGTCGAGCACATCGGGCAGCCGGCGGCGGCGCTCCACCAGCCGCTCGACGGGCTCGGTGTCGAGGCTGTCGCGCAGCAGGCACATACCGCCGCCCTGGCGCACCTCGACGAGCCCCTGCACCTCGAGGACGACGATGGCCTGCTTGACGGAGGCGCGGCTGATGCCGAGGCGCTGGGCCAGGTCCCGCTCGGTGGGCAGCCGGTCGCCCGCCTTCAGCCCGCCCTCCGCCACATAGGCGCGCAGCCTCTCCAGCACCTGCTCGTGCAGGCGCTGACGGTTCATCGGGCGCAGCGCGTCCTCGGTGTCCTCGGCCATACGGGCTCCCCCCATCGCGGTTTGTGATGGCCCCAATTCGCAGCGTAGCACCGGGTGGATGGGCGGTGTGGTGGTTGTGCGGCCTGTGGATAACTGGCCAATTGGCTGAGCCAATCTGCCACCGATGTCTTGACGGCACAACCGCCCGGCCCTCACCGTGAGTCAGCCAGCAGGCCACTTGGCCGACCGTCCCCGGTCCCCCGACCGGGTCCCCGTGACGGGAGCGCTCGATGTCCGACGAATTGATCTCGATACTCGTGCTGGTGGTGGTCTTCGTCATCGCCACCACCCGGTCGATCAACATGGGCGCGCTGTCCTTCGCCGCCGCCTTCGGGGTGGGCGAGCTGGTCGCCGACTTCAGCGCGGACCACATCTTCGCCGGGTTCCCGGGCGATCTGTTCGTGGTGCTGGTTGGGGTGACGTATCTGTTCGCCCTCGCCCGGGCCAATGGCACCACGGACTGGCTGGTGCACGCCTCGATCCGGCTGGTGGGCGGGCGGGTCGCGCTGATCCCGTGGGTGATGTTCGCGATCAGCGGGGCGTTGACCGCGATCGGAGCGGTGAGCCCGGCGGCGGTGGCGATCGTCGCCCCGCTCGCGCTCTCCTTCGCCGCGCGGTACCAGATCAGCCCGCTGCTGATGGGCGCCATGGTGGTGCACGGCTCCCAGGGCGGTGGCTTCTCCCCGATCAGCATCTACGGATCGATCGTCAACGGCATCGTGGACCGGGAGAAGCTCCCCGGCAACGAGATCACGCTGTTCCTCGCGAGCCTGGTGGTCAACCTGATCATCGCCGCCATCGTCTTCGTCGTCTGCGGCGGGCTCAAGCTCCCCAGGACCGCCGTCGCCACCGCCGGGGAGGAGCGGGAAGAGGGGGCGGAGGAGGCACCGGCCGACGCGGCGGGCCGCCTCACCCCGGCCCGTATCGCCACACTGGCCGCGCTGGTGGCGCTGGTGGTCGCGGTGCTCGCCTTCGACCTGGACGCCGGACTCACCGCGATCACCCTCGCCGTGGCCCTGAGCGTCTTCTGGCCGGACCACGGAAGGAAGGCGGTCAACGAGGTCACCTGGCCCACCGTGCTGCTGATCTGCGGTGTGCTCACCTATGTCGGGGTGCTGGACGAGATGGGCACCATCGACTACGCGGGCAAGGCGGTCAGCGACATCGGGATTCCGCTGCTCGCCGCCCTGCTGCTCTGCTACATCGGCGCGATCGTCTCCGCCTTCGCCTCCTCGGTCGGCATCATGGGCGCGCTGATCCCGCTCGCCGTTCCCTTCCTCGCCCAGGGCGACATCGGCGCGGTGGGGATGATCGCGGCCCTCGCGGTGTCGGCGACCGTCGTCGACGTCAGCCCCTTCTCGACCAACGGGGCGCTGGTGCTGGCCAACGCGCCGGATGTGGACCGGGACCGGTTCTTCCGGCAGCTGATGGTCTACGGCGGGATCATGGTGGTCGCGGTGCCGCCGGTCGTCTGGCTGGCGATGGTGGTCCCCGGCCTCGGCTGAGCGGAGCGGTCGGCCGAGCGGCACGCAGGGGGCAACCGGCCGCGCGCAAGCGCCGGTTCAGCCCGGTGGCAGCGGCACCCAGTGGGATTCGCCCGGGGCCAGGGTCAGCGAACGGTCGGCGAGCCGCAGCTCGATCGGGCACTCCTCGGAGTCCGGCACGCTGATCCACAGCCGCCCGGCCCGCACCCGCAGCGCGACGCCCCAGTGGCCGCGGTAGCGCATCGAGAACCGGTACTCGGAGAGACCGGACGGCCCGGGCAGCGGCACCGGGTCAAGCCACAGCGCGTCCTCCCGGGTCTCAAGCCCGGTCAGTCCGCGCTGCACCAGATCGAGGGTGCCGCCCATGGCGCCGAGGTGGATGCCCTCGCCGGTGGTGCCGCCCTGGACGTCCGCCACATCGCCGAGCAGCGCCTCCTGGCAGTGCCGCCACGCCTCGGCCCGGCCCGCCCGCACCAGCACCCAGCCGTGCACCAGCTCGCTGAGGGTCGAGCCGTGGCTGGTCCTGGACAGGTAGTACTCCACCGTGGCCCGCCAGATGTCGTCGTCCAGGGCGTAGCCGAGCCGCCGGAAGAGGCCCGACAGCTCGGCGGGGCCGAAGAGATAGCCGAGCATCAGCGCGTCCGCCTGCTTGGAGACCTGATAGCGGTTGACGGAGTCGCCTTCGGACTCCAGGATCCGGTCCATCCGGCCGATGTCGCCATAGCGGGCGCGGTAGCCGTCCCAGTCGAGCTCGGCCAGCTCCTCGTAGCCGTCGAACTGGCTGATGACGCCCTGGTGGAAGGGGACCAGCAGCCGCCGGGAGACGTCCTCCCAGCGCTCCGGCTCCGCGCGGTCCAGGCCCACCCGCTCGAACAGCGTGCGGCGGCGCGGCTCGGGCAGCGTGCGGGCGAGCTCCAGGGCCCGGTCGAGCACCCAGGCGGCGGTGACGTTGGTGTACGCGTTGTCGTCGATCCCGGGGCGGTCGGCGCCGGGGTAGCCGTCGTGGTACTCATCGGGCCCGACCACCCCGCGGATGCGGTACCGGCCGAGCTCCGGATCGAGGACCGCCGTATCCGCCCAGAAGCGGGCGATCTGCAGCAGCATCTCCGCGCCCTTGGTGTGCAGGAACTCGGTGTCGCCGCTGGCCTGGCAGTACTGCCACACGTTGTACGCCACCGCCGAGCCCACATGGTGCTGCAGCCGGGAGTTGTCGGGCAGCCAGCGGCCCGAGCTCGGGTTCAGGTGCAGGGTCTGGGTCTCCTCGCGCCCGTCGCTGCCGCTCTGCCAGGGGTACATCGCCCCGGCCCGCCCGGTGTCCGCGGCGGCGCGGCACGCCTGGGGCAGCCGCCGGTGGCGGTAGTCCAGCAGGGCCCGGGACACCTCGGGGAAGTGGAGGTTCAGATACGGCAGTACGAACAGCTCGTCCCAGAAGACGTGTCCGCGGTACGCCTCGCCGTGCAGGCCCCGGGCGGGGACGCCCACGTCCAGCTCCGCGGTGTGCGGCGAGAGCGTCTGGAGGATGTGGAACAGGTGCAGCCGCAGGATGTGGCCCGCCTCGCCGGGGACCTCCAGCGCCGCCTCGCGCCACAGGTGTTCCCATGCGGTGTGGTGGGAGGCGAGCAGCTGCCCGAACTCCGGCGCCCGGGCCACCCCGTCGAGGGCGGCCTGGGCCGGATCGCTGATCGCGGGGTCCTTGGAGGTGTAGAGCGCCACGGTCTTCTCGACGGTGACGGGGGCGTCCGGGGCGAGCGGCACGGCCAGGGTGCGCATCGCGGCGCTGTGGGTGAGCCGCTGCCCGGTGCCGGTGGGCGTCCCGCCGCGCACCGCCAGGGTGCGCGCGGCCAGTGCCACGCGCACCTCGGAGCTGGTGGTGCGGCAGCTCAGCCATACGGTGTCGGGGCCAGCGGCGCCGGTGCGGTGGTCGGTGAGGTGGCGTCCGGCCAGCGCGTCGTAGCGGGCCACGCCGGTGTTGGCCACGGCACCGTCGAGCCCCGACTCCAGCTCGACGGTGCCGGACCAGCCCTCGGCCCGGAAGGTGGTGCGCAGGGCCGCCAGGTGCGGGTCCCCCATGTGGACGAGGCGCTGCTGCTCGACGTGGAGCACCCGGCCGTGGCCGCAGCTGAACCGCAGCCGCCGCATGAGGGTGCCGTGCCGGAGGTCGAGGGTCTGCCGGTAGCCGGTGAGTTCGTCCCCGTCGGGGGTGAGCCAGCCGCCGGGGCCCGCGGGCCGGTCCGGATCGCGGACGCGGTAGCGCAGCGGCAGCCAGTTCGGCAGGTTGACCATGTCCTCGTTCTCGACCTGGCGCCCGCCGACCACCGAGGTCAGCCGGTTGTAGCAGCCCGCCACATAGGTGCCGGGGTAGTGGACGTCATCGGCGGCCGTCTCGCAGGCCGCGCCCCGGGTGCCGACATAGCCGTTGCCGAGCGTGCACAGCGACTCCCGCAACCGCTCCTCGCCGGGCTCATAGCCCTCGTACTCCCACACCCAGTCCGACACGGCCGCTCACCGGCTCTCCTCCTCGACCCCTCCCATTGTGGGCCGGGCCGCAGGACTTCACCGCCTGCGCCGCGCCCCCGCGCGGCGCGCCCTCAGCAGTTCTTGTAGTCGACCCGGCTGTTGTTGTACGAGCAGGTGTCGACCGTGGAGCCGCCGGTCTTGCGGAGGGTGGCCTTGTCGCGGTCGTTGTTCCAGACGTACGCCCGGCGGTCCTGGTACTTGGTGGCCGAGGTGTCGTTGCCGGAGCCGGTCCGCACGGTCACGGTCTTGCCCGCGCCGAGGGTGTAGCCGGGGAAGGTGTACTTGTGGTTGCTCGCGTCGACGAGCACCCAGCCCTTGAGGCTGACCCCGCGCGAGGTGGAGTTCTTGATCTGGACGTACTCGCCGTTGAGGCTGGCGTTGCTCCGGCTGTCCGTGCCGGGAGAGTCGTAGTAGATCTTGGAAAGGTGTACGGATCCCGCGGCACCGGCCGGTGTGGCCGGGTACAGCAGGGCGAGCGCGCAGCCGGCGGCGAGCGCCGCGCCGGTGCGGGCGGTGTGTGTGGACATGAGTCCCCCCTTGCGTTGGTGCGTGGTGGAGCTGTGGAAACGCAAGACGGACGGGCGACCGCGTCCGAAGATGGTTTGGAGTCAGCGAGCTGGCTCCTTCGGCGCGGCCGTCCGTCCGTCTTCCCCCCACCTGTGTGGAGGACCAGGGTGGACCACGGCCGGAATGCGGCGGGAGGGCTGCGCGGCCCTCGCTCCAGGGCCGTACGGCCCTAGCGCGCATCCCGTTTCCCGCCCCGGGTGCGGGGTGAGGCCGGGTCAGCGGCCGTACTGCGCGCCGCCGTTGATGTGCAGCACCTGGCCGGTGACATACGCGGCCTCCGGGGAGGCCAGATAGCGGATGGCGGCCGCGATCTCGACGGGCGTCCCGGGCTGTCCCGTGAGGGTCTGCCCGATCTGCTGGGCGATGAACTCGGGGGTGCCGCGCTCGCCGAAGAACTCGGTGTCCTCGACATAGCCGGGGGCCACCGCGTTGGCGGTGACGCCCTCCGGGCCGAGCCGCCTGGCCAGCTCGAAGGTGTAGGTGTGCAGGGCGGCCTTGGTGCCGCCGTACGACCCCGGGCCGCGCAGCGCGGCGACCGAGGAGAGGTGGACGATCCGGCCGCCGGGCCGGGTGAGGTGGGGCAGCAGCGCCTCGGTGAGCAGTACGGCGGTCAGCACATTGGCCTCGAAGTTCCGCTGGTACTGACCGGCGATGCCCTTGAGGGTGCCGTCGTTGGAGGGTGCGACATTGCCTCCGGCGTTGGTGACGAGGACATCGACATCACCGCCCCCGCCGTCCGCGGTGATGAACTCGGCGGCGCGCCGGGTCTGCTCCGGGTCGCTGAGGTCCGCGCTGGTCCAGGTGACCAGCCCGGCGCCGTGGGCGGCGTTGAGCTTGTCCGCCGCGGCGCGCAGCACCTCGGCGCGGCGGCCGAGGATGACCACCCGGTCGCCTTCCGCGGCGAAGGTCTCCGCGGTCGCCAGCCCTATGCCCGTACCGCCGCCCGACACCACGATCTGTCGCCCCATCACGGGCCTCCTCAGTGCAGCTCGTTGAATATCAGTCACATCTATGAACCGCACGCTAGGGAGAAAGCGCATTCTCGTCAAGGCTCGGCATCCAACAGCCGTGCTGTTGCCTTGCGTTCACTATTGACAGGTTCTGTTGGAGCTGGCGCAATGGCGGCGCCCCACTTGTCCCAGCAGCAGCCACTAGGGCTGTTCCAGCAAGGAGGACATGTGCGTTTCCGTTCATCTTTCGCCAGATCCGTGGTCGCGACCGTGGCCTTGGCGCTTGGTGCGCTCGGTCTGCTGACCGCGCCCGGTCCGGCCGCGGCCGACACCCCCTCCGACGACCCCCCGGTCGTCCATGGCCTCCGCGGCGACTACTACCTCCAGTCCGCCCCGGGGGCCTTCGACTTCCACGAGCTGAAGGCCACCAGCCTCGACCCCGCACTCGACTTCGCCAATCTGGATCCGCGGCTGCAGGCCACCACCGGACGGTCCGACGACGTCAGCGTCCGCTGGACCGGCCAGATCACACCGGAGCGCTCCGGCGCCCACACCTTCTCGATCACCGCCGACAACGGCTTCCGGCTGTGGATCGACGGCGAACCGGTCATCGACCACTGGGTGGACGACTGGGATCAGGAGCAGACCTCCCAGCCCGTCGAGCTCACCGCGGGCAAGGCGTATGACATCAAGGTCGAGTACTTCGAGCACTACGGCGGCTCCAACTTCCATCTGTCCTGGACCCCGCCGGGCGCGGCCAAGGCGCCCGTGCCCGCGTCCGCCTTCCGGCTGCCCGCCGACTTCGACTACGACGGCCCGGTGGCCAGCGCCGTCCAGCCCGACGGCCGGACGCTGCTGCTGGACTTCGCCCGGCCCCTGACCGCTCCCCCGGCCGATCTGGTGTCGCACCTGTCCGCCGTCATCGGCGGCGCGGAGTGGCCGCTCGGGCGCGTCCGGCTGGACGCGGCCGATCCGTCCCGGCTGCTGCTCTCCCTGAAGGAGCCGGTGGTGGGCCGCGGCGGCGAGGCCGTGGTGCGCTACGACGGCGAGGGCGGTCTCGAGGACGGCGACGGCGCCATCGACCCGTATGTCTCCTTCGGCGGTAACGAGTCGACGTACCAGCTGAGCACGCCCTGGGCCAAGGACGTCGGCCCGGACAACGCCCACCCCGAGTACCCGCGCCCCCAGCTGACCCGTGGTCAGTGGCGCAACCTCAACGGCAGCTGGGAGTTCGCCGCCGCCAAGAAGGGCCAGAAGCCCCCGGTCGGGCAGCGGCTCAAGGAGCGGATCCTGGTGCCGTACCCGGTGGAGTCCGAGCTCTCCGGGGTGGAGCGCCACGAGGACCGCATGTGGTACCGGCGGACCTTCACCGTCCCGGACGGCTGGAAGGTCGGCGACGGCAAGCGGTTGCGGCTGAACTTCGACGCCGTCGACTGGCAGGCCGAGGTGTATGTGAACGGCACCCGGGTGGCCGGCCACCGCGGCGGCTACGACCGGTTCAGCGCCGATGTCACCGACGCCCTGCGGCCCGGCCGCACCCAGGAGCTGATCGTCGGCGTCTACGACCCGACGGACGCGGCCGACGGCGAGAACCCGCCGATGGGCAAGCAGCGCCTCGACCCCAGCGGCATCTTCTACACCCCCTCCTCCGGGATCTGGCAGACCGTCTGGATGGAGCCGGTCGCCAGCGACCACGTGGACACCCTCAAGCTCACCCCGGACGTTCCGGGCAAGGCCCTCACCGCCGAGGTCCGCGGGGTCCGGGACGGGGTCCCGGTCACCGCGACCGCCTACGACGGGCGGCGCGCGGTCGGCACCGCCACCGGGCGCACCGGAAAGCCGCTGACCGTCCCCGTGCCCTCCCCGCATCTGTGGTCCCCCGACGATCCGCATCTGTACCGGCTGAAGGTGAGGGTCGGGCGGGGCGCCTCGGCGGACCGGGTGGAGAGCTACTTCGGCATGCGGAGCATCGCCGTCAAGGAGGTGGACGGCAAGCGGCGCACCGTGCTCAACGGAAAGCCGGTCTTCTCCATGGCCACCCTCGACCAGGGGTTCTGGCCCGACGGCCTGCACACCGCGCCGACCGACGAGGCCCTTGCGTACGACCTGAAGATGCACAAGAGCATGGGCTTCAACTCGGTGCGCAAACACATCAAGGTCGAGCCCGACCGCTGGTACTACTGGGCGGACCGGCTGGGCCTGATGGTGTGGCAGGACATGCCCGCGATGAACACGGTCACCCCGTCCGAGAAGGCGCAGGCGCAGTACGAGCACGAGCTGAAGCGGATGATCGACCAGCACATCAGCAGTCCGTCGATCACCACCTGGGTGACCTTCAACGAGGGCTGGGGCCAGTACGGCGGCCCGAAGGTGCCCGAGCTCGCGAAGGGCTGGGACCCCACCCGGCTCATCAACGGCGCCAGCGGCTGGAACGACACCGGCAACGGCGACCTCGCCGATATCCACGCCTATCCAGGGCCGGGCGATCCGCGCCCGGACGCCTCACGGGCGGGGGTCACCGGCGAGTACGGCGGCCTCGGCCTGGCCGTCCCGGGGCATGCCTGGCCCGTGCAGCACACCTATGTCGGCGTGGACAAGGACCAGTACACCGATGAGTATCTGAAGCTGCTGGACAAGGTGCGCGGGCTGGTCGCGTGCAACGGCAGCAGCGGGGCCGTCTACACCCAGATCACGGATGTGGAGGGCGAGCTCAACGGGCTGCTCACCTATGACCGCAAGGAGATCAAGCCCGATGTGAAGCGGCTGCGCCAGGCCCATCAGGCGCTGATCCGCGACGCGGCGGACCCGGCATCCATGGAGTGCACCGGCTAGCCGCACGGCTCGGCCCATGCTGATGACCCGCTCCGGGGGCGCGCCCCCCGGGGCGGGTCATTGCGCCGCCAGCGCCTCGACGGCGGCCACCGTACGGTCCACCACCACGTCGTACAGCCTGCTCTGGGCCCGCGGCAGCCGCGCCAGCAGCGGGGCCACCGCCTCCCGCTCGTCCTGGGGGTACCGGGCCAGCGCCTCGGCCAGGGCATCCAGCTTGTGGGCGGAGACCGGGCCCCGGTGGGTCTCGTAGACCGCGTGGCCGATGACGGTGGAGCCGATGAGGGCCAGGGCCAGCGCGAGATCGTCCTCGGTCAGCTTCAGGGGGCGCAGCATCCGGGCGAGCGTGACCATGGAGGAGATCCGGGCGGGCTGCTGGGTGGCGGCCATATAGGGGAGCAGCTGGCGGTACGGCAGCAGATACTCGCGGCTGCCGTGCATCCAGGCGCGCAGCCGCTCCTGCCAGGTGTCCCCCGGCGGGTCCTTATGCTGGCCCTCGGCCAGGACGCGGTCGGCGACGGCCTGCAGGAGGTCATCGCGATCGGGGAAGTAGCGGTAGAGCGCCATGGGGGCGGAGCCGACCGCCTCGGCGACCCTCTTGACGGTCAGCGCGGTCTCCGGCTCGCGGACCGCGAGCTCCGCGGCGCTGCGGACGATCTGCTCACGCGACAGACGGGGTGGGCGCCCGCGTCCCCTGCGGACGGTCCCCTCCGCGGTGCCGGCCATCCGGTGTCCTTTCGCTCGCCCCCGTCGTGCCAGGCCCCAAGGCTACGCAAGGCCGCTCGGGCGCCGCTCGTGGCCGTACGGCACGTGGAACCCGGGGCCGTACGGGGCCGTGGGCCTCGTGGCCGCTGACACCGTGAGCAGTCTCGTCGCCGTCCGAGACCTTGAACGCCGCCCCGCGCCGTGTCAGCGTGACGCCCTGTCCGGCCCGTCCGAGCCCCCGGGAGACCTCACGATGACCGCATCCGACCTGCCCGTGGACATCGTGCGCGCCCGCCGCCACGGCATCGCCGATCTGCTGGCCCGCACCGCGGCCCGGCTGCCCGCCAGGACGGCGGTCGTCGAAGGCCCGCTGCGCCAGACCTACGGCGAGCTGGACGCGCTGGTGAGCCGGACGGCCGGGGCCCTGGCGGTACGCGGCATCGCCCGGGGAGACCGGGTGGTGCTCTTCGCCCGCAACTCCCACGGCTTCGTGGTGGCGTACTTCGCGCTGGCCCGGCTGGGCGCGGTGTCGGTGCCGGTCAACTTCATGCTCACCACGTCCGAAGTGGCGTATGTCCTGGACCATTCGGGAGCGGTCGGGATCATCGCGGGTGCGGATCTGCTGGATGTCGCCGAGGGCGCGCTGGCCGAGGCCGCGCCGCCCCGGATCGCGCTCCGCGCGGCCCTGGGAGGCGGGCGCGAGGGGTGGGAGGACTTCGCCGCGCTGGGCGCGGAGCGGGGGCATCCGGTGCCCGATCCCGCCCTGGCGGACGACGATCCGGTACAGCTGATGTACACCTCGGGGACCGAGTCGCGCCCCAAGGGCGCGATCATGACGAGCCGCAATCTGATCGCGCAGTATCAGACGGCGATCGTGGACGGCGGGATGTCGGCCGACGATGTCGAGATCCATGCGCTGCCGCTCTACCACTGCGCCCAGCTGCACGCCTTCCTCACCCCCGACATCCAGCTGGGCGCCACCTGTCTGGTGCTGCCGGGTCCGGACCCGGCGACGCTGCTGGCCACGATCGAGGCGGAGCGGGTGACCAAGCTGTTCGCCCCACCCACGGTGTGGATCGCGCTGCTGCGCCATCCGGAGTTCGCGACCCGCGATCTGTCGTCGCTGACGAAGGGGTACTACGGGGCGGCGCCGATGCCGGTCGCGGTGCTGGCCGAACTGCGCGGGCGGCTGCCGGGGCTGGCGCTCCACAACTTCTACGGCCAGACCGAGATGTCCCCGATCGCGACCGTGCTGGGCCCGGCCGACCAGGAGCGCAAGGCCGGTTCGGCGGGGCGGGCCGCGCTGAACGTCGAGACGCGGGTGGTGGACGAGGCGGACCGGCCGGTGGGGCCGGGCGCGGTCGGCGAGATCGTGCACCGGGGCCCGCACACCATGCTCGGCTACTGGCGGGACCCCGAGCGCACCGCGGAGGCGTTCCGGGGCGGCTGGTTCCACAGCGGCGATCTGGGGGTGCTGGACGAGGAGGGGTTCCTGACGATCGTCGACCGCAAGAAGGACATGGTCAACAGCGGTGGGGAGAACGTCTCGGGGCGTGAGGTGGAGGAGGCCGTCCACGCCCATCCGGCGGTCGCCGAGGTCGCGGTGTTCGGGGTGCCGCATCCGTACTGGATCGAGGCGGTGACCGCGGTGGTGGTGGCCAAACCGGGCCATGAGGTGACCGCCGAGGAGATCGTCGCCCACTGCCGGGCGCGGCTCGCGGGGTTCAAGGTGCCCAAGTTCGTCCGGCTCGCCGGGGCGCTGCCGAAGAATCCCAGCGGCAAGATCCTCAAGCGGGAACTGCGGGAGATCTACCGGGACACGGCCGGGGAGCCGGGCGGCGACCGGGGCGGCCATATTTGACGTACCTGTTACGCAAAATTATGCGACACTGCTGCCGCACTCTCGACACCGCTGCGGCACCGAAGCGAATCGGCCCTGCCCCGACGAAGGACCACCGTGACCTCCTCATCTCCGACCCCCGACGCCCCCGAAGCGGCGATGACCGCCCACCCGCCGCGCTCCGGTCCGGTGGTCGCCGTCCTGGCGTTCGGCGGGATCGTCGTCTCCCTGATGCAGACCCTGGTGGTGCCGCTGGTCCCGGACCTTCCCGGGCTGCTGCACACTTCGGCCTCCGACGCCTCCTGGGCGATCACCGCGACGCTGCTCGCCGGTGCCGTGGCCACCCCGGTCCTCGGCAGGCTCGGCGATATGTACGGCAAGCGGCGGACGCTGCTGCTCAGCCTGTCGATGCTGGTGGTCGGATCGGTGGTGTGCGCACTCTCCGACACCCTCACGCCGATGATCGTCGGCCGGGCGCTCCAGGGCTTCTCCGCAGGCGTGATCCCGCTGGGCATCAGCATCATGCGCGATGAACTGCCCGCCGAACGGCTCGGCTCGGCGATGGCCCTGATGAGCTCCTCGCTGGGCGTGGGCGGCGCCCTCGGCCTGCCCGGGGCCGCGGTGCTGGCCGAACACGCCGACTGGCACGTGCTGTTCTGGGTCTCGGCGAGCCTGGGCACGGTGGTGATCGCGCTGGTGCTGGCGCTCGTACCGGAGTCCCCGGTGCGCGGCGGCGGGCGGTTCGACCTGGTGGGTGCCGTCGGACTGTCGGCCGGGCTGCTCTGTCTGCTGCTGGCCATCTCCAAGGGCGCCGACTGGGGCTGGGCGAGCGGCGCCACCACCGGGCTGTTCGCCGCGGCGGTGGTCGTCCTGCTGCTGTGGAGCCGCTGGGAGCTGCGGGTGAGCGGGCCGCTGGTGGATCTGCGCACCACGGTGCGCCGTCAGGTGCTGCTGACCAATCTGGCCTCCATCGTCATCGGCTTCGCGATGTTCGGGATGTCGCTGGTGCTGCCGCAGCTGCTGCAGATGCCCGAGGCCACGGGGTACGGACTGGGCCAGTCGATGATGACCGCCGGTCTGTGCCTGGGCCCGTCCGGTCTGGTGATGATGGCGATCTCCCCGCTGTCCGCGCGGATCACGGCCACCTCGGGCCCCAAGACATCGCTGATGCTCGGCGCCGGGGTGATCGCCGTCGGCTACGGCACGGGCATCTTCCTGATGGACGCCGTATGGCAGATCGTGGTCATCTCGTGTGTGATCGGCGCCGGGATCGGCTTCGCGTACTCCGCCATGCCCGCGCTGATCATGTCGGCGGTGCCGGTGTCCGAGACGGGCGCGGCCAACGGCCTCAACACCCTGATGCGGTCCATCGGGACCTCCACCGCCAGTGCGGTGGTCGGCGTCGTCCTCGCCCATATGACCACCGCGTTCGGACCCGTCCAGCTCCCGTCCCTGGATGGCTTCCGCACCGCCTTCGCGATCGGCGGCGGGGGCGCGCTGCTGGCGCTCGCGGTCGCCTCGCTGCTGCCGGGCCGCCGTCCTGACCGGCTCACGGCCACCCCGGACGCCCCGGAGCGGCCCGGCACGGCGGAGCCGGTGGCGGGCCGCTGACCTACGGACTACCGGGGTGCCCGGTGACAAGGGCTTCACCCCGGACCCCCGAGGTCCGGGGTGGAGCCCCAGTTGTTGGAATACGGGGGTTTTGTCGGGACAGGACGCATACGGGCCATCATCTGGACAGCGGTTGACGGAACGGGCCCCCGCGGTGCTGAATGATGCGAGTGAGGACTGAGCTGCCCCTGGTCACCCGCGACCACATCGACTTCGGTCGGGTGTGGTCCGCCTCCTGTTCCGGCTGACCCGGCAGCGGGCCGTCCGACCGGCCGCCCTCCTCTGATCCAGGGCCCTCGCCCGTCGCTCCCCGCGCCCGACGCGCCGTCAGCCCCGGCACCGAAGCCACTCTCCGGGGCCCACGGCGCTTCCCGCGTTCCCCCTTCCCCGGCTTCTCCGCCCTCCGAAAGGTCACCCCATGCCCGTGGAGTTCCTCGGCATCGCCGCCACCAACGACGGCTCCGAGACCGGGCCGCGCTCCGGCGCGGCCTTCGACAAGGAGTACACCCTGCGGCTCGCCCGGGCCCATGAGGACCACGGCTGGGACCGGGTGCTGTTCGCCTACGGCTCCGGATCGCCCGATCCCGCGCCCGCCGCCGCGTACATAGCCGCCAGTCTTGACCGGCTCCAGCTCCTGCTGGCCCACCGGCCCAACGTCTCCTATCCGACATACGCGGCGAAGACGTTCGCCACGCTCGACCAGATCAGCGACGGCCGGTTGACGGTGCACTTCATCACCGGCGGCAACGACCACGAGCAGCGGCGCGAGGGCGACACCCACACCAAGGACGAGCGCTACGCGCGCACCCGCGAGTACATACGGATCGTCAAGAAGATCTGGACCACCCATGAGCCCTTCGACCACGAGGGCGAGCACTACCGCTTCCACGACTTCGTCAGCGACGTCTTCCCGGTCCAGCGGCCGCGCCCGGGCGTCTCCTTCGGCGGCTCCTCCCCCGCGGCCTACGCGGCCGGCGGCGCCGAGGCCGACATCTACTGCCTGTGGGGCGAACCGCTGGAGCGGACCGCCGAGCAGATCGCGGCGGTGAGGGCGGCCGCAGCCGCGGCCGGGCGGAGCGATGTGCCGAGGATCCAGGTGGCGTTCCGGCCGATCATCGCCCCGACCGAGGAGTTGGCCTGGGAGAAGGCCCACCGCACGGTGGACGCCATCCGCGCCCGCAAGGAGCGGGGCGAGGCGACGACCGTGCGCCACCACCGCAGGGGCGCCCCGGAGAACACCGGTTCACAGCGGCTGCTCTCCATCGCCGAGGCGGGCGAGCGCTACGACCGGGCGCTGTGGACCCCGACCGCCGCCGCCACCGGTGGCGCGGGCAACTCCAACGCCCTGGTGGGCACGCCGGAGACGGTGGCGCAGGCGCTGCTGGACTACTACGACCTGGGCGTGGACATCCTCTCCGCGCGCGGCTACGACCTGCTGGGCGACGCGATCGACTTCGGCCGCCACGTCATCCCGATCGTCCGCGAAGAGGTCGCCAAGCGGGACGCCGAGCGCGCGGCCCGGGGCCCGCAGACCCTCGCGGCGGTGCGCTGATGACCTCCGTGGCCGAGCCCCCGCCCCAGCTGACGGTGGTCGGGGTGACCGTGGACGATCCACGGGTCGAACCACTGCTGCGCGAGCTGGCGCATGAGTACTCCACCCGCTACGGCAGGGCCGCCGACAGTGAGCTGAGCCGCTATCCGGCCGAGGAGTTCGCCCCGCCGCAGGGGGAGTTGCTTCTGCTGCTGGAGGGCGGTGAGCCGGTCGCCGGGGGCGCCTACCGGCGGTATGACGAGCGGACGGCGGAGCTCAAGCGGATCTGGACGCACTCGGGCCACCGGCGGCGCGGGCTGGCCCGCCGGGTGGTGGCGGAGCTCGAGCGGTCGGCCGCCGAGCGCGGCTACGGCCGGATCTACCTCACCACCGGGCCCCGCCAGCCGGAGGCGCGGGGGCTGTATCTGGCCACCGGCTACACCCCGCTGTTCGATGTCTCGGCCGACCCGGAGACCATCGGCCCGCTCCCGTTCGAAAAGGGGCTGTAGGCCCGGCGGAGCGCTCTCCGCCAACGCGCGTCAGTCCGTCCGCCCGGCCGCTCCGGGTGGACGGACACATTCCCCCGTTTACGGTTGACCGTTCTGTGTCAACTGTTGCGGGGCGCCGGTGGGTGCGGTTTTAGGATGCGGTAATTCTGCCGCGACCCGACCGTCCGAAGGCATGCCATGACCAAGGTCCTGAACGTCGATGCTCTACCCGAGCCGTCCGTGCTCAAACGCGCGAAGCGACGGCGTCCCGGACTTCTGGTGGCCAATGCGATCGTGCTGGTACTGGCCGCGATGGCGGTGACCACGATATTCACCAACCCTCGTTTCGAGTGGGAAACCGTCGGCAAATACTTCTTTGAGATCCGGGTACTGAAGGGCATCGGGGTCAGCCTGGGAATGACCGCGGCGACCATGGCGCTCTCCTTGGTGAGCGGCACGATAGTCGCGCTGATGCGCATGGGCGATTCCCGGCTTATGTCCACGGTCGCCGCAGCCTTCATCTGGGTTTTCCGCAGCATTCCGATGCTGGTGCAGCTGCTTTTCTGGTACAACCTCGCGGCACTCTTTCCGACGCTGTCCCTCGGCATTCCCTGGGGGCCGCGTTTCGTCACCTTCGATTCGAACAGCGTCATCGGTCCGCTGACCGCCGCGATCATCGGCCTGACCCTCCACGAGACCGCCTACATCGCCGAGTTGATCAGGTCCGGGCTGCTGGCCGTGCCCGATGGACAGCACCAGGCGGCGTCCGCGCTGGGACTGACGCCGGCTCAGATCTTCTTCCGCGTCACCCTTCCCCAGGCGCTGCGGGTGATCGTCCCCCCGATGGGAAATGAGCTGATTTCTCTCCTCAAGGCCACCTCCCTGGTCAGCGTGATCACCCTGGCCGACCTGCTCTACTCGGTGCAGCTGATTTACGCCAAGAACTTCCAGACGGTTCCCCTGTTGATCGTGGCCGCAATTTGGTACATGATCATCACCGGCGCCATTACTCTTCTGCAGCAGCGCCTGGAGCGACGTCTGGGACGGCACACCCTCATTTCGGCCGACAAGGCCGGGAAAGCGAAGAGGATCGAGCACTCGGTATGACCGCGGCATCGCAAATGAAATCGCAGGCCATCGTCTCCCTGCGCGGGATCCGCAAGTCGTTCCGCGGCACCGAGGTACTGCACGGCATCTCCCTGGATATCCACCGGGGTGAGACGGTCTGCCTGATCGGTCCCTCCGGATCCGGAAAGAGCACCCTGCTGCGCTGTGTCAACCACCTGGAAGTGCCCGACCAGGGCGTGGTGGTGGTCGACGGCAGCGTGATCGGCTACCAGTTGCGCGGGCGCACCCTGCATGAGCTGGGCGCCCGCGAACTGGCCGCCCAGCGCTCGGCGATGGGCATGGTGTTCCAGAGCTTCAATCTGTTCCCGCACCTCACCGCCCGCGAGAACATCGTGGAGGCCCCGCGCCGGGTGCTCGGGCTCTCCAAGGCCAAGGCCGACGCGCGGGCCGTGGAGCTGATGACCCGGGTGGGGCTCGCCCACAAGCTGGACAGCTATCCGGACAAGCTCTCCGGCGGCCAGCAGCAGCGGGTGGCCATCGCCCGCGCGCTGGCCATGCGGCCCAAGGTGATGCTCTTCGACGAGCCGACCTCCGCCCTGGACCCCGAGATGGTGCAGGAGGTGCTGAGCGTCATCAAGGCCCTGGCCCGCGACGGCATGACGCTGGTCGTCGTCACCCATGAGATGCGCTTCGCGGGCGATGTGGCCGACCGGATCGTCTTCATGGACGACGGCCGGATCGTCGAGCAGGGCACCCCGGACGCGCTGCTGCGCGCTCCCGCGCACGAACGGACCCGCACGTTCCTGTCGAAGGTCAGCCCATGAGCACCGAACTCCCCCTGCCCGCCAAGACCGCCCGCCGCCTGGAGCTGTGGGACTCCTACCGCTCGTACCAGTACCTGGAGGCCGGGGAGGACTACCGCGCCTTCGAGCTGGCGCCCGCGCTGGGCCGGGTCCCTGGGTCCGCACTGACCTGGAGCCGGGAAGTCGAGGTCCGCGCGCGGGACTTCGAGGAGCGCCATCCGGTGGTCTCCGCCCATGACCACCTCTCACTGCGCCCGGCCGACCCGGGCGACTTCGCCGCGTACCGCCGCCAGGGCCGGGAGTCGATCCCGTACGAGGGCATCGCCCACTCGGGGGTGGACCTGTTCTTCGACGGCGGCCCGGCCGCGGTCAGCATGATCCGCTCCCATGCCCCCTGGGACTGGGACGACACGGTCAGCGATCTGGCCATGCGCCGGGCGGACCTCGCCCATCAGCGGCTGGTGGCGCCCGTCCACACCCTCGAGGAGGCCGACCGGGCGCGGGCCGGGCACCAGGTGGGGGTGGTGCTGACCCTGGAGTCCGCCTCCCCCATCGGCAATGACGTCGACCGGCTCGATCTCCTCTACGGCCTGGGCGTACGGCTGCTCGGCCTGGTCTACAGCGAGAGCAACCAGCTGGGTTCGGGGCTGGCCGACACCGGGGACACCGGTCTGACCCTGCTCGGCCGCCGGGCGCTGCGCCGGATGAACGACCTCGGGATCATCGTCGATGTCTCGCACAGCGGGGACGCCACGGCCCTGGACGCCGTGCGCCGTTCCACCGCCCCCGTGGTGATCACCCATGCCGGGTCCCGGGCGCTGTGGCCGACCCCGCGGATGAAGCCCGACGATGTGATCCGGGCCTGTGCCGGGTCCGGCGGGTTCATCGGCGTCGAGGCGGCACCGCACACCACCATCACCGCCCGGCACCCCCGGCACGGCCTGGACTCGGTGATGGAGCACATCGAGCGCTGTATCGATCTGGTCGGCATCGACCACGTGGCCTTCGGCCCGGACACCAACTTCGGCGATCACACGGCCTGGCACCGTACGTTCGCCCCGCTCTTCGGCAAGGACGACGCGCACGACGGCAAGGCCTCCGAACTGCCGCCGCACGAGGAGGTCGAGTACGTACGGGGCTGTGAGAACCCCGCGGAGGCCGTCGGCAATATGATCCGGTGGCTGTTCGACCGCGGCTACTCCGAAGCGGACGTGGCGAAGCTGGCCGGGGGCAACGTACGGCGCGTCGCCGAGACCGTCTGGGGCCACTGACCGGTCCCCGCCCTCCGCACACCCCCCACCTCCCCGAATGGAGCCCTCCATGCGCAACCGTCCCCATGTCGCCGTATGCGCCGTGCTGGCCTCGCTGACGCTGGGCCTGTCGGCCTGCTCGGTGGACGACACTCCCAACGACGGCAAGGACAGCCAGAGCGCTCCGGCGGTCACGCTCGCCCCCGAGCCCAGGGACGCCGCGCTGGCCGGGGAGGTGCCCACCGCCTACACCAAGAAGACGCTGATCATGGGCGTCAGCGAGTACGCGCCGTATGTCACCTTCGAGTCCGACGGGAAGATCACCGGGCTGGTGCCCGAACTGGCCGCGCAGCTCTCCTCGTTGCTCGACATCAAGATCAAGGTGGAGCGGACCAACTTCGACGCGGTCATTCCGGGGCTGAAGTCCGGCCGGATCGACCTCAGCGCGCCCTCCGGTGACTTCACCGAGCGTCAGAAGGAGGTGGACTTCGCCGACTTCGCGCAGAGCAGTGTGACGATGATGGTGCTCAGGGACGGTTCCTTCCGTCCCAAGAACGGTCTCGAGGTCTGCGGCCACAAGGTCGGCGTCGAGAAGGGCGCCGGAACCCAGAACGTGCTCGCGGCGCAGAACAAGCGGTGCGCCGCGAAGGGCAAGCCGTCGGTGGACGTGAAGCTCTACACCGATCTGCCCGCCGCCTCGCTGGCGCTGCAGAGCAAGCGCGTGGAGGCGGTGGCCGCGCCCAGCGCCTCCAACACCTCGGTGAGCCAGAACTCCCACGACCGCTTCGAGACGCTTGAGCTCAAGGACATGCTGGACCTGCCCGCCGCGACGGCCATCTACGGCATCCAGGCCAAGAAGGACTCCGGGCTCGCGCCCGTGATCGTCAAGGCGATGCGGAAGCTGTACGACTCGGGCACCTACGCCAAGATCTTCGGCCAGTGGGGGCTGCCGCTGTCCACCGTCACCCGGGACCAGATCGTCCTCAACGGATCCAAGCAATCACAGACCCAGTGAGATCTTCCATGGCACAAACCAGTCAGACCGAGACGACCGGCGGCAGAGGGCGGGCGGCCGGGGAGGAGTCCGCCCGCCCGCTGGACGAGCGGGTGTGGCGACGCACCCTGCGCGTCCCGATGCGGGACGGGATCGTCCTGGCCGCCGATCTCTTCACCGACCAGGAGCGGCCGGGCCCCCGCCCGGTCATCCTGGAGCGGACCCCGTACGGCCGCCGGCGGTCGCGCGACTCCGACCGCAGCCGCCACGACGAGCCGGTGCCGACACCGGAGGAGACCTCGGCGTTCTTCGTCCGCGCCGGGTACCACGTGGTGCGGCAGGACTGCCGGGGCCGCGGGGACTCCGAGGGCACCTTCGTGAAGTACCTCGGCGAGGGCCCCGACGGGGCGGACACCATCGACTGGATCGCCGCCCAGCCCTGGTGCGACGGCCGGGTGGCCATGATGGGCGTGTCCTACTCGGCGCACGCCCAGACGGCCGCCGCGGCCGAGTCCCCCGCCGGGCTGGCCGCGATGTTCATGGACTCCGGCGGCTTCGCCAGCGCCTACGAGGCCGGGATGCGGATGGGCGGCGCCTTCGAGCTCAAGCAGGTCACCTGGGCCTTCCGGCACGGTGAGGAGAGCCCGGAGGCGGAGCGGGACCCGCTGGTGCGCAAGGCGTTCGCGGGGACGGATCTGCGCGACTGGTTCACCGTGCTGCCCTGGCGCACCGGCGTCTCACCGCTGCGCCAGGTGGACAGCTACGAGCGCTATCTGCTCGACCAGTGGCGGCATGACGCCTTCGGGGCGTACTGGCGCCAGCCGGCCATCTACGGGCGCGGCCACTACGACCGCTTCCCGGACGTGCCGACGCTGCACATGTCGAGCTGGTACGACCCGTATGTCCGCTCCACCATCGAGAACTTCACCGCCATGGGCCGGCTCAAGCGGTCCCCGGCGTATCTGGTGATGGGGCCGTGGAAACACGGGCTGCGCTGTGTCACCTTCGCCGGTGATGTGGACTTCGGGCCCGCCGCGACCCTCAGCGGCAATGTGGACGCCTCGTACCTGTCCTTCCGGCAGCGGTGGTTCGACGCGGTGCTGGGGGGCGGCGATCCGGAGTCGATCCCGCGGGTGCAGTACTTCCTGATGGGCGGCGGGGACGGACGGCGGGACGGGGCCGGGCGGATGCGGCACGGCGGCCGCTGGCACACCGACACCCAGTGGCCCCCGGCCGGGACCCGGGAGACCGCGTACTACTGCCACCCCTCGGGCGAGCTGAGCCGGGAGCGGCCGACGGCGACCCGGGCCTGGGTGGAGTACGACTTCGACCCCAACGACCCGGTGCCGACGCTCGGCGGCCAGGTCACCTCGGGCGAGCCGGTGATGGTCGGCGGCGCCTTCGACCAGGTGCCGGACGAGCGGTTCTACGGTGCCCGGCCGCCGTATCTGCCGCTGAACTCCCGGCCCGATGTGGTCTCGCTGGCCACCCCGCCGCTGGAGGAGCCGCTGGTGGTGGCCGGGCCGGTCACCGCGCGGCTGTTCATCTCCTCGTCCGCCCCGGACACCGACTTCACGGTGAAGCTGGTCGATGTGCATCCGCCGAACGAGGACTATCCGCACGGCTTCGCGATGAACCTCACCGAGGGCATCTTCCGCTGCCGCTTCCACCAGTCCTTCGAGCGCCCGGAGCCGCTGGAGCCGGGCGAGGTCTACGAGATCGAGATCCCGGCGCCGGACACGGCCAACCGCTTCGAGGCCGGGCACCGGCTGCGGGTGGACATCTCCTCGAGCGACTTCCCCCGGTTCGACGTCAACTCCAATACGGGGATGCCGGAGGCGGTGAGCCGCCGCAAGGTGGTGGCGACCAACCGCGTCCACATGGACGCGGACCGCCCCTCGGCGGTGCTGCTGTGGACCCAGCCGGGCTGACCGGCACGCCGACCGGCCCGGCTGACGGGCGGTCGCCGCACGGCCGTCACCGCATGATGGTCGCCAGCACGTCCTGCCCCAGCCGGAGCAGGGTGCTGGTGGCCAGCCGGTGGTAGACGTACTTGCCCTCGCGCTCGGACTCGATGAGCCCGGCGTCCCTGAGCTGGCGCAGGGTGCGGGAGACCTGCGTATCGGCGAGGCCCAGCCGCTGGGCCAGTTCGGAGGTGGTGATGGGCTCGCCCAGCAGATGGCGGCACAGCTCCATCCGGCCCAGGGACGCCAGCGCGGACATCCGGGCCCGCAGCTCGGCCTGGGTGAGCTGCTCGGGGCTCCGGTTCTCCTGGGCGGCGAACTGGAGCACCACGGGGTGGCACTCCTCGTCCTTGACGGTCAGATGCGGCCAGACGTGGACGGAGGGGAGCAGGAAGAGCGGGCGCGGGCCGATCTCGATCTCGGCGACGGCCAGCTTGTCGTAGCGCACCCGCGAGCCGCCCCGGGAGACCACCGCGGTGGGGCTGAGCCCGGCCAGCACCTCGGCGAGACCCCGCCGCCGGATGTCGGCACGGACCCGGGCGGCGGCCGACTCCAGCCGGTCGCGGACCGTGCGCCACTCGGAGGCGAAGAACGCCTCGGCGCAGGAGTCCAGGAAGCACAGCAGCCGGTCGCGCAGCCCCTCGGGCGAGGCCACCAGGTCATGGGCCAGCTCGCCGCGCCGGAAGGAGCGCCGCTCGCACTGCTCCACATAGCGCTTGGCGGCCTCGGGGTCGGTGAGCAGGCTGCTGGCCGGGGGCACGGCCTCGCGGAAGCCGAGCACCCCTTGGGAGCACAGGCCCACGAACTCCTCGAGCGGCAGCTTCTCCAGATGGCGGAGCTCGTCCTCGACGGACTGGTCCAGCGGGAGCTCCAGCGGAAACAGCAGCCGGCAGCGGAGCCGGGCCCACAGCGGCGACAGGGCGCTCATCTCATGGGCGAGGGAGGGGGCGAGCGCCGTTCCGAGCCGGCGTGTCCAGCGCTGGGCCTCGGGGTGGTGATCGGGCTCGGCCATGATGTGCAGCAGCGACATGAGCTCGGCCAGCGGTGACCTCCCAACATGCACATCGGCCGGTTGGGCGCGCTGGACGTTGAACGTGATCCCCACACCGGCACATTACTCGGCGGCTGCCGGATCCGGACCGGTTGTCCCGTGAATCGGCAGCGGACCGCCTGGTCAGCGGCCGGTCAGAGGCTGTGCCGTGGGCCAGGGCAGCGGTCAGCGGTCGCGGGGCAGCAGGGGGCCCAGCGGGCCCAGGTCCAGGTTGAGGTCGTCCTCGGTCAGCCCGAAGTGCTCCCGCAGCTCAACCATGTTCCGCTCCAGGGCCATCAGCGTCAGCCCCAGCTCCTCGATCTGCTCATCGCTGATGCCGCCCTGCTCGACGCGGCGCAGCGCCTGCCGCTCCATGAGCTGCCGCAGCAACTCGACGATGGTGAGCACCAGACCGGCCAGGCTCTGGCGGACCGACTCCTCGTCCACCTCGATCCGCCGCCCGGGCCGCCGGGGAGCGCGGTCATCCGTCATCGCGGTCCCCCTTCACGGCGGTCATGGCGGTCATGGCGGTCCCCCTCCGCCCCCTCCTCGTTCTCCGCCCGTACGGAGGCGATCAGTGCGCGCAGCGAGATCCGCACCAGGTCGATGTCGGCGATGCTCAGGGTGATCTCCCCCGCGATCACCACGCCCCCGGCGAGCACCCGGTCGAGCAGGTCCACCAGGGCCACTTCCCGCCGCTCGATCGCACGGGTCATGACGGTGTCTCCTCCGGCTGGGTGTCCTCCGCCCGCTTCGGCGGGGCGGTGAAGGAGTACGGCGGCCAGGGGCCGCTGACCTCCAGGGTGATGGCCGGGTAGCGCTCCCCCAGGTCGGTCACCAGGGCGGTGAACTCCTCACCGAGGGCGTCGGGCACCAGATAGGAGTTGTTCAGCACCATCCACCCCTCGTACGCGGCCAGCGCGGTGTCCTGCGGTGGATGGGCGGCCGTGGCCACCGCCAGCGCGGCGAGGGAGGCGTGGATCTCCTCCGCCCGCTCGGTCGCGCGCAGATGCGCGGTCTCCTGGTCCTGCCGCTGGGCCCGCCGCCGCAGCAGATAGGCGGTTCCGGGGCTCTCCTCGCCACCGGTGGGCTCGTCCGGGTCGGGCAGGAAGGTCCGGGGGTCCACATACGCCTTGACGCCCCACTCGGTGCGGCCCGCCACCCGCCGCAGCGTGGCCGTGAAGTCGTCCCGGCGCTCCTGGAGCATCGCCAGGACCCGGTCGTCGTCGTGGTAGAGCGTGGCGAAGCGCAGTGGGATGACCTGGCCGTGGCGGGCCGCGCCATTGATCACCCGGTGGTGGGCGCGGGCCGTGCGCTCCAGCCACTCCAGGTCCTCCAGGTGTTCGCGCAGCGCGTCCTCGCCGAAGTCGTCCAGCGGTACGGAGCCCACGACGGCGGCCAGCCCGGCGCTCCCCACCAGCCGCACCGGCTCGCCCGCGACACCGATGAGCCCCTGCGGCGGGGTGGCGTCCTCCGGGGCGGCCGTCACCGCGTACAGCCAAGTGGCGAGGGAACCGTTCACCGTTCGTCCTCCCGCTCCGCGCCACGGTCCTCGCGGCCGTCCTCCAGCTCGCCGACGCGCCGCCGCAGCCGCTCGTTCTCCTCCAGGACGTCCCGGGCGCCTGAGGAGAGCGAGGGGTCGTGCTCCCACCAGTCGATGCCCATCTCCTTGGCCCGGTCCACGGAGGCGACCAGCAGCCGGATCTTGATCGTCAGCAGCTCGATGTCCAGCAGGTTGATCTGGATGTCACCGGCGATGACGATGCCCTTGTCGAGCACCCGCTCCAGGATGTCGGCCAGGCTGGACGGCTCGGCGCCCCGGCGGGCGGGTTCGCGTGCGCCGCCGCTTCGCCGGACCGGCGGGTTCCAGTCGGAGCTCTGGTTCATGTCCGGTTCTCCGCCCTGCCCCGGTAGTAGCGCTCGGCGCGGCGGTAGGAGACGAGCTCGCCGCGGTCGTCCAGTTCGACCCGGTACTCGGCGAGGATGTCGGTGGAGTCGGGGATCCGGTGGGTCTCGACCACCTCGATGCCGATGGTCCAGCCGTCCTCCGTGCGCTCCAGCGAGGTGACGCCCTCCGGGGCCCGCCCGGTCAGCCCCCGCACATGGCGGGCCGCGCTGCGCGCGGCGTCGCGGGCCACGAGCGCGGGCCGCCGGGGCCGCTCCGGCTCGGCCTCGTGGCGCTCACGCTCGGGCTCGCGCCGCTTCGGCTCGCCCGCACGCCGCTCCCGTTCCTCACGGGGCCACTCCTCGCGGGGCCGCTTCTCACGGGGCCGCTCCTCGCGGGGCCGGGTGCGCGGCCGCTCCTCGCGGTGGCGATCCTGGCGTTCCTCACGGGGCCGTTCGCGGGGCACGGCTCATACCTCCAAGCCCCCGTCGGGCGGCCCCTGGGACATCAGCCTGCGGACCAGTTCGTCCTCCTCCCGGGCCGCCTCCTCCTCGGTGAGCTCCCCGCTCTCCCGGGCCTCCGCGACCTCCTCGAGCCGCTGCTTGATCACCTCGGGGTCGTACAGCTGCCGGTGGGCCTCGTCGTGGATCCGCTCGGCGATCCAGACGACGCCCCGCACCGGGGCCAGCGGCAGCGTGGCCAGGCCGGTGAACAGTCCCATGGCTACTCGTCGCCTTCCTTCCCTTCGAGCGTCGCGTCGGCCACGAAGTCATACGGCGCCAGCGGACCGAGCAGACGCATCCGGACCCGGCCGTGCCAGTGCACGGCCAGCTCCTCGGCCGCCTCCTCGAACGCCTCCCGTTTCGCGTCCTCCACCAGGAACGAGGCGTTGACCAGCCCGTCGGGGGACGTCGACTCCTCCGACACCGAGGCCAGCGCATAAGGCTCCAGCCGCCGGTCGAGCTCGAGCGCGTCCACGCTCCGCTTCGCGGCGATGCTGTCCATGACCAGCTGGCCGAGTTCGATCCGCTGCTCATAGCCCGCGTCCTCGGGCAGCCCCCGCAGCTCGTCGCGGAGCCGTCTGGCCTCCGGCTGTTCGGTCACCACCTCGCGCAGCACCGCGTCCTGTTCGTAGCGGGCCCGCACGGTGAGCTGTGTACGGCCGCGCAGCCGGTCCAGGCCGCGGGCGAAGTCATCGTGCCCCTCGGCCAGCAGCTCGTCCGCCACCGCCGCGGTGTCGCGCACCACGGTGCCGAAGCGGAACGGCAGCACCGGTGAGCCCTGCGCGGCCAGGTGGTCCAGCACCCTGGCATGGGTGCGCAGATCCTCGGGACTGCCCAGCGGCTTGTCGACGGGTACCTCGCTGACCACCGCGGCCTGGCCGCGGTGGCGGACCAGGGCCACCGGGGCCTCCGGGTCCCCGACCGCGGGCAGGTCCTTGACCGACTCATCGGGCCGGTCGTCCGTGACGACCCCGTAGACATAGCAGGCACGTCCGTCCTCGGCCATCACCGCTCGCGCTCCCTGTGACTGGGGGAACCCCTGGTGCGCCGGGGCCGCTTGCGCTCCTCGGCCTCGGGTTCCCGGTCCTCGTCGTCCTCGCCGTCCCCGGCGTCATCGTCATCGTCATCGTCCCGCAGCAGATCCGAGACCGATTCCTTGACGCCCTCCAGGGCACCCTTGGTCTTCTTCTTGCCGCCGCCCTCCCGGATCTCGTCCATGAGGCCGGGCAGACCATGGGTTTCGGTGCCGCTGCGGGCGAGGTCGAGCCGATTGGTGGCCTCCGCGAACCGCAGATACGTGTCCACGCTGGCGACGACGATACGGGCGTCGATGGTCAGGAGCTCGATGCCCACCAGGGACACCCGCACATACACATCGATGACCAGGCCCTTGTCCAGGATGAGGTCGACCACGTCGACCAGGGCGCTGGAACTCGCCCGGTCCAGATACTGGCTCTGCTGCTGCCGTGCTACGGTCACCGCGCTCACCCGTTCCGGAGGCGGGGCCCGTCAGCGGCGCGCGCGGCGCCGTGCGGGCTCCTCGTCCTCGTACTCCTCCTCGTCGTACTCGTCCCGGGGCTCTTCGTCCTCGTACTCCTCGGGCTCCTCGGGCTCCTCGTCCCCGTACTCGTCTCCCGACTCCTCGCGGTCCTCGGATTCCTCGCCCTCGTCGGGCTCCTCCTCTTGCTCCCGCCCCTCTCGCTCGTCGTCCTCCACGATCTCGCCGTCGCGCACCACACCGCGCCAGCCCACGACCTCGTCGGGGTCGAGCAGCACCTCGCGCATGAGATGGCGGCGGAAGTGCTTCATCTCCAGGCGCACCCGGCGGCCCTGGGCGCGCCAGAGGTTGCCGGTGCGCTCCATGAAGCCCTGCGGCCAGTACTCCAGGACGAACAGGATGCGGGTGAGGTCGGGGGCCAGCTCATGGAAGGTGATCGTGCCGTCCACATGGCCCTTGTCGGCCCGCGACGTCCAGATGATGCGCTTGTCCGGCACCTGCTCGATGACCTCGGCCCGCCACTTGCGGTGCGACCAGAAGACCTGGGCCTTCCACTCGGATTCGATCCCGATCTCGTCCTCGTCCTCGTACCGGACGTCCTCGACCTTCTTCATGTACGAGGGGAAGTTCTCCCACTCCGTCCAGAGGTTGTAGGTCAGGGAGAGGGGCGCGCCGACGTCCATCTGCTCCACGATGTTGGTGACCTTGAGCTTCTTGCCGCCCTTGCCGCCGCCATCGCCGTCACCGCCGCCGCCGAGGCCCGGGATGACGCTCTTGGCCGTATCGACGACCTTCTCCTTGACCTTCCCCTTGACCTGGTCCTTCATCTGGTCCTTGGCCGTGTCGACGACCTTGTCCTTGACCTGGTCCAGGCCGCCCTTCAGCACGCCCGACCCGGGGTTGCCCAGGTGGGTGACGGATGCCAGCGCCCGTTCGCCCAGCGCCGCCAGCAGGCCCTGTGCCTCCTTGAGCAGGCGGTCGGTGGGCAGGTCCCGGGCGAGCTCTCCGGCCCGTCCCTTGGTTTCCTCAGCCATGGCCCTCACCTCTGGCTCCGCCGCGCGGGCCCTTCGGAGCCGGTCCGCTTCCTGGTCTGCGCGGCACTGTCGGCCGGTTTGCGCTGTTTGCCGCCGCGCTCACGCGACCCGCCCTCGCGGGATCGCGCGGCGCCTCCGCGCTCGCGCCCGGAGCGCTCCTCGCGCTCCTCGCGCTTCTCCGGTTCGTCGTGCTCCTCCGCCTCCGGCTCCTGGTCCCCCGCACCGCCGGTGCGCAGGGTCGCGGCGCGCCGCTCCAGCCGGTCACTCAGGGCGTCCATGCGGTTACTGGCTGCCGACATGGCCGCCTCGCGGCCCGCGGAGACCAGCCGACTGCCGATGTCCTGGCCGAGCTTGCCGAGCTCGGAGGACTTCAGCACCTCGGCGCCCGGTGGGCTGATGCCTGAGCCGAGGCGCTTGCCCGCGGCGAGACCGGCGAGGCCGAGGACCAAGGTCCCCCGGTGACCGCGCCCGAAGAGATAGCCACTGACGAAGGCCAGCGCCACCCGGGAGTTCTTCATGATCGCTCCTCCTCCCGGAGGTGAACGAGAAAGCCGTTCGGGTGCACAACACCAAGTATGGGGCATACCACCCTTTTCAGTGACTTTTCGGGCGCGATCGGCCGTAAGAGATCACGGAGGGGAGGTCGCGGCGCCGAGAGACCGTCAGGCGGCGAGCGCCGGATGCAGCACCACTTTGGTGTAGCCCTCGACCCGCTTGTCGAACTTCTCGTACGCCTGCGGGGCCTGGTCCAGCGGCAGTTCATGGGAGACCACGAAGCTGGGCCGGGCGCGCCCGGCGATGATCAGGTCGCGCAGCTGGCGGTTGTAGCGCTTGACGTTGCACTGGCCCGTGCCCATGCGCTGGCCCTTCTCGAACATCCGGCCGATGGAGACCAGCAGCTGACCCCGTTTGGCGTGCTCATCGGGGCCGCCGGGGTCGGAGGGGACGTACAGCCCCGGCACCCCGAGCCGCCCGGTCGGCCGCACCGTGTCGACCAGTGAGTTGAGCACCGAGGCGGGCTCCTCATGGCTGGCGTCGTGCGCCTGGGCCTGGTAGCCCACCGCGTCGATGCCCTTGTCGGTGCCCTCGCCGCCGGTCCGGTCCAGGATCTGCGGCACCGGGTCGCCCTTGCTGAAGTCGATGGGGACCGCGCCGATCTCCCTGGCCTTCTCCAGCCGCTCGGGCACCCGGTCGACCACGAACACCGTGGCGGCGCCGCGCAGCAGCGCGGAGTAGGCGGCCATCAGCCCCACCGGGCCCGCGCCGTAGACGGCCACGCTCTCGCCCGGGGAGACCTCGGCCAGCTCACAGCCGTGGTAGCCGGTCGGGAAGATGTCGGCGAGCAGGATGAAGTCGGTCTCGCGCTCTTCGCCCTGGGGCAGCTTCAGGCAGTTGAAGTCGGCGAAGGGCACCCGCAGCCGGTCGGCCTGGCCGCCCATGTACGGGCCCATCGCCACATAGCCGTAGGCGCCACCCGCGAAGCCGGGGTTGACGGTGAGACAGAACCCGGTGTCGCCCGCGAGGCAGTTCTTGCAGAATCCGCAGGCCACGTTGAACGGCATGACCACGCGGTCGCCCTTGGTCAGCGAGACCACGCCGGAACCGGTCTCCTCGACCACGCCGAGGTTCTCGTGCCCGAAGACGATGCCGGGCTCGGCCGCCGTACGGCCCTCGTACATGTGCAGATCGGAGCCGCAGATCGCGCTGGAGGTGACGCGCACGACCACATCGTTCGGATGCTCGATCCGAGGATCGTCGACGTCCCTCACCGCCACCGAGTAGGGCTTCTCATAGACGACGGCTTTCACCTGGATCACCTCCGCGTCGATCGCTGACAAGCCGCGGTGGTGGCGGACACGACGCGTTCCCAGGGTGTCTCGGCCACCACCGGGTACTTCCAGCGAACCGCTGCGGGGCGCCCGGCGCAACCGGGTCCGGTGCGGCCATTGCGCCCCGGGCCCCGCCGGGCCTACTCCACCGTGACCCAGTCCAGGGTGCGCTGGACGGCCTTCTTCCAGCCCTCGTACCCCTCCTGCCTGGTCCTCTCGTCCCACTGGGGCTCCCACCGCCTGGACTCGCTCCAGTGGGAGCGCAGCTCATCGGTGTCCCGCCAGAACCCCGTGGCCAGCCCGGCCGCGTAGGCGGCGCCCAGCGCGGTGGTCTCGGCGATGACCGGGCGGCTGACCGGTACGCCCAGCACATCGGCCTGGATCTGCATGCACAGGTCGTTGTCGGTGACCCCGCCGTCCACCCGCAGGACGTCCATCTGGATATCGGCGTCCCGCTCCATGGCCTCGACCACGTCCCGGCTCTGGTAGCAGATGGCCTCCAGGGTGGCCCGGGCGATGTGGCCGTTGGTGTTGAAGCGGGTGAGGCCGACGATCGCGCCCCGGGCGTCGGAGCGCCAGTACGGGGCGAACAGCCCGGAGAAGGCGGGCACGAAGTACACCCCGCCGTTGTTCTCGACGGTGAGGGCGAGCCGTTCGCTGCCCGGGGCGTCGTCGATCATCTTCATCTGGTCGCGCAGCCACTGGACGGCCGAGCCGGTGACGGCGATCGAGCCCTCCAGCGCGTAGACGGGAGGGGTGTCGCCGAACTGGTACGCCACGGTGGTGAGCAGCCCGCTGGCCGAGCGGATCGGCTCGGCTCCGGTGTTGAGCAGCAGGAAGTTGCCGGTGCCATAGGTGTTCTTGGCCTCGCCGGGGGCGAAGCAGACCTGGCCGACCGTGGCCGCCTGCTGGTCGCCGAGGACGCCGGTGATGGGGGTGGCGGTGCGCAGCGGGCGGGAGGTGCGGGCCTGACCGTACGCCTCGGGGTGGGAGGAGGGGTTGATCGTCGGCAGCATCGCCCGCGGAATGCCGAAGATCTCCAGCAGTTCGTCGTCCCAGTCCAGCGTCTCCAGGTCCATCAGCATGGTGCGGCTGGCGTTGGTGACATCGGTGGCGTGGATACCGGCGCCGGGGCCGCCGGTGAGGTTCCACAGCACCCAGGCGTCGGTGTTGCCGAAGAGGGCGTGGCCCGCCTCCGCTGCCTCGCGGACGCCCTCGACGTTGTCCAGAATCCACTTGATCTTGCCGCCGGAGAAGTAGGTGGCAGGCGGCAGCCCCGCCTTGCGGCGGATGACCTCGCCCTGGCCGTTCCGCTCGAGTGCGGCCGCGATGGTGTCGGTGCGGGTGTCCTGCCAGACGATGGCGTTGTAGTACGGGCGGCCGTTGCGCGGATCCCAGATCACCGTGGTCTCGCGCTGATTGGTGATGCCGATCGCGGCCAGGTCGGCGGGGGAGAGCCCACCCGCGCGGAGGGCGTTCTGCATCACCGAGTTGGTGCGCTCGTAGATCTCCACCGGGTCGTGCTCGACCCACCCCGCGCGCGGCAGGATCTGGCGGTGCTCCAGCTGGTACCGCGCCACCTCGTCACCGTCGTGGTTGAAGATCATGAAGCGGGTGCTGGTGGTTCCCTGGTCCACCGCACCGATGAATTCCGGCATGCTGCCGCCTCTCGTGGGTGGGGTGCTCGTGGATTGCGTGCTGGTGAGTGGCGTACTCGTGAGTGGTACGGCCTGGATCGGCTACTCGGGGGTGGGGGTGCGGCCCACCTCCGTCTCCGCCGCCGGGAGGAAGCGGCTGATCAGCACCTTGTAGAAGGCGGCGCCGACGAGCCCGCCGATCAGCGGGCCCACGATCGGGACCCAGAAGTACAGATTCCCGTACTGGTCCCGCCAGGCGCTGCCGTAGCCGGTGATGAAGCTGGCCAGCCGGGGGCCGAAGTCACGGGCCGGGTTGATGGCGTATCCCGCGTCGGCGCCCCACGCCATGCCGATCGCGACCACGATCAGCCCGATGATGAAGGGCCCCAGATTGGCCTTCGGGGCCGAGTTCAGCACATCGGTGACGGCGAAGATGAGCAGCACCAGGATCGCGGTGCCGATGATCTGGTCGCGCAGCGCGCCCCATTCGCTGACCGGGAGGGCTCCGTTGCCGGGGAGGGTGGAGAAGACGAACTGGGTCTTGAGGGTGTGCCCCGGGTCGGCGTGGCCCAGCACCTCGGTGTAGTTCCAGCGCACCAGCAGGGCCGCGACGAACGCGCCGGCCGTCTGGGCCGCGGTGTACGGCAGGACCTTGGCCCAGGGGAAGCCCTTGAACGCCGCCAGGGAGAGGGTGACCGCCGGGTTGATATGGGCGCCGCTGAGCCGCGCCGCCACATACACACCGAGGGTGACGCCCAGGCCCCAGGCCCAGGCGATGGAGTCGTGATCGCCGAGCGTGCCCGCGGGCTTGGTGAGGTCGCCGGCCGCCACGACCTGCGCCACCACTCCGCAGCCGAAGAGGATCAGCACCATGGTGCCCGCGAACTCCGCGCAGACCTCCCCGAGCAGTGCGGACCTCGGACGCTGTGGCTTCTGGGCAGTCATGGGCCCATCCTGGGGGCGCCTCGGCACGGCGGCCCGTCCTGCTGGGCCGTCCGGGTCATGCGCCCGGGTACGGCCCGGGTCATGGACGGCGAATCCCGGTCTGTACGGAGCAGGGTGCGGACCTGTACGAAGGTGCTGACAACATCACGCATCGCCCGCCCCTCGACCCTCGCACGCCCCTCCCCCATCGCCCTCCAGCCGGAACAGGACGACACGGATGCCGACCAGCCAAGCCCCCACGAACTGGGCCGGGAACATCACCTTCTCCGCCGCCCGGCTGCACCATCCGGACAGCGTCGACGAGCTGCGGCGGATCGTCAGCTCCGCCGACCGGGTACGGGTACTGGGCACCGGCCACTCCTTCAACCGCATCGCCGACACCGAGGGCGATCTGGTGAACCTGGACCGGCTGCCGCACCGGGTGGAGATGGACCCAGGGAAGCGCACCGCGACCGTCGCGGCGGGCATGCGCTACGCCCATGTGGCCCACGCCCTGCACACGGAGGGCTTCGCACTGGCCAACCTCGCCTCGCTGCCGCACATCACGGTGGCCGGGGCCTGCGCCACCGCCACCCATGGTTCGGGCAGCGACCAGCGCTGTCTGGCGGCGGCGGTCGCGGGGCTGGAGATCGTCGGCCCCGACGGCGAGGTGACCCTGATCGGCCGCGACGAGGACCGGGACCGGCTGAACGGGGCCGTGGTCGGGCTCGGCGGTCTGGGCGTGGTCACCGCCATGACGCTGGACATCGAGCCCACCTTCGACGTGGCCCAGTGGGTGTGGACCGGGCTGCCGCTTGACCGGCTGGACGACAGCTTCGAGGAGGTCTTCGGCGCCGCCTACAGCGTCAGCGTGTTCACCGACTGGCGCTCCGGCGAGGGCGTGGTGTGGCTGAAGTGCCGTACCGACCTGCCCGGTCCCCCGGATCCCGGGCAGCCGTGGCTGGGGGCCCGCCCGGCCGACCGCCACCACCACCCGGTGCCCGCGATGCCCCCGCTGCACTGCACCGAGCAGCTGGGCGCGCCGGGGCCGTGGCATGAGCGGCTGCCGCACTTCCGCCCGGACTTCACCCCGAGCAACGGCGATGAGCTCCAGTCGGAGCTGCTGCTGCCGCGCGAGTCGGCCTCTGCGGCGTTCGCCGCGCTGCGCGGCCTCGGCGACCGGATCGCGCCCGTGGTGCAGGTGTCCGAGGTCCGTACGGTCGCGGCGGACGAGCTGTGGCTGAGCCCCGCGTACGGCCGGGACAGCGTGGGCTTCCACTTCACCTGGGTCCCCGACCACGACGCGGTGATCGAGGTGGTGGCCGCGATGGAGGAGGCGCTGCTGCCGCTGGGGGCGCGGCCGCACTGGTCCAAGCTGACCACGGCCGCGCCGGAGCGGATCCTCTCCTCGTACGACCGCGCCGCCGACTTCGCGGGGCTGCTGGCCGAGCACGATCCGGCGGGGAAGTTCCGCAACGCCTATCTGGAGGGCTACTTCCCCACCGGTTGAGAGCGGCCCACCGGGTGGCCAGCCGGGTGAGAGCGGCCTCGGCCGGCCCGCCGCTGGTCTTCAGCCGGTCCAGGACCATTCGGCGACCTCGGGCATATCGGTGCCGTGCTCACGGATCCAGGCCTGGTGGCGGGTGCGGGCGTCCTGCATCCGCTGCCGTACGGCCGTGGCGCGCACCGCGAGCCCGGGGGTCCGGTCGATGACGTCCATCACCAGCCGGTAGCGGTCCAGGTCGTTGCGGACCACCATGTCGAACGGCGTGGTCGTGGTGCCCATCTCCTTGTAGCCGCGCACATGGAGGTTGGGGTGGACGGCCCGGCGGTAGGAGAGCCGGTGCACCAGCCACGGATAGCCGTGGTAGGCGAAGATGACCGGCCGGTCGCGGGTGAACAGGGCGTCGAACTCATGGTCCGTCATCCCGTGCGGATGCTCCTCCTTGGGCAGCAGCCGGGTCATGTCGACCACGTTGACCACCCGTACGGCCACATCGGGCAGATGGCGGCGGAGGATCCCGGCGGCCGCGATGACCTCCTGGGTGGGCACATCGCCCGCGGCGGCCAGCACCACATCCGGCTCCCCCGCGCCGTTCTCGGTCCCGGCCCACTCCCAGGTCCCGGCGCCGCGCGCGCAGTGGGCGCGCGCCTGGTCGAGATCGAGCCAGTCGAAGCAGGGCTGCTTGCCCGCGACGACCACGTTCACGTAGTCACGGCTGCGCAGGACGTGGTCGGCCACGCTGAGCAGGGTGTTGGCGTCCGGCGGCAGATAGACCCGCACCACTTCCGGGCTCTTGTTGAGCACATGGTCGACGAAGCCGGGGTCCTGGTGCGAGAAGCCGTTGTGGTCCTGGCGCCACACATGGGAGGTCAGCAGGTAGTTGAGGGAGGCCACCGGGCGGCGCCAGGGCAGTGCGCGGGACACCTTCAGCCATTTGATGTGCTGGTTGACCATGGAGTCCACGATGTGCACGAACGCCTCGTAGCAGGAGAACAGGCCGTGCCGCCCGGTCAGCAGATAGCCCTCCAGCCAGCCCTGGCACAGGTGCTCGGAAAGGACCTCCATGACCCGGCCACTGCGGCTGAGGTGCTCATCGGTGGGCAGGACGGACTCCTGCCACGCCTTGCCGGTGGCGCGGTAGAGGCCTTCCAGCCGGTTGGAGGCGGTCTCGTCGGGGCCGACCACCCTGAAGTCGCGGCGGTCGGCGGTGTCCTCCGTGACCTTCTCCAGCAGCCCGCCGAGGACCCGGGTCGGCTCGTGCAGGGTCGCACCGGGCTTGTCCACGGGGACCGCGTACCGCTCCAGGTCGGGCACCGGCAGTGAGTGCAGCAGCAGTCCCCCGTTGGCGTGCGGATTGGCGCCCAGGCGGCGGTCGCCCTCCGGGACCTCGGCCAGGAGGTGCGGCCGGGGCCGCCCGTCGGCGTCGAAAAGCTCCTCGGGGCGGTACGAACGCAGCCAGCGCTCCAGCTGCCGCAGATGCTCCGGGTTCTCCCGGACGCCCGGCAGGGGGACCTGGTGGGCGCGCCAGGTGCCCGCCACGGGGAGCCCGTCGACCTCCTCGGGCCCGGTCCAGCCCTTGGGCGTACGGAGCACGATGACGGGCCAGCGCGGTCGCTCGGCGATGCCCTCCTCGCGGGCGGTGCGCTGGAGCAGGGCGATCCGGTCCAGCGCCTCGTCCAGGGCGTGCGCCATGGCCCGGTGCACTTCGAGGGGTTCGTCCCCGGCGACGTGGATCGGCTCATGGCCGTATCCCCGCAGCAGGTCGTCGAGTTCGGGCCCGGGGAGCCGGGCGAGCACCGTGGGGTTGGCGATCTTGTACCCGTTGAGGTGGAGGATCGGCAGCACGGCGCCGTCGTGGACCGGGTCCAGGAACTTGTTCGCGTGCCAGGAGCCCGCGAGCGGGCCGGTCTCGGCCTCTCCGTCGCCGATGACGCAGGCGACCAGCAGCCCGGGGTTGTCCAGCGCGGCCCCGTAGGCGTGGGCGAGGGAGTAGCCGAGCTCACCGCCCTCGTGGATCGAGCCGGGGGTCTCGGGGGCCACATGGCTGGGCACCCCGCCGGGGAAGGAGAACTGCCGGAAGAGCCGGGCCATGCCCGCCGCGTCCCGGCTGACGTCCGGGTAGACCTCGGAGTAGCTGCCGTCGAGCCAGGAACCGGCGAGCACCGCGGGGCCGCCGTGGCCGGGGCCCCAGACGCAGATGGCGTCCAGGTCGCGGTCCTTGATGACGCGGTTGAGATGGGTGTGGACGAGGTTGAGCCCGGGTGAGGTGCCCCAGTGGCCCAGCAGCCGGGGCTTGATGTGGTCCGGCCGCAGCGGCTCGGTGAGCAGCGGGTTGGCCAGCAGGTAGATCTGGCCCGCCGCGAGGTAGTTGGCGGCGCGCCAGTGGGCGTCCAGGGCGCGGATCCGGTCGTCGGCGAGTCCGCCGTTCGGCGAGCCCGGCGTGGTCGGTGCGTCTGGCATGGACCTGTGTCTCCCTCGTGGTCTGGTGGTCTGGCGGTCTCGTCGTCTCGTGGTGGCGCGGTGGCGCGGTGGCGCGGTGGCGTGGACTTGTGGTGGCGCGGTCTCGTGGTCTCCGGTGACGTGCCCGTCTTGTGGTGCCCGGTGGTGTAGTCGCCGGTCGTGCCGTCGGGTGTACTGCCGGTCGTGCCGTCGGTCCTGCCGTGCGTCGTACTGCCGGTAGTGCCGTGCGTCGTGTCGCCCGTCGTTCAGTCCCGCTCCGGCACGATCGTCACCGGGCAGGGCGCGTGGTGCAGGGCCGCGTGGGTGATGCGGCCGAGCTGCAACCCGGCGGGGTGACCGTGGTCCCGGCGGGCGCCGAGTACCAGCAGATCGGCGGTGGCGGCCGCGTGGAGGAGCGCCTTGCGGGCCGTGCCCTCGACCGTCGTGCAGTGCACGGCGACCTCAGGGTGGTCCTGTCCGAGGGTCCGCAGGGCGTCCTCCAGCGTCCGTTCCGCCCGTGCCCAGTGGGCACGCACCGGGTCCCCCTCCAGCAGCAGATCATCCGTCACCTCACCGGCGGGCGCGCGCCAGGCCCGTACGGCCTCCAGCGTGCGGCCGCCCGCCCCGGCCTCGTGGAAGGCGAACCGGGCCGCGGCCGACGGACCGCCCGTCTCGCCGGGTTCCCCCACGCCGAGCACGATCCGGCCGAAGGCGCCGCCCCGGTTGGACTCGCCGCCGCGTACCACGGTCACCGGGCAGGTGGCGCGGGCGGCGACCGCGAGGCTGACCGAGCCGAGCAGCAGCCCGGCGAGTTCGCCGCGGCCGCGGGAGCCGACGACCACGCCCGAGGCCTCCTGCCTGGTGCGCAGCAGCGCGTCCACCGGGTCCTCCGGCAGGACCTCGGCGGTGACCTTCAGATCGGGGCCACGGCGGCGGGCGCGCTCCGCGGCGGACGCGGCGATCTCCTCCTCCCCGATCTGCTCCCAGGGGCGCTCGGGGTCGGCGGCGGGCGCGATGCCCTCGTACCGCGCCCACAGCGAGGCGTGGACCAGCCGCAGCGGCACCGCGTGCCGGGCCGCCGCGTCCACCGCCCAGTCCACCGCCTGGAGGCTGTGGTGCGAGCCGTCGACGCCCACCACGAGGGGGAGCTCCACCGTTTTCACCGCCTTCCGCGCGCGTTCGTTCGCCTTCCGGGCGCGTTCGTTCGCCCCGTGTCGCTGTGGTGCGACGACGTCCGCGCGTCCTCGCCTCGTCTCCCGACGCCTTCACCCTCGCGCCCGTGCGGGATTCCGCACGAGGGGCGTTTCGGCCCCTCCGGGGGTCGTTCGGCCCAGGGCACCCGTGCGGGCCGAACGGCCCCGAGCGGACCCCGGGCAGCCCAAGAACGGGGCCGGAGTGCCGTCCCACGCTGGGAGCGGACCGGGGAGGCACGGATGAAGCACCGCAAGATCGGCAATGTGATGACCGACGACGTCGTCCGGGTGCGCTCCAGGACGTCGCTCGACGAGGTCGGTGCGCTGCTCTCCCGGCACCGTTTCAACGGGCTGCCCGTGGTGGACGAGGACGACAAGGTGGTCGGCATGATCACCGGAACCGATCTCAGCGAAGCCGCCCCGACGGCGGGAGAGCTGATGTCACGCCCGGCGGTCTGCGTGCGCCCCCAGGACAGCATCGTGGACGCGGCCCGCGCGATGGACCGGCATCGCGTCGAGCGGCTTCCCGTCATCGACGAGGAGGACCGGTTGATCGGCATCGTCACCCGCCGGGACCTGCTGCGGGTCTTCCTCCGCCCGGACGACGAGATCCGCGCCGAGGTGATCGACGAGGTGCTGGTGCGCTCGCTGTGGCTCGGCCCGCAGTCGGTCGCGGTCACCGTGACCGACGGGGTCGTACGGCTGGAGGGGCAGCTGGACCGGCACAGCGAGATCCCCATCGCGGTCCGGATGACCGGGCAGGTGGACGGCGTGGTGGCCGTGGTCGACCGGCTCAGCTATCGGGTCGACGATTCCGCGGGCCGGGCGGGCGGCTCCGGGGGCCGGGGCGAAGACTCCGCGAGCCGGGCAGGCGGGGCGGACCGCGTGGGCCGGGGAGGCGCGCCGCGATGACCGGCCCGGTCGGCAAGGCGGCGCAGGACGGCCGGGTCGTGGTGGGCCTGGACGGCTCCGACAGCGCCTGGGCCGCGCTGGACCGGGCGGTCGCCGAGGCGCGGCGCCGCGACGCCACGCTGGAGATCGTGCACGCATGGCCGTGGGCCCGTACCGACCCGCTCGCCTTCGACCCGGACAGCGAACCGCGGCGGCCCGCGGTGGAGGTCGCCAGGACCGTCCTGCGGCTGGCCATGTCGCGGGCCCAGGAGCAGGATCCGCAGCTGCGCATCGTGCCCACCCTGACGGCCCAGGACGCCGTGCCCGAGCTGTTGCGGATCGGTGAGGACGCCTCACTGATCGTCATCGGCACCCGGGGCCTCGGCGGTTTCACCGGGCTGCTGCTCGGCTCGGTCGGGCTGCGGCTGGCCGCCCACACCCGGCGCCCGCTGCTGGTGGTGCGCGGCGGGTCCACGAGGGCGTACGGGCCTGAAGGGCACGGCAAGGTGCTGGTCGGGGTGGAGAGCGGCGCGGACGGGGCGGCGGCCCGCTTCGGCTTCGAGGAGGCCGCCCGGCGCCGGGCCCGGCTGCGGGTGCTCTACGCCTGGCCGAAGCCCCGGGTCTTCGCGGGCGATCACGCGCTGCCCGCACGCGAGGTGGTGGCGCTGCGCGCCGAGCGGGAGGAGAAGGTGGCGTACGGGATGGTGGCCGGGCTGCGCGAGGAGTTCGGGCAGATCCGGGTACGGGAGCACACCACCCAGAGCGCGCCCGCGCAGGCGCTGATGGAGGCGTCGCGGGCGGCGGATGTGCTGGTGCTGGCCGTCCACCGGCGGACGCCGCGGCTCGGGATGCAGCTCGGCCCGGTCACGCATGCGGCACTGCACCATGCGCATTGTCCGGTGGTGTTGGTACCGGTGGAGTAGGCGTCGCGGGTGGTGTTGGTGCCGCCGGTGGAGTCGGTGCCGGTCGGGTAGATCGGTCGAGTCGGTGCCGGTCGGGTAGGTGTCGCGGGTCGAGTCAGTGTCGCGGGTCGAGTCAGTGCTGGGTCGGTCGAATATGCACCGACCGGCTGTTGGGTGCGGGTTTCGTTTCGCGCCTTCGGCGCCTTTGAGCAGCGGGGCAGGGGGCGGGGGGCGCGGGCCTCGCCGCCGGGCGCCGGGCCGGTGGGGTCCTTGTGCAGTGGCGGCTTCCGTGACCGGTGGCCGGGACCTCGCCGGACCGCGGGTCGCGAGACGCGTGCACCTCTCCGCGCGGGCCTCGCCGCCGGGCGCCGGGCCGGTGGGGTCCTTGTGCGGTGGCGGCTTCCGTGGCCGGTGGCCGGGACCTCGCCGGACCGCGGGTCGCGAGACGCGTGCACCTCTCCGCGCGGGCCTCGCCGCCGGGCGCCGGGCCGGTGGGGTCCTTGTGCGGTGGCGGCTTCCGCGGTCAGTGGCCGGGGCCTCGCCGGGGTACCCCCTTTTGGAAAACGATTGATCTGGCGCAACTAGTTCATCAAACGTATCCGGGGCCTGGTTCTGGGCGGCGGAAAGGGCCGTAAGACCTGGTCCCCCGGGCCTCCCCGGGACCGGTCGGCCCTGGTGAGCGGGGGCCCGGTCATGGTCCGCTGGAAGTGGCACCGGGGGTAACCAGCAGACGCGGAGAAGCGGATGTCCCACTACCGCGCACCGCGTAATCAGGGCCCGCGAGAAGTGGGCGGCCCCCGGCGCCTCGGGTATGCCCGGGAAGGAGGCAGCGATGGCGCGCCCCGTCACCGTGGGACTGGACGGTTCCGACGAGAGCCTGGCCGCCGCCAGCTGGGCGGCCCAGGAAGCCCGTTCGCGCAACGCGCCACTGCGGCTGGTGAACGCGTGGCCGGGCCCCGAGCAGAAGGATCTGACACCGGGCCGGGAGGCGGCCTGGCAGTACTGGTCCGAGCGCGCCCTTCGTTCCGCGCACGCCGAGCTGGACGCCGACGACCCGGAGACGACGGTCCTCACCGCTCAGATCTCCGGCCTGCCCGCGCCCGTCCTGCTGGCCGAGGCGGAGCGGGCCCAGCTGCTGGTGGTGGGGTCCCGTTCGATCGGGGCGGTCGCGGGCTTCTTCCTCGGCTCCGTCGGCCTGGAGCTGGCCGCGCGCTCGATGACCCCCGTGGTCCTGGTGCGGGCGGACGGGCACGAGGAGCCGCACGGCGATGTGGTGGTCGGTGTGGAGCCGCTTGAGCCGTGCGACGACATCCTGGGCTTCGCCTTCGACGCCGCGGCCCGGCGCGACGGTGTGCTGCGGGTCGTCTACGCCAACCGGGTCCCCGCCATCCGCGGCGACGCCCCCTGGGTGGTGGACGTGGGGCTGAACGACGCGCGCAAGGAGGCGGAGCACGCGCTGGGCGAGGTGCTGGCGCCGTGGCGGGACGAGTTCCCCGGGGTGCGGGTCTTCGAGGAGGTCGCCTCGGACAGCCCGGCCCGCCGGCTGGTGGCCGCGGCGGCGGGGACGGCGCTGATGGTCGTGGGCCGCGGTCCGCGCCGGGTGGGGTTCGGCCCCCGGCTGGGGCCGGTCACCCAGGCCGTGGTGCACCACGCGGCCTGTCCGGTCGCGGTCGTGCCCCAGCGATGAGCCCCCACAAGGCAACACATCGGAGGAAAGGGAAACGGCCATGAGAGCACTGGTCTTCCACGGGCCGGAGCGGTCCTCCTGGCAGGAGGTGCCCGACCCCGAACTCGAGGCCGCCACCGACGCGATCGTCCGGATCGACACCACGACCATCTGCGGCACCGATCTGCACATCCTCCGCGGCGAGGTGCCGGACGTCGAGCCCGGCCGGGTGCTCGGTCACGAGGGGGTCGGCGAGGTCGTCGAGACCGGTGCCGACGTCCGCGGTATCCGCCCCGGCGACCGAGTGCTGATCTCCTGCATCTCGGCCTGCGGCCACTGCCGCTTCTGCCGGGAGCGCGGCTACGGGCAGTGCCGTGGCGGCGGGGGCTGGATCCTGGGCCGTACGGTCGACGGCACCCAGGCCGAGTACGCGCGGGTGCCCTTCGCCGATCTGTCCACACATCCGCTGACCGGGCCGGTCGAGGGCCATGACGCCGTGCTGCTGGCGGATGTCTTCCCGACCGCGTACGAGGTGGGTGTCCTCAACGGCCGGGTGGGGCCGGGCGATACGGTCGCGGTGGTGGGCGTCGGGCCCGTCGGGCTGGCCGCCATCGCCACGGCGCAGTTCTTCTCCCCCGGCCGGGTCATCGCCGTCGATCCGGACTCGGCGCGGCTGGACGCCGCCAAGCGGGTCGGCGCGGACGCGGTGGCGGACTCCGCCGAGGATCCGGAGCGGCTGGTCGACGATCTCACCGAGGGGCTTGGCGCCGATGTGGTGATCGAGGCCGTGGGGAGCCCGCGGTCCTTCGAGACCTGCACCCGGATGGTGCGCCCTGGCGGTCGGATCGCCAATGTGGGGGTGCACGCCCGGCCCGTGACACTGCATCTCGAAGAGCTGTGGACCAAGAACGTGACGATCACCACCGGGCTGGTCGACACCTACTCGACCCCCACTCTGCTCTCGCTGCTGTGCGCCGGGCGACTGCCGACGTCCACGCTGATCACCCATCTCTTCGAGCTGGACCAGATGGAGGAGGCGTACGACGTCTTCGCCCGCGCCGCCGACACCGGCGCGATCAAGATCGCGCTCGGCGAGACCGCCCGTCCGCTGGTGGCCCGGGGGACGTGAGCGGGGAGACGATGCCCATGGGAGCACCCATCACCGTCGGGGTCGACGGTTTCGCTGAGAGCCCGCCGGCCGCGCACTGGGCGGCGCGCGAGGCGCTGCTGAGGGATCTGCGGCTGCGTCTGGTGCACGCATGGAACCCGCCGTCGCCCCCGGCCCCGGCCCTCCCCCACCAGGACGACCAGATCTACTGGTCGCAGCGGCTGCTGACCGATCTGGTGGGCGAGTTGCGCGACACCCACCCGGGGTTGCGGGTCTCGGCCGAGCTGGTGCCGCGCGAGCCCGTGCCCGCCCTGCTGGACGCGGCCCGGGACGCCGAGATGCTGGTGCTCGGCTCGCGCGGCCGCGGAACTCCCGGCGGCTTCCTCCTCGGGTCGACCGGCCGCCAGGTCCTCGCGCACGGGGAACACCCGGTGATCATGGTGCACGCCGACGACAAGCCGCTGACCGCCGATGTCACCGTCGGGGTGTCCCTTCGGCAGCCGAACGAGGAGGCGCTGCGGTTCGCCTTCGACGCCGCCGCCCGGCGCGGCGGTGTGCTGCGGGCCGTACACGCGGGCACGGACGGGCCGGGGGACGAGGGGGCGGCGGAGGACGCTCGGGAGCCGGACGCGGAGGCCGCGCTGGACGCGGCGCTGCGCTCCTGGCGGGAGAAGTACCCCGGGGTGCCGGTGGCGGAGGCCATCACCACGGAGCGCCCGGCGCTCGGCGTGGTGCACACCGCGCCGGGCTCGGGGCTGCTCGTGCTGGGCCGCGACGGGACGGAGCCGGGCCCGGTCCCCCAGCTGGGCTCGGTGATCCACGCGGCGGTGCACCACGCGCCGTGCCCGGTGGCGGTCGTTCCGCGCGGCTGACGTCCGGAGGAGGCGCCGTGATGTGCGGAGGGAGGCGCGTAAAGGCACGGGGAAGCGCGCGGTGCCCGGAGGGAGGCGAGGGTGACGTGTCGGAGGCGATGACCACCGACCTCTACGAGGTGACGATGGCCCTGTCGTATGTGCGCGAGGGCATGACCGCCCCGGCCACCTTCGACCTCTACGTCCGCGATCTGCCGCCCGGGCGGGGCTTCCTGGTCGCCGCGGGCCTGGAACCGGCGCTGGACTTCCTGTCCGGCTTCCGCGTGGAGCCCGAGGACGTGGCGGCGTACGCCGCGGCGATGGGCCGTCCGTACGAAGACCTCGAACCGCTGCTGGGGCTCGGCTTCGACGGCGAGGTGCGGGCGGTGCCCGAGGGGCGGATCGTCCTCGCCGGGGAGCCGCTGCTGGAGCTGACCGCGCCGCTGCCGCAGGCCCAGCTGGTCGAGACGTATCTGCTGGGGCAGCTGAGCCACCAGACCACCATCGCCTCCAAGGCGGCCCGGTGTGTGGTGGCCGCGGGGGGACGCCCGGTGGTGGACTTCTCGCTGCGCCGCACCCACGGCCCCTGGTCCGGGCTGCAGTCGGCGCGGCTGAGCGCGATGACCGGGTTCACGGCGACCAGCAATGTGGCGGCGGCCGCGGCCTACGGGATCGAGGCCACCGGGACGATGGCACACGCGTACATCGAGGCGTTCCCGGACGAGGAGGCCGCGTTCCGCGCGTTCGCCCGCACCCATCCCGGCCCGGTCACCCTCCTCGTGGACACCTACGACACGGCGACCGGCGTGGCCACCGCCGCGCGGGTGCTGCGCGAGCTGGAGTCCGGGCCGCTCGGCGCGATCCGGCTGGACAGCGGAGACCTGGGTGAGGAGGCGGTGCGGGCGCGGGAGATCCTTGACGCGGCCGGGCTGCCGGAGGTGCGGATCGTGGCGAGCGGCGGGCTCGACGAGTACGCCATCGAGGAGCTGATCCGCTCGGGCGCGCCGATCGACGTCTACGCCGTGGGTACCCGGATGGGTGTGTCGGCCGACGCCGCCTCCCTCGACACCGCGTACAAGCTGGTCGCCTACGACCGGCGGCCGGTGATGAAGCTGTCCTCGGCCAAGGCCACGGCCCCGGGTGGCAAGCAGGTGTGGCGGCGCCCCGGCTACGCCGATGTGATCGGCGAGCGCGATGAACTTCCGCCGCACGGCGGCGTGCCCCTGCTGGAGACCGTGATGCGGGAGGGCGTACGGACCGCGGCTCCCGACACCCTCGACCGCGCCCGGCGGCGGTTCGCCACCGATCTCGCGGGGCTGCCGCCGCACGCCCGGCGGATCCGCGATCCGGTGCCGCCCCGGCCGTCCACCTCCGCCGGGCTGGCCCGGCTCGCGGGGCGGGTGCGCCGCCGGATCGAGGTCCGGTTGGCGGCCGGTGGCGAGGCGGACACGGACGGAAGACAGGCAGCGTGACGAAGGAGGATGCCGTGCCCCGGAGTGCGCACATCGTGAGTGATGTGATGACCCATACCGTCGTCGCGGTCGGCCGCGAGGCGCCGTTCAAGGAGATCGTCAGAACACTGGAGCAGTGGAGGGTGAGCGCCCTGCCGGTGCTGGAGGGCGAGGGCCGGGTCATCGGCGTGGTCTCCGAGGCGGATCTGCTGCCCAAGGAGGAGTTCCGCGACAGCGATCCCGCACGGGTGGCGGAGCCTCGCGACCTCCCCGGTGTCGCCAAGGCGGGCGCGGTGACGGCGGATGAGCTGATGACGTCCCCCGCCATCACCGTGCCCGCGGCCGCCACGCTCGCCGAGGCCGCGCGGATCATGACCCACAAGCGGGTCAAGCGGCTCCCGGTGGTGGACGAGGAGGGCCGCCTTGAGGGCATCGTCAGCCGGGCCGACCTCCTGAAGGTGTTCCTGCGGCCGGACGAGGACATCGAGGACGAGGTGCGCCGCGAGGTGGTGACCCACCTGTTCCCGGCCCAGGGCGAAACCGTCCGGGTGAGCGTGAACGAGGGCGTGGTCACCCTGACCGGACGGGTCAAGGAGGCGGTCCTCATCCCGGCGGCGGCCCGCCTGATCCGCGCGATCGAGGGCGTGGTCGACTTCGACAACCAGCTCACGGCCGCGCCGCACACGGTCCAGAGGGGGTAGTAGGGCGGTCCGGCAGGACCGGCCCCCAGCGGACCGGTCCTACCGCCCGCCGCGCCCCCACGGCCCCGGCGGGCGGTAGGAGCGCTCTCCGGCCGCTCCCTACCAGACCGTGCCCGCGCTCCCGCTCCCCCTACGGCCCGGCGGCGGCAGGGATTTCGTCCGGGCCCCGACGGAGCACACGACAGGCACGGTCGGCCTTCGCCGCGGAGCCCTGCCACGCGGAATCTGGGCCACGCGGCGGGCTCCACCCGCGCAGGATCCCAACCACGCGGCAGACCCCGACCACGCGGCGGACCCCGGCATCGTGACCGGGGCCCTCCGAAAACGGTCCGCGCGGGACCTGGGCCACGCAGCGGGCTCCACCCGCGAAAGGCCCCAACCACGTGATGGACTCCGCCCGCGCAGGGCCCCCGACCACACGACAGACCCCACCCACGCAGGACCCCAACCACGCGGCCGACCCCAACCACACGACAGACCCCAACCACGCGGCAGACCCCGGCATCGTGACCGGGGCCCTCCGAAGACAGTCCGCGCGGGACCTGGGCCACGCAGCGGGCTCCACCCGCGAAAGGCCCCAACCACGTGATGGACTCCGCCCGCGCAGGGCCCCCGACCACACGACAGACCCCACCCACGCGGCAGACCCCGGCATCGTGACCGGGGCCCTCCGAAAACGGTCCGCGCGGGACCTGGGCCACGCAGCGGGCTCCACCCGCGAAAGGCCCCAACCACGTGATGGACTCCGCCCGCGCAGGGCCCCCGACCACACGACAGACCCCAACCACGCGGCAGACCCCAACCACGCGGCGGACCCCGACGTCGTGGCCAGGGCCCTCCGAAGACAGTCCGCGCGCCGCCTTCCGCGTCGCGGCGGCGATCCGCGAGGGGGCGGCGGGCGGCGGCCAGCGGTGCCGCACAGCGCGAAAACCCGGCCGGACACGGCCATGCGTGGCCGTGGTCAGCGGATGTGGCGGCTCCAGCGGGGGCCGACCTCGGCCCAGGCGCGGCCCCACTCCTGGGTGCGGGCGCGGTCCAGGCGCCACCGCGCCACCCCGCGCCCGGCCAGCGACACCGCGCCGACGCCCGCCACGGCGGACGTCCCGGCGAGCACCGCGCGGGTGGCGATCTGCTCGGGGGTGGGGGGCCGCTGGACCAGGCGACCTCGGTCGTCGGTCCAGATCTCGGTGGCGGTGCCCGCCTTGCTCCCCTCGTGGACCCGTGCCGTACCGGTGTGGACGGCGCCGTCCGGGCCGGTCCACCGGACGACCGCGCGCACCTGGCCCGTGGTGGAGCCGTCGGCGGCCGGCTGCGCGACCGGTGCGTCCTCCTTGAGCACGGCGGGCACGCGGTGCCGGTCCGCCCGCTCCTGCCGTAGTGACGCGTCCACGGCGGTGCCCGCGGCCACCCCGGCCGCCGGGCCGCCGACCGCCATCACCAGGCCGGTCACGAGCACGACCCACGCCTCGATCACATCCGAGCGGCGTCTGAGCGGGTTGCGCCGCCACCGCCACAACCGCCGCCCCCGCACTTGCGTGCCCATGCCGTGACCGTCGCACGAGCGGGCAGGGCGGGACGAGGGCCGGGCAGCCCCCTTGAGGGCCCGTTCGGCCCTGGTACCGCGCTGACCTGCTGCGCCAGGATTCCCACCGAGGGCCGGGCGGACGGCGGACGGCGGACGAACGGTGCGGGAGCCATGACCGAGACCGAGACCTCGACGACACGAGCGACACCGGCGACGCCCATCAGGGTGTTCGTCCTCGACGACCACGAGGTGGTCCGGCGCGGACTGCACGATCTGCTGGACGCAGAACCCGACATCGAGGTGGTCGGCGACGCCGGGACCGTGGACCACGCCATGGCCCGGGGTCCGGCGCTACGGCCCGACGTGGCCATCCTGGACGTCCGGCTGCCGGATGGGGACGGCATCACGGTCTGCCGTGAGCTGCGCTCCCGCATGCCGGGGCTGGCCTGTCTGATGCTGACCTCGTTCGACGACGACGATGCCCTGCTGGACGCGATCATGGCAGGGGCGGCGGGCTACGTGCTCAAGCAGATCAAGGGGTCGGACCTGGTCTCGGCGGTGCGCACCGTGGCCTCCGGCCAGTCGATGCTGGACCCGGCCACCACCGCCCGGCTGATGAGCACCCTGCGGGGCGACACCACCCCGCAGGAGCCGAGGGACGAGGTGCTGGCCGGGCTGTCCCCGCGGGAGCGGGAGATCCTGGTGCTGATCGGGGACGGGCTCACCAACCGGCAGATCGGCAAGCGGCTCTTCCTGTCCGAGAAGACGGTCAAGAACCACATCTCCCGGCTGCTGGCCAAGCTGGGCGTGGAGCGCCGCATCCAGGCGGCGGTGCTGGCGACCCACTCGGCCCCGCACCCCGAGGACGACCATCCGGGATGACCCCGGATGGCCCGGACTGGCCCGGGGCCGGGGCCATACGGCCCTCCCCGTACCGCTGACGGCTCAACCACCCTGAGGGACGGCCCACCCACTGACGGCTCACACCGCTGACGGCTCACCAGCGAGGAGAGGATCCCATGCAACCCGCAATGCTCGACGCGGCGATCCTGGAGAAGCTCATCTCCGCGGCCGTGGCCGCTCCGTCCATCCACAACACCCAGCCCTGGCGCTACCGGCTGGACCCCGACACCGTCACCCTGGAGGTCCGGGCCGCCCCCGAGCGGGCACTGCGGTTCGCCGATCCGATGGGCCGGGCGCTGAGCGTCTCCGCCGGGGCGGCCGTGTTCAATCTGCGGGTCGCCGTGGCCCACTTCGGCTGGGACCCGGTGGTCCAGCTGCTGCCGCACCGGTCACAGCCCGATCTGCTGGCCACGGTGCGGCTGGCCGCCCCGTCGCCCGCCGGCCGTGCCGGGCGCCATGACGACGGACACGACCACCACGACGGACACGACGGACACGACGGACACAACGCACACGACGACCTGTACGACGTGATCTGGCGGCGGCACAGCAGCCGCTTCCCCTACTCCGCGCGGCGGCTGCCCGCCCGGGTCCTGGGCGACCTGACGGAGGCGGCCCGCGCCAACGGGGCCACGCTGTGGCTGGCGGACCCCGAGCAGACCTCGTGGCTGCTGCAACTGACCGCCGAGGCGGAGCGGCGCACCTCCGGGGATCCGCGGCGGCTCGCCGAGAGCCGCACCTGGATCCGCGACACCGGGTCGTACGGAATCCCCCCGGCCGCCCTCGGCCCGCGGGACGCCGCCGGGCGGCTGCCGATGCGCGACTACCTCGGCCCGCGGCCGGAGGGCCGCCGGGGCGAGGATCGGCCCACCGCCCCGTTCGAGCCCCAGCCGACCATCGCCGTACTGACCACGGACCAGGACCGGCGCACCGACTGGCTGCGGGCCGGGCAGGCCCTGGAACACGTCCTGCTGCTGGCGACCTCGCACGCGGTCCGGGCGTCCCTGCTGCACCAGGCGCTGGAGTGGTCGGACCTGCGGTGGTCACTGAGCGACGCCCAACCGGTACCCGGCCATGCGCAGATGCTGATCCGGCTGGGCTACGGACCGGTGGGCCCGACCACGCCACGCACCGAGGCACCCGAGGCCCTGGAGCCACGCACCGAGGCACCCGAGGCCCTGGAGCCACGCACCGAGGCGCCCGAGGCCCTGGACAGCCGCCCCTGACCCAAACACCGCGCACCGGGCCGCCCCTACGGCCGCCACGCCCCGGCCACCGGCTACCGCTCCGGCAGCGGTACCGACCACACCAGGCGGGTGCCGCCGCCCGGGGGCTCGCCGAGTTCCAGCTCACCACCCAGCTTCTCGGCGCGCTCCGCCATGTTCCGCAGCCCGCTGCGACGGCCGCCCTCGGGAATGCCCACCCCGTCGTCCGTGACCGTGAGGGTCAGCCGCCCGGACGCCACGATCAGCGAGATCTCGGCGGCGTGCGCCCGCGCGTGCCGGGCGATGTTCGACAGCGCCTCGGCCAGCACGGCGACCATGTCGTCCGCGACCGAGCGCGGCACATCGGTGTCGACCAGGCCCTCGGTGCGCAGCGAGGGGGTGAAGCCGAGCGCGGGCACGGCCTCCTCGATGGTCTTGGCGGTACGGACCCGCAGCCCCTGCACCGCGGGGCCCGCCTCGTGCGAGCGCAGCCCGAAGATCGTCGAGCGGATGATCTTGATGGTGTCGTCCAGGTCGTCCACCACCCGCAGCAGCCGTTCCGAGCCCTCCGGATGCTGGACGAAGCGCAGGGTGGACTGCAGCGTCATCCCGGCGGCGAACAGCCGCTGGATGGCCAGGTCGTGCAGATCGCGGGCGATCCGGTCGCGGTCCTCGAGCAGAGCCAGCTGTTCGGCGTCGCGCCGCCGCTCGGCCAGTTTCATCGCGATCGCCGCCTGGCCCGCGAAGCCCAGCAGGGTGTCGGTCTCGATCTGGGTGAAGACCGGGCTGTCCGCCACCCGGGCCAGTGAGAGCACCCCGCCCACCCCGTCCCGCGTCCGCATCGGCACCGCGACGGCCGGGCCCAGCCCCTCCCAGCGCTGCGGGCCGACCGTGATCCGCGGGTCGTTCTGGACATCGGTGCTGGTGACGGGCTCGGAGGCGGTGAAGGCCGCACCGCCGAAGGTGCCCCGGCTCGGCAGCACCAGACCGCGGTGGGCCTCGGCGTCGGTGCCCGCCGCCAGTGCGACATGAAGCTCGTCGGTGTCGGGCACCGGCAGCATCAGCACACCGAGGTCGGCGGAGAGGATCCGGCGGGCGTGCTCGACGATCAGCTCCAGGACCCTGGTCTCGTCCACTCCGGACAGCAGGCTGTGGGTGACCTCGGCGTTCGCCTCCAGCCAGCGCTGACGGTGCCGGGCCTCCTCGTACAGCCGGGCGTTCTCGATGGCCACCCCGGCGGCCACGGCCAGGGTGGAGAGCACCGTCTCGTCCTCGCCGTCGAACTCCCTGCCGCCGCGCTTCTCGGTGAGGTAGAGATTGCCGAAGACCTCGTCGCGCACCCGGATGGGCACCCCGAGGAAGGAGTTCATCGGCGGGTGGTTCGGCGGAAAGCCGTAGGAGGCCGGATGCTCCGAGAGCTCGGCCAGCCGCAGCGGCTTGGGGTGGCGGATCAGCTCGCCGAGCAGCCCATGGCCCGACGGCAGCCGTCCGATCGCCCCGGCCCGCTCCTCACCGATGCCCACCGGGAGGAATTCGGCCAGCCGCTGGTCCTCGCCGATCACGCCCAGCGCCCCGTATTCGGCGTCCACCAGCACCACCGCGGCCTCGACGATCCTCCGCAGCACATGCGACAGATCCAGCTCCCGGCCGACCGAGAGCACGGCCTCCAGCAGGCTGTGCACCCGGTCCTGGGTGCCGCGCACCCCGTCGATGCGTACCTGCAGCTCTTCCAGCAGCTCGTCCAGCCGCAGCTGGGGCAGGTACTCCGTACTCCTCGCGCTCTCCATACCCACGGTGCCTCCGTCCGGCCCCACCGCGCTCGGCACGGCATTCCGCACGGCCCTCACTTCTTTCACGGTAGCCGCGCCGGGCCGACGGTGAGTGCTGCGCGACATCTTGGCGCGAGGGGGCGCGTTGGCTAATGTGCGGGCCTGTTCGTTCTGGAGCGTTTCCACACCCCACAGAAGGGTGGACCACCAGATGCCCCGACGCCTCCGACGTCGCCTCCCCCTCCCCCGTTTCCCCTCGCTCACCCGGGCCTCCCGGCTGCCCCGGCTCGCCGCCGTCGCCCTGGCCCTCGCGCTCGCACTCCCCGCCTCCCCGGCAGCGGCGGCGGCAGCAGACGCCCCCGCTCCCCCAGCGGATGTGTACAAACTGCTGGAGAACCCCGAGGTCACCTCCGTCGGACAGGAACCGGCCCACGCCCGGCTCACGCCGTACGACGGAACCGCCGAAGCCCTCGCGGGCGGCGCCAAGGGCCGCTGGACCGCCTCGCTCGACGGCACCTGGAAGCTCCACATGTCCGAACGCCCCGAGGAGGTGCCGAAGGACTTCTTCACCGAGGGCTATGACACCTCCAGGGGCGGCTGGCGCAGCGTGAGCGTGCCGCACACCTGGCAGACGGACGGCCTGGACCATCCGGTGTTCCGGAACATCCCCACCGAGATGTATCCGGACGACCCCCCGAAGGTCCCCCACGACGTCAATCCGACCGGTGCCTACGTCAAGACCTTCGAGCTGCCGAAGAGCTGGGAGAAGCGCCGGACCTTCCTCCGCTTCGAGGGCGTCACCAGCGGCTATCTGGTGTGGGTGAACGGCTCCTACGCGGGCTACGACCAGGGCGGCTACACCCCCGCCGAGTTCGACATCAGCGACCGGCTGCACCCGGGCCGCAACACCGTCGCGGTGCAGGTCCACCGCTGGGGCTCGGGGTCGCACCTGGAGGACTACGACCAGTGGCGGTTCTCGGGCATCTTCCGCTCGGTCGGGCTCTACTCCACCCCGGCCGAGCATCTGCGGGACATCACCGTCAAGACCGATCTGGACGGCCGGTACCGCGACGCCCGGCTGACCGCCGAGGTCGACGTGGCCGCCAAGGGCCCGGAGCGCGCCCCGGCCGACCGCAAGGTCCCCGGCGACCGCAAGGTTCTCGGCACGCTCTACGACGAGCGCGGACATAAGGTGACAACGATGTCAGGAACGGTGGGCGGCGGTGGCGGCAGTGGCTCCACCACCCTCACCGCCCACGTGGCCAACCCGGCCAAGTGGACCGATGAGACGCCCCACCTCTACACCCTCGTCGTCCGGCTCACCGGCCCCGATGGGACGGTCACCCACACCACCGCCCAGCCCGTGGGCTTCCGCGAGATCGAGGTCAAGGACAGACAGCTCCTCGTCAACGGCAAGCGCATCCTCGTCAAGGGCGTCAACCGCTCCGAGACCGACCCCGCCACCGGCCGCCACGCCACCCACGAGCGCACCGCCTCCGACGTCTCGCTGATGAAGCAGCTCAACATCAACTCCGTGCGCACCTCGCACTACCCCTCGGATCCGTACCTCTACGAGCTGGCCGACGCGCGCGGTCTGTGGATCGACGACGAGGTGGACATCGAGACCCATCACCACGACGCCTGCCCGGACGACTGCCTGGCCGAACGGCCCGAGTGGCAGGCCGCGTTCATGGACCGCCTCACCGCCATGTACGAACGGGACAAGAACCACCCCAGCGTGCTGATGTGGGACACCGGCAACGAGGCGGGACTGGGCAAGGCCCACTACGCGATGGCCGACTTCCTGGACCGCGAGGACCCGGCCCGGCCGGTCTACCACCAGCCCAACAACCCTGACGGCGACGCCCCGTTCGCCGATGTCTGGGGCCCGCGCTACCCCTCGCCCTCGGGCCTCGAGGAGAAGGCGAAGGCCACCACCAAGCCGATCATCATGGGTGAGTACGCCCACGCCATGGGCAACTCGCTCGGCAACTTCCGGGAGTTCTGGGATGTGGTGCGGAAGTACCCCCAGGTCCAGGGCGGCTACATCTGGGACTGGGCGGAGCAGAACATCACCCAGCCCCTGCTGACCACCCCCGACACCTCCGGCAACGACATCCTGTCGTATGTCTCCGGGAAGCCCGCTCTGGTGGCGGGACACCGGGGCAGGGCGCTGGAGCTGTCGGGCCTCGACGACTTCGTGGAGGTCTACCGCGATCCGAAACTGGACGCGGTGTCGGACGCGCTCACCCTGGACGCCTGGGTGAAGCCCGCCGGCTGGACCGGCTCCTTCACCGTGATCGCCAAGGGCGACCACAGCTATGCGCTGAAGATGCGCGACAAGGACACCCTGGAGTTCTCCGTCTACGGCGACGGGGACTGGCACACCGTGGCGGCCGATGTTCCCGACGGCTGGTACGGCTCATGGCATCGCGTCTCCGCCACCTTCGACGGCCGGACGCTCCGGCTGCTGATCGACGGCAGGCAGACCGCGTCGGCCGACTGGACCGGCACCGTGGGCCACTCGGCGCAGCCGGTGAACATCGGCCGCAACCCGGAGACCGACCAGGAGAACATCCGCACCCGGATGACCCACGGCACCGTCGACCAGGTCCGCGTCTACCACCGGGCGCTGAGCCCCGATCAGCTCGCCGCCGACCCCAGCACGGACGCGGTGCTGGCGCTCGACTTCGACCGGCTCGACCGCAAGGGGGACTTCCTGTCCTACGGCGCCGGGACCGGCGGGGTCGACGGGGTGGTCTCCGCCGACCGCACCGTCCAGCCGGAGGCCCGCACCATGGCGGCCGTCCACGCCCCGGTCCGGATCTCGGGCGACGAGGCCCGCACGGGGCGGATCGAGGTGCGCAACGAGCGGTCCTTCACCGGCACCGGCGACCTCCGGCTGCGCTGGCGCCTCACCGAGGGCGCCCACACCCTGGCCCGGGGCAGCCGCGCCCTCGACGTCGCCCCCGGGGCGCGGAGCACCCTCCGGTTGCCCAAGCCGCCCGCCAACCCCCGGGACGCCGACCGGCGGCTGACCGTGGAGGCGGTGCAGGCCGCGGACACGGCCTGGGCGAAGGCGGGACACCGGGTGGCCGTCGAGCAGTTCGACATCGGCGGCCGTCAGCTCGCGGGCACGACGCCCGCACGGGCACCGGGGAAGGTGAAGGCCACCACCTCAGGCGACCGCCTCACGGTCACCGGCGACGGCTTCTCTTACGGCTTCGACCGGTCCAGCGGCGAGCTCGTCTCCATGAAGTCCCGTGGCCGGGAACTGCTCGGCTCGGGCCCCGAGCTGGACGCCTGGCGCGCCCCGGTCAGCAATGAGATCGGTTCGGAGGAGGGGCCCTGGCGGGAGGCGGGCCTGGACCGGCTGCGCACCAAGCCGGGCGAGGTCACGGTGGACGAGCGGAACGGCGAGGTCGTCGTCACCGTGCCCTCCTCCGCCGCCGCGCCCGGCGTCAAGGACTCCTCGTTCGCCCAGACCCTGCGGTACACCGTCAGTGGCTCCGGGGAGCTGCGCCTGGACCACCGCGTGGAGGCACGGGGCGCGGCACGTACGGTGCCCTATCTGCCCCGCATCGGGCTCTCGCTGCGCGTACCCGACCGCTACGACCGGTTCAGCTGGTACGGGCGCGGGCCGCAGGAGAACTACAACGACCGTAAGGACGGCGCCCCCGTGGGGGTGTACTCCACGGACGTGGACGGGCAGTTCGCCGGATACACCAAACCGCAGGACTACGGGAACCACGAGGACGTCCGCTGGGCCTCGCTGTCCGACGGCGTCGGCGGGCTCCTGGTGTCCGGGGACTTCTCGGCCGGGGTGACCCCGTACACCGGGATCGACCGCGCCGCCTACCCGTTCGCCCTGCGGAAGGACCCGGGTGGCAACACCCTGCATCTAGACCACGCGGTGAGCGGGGTGAGCGAAACGTTCCACACCGTGCTGCCCGAGTACCAGGTGCGGCCCGCCAAGGAGTACGCCTACACCCTGCGGCTGCGCCCGCTGACCGGCGCCGAGGCCCGCACCGGCACCCCGCGCGGCCCGGTGGTGTGCGCCCCCGGGGCGAAGCTCACGGCCGCCGACACCACGGTGCCCGCGGGCGGCTCCACCTCGGCCGAGCTGACCGTCACCAACCCCTGTGACACCCCGCTGCGCGATGTCACCGCCGCCTTCGGGCTGCCCGAGGGGTGGACCGCCGAGCCCGGCACCCTCGACCTCGGCGATCTCGCGGCGGGCCGGAGCGCGACCGTACGGACCACGATCGCCCGTGGTGAGGGCAGCCCGGACGGTCCGCGGCCCGCCGTGGCCGATGTCCGCGCGACCTCGACCGGTGGCGCGCGGGTGAGCGGCGAGGCCTCGGCCGAGCTCGAGGGCACTCCTCCGCCGCCGCACGGTGAAGTGCCGGTGTCCACGCTCGGCTTCATCACCGCGGACAACGGCTGGGGCCCGGTCGAACGCGACCGCAGCAACGGCGAGGCCGCCGCCGGCGACGGCAAGACCCTCACCATCGACGGCACGGCCTACGAACGGGGGCTGGGCACCCACGCCGACTCCACGGTCGAGGTCTTCCTGGGCGGCGGCTGCTCGACGTTCACCGCGACGACGGGCGTGGACGACGAGGTGGGGGCCGACGGCAGCGTCGTGTTCGAGGTCTACGCCGACGGCGAGCGGGTGTACCGGGGTGAGACGGTGCGCGGCCCGGACACGGCCGTACCGGTGGAGGCCCGGGTCGAGGGCGCGCAGCGGCTCCGGCTGCGGGTCACCGACGGCGGTGACGGCAACGCGCATGACCACGCCGACTGGGGGGCGGCCACGGTGCACTGCGGAACGCGATGAGATGACCTCTGGCGGGCGCGGGCCCCGGTCACTCGCTGCCGGGGCCCGCGCCCTCGTCGTTCTCCGTGTCTTCCGCGCCCTTCGCGCCCCCGACCAGCTCCTCCAGCCGGTCCAGGAAGACCCGCTGTCTCGTCACCATCTTCCGGCGGGCCTCCTCCAGACCGAACCAGGAGACCCGGTCGATCTCGGGGAACTCCCGCGTCCGGCCGGAGCCCTTCGGCCACTCCATGGTGAACGTGCCGGGGGTGATGCCCGCCGGGTCGAGATCGCCCTCCAGCGCCCACGCGATGACCAGCTTGCCCCCGGTCTGGGTCACGGAGCCCAGCGGAATCGGCTCACCGCCGGGCGGGGCCACGCCCAGCTCCTCCTGGAACTCCCGGCGCGCGGCGGCCTCCGGCGTCTCGTCCTCGTCGTACTCCCCCTTGGGCACCGTCCAGGCGCCCGCGTCCTTCGCGGCCCAGAACGGGCCTCCCATATGGGCGAGCAGAACCTCAACGGCCGGGCCCGCACCCCGGTACAGCAGGAGTCCGGCGCTGCGCTTACGAGTCACGGTGCCCAGTGTGCGCCCCCGCGGCCGGGGTGGGGAGCCGGGCCCGCCGCTCAGCCCTTACGGGCGTAGCCGAGGTAGGTGACCAGCGGCCGGGCGTCCGGGGCGAGGACGAAGTCGACGATGGGCGGGATCTGCTCATCGGTGATCCGTCCCCGGCGGCGCGCCATGGTGGCCTTGACCAGGCTGCGCGGATCCTTGGGCTTGAAGTCGCAGATGTCCTCGTTGCGCAGCCCCTGCCGCTCCAGGGCGGCGGTCAGCTCGGCGGGGGTGCGCAGCCGGGCCGCCGTGTAGCGGCCGGCGGGCATGATCCGGGTCATCGGGAGGCGCTGGAAGGCGCCGAGGTAGATCAGCCGGGAGAGCAGGGTGCGGTTGACGGTGTCGTAGATCAGCACCCCGCCGGGCCGCAGTACGCGGGCGGCCTCGGCGAGCACCCGGTCGAGATCCGGGGTGATCTCGAAGGTGTCCGCGTAGTAGGCGAGGTCGAACGCGCCGTCGGCGAGGCCGAGCCGTTCGGCGGGCGCGGTGCGGTAGTCGATCCCGGGGTGCTCGCGCGCGTCCGCCTCGCGGGCCATCTCGGTCGCGGTGGCGGAGGGGTCGACGGCGACGACGTCGAAGCCGAGCCCGGCCAGCCCGCGGGCCAGCAGCCCGCGGCCGCTGCCCACCGCCACGGCGCGGCTTCCGGACGCGGCGAGGTCCACGCTCTTGAGCGCGGTGCGGACGTACTCCAGACGACTGTCCTGGAAGGTGACGGCCCTGATCTGACGGCCGTCGACGGCGTCGGGTGACCGTGAGTCCAGTTCGATGTGCGGGGCGGCGGCCATCGTCTTCTCCCTCACGGGTGCGCGGATTACGCGGATTCGCGGATTCACCGGTGCCTGGGGCGGCCCGGGCGGCCTCGCTTGGCTCCCGGGGTTCCCCGAGGAAACCTAACACCCTTAAGTTCCCTCAGGGAACTCGGGTAGGGTCGTGTCATGACCCGTACTCCGCTCGCCGATGTGGCCTGTTCGATCGCCCGCGCCACCGATCTGTTCGGCGACGCCTGGACGGCGCTGATCATGCGGGATGTGCTCACCGGGGTCACCCGCTTCGACGATCTCGCCCATGACCTGGGCATATCGCGTAAGGTCCTGGCGGCCCGGCTGTCCCGGCTGGTCGAGGAGGGGGTGCTGGTCCGGGAGCGGTACCAGGAGCGGCCGCCGCGTGAGCACTATCGCGCCACGCCCAAGGGCGAGGAGCTGTATCCGGTGCTGCTGGCGCTGATGGAGTGGGGCGACCGCTGGTACGCGGGCCCCGCCGGGCCCCCGGCCCGGATCCGCCATCTCGGCTGTGGGCGGGACACCACACCGGTGGCCGCGTGCGCCCACTGCGGGGAGCCCCTGACGGTCGGCAACACCACCCAGCTCCCGGGCCCCGGCGGGCACACCGGCCCCGGCACCCGGGTGCTGGGGCCGCTGCTGGCCGCGCGGGAGGGCTGACGAGGGGACCGGCGGGAGGGCGCCCCGGAGGCCGGGCGCCCGGCGACGGTTTGAGCGAACGGCACGGGGCACTCGGCACCAACAGCCGGGCACCCGACCACGAGGAACGCCGACCATGCGCTATGAAGAACTGACGGGCCTGGTCCAGGCCCGGGCCCAGCTCCCCGACCGGCAGTCCGCCGAGCGAGCGGTGCGCGCGACGCTCGAAACGCTCGCCGAGCGCATCCCGGACGGACTGGCGGACCATATGGCGGCCCAGCTGCCGCAGGAGGCGGCGGAGCCACTGCGCCGCGTCGCCGCCTCCCATGAGGGCTCACCCGAGGAGCGGGCGTACCGGCGGGACCACGGCGAGCGGTTCGACCTCACCGGTTTCGCGGGCCGGATCGCCTGGCGCACCGAGCACACCGAGGACGAGGCGCTGCGCGAGGCGGCCGCCTTCTTCGAGGTGCTGGACTCGGCCGTGGACCCGGAGCTGATGGAGAAGCTGTACGGCGTGCTGCCGAACGACATCCGGGAGCTGCTGCCGGAGTCACGAACCGAGCAGAGCGCACCGGCCGAGCCGGACCCGCGCCCCGAGTAGGCCCCGGGCCCCGCCCAGGGCGTCCACGAGAGCACTCACACCTGCGCGTAACCGCCGTCGGCGAAGATCTCGGCGCCGTTGAGGTAACCCGACGCGTCCGAGGCGAGGAACGTCGTCACGGCCAGCTCGGCGTTGCTGTTGGCCAGCCAAGCAACCTCGACGCGCGGCCGCTCCGGTCGGGTCGTCGGTCGGGGCGAGCAGGAACTCGCGGACCAGGTCGATGCCCCGTGCCGCGGACACCGGGCGCTCGCGCGGCATCAGCAGGTTCGAGGTTCGCGTCGTCGTAGTTGCGCAGCACCCGCAAGAACAGGCTTCACTTGTCCCCGAACGCCCCGTAGAGGCTGCCCTTGCCCAGCCCGCTCACGCGCAGCAGGTCGTCCATCGACGTCGCCGCGTAGCCCTTGTCCCAGAACTCGTCGCGGATGGCGAGCAGCACAAGACCTTCGTCAAACTCACGAGGCCGGGGCATGCCTTCACCGTAGTAGTTCTGGACCGTATGGGCCGCAATGTGCTCGGACCGCTGCCCGCCCGGCCTGCTGCGATGAGACGCCGATGACTGGCCCACACCTCGGACCCGCCCCCGAATTGCCGTCGCGTGATCGTCTTGCCAGGCTGTCCCCCATGCCGACCACCACCCTGTCCGAGCTCGTCGACGAACTGCTCTCCGGGACCCGCCCGCTGCCGATCCTGTCCGCGGGCGTCCCCGTGCTCAGGCGACCGGCCCTGCCGTACGAAGGCCAGTTGGCCGCCGGGCAGTTGGACCGGCTGCTGGCGGCGATGCGGGAGGCCATGCACTCCGCGCCCGGAGTGGGGCTCGCGGCCCCGCAGATCGGTGTGCCGCTGCGGCTCGCGGTGATCGAGGACCCGGCGGAGGTGACTGCGGAGGTGCGGGAGGCGCGCGGCCGGGTGCCGCAGCCGTACCGAGTGCTGGTCAACCCCCGCTATGAACCGGTCGGCGACGGCCGGGCGGCGTTCTTCGAGGGATGCCTGAGCATCCCCGGCTGGCAGGCCGTGGTCGGCCGCCCGGACCGGATCCGGCTGCGCGGGCAGGACGAGACGGGGCGGGAGCTGGACGAGGAGTTCACCGGCTGGCCCGCGCGGATCGTCCAGCACGAGACCGACCACCTGGACGGCGTCCTCTATCTGGACCTGGCCGAAACCCGCTCCCTGTCCTCGGCCACGGCGGTGAGCGACTACTGGTCCCAGCCCACCCCCGCCGCCGCGGCCCAGTCGCTGGGCTTCCCGCTGCCGAGCTGAGTGCCATCGGCGCTACCGCTCCGTAACCACGGCCGACCTGCGGCATGCTTTCGTCATCGACTGGCAGTCGACGAATCACCACACGGACACTGTGACGTACGTCGCCACGGCAAGACTGGTGGACGCCCCGGCACGCGCCGCCCACGCGTACCGCACGGCGAGTGAGGCGTTTCCTCCGACGTCTGGTCCGACGTCTCCTCTGACGTTCGCTCCGACGTCTGTTCCGACGTTTCCTCCGCTCTTCCCCAGTCCCCACCGCTCCTGACTTCCCTCGAACGGAGAACAGGAATGCCCGTGCTCACGACGTCCACGACGGCGCCCACCAGCTCGTACGTCACCTCGATCGCCCACACCCAGGAGCAGGTCCACGCCGCGCAGCGGCTGCGCTACCAGGTGTTCGGCGAGGAGAGGGGCGGCCGGCTGGACGCGGCGGTCGACGGCCGCGATGTGGATGAGTTCGACCAGGTCATGGACCACCTGATCGTCACGGACAGGGCGACGGACGCCGTGGTCGGCACCTACCGGCTGCTTCCCCCGGGGCGCAGTGAGCGGCTGTACTCGGACACCGAGTTCAATCTGCGCGGGCTTCCGGCCGAGGTCCGCTCGTCCATGGTCGAGGCGGGCCGCGCCTGTGTGCACGCCGACCACCGCTCGGGCGCCGTCATCAACCTGATGTGGGCCGGTCTCGCCCGCTATGTACTGCTGTCCGGCCACCGCTATCTCGCGGGCTGTGCCTCGGTGCCGCTGGCCGGGGGCGAGCAGGCCGCCGCCAACGCCTGGCTCCTCGGCACCACCAAGCACGCCGCCCCGCCGGAGATGCGGGTCCACCCGCTCGACCCCTGGATACCCTCCCGGCCGCTGGACGGCGAGCCCGGCTACGCCGGTCTGCCGCCGCTGCTGCGCGGGTATCTGCGGGTGGGCGCCTGGCTGTGCGGATCCCCACAGCACGACCGGGCCTTCAACGACGCCGACTTCTTCGTGCTGCTCGACACCGAGCGGATGAACGACCGCTACCGCCGCTACTTCCTGGGTGAATCCCAGTGACCGTCCCGGCCGCGATGAGCCTGCCCGCACACGCCTGGGCGGCCTGGTCGCCGTGCAGCACCGGCTGTGTCGCCCACGCCGCCGACCGCGTCCCGGCCGCCCGGGTCGCCCGGCGGGCCGCGGTCTTCGGCCGGGCGGTGCTGGGCGCGCTGGTGTCCGGCCGCCGGATCGCCGAGCCCGAGACGCTGCGGGCGCGTGCGGCGACGCTGCTGGACTCCCTCGGCGTCCGGCTGGAGGTGGCGGGAGGCGGGACGCTCAGCGCCACGGGGGCCAGGACGATCACAGGGACCACCGGGACCACCCGGGCCGCCGGGCCCACAGCGACCACCGGGACCACCGGGACGCTGATCGTGGCGAACCACATCTCCTGGCTGGACATCATCGCGCTGCTGTCGATGGAGCCCGTGGTCATGCTGGCCAAGCGCGAGATCGCGGGCTGGCCGCTGATCGGTCCGGTGGTCACCCGCGCGGGGACGCTGTACATCGACCGCGACTCGCTGCGCGAACTCCCCGCGACCGTACGGGAGATGGCGGCCCGGCTGCGCGACGGCCAGTCGGTGATGGCCTTCCCGCAGGGCATCACCTGGTGTGCGGGCACCGGCGGCAGCTTCCGCCGGGCCACCTTCCAGGCCGCGCTGGACGCGGGCGCGCCGGTGCGCCCGGTGACCCTGGACTACGTCCAGCACGGCGCCCCGACCACGGTGGCCGCCTTCGTCGGCGAGGACGACCTCGGCCGCTCGCTGCGCCGGGTGATCCGCGCCGACGGGCTCACGGTGCGGGTGAACGTGCACCGGCCGCTGTGGCCGATGCCGGACGTCGACGACCGGCGCCGGGTCGCGGCGCGGGCCCAGGCGGCAGTGTGCGGGGGGCGGCTGCCGCTCCATCACGGGGTCGCCGCGCTCGGGCTGGCACGCCGAGCCACGCGCCGGGCGCCGCTGGGCCCGGCCGCCGAGTCCGGCCGCTGAACGCCGCGCCGATGAGGCCCGCCCCCAAGCGCCGTCCGCGGCCAAGGACTGTGCCCGGGGCGGCTCGGCTGGGGCGGCGGCTCGCCTGGTACGGCTGCCCGGCAGGTACGGTTGCCCGGCTGGGGCGGCTCGGCCTGGCGTCCGCTCAGCCTCCATCCGCCGTGCTCAGCCGTCCGTCCGCAGGTCCTTGACCCGGCGGATCTTGCCCACGGAGCGCTCCAGCGTCTCCGGGTCCACGATCTCCACCTCGACCGTGAGTCCCACTCCGTCCTTGACGCCCCGCGCGATCGCCGTGGCGGCGTCCGCGCGCCGCTCCGGGCCGACCCCGGGGCGCGCCTCGATCCGCACCGCCATGTGGTCCATCCGGCCGCGCCGGGTCAGCTCGAGCTGGAAGTGCGGGGCCACCGAGGGGATCCGCAGCACGATCTCCTCGATCTGGCTGGGGAAGACATTGACCCCGCGCACGATGAGCATGTCGTCGCAGCGGCCGGTGATCTTCTGGATGCGCCGGAAGGCGGGGCGGGCGGTGCCGGGCAGCAGCCGGGTCAGATCCCGGGTGCGGTAGCGGATGACGGGAAGCGCCTCCTTGGTGAGGGTGGTGAAGGTCAGCTCCCCCTCCTCGCCGCCGGGCAGCACCGCGTCGGTGAGCGGGTCCACGATCTCGGGGTAGAAGTGGTCCTCCCAGACGTGCAGCCCGTCCTTGGTCTCGACGCACTCCTGGGCCACCCCCGGGCCCATCACCTCAGAGAGCCCGTATATGTCCACCGCGTGGATGTCCATGCGCTCCTCGATCTCCCGGCGCATCTCCTCCGTCCAGGGCTCGGCACCGAAGATGCCGACCTGGAGGGAGGTGGAACGGGGATCGACGCCCTGCCGCTCGAACTCGTCCAGGAGCGTCAGCAGGTACGAGGGCGTGATCATGATGATCTCGGGCCTGAGGTCCTGGATGAGCCGCACCTGCCGGGCGGTCATTCCCCCGGAGGCGGGGATGACGGTGCAGCCGAGCCGCTCGGCGCCGTAGTGGGCGCCGAGGCCGCCGGTGAACAGGCCGTAACCGTAGGAGATATGCACCTTGTGGCCGGGACGGCCACCGGCCGCGCGGATCGAGCGGGCGACCACCTCCGCCCATACGCCCAGGTCGTGCTCGGTGTAGCCGACGAGGGTGGGGCGGCCGGTGGTGCCGCTTGAGGCGTGGAGCCGCCGCACCTCGCTCTGCTCGACGGCGAACATCCCGAAGGGATAGCTGTCGCGCAGATCCGCCTTGGTGGTGAAGGGGAACCGGGCCAGGTCCTCGAGGGTGCGGCAGTCCTCGGGGCCGACCCCGGCCTCGCGGAACTTCTTGCGGTACAGCTCGACGTGGTCGTACGCATGGCGCAAGGTGGCGCGCAGCCGGGTGAGCTGAAGCGCCCTCAGCTCCTCGGGGTTCATCCGCTCGGCGTCGTCGAGCGGAGCCGCGCTCTGCGGTTCCACCATGGGGCGTCCACCACCTCCGGATGCCGACCGAACATTCGGTTTCCCGTTCGGGCGCGGTCCAGTAATCCAGCATCCGACCTGGCTGTCAAGGGTCCGGGCATCGCCGTACGGACCAGGTCGGGGATGAACGATCGGCGTCGTTGGTGCGTATCCGTGGGCGCGGGGGATGCGGTCGCGCTCCCGGATCCGACGATGCGAGAGGGTCTTTCATGTACGCCGCCGCCGAGGACTCCGACGCCGACGCCGCTGATGCTGATGCTGATGCTCCGCGCCCGGCCCGGAACGCCGCCCGCGGCCCGCGCGCGGTGGCGGTCGCGGCGGCCGTGGGCGCGCTGCTCGCCCTCGGGGGATGCGGTGGTGGCGGTGGCGGCGGTGATGGTGACGGTAAGGCGGACGCCAAAGCGGAGACCGGGGGGAACGGCGCCGCCCGGCCGAGCGCGAGCGCCGCGCCCAAGGCCGCGCGGGTGGAACAACTCGCCTCGGCCGCGGGCTGCAAGCCCGAGTTCACCACCAAGGTGGACGACTACCGCCAGGCCGTCTGCGAGAACTCCCGGGGCAAATTCCTCTTCCTCGACTTCGTCACCGCCGAGAACCAGCGCGACTGGCTGGAGACGGCCCGGATGTACGGCGGGGTCTATCTGGTGGGCGACCGCTGGGTGCTGTCGTCGTCGCCCCGGAAGAACATGGAGAAGTTCCGGGAGCGGTTCGGGGGCGCGCTCGAGGAGGGCACGTCCTACGGGGGTGCCTCCCGCACCCCTCGGTGATCGCCGCCGAGCCGGTGTTAGGTGCAGGTACGTCTGCGGGGTGTGCGCCGCGGGTCTTTCCCCTCCCCGCCCCTTCCCGAAACCGGGGCTCCGCCCCA
>NZ_LAKD02000003.1 GCF_000968685.2 Streptomyces antioxidans
GTGCGGGGATCGCCCGGGATTATTTAGCCTCTCCGGCGTTTGAGGAGCGGGGTCCGAGGCGGAGCCCCGGTGGGGGGGCTAGGGGGCGGAGCCCCATAGTTTCGGGGAGGGGCGGGGTGGGGGATCCCGCCGGAGGCGCCCCCCACGGTCCGCCCGTGGCATCTAGCCCCGCCCCGTGGCACAAGCCCCCGCAGAGCCGCCCCCACGCGCCCTCAGATGTTGTGGAGGGCCCCGCCATCCACCGGAAGCATCAGCCCGGTCAGATACGACGCCGCAGGCGAGAGCAGGAACGCCGCGGCCTTGCCGAATTCCTCGGGCGTCCCGTACCGCCGCAGCGGAATCGCCGCCGCGTTCCGTTCCCGCGCGGCCTCCGCGTCGCCGGAGAGGGAGTCGAGCTCGCGGACGCGGTCCGTATCGATGCGGGCCGGGAGGAGGCCGACGACGCGGATGCCGCGGGGCCCGACCTCGACGGAGAGGGACTTGGCGAAGCCCGCCAGGCCGGGGCGCAGGCCGTTGGAGACGGTGAGGCCGGGGATCGGCTCGCGGACGGAGCCGGAGAGGACGAAGCCGATCACACCCCCGGCGGGGAGTTCCCCGGCGGCGGTGCGGGCGAAGCGGACGGCGCCGAGGAAGACCGAGTCGAAGGCGGCCTGCCACTGGGCGTCGGTGATGTCGGCCGTCAGCCCGGCCGGCGGGCCGCCGACGCTGATGAGGACGCCGTCGAAGCCGCCGAAGCGCTCCCGGGCGGTGGCGATGAGGCGGGCCGCCGCCTCGGGGTCGGCGTTGTCCGCGGCGACCCCGACCGCGTTCGGCCCGAGCTCGGCGGCGACGGCGGCAGCCGTATCGGCGTCGCGGCCGGTGATGACGGCCTTCGCACCGTCGGCGATCAGCTCACGCGCGGCCGCGCGCCCCAGCCCGCGGGTGGCCCCGGTGACGACGTACACCCGGTCTTTGAGTCCAAGATCCATGGGGTCAGTCTGCCCTGGGCCGCTCAGCGAGGGTGAGGGCGGTCCCCACGAGCCCGATGTGGCTGAACGCCTGCGGGAAGTTGCCGAGCTGTCGGCCGGTCGCCGGGTCGTACTCCTCGGCGAGCAGCCCGACGTCGTTGCGGAGTTCGAGAAGGCGCTCGAAGAGGGCCCGGGCGTCCTTGTGGCGACCGGCCAGCCCGAGGGCGTCGGCGAGCCAGAAGGAGCAGGCGAGGAAGGTGGCCTCGGAGCCGGGAAGGCCGTCGACACCGCCGTCCAGGCCGCCATCCCCACCGCGGTCCCCACCGGGGTCCCCGCCGCGGTCCCCGCCGCCGTCCCCACCGCGGTCCCCGCCGCCGTCCCCGCCATCGGCGGTATAGCGGCGGATCAGCCCGTCCTCGCTGAGCTCGCGCCGCACCGCGTCGATGGTGCCGAGGACACGGGGGTCGGTGGCGGGGAGAAAGCCCACGCGCGGTATGAGCAGGGTCGCGGCGTCCAGCTCGGCCGAGCCGTAGGACTGGGTGAAGGTGGAGCGCTCGGGGTCGTAACCCTTCTCGCAGACCTCGCGGTGTACGGCGTCACGCATCGCGCGCCAGCGGTTCGCGTCCCCGCTCAGCCGCGGTTCCGCCTCCATCGCGCGGACCGCGCGGTCCGCGGCCACCCAGGCCATGACCTTGGAGTGGACGAAGTGACGGCGGGGCCCGCGGACCTCCCACAGCCCCTCGTCGGGGTCGCGCCAGGCCGACTCCAGGAAGTCCATCAGCGCGGTCTGGATCTTCCAGGTGTGCGGTTCGGCGGGCAGCCCGGAGGCGCTGGCGAAGTGGAGGGTGTCGAGCACCTCGCCGTAGACGTCGAGCTGGCGCTGGTCGACCGCGTCGTTGCCGACCCGGACCGGGGTCGAGCGCTCGTACCCCTCCAGCCAGGTCAGCTCCTGCTCATGGACCCGGCGCTCGCCCGCCAGGCCGTACATGATCTGCAGCTCGGCCGGGTCGCCCGCGATCGCCCGCAGCAGCCAGTCGCGCCAGGCGACGGCCTCCTCGTGGTACCCGGCGCGCAGCAGGGCGTTGAGCGTGAGGGTGGAGTCGCGCAGCCAGCAGTAGCGGTAGTCCCAGTTGCGTACCCCGCCCAGCCGCTCGGGCAGCGAGGTGGTGGGGGCGGCGACGATCCCGCCGCTCGGGGCGTAGGTGAGCGCCTTGAGGGTGATCAGGGAGCGCATGACGGCGTCCCGGTACGGGCCCTCGTAGCGGCACCGGGCGGCCCAGTCCCGCCAGTCCTCCAGGCTGGTACGGAGGGAGTGGTACGGGTCGATGAGCCGGGGGCGGGGCTCGTGGGAGGGGTGCCAGGTGAGCACGAAGGCCACCCGGTCCCCGGCCGAGACGGTGAACTCGGAGCGGGTGCTGAAGTCCTCGCCGTAGGTGCGGACCTCGGGCTCCGAGCGCAGCCATACGGAGTCCGGCCCGGCGATCGCGATCCGGTGGCCGTCGGTGCGGCGCACCCAGGGGACGACCCGCCCGTAGTCGAAGCGGAGCCGCAGGACGCCGAGCATCTCGACGCTCCCGGAGACGCCTTCGACGATGCGCACCAGGTCGGGGGCGCGGTCGCGCTGCGGCATGAAGTCGATGACCTTGACCGTGCCGGTCCCGGTCTCCCAGACCGACTCCAGGACGAGCGAGTCGTCGAGGTAGCGGCGGCGGGTGCAGGCGCCCGCGCCCTTGGGTGCGAGCCGCCAGTGGCCGTTGTCGCGGTCTCCGAGGAGCGCGGCGAAGCAGGCGGGGGAGTCGAAGCGGGGCAGGCACAGCCAGTCGATCGAGCCATGGCGGCTGATCAGTGCCGCCGTCTGGTGGTCACCGATGAGGGCGTAGTCGTCGATGCGCTGGGCCATGTCCGGGCGTCTTCCCGGGGAAGCGCACCCTAGGCCCAGCGCCCGGGCCCTCCGACCGAGATCCGGGGATCCTGGTGCTGGTGCTGGTGCTGGTGCTGGTGCTGGTGCTGGTGCTGGTGCCCGGACCTCGGCCTCGGCCCGGGCCAAGATCCGCTGGATGATGGCCTGCGGGGTGCTTGCCGGGTGGCAGGGGCTTCGCCTCCGGACCCCGGCGTCCAGAGGCGGACCCGCGCCGTCGCGAACGCCCGCACGGGCGCGTCGTCGAGGCGGATGACCGGGCGGGCGCCCGTACCCCGGCGCCTGGCACGGGGCCTGGGGCGGAGCCCCAGTTTCGGGAAGGGGCGGGGCGGGGAGCAGCCCGCCGCGGGCGTCACCACCCGCTCCCGCCGCAGGCGTCACGACACACCTGGACGAGGACCTAGTCCACGGACGCCGCCGCGGGCACCTTCTCCGGCGTGGCCGCCGCCTTCGCGGCCTCGGCGGCGCGGTCCCGGCGCTCCCGGCGGGCCAGTATGAACCAGCCGATGGGCACACCGGCGGAGAACAGCCACCACTGGACGGCGTACGCCATGTGCGGGCCGATGTCGCTGTGGTTGGGCGCGGCGACCGGCTGGGGCTGCTTGCCGCCCTTGGGGGTGGACGAGGTGAGCTCGATATAGCCGCCGAGGACGGGCCGGGACAGCGCCTTCGCCCGCTGCTCGCTGTTGATCAGCGAGACCTGGCGGGGCGGCAGCCCCCGCTTGTCCTTGATGCCGCTGTTGCCGGTGGTCTCGTCGGCCTTCAGCCGGCCGGTGACGGTGACCTTGCCGGAGGGGGCGGCGGGGACCTCGGGGAACTTGGTGAGGTCCGTACCCGCCGGGATCCAGCCCCGGTTGACCAGCACCGCGCGGTCGTCCGGCAGCAGCAGGGGGGTGAGCACGAAGTAGCCGATGGACTGCTCGTCGGAGCCGGTGCGCTGGCGGACGACGACCTCATGGGCGGTGTCATAGGTGCCGGTGGCGGTCACCGTGCGCCAGGTGTCGTCGCGGGGGACCGTACGGCCGGGGGCGGTGTACTTCTCGACGGCCGCGGCCGGGGCGTCGAGGTTGTCCCCGATCAGCTGGTTCTGCGCGACCCGGTGCTCATGGCGGTGCAGCTGCCAGAAACCCAGCCTGATCATCGTCGGGATCAGGGCCAGGGCCACGAGTGTGAGGATCACCCACTGCCGGGTCAACAGGAAGCGGTACACATCGTTGACCCTACTCGGCGTGGATTGTCCCTCGGCCGCTGGGGGCGTCCCAGGACAATCCACGCAGGTGGCCCGGTTCACACATGGTCGACGATGCCCACCTTCCCTTCCGCCCGCGCACAGTGCGCACAGCAGTAGAACTGGCCGTCGGCCTCTACGCCCTGCCCGATGATCTGGGCCCGGCAGTGCTCGCAAATGGGCGCCATGCGGTGGATGGCGCACTGGAAGCAGTCGAAGACGTGCACCTTGCCCTGTGCGTGTACTTCGAATGTCATCCGGTAGTCGTTTCCGCAGACCTCACAACGTGCCATGCGCCTCAGCGTGCGGGCCCGCGCGGTGGCGGGCGAGCGGCGGACGGGCGCGTCGCGCCGACTTCACCTGTTTGTCGGCGGCGCTGGGGTGACGTCCTGGAGGAGCTGCATAAAGGCCGCCTCGTCGATGACGGGCGTGCCGAAGGAGCGGGCCTTGGTGGTCTTGGAGGTGGGCGACTCGGGGTCGTTGGTGACCAGCACGCTGGTGAGCCGGGAGACGCTGGTGGCCACGTGCAGCCCGGCCTCGACGGCCCGGTCCTCCAGCAGCTCGCGGTCCACGGAGGTGTCCCCGGAGAACGCCACCCGCATGCCCTGGACCAGCTGCCCGCCCGGCTCGTAGCGCCCGGGGTTGGGGTACGGGCAGGCGGGGCGCTTGCGGCTGGGGCGCCAGGTCTGGCGGTACGACCGCTGGCGGCCGATGGCCGGTCCTTCGGACCACTCGGTCAGCGGCTGGCAGGCCAGCAGCGGCAGCCGCAGCCCGGTCTCGGCGGCCCGGTGGAGGCTGGGCCGGAAGGTCTCGGCGAGCACCCGCGCGTCGTCCAGGGCGTGGTGGGCGCGGCGCTGGACGACCCCGTAGTGCGCGGCGAGGGTCTCCAGCTTGTGGTTGGGCAGCGGCAGGCCCAGCTCCTTGGAGAGGGCGATGGTGCACAGCCGCTGCCGAACGGGCGCGGCGCCGCGGGTGCGGGCGTACTCCCGGGCGAGCATCGACCAGTCGAAGGCGGCGTTGTGCGCCACCAGGACGCGGTCGGCCAGCCGCTCGGAGAGCTCCGCGGCGATCTCGGGGAAGCGCGGGGCGCCCGCGAGCATCTTCTCGGTCAGGCCGTGGATCCACACCGGGCCCGGATCGCGCTGCGGATTGACCAGCGTGTACCAGTGGTCCTGCACCGCGCCCCGGGCGTCGAGCTGGTAGACCGCCGCGGAGACGATCCGGTCATCGCGGGCGAGGCCCGTGGTCTCCACGTCGACGACCGCGTACCCCTGCGGATAGCTGGCCGGCCAGGCGGACGGCGGGGCGAGGTGCGGGGCGGCTGCCGTGGGGTCTTCGAGCATGGTCCATGAGGATACGGGCCGTCACCGACAACCCTGACCGGCGGGCCGGTCGGGGCGTCCGCCGCCCGGGGGTTGACGGGGCGTCGGGCCGACATGGCGATGCGGAGCTCGGGGGGCGGGTCAGAGCTTGGCCAGGGCCAGCTGCAGATCGATGTCGCTGACGAGGAGCCGCCCGGCGCGCTTGTCGCCCGGGCGGTCGGGCACCGTCACCTTCACCCCGGGCGAATCCCCGGTGAGAACCGTCACCTTGGCGCCGTCGTAGCGCGGGGCCCGCTGGCGGATGACGGACTTCAGGCGGTCGGCGGCCCGTTCGGCGGTCCGTTTGCCATCGGTGAGGGCACAGATGACCCCGGATGTCTGCTGCGCGGACTTCGCCAGCTGTCCGGTGGCCGAGAGGCGCACCGGGTCCCCGGGCTTCTTCTCCACGCCGAAGTCGACGCGGTAGACATCGCCCAGACAGTCGCCCAGCGCCCGGTAATCCGGGTCGTCCGCCAGGGACTTGCCCTTGGCCGGGCGCACCGACGACAGGTCCTTACCGGCGTAGCCGAAGGAGATCTTGTCCTTGGAGACCTGGAGGGTGATCCCGTCCTTCGTCCAGACCGTCTCGCCGCGCCAGGTGCGCCGGGCGAATTCACCCGCCTTGAGCTTGGCGGTGATGCGGTCCGCGTCGAAGGAACCCTGCCAGTGCCCGGCGTATCCATTGGTCACATCGACGTCGATCATGGCCGGATCGAGGCCATAGGCGCGGGCGTTGAAGCGGTAGCCCGTCAACAGCGGACTGCCCGCCCGACCGACGGTGCGGAACCGCTGGGAGTCGCCCTTCCCGCCCCGGGAGTCCCCCTTCTCGCCCTTCTCGTCGTTTTCCAGGGAACGCACCCGGGCGGCGTCGAGATAGGAGACCTGGGCCCCCTTCGCCTCCGCGGCCGAGATGTGCCCCACCGCGTCCAGCAGGGCTGAGGGGGAATAATCGCCGCCCGACCCGGAGGAGCACCCCGTGGTGAGCGCCGACAGCAGGCAGACGAGGGCCATGCCGCCGATCCGGAACCGTTCTCTGGCTCTGCGCACAGGCGGGGAGCTTAATCGGCCATGCCGTCCGAGGCGAGACCTGTTGTTGACGCCAGATCTAATTGTTGACGCCGCATCTACCATACTTGTTGGTAACTACCCCTAGCGGCGGCCTTACGGGCGGTTCTATGTTGCGGACATGCCGCACCTGCCCAATGCCGTGATGTGGTCGATACCGGCCTTTGTCCTGCTCGCCGTCGTGGAGATGGTGAGCTACCGCTTCCACCCCGACGAGGACACCGAGGGCTACGCGGCGAAGGACGCCGCGACCAGCGTCACCATGGGGCTCGGCAGCCTGGTCTTCGATCTGCTGTGGAAGATCCCGATCGTGGCGATCTACGCCGCCATCTACGAACTCACCCCGCTGCGGGTCCCGGTGGTGTGGTGGACGCTGCCGCTGATGCTGCTCGCCCAGGACTTCTTCTACTACTGGTCGCACCGCGGGCACCATGTCATCCGCGTCCTGTGGGCGTGCCACGTGGTGCACCACTCCAGCCGCAAGTTCAACCTCACCACGGCCCTGCGGCAGCCGTGGACCACCTGGACCGTCTGGCCGTTCTACGTGCCGATGATCGCGCTCGGGGTGCATCCGGCGGCGGTGGCGTTCTGCTCGTCGGTGAACCTCGTCTACCAGTTCTGGATCCACACCGAGCGGATCGGCACCCTGCCGCGCCCCGTCGAGTTCGTCTTCAACACCCCCTCCCACCACCGCGTTCACCACGCCTCCCAAGGCGGCTACCTGGACCGCAACTTCGGGGGCATCCTCATCGTCTGGGACCGGCTCTTCGGGTCCTTCGTCCCCGAGACCGAGCGGCCCGTCTACGGCCTGACGAAGAACATCGACACCTACAACCCGCTGCGCGTGGCCACGCACGAGTACGCGGCCATCGCCCGCGACGTCGCGGCGGCGCGGGATTGGCGCGAGCGGGCGGGCCGGGTCTTCCGGGGCCCGGGCTGGCAGCCCGCGACGCTCCCGGAGGCTGGACTCCCGGGGACCGCCGCTTCTCCGGAGGCCGGTTCCCCCGTGGCCGGTGCCCCCACAACCGGTCCGGAGCCCGGACCGGGGGCCGGGCGGGCGGAGCCGGTCGGCGAGAGCGCGCGGTGACGGCCGCCACCGCGCGCGCGGCGGCGGTCCTCCAGGCTCTCTTCGCGCTGTTGGCCGCCGTTCACCTGGGCGCGCTGCTCATGGACGCCACCACCGTCGTCCACCTCACCAAGCCCGCCCTGATGCCCGTGCTCGCCGTATGGGCCCTGGCGCGCGGCGGGCCGTGGCCGCTTCCGGCCGCGCTGCTGTGCGGCTGTGGGGGCGATGTGCTGCTGCAGATCGGCGGCGAGACCGCGTTCCTGGCCGGAATGGGCTGCTTCGCGGCCGGGCACCTCTGCTATGTGGCGCTGTTCGCCCGCGCCGGGCGGCGCCGTACGCGGCCCTGGGTGGCCGCCGGGTACGGGGTCGCGTGGCTGGGCACGGTGGCGCTGCTGTGGTCCGGCCTCGCATCGCAGCTGCGGCTTCCGGTCGCGGGCTACAGCCTGCTGCTGACGGTCATGGCGCTGGCCGCGCTCGGGGCGGGCCCGTGGACCGGAATCGGCGGGGCGCTGTTCATGCTCTCCGACACCCTGATCGCGGCGGGGCTCGCGGACTGGCCACGGCCGCCGGTGCCCCAGTTCTGGATCATGGCCACCTATATAGCCGCGCAGTGGCTGCTTGCGGCCGGGGCGACACGGACGGGCTCCCCGCGTCCCGCGCCGGAACGGGCGCTCGTCACCCCGTGACCCCCATAAGGCCGTGACGCATGCGGCGGCGCCCGTAAGGCCGTGACGCCCGTAAGGCCGTCGCGCCCCGCCCCCGTGACCCTCCTCAGTCCGTGACCGGCAGCCGCCTGAGCCTGACCACGCGCAGCGGGTCCGAGGGGCGGTCATGGCTCAGCTCCCAGCCCCGGGCCCGCGCCGCCTCGACCACATGGCCAGCGCCCACCCCGCGGTACGCACGCACGGGGATGTCGTGCGGGCCCGGCGGCGGGGCCTTCTCCGCCTTCTGGGCGGCCAGTTCCTTCGCGGTCCAGGAGTCGATGCGCTTGTCGACCCGCGCCCGGTAGAACGCCGCGTCGCCCTCGTGCCGCAGCTCCGGGAGCGTCACACACCAGGCGGGCCACGCCTTCACGCCGCCCCCGAACTTGTCGACCAGGCCGGCGAACCCCTTCTCGAACCCGGGGATCACCGTAAAGATCTCGGCCACGATGACGACGGGGATGAAGCAGAGGAAGAGCACCACGATCAGCGCCCACCACAGCGGCAGCAGCAGTACGGTCAGCACGAACCGGGTCAGGAGCGAGAAGGTCGACCGAGGGGGCAGCGGCCCCCAGGAGTCGTCGTGATGCACGGGAACGGGGTCCTCTGGCGGCTTCATGGGGAACTCGCGGCTTCCTGGGGGAACACATACGGGCCGCCGGGCGGACTGCCCGCCCCGGCGGCCCGTGCATTGTGTCAGCCGGTCACTTCTCGACGGCGTCCAGGGCGTCCGCGAGCCCGGCGCCGTAGAAGCCGTTGTACCGCTTGCCGCCCTCGCACACCGCGTCGACCGTGCCGTCGCCGTCGATGTCGTACGGCGTCGGGCAGGCCAGGTCATCGGCCTCGGCCTTGAGCAGCGCCTTCACCTGCCAGGGGGAGGCGTGCGGATGGGTGCTCTTGATGAGCGCCGCGACACCGGCCACATGCGGCGAGGCCATGGACGTGCCCGCCATGTAGCCGTACTGCCCGCCAGGGAGCGTGTTGTAGATCAGGCCGCTGGTGGCCGGGGGCTCGGGCTTCTGGTAGGTGGTGCTGTCGCCGCCGGGGGCCGCGATGTCGATGATCCCCAGGCCGTAGTTGGAGAACGAGGACTTGAGCCCCTTGGCGCCGGTGGAGGCGACCGTGACGACGCCCGGCAGCTGGGTCGGGATGTCCAGGCAGACGCTCGGGTCCACCTCCCGGTCACCGGGGGTGGTGTCGTTGGGGCTGGAGGGGTCGGTGATGGTGTCCGAGGTCAGGTCGTAGTTCTCGTTGCCGGCCGCGGCCACATTGACCACGCCCCGGCCCTCGGCGTACGACGAGGCCCGGCGCACCGCCTCCACCAGGGCCTTCTGGTCCGGGTCCGTGGTGCAGTTGAAGTACCACGGGTCGGTGTAATAGCTGTTGTTGGTGACGTCCACACCGTGCTCGGCGGCCCAGACGAAGCCGCAGACGACCGCCTCGGTGTAGAAGAACCCGTCCGTCGTGGACACCTTGATCCCGGAGACCTTGACGCCCGGGGCCACGCCGGTCACACCGACGCCGTTCTTGGCGGCGGCGATCTCGCCCGCCACATGGGTGCCGTGCGGGGACTCCTCGGCGCTCGGCCGCCACGCGCCGTCGGCGGTGTCCGGCTTGCCCGTCACACAGTTGACGGACGCCTTACGGTCGAAGTTCGGCGCCAGATCCGGGTGGGTGTCGTCCACACCGGTGTCGATGACCCCGACGGTGACCTTACGGCTGCCCAGGCTCTTCTCATGCGCCTTGTCCGCCTTGATCGCCGGCAGATCCCACTGCAGTGGCTCCAGCGGGTCCTGTCCGGCCTTCGCCTTCGCCGCCACCGCCTGCCGCTGCTTCTCGCTCAGCAGCTTCGGCGTGTCGATGTCGTCGGTGGACTGGGCGGGCAGCGGGGCGGTCCGGGTGTTCCCGGCGGAGGTGACGCCGCGCACCTTACGGACGGTCTTGGCGAAGTCCGGGTTGGCGGAGTGGACGACGATGACGCCGATCCGGTCGTAGGACACCACGACCGTGCCGCCGGCCTGGGCGATGGCCTTGCGGATGCGGGACGGGTCCTGCCCCGGGCGGGTGTTGACGACATAGCTCAGGGACGGACCGTCGGCCGTGGTGGCCGCGGCGGCGTGGCCGTCCCGTCCGAGCGCGGTGGCGGTGGTGGGCAGGAAGGCCAGCGCGGTGGTGAGCGCCATGGCGGCGGGTATCGCGGCGGTGCGCAGCGGCAGGGAGGTGCGGCGCGGCGTCATGGGTACTCCGGTTCTCTCGACGGTTCTCTCGAGGTCGATGAGCTCGAGGCGGTTGAGCTCGAAGTGGCTGAGCTCCGGGTGGCTGAGCCCGAGGTGGCTGAGCAGGCTCCGGGCGGGCGGACCGGGCTGGATGGTCAGCGTTCCGGACCGGGGGCGCGGACGCGCGCTCAGCGCGCCACTCGGGGGACGCGGAGCCCCCGGGCGCGGGCGGCGGACCGGCGGGCCGCGTCAGCGGCGGCGGACCGGGCGGTCGCGTCAACGGCGCCGCCCCGGCCGGGGTCATCCGCACAAGCGAATGCGCGCGCCCTCGTGGCGCGGATCCCGCGCGCCGCCTCGATGCCCCGGGACGCCGCGGAAACGGGGCAGGGGCGGCGGGGAGTGGTGAGGGGGTGGTGCGGAGCGTGGTGCGGGGCCGACGGGCCGTCAGAAGCCCGCCGTCCGGGTCTTGGAGGAGCCGATCTCAGATGAGCCATGGGGTCTCCACATCATCCGTACGGGCCGCCCGAACGCCGTGCGCGGCTGGGCGGGTACATGACGAAGGAAGCTATCGCTGATCAAGGTCGGACATCAATGCATTCCGGAAGAAAACCCGCCACAGTACCCGGCGCCGATCCGTCCCCCGAATTCTTATCCGTCTCTCAATCAACCGGACCCTGTCGTACAGGTCCGCGCCGTCCTACCATGCGTGATCTGGATCACTAGCCACTGTTACGCATTCCCTTAGGACCCACTCACCAGGAGAGACCGTGGATACCGCACCGGCCAACGATCGCCCCGACGATCCGCGGCAATTTGACCGTTCTGCCTACGCTGAGGTGCAAGCGAGCCCGGAGTTCGGCGAACTGCGCGGTGCCCACCGCTCGTTCGCCTTCCCGCTCACCATCGCGTTCGTCAGCTGGTACCTGCTCTACGTCCTGCTGTCCAACTACGCGGGCGGCTTCATGGGCACCAAGATCGTCGGCCATATCAATGTGGCCCTGGTGTTCGGGCTGGCGCAGTTCCTGACCACCTTTCTCATCGCCTGGTGGTACTCCCGGCACGCCGCCACCAAGCTGGACCCCCGCGCCCAGGCCATCAAGTCCCGTCTGGAGGAGCGCTCATGAGCCCCTACCTGCTCGCCGCCGAGAGCGCCTCGGACAACCGGCCGCTGATCGTCACGCTCTTCGCGGTCTTCGTCCTGGCGACCCTGGGCATCACCGTCTGGGCGGGCCGCCAGACCAAGGACGCCACCGACTTCTACGCGGGTGGCCGCCAGTTCAGCGGCTTCCAGAACGGCCTGGCGATCTCCGGCGACTACATGTCCGCCGCGTCCTTCCTCGGCATCGCCGGCGCCATCGCGCTCTCCGGTTACGACGGCTTCCTGTACTCGATCGGCTTCCTCGTCGCCTGGCTGGTGGCCCTGCTGCTGGTCGCCGAGCCGCTGCGGAACTCCGGCCGCTACACGATGGGCGACGTGCTCGCCTACCGGATGCGCCAGCGCCCGGTGCGCACCGCCGCGGGCGTCTCCACCATCGTCGTCTCGATCTTCTACCTGCTGGCGCAGATGGCGGGCGCGGGGGTGCTGGTCTCCCTGCTGCTGGGCATCACCAGCGAGGCCGGGAAGATCCTCATCGTCGTCCTCGTCGGCGTCGTGATGATCCTCTACGTCACCATCGGCGGCATGAAGGGCACCACCTGGGTGCAGATGGTCAAGGCCGTGCTGCTGATCGCGGGCACGCTGCTGATCACCTTCCTGGTGCTGCTGAAGTTCCACTTCAACATCTCCGACCTGCTGGGCGAGGCGGCCAAGAACAGCGGCATCGGAGAGTCGTTCCTGGAACCCGGGCTGAAGTACGGGCTCAACGCCACCACCAAGCTGGACTTCATCTCGCTCGGTATCGCCCTGGTCCTGGGCACCGCGGGCCTGCCGCACATCCTCATCCGGTTCTACACCGTGCCCACCGCCCGGGCCGCCCGTAACTCGGTCAACTGGGCCATCGGCATCATCGGCCTCTTCTACCTGATGACCATCGCGCTGGGCTTCGGCGCCGCCGCGCTGCTCAAGCACGACGACATCATCGCCTCCAACAAGTCGGGCAACACCGCGGCGCCACTGCTCGCCGAGGAGATCGGCGGCGGACCGGACTCCACGGGCGGCGCCATCCTGCTCGCGGTGATCTCCGCGGTGGCCTTCGCCACGATCCTCGCCGTGGTCGCCGGGCTCACCCTCGCCTCCTCGTCGTCCTTCGCCCACGACCTGTACGCCAATGTGATCCGCAAGGGCGAGGCGACCCAGAAGGAGGAGATCTCGGCGGCGCGCTGGGCCACCGTCGGCATCGGCACCGTCGCCGTCGTGCTCGGCGTCTTCGCACGAGATCTCAACGTGGCCGGACTCGTGGCACTGGCCTTCGCGGTCGCCGCCTCCGCCAATCTGCCGACCATCCTGTACAGCCTGTTCTGGAAGCGCTTCACCACCCAGGGCGCGCTGTGGTCCATCTACGGCGGACTGATCTCCTCGGTCCTCCTGGTGCTCTTCTCGCCCGTCGTCTCGGGCAAGGAGACCTCGATGTTCCCGGACGTGGACTTCCACTGGTTCCCGCTGGAGAACCCCGGGCTGATCTCCATCCCGCTGGGCTTCCTGCTCGGCTGGCTGGGCACCATCGTCTCCAAGGAGCAGCCCGACAAGGACAAGTACGCCGAGCTGGAGGTGCGCTCGCTCACCGGACACGGCGCCCACTGACCGGCGCCGCCCACCCGTGCGGCCCCTCCATGTCACACCCGTCGCGTACGCTGCGAGACAATTGAGCAGTGCACGCACGCCAACCGTGGAGGGGCCGCCACCATGTTGATCGACACCTATGGTCGCGTAGCCACCGACCTGCGTGTCTCCCTGACCGACCGCTGCAATCTGCGCTGCACCTACTGCATGCCGGAAGAGGGCCTGCAGTGGCTCGCAAAGCCGGATCTGCTCACCGACGACGAGATAGTCCGGCTGATCGGGATCGCCGTCACCGAGCTCGGGGTCACCGAGGTCCGCTTCACCGGCGGTGAGCCACTGTTGCGCCCCGGTCTGGTCGGCATCGTGGAGCGCTGCGCGGACCTCGGCCCGCGCCCCCGGATGTCGCTCACCACCAACGGCATCGGTCTGCAGCGCACCGCCCAGGCCCTGCATGACGCGGGCCTGGACCGGGTCAATGTCTCGCTCGACACCCTGCGTCCCGAGGTCTTCCAGGCCATCACCCGGCGCAAGCGCCATGACGATGTGCTGCGCGGCCTCGACGCGGCGCGCACCGCCGGGCTGACCCCGGTGAAGGTCAATGCCGTGCTGATGCCCGGGCTCAACGACGACGAGGCGCCAGAGCTGCTTGCCTGGGCCCTGGAAAGCGGCTATGAGCTGCGCTTCATCGAGCAGATGCCGCTCGATCCGCAACACGGCTGGAAGCGCGACGGCATGATCACCGCCGGGGACATCCTGGCCAGTCTGCGCACCCGTTTCACCCTCACCCCCGAGGAGGAGGACGAGCGTGGCTCCGCGCCCGCCGAGCGCTGGCTGGTCGACGGCGGCCCGGCCCGGGTCGGCGTCATCGCCTCGGTCACCCGCCCGTTCTGCCGCGCCTGCGACCGCACCCGGCTGACCGCCGACGGACAGGTGCGCACCTGCCTCTTCGCCCGAGAGGAGTCCGATCTGCGCGGGGCGCTGCGCTCCGGCGCCCCGGACGAGGAGATCGCGAGGCTGTGGCGGCTGGCGATGTGGGGCAAGAAGGCCGGATCCGGGCTCGATGACCCGTCGTTCCTCCAGCCGGACCGGCCGATGTCGGCGATCGGGGGCTGAGCGCGGGTTTTCGGCGGGCCTCGGGGGCCAATCACGGGTTTTCGACGGCCTCGGGGGCCTCGGCGGCCGGTCACTGGTTTTCGGCGGCCGACCATTCCTCCAGCGTCACCACGTCCTTGAGGAAGCCCCGCACTCCAAGGAACTCCGAGAGATATTCGCGGTGTTCCTCGCAGGCGAGCCAGGTCTTGCGCCGCTCCGGGGTATGGATCTTGGGGTTGTTCCAGGCCAGCACCCATACGGCGGGGGCGTGGCAGCCCTTGGCGGAGCAGATCACGGTGTCGGTCTCGGCGGCGGTCTCGCGGGTGTTCACACCGCAGACTCTACGAAAGCCACGCCGGACATGACGACGCCGGGCAGCCACGGGGGGAGCCGCCCGGCGTCGGTCCGTCGCTCCGACGGGGGATGCGGAGCGCGTACGCAGTATGTCACGAGGGATGGGGCCCGGTGCACCGGTACTGCACTATTGATCTGAGGTTTTCTTGAGCTTACGGAAACGTGCCAGGTCAGCCACGCTCACCGGGTCCAGGCTCGCTGATATGTCCGACGTCCTCCGGGACGGATTCCGCCCCATGGGGATCGCTCGGTCCCTCTCCGCGCCCGGCGAGCAGCATCGGACGGGGCGGAGTCGGGACGAAGGTGGTGGGCAGCGAAGTGGCGTTCTCCCGGCCCGCGTTGGCTATCACGACCGCGACGTAGGGCAGCACCGCGCCGAGTACCAGGGCCACGACGGCCACATGGCGCTCCACGTTCCACAACACCGCCGCCAGCACGACCGCGAGGGTACGGACCGACATCGAGATCACATAGCGACGCTGCCGACCGCGCACATCGTCGGCCAGCCCCTGCCGCGCTCCGGTGATCCGGAACACTTCCGCATCGCCGTGCTTCCGCATCACGTTCCACCACCTGATCACCGAGCGGGCTGCCCCCGCTCTGGGACGTACTCAACGTTACGCCGCGCCTGCTGTCGGTTCGAGACCGGGGCACCCTGATGGGTGCCCCCACCGGCCACGTCGGAGGGGGGTACCGGCTCTCCGGCGTGCGCCGTACGCGAAGTGGCCGAACACTGGAAGGGATCTGCATCCCCTCGCCGCGTGTCAGGGAGGCGACATGAACTGGCTATGGGCGATCGTTCTTGGCCTGATCCTCGGTGTGATCGCCAGGGCGATCCTGCCTGGTAAACAGGCCATTCCACTCTGGCTGACCTGCGTCTACGGCATCCTCGGCAGCATTCTGGGCAATGCCGTGGCCGGATGGATCGGGGTCAGGCATACCGGGGGCTTCGACTGGATCCGGCATCTGCTCCAGCTGGCGGGAGCCGTGCTGATCGTTGCCCTGGGCACTCCGCTATGGCACTCGATCCGCGGTGGCGGACGCAAACGCAGTACGACCTGAGGGCCGCGACGGCGTGTGATCCGGTGCGTAACGGACCCGGTGCGTAACGGGCCGGAGGCGTAACGGACCCGGTGCGCGACGGCGACGGCCGGTGCGCGTGGTGGACGCGCACCGGCCGCCGCTCGGGTTGGTCCCTCGCGGGCCGGGCGGACTACACCCCGCCCACCTGGGCGATCTTCCGCCCGGCCTTGAGGTAGACCGCGCCGGAGGCTCCCGTGAGCCCGGCGGACGCCAGCGTCTCCGCGACCACCTCGGCCAGCGGGCGCACCGCCTGGGCCTCGGGCAGCACCACCGACTCCTGGCCGCCCTCGGTCTCGATCACCAGCCGCAGACCGTTCTGCTTGGCGACCCTGCGGGCGGCCGAGGCGCTGGGCTGGAACTCCAACACCTTGCTCAGCACCGTCGCGATGGACTCGGCGCCGTGCTCACCGGCGTCGACCACCGGCGTCTCGACGTCGGTGAAGCTCTTCTTGGAGAACTGGGCGACGAAGCCCGCACGGGCCGCCATCGCCTTCTCCAGGCCGTACAGCGCCGCCACCACCTCGCCCGCCAGGACCTTCTTCAGATCCATCGGGTGCAGCGACCGCTCCTCGACCCGGGCGGTCGCGGCGGCGATCTCCGCGTCCGTCCACTCGGTCCACGCCTCCAGGTACGGCTTCATCAGCCGATCCGGAATCGACATGATCTTGCCGAAGACATCGTCGGCGGTCGCGGAGAGCGCCACGTAGTTGCCCTTGGACTTGGACATCTTGGCGCCGGTGCCGTCCGTGCCCTCGATCAGCGGCATCGTGACCACCAGCTGCGGCCGCTGCCCGCGCAGCTCCATCAGCTTGCGGCCCATCTGCAGATTGAGCAGCTGATCCGCGCCGCCAAGCTCCACATCGCACTCCAGGGCCACCGAGTCCAGGGCCTGGGCGATCGGGTAGAGCAGCTCGGACATGGTCAGCCCGGAGCCCGCCGCCAGCCGGTTGCGGAAGTCCTCGCGCTGCAGCAGTTGGGAGACCGGCACCTGGGAGAGCAGCCCCAACAGCTCCGGGAAGGTGTACGGCGCCAGCCACTCGCTGTTCTGCCGGAAGCTGACCTTCTCGAAGTCGAAGAACGGCCGGACCTGGTCCTGGTAGCCCGCGAGGTTCCGTGCGATGTCCTCGTCGGTCAGCGGCGGGCGCTCCGCCGTACGGCCCGACGGGTCGCCGATCTTGGCCGTGAAGTCGCCGATCAGCAGCGTGACGTCGTGTCCCATGCGCTGGAAGCGGTTGAGGATGATCATCGGCACCACATGGCCGAGGTGCACATCCGCGGCCGTCGGGTCGATGCCCAGCTTGATGGCCAGGCCCTGGCCCGCGCCGCGGCGCTCCTCGATCCGCTTGGCCAGCTCCGCCACGCCGGGCAGGATCTCGACCGTACGGGACGCGATCAGCTCGGCCTGCTCCAGCGGCGAGAGGTCCGTCAGATCGATATAGCGCCGCGAGCCCGTCTCCTCGAGCAGCCGCTCGACGGTCTTGTCGGAGGAGAGGTCCTGGCTGAGGAGCTCGCTGGCGCGGGCGACGGATTCGCCGAGGCGTGTCATGGCGTTCCTGGGGATAGACGAAACGGATACGGATGGATACGGACGGGCGTGGACCAGTCTATTCGGCTCCTCACACCCCCTTGCTGACCGAGCTCATATTGAAGTCCGGGATGCGCAGCGGCGGCATCGCGGTGCGGCTGAAGTCGTCGCTCCACTCCCGCGGCAGCGTCCGCTCGGTGCGGCCCGCCTCGGTGGCTCGGGAGAGCAGGTCCACCGGTGACTCGTTGAACCGGAAGTTGTTGACCTCGCCGACCACCTCGCCGTTCTCCACGAGATAGACGCCGTCCCTGGTCAGCCCGGTGAGCAGCAGGGTGGCCGGGTCGACCTCGCGGATGTACCACAGACAGGTCAGCAGCAGTCCCCGTTCGGTCGAGGCGACCATCTCCTCCAGCGAGCGGGTGCCGCCCGCGTCCACGATGAGGTTGTCGACGGCGGGGGCGAGCGGCAGCCCGGTGAGCGCGGCAGTGTGCCGGGTGGTGACCAGCTGCTGGAGCACCCCGTCACGGACCCAGTCGGTGGCGGACAGCGGCAGACCGTTGTCGAAGACCGACGCGTCGTCCCCGGACGAGTGGGCGATCACGAACGGCGCCGCCTCAAGACCCGGCGCGGCCGGGTCGCTGCGCAGCGTGAAGGGCAGCTCGGACAGCTTCTCGCCGACCCGGGTGCCACCGCCCGGCCTGCTGAAGACCGTACGGCCCTCGGCCGCGTCCCGGGCCGAGGACGACCACAGCTGGTCGAGCAGCAGATCGGCCACCGCGCTCGGCGGCAGCAGCGTCTCGTAACGGCCCGCCGGGAGCTCCACCTTCCGCTCGGCCCAGGCGAGCCGCCGGGCGAGCTCGGCGTCGATCGCGGCCGGGTCCACATCGGTGAAGTCGCGGGTGGCCCGCCCGGCCCAGGCCGAACGCGTACGGTCCGGTGACTTGGCGTTGACCTCGAGCGTGCCGGTGGGCTGGTCATGGCGCAGCCGCAGCCCGGTGGAGCTGCCCAGATAGCTGGAGACCAGCTCGTGGTGGGCGAATCCGTACAGCTCCCGGCCGCCCGCGCGGGCCCGGGCGAAGGACTCGCCGAGGGCGGGGGCGAAGGCGCCGAACACCTCCGAGGTGGTCACGGCGGGGGAGTCGGTGAAGCCGGAGGAGACCGCCGCGCCCGGATCCCGCTCCACCAGCGGCTGGGCGTCCTCGGCCGGCTCCGCCTCCCGGGCCGCCGCCTCGGCGGCCCGGACCAGCGGCTCCAGCTCCTCGGCGGTGACCGCGGACCGGGACACCACACCCGAGGCGGTGCCCTGCCCGCCGTCCACGGTGGCCACGACGGTCAGGGTGCGGCCGCGGGTGACGCCGTTGGTCGTCAGGGCATTGCCCGCCCAGCGCAGATTGGCTGTCGAGGTCTCGTTGGCGATCACCACACAGCCGTCCGCGCGGGACAGCTCCAGGGCGCGCTCGACGATCTCATGGGGCTGCGCGCTCATCGTCCGGCCTCCTGGGTGGTGTTGAGGATGTTGACGCCGCGGAAAAGCGCCGACGGGCAGCCGTGCGAGACCGCCGCGATCTGCCCCGGCTGGGCCTTGCCGCAGTTGAAGGCGCCGCCAAGGACATATGTCCCCGGGCCGCCCACGGCCGTCATCGAGCCCCAGAAGTCGGTGGTGGTGGCTTGGTAGGCGAAGTCGCGCACCTGCCCGGCGAGAGCGCCGTCTCTGATGCGATACGCCCTCTGCGCCGTGAACTGGAAGTTGTACCGCTGCATATCGATCGACCAGGAGCGGTCGCCGACCAGATACAGACCGTTCTCGACGTCCCCGATCAGCTCCTCCGTCGAGGGGCCGCCGGGGGCGGGCTGGAGCGATACGTTCGCCATCCGCTGCACCGGCACATGGCCCGGTGAATCGGCGAAGGCGCAGCCGTTGGACCGCTCGAAGCCGGTCAGCCGGGCGATCCGGCGGTCCAGCTGATAGCCGACGAGGGTGCCGCCCTTCACCAGGTCCCAGGACTGGGCGGCCACGCCCTCGTCGTCGTAGCCGATGGTGGCCAGCCCGTGCTCGGCGGTGCGGTCGCCGGTCACATTCATGACCTCGGAGCCGTACTTGAGCCTTCCCAGCTGGTCGAACGTGGCGAAGGAGGTACCCGCGTACGCCGCCTCGTAGCCGAGCGCGCGGTCCAGCTCGGTGGCGTGGCCGATCGACTCATGGATGGTCAGCCACAGATTGGACGGGTCCACCACCAGGTCGTACGAACCGGCCTCGACGGAAGGCGCGCGCATCTTCTCGGCCAGCAGCTCCGGGATCTCCGCCAGCTCGGCGTCCCAGTCCCAGCCGCCCGCGCCGGGTCCGCCGGGTCCGCCGGTCAGATACTCCCAGCCGCGCCCGACCGGCGGGGCCAGGGTGCGCATCGAGTCGAACTCCCCGCTCGCCGGATCCACGGCCACCGCCGTGAGCTGCGGATGCAGCCGCACCCGCTGCTGGGTGGTCACGGTGCCCGCCGTATCCGCGTAGAACTTGTTCTCCTGCACGGTCAGCAGCAACGCGTCCGCGTGCGCGACCCCATCGGCCCGCAACAGCCGCCCGCTCCACTCGGCGAGCAGCGAGGTCTTGTCGGAGTCGGCCACGTCGAAGGGGTTGACCTCGTACGACGAGACCCAGGTCCGGTCGGCGTGCACCGGCTCGTCCGCCAACTCCACGCGCTCGTCGGACCCCGCCGCCTCGATGACCTTGGCCGACAGCTTCGCCATCGCCACCGCCTGCGAGGCGACTCGCGCGGCGGCGTCCATGCTCAGGTCCACCCCCGAGGCGAAACCCCAGGCCCCGCCGTGCACGACCCGCACCGCATACCCCAGATCGGTGATGTCGGACGCCCCCGCGGGCTTGGCGTCCCGCAACCGCCACGCGGAGCTCCGCACCCGCTCCAACCGAAAGTCCGCATGCCCGGCCCCCAGCGCCCGCGCCCGCGCGAGCGCCGCGTCCGCGAGCGCCCTGAGCGGCAGCGCGAGGAAGGACGGATCAATCTCGTGCCCCACGGGCGGCTCCTCTTCGTCGTGGTCTGCGTTCAGCGTTCCGTCGGCAGTGAACCATGCCGGTGCGGGGTGGGGCGCGGTAATTGCCGCCGGGTCGAACAACGGCCACCCCGGTCGTCCAGGGCGGCCGAACGGGCGGTTACGCGCCGAACTCTTCAGCCGTGAGACGACCGATGAACGCGTCCCACTCGCGTATGGAGAAGGCGAGCTGTGCTCCGTGGTGGTTCTTGGAGTCCCGCACGTGGACGGTGTCGGCGGTGGCGGCCACCTCGACGCACATGCCGCCCTCACCGCTGCTGTAGCTGCTCTTAAACCACGACAGTTCGATGTCGTTGTTGTTCACGTTTCTCCCCGCGGTTTCTCGATGAAAGCCAGCGACTCCCGTGGCGTGAGAGCCTCGGCTCTGATGATCCCGTAGCGCTGTTCCGGCGTGCGGACCGCTTTGCGGTCCGTCAGCAACCTGCTGATGTCCTGGACCTCTGCGTAGGCCATCATCTGGCGCCCCTTGGGCTCCAGCAAGGCAAATGGGCCGCCCGCTCCGGCATGTTCATCCACCCTCGTCGGCATGACCTGAAGGTCTACGTTCCGCGTCTGGCCGAGGTGCAGCAGGTGTTCCAACTGCGCGCGCATCACCGATGTTCCGCCGCAGGGTCGGCGCAACACGGCCTCCTCGGTCACGAAGCTCATGATGGGCGGGGGTTGCCGAGTGATGAGTTCCTGCCGGGCCAACCGGGCGGTCACCCGCTGTTCGATGGTCTCCTCGCTCAGCATCGGGCGTTGCATCGTGAAGATGGCGCGGGCGTAATCGCCGGTCTGGAGCAACCCGTTGATCACCTGGTTCTCGTACGCGTGGAACTCGACTGCCTGCGCCTCCAGCCGTGCCGCGCCCCGGAAGAACGCCGGGAGCTGTGCGTTGGCGACTTCCTCCCTGGCCGCCCGCAGCACCCCGAATGCCTCCAGTGCCTCGTCCGCCGCGTCCAGGAAGTCCGGCTGTGGCACCCGGCGTCCCCGCTTGCCCTCGCCGTCACGGCAGTCCTCCGGTACGGGCACCGACCGTGCCCGTACCGCAACCCTGTGTACCCGCCGCTCGTCTGGTCAGGCTAGGCGCGCTTCGCCACGCTCGGTGACGTGAATGGCGAAAATCCCCCTAGCAGTACGTTCGAGATGTTCTTCACCTTTTCCCGGCGCGGTGCCCGGCTCGCCCGGCGCCTTGTCGTTCACAGACTGGAGGAGTGGGGCATTACCCGGGACAGCGACGCCTCGCAAGGCCTCGCGCTGATCGCGGGCGAACTCACGGCGAACGCCGTGAGCCACGGGCATGTGCCCGGTCGGCACTTTCATCTGCGGCTCAGTGTTCAGCCGCCGCCCGGTCCCGATGGCCGTCGGGCCGCCGCCTCGGCCCGTATCGAGGTGTCCGACGCCCGTGACGGGCGGTGCCCTGTGCTCCGTGACCAAGGAGACGAGGCCGAGGGCGGACGTGGGCTGCTGCTTGTGGACGCGCTGGCGTCGAAGTGGGGGGGCGGAGCGGAACGTCGGAAAGACGGTGTGGTGCGAATACGCTCTCGCGTCCGAGGAGTGCCGGTCGCAGCAGGTCACGGGAGACACTGGAGCCGACGATGCGCGATGATGGAGACACAGACGAGCAGGTCCACCGTGGTGAAGGAGCGTCGGCCGTGGAGTACGGGCGTCTACGGGAAATCGCGGAGCGGCTCGCCGAGCACGCGCCGGATCCGTTCCGGGGCTATGAGATCAGTGGTGACGAGATCGTCATGATGATGTCGCCCTCACGTCCGCACGAGTTCATCGCTCTGCGTATCCGCCAGCAGCTTGACCGGCAGATCCCGTCGTTTCTGGTCGCTCACACAGGCGGTGAGGTGGAAGATGCCTCTCTTGGGAAACTTCGGCGCCCTGATCTGATCGTAGTTCCGGACGCGGTGTTTGCAGAGAACACGATGGCGCCGTTCCATCCTCGCGATGTCGCTTTGGTCGCCGAGGTCGTTTCGCCGTCGAATCACTCCACCGACTATGTCGAGAAGATGCACGACTACCCGGCGATGGGCATCCCTCTCTATCTTCTCGTCGATCCACGGAAGGGCACCATCGCGGCCCTGTCCGATCCGGGTCCCGGGCTCGGCGGTGAGGGCCCCCGTTACCGCACCCGCAGCGATTACGCCTTTGGCGACGAGGTGACCATCGGTGACTGGACCCTTGCCACCACGGACCTGCGGACCTATCCCGAGGACCGCTGACCCGCTGACCGCTGTTGGCGGCAAGTGGTCCGGTCTTATCGGAGTCGGCCACACCGAGCGGGTTGACCACATTCGTGATGTCGGAGGCCCCGGGGGCTTGGCGTCCCGCAACCGTCACGTGGCACTCCTTACCCGCTCCAACCGAAAGTCCGCATGGCCGAAATGAGGGCACCATCAGTGCTGGTCTTTGGGTCCCGGCAAGCCATGGAGAGCGTAGATTGCCTGACGCTGCTCCTCCAGGGTGCCAACCTCTGAGCAGGGTGCTGGATCGAGAATGTAAACCTCTGTTTGGTTCACGGTGCGATTCCTGGGGTCGAACGTGTAGGCGTACAGCCCGTCCGACATCTGTGCTTGCATGCCGCTCAGCGTGATATCCAGCCGTGCGCCTTGGCAGCAGAGCAGAAGTCCTTCCTTCTCCAACTCTTCCCTGAAGAGTGCGAGGCACCGAAAGTAATTCCCTGCCTCGAATTCTGACCTGATGCCGCTCTCTCTCGTGCAGGCGATTCTGTGCGGGTGTGTCCCGAGTAGTTCTACCTGAACAGACTCCGTCGCGCCGGACCTGTTTTGTGCGACGAGCGTACTTACCGTTGTCACTCTGGTCCTTTGTAGTGAGGGTTTGGAATCCAGTTGTGAAACCTATCCCAAGCTCCAACGATATCAGAGGAGTGGATTTTCCTCGGGAAGGCGATCTCCTTTTCGTGGGCGCTGGGGTTTCCGGGTAGTGCTTTATTCACGTCGATGCCATCGTCGGCGGTGTCGACTATATAGACGTGGCCATCGCTGCTTGATCCAAAGCGACTGAATGCGTGAGATTTTGATAGGGAGGTGGCCACATACCCGGATTCTGCTGTATGTACCCCCGAGATTCCGTAAACGTGCTCCTCCAGGCTCATATTGTCCCCCTTCGGGGAGAAGCCGTTTTCGAATATCTCATCCACTCCTCTCGAATCTCTCCGGTACCGATGGTTCTTGTTTTCTTGCGGGCAATCCGGTGCGAGCCCCAACGGGTCAGTCTGTCCACCTGGATTGTGAACGTAAGTTCTCGGATTAGGGGCGGGCTGCAAGCCCAGGGGGTCGGGGGAGGCGTAGCGGGCTGTTTCGGGGTCGTAGTGGCGGAAAAAGTTGTAGTGGAGGCCGGTTTCCGGGTCGGCGTATTGGCCGGGGAAGCGGAGGGGGCAGTCGGCCGCGCCAGGTGGGGTGGGGAGCGCTGTGCCCCAGAGGGCGGTGCGGTGTTGCCAGGCCAATTCCCCGTCAGGCGTGACCAGTTCCGTGGGGGTGCCGACCAGGTCCGTGACGATCGCGTGGAAGCGGGTCCCGGATTCTTGGTGCTCGGTTTGGGTCAGGGGGCGGTGGGTGTCTGGGGCGTAGTCCCAGGTCAGCGTTGTGCCGTCGGTCGCCGTCTGTTCGGCCAGGCGGGTGCCGTCCCAGGTGAACTCGAGGCGGTCGGTGGCCGTGCCGTCCTTCGCGAGGCGTTGTTTTGCGGTGCGGCGGCCCAGCGGGTCGTAGGTGTAGTGCCAGCGGGCGCCGTCCGGGGTGGTCGCGTCGGTGAGGCGGTCTTCCGCGTTCCAGGTGTAGGTCCAGGTGCGGGTCTGGCCGTTCAGGAGGCGGCGGGTGCGGTGGGTCAGGCGGCCCTGGGCGTCGTGTTCGTACGTGGTGCGGCCCGCGTGGTGGATCACCGTGCCGGTGAACTCGCGGTCGCCGGGCGCCTCATGCCCCGGAGCCGTGGCATGGGTCAGGTTGCCCGCCGCGTCGTAGGCGTAGGTCTCGGTCCAGCCGTGGGCGTGGACCGCCGTCACCCGGCCGACCGGGTCGAGGTCGAAGCGGCGGGTGCCGGAGGTCAGTTCGCGGATCTCGGTGAGGTGGTCGTCCGGGCGGTAGGCGTACGCCCGGTGCTGGATGAGGGCGTTGGCCGGGCCGGTGACGGTCTGGCCCGTCATGCGGTCCAGGGCGTCCCACGCCTGGGTCAGGGTCACATCGTCGCCGAAGGTGCGTACCACCTCCCGGCCCGCAGCGTCATGGGTGAAGTTCAGCACGTTGTCCGCCGTGGTGAGCGTCGTCGGGCGGCCCGCCGCGTCGTACGTCCAGGTCGAGCGCAGGCCGCTCGGGGTGGTCCGCTCCGTGCGGTTGCCCGCCGCGTCGTACGCGTACGACGTCGTACGGCCGCCCACCGTCTCCGTCAGAATCCGGCCCCGCGCGTCATACGTGCGGCTCAGCTCCGTGTCCGGGTTCGCCGCCCGCGCCAGACGGCTCGCCGCGTCGTACGCGAACGCCGTCTCCGTGCCGTCCGCCGTACGCGTGGCGACCGTGCGGCCCAGCGCGTCACGCGCGTAGGCCAGCGCCTCGCCCGCGCCGTTCGTCCGGGATGTCAGGCGGCCCGCCGCATCGTGCTCGTACGACAGCGTACGGCCGTTGAAGTCGGTTTCTGAGGTGAGCCGCCCGGCCCCGTCGTAGGCATAGGTCCAGCTCAGGCCCTGCGGATTGGTCACCGCCGTCAGCCGCAGCTCGGTGTCGTAGGTGAAGGCGTACGTCGCCCCGTCCGGGTCCGTCCGGGTCGCCGGGAGGTCGAAGTGGGTGTGGGTGTGGCGGGTGGTGTGACCCGCGGGGTCGGTGTGTTCGGCGAGGTTGCCCTCGGCGTCCCAGGTCCAGGTCTCGCGGCTGCCGTCCGGCCGGATGCGCCAGGCGGGCTTGCCCTCGATGGTCCAGCCCTGGCGGGTGACCTGGCCCAGGGCGTCGGTGACCCGCGTGACGCGGCCATGGGTGCCCCGGCGGACCGTGGTCGTATTGCCCAGTGCGTCGGTGACCTCGACCGGCAGGCCCGCCGCGTCGCACACCACGTTCACCGCATGGCCCAGCGGATCGACGACCGAGGTCAGGTTCCCCGAACCGTCGTAGGCGTAGTGCGTCCGCGCGCCCGTCGGGTCCGTCGTCCGGACGCGGTTGCCCCGTTCGTCATAGGCGTGGCGCCACACGGCGCCGTCCGGCTCCCGGACCTCCAGCGGCAGGCCGTACGCGTCATACGCGGCCGTGGCCACCGTGCCGTCCGGGCGGGCGACACGTATCAGATTGCCGGAGTCGTCGTACGCGTAGCGCGTGGTGTGGCCCAGCGGATCCGTCACCGACAGCGGCAGGCGGCGCGCCCCCGGATCCCACTCGGTGCGGGTGGTGTGGCCCAGGGCGTCGGTGCGGGCCACCGTCCGGTACGCCTCGTCGAAGACATAGGTGACGCGGTGGCCGAGCGAGTCCGTGTAGACGGTGGTGCGGGCCGCCGCGTCGTAGTGGAAGCGGCCGGTCATCATGTCGTCGGAGCCGATGGTGCGCAGCACCCGGCCCCGGTGGTCGTAGACGTACCCGAAGCTGGTGCCGTTGCGGTCGGTCCACGAGGTGACGCGGTGCTGGTCGTCGTAGGTGAACCGCATTGGCTCGGCGGCGGAGTTGAAGACCTCGGTCAGGTCGCCCGCGCCGTTGTAGCCGAAGGAGACCAGCGTGGTGCCCCCGCCACCCTCGCCCTCCCCGCCACCTACGCCCAGCAGCCGCAGCCCCGTGACGCGCGCCAGCTCCGGATCGGCGTCGACCGCGATGCGGTACCCGCCGGAGTGCGCCACCTCGCGCGGGGTGCCGTCCTCGTCATAGGCGAAGGTGATGGTCCGGCCGTTGCGGTCCTCGATCGCCTCGAGAGGGAGCTCATTGCCGTTGCCGCCCAGCGGGGTGAAGCGCAGCGTGCGGGCCTGCTCCGGTATCTCGATCCGCATCGTGCCGCCCGCCGCGCCGTCCCACCGCAGCGGCCAGCGCGGGCCCCGCGCGGGATAGGTGTCCTCCCCCGGCGTCGGCACCCCGTAGCGCAGCACCATCCCGTCGGCCGTGACGAACACGATCCCGTCCGCGTCCAGCTCCAGCCGCTGGTCCAGCGTGGCCGCCCAGGTGCGGCCGAACCAGCCGCCGCAGGTGTGGCCGGAGACGAAGGTGCGCTCCAGGACCAGGGGGAGCGCCCCGGGCAGTGACACGTCCGTGGCCGGCAGGACCATCTCGCCGGTCGCGATGTCGACCGGGTCGCCCTCGCAGTTCCTGTCGCGCGCGTGCCGGTCGTGCGTGCCCTCGCTGTCCGCCCGTCCCGACGCCTCGCCGTCCCGGCCCAGGGCCCGTCTGCGGGCCGCCAGCCGCTGGGCGGCGGTGCCGCCCGTACGGAGCTCCTTGCGCAGCACGCTCGCACCGCCGGTGGCCAGGGCGAGCAGCAGCGACGGGGTGATCTCGCCCGCCGCGCGCAGCGGGTTCTTGGACCACATGTCCCAGTTCGTGACCGCCTTCGCGAACTCCTTGGGGTGCTGGGCCGCGTACGCCGCACCGTCCGTCATGCCCGCCAGCTGCATCGCGAAGCCCTGGGGGTCGCCCTCGATGAGCGAGGCGGGGAGCTCGGCCACGCCCAGGATGCCGTGGTGGACCTTCCACAGCCCGTCCTTGAGGCCGCTCCCGACCTTCTGCCAGTTGCTCGGCTTGTCCGGGGCCTTCTCCGCCGCCTTGTCGATCTTCTTCTTCGACGCGTCGACGACCAGCTGCAGCTCCTCGATCAGCTTGTCCAGCCGACCGATACACCCCTCCATCGCGGAGACGCCAGGATCGGTCTCCGAGGGCTTCTCCGGCAGCTGCTCGTCGCCGCGCGTCACCGCGTCGTTGTACGACTCGACCTTCTTGCCGTGCGCCTTGGACGCCGCACGCGCCGCGTCCGCCTCCTCGATGATCGGCTCACACCGCTTCTGCACCGACCGCAGCTTGGTGGCATAGGCCGCCAGCGCACTCGCCGCATGGGTGAACTGGTCATGGCCCGAGGTCAGTTCCTTCGGCAGCCGGTCGACCGATTTGCGGAACTCGCTCGCGCCCTCGCCCGACCAGTCCGTCAGCTCCAGCGGCCGCAGCTTGTCCTTGCCGTCCTGGAACGCGCCCGCGTACGCGCGCAGCTCCAGCACCAGATCGTCGATGTCATCCGGATTGCCGGGGATCAGATCCTCGGGCCCCGCGTCTTCCGGTATCCGTATCTGCGGGGGCCGCCCCGCGTCCGGATCGCCCATCAGGACTCGTCCCCGTACTCACGCTGCAACCCGCGCGCGAACTTCGACAGCGCCGTGTCCTCCGGGCGCTTCTCCATCTCCGGCGCGCCCACGTGCTCCCACGACCACGTGCCCGCCGCGCCCGAGGGGAGCTTGGCCATGTTCGCGTCCGAGGGCCAGAAGTCCTTGATCCGCATCAGATCCGCCAGCATGTACCCGGCTATCGCCTCGTACAGCCGCTCCACCACCGCGTCCGCGTGATCGGCCAGCTCGCCCATGCCGAAGCCCCATGCGCTGAGGAAGTTCTTGCCCGACTCCAGGAGTTCGGGCGCGCCGCAGTGCTGGAGATGGGCCGCCAGCTTCTCCTGGCCGTTCTTCACGGCACGGGCCCCGACGACCGACTCCTCCAGCGGGGCGATCAGGCCCTTCACCGACTCGATCTCGATCTTGTAGCCGTCGGCACCCTCGTTGCCGCCGTACTTGCCGTGCTCACCGCCCTCGCTGGGGGCGCGGTGCACATTCCGGGCGTCAGGATCCGCCACGCTCTGCCCCCTCCTCGCGGCCTTCCGCTTCCTGGCCGTCCGTGTCGCGCAGCGTCCGCGCGTCCAGCAGGAAGGGGCGCTCGCCCAGCGGATCCACCAGCGCCCTTACGCCCTCGGGCAACAGGCCCACCAGGTCCTCGACGGTCGTGGACGCCCAGCCGCACGCCCCCGCGAAGCGCGCGAGCCCTTCGAGCGAGGTGAAGACCGGTACGAGCGGGCCGCCTTCGGCGGTCTCCGAGACCAGGAAGCCCGGCTCCTCCGGACGCTGGAAGTACAGCCGCGCCTTCCGTAGCGCCGCCCACTTCTCCCGCTCCGGCATCCGCGCGGCGGTCTCCTGGCGAACGAGGTCCGCCAGTGTCGTTCTGCCCGCCTGACCAGGTGGTCTGCTGTCCCCTCCCCCAAACATGCGGGCCATCTTCGCACAGGTGACTGACACCAGTGGTGACCGCCGTGCGACGCGGCGTGATGGAAAGGCGGCCGCCCCGGTTGCCCGGAGCGGCCGCCTGTGCCGGGGGTTTTCAGGCTGGGGTCACCCCGCACCGCCGAGCCACTTCAGCCCGTCGAGCAGGAACCGGTTCTGCGTCTCGCTCGCGAAGGTGGACGACAGGGGGGTGTTGTGCTCGTAGTCCATCGCGTTGTGCCCGAAGTTCGCGTACAGCATCTTGTACTTGCTGTTCGTCCACAGGATCGGGTAGTAGCCGTCGTACCAGGTCTGGTCGGGGTCGGTGCCCAGCGGGAAGCTGCTCGGGTCGATGGAGGCCAGGATCTTGATGTCCGGGTTCTGCCGCAGGTCCTTCGACCAGCTGTACCACTCGCTGACCGACGAGGTGAAGGTGGCGGGCAGCGCCTTGGTGGACGGGTGGGTCCGGTCCTCGACCCGCAGGGTGGCCGTGGTCGGGCCCCAGGTGTTGGACGTGAAGTTGCCGCTGCCGAGGAACTCGTCGTGGTACCAGGGCCAGCTCTGCGCCTCGGTGGTGAACGCCGCCACGTGGAACCCCATCCAGGCGCCGCCCGCGCGCATATAGCGCTCGAATCCGGCCCGTTGGGCGGCGGACTGCGGCAGGTCGTCGAGGAACAGCACCACCTGGTAGTCGTCGGTCCCGATGTCGTTGAGCTGGTTCCAGTCGTTGCTCGCCGTATAGGTGAAGCCGTTCTGTTCGGCCTGCTTCGGGAACCAGTCGTTCGCCTCGTGGACGAAGTTGATGTGGGCGGCGTCCCACGTCCCGTTGTACAGGGCCAGCACCTTGAACGGCGCGGCCGTGCCGCGCGCCGTCGCGTGGACGGGCGCGACCGCCAGCCCCAACAGCGTGGCCAGCAGCACCAGTAGCCGTATGGCCACGGACGCTTTCGTCTTCTTGGACGTGATGTCTCTGCTCTCCGGGCTCTCCGGCATGTGCGCTCCTCGCTGTGCGGCTGATGCCGCTGTCGCGGGTGGGGGGTGAACTTCGCAGATGAGCGAGGTGAACTTAAAGGTCTGAACCAAACTCGTCAAGAGATCGCGAAGCATGCGTCTTGATGCGTATCGATGAGTCTCGATGGATCTCAATGGGTAAATGACGGGCATTTTCTGGTCATTCGTCCGGGGGGCCACGGGTCGGTGAGAGAGGTCCTGGCCGGGAAGTACAAGATCGGCGGGGTCTACCGGTTTTGTCCGCGGGTGGCCGACCCTGGAAGGGCGGTCCAGCGCAGGGCCGTATCCCTGGAAGGAGCGGTCATGGACGACTGGTACGTGGACCAGCGCTGTACCAATTGCGATGTCGCCCGGCAGTTGGCACCCGAGCTGATCAGTGAGGTCGGCGGGAAGTCGGAGATCGTGCGTCAGCCGCGCGATGAGGCGGAGACGCGGCGCCTGCACGCGGCCGTCTTCGCTTGCCCCACCCGCTCGATCCGACAGGCGTCCGGCCAGCCGGTCCGGGCGTTCGACCCGTTCCCCATGGCGCTGGATGATGGGGTGCTGATCTGCGGCCACAACTCCCAGCACACCGCCGGGGCCAACTCCTTTCTGCTGCCGCGGCCGTCCGGCACGGCGATGATGATCGACACGCCGCGCTGGAGCCGCGAGCTGGCCGGGCGTTACGCGGCGCCGGGCCCCGTCACCGATGTGCTGCTGACCCACCGCGACCACGCCGCACACGGCCGTCGCTACGCGGACCACTTCGGCGCCCGGCTGTGGATCCACGAGGGCGACCTGGACGCGGCGCCCGACGCGGACCGGGTGATCCGGGGGACGGAGCCCGTGGAGATCGGCGAGGGGGTCACGGCCCATCCACTGCCGGGCCACACCCGGGGCAGTGTGCTCTACCTCGCGGACGACCGGTACTGCTTCAGCGGTGACAGCATCTATTGGTCGCGCGCGATCGGCGATCTGGCCGTCGCGGAGAGCGTGACCTGGTACTCCATTGAGGAGCTGGCCGCCTCACTGACGAGGGTGGCCGGACGGCTGCGGTGCGAGTGGATCCTGCCGGGGCACGGGGACCGGTGCCGTCTGGACGCCGACGAGATGTCACGGCGACTGCGGGCGCTGGCGGAGCGCACGGCGCTGCTGCGGCCCCGGCCGATCGACTTCACGGCCGTCCGCTGGTGACGCGCGGCCGGGTGACGGAGAGGGCGCGATCGCGTCCGGCGGGGGCCCGGTGACCACTGGGCCCCCGCCGGAGTGAGCACCGGGCTTCTGTAGGAAGTCGACAGGGAGGGGCACGCGCCCCTGTGGGTGCCCGATTCCTCCTCGAGCGCTTTGGCCCGATAGTTTGCGGGGGTAGGGGTCGGCACGCGCCGTGACGTCCCGCAGGAACATCGACAGAGATCGACAAGAGAAGGTGGTCCCTTGAGCCGCTCGGTTCTCGTCACCGGAGGCAACCGCGGCATCGGCCTCGCCATCGCCCGTGCCTTCGCGGACGCTGGCGACAAGGTCGCCATCACCTACCGGTCCGGTGAGCCACCGGCCGGCTTCCTCGCGGTCAAGTGCGACATCACCGAGCCGGAGGAGGTCGAGCAGGCGTACAAGGAGATCGAGGAGAAGCACGGCACGGTCGAGGTCCTGGTGGCCAATGCCGGGGTCACCCGCGACCAGCTGTTGATGCGGATGACCGAGGAGGACTTCTCCGACGTACTCGAGACCAACCTCACCGGCACGTTCCGCGTGGTCAAGCGGGCCAACCGGGGGATGCTGCGGGCCCGTAAGGGACGGGTGGTGCTGATCTCGTCGGTCGTCGGGCTGATGGGTTCGGCCGGTCAGGCGAACTACGCCGCGTCCAAGGCGGGCCTGGTGGGCTTCGCCCGCTCCCTCGCCCGTGAGCTGGGCTCGCGCAACATCACCGTCAATGTGGTCGCGCCCGGATTCGTCGACACGGACATGACGCGCGCGCTCAACGACGACCAGCGCGAGAACATCGTGAAGCAGGTACCGCTCGCGCGTTACGCGCAGCCCGAGGAGATCGCCGCCTCGGTCCGCTTCCTGGCCTCCGACGAGGCCGCGTACATCACTGGAGCCGTCATCCCCGTCGACGGCGGATTGGGCATGGGTCACTGAACGTCATGAGTGGAATTCTCGCCGGTAAGCGCATCCTCGTCACGGGCGTCATCACCGAGGCGTCCATCGCCTTCCACGCCGCCAAGCTGGCCCAGGAGGAGGGCGCCGAGGTCATCCTCACCGGCTTCGGCCGGGTCTCCCTCGTCGAGCGGATCGCCAAGCGGCTGCCCAAGCCCGCCCCGGTCATCGAGCTCGACGTGCAGAACCAGGAGCAGCTGGACGGCCTGGCCGACAAGGTGCGCGAGCACCTGGGCGAGGGCGTGGGCCTCGACGGCGTGGTGCACTCCATCGCCTTCGGCCCGCAGGGCGCGTTCAACTTCCTCGAGGGCACCTGGGAGGACGTCGGCACGGCCGTGCACGTCTCGGCCTACTCCCTCAAGGCGCTCACCACTGCGTGCCTGCCGGTGATGCCGCGCGGCGGCTCGGTCGTCGGGCTGACCTTCGACGCCCAGTTCGCCTGGCCGAAGTACGACTGGATGGGCGTGGCCAAGGCGGCGCTGGAGTCCACCAGCCGCTACCTCGCCCGCGACCTCGGCGAGCAGAACGTCCGCTGCAACCTGGTCTCCGCCGGGCCCATCAAGTCCATGGCCGCGAAGTCCATCCCCGGCTTCGAGGAGCTCGCGGACGTGTGGAACCACCGGGCCCCGATCGGCTGGGACCTGACCGACCCGGAGCCCGCCGGCCGCGGTGTCGTGGCCCTGCTGTCCGACTGGTTCCCGCGCACCACGGGCGAGATCGTGCATGTCGACGGCGGTGTGCACATGATGGGTGCCTGAGCCCGCGGCGGCGCCCACGGCGTTTCCGTGCGACGGCCGCCGTCCCGCTCCCGCGCACCGCGGGTCCGGGGCGGCGGCCGTTCCGCGTCCGTGTTCACCCGTTCGGGGGAGCAGGGCGCGCGTACGGGTGGTGGGCACACGCACTCTGGAGTCATACGCCCCGTAACGCCCGATACGGCCGATTCCCCCGTACCCCCATACCCCGGTGCCCCCGGTACTCCCGATGCGTCCAGCGCCAGCGGCACGGCCGAGGAGGTCCCGCATGCGTACGACCCGCCGTGTCGCGGCCGCGGTGCTGCTCGTCGCCACGGTGGGTCTGGTCATCGCCGCCTCCAGCTCCGCCGCGCAGGACCGGCCCCGGCACCGCGAGGCCGCCTGCAGCACCACGGTGCGCGGCTCGCACGCCACGGCCAGCTGCTTCAACCCCAATCCCCGCGCCGACCGGGTGCAGCTGCATGTCGAATGCGCCCACTGGTGGGACCCGGACATGGACGCCCGCCCGGTGGAGGTCGGCCCGGCCCAGTATGTGCGGCTCGCCGAGCGCTGCTGGAAGGAGATACGGAAGGCCTGGGTGAGCCACCGCTGAGCGCGGGGGCCACCGCGTACGCATCCGTCCGTGGCCGGTCGCTCAGCGGCCCCGGAAACGGCAGCCGAAGGGGTGGGTGCTGGCCTCGGCCGCCGCCCGCTCCCCGTTCCCCTCTCGGATCGCCTCCACCAGCCGTCCGTGGTCCACGTAGGCGTCCGGGCCCATCCCGCTGTCGACGTCCGCGCGCAGGAAGTCCCGTACCACCGCGCCCAGGTCCGCGTACAGCTCGGCCAGCACATCGTTGTGCGCGGCGGCCACGACCGCCATGTGCAAGGTGGCGTCCGCCTCGACGAAGGCGTCCGGGTCGCCCGCCCCCCAGGCCCGCTCGCGCCGGTCCAGCTGGGCGTCCAGCTGCTTGAGGTCCTGCTCGGTACGGCGCTCCGCGGCCAGGTGGGCCGCCTTGGTCTCCAGCGCGCTGCGCAACTCGGCCACATGACGGGGGTCAGCGGCGGCGAAGCGGCGGTGCATCACCCCGGCCAGTTCGCTGGTCGCCAGCACATAGGTGCCCGAGCCCTGGCGGATGTCCAGCAGCCCGTTGTGCGCGAGGGCGCGCACGGCCTCCCGTACGGTGTTGCGCGCGACCCCGAGCTGCTCGACCAGCTCGGGCTCGGTGGGGATCCGCGAACCCACCGGCCACTCGCCCGAGGTGATCTGGGCGCGCAGCTGGGCGATCACCTGGTCGGCGAGGGCGGAGCGCCGGGGCGAGGTCAGCGGCATGACTCTCCTGTGCGTGCGTGTGAGCTGGTGTGGGTGCGGAGGCGGTCCGAGCTGGGCGGAGGGACGACTTCTCCATGATGCCGTCCGGCCGTTACCGGGGGGTTGCTATCCACTGGACGGGCATTCATCCCATCATTCTATGATGGTCGGCATGCATACGTCCCCGTCTGACGACCTCGCGCCGCCCGAGACCGCCGCCCCCGCGCCCCGCCCGGCGGACCCGGGAGGACCGCGCCGCGCGGCCTCGCCCTGGCGCGGCCGGGTCATGGCGGCAGGGCTCATACTCGCCGCGCTCAATCTCCGCCCCGCTGTCACCAGCCTCGGTCCGCTGCTAGAGGAGGTCCGCGATGACCTCGGGATGAGCGGCACCGTCGCCGGAGTGCTCACCTCCGTGCCCCCGGCCTGCTTCGCGCTCTTCGGGCTCACCGCCCCCCGGCTGGCCCGGCGCTGGGGGCCGGGGGCCGTCGTCTGCGCCGGGCTCGCCGCCATCGCCACCGGTCTGCTGCTGCGCCCCTTCGCCGGCGGGACACCGGTCTTCCTGGCCGCCAGTGCGCTCGCCCTGGCCGGGATCGCGGTGAGCAACGTCCTGATGCCGGTGATCGTCAAGCGTTGGTTCCCGGACCGGGTCGGCGCGATGACCGGGCTGTACTCGATGGGGCTTTCGCTGGGCACGGCCGCAGCGGCGGCGGCCACCGTCCCGATGAGCGACGCACTGGGCGGCTCCTGGCGGACCGGGCTCGGGGCGTGGGCGCTGCTCGCCGCGGTGGCGCTGGTGCCCTGGCTGTTCCTCGCCCGCGCGGGGGCGGGCGGCGCGGCGGCGATCGGCGCGGCGGCGGGAGGCCCAGGCGCAGGAGGTCCGGGCGCGAGTGGCCAGGGCGCGAGTGGCACAGCGGTGGGCGGTACGGGCGCGGACGCGTCCGCCGGGGCCCCGGCCGACGCCCCCGCGATGCCCATCACCCGTAGCCCCCTCGCCTGGGCCATGGCCGTCTTCTTCGGCTTCCAGGCCACCGCCGCGTACATCTCCATGGGCTGGATGCCGCAGATCTTCCGGGACGCGGGGGTCTCCGCCTCCACCTCAGGTCTGCTGCTGGCCGTGATGATGGCGATGGGCGTGCCGCTCGCCTTCGCCCTGCCGCGGATCGCCGCCCGGCTGCGGCACCAGGGCGTCCTGGTCGTCGTCCTCGGCGTCTTCGGGCTCACCGGTTACGCCGGGCTGTGGCTGGCCCCGGCCGGGGGCGCCTGGGCGTGGGCCCTGCTGCTCGGCGTCGCAAACTGCGCCTTCCCGCTCGCCCTCACCATGATCGGTATGCGGACGAGGACCCACGCGGGCGTCGTCCGGCTGTCGGCCTTCGCGCAGAGCGTCGGCTATCTGCTGTCCATCCCGGGCCCGCTGCTGGTCGGCGTGCTCTACCAGCACAGCGGCGGCTGGGGGCAGCCGATCGCGCTGATGGCCGGGCTCATGGTGCCGCAGATCGTCGCGGGCGTACTGGCCGGGCGCGACCGCCACATCGAGGACGAGGCCTGACCGGGACGAGGCCTGACCGGGACGAGGCCTGACCGGGACGAGGCCTGACGGGGAACGGGGCGTGACACGAGGACGCAGCCTGAAGAGGGCCGGGGCTGACCGGTCTCGCGTACCGGGGATGGGACACTGTTGCCATGCCAGTGCTCGATGAGAACCCCCAGAACGGCCAGAAGAAGCTCCTCGTCATCTTCGGTGTGATGCTGGGCATCACCGTGATCATCGGCGTGATCGCCACCATCGCCTCGCCCTGACCTGGTGTGGCGGCCGGATGGTGGGGCTGGCCCCACCATCCCCTAGGGGGCAGGGCTCAGGGGGAACTGGGTGGCTCACCGGATGGGAGACGCCCCGCCCGCTCCGTACCGTCGAACCATCGACACGTTCGGCGAACCCGGAGGCGATCCCATGTCCGCCCGCACCCGTACCCGGCACTCGCACCCGGTGGACAGCGGCATGGGCACCCGGCTGCCGTGGTGGGCGGTCGCCCTCCCGGCCGTGGCCTTCGCGGCGCTGCTGGTCCTGCTGACCGGACCCACCGACGCCCACGCCGACAGCGGTGGCTCGGGGCCGGTCTCGCAGGTCGTGGAGTTGGTGCGGCGGGCCTTAGGAGAGGTGGCACCGTGACCACCGTAGGCGGTGGAGATCAGTTGTGTCCGCCGTACAGCGGGTGTGCTCACGTTTGACGAGGTCGTTCCAACACCCTGCGCCTCGTGCACCGATCCATGCGAAGCTGGGACGCATGAGCGTCGATGTGCCCCGCAGGATTGTCCTCCTTCGACACGCCAAGGCCGACTGGCCCCAGGTGGCCGACCATGAGCGCCCGCTCGCGGAGCGCGGCCGCAATGACGCCCCGCTCGCCGGGCGCCGGATCGCGGAGGCCGGTCTCACCCCCGAACTCACCCTCTGCTCCACCGCGCTGCGCACCCGCGAGACCTGGAAGCTGGTGGTCCACGAGCTGCCGCGGCGCCCCAAGACCGTCTACGAGGAGCGGCTGTACGACGCCCCGGTCGGTCAGCTCATCGAGGTGATCAACGAGACGTCGGACGACATCACCGACCTGCTGGTCGTCGGCCACAACCCCGGGATGCACGGCCTCGCCGACGCGCTGGCGGGCGAGGCCGATGAGGACGCCAAGGAGCGCATGGACCGCGGCGCCTTCCCCACCTCCGCGTTCGCGGTCGTGACCGTCAGCGGTTCGTGGAAGTCGGTCGAGATCGGCTGCGGGCGGCTGACCAGCTTCTGGGCGCCCCACGAGTGAGCCCGCCGGGCCCTGTGCTCCCGGCTGATCCGCTGGGCCTGCCGCCCCGGGCGTGATGCCGCGCCGCAGCGCACCGGCCCCGCTGTCGCAACGTCCCCACGCACCGGCCCCCGCCCCGCCGTAGTCGTCGTACGGGGGAGCGGGGGCCGGTGCGCGTTCCGGGCGGGGCCCGTCAGTCCACGTGCGCGTCCGCCGCCTCGACCTCATCGCGGGTCACGCCCAGCAGATACAGCACGGTGTCGAGGAACGGCACGTTCACGGACGTGTGCGCGGCCTCCTGGACCACCGGCTTGGCGTTGAAGGCGACGCCGAGGCCCGCCGCGTTCAGCATGTCCAGGTCGTTCGCCCCGTCGCCGATCGCGACGGTCTGCACCAGCGGCACCCCCGCCTCGGCCGCGAAGCGCCGCAGCAGCCGGGCCTTGCCCGCCCGGTCCACCACCTCGCCGATCACCCGGCCGGTCAGCTTGCCGTCCACGACCTCCAGGGTGTTGGCGGAGGCGAAGTCCAGCCCAAGACGTTCCTTGAGGTCGTCGGTGACCTGCGTAAAGCCGCCGGAGACCACGCCCACCTGATAGCCGAGCCGCTTCAGTGTGCGGATCAGCGTACGGGCGCCGGGCGTGAGCCGGACCTCGGCGCGCACCTTCTCCACCACGGACTCGTCGATCCCCGCAAGCAGCGCGACCCGCGCGTGCAGCGACTGCTCGAAGTCCAGCTCACCACGCATCGCCCGGGCCGTGACCTCGGCGACCTCTGCCTCACAGCCCGCGTGCGCGGCGAAGAGCTCGATCACCTCGTCCTGGATCAGGGTGGAGTCCACATCCATGACCACCAGCCGCTGCGCACGGCGCTGCAGCCCCGACGCCACCACGGCCACATCGACGCCGATATCGGCGGCCTCGGTGGCCAGCGCGGTGCGCAGCGGTTCTGTCGCGGCGCCGGACACCTCGAACTCCACGGCCGTCACCGGATACTTCGCCAGCCGGAAGATCCGGTCGATATTGCCGCCGGTACCGGTGATACGGGAGGCGATGGCGGCCGTCGACTCGGCGGTCAGCGGATTCCCCAGCACGGTGACGTGCGACCGGCCCGTGCCACGCGGCCGGTTGTCGCCCCGGCCGGAGATGATCTCGGCCTGGAGCCGCATCGACTCCGCCCAGCTGTGCACGGTGGCCCGCAGATCGCCCTCCGACCCGTCGGCCTTGGGCGGGGTGACCAGGACGCACAGCACGATGCGGCCCCGGGTGACGACCTGCTCTATGTCGACTATGTCCACGCCATAGGCGGCGAGGGTGTCGCAGAGTCCGGCGGTGATACCGGGGCGGTCCTTGCCGAAGATCTTGACAAGGAGGGTGGGGACATCATCGTCCGGAACGGTGGTGACGGGGGGGATCCGCGATGCGCTCATGGTCTTCCCACCGTATCCGGCCCCGTCCGGGCCGTGCGCGGCAGCCCACACCGTGGACGGCCCTCCGAGGCGGAACGTTCATGTCCCGGTCGCCACGATGTCACCCACGCCTGATCGGCAACGCCCCATGCCAGGCCCGCCCCCATCCCCGGGGTCTGCGCGGCGTGATGCGCCCCGCCCGCCGCCCGGTCCCCGGGGCCTGCGCGGTGTCATACGCCGCGTCCGCCGCCCGTCCCCGGAGGCCGTCCGGGCCGTCAGCCCGCTCGTCCGGATCACACGAGCGGAAGCGCCACCGCCCGGCGTCCCGCCGCCCCCGTTGACCATGCCGCCAGCGCTCCGACCGCACCCGCCGCCGCGCCCCACAACGCGCCCAGGGCCAGTGCGAGCGGGGCGTTCCCGTACAGCTCGATGCCCGCCCCGAAGGCGTCGAAGCCGAGCACGGACAGGCTCGCCCCCGCCGAGACCTGGGTCAGCCCCACCAGCAGTGGCAGCGCGAGCGCGGTCACCACGCCCAGCCGCAGCGCGCACCACCCCGCGAAGGCGAGCGGCCGGGAGCCCGCCACGGGCGTACGGGCCGCGGTGAGCACTCCCGCGGCGAGCACCAGCAGCACGCTCGCGACCACCAGCAGCCAGACCCGGCCGTCGAGCTCGGCGAGCCGCCCCACCGTGATCCGGTCCCCGCCCGGCCCGGCGAGCAGATCGTCCACCGGGTCGGGCAGCACATGCCGCAGCGCGCCGCTCACCCGGCCGTACCAGGGGACGAACAGCCCGAGCGGTATGCCGATCCACACCCCGTTGGGCGCGCCGAGCAGCGCCGACCCGAGCACCAGCCCCGGATGGTCGTCGCCGACCGCCGCGTAGACCCCGGCCACCAGGCCCGCGCCGACCGCGAGCACCAGCACCCCGCACAGCGCGGAGACCGCCGGGCGGACCGTGCGGTGCAGCGCCTGCCCGCCGCGCGGCAGCGGGGTACGGCGCGAGGCGAGCAGCGCGAGCAGCAAGACGGCGACGACCCACACCAGGCCGCCCAGCAGCGAGCGGCCTGGGGCCACGGTGAAGCCGACGGACGCCTTCGCGCCGACGAGGTCGGACAGCCGGTCAGGCAGCAGCCCGCCGCCGATGTCCGCGATATCGCCCAGCTGCTCGGGGAGCTGGCTCAGCAGATCGTGCTCGGTGTCCTCGGGGTGCTCCGTACCGAGGCCACGGCGTACGAGCGTGGCACCGTCGATCGTGACCGTATCGTTGCCCACCCAGGTCAGCCCGGCGAGCAGCAGCAGGAAGAGCACGGTCACCAGGCCCGCCCGCGCCGCGAGTTCGGCCCGGCCGATCACCGCCCCCGCGCCCCGCAGCGACCGTACGAACAGCCAGCCCAACAGCAGCGCCCCGACCAGACTCACCCCCAGCGGCGCGAGGTCGATGGCCGCGCGGGCCTGGGCGCCCTCAAGGCCGAAGACGCCCACATCGCCGGACGGCGTGACGGAACCGCCGACCGCCAGCACCGTCGCCGCGGCGGCCATCGGCCCGAGCGCGCCCGCACCGTCCGCGCCGATCAGATGCAGACCGAGCGCGGCGATCCCCACCATGGCCAGGAACGCCCAGCTCACCGAGGCGAGCGCGGCGAGCAGCGCGGGTCCCCAGGGCACTCGTACGCCGTCGCTCGCACCCATACCGCCGCCCCCCCCGATCGTCGCGAGTTGCCCGGATAAACCATGATCCGCACTATCCGTCAGCGCTTACCACTTTCCGAGGGCCTTTCGGATGAGTCAACGACGCCCGAGATGCGGTCTTGTCAAAGCCCGACTTCCGGTGAAGGGACTGAGCCTGAAATAGTTCCTCAGGATGTTCGCCATCCCTAGACTCCCTGTGTCAGGGGGGTACCTCGGGGGACAACTAGTGGGGCATGGAGTGCCGGAACTCGTACTGGAATTGAACGGACAGACCTGGACACTTGATCCATCCAGGTCGTACAGCCTGGGGCGTGACCCGCAGGGCGACATGGTGCTGGACGACGCCAGGGTCTCCTGGCGCCATGCCACGGTGCGCTGGGGTGGGCGCAGTTGGATCATTGAGGACCAGGGTTCCACCAACGGCACCTATGTGCAGGGCCAGAGAATCCAACAGGTGGAAATCGGCCCTGGATCCGCCGTCCACCTCGGCAATGCCACCGATGGCCCCCGGCTCAGCGTCTCCGGCGGCGGTGCCCCCTCGATGGGCGCCGCGGGCGCGTACGGCCAGCAGGCGGCGATGGGCATGCCCCCGCAGGGTCAGCGGGCCCCCCACCAGGGTCAGCAGCCCCCCGCCCAGCCGCCGCAGCAGCCCGCGCCCGGCGGCTGGCCGCAGCAGGGTGGGCAGCCGCCCCAAGGGCAGCCCCACGCGCAACCCCATGGGCAGCCCCCGGCACAGCCCCAAGCCTGGCAGCAGCCCCAGGCCCCGCACCAGCAGCAGCCGTTCATCCCGCAGCAGCAGGCGCCCCATCAGCCGCCGCAGCAGCCCCCCGCCCAGCCGTACCAGCAGCCGCAGTCCCAGGCCCCGCAGGGCAATCTGGGCACCGCGACCGCCCAGGGTGACCGCAGCCCGACCACCTTCCACCAGCTGGCCGCCGGCCGGGTGATGCGCATCGGCCGTGCGCTGGAGAACGACCTGGTCGTCTCCGATCTGCAGGTCTCGCGCCACCACGCCGAGTTCCAGGCGCTGCCCGACGGCCGCTTCGAGATACGTGACCTCGGCAGCCACAACGGCACCTATGTCAACGGCCAGCCGGTCCGGCAGCAGACCATCGGCCCCACCGACACCGTCGGCGTCGGACACTCCACCTTCCGGCTGGTCGGCGACCGCCTCGAGGAGTTCGTCGACACCGGTGAGGTCTCCTTCTCGGCCCGCCATCTGACCGTGACGGTCGACGGCGGCAAGCAGATCCTCAAGGACGTCTCCTTCGGCGTCCCCGAGAAGTCCCTGGTCGCGGTCATCGGCCCGTCCGGCTCCGGCAAGTCCACGCTGCTGAAGGCGCTCACCGGCTACCGCCCGGCCAACCAGGGCGATGTCCTCTACGACAACCGGAACCTCTACAAGCAGTTCGCCGAGCTGCGCCAGCGCATCGGTCTGGTGCCCCAGGACGACATCCTCCACAAGGAGCTGACCGTCCAGAAGGCCCTGCGCTACGCCGCCAAGCTCCGCTTCCCCGGTGACACCGCCGAGGCCGAGCGCGAGGCCCGGATCGATGAGGTGCTGCGCGAGCTCAAGCTGGACATCCACCGGGACAAGAAGGTCACCGCCCTCTCCGGCGGTCAGCGCAAGCGGGTCTCGGTCGCGCTGGAGCTGCTCACCAAGCCGTCGCTGATCTTCCTGGACGAGCCGACCTCCGGTCTCGACCCGGGCATGGACCGCGATGTCATGCAGCTGCTGCGCGGTCTGGCCGATGACGGCCGTACGGTGCTCGTGGTCACCCACTCGGTGGCCGAGCTGGCGCTGTGCGACAAGCTCCTGGTGATGGCGCCGGGCGGCTCGGTGGCCTACTTCGGCCCACCGGACGAGGCGCTTAACTTCTTCGGCTACGACAGCTGGGCGGATGTCTTCTCCGCGTTCGAGAACTACCGCGACTACGACTGGGCGGGCCGCTGGCGCGGTTCGCAGCACTACCAGATGTACGCCGCGGACCTGGACTCCGTCGCCCCGCAGTCGGTCCATGTCCAGGCGCCTTCGACCCGGATGCAGAAGCCACAGAGCTGGGGTTCGCAGCTGTGGACGCTGATCCGCCGCTATCTGTCGGTGATCGGCTCCGACAAGGGCTTCATGGGGCTGATGGTGATCCTGCCCGCCGTGCTGGGGGCGGTGAGCGTCGTCATCCCGGCGAAGTTCGGCCTCCAGTTCGCGCCGAAGGGCTCGTTCAACCAGGCCGCCGGGACGATCCTGCTCATCCTGATGGTCGGCATGTGTTTCACCGGAGCGGCCAACTCCGTACGAGAACTGATCAAGGAACGGGTCATCTACGAACGGGAACGGGCGGTCGGCCTGTCCCGCTCCGCGTATCTGATGTCCAAGGTGATCGTGCTCGGTGTGATCACCGCCTGCCAGGGCGTCATCATCTCCGTCATCGGTCTCTCGACGCGCAAACTGCCCGAAGAGGGGCTGCTGATGCCCCCGGCCGCCGAACTCTGTGTGGCCGTCATCGCGATCGGCTTCACCTCGATGATGGTGGGCCTGGTCATCTCGTCCCTGGTGAAGACCGCCGAGAAGACCATGCCGCTGCTGGTCATGTTCGCGATCGTCCAGGTGGTCTTCACCGGTGTGCTGTTCAAGATCTTCGGATCGCCGGGCGTGGAGCAGTTCGCCTGGCTGATGCCGTCCCGCTGGGCGATCGGCGCCGCCGGTGCCACGCTGGACCTCGGCCCGGGCTCCGGTCACATGATGGCGCCGTGGGACAGCAAGAAGCCCCTGGACACCGACCCGCTGTGGGAGCACACCACGACCCAGTGGGGCATCGACATGGTCGTGCTGATCGTCCTGGGCATCGTGTGCGGTATTACGGTCGCGCGGCTGCTGCGCCGCCATGAGCCGGAGGTCATGCGCAAGTAGCCGCCGGGGCGGCCACGAAGTCGCCCGGCACGGAGACCCGGCCACGGAACAGACGGAAAAGGGCGACGGCACCCCTCGCACACAGGGGGCGCCGTCGCCCTTTCGGCGTCGCGTCGCAACGCCGGGTTCCTGACCGGCCGTTCAGGCTTAGTACGGGCCGTTCACGTTGTCCATGGAGCCGTACCGGTCGGCCGCGTAGTTGCAGGCGGCGGTGATGTTCGCGACGGGGTCGAAGGCGTCCCAGGAGGTGCCCTCGACGTGGTACGCCTGGAAGGTCGGGGCTATCACCTGGAGCAGGCCCTTGGAGGGCACGCCGTTCTGGGCGTTGATGTCCCAGTTGTTTATGGCGCGCGGGTTGCCGCCGGACTCCCGGATGATGTTGCGGTGGATTCCCTCGTAAGAGCCGGGGATGCCCTTCTCCTTCATGATGTCGAGGGATTCGCGGATCCAGCCGTCGAGGTTGTCGGGGTAGGTCTTCTTCTTCTCGGCGGCGACCGTCTCGATGCGCGTGGCGGAACGGCTCGCGGTCTGCTTGGCGGCGCGCTCCTTGGCGGCCTTGGCCTCGGCGGCCTTCTTCGCGGCGGCCTCTTCAGCGGCCTTCTTCTTCGCGGCCTGCGCCGCCGCCTTCTTCGCCGCCGCCTTCTTGGCGGCCTCTTCCTTGGCCTGCTGGGCGGCGAGGGCGGACTGCTTCTCCAGGACCTCGTGGTGGGCCTGGGCGTCGGCCTTCTGAGAGGTGAGGGCGACCGGCTTGTCCGGTAGGTCCTGGGCGGTGGTCTTGGCGCCGGCGTCACCGCTGGGGACGACCGCGAAGGCTATCGCGGCCGCACCGGCGGCCGCGATTCCGGCGGCGGAGTACTTGTGTGTCTTGGTGAGACGGTTGTAACCGGGGATGTTGGGCAGGGGCATGGCGGAGTAGACCTCTTCCAATCGCTTGAGTCGCAGGCCAAATCGGCGCGCAGAGCGCCGTTCCTGGATCTACGGCGCCGTGCGACTGGGTGAAATTCTTAGCTGCCGCAAAAAGCTGTCGCAAAGGCGTGACATACGATGCTGCTTAGTGGATAAGTAGGCCACTCATGCCCATGTGGACGGCCGTCATCCCCGCTCAGTCGCCTATGAAACGTCCACTAAGGACGTTCGTAAGTGATTTAGGTCGTGTGTCCGGGCTCACATCGCGGAGCTTCCCATATTGCGCGCTGTGCCCGCGCAAATGCTCAGGGTGTTTGTATTTTCCACCCCTGCGACAGCCCCTTCGGGGGTCTTGTGTGCGCCGTTCGACCTAGGGCTCAGGTCTTATCAGGTGGCCGCCGACCGGCCGATATGCCCACCGGATGGCGGTGGGTACGGTAATGCCCATGACGAAAGGACGGGGCGGCGGAGCCGAGGCCGGGCTGAGTCGGGTGAGCGCCGCGCTGCTCGCTATGAGCCGACATCTGGAAGTCCGTGATGTCCTAAAGACCATCGTTGTGTCCGCCCGTGAGCTGCTCGATGCGGAGTATGCCGCTCTGGGGGTCCCGGATGATCACGGAGGTTTCGCCCAGTTCGTAGTAGATGGGGTGAATGACGAGCAGTGGAAGGCCATCGGTCCGCTACCCCGGCAGCACGGCATTCTCGCCGCGATGCTCAAGGACGCCACTCGGCAGCGGCTCGCCGATGTGCGACTGGATGACCGTTTTGAGGGATGGCCAGCGGCTCATCCCGTTATGTCGGATTTCTTGGGACTTCCCATTGCCGACGGCGATGAAGTTCTCGGCGCGGTATTCCTCGCCAACAAGCGATGCCCCAAGCCCGAGGGCGGCTGCGGTTTCACCGCCGAGGACGAGGAACTGCTGTCCATCCTGGCCCAGCACGCCGCCATCGCCCTGACCAATGCCCGGCTCTACGAGCGCAGCCGCGAGCTCACCATCGCGGGGGAGCGGGCCAGACTCGCCCATGAGCTGCACGACGCGGTCTCCCAGAAGCTCTTCTCGCTGCGGCTGACCGCCCAGGCCGCCACGGCCCTGGTGGACCGCGACCCCGGCCGCGCCAAGGACGAGCTCCAGCAGATCGCGCTGCTCGCCGCCGAGGCCGCCGACGAGCTGCGCTCCGCCGTCGTGGAGCTGCGCCCCGCCGCCCTCGACGAGGACGGCCTCGTGGCCACCCTCAGGACCCAGGTACAGGTGCTCGACCGGGCCCACTCCGCCCGTGTCACCTTCTCCTGCCACGGCGTACGGGCGCTGCCCGCCGCCCAGGAGGAGGCCGTACTGCGGGTGGCCCAGGAGGCCCTGCACAACGCGCTGCGCCACGCCGACGCCCGGCAGGTGGACGTCACCCTCGCCCGGTCCGGCCAGGGCGCCAGGCTCCGCGTCGCCGACGACGGCAGGGGATTCGACCCCTCGGCCGTACGGCGCGCAGGGCGCCACCTCGGACTGGTGTCGATGCGTGACCGGGCCGGCGGCGTCGGCGGCGGTCTGACGGTGGAGTCGGCGCCCGGCGAGGGCACCGCGATCGAGATGGAGGTGCCCGGTGGCTGACCCGGGACGGATTCGGGTGGTGCTCGTCGACGACCACCAGGTGGTGCGGCGCGGCTTGCGGACCTTCCTCCAGGTCCAGGACGACATCGAGGTGGTCGGCGAGGCGTCGGACGGCGAGGAGGGCGTCGCCCGCGCCGAGGAGCTGCGCCCCGACGTCGTCCTCATGGACGTGAAGATGCCCGGCCTGGACGGGATCGAGGCGCTGCGCACCCTGCGCGACCTCGACAACCCCGCCCGGGTGCTGGTGGTGACGAGCTTCACCGAGAAGCGCACCGTGGTCCCCGCCCTGCGCGCGGGCGCCGCGGGCTATGTCTACAAGGACGTGGACCCCGAGGCGCTGGCCCGCGCCATCCGGTCCGTCCACTCCGGGCATGTGCTGCTCCAGCCCGAGGTGGCCCTCGCGCTGCTCTCCCAGGAGGAGGGCGGCGGCCAGGGGCGCGGCGGGTCGCTCACCGAGCGCGAACGCGAGGTGCTGGCGCTGATAGCGGACGGCCGGTCCAACCGGGAGATCGCCCGGACGCTGGTGCTATCCGAAAAGACCGTGAAAACCCATGTGTCCAATATTCTTATGAAATTGGACCTCGCCGATCGCACCCAGGCCGCCCTGTGGGCGGTACGGCACGGGATCGGGGCATGAACAGCGTTTCTCCGTGCAATCACACCAACGTGTGGCGATCACTCGAACAGCGCAACTCGCCATCGGCCGGGCCGTTCTTCACGGCGTACCGCGGCGTACCGCCGCGGTGACGCGCTGATGAATGAAGGGTCTTGAGAAGTGAAGAACATCAAGAGGTTCGCTGCCCTCACGATCGTGGCCGGCGGGATCGCCGTCGCCGGTGCCGGTGTCGCCTCCGCCCAGGGCCCCCAGGCCGACGGTGGGGCGCTGGCCTCCCCGGGTGTCGTTTCCGGCAACAACATTCAGGCGCCCATCCACGTGCCCGTGAACGTCTGCGGCAACACCATCTCGGTCATCGGGGCCCTGAACCCGGCGTTCGGCGTTCCCTGCGTCTGACCGCCCTCGGCGGGACATCCCGACGCACCACCGGCCGGCCCCGGAGGCACCCGCCTCCGGGGCCGGCCCATGTCGGCCTCCGGGAAGGCCGGTCCCCGCGAACGTCAGAGACCGCCCCGCTCCCGCTCCTCCACGTACGCGTTGTACGCCGCCACCTGGGCCCGCCGCGAGGTGCGCTCCACCGGCCGCAGCGCCTCGGCCCGCGCCGTGATCTCCGACGCGCTCACCGCCCCGCCGTGCTCCCGGCCGTCCCCGCCCGCCATATGCGCGATGTCCACCAGCGCACCCACCCGCTGCGCCAGCTCCAGCACCCGTATGGCCCGCGGCGGATAGCCCGGGGCCAGCACCTCGCGCCCCCGCTCGGCCCGTGCCCGATACGCCTCCAGGGCCGCCTCGGCCACCGGGCCCGACCCCGCCACGTTCAGCCGCGAGAGCACCTCCGTGGCCTCCCGCAGCGCCTCCGCCAGCTCCCGCTCGGCCTCGCCCAGCGACGGCACATCGGCCGGCGGCGCCTCCCGCACGGCCTGGCACCGCCACACCACCTCGATGTGCTGATCGCCCTCGGGCCCGGCCGCCGACACCTCGGGCACCAGGCCCAGCGCCGCCCCGGTGACGATCACCGCCTCGCCCGCGTCCAGCGCATGGGCGTTGAACTCCGGAGGACCGCTCAGCCCCAGCGGATGCCCCGCTATGGGCAGCGCCACCCGCAGCCCCTTGGCCCCGAGCGCCCGCAGCCGCCCCAGCGCCAATGTGAGCCCCACCTGCCCGGACTCCCCAGGAACCCCGGCCACCCGGTGCGACGCGTCCTCACCCGCGATGCGATGCGCCGCCTCATCGGGGGAGACAAGTCCGGCGAGAAGGGCATTTCCCCAAGCCGCGAGGCGCCCTGAACGTGGTTCATCGAGCATGGCACCAGCCTAGGGACTACCACCGACAACGTGTGGCGTAGGTTTTCCTCAGGGGGCTGCGCCCACAGGCGCACGCACGACTCGAGACTGCAATGGGAGACAACGCGCTCATGAGCGAGGTTCTGGAGCTGCTGGACGTATCGGTGGTCCGCGATGGGCGGGCTCTGGTGGACGAGGTCTCCTGGTCGATCAAAGAGGGAGAGCGCTGGGTCATCCTCGGACCCAACGGCGCCGGCAAGACCACCCTCCTCAACCTCGCCTCCAGCTATCTCTTCCCGAGTACCGGAACCGCCCGGATCCTCGGCGAGCACCTGGGCCGCGTCGACGTCTTCGAGCTGCGTCCCCGCATCGGCGTGGCGGGCATCGCCATGGCCGAGAAGCTCCCCCGCCGCCAGACCGTCCTGCAGACCGTCCTCACCGCCGCGTACGGCATGACGGCCCACTGGCAGGAGGACTACGACGCGGTCGACGAGACCCGCGCCCGCGCCTTCCTCGACCGCCTCGGCATGACCGACTACCTCGACCGGAAGTTCGGCACCCTCTCCGAGGGCGAGCGCAAGCGGACCCTCATCGCCCGCGCCATGATGACCGACCCCGAACTGCTGCTCCTCGACGAGCCCGCGGCCGGACTCGACCTCGGTGGCCGCGAGGACCTCGTCCGCCGCCTCGGACGGCTCGCCCGCGACCCGCTCGCCCCATCGATGATCATGGTGACACATCATGTCGAGGAAATCCCCCCCGGCTTCACCCATGTTCTGATGATCCGCCAGGGAAAGGTGCTCACCGCGGGCCCGGTCGAGACCGAACTGACCTCCCGCAACCTCTCCCGCTGCTTCGGCCTCCCGCTGGTCGTCGAGCGCCACGGCGACCGCTGGACCGCCCAGGGCCTGCCGCTGACCTGATGTCCGCCCCCTGCGCCCGACGTGCCACCGACAGGTGATCCGCCCACTGTCCTCGGCGACTTGGGACAACTACCATGACCATGTGGATCCGTGGGTGTGGTGGCTGATCGCCGCCGTAGGAATGGGCATCCCGCTCGTGCTGACCGCGATGCCCGAATTCGGGATGGTCGCGGTCGGTGCTGTGGCCGGTGCCATCACTGACGCGTTCGGCGGCGGCATCGTGCTTCAAGTCGTCGTCTTCTGCGCCGTCTCCGTGGCACTGATCGCCGTCGTACGCCCGATGGCGGTCCGCAGCCGCAGTCAGCAGCCCGAGCTGCGCAGCGGCATCGAGGCGCTGAAGGGCCGCCAGGCCGTCGTCCTCGAGCGCGTCGACGACGGCGGAGGCGGCCGGATCAAGCTCGCGGGCGAGGTGTGGTCCGCGCGCTCGCTCGACCCCGGCCAGGCCTATGAACCGGGACAGCAGGTCGACGTGGTGGAGATCGACGGTGCGACGGCCGTCGTCATGTAGACGTACCGGCGGTGTCCTACCAAGAGTTGAGGACGCCCCGGTTGAGCTGCGGAGTCGACCATGGATCTGACAGACTCCATCCTCGGGAACCGCCAGACTTGATCATCCCGACCATCCGAATCGCCGCATGAAGGGCACGGGGAGCCGCTGTGGAACCGATCATCATCGTCCTGATCATCCTCGTGGTGCTGGTCTTCATCGCACTGATCAAGACGATCCAGGTCATCCCGCAGGCCAGTGCCGCCATCGTGGAGCGCTTCGGACGCTACACACGCACCCTCAACGCGGGCCTGAACATCGTCGTCCCGTTCATCGACTCGATCCGCAACCGCGTCGACCTCCGTGAACAGGTCGTGCCCTTCCCCCCGCAGCCGGTGATCACCCAGGACAACCTGGTGGTGAACATCGACACCGTCATCTACTACCAGGTGACCGACGCCCGCGCCGCCACCTACGAAGTGGCCAGCTACATCCAGGCGATCGAGCAGCTGACCGTCACCACTCTGCGGAACATCATCGGCGGCATGGACCTCGAGCGCACCCTGACCTCCCGCGAGGAGATCAACGCGGCGCTGCGCGGCGTCCTCGACGAAGCCACCGGCAAGTGGGGCATCCGCGTCAACCGCGTCGAGCTCAAGGCCATCGAGCCGCCCACCTCCATCCAGGACTCGATGGAGAAGCAGATGCGCGCCGACCGTGACAAGCGCGCCGCGATCCTCCAGGCCGAAGGTGTCCGGCAGTCCGAGATCCTGCGGGCCGAGGGCGAGAAGCAGTCCTCGATCCTGCGGGCCGAGGGTGAGGCCAAGGCCGCCGCGCTGCGCGCCGAGGGCGAGGCTCAGGCCATCCGTACGGTCTTCGAGTCCATCCATGCCGGAGACCCGGACCAGAAGCTGCTCTCGTACCAGTACCTCCAGATGCTGCCGAAGATCGCCGAGGGCGACGCCAACAAGCTCTGGATCGTGCCCAGCGAGATCGGCGACGCCCTCAAGGGGCTCGGCGGCGCCATCGGCAACTTCGGCCCGATGACCGGCGGCGGAAACGGCGGTGGCACCTCCGGCGGCACCGGTAAGGAGCCCGCCCCGCGCCGTGAACAGCCCAGGATCGACTGAACGGACGGCGGCGGGGCGGCCTCCCGGACCCTCAGGAGGCCCCGGTAACCATCAGGAGAGCCCTAGGCGGGCAGCGGCAGCCACTCCGGCAGACCGTCCCGCTCCACCGCCCCCAGCGCCAGCAGCAGCGCATCCGAAGGCGTCGGCTCGAACGGCGCCCTGAGCAGCCGCATCCCCGCCTGCTCCGGAGTCCGGTCCGCCTTACGGTGGTTGTCCTCGGCGCACGAGGCCACCGTATTCAGCCAGGTGTCCCCGCCCCCGCGCGACCGCGGCACCACATGGTCCACGGTCGTCGCCCGGCGGCCGCAGTACGCGCACCGGTGCTGGTCCCTGACCAGCACCCCGCGCCGCGACCACGGGGCACGTCTTCGGAACGGCACCCGTACGTAACGGCACAGCCGGATCACCCGCGGCAGCGGAAGATCGACCTCCGCGGCCCGCACCCGCAGCCCGGGGTGGGCGTGTTCGACGACGGCCTTGTCCTGGAGGACCAGCACCACGGCACGCCGCAGCGTCACCGTCGCCAGCGGCTCAAAGCTCGCGTTCAGAACCAGCGTCTCGCGCATCCCGACCACCCCCGCCTCCCGGTGTCCCGGCCCCGCGCCGGAGATCGGCGGGACCGGGATCAACTCTGGCCGGGAGCCTGGCCGAGAACAACGCAATTTCGCCGCGTCAGCCCGCGGCCGGTACCTCGTACTCCCCGATCAACTGGGCCCGCCCCAGCGTGTGGAACCGCAGGTTGAAGCCGACCACCGCTGGCGAGGCGTCCGCGTCCGGGCCCAGCTTCTCGGCGTCCACCGCGTAGACGGTGAACACATAGCGGTGCGGACCGTCCCCGGGCGGCGGCGCGGCCCCGCCGAAGTCACGGGTCCCGTAGTCATTGCGCGCCTGTACGGCACCCTCGGGCAGGCCCGTGAGGCCACCGCTGCCCGCACCCGCCGGAAGCTCGGTGACCGTGGCCGGGATGTCGAACACCACCCAGTGCCAGAACCCGCTGCCCGTCGGCGCGTCCGGGTCGAAGCAGGTGACGGCGAAACTCTTCGTCCCCTCAGGGAAACCCTCCCAGCGCAGCTGCGGAGAGGTGTTCCCCGCCGACTGCACCTGGTCGGACTTGAGCGTGCCGCCCGGTGCCACATCGTCGCTCACCACCGTGAACGACGGCACCGGCGGATGGAAGTCGTGGGGGAGCGGGGCCCGGTTCTGCTCGGACACGTCGAGAACCTCCTCGAAGTCGCAGTGGATCATCTCCGCGGCCAGCCTAACGAGACCGCCACCCGGCGGGCTGGCACCATGGCGCCCATGACCGGCCCCACCCTCGCCCTCCACCTGCGCCTCGACGGCGTGACGGACAAGGACGGCTTCCTCGCCCGCTGCGCCCGGGACCTGCGCTTTCCCGACTGGTACGGGCGGAATTGGGATGCCCTCGCCGACTGCGTCACCGATCTGTCCTGGTGGGCCGAGGGCGGCGAGCCCAGCGGCTGCCTGCTGGACATCCAGGGCTGGTCGGCCTTCAGCGACGCGGACCCCGACGCCGCCGCGATCGCGGCGGACATCCTCGCCGACGCCGAGGCGTACTGGGCGGCGCGGGGACGGCCCCTGGTGGTGCGCTACGACGACGGCCCCTGAGGGACAGCACGCGGGGCGCGCACCGAGCTGCCCCGGTGCACGCCCCGCGCGGAAGTCCGGTCCGTAAAGGGCCCTCAGAGCCCAAAGGGACCTCAGAACCAGTTGCGCTTGCCGCCGACCTGGGCCAGCCACTGGTTCAGGTACGCCGCCCAGTCGGTGTCCTGGAAGGTGGCCAGGTCCATCGTGAACGACCGGTAGGTGTCACTGCCCTCGGAGAACAGCCCCGGCTTCTTGTCCATCTCCAGCACCACGTCCATCTCGCGGTCGTCCGCGACGAAGGACAACTCCACCTGGTTCAGGCCCCGGTACTGCTCCGGCGCGTAGAACTCGATCTCCTGGTAGAAGGGCAGTCGCTGGCGGGTGCCACGGATGTGCCCGCGCTCCAGGTCGGCGCTCTTGAAACGGAAGCCGAGGGCGCCGAAGGCGTCCAGGATCGCCTGCTGGGCGGGGAGCGGATGCACATTGACCGGGTCCAGGTCGCCCGAGTCCACCGCGCGCGCGATCGCCAGCTCGGTGGTCACCCCCACGTTCATGCCGGACAGATGGCGGCCCATGAACATGGTGACCGGGGTCTCCCACGGAATCTCCAGGCCGAACTGCACCGCGTGCACCGCGCCCGGCTGCACCTCGAACGCGCCCCCCAGCCGCTGCCGGGTGAACTCCACGTCCTGCTTGTACTCCTGGTCGTTGCCCTCCACCTCGACCCGCGCCTGCAGGCCGACCGAGAGCCCCTCGATCTGCTGCGCGACCGAGCCGCCCTGGATCCGGACCTCGCCCTGCACGATGCCGCCCGGGACGACGTTCTCCTCGGTCAGCACCGTCTCCACCGAAGCGCCACCGGCACCCATACTCGCGAGCAGCTTCTTGAAGCCCATGTTCTCCCCATTCAAGGACGCGACTGCGTCTTGACTCGATCGCACTCGATCACTGTTGCCACCTAGAAACGCGAAACAGTCCTGGACGGTTCCGCGGCTCATACCCTTCCAGCGGACCGGCGCCGCCTCCAACCACCGGTTCATATCCGTTCCACTACGCTCGGGCCGCGTGACAGCAGGACCTGACCGCACCCCCCTCGACCGTGCCTTCTTCGACCGGCCGGTCCTCGAGGTCGCGCCCGACCTCCTGGGCCGCGTCCTGGTCCGGCGTGCCCCGGACGGACCGATCGCATTGCGCCTGACCGAGGTCGAGGCGTACGCGGGCCCGGCGGACCCCGGTTCACACGCCTACCGCGGCCGCACCGAGCGCAACGCCGTGATGTTCGGCCCCCCGGGTCATGCGTATGTCTACTTCACCTATGGCATGTGGCACTGCCTCAACCTGGTCTGCGGACCAGAGGGCCATGCCAGCGGAGTGCTGCTGCGCGCGGGCGAGGTGCTTGACGGCCATGAGCGGGCCCATCAGCGCAGGCCGAAGGCGCGCAACGACCATGAGCTGGCCAAGGGCCCGGCCCGGCTGGCAACGGCCCTGGGCGTGGACCGCAGACTGGACGGCAGCGATGTGTGCGGCGGCCCCGATGCCCCGCTCTCCCTACTCACCGGCCACCCCGCCCGGCCCGAGCGGGTGCTCAGCGGCCCGCGCACCGGGGTGGGTGGCGAGGGCGCGACCCACCCCTGGCGCTTCTGGATCGACGGCGATCCCTCGGTGAGCCCCTACCGGGCCCACGCCCCGCGCCGCCGGAATTCGACGCGCCGTCAGGTCGGAACTTGACTCCGGCGGAGGGGACGCCTAACGTAGCCCGAGCCGCTTGAGACGGGCAGCGCTGTCGTCACGATCCTAGGATCGAGTCACCGCGGCCCCGGAGCGGCCAACCACTACGACGATTCCCGAAGAGGGTTCTGTTTCGTTGCGCGAAATCAGGACCCGGTGCTCCGATTAGGAGTCGGGAGGGAAATTCGCTAAAGTGGTGGACACGCCGGAAGGCGCGAAA
>NZ_LAKD02000030.1 GCF_000968685.2 Streptomyces antioxidans
GGCCAACCCAGACATCGGACTCATTCATCTAGGCCCTGGCCGCCGCGGCGCGCCCCCCCGGGGCCCCGCGGCGCGGCAGGGACCGCCCGGGGCCACAGGCCCCGGGGCCCGGCCTGGTGGCCACGCGGCTAGGTCTGGTGCCCACTGGCCCGTGACTTCGTGACCCGGTGGCCGGTGACCCGTGCCCTCGTGGCCAGTGCCCCGTGGCTCGTGGCCCCGTGCCCCCGTGCCCGTGGCTCTTTGGCTGGGGCCGCGGGGGTCCAGGGGCGGAGCCCCTGGTTACGGGAAGGGGCGGGGAGGGGAAAGGCACCGGCGTTGTACCCACAAGGGCACAGCTGTTCGCTAAGGGCATGTCCAACGGCACGGAACTCACCGCTCCGGCAGGCACGTCCAGGTCACCGCGAGGGGCGCGCCCGCCGCTCAGAGCCCGGCTCGGGGCCCGGCTCGGGGCCTGCGCCGGGTCCCGGCGAGGGGCCTGGCCTGCCGTCGTCGCCGTCGCGGTAGGCACCTTCGCGGTGGTCACCACCGAAATGCTGCCAGTCGGCCTGCTCCCCTCGATCGGCTCCGCGCTAGCGGTCTCGGACGGCACGGCCGGGCTCGCCATGACCGTGCCCGGCCTGGTCGCCGCGCCCGCCGCCCCCCTGCTCACCGTCACCGTCGGCCGCTGCGACCGGCGGCCGGTGCTGTGCGGTCTGATGGGACTGCTGGCCGTCGCCAATCTGCTGTCCGCGCTCGCGCCCGGCTTCCCCGTCCTGCTGTTCGCCCGGGTGCTGGTCGGGGTGAGCATCGGCGGGGTGTGGTCCATCGCGGGCGGCCTCGCGGTGCGGCTGGTGCCCGAGCGATCGGCGGGCCGCGCCACCACGCTGATCTTCAGCGGTATCGCCGTGGCCTCGGTGCTCGGGGTGCCGACCGGGACGCTCATCGGCGATCTGGTCCACTGGCGGATCGCGTTCGCCGCCTTCGCCGCCCTGTCGCTGGCCGTGGCCGCCGCCATGGCCGTCACCCTGCCGCCGCTGCCCGCCACCGGCGCCATCCGGCTGCGCGAGGTGCCGGGGCTGTTCCGCAACGTCCGGCTGCGGACCGGCCTCGTCACCACCCTGCTGCTGGTCACCGGCCACTTCGGTGCGTACACCTACGTCCGCCCGGTGCTCGAGGAGGTCGCCGGGGCCGGGACTGGCCTGATCAGCGCCCTGCTGTTGGCGTACGGCGTGGCGGGCGTCGCCGGGAACTTCCTGGCAGGCACCACCACCCACGGCGATCCGCGCCGCACCCTCATGGTCATCTTCACCCTGCTGGCGGCGGCCGAGCTGCTGGTCCCGGTCGCCGGGGCCACGGCGGCGGGGGCGGCCGTACTGCTGCTGGTGTGGGGCCTGGCGTACGGCGGGGTGTCGGTGACCTGTCAGACCTGGGTGCTGCACGCGGCGCCGGACGCGCGGGAGGCGGCGTCGGCGCTGTACGTCGGCGTCTTCAACGTGGCGATATCGCTGGGAGCGCTGCTCGGCGGCCGGGCGGCGGACGGGATCGCGGTCCCCAGCGTGATGTGGTTCGGGGGCGCGCTGGTGGTCCTCGCCCTGGCGAACGTGGTGCTGTCCGGCAGACGGAGGCGATGAGGCCAGGGGAAGTACGGAGGCCACGAGAGCCACGTCAGGCCATGTGGACCCGGCGATCAGGTGAGACCCTGAAACCAGGGGACTCGTCGGCGGGAGTGGGTCCGATGGCAGTGAGCATGCACGTGGTCTGGAGCAAGTGCGAGCCGGGACGCGTCATCTACGAGACGCATTCGATCGAGACGGTCACCGACGGCTCGGGCGTCCACGCGACCGTCGACAGCCATACGTACGAGATCTCCCTCCGCAGCCGTGCCCAGGCGGAGTCCATCGCGGACGAGGAGGGCTTTGAGCTGTACCGCAAGGGCGAGGCGTGGGAGAGCCTCCCCGAGGAGGAGGGGCTGTCAGAGGAGGACGAATGAGTAAGGGGCAGCGCCCATGGACGCCGCCCCTTACCTACTGCCCCTTACGTCACTACCTGCTGCCTCTTACGTCACGCCCTCCCGGAGCCTTGCCGCTGAGCGCTGGGGCTCACTCCTCGCCGTCGCCGTGCCCCAGCAGGAAGTCCACGTCCCGCCGCTCGGTGCCCGCCGCGCCGCCGACCGTGATCTGGCGGGTCGCCGGGGCGTGGCCGCTGCCCACCACCGTGCAGTGGTCGCCGGTGAGCGCCACGAAGCCGAAGGACCCGTCCGCACCGGTGATGACCTGGCCGACCACGTCCCCGGAGGCGTCCAGCAGCTCGGCGCCCGCGCGCACCGGCTCACCGGCGGTGAGCTGGGTGGCGTACGGCCGGTGCCCGGCGGCGGCCACGGTCAGCGTGTCCCCGGGGCCAGCGCAGGCAGCGGGAAATCGCCCTTCTCGTCGGCGGCCACTGCCCCCGCGACCTCACCCTCGGGCCCGGTCGCGGTGGCGGTCGCACCGGCCAGCGGCTCCCCGCCGACGGCCCGTACGGACCCGGTCAGCCCGCCCCCGCCGCCCCCGCCTGACAGCCGGGGCGTCGGCGAACGGGGCGTCGGCGAACGGGGTGTCGCCGGGGCCGAGGACCCGGCCGTGCCCTCGGTGACCGTAGAGGCGGGAGCGGCAACGGCAGCCGGAACGCCCGCAGGACCGCCCACGGAACCGGAAGCGCGCCCTTGGTCAGGTGATGGTCGGGCTGCGGCGTTCGATGAGGACGACGTCGCGCCAGGTGCCATGGTGGCGACCAATGCGTTCGCGGGTGCCGATGACGCGGAAGCCTGCCTGCTGGTGGAGGCGGAGGCTGGCGGTGTTCTCGGGGAAGATGCCGGACTGGATGGTCCAGATCCCTGCCGCTTCGGTCGACGCGATCAGCGCCTTGAGGAGGGCGTCCCCGGCTCCTCGCCGGCGGGTTTCGGGGTGAACGTAGACGGAGTGCTCCACCACGCCCGCGTACGCGCAGCGGTCAGAGACCTCCGCGGTGGCGATCCAGCCGAGGACACGCCCGTCGGTGTCGAGCGCGACGTGCCGGTGGCGGGGCAGTTTGGCTGCGTCGAACGCCTCCCAGGTGGGTGCGGTGGTCTCGAAGGTGGCGTTGCCCTCGTCGATGCCGAGCTGGTAAATCGCCAGCACATCTTGAGCGTGCTCTGCTGTGAGCTCGGTGATCCGGAGGGCGCCGGTGGTCGTGGTCATGCGGTGGTACCTGGGGTGAGTTCGTTGATCAGGTTCTGGACGCGGGCGCGGATGTCGTCGCGGATGGGTCGCACCGCCGCTACTCCTTGTCCGGCTGGGTCGTCGAGCTTCCAGTCGAGGTAGATCTTGCCGGGGAAGACGGGACAGGCATCGCCGCAGCCCATGGTGATGACCACATCCGATGTCTGAACGGCCTCGGTGGTGAGGACCTTGGGGGTTTCGGCGGCGATGTCGATATCGGCCTCGGCCATCGCCTCGACCACGGCGGGGTTGACGGTGTCGGCGGGGGCGGATCCGGCGGAGCGGACCTCGATGTGGTCGTCGGCGAAGTGGGTGAGAAAGGCGGCGGCCATCTGCGAGCGGCCCGCGTTGTGGAGGCAGACGAACAGCACCGAGGGCTTGCGGACATCAGACACGGGCGGAACCTTCCGGAGCGGTGGCTGGCTGAACGGCGGGGGCGGGGAAGAAGCGCCGAGCGGCCAGGGCGACGTGGACCAGGCCGATCAGCACGGGGACTTCGATCAGCGGGCCGGCGACTCCGGCCAGGGCCTGTCCCGAGGAGGCGCCGAAGGTGGCGACCGCGACGGCGATGGCGAGTTCGAAGTTGTTGCCCGCCGCGGTGAAGGCGAGCGTGGCCGCCCGCGGGTAGTCCAGGCCGACCGCGCGTCCCAGCGCCATGGATCCGGCCCACATCACGGCGAAGTACACCAGCAGCGGCAGCGCGATGCGCGCCACGTCGACGGGGCGGGAGGTGATCGCGTCTCCCTGGAGGGCGAAGAGCAGGACGATGGTGAATAGCAGCCCGTACAGGGCGAACGGTCCGATGCGCGGGATGAGCGTCGTCTCGTACCAGGCCCGCCCCTTGGTCTTCTCGCCCAGGTGGCGGGTGAGGAACCCGGCCGCCAGGGGGATGCCGAGGAAGATCAGGACGCTGCGGGCGATCTCCCACACGCTGATGTCGAGTCCGGTCTGTTCCAGGCCGAGCCAGCCGGGCAGGACGCTGAGGTAGAACCAGCCGAGCGCGGAGAAGGCGATCACCTGGAAGACGCTGTTGAGGGCCACCAGGACGGCGGCGGCTTCGCGGTGGCCGCAGGCGAGGTCGTTCCAGATGATGACCATGGTGATGCAGCGGGTCAGGCCGACGATGATCAGGCCGGTGCGGTACTGCGGCAGGTCGGGCAGGAAGAGCCAGGCCAGGGCGAACATGACCGCCGGTCCGGCGATCCAGTTCACGGCCAGGGAGGGGATGAGCAGGCGGCGGTCGCGGGTGACGGTGTCCAGGCGGTCGTAGCGGACCTTGGCGAGGACCGGGTACATCATCACCAGCAGGCCGAGCGCGATCGGCAGGGAGACGCCGGTGACGGTCACCTCAGCCAGCGCATCTCCCAGGCCGGGGATGAGCCGTTCCAGGCCGAGACCGGCGGCCATCGCGATCAGAACCCACGCCGCCAGGAACCGGTCCAGGAACGACAACCGGGCTGCCACCGGCCCGGTCTGCGGTGCTTCGGCGGTCACGAGGCCGCCCCGGCGGCGGTCTTCCCGGTCCGCTCGGGGAGCGGTGTCCCTGCCGGACGGGTGAGGATCCCGGCGAGCCTGTCGGTCATCTCCGGCAGTAGCCAGTAGTACACCCACGTCCCCCGGCGCTCGCAGTCGATCAGCCCGGCCTGCCGCAGCAGCTTCAGGTGGTGGGAGATCGTCGGCTGCGACAGGTCGAAGGCGGGGGTCAGGTCACACACGCACACCTCGCCCCCGGCCCGGGAGGCGATCATCGACAGCAGCCGCAGCCGGATCGGGTCGCCCAGGGCCTTGAACACCTTCGCCAGCTCCACCGCTTGGTCCTCGTCCAGCGGGGCGGTCAGCAGGGCTCGCCACGTTCGAGGAGAACGACACCTCGTGCTGCTACGCGCTCCAGGACAAGGTCTGGGTCCACGGCCCCGGCGGGGAGCCCTGGGAGGTCTACACCGTCAAGGCCGACACCGAGCAGATGGGCCAGAGCCCTGCCCTCGAGAACGGCCCTGGCGGCTGTTGTGGCGGGCAGGACGACGGCGGCAAGCCTGACGCGGTCGGTGCGGGCTGTGGGTGTGGGGCCTGAGGAGTGGACCTCGGCCGATCCTCAAGACCGTCCTCCAGCGTCCGGACCGCATCGCCCTCCGCATCGCCCTCCGGAGCGACCCCGCGGTCCGCGACATCCACACCCCGGTAGCCGAGAAGGAGCTCCAGCAGCAGCATCGCCGCCTCCACCGAGGCGTCCGACGCTGGTGTCAGACGGAAGGCGACCAGCGAATGCGTGTGCTTGACCAGCAGCGGAGTCATATCCAGGACCACGACCTGACCAGGGCGCGAGATCACCACCTTCGGCCTGCCAGTCTCCACCGCCGCGGCCGACCGCACATAGCGCCGCCGGACCCCTTGCGGCCCGAACCACTCCTTCCAGACCTTCGACAACGTCGTGTGGCGCGGCACCCGCACGTCCCCAGATCGGTCGCGAGGCGACGATGCCACGGCAAATGGACGAGATGAGCCCGAGCAGCCGCCGCAAGCGTGGTGGTCTCCACCCATTCCTCCAGGCGGCGGGGTCGGGTCACGTACGCCCTCCAGGAGCTCGGCCCGCAGACCCAGCCGGTCAGTCAGCGCTCGTCGGCGAGCGGACAACGCATCTGGGCCCGTCAACACCCGACGACGCCAGCCGGTGACCACGGTGTACCTCCACCCCACAGCCGCTGCTGCCCGCTCGGCCGCAGCAAACCGAAGCACCATCCCGTTCCTTGATCAGATGAGCGGGCCGGACATCCAGCAGCCAGCCCGACTCTCCCGCGACGACCAGGAAATCGTTTAGCCCACAGATGTGCGACCACACCGGCCCAAGCTTGTCCCCACAGGTGCTGGCTGACGGTCCCATGGCCCCAGCACAGCGCTCACGAACCACGAGGCTGTCGACTTCGCCCGTATGGGGGCCGGACCCGCCACGCCGACGCTACCCCGCCCGCCAACTACAACGCTCAGTCACGCAAACTACGGCGCTCAGTCACGCGAATCGCCCCCCGGAGCCGACGTGGCGTCGGGCCCCGAGCCCGCCGTCCACCCCGCACCCCGCTCAGCACCCCGCCGCCCGGGCAAGCAGAGGGCGATCAGCAGACCGCCGACCGAGGCGGCGCACGCCACCAGGAACGAGACCTTGAACCCGTCCTTGCCCGGCAGCGTCACCCCACCGAAGTCGATGGTCTGGTGCGCCAGGATCACGCCCACCACCGCGCTGGAGGTGGACATGCCGATGGACCGCATGAGGGTGTTGAGCCCGTTCGCCGCACCCGTCTCGGAGGCGGGGACGGCGCTGACGATCAGGGTGGGCATCGCCGAGTACGAGATGCCGATGCCGACGCCGAGCGCGGTGGACAGCACCACGATCTGCCAGATGTGGTCGATCATGACGAGCCCCGCCCCGTACGTCGCGCCGATCACGAGGATCCCGAGGACCAGCGAGACCTTCGGCCCGCGCGCGGCGTTGATCCGCGCGGACAGCGGGGAGACCAGCATCATCGAGACACCCATGGGGGCGAAGTAGAGCCCGGCCATGACCATCGACTGGCCCAGGCCGTATCCGGTGGCCTTCGGCAGCTGCAGCAGCTGCGGCAGGATCAGCGACATCGCGTAGAACGAGAAGCCGACCATGATCGAGGTGAGGTTGGTCAGCAGCACCTGGCGCCGGGCCGTGGTCCGCAGATCGACCAGCGGCTTGGCGGTACGCAGCTCGAAGACGCCCCAGAGCAGCAGGATCACGATGGACGCGCCGAACAGCCCGAGCGTGGTGCCGCTCGTCCACCCCCAGTCGCCGCCCTTGGTGATGGGCAGCAGCAGACAGACGAGACCGGCGGTCAGCCCGAGCGCGCCGATGGCGTCGAAGCGGCTGGGGGTGCGGACGGAGGACTCAGGGACGACGGCGAGCACGAGGGCGATGGAGATCGCGCCGAGCCCCGCGGCCCCGTAGAAGAGCACATGCCAGTTGGTGTGCTGCGCCACGAACGCGGCGGCGGGCAGCCCCAGCGCGCCGCCGATGCCGAGCGACGAGCTCATCAGGGCCATCGCCGAGCCGAGCTTGTGCGGCGGAAGCTCGTCCCGCATGACGCTGATGCCGAGCGGGATGGCCCCCATGGCCCCGCCCTGGATGGCCCGGCCGATCACCATCACCACAAGGTCGGAGGTGACGGCGCAGGTCAGCGAGCCGATGACCATCAGTGCCAGTGCGACCATCAGCATCCGGCGCTTGCCGAACATGTCTCCGAGCCGCCCCATGACGGGGGTGGAGACGGCACCGGCGAGGAGGGTGGCGGTGACCACCCAGGATGCGTTGGAGCTGGTGGTGTGCAGCAGCTGGGGCAACTCGGCGACCAGCGGAACGACCAGCGTCTGCATCACGGACACGGCGATGCCGCAGAACGCGAGCACCGCCACGAGGCCGCCGCCGACCTCCCGCGGGAGCGGCGTGCCGGAGGGCGTGGCGCTCAGAGGTTCCGCGACGCGAGGTGGGGCTGACCGGGGCATGCGAATGCCGCCTCCAAAGAAGGTTCAGGAAATTGATGGACGCATGAGAGATGTGCATCCTACACAGGGTGTGTATCGTGCACACTTCCATTGAGGGGTACGGGGGAGGCGAGGAGGAATCGTGCTGGATCGTCGGCTGGAGCGACTGGAACGCGAGCTGATGCTGGTGGCCAGGTGCTCAGTCCTGACCCCCCGCGAACGCAGGGGCCAGACGACGGCCCACCAGAACCCCCCGGCGGAGAACCCTCCGGCGAAGCCGGACACCACCCCGGCCGCTCGCGGGGCGGCCCACAAGGAACCCCACCCGGACCGCCGCACCGATGAGGCCTGCACCGCCCCCACCCGCCTGGACCGCTCCGGCTATCTCCTCCTCTCCCGTCTGGACGCCGAGGGCGCGATGACCATCGGCCAGCTGGCCGACGCGTTCCAGCTGGACGTATCGACGGTCAACCGCCAGACCGGCGCCCTGCTCCGGTCCGGCCTCGTGGAACGCATCCCGGACCCGGAGGGCGGACTGGCCCGCAAGCTCCGCGTCACCCCGCGGGGCGCGGACCGCCTGGCGGCGGAACGGACCCGCAGGCAGACCGACCTGTCCCGGCTCCTGGAGTCGTGGCCCCCGGAGGACGTGGCCCGCTTCGAGGACGTCCTGACCCGCTTCAACCGCGAGGTGGAACGCCAGGAGGGCCGGGCCTGGCCACGGGAAAAGGACGGGGCGGCCCGCACCGCGGAATGAGGACGCCGAGAAGAGCGTTGCGACAGACAAAGGCATGACCTCTGTCACACCCACCAAGGAGGCCAGGAAGAAATGCCCACCCCCGCTTCCCACCCCCAGACCACCGGCACGAGCGGCGGACACCGCGTGGACGTGGAGCGCGGCACGCAGCACGTCACGGTCACGATCGACGGCCGCGTCGTAGCGGAGTCGACCCGCCCCCTGCTGGTCCACGAGACCGGGCTCCCGGTCCGCTACTACCTCCCCGCGGAGGACGTGGACCTGACCCTCTTCGAGCCCACCGACACCCACACCACCTGCCCCTTCAAGGGCGAGGCCGCCTACTGGACCTACCGCGGCCCGGCGGGCGCGGGCACGGAGCCGCGACCGGACGTGGTGTGGGCGTACCCGCAGCCGATCGAGAAGGTGTCGGAGATCAAGGACCACCTGTCGTTCTACGACGAGGTAGCGAAGGTCGACGTAGCGCAGTAAATCGACGTAGCACGGTAAAAGGTAGACGTAAGAGAACACCAATGGGCCTGACAGGACGCCCAGCAGGCCATCACCCGGTCAGGGGCCTTCCGAAAACCCCCCGGGGGGAACCCCTGACGCGTGCACATCCACGCGTACTCGTGGCTGGGCGAGAAGGAGCTGTTCGACCGGGAGGCCCTTCGCCGCCCACCTGACCGCCCCCACCCGCCGGTCACGGCGGAGGACGAGGAGCGCTACCGCACGCTCCTGGAAACGTTCCGCCGCTCGGAGCTCCCGCCACTGGAAACGTCCCTCTGGCTCCTGAAGTCCCCCACCCTGATCCGCGCCACCTTCGAAGAACCGAAGGACGCCGCCGCCTGGCTGGGCCGTGAACTGACCGCACACGCCCCCGGCTTCCTCTCCCACCAGGAAGCCGACACCGCCCGCCTGTCCCGCCTGGTCACCACAGCCACCGCCCGCCTGACCCACGGCACGGACGTCTCCTTCGGCTTCTACCTGGGCCGCACGTCCTTCCTCTCCCTCGCCCTGGTGACCTGCACCCCCAACCCCTGGACCCCGGCCCTGCCGTGCCCCCTCACCTGACCGGCAACTAGGCAACGTCGATCCTTCTCCCCGGCGCGGTCACCCATCCGCCGAGCGGCACGCAGCCCGATGCGCGCCATGGCGAACCACATCGGCCAGTGATCGCCCATGCGCCATGGGCGATCACTGGCCGGAATTGCCCCCTTTCGCTGCCGGGCGACCCTCTTCACGCTTCAACCAGGAGCGATTCAGCGGGGCCAAGGGGGGATCCGCCATGGTCGAGCCGTTCTATGTACCCGTACTGCCGACGCGCCGGAGCGCATGGGACGCCTACGCGAGCCTGGAGGCGGACGTACGGCGACGCGTCGCACCGCTGTGGACGGTCGTCCCCCGCGTCGGGCCGGAGCGCACCAGAGGGGCGCCCCCCGAGACGGACCCGGACACCAACTCGCCGGACCTGGGCCGTTGGTTCACCACACGCATGGACAACCTCATCCGGGCGATGGACGGCCTCCCCGGCTGGGTGGACCCCGTCCATGTCGAACGGCACGTCGAGGCGTCGGCCATCGGGCTGTGGCACGTGGCGACCAGAAGCGAGCTACGCCTGGTCACCGGCCCGGAACGAGCCCCGACCCTCCAGCGCTACGCCGCCGATCTCGCGTTCCTCAGCGGACGAGGGATCGGCATACGCGTCTTGTTGGACACCGTGCGGGACGAACCGAGCCCCGCGGACCTGCTGAACCTGATCGCCCGCCTCTGCCTCCCCCCGGCCCAGCTCGACCTCATCCTGGACGTCGGCATGGTCACGGATGCCATCGAAGCCACCAAACTCGCCCTCGTCGGTGTCGACGTCCTCGGCGCCCTGGTTCCCTGGCGCACGGTCGTCCTCACCGCGGGAGCCTTCCCCCGCGACCGGGAGCACTTAGAGGTGCGACCGACGCGCATCGCAGAACGCCACGACTGGCAGATCCACCAAACGGTCCGCGCCGCCCGCCCGGAGCTCCCGGGCCCGCTGCTCTACGGCGACTACTCCGTGGAACACGCACACAGCGCGAACATCTCCGCCCGCCCCTACGGCCCCCCTTACGGTCTGCTCCGCTACACCGCACCGCACGACTTCCTCATCGCCCGAGCGCCCCTCAGAGGCCCCGACCGGGCCGACCGCGTTCGTGCCATGGCCCGGCGCATAGTGACGTACGAGGCCTTCCGCGGCATCGAAGACACCACCTCCAGCGACGCCGAACGCTGGCTGCACACCTGCGCCTACGGCGACGGCTCGGCCGGATCGGGCAACGCCGAGAAGTGGATCCAGGTCGGCCATCTCCAGCACATGAACTACGTCGCACGGCAGTTGCCCCACACGAGGTGACCCCGCCGGAGGGGCAACGTCCGGCGGGGTCGTGGTGTGAGTGCCTGGCTTGTGGGGCGCTCAGCCGAAGTTCACGTCACTGCACAGGAAGTACGTCTGGTCCATGTGCGACGCCTGCCAGATCGTGTAGACGACGTGGCGGCCGGTGTAGCCGGAGGTGCTGACGTCGATCGAGTAGTCGTTGCTGGGGCCGTACTTGCCAGTGGTGGCGACCAGTTGCAGGTCACTCCACTTCAGCGGCTGGGTGGTGGGGTCGTACCCCTGCCGGGTCACATACACCTTGAAGTAGTCCGCACCGTGGCTGGCCTGGTCGTACAGCTTGACGGTGAAGTTGCCGCCGATCGTCGTCGTCTGCCAGGCGCCCGGCGTGTCCAGCGAGTTGTATCGGCCACCCTCGGTGTGGCCACCGCTGCACAGCTGTCCGTCCGGAACCACCGCCGGAAAGTCGCCCGCGGAGCCGTTGCGGTACAGCCCGTTCCAGTTCCACATGGCGTTCGGGTCGTCCTGCCACGCCTGCCAGCACATGGGGTCCAACTGTGCCATCTCGGGGTTCTGGAAGTCGTCTCCCCAGCGCAGCCAGCAGCCGTAGTTGCGGGACGCGGGGTCGACGACAGATCCATGGGCGCTCGCGGTGCTGGACCACGGGATCAGACAGAGCAGCGCAACGGCCAGCAGGCCGAGGGTGCGAGATGCCCAACATAAGGAATTGCCGCGTACATGACAAATCATTGCGTGATCTTCCTCCATCGTCCTAGAGGGGGAGAGAGTGATGGGAGCGCTCCCATAGGTGGGAGCTTCCCCGAGAAGAACCCCACGAAACGCAGAGCTCGAAATGAAGGCGCAGGCAAGCCGCGCCAAGCACCGGCCCCACCCGCCAGAGACGCCAGCCCTCCCCAGCTTCAGCAGCGGTTGACGGGTCATCGCGTCATCCATCACCAGACAGCCCTGTCCGCCGGGACCGCGTGACGCTGAGGGGAAACTGTGGCACTACGCCGCCCAGTTCCCGGTGGTGGAGGTCGACGCCACGTACGACTCCCTGCCCAGCACCCGCAACAGCCCCCTGTGAACCGAGTGTCCCCGACCGCACTGCCCACCGACCTGCCCGACGCACTGACCGGACGAAGGGGCGAACCCCCAAGGCCCGCAGACATCGCCCCGGGGCTGCCCGACGAGGTATGGCAGCGCTTCAGCGCAGCTCTGAAACCCCTGAAGTCCTGGCGACGCACACTCAAAGGCGCCCCTCGCCCAATGCGCCCGGCGCACGGCGGGCCGGCCCGTCGCCGCAAAATTCCGGCACCCCACCTGGCGGCAAGAGGACGAGCGAGCCAAGGCCGAGGCGGCGGCGCTGAAGGACTGGGACATGTCCGTCGTGGCCGTAGACATGACCCAGAACCTGCCCACCTCGCTACCTCCGGCCACCCTAGTCACCTCACCCCGCCTGGCGGTGGCCCGCTTCCAAGGCCGCAACGACGCTTGGCGCACGGGCGCCAAGGAGGAGCGCTTCCGCTACACCTACGCCACGGAGGAGCTGACGGTGTGGATCCCCCGTCTCCACGCAACGGCCGAACAGGCCGACGAGGTTAACGCCCTGTTCAGCACATGCTGTGAGTCGTGCTCGAACGGGGCGGCCGCGCCAGATTCCCCCTGGCCCTCCAGACCCACGGACCTCTTCCGACCCTTACAACGTGATCACTGCCATGGGGCCGCGTTCGGCGGTGTTCGGCCGCACATATGCGAAGACCCCGCACTCAGCGACTGGGCTGATGGCGGGGTCTGCTGGCACCTTCCTCAAGGTGCCCCCGGCGGGGGACTCGGTAAATGGGGACATACCGATCCGTTGGTGAGCGGTGAGCTAGTCATCCAGACCAGTTTCCTGGTGCCGGTGACTCGAGCCCGCACGTAACCGACCGGCGCTTCGGCCGCTGCGCACGGGGCCGCCTTTCGAGGCTCCCTGCCGCGCCTCGGAGGAGCCGCCGAGCGGTAAAAGAACCAGGGAACTCTGCCACTTACGTGGTTCGGTGGGACCTCCTAACGGCCAGGTGTGGCACCAGGACCGGCGATCTGCCATCGACAGGGCCGCCGCTACCGGTAGCGACCATCCGCGTGGCAGCCGTGGGGCGACTCTCCGAAGTGCGAAGTCCGAGACGGCCAGGACACCGAGACCGAACGAGAGCCCGACCCAGCGGTCACTCTCGTCGCGGACAAGGCGGGCTCCAGTCCGCCGAACAGGCCCCCGGCGGAACAGATCATGTGGGCCCACCTCCAACGAGAGCAGGCCTCCGGTCGCATCCCGAACGCTGCTGAGCTTGACCGCGTCGCAGGCACCAACAACTACGGCTGTTCACTGCTGACCCGGTGGCGGCGCATCGGACGTATTTCCCCGATCTGACTTGTTCCTTCAGCTGGGGCGGGATGTGAACTCACGACTCTTCGTCTCGAACGAGGTTCGGGCGGGATCGACACCGGATGGTTTGCTGCTTTGCCTGGTCAGGGCGTTGGTGTGGGGTGGTTTCGGCGGGTGTCGAAGGGGCTTGGGGAGCGGGTCGGCTCCCAGATGGCTCCCAGTGCCCAGCATGGTGCCGACGCCCCTACGTGTGACGTGACAGGTCGTCCACCAGAAGGTCGAGAGTGGCCTCCTCGTGGAGTGCGACGCCGAGGGCCGTCATGGCAGGGGCGAGATCCGGGTCCCAGTCCGCGCTGACCGGCTGGCCGTCGAGCGCCAATTGAGGGATGCCCTCAGCCTGGCTGCGAGCGGCCAGGTGCTCGTAATCCGCGGTGCCCATGCGCCACGGCACGGCGTCGTAGAGGCGGATGACCCGGTTGGCCAGAACGATTCCTGGCCAGTCGAAGTCACCGTGGTAGGCGAAGCGACAACCTGTGGCGGCGAGGGCGTCGAGAAGCGTGACGACCACCGTTGCGGCGCTGCCGGACGTGCACACGAGGGGCCGGACGCAGGCCGCGTCTGCCGCGGCTTCCACCACGCGCGGATTCTCACAGATGTGGATGAGCGTTGCGGCGGGGAGACGTAGCCGCAGGGAGTGCAGGTCGCGCGGCGTCAGGTGCGTTTCGGCGTGATGCTTGGCCCGCTCCCGCAGGGCACACTCCCGCCAGCCCTCGCCAGCGGGGCGCAGCCCGTAGGTCAGCACTGTGCTGGAGACCTCGTCCGGCGTTACGGACACCAGCCGCCACAGAGTGCGTCGGCCGGCCGCGTCGTCGGGGAACTCGGTGCCATGGGCGAGGGAGACACCGCGTTGGACGAGGCGTGCGAGCCAAGTGCCGTCGTCCAGGCCGTGCGCCGAGCCGGTCGTCATGGCGGCGAGTTCTCCTCGGCCGAGGGCGTTGCCGCTACGTTCAGGACCGAGGAGAACGGCGAGGACTTGGACCGCCTGCTGGAGTGTCCAGATCGCCGCATCGTGCGTCACTCCCCTCGGAACCCCGGCCCGGCGCAACAGGTCGTACCACCGCCTGGGCCATTCCTGGCCGGCGAGCGGGGAGGCGTCCAGAGACGACGCGAGGGACGACCACACCTGCTCCCGCCGTGCCGTCGCGTCCGCGCGGACGGCACGGCGGTCGGTGAGGGGCGGGCCGAGTTCCTCCAGGGTGTCCCTGAGGCCGAGTCCGGCGGCCGAGGCGCGCAGCCGTGCGTCTAGCACGTCGAGCCGTACGGTCACGGCGCCACCGGTGAGGGGTTTGCCCAGGAGGAGGGACAGGTCGTTGCGTTCCTGGATGTTCAGCGCGGCCAGCCGGAGCGAACCGGTGGCCTGTACACCGTTGCTCTCCAGGCGTTTGCGTATGCCCTCCCAGAGCCGGGTGAGTCCCGGTCCGGTCAGCCAGTCGCGGGTCGCGGGGGGCAGTCCGTTCATACGGACACCAGACGCCGGTGCCGACCGTTCCAGGTGTAGTGCAGGGTGGCCACCCCGCGCACATGGGGGTCGCGGAGGCACTCGTAGATGTGCAGGGACGGCACCTCGGGCCAGTTGCCCATGAGCCGTTCGCTGGTGAGGACGAAGTCGAGATCGAGGTCGACGAGGATACGGCCCAGTCGGCCATGGGTCGGCTCGTCGACCTTGGCGAAGGCGTCGTCCAGGAGGATCAGGCGTGGCGCGTGCGGTGCCGACTCGGCGAGGCTCGTGAAGTGGGCGGCGGCCGCGGCGAAGAGCACGAGGTAGGAGAGGACACGCTGTTCGCCCTGGCTGAGCCCGGTCCGGCCGGTCAGCTTCCTACGGCGGCCAGGGGCCGCGTCCTCAACCACGAAGGTGTGGAAACGGAACCAGTCGCGGTAGTCCAGGGCGGTCCGCAGATGGGCGGCGTAACCGGCTGATGGGTCGGCGCGTCGGGCGTCCTCGATCCGGCGTTGCAGTACTTCGCGCAGCTGCTCGGTCTCCTCGCGCGTCCGGAGGCTCGACGGACTGCGCAGCAGGTCCACGGCTGCCCGGACGTCCGCGTCCACGTCCGCGTCCAGCTTCCACAGCAGCTCGACACCGAGACCGTGGGAGGTGCGCACGGTCCGCAGGGTGTCGTTGAGAGCCGCGACCAGGTTCGCCGCAGTGATGACCTGTGCCGAGAGGTGGTCGCCGAGTTCGCCGGTAAGGAACCGCTGGAACACCTCACGCTCGCGTTCGGTGAGCCGTCCCCGGGCTTCCGCGGCCTGGACCGCGATCCGCTCGCCGACGGCCGCGACGTCATGGGACCCGTGGTCGTCGACCAGTCGGCAGACCTTGATCCCGTCGCGTTCTTCCAGCTGCGCGTCGAACCCGCCGGCCAGTTGGTCGCGCAGATCGGTGTGCCGGTTGAGCAGGGTGCTGTCCGATACCTCGCCCTTCGGGCGGCCGAGTGCCTGCTCCACGGCCCCGGCGAGGGCCCGCAGCGCGCGCAGACGGCTGCGGACGTCCACGCTGGGATCGTCCGACACGTACTCGGGCAGCGAGGACCGGTCAAGGCCGGCGCCGAGCACCACCTCCGGTCGGCCGAGAGCACCGCGAAGAGCGCTGCCGGTGTCGATGACCGCCGTCTCCTGGTCCGCCAGCGTCCCGCGCAGACGCTTCTCGTCCTCTTCCGCGCGCACGCGCAGGTCGTGGAGGTCATCGAGGGCTCGTTGCGCCCCAGGCAGGGCGCGGACGGCGTTCGCGATGCGCAGCTTGGTTTCCTGCTCACGGGTAAGAATTTCCTCCTCGGACGACCGGATGGCCTCCTCGCGGGTCCGCAGGTCCTGCTCAGCGGTGCGCAGTCCGGTGAGGTGGACCCGGTAGCTCTCCTCCGCGGCCAGGCGATCCTCTCGGGCACGTTCGTACCGTTCGGCGTCCGTCTGATTCGCGCCGAGCCGCTCGCCCGTGCCGCCGACCGCCCTGCGTAGATGCCCGACACCGCTGAACAAGGCAGCCAGTGCGGTGCGAATGCGGTCCAAGGCATCGGGGTCGCTGGGCAGGTCGTGAGCGGTCGCGGTGGCGTCCGCCTCGGCACGCGCCGATACCGCGAGAGCACGGGCTTCCTCGGCCTGCCGTGCCGCCCGGGTCGCCATTGTGGTCAGGTCACGTAGGGTCCTCTCGGCTGATTCGGTCCTGCTCCATGCGTTCGCGAGATTTTGTGCCCGGGGGAAGTCCCGTTCCGCGAGTGTGAGAGCCCGACGCATCGCATCGGTTACGGCGAGTTCCTCGCGGACGTCGGCCAGCCGCTGTTCCGTCTGCGTGATCCGTTCCTCCAGCTCAGCGAGGATGCGCCGTCGGGTCCCGGCGCGTACGGCGGCGCCCACGTACTCGGTGTCGCCCTTGTCATGACGGCCGCTGAGCACACCCAGACGCCAACTGCCGTCGTGGTAGACCGCGTTGTGTGCGGAGTTGTGCGCTGCCGGTGTGAGCGCGATCGAGGCCAGCAGACGCTCCACGCGCGCGGACGTCACGCCGCACTCCGGTTCAGGGGCTGGGCGCAGGGCCGAAGCGAGAGTCGGTCCATCCGACAGCACGGGACCGGGCTGGAGGAGGGTGTCCCGGGTGCGGGGGTCGAGAAGGACACCGTCCGCGCTTACCCACGCGTCCAGGATTCCGCTCGCTTCCAGCGCCCCTTCGAGACTGGCCCGGTCGGCCGGTGCCAGGTCGTCCGCGAAGTCCACGAGGCGGTAGAAGGGGGCTCCGCTGCCCGGCGTCCTCTCGGCGACGCGATGGTGCGGGGCCGACGGCTCAGGGTCGGTACGTTGCTCCCAGTCCCGCTTCTGCTCCGTCAGGCGGCCAAGTTCCTCATCGAGTCGGCCGACGCTGAGCGCCAGTGCGTCCCGGCGTCCGGTGAGTTCCTCGCCGTACGGTTCGAGTGCGGCCTGAGCGGTTCGCCACGCCTGGCTGTCGATGTCGGGTGGCAGCGTGCGGTCCGCGAACGGCGCGTCGGCGGAGGTCTCGTGGCCGACCGTGGAATGGACGGCGTCCAGCGGCGGGCAGTCGGGCCCCAACGCGGCCCGCGTGTGCGCCGCCCACTCAGCGACGCGGCGGGCATAGGTGCCGCTCTCCTCGGCGACCTTCTGGCGGCTGACGTCGAGACGGCCGGCGGCCTCTTCCGCCTCGCCCTCCAGCCGTTCCCGCTCGGCATCGGCCTGAGCCGCTCCGGCGCGGGCCGCGTCGGCCCGTGAGATGAGGCGGGTCACTTCCTGGACCATCCGGGCCCGGTTTCTCGCGACCGTCTCGGCATCCTCCAGCTGGTTCTGCCAGGACCGCAGTCCTTCCTGTGTGGTGGCCGTGTCCGCCCGGGCCGCCGACCGGTGCCGTACGGTGCGCGTCTCCCCATCCGGAGTCGTCAGCTCCGTCTCGGTGGCCGGGGCGAGGACCGTGCGTGACAGGGCCACCGTCTCGCCGAGATGGCCGGTGGGAAGCCCAGCCTTCTCCGCGTGCGTCAGCAACTCCCTGTGTTCTGTGCCAAGTTCGGCCAGCCGACTCCCGAGGTGGTCGACCCCTTCGGCCAGCCGTTCCGCCGTGCTCTCCTCCGTGTCGTGGGCGTTGCGCAGGGTGGTGAACGCGGCCACGGCGGCGGTGTGCAGCGCCTCCACCGTGCCGCGGCGCTCCGACAGTTCGCGCAGGCTGCGGTAGGCGTGACTAGCGTGCAGGGCGGCCAGGTCGGTCCGGGCGGCCTGTTCCTCGTCGCGCAGGGTCTCCAACCGGCCCTTTGACTCGTGCTCCTGCGTCCGCAGGTCGCTCGTCCGCTGTGCGGCGTCTCCGGCCGCCCGGCGCCGCTGTGCGAGGACGCCCAGCTCGTGGCTCACTCGCTGCGCGGAGGCGCGCAGGACGCCGGCCAGGTAGCCGCGGTAACTGGTGAGGAACGTGCGCAGTGCTGTGTCGGTGCGTTCCAGGCGGCCGAGTTCGTCTCGTACGGCGTCGAGGTCGTGGAGGTTGCGTGCCACCTGCTCGACCACGTCCTCGTCGAGCCCCGGCAGGGTCTCGCTGAGCAGGGAGGCCAAGCCCCCGTGCTCGATGCGGTCCCCGACCGTGGGGCGCCGCAGCCGGTGGAGGAGCTGGGTGAGGTTGCGGTAGCGCGTCGCGTCGGTGATGCCGAACAGGTCCCGGGCCACTCGGGAGCGGTGCCTGACCGCCCGCTCGGTCGTGTTGTCGGAGCCGACAATCTCCTTGAGCCGGTCGACCGGCAGCGGCTTTCCGCCCTCGACCAGGTGCAGGTCCTCACCGACCCGCAGGGAGGTGACGAAGAACGTCGGCAGCGCCTTCTGCGTCGACTTCGAGGCACGGATGGCGACACCGAGTGTCAGAAAACGGTGGCTGCCGTCGTCGGTCGTGCCCCGGAACTCCACCCACAGGTACCCGAGACGGTTGGTCTGCTCGAACCCGTCCAGCATCAGCCAGGCGAGAGTGGTGCGGCCGGTGCCGGTCGCGTCCAGTGCCCGGGAGTCGCCGTCCAGAAGATACGGGAGCAGCATCTCCAGGGCCTTGGACTTGCCCGCGCCGTTCTTGCCGCGCAGAAGCAGCCGTCCGTCGCCGAAGGAGAAGTCCTGAGTGTCGTACTGCCAGACGTTCTGGATGCCCGCCCGGTGCAGCCGGAAACGGGTGCCGGTGGTCGTCGCGGGGGCGGCGGTTGTCGCAGGGCCGGAACGCGGCAGCGGAACGAGGCCACGCGCGTCGGTGGTCATAGCGGCAACTCCTCTTGCACGTCGGTTCCTTGGCACGCTGTCGCAGCGGGGCGCACGGTCACGAGGGTGGCGTAGCGCGCCGCTGCGGCCAGCAGCACCCAGCCGTCGCCGCTGGGCCGTGCGCCATGGACATCGGTCACCGTGCGTCCTTCCGACACATCTTCGACGTACCCCTCCGGCAGCCCTTCGCCCTCGGCGCGCAGCCGTCCGGCGTGGGCCATCAGCCGCATACGGACCAGCATGTCCAGCACGGCCTCCCGCAGGGCGGGGAGGTCCTCCAGGTAGCCGCGCTGCCAGTTGCTGCGCTGCCCGTACTCGGCGATGAGCCCGGCGAGCACCTCGTCCACCAGGCCGTCCTGGACAGCCACCCCGATGACGAGCGTTCCGCCGGTCGCCGGATGCCCCGGTTCCTGGGGCCGAAGCCGCTCCACGAGCCGTTCCACCAGCAGTAGCGCGGCCTGTGCGACTGTCCCGGTGCCCGGCAGGTGCAGATCCGTCAGCTCCTCCTCGGGGTCCACCAGCGCTACGCCTTCGGCGCGGATCTCCATCTCCAGGCCCAGGAGTTCGGAGAAAGCCTGACCTTCCCGGCGCTGCCGGGTGCGCAGCCAGTCGCGCTCGGCGTCGGTCAGCTCGTCGAGGTGGACGACAGGTGTCTCGACAAGCATTCGGCGCACATAGGTACGCGGCCCGCTGAACCCCGGGTCCGCTGCCCGTCGGACCAGGTCGGCGCCGTCCCGGGCCGGTGCGAGCGGGCCGGCGACGACCACGCGCGCCAGCTCCCGGTCCACCGTGATCAGGGCCTCCCCGCCCGCCTCCTGCGCGATCGCGGTCACCTGGCCCTCGGTCTCGATGAGGACGCCCCACTCGACGAGCTGGCGCAGAGCCGCTACCAGGGTTCGCTTCCCGGCCGCCCGGCCCGTCTCCTCCAGCTCGATCCCCGCGTCGGCGGCAGCCGCCCTGATGTCGGTGACCAGGTGCGACAGCAGCATCTGCTCGGGGGCGGTCACCAGCACGGAGAGGGCCAGCGCGAGGCAGGCGTACGTGTGCGGGGTGAAGGGCGTGCCGGTGGAGCGCTCCAGCCGGTGTCCCGATCCCGCCCCCAGCCCCGCCTTGAACAGCCGGGCGAAGGAGCTGTCGACCAGCAGGCGGTAGCCGAGCACCTGCTGGAACCGTTTGCCCAGCCAGTCGGCGTGCCTGCGGATCAGAGGGAAGAGGTCGGCATGCGGGCCGTCGGCCGCGACTAGGGGATGGGCGAGCAGCAGCCGGGCGGCGGTTCGACGCTCGGCTGCCAGGGCTACGTCGTGAGTGGAGGGAAGGGTCATGACACGCTCACCTCCGCCTCCGCTTCACCATCGGCCGCCGCCGAGGTACGACCGATTTTCAACTCCAAGTCGTCCAGCAGCAGGTCGCCGTCTGCCGAGTCCAGCACCGTCCGGGTGCCCTCCGTCCGGCGCACGGTGAGCCGGATACCCAGTTCAGCGTCCTCGCTGCTCGCCGAGTCCAGGTCGAACCCCGCTGTCCCCTCCCCGTCCGCGCCGGCGCGCCTCCTGAGCTGAGCGTTTCCCAGTGCCGTCGCCAGCAGCTCCAGGAGCAGCCCGAGCGCAGCCGAGGTGAGTCGTACGTCGGCGAACCGACCCGATGCGCTGCGCAGTTCGTCCGCTGCCGCTGCCCTGGCCGTCGCCCGCTGCCGGGCGGCCTCCCGCAGCCGCTCCTTCTGCGCGGAGTGGTCCTCCACCGCGGAGGCCCGGCCCCGCTGCGCGCGGCTGCCCCTCTCCCGCAGGGCCACCGGCACCTCGACCACCGGACCGGTCCACCAGCTCGTGTAGGCGGGTACCACCTGGTCGGTGGCCGGGGGTATGCCCAGATGGCGGGCGCCGTACAGTCCGAAGGCGGCGACGGCGATGTCGTGTGCGTCCTGCGGTGCCGCTTCGTCGAACCAGCGGGCCAGCCGCAGCAGATCCTTGCGCCGGGACATCTCCCCGGTGGCCGACCGCAGCATCCGCTTGGCGTTGGCGAGCAGCGACTGCAACGCTCGCAGGGTGGCGTCCCGCAACTGCTCGACCTGGCTGCCCTGACCGTCGGTGTCTCTGAACCAGCCGCGCAGGCCCTCCCAGTCCGCGAGCTCGCGTCCCCGGCTGCGCTGCACCCGGACCTCCAGGCGGCCTTCGCCCTGCGCCGACAGCCCGGTGAGCCCCTGGGCGTGGGCGTCCAGCCGGTCCAGCAGAGCCGGGATGTGCGGCCACAGGGTGTCCAGCGCCGCCGAGATCCGGGGCGCGCGGAACGCCACGTCCTCGGTGATCGCCTCGACGTAGTCCAGGAGCAGTTCCTTGAAGCCCTGGTACTCGGCGCTGTCCAGGTCGTAGCGGGACAGCACCTGGCCGAGGTAGGCGTAGAAGTCGCGTATGGAGTCCGCGAACTCGCTGAACTGCACGAACAGCGTGCTGATCCGCTCCAGCCCGTCCTGCGGCTCGATGCCGCCCGGCGCGGTCACGAGGTCGGCCAGCTCCCGCAGGCCGCGCTCGACCATGGCCAGCAGTTCGCTGCTCACCTCGCGGGCGGCGTCGGCCTTGGCCAGGACCCCGTCGGCGTCCCGCTGGATGCGTTCGCCTAGTTTCGACAGCTGGTAGCGCGAGCGGGAACGCTGGTACTCGCTGATGCTGGACGCCTTCACGGTGTGGCTGCTGCGCAGCAGGTTTCCCCAGGTCACCAGCTGTTCCAGCCGGACTGTGAGAGTGTCGGCGTCGAGCCCCGCGGCGGAACCACCGCTCTGGCGTAGCTTCGCCATGATGTCCGGGACGGCCAGATCCGCCAGCAGCGTTCCGCAGAAGACCCGCATGATCGCGACATGCTCCAGCCGCTCGGGCGCGCTGAGGTAGGTATACGCATTCAGTCGCCGCCACGCCTCCTCGTCGGCGTCCTGACCTGCACCGGATGCTGATGCTCCCATGCCCGTGAGGTTACGCGGCGCATACGGGCGCCGCCGGTGGGTGGCCGAAATTGCCACGGACGTGTGCCGGCCCGTAGCGATTCCCGTAGTGACTCCTGCGAGCGCGTTGAACACCCGCCGGGAAGACCTTGGCGAGTGGGAGCACCTCTCCTCGACAAACTCGTCGCGGGCCCGGACAGCATCTATCTGGCCGAGCCCGACCGCGCTGCGAGTATGTCGACAGCTATGGCAGCAGCGAGCCCCGGCAGGGCGTTGCTTGAAGCTGCTGCTCGACGAGAACGAGCCCCGCCCCATGGCTGAGATCGTGCGCATCAGCACGGCTGCCTGGTGGGCCTGGGCACGGGGATTGCCACCGTCTGCGCGGCTCTTCCCCACGCCCTGTCCGAACTCGAAGCAGCCGACGGCCAACGCCTCGTCTCCCTGACATCGATCGACCCGACGCGGGAGAAGCGTCTTCAGATCACGGGCCCGGACGCCGCCCCGCCGAAGCACTGGCCGGGGCGTGATTCGGCCGCCAGGCCCTGACACCTCGGTACACGAGGGCTCCCGGCCGCCAACCCATGGCAAGCGAGGCCGGGACACGACCCGGTGTAGCTGACTGCGCTTCGTCTCATCAGGGCTCACTGCCAAGCTCTTCCTGGAGCTCGGCGATGCGCCGTTGGATTGCCGCCGCGTTCTTCCGCTGACGGGTCAGCTTCGCTTCGGCGGCCGCCAGTTCCCGGGCGAGCCGCTCTCGATCAGCTGCCGCCCGCTCACGGATAGTCTCGTCGTCGCGGTACGCGGGCCCTACCCGCTCACTGCTCACTACCCCGCGACGCTCTCCGCATTCCGGGCAGTCGACGACGCGGGCGGAAACGTGGCTGTGCTCGCGATGCTGAATGTGGGGCACCACATGGTCGCAACGGAGAGTGAGGTCCCAAGTATCGAGGTCCTTCTTGCGCTCCTCCCGTGAGGGCCAGGAAGCGAACAGCCTGGCGAGCTTCTCCAGCTGCTTCGGGCCCATCGGCGGTGGTGGGCAACAGAAGCTGCAATGCGTCACCCGAGAACCGCTGATGCCCCACCGACCACCCCGGCAGTCGGCGTGCCGCTCGCGGAACCTCCGGTCGGCTTCCTCGTACTCACGCTTCTCCGACTCGGACAACTTCATGAGGGGATACCAGTCCCCCAGCCCGTCTTGCATGGGCTCTCCGCAGCCCCGACAGGGCTCACCGGCCACGAAGTCCGCCCAGCTGAGACGCGTACCTTCTCGCTTCCACCGCTCATCCTGCTCACGACGCCGCCGGTCATCCGCTTCGGCATCGAGGGCTGAGCGCAGAGCACGCTTGGCCGCTCGTTGGCGCTTCTGCTCCTCCGTGAGCTTTGCCATGGGCTTCACCCTCCGCTGCACCGGGTTCTCGTGTACGACCGCGGAATCCATGCTGGCGTGGCCGCCCCGAGTGTCGGCGGCCCGTGTGCCGGATGATGACTTTTGACCGGAGTTGGATGGCAATCGGCCTTCAGGCGACTGATGTCCTCTGGTGCAGGCGGTCAGATGTTGCTGTTTTGAGACGCTGTCAGTGAGTCCCTATCGGGTCGTCGGCAAGACTGCCCCTCCGCTGAGCCTCGCCGAGTCGGCCCGATGCTCCGCAGAGCGCATGGACAACAGGACACGCGGCGCAAGGGCCAATCTTGCCAGCCCGTGACCTGCCCCGAACCGGGACTTGCAGGGCGTCTGTGACTCAGCGCTACGACTGGTCACGCATCTAGGCGTAGGCGTCACGGGAAGTGATACCCCTGGTTGTTTCAGCACCTGGCTGGTTCGCGGGGCCCTGGCCGAGTTCCGCCCTACCTGGGGATCGCCCGGTCTGATGCCATGGAGGAAGCGCAGATTGGGACACCATCGTTGGGGGCGATGTGGGGACATCCACGCGATGGAAGGGACCGAGCGGCGATCGGTGGAGCTCTGCCGGGAGGCGGCTGGCGCGCTGGCGGGAGGACTCACGAAACGCGGATCTGCGGCTGGAGGAGATCGCTGGGGACCACCTGAGCGCCCTGCATGAGACGCTCCGTGCCGATCGATCGGCTTTCGGGTTGTACGACACGGCCTGTGCGGCCGGTGAACGGCTCGCCGGGGCCCTGGGGTCGCTGGCCGCCGAGGGCGCGGAGTCGGAGGACGCGCTCGTCGCACGTCTCGTCTCGGAGGTCGGTGGGGACGGCGGCACACTCGCCGACGCCGCGGTGCGCAGGGGGATGGCCGCGGCGGTCCGCGATGTCCGGGCCATGCATCCCGAGATGGACGACGCCATGAACGGGGGTGGCGCGGGCGGCGGCTTTGCCTGGGACATCCTGTGCGATCTCTACCAGGTGTTCTTCGCCGACATGGTGGGGGAGTTCCTCCGGTCCGCTGTTGCCGAGCACGTCAACCTGGCAGTGCCGGTGCTCATCGCGACCGATCCGGAAGGCAGGATCGCCGACTGGGTCGCGGAGAAGGTGGTGGACCTGGCGCCGAACCCCTGCGAGGAGTCCGCCGAAGCGACGGACCTCGCACAAGCCGTGGACACTGCGCAATCGGTGGTGGGCGCTGCGCAGGATCCCTCGACCGCGCTGCCCAAGATTGCCGAGTCGCTGGTACCGCAGGCGGTCGGCAAGATACTCGGCCTGATCACTGAGGAGACCACCGGAGAAGAGGGAGCGGCGGCATGACCGGTTCCGACCATTTCCTGTGGTGGCGCGGTCACCGCGGGGATCGGCCTCGCGATGACCGCTGGACGGAGATCGGCAAGGAAGCCTTCCAAGAAAAGGAGCGCCGCATCACCGGCCGACACCACCTGCCCGGTCCGGTCTCCGACTGGGCCGAGGATCTGTTCCGCGTCGCCAGGGCCGCGTTCATCGCGGACAAGTACGTACGCCGGACCGGAGAAGGGGACCGGTGGACCCGCCGCATCAGCCTCGCCGTACCCGTCACGGAACACGAGCGGTGGGAAAGCGCAGCTGTCCGTACCCACCTCACCGCGCTCCTCCAAGTCCTCACCGGGGACCTATGGAATGTGGACTTCCGGCCCCTCACCGGTCACTACGTCGAGGACGCGCTCGTCTCTCCGGACGAGCCGCGTGCCTCGGAAGTCGCATTGTTCTCCGGCGGACTGGATTCCCTCAGCTGGGCCGCCACCCGTTCGGGCGCCGACGACTCCGGCCCGCTGCTGCTCGTGATGTTCCGCGAGATCGGCCTGCTGCGTCTCCAGCAGCGGGTGTACAAGGCCGTCGAACGGCTGGTCAGAGCACGGCCGGTGCTGCTGTTGCCGATGAGCCAGACCCCGGCGGGCGACGGCTCGGGGGCACGGCTGGAGACGTCCTCCCGCACACGTGGTCTGCTGTACGCGGCGGGCGCGATCCGCGCTGCCACCGCGCACGGGGTGGGCACCGTCCACATCCCCGAGAACGGCCAGCTCGCCCTCAATCCGCCTCTGACACCAGCGCGTTCGGCCGCTTGTTCCACGCGTTCCGTGCACCCGCGGACGCTGGGCAGTCTGAACGCCTTGTTGACTGCCGTGAGTGACACGGAGAGAACAGTGCAGGTGGTCAACCCCTTGGCACAGCTCACGAAAGGCGAGGTGTGCAAGGCCGGACGTGACGCGGGGCTCACCCTGTCCGACCTGGAGTCCACCCTGAGCTGCGGCAAGCCTCCAACCCGCCGAAGCGGCGGCCCTCCTATCGCCAACTGCGGCGTTTGCTTCCCGTGTCTCGTGCGCCGCTCCGGGCTACTCCACGCCAACGGCAGCGACGGCACCCGGTACGAGGCATTGCCGTGGGCGGGCGGCCTACCGCTTGACCGGGGCGTCGACTGGCGCGCATTGCAGCGGTGGCTGCTCGGCCCGTACACCCTTACGGATGTCTTCACCGATACCCCGCTGCCGCCGGACACGGACCCAGCGGTGGCGTTCGATTTGATCAGGCGCGGGCGGGAAGAGCTGGCCCGGCTGCTTCAGATCGCGGATGCGACGGAGGCAGCTGGCGCGGCGCAGGTGAGATCCGGCTAGCACCAGGCCGCCTTGGTGGTCATGGGGCGGCATCGTCGAGGTGTCCTGGACGCAGTACCTGCGCAGAGCGCCGACTGATCTGGGTCAAGGCCCTTTCGCCTACCCATTCGGATCGTGAGTCGAAGGCCTGGACACACCGCCTCACCGACTCGTGGCTGAATCCCAAACGACGTGCACTCGACGAAAGTGCTTGAACTCTCGACGCAAGTCCAAAGAAATCCCAAACGGCGTGCACCCAGTGGCGTGTGGCCTACATCTTCTACTGTCCTTCCTGAAGCCAGGGATCACCGGCTCACTCGTCCACTGGGAGATCCCCCGACCTCAGGAAGGAAACCCGTGCAATTGAGGATGATGTACGTGATCATCGCGGTCCTCGCGGCGCTTGTCGCCGCTCTGGTCGGCAGCGTCGTGACCATCGTCGAGGGAGGGCGTCCCACGGCGGCCTTCAAGACCGGGGCATTGGCCTTCGCCGGCTCCCTGACGCTGCTTTTCGTGGTTATGGGCGCCCTGGGTGTGGTGGGCTCGTGAGTGACGTGGGTGCCCTTGGAGGATACGTGCAGGCCGAGGGTCCCTCCTCGCTCGACGAAGTGCTCGCGAAGGTGCGCCGACACCGCACGCACCTTTCGCGGCTGATGAACGCCCATGACGCGACTCGCCTCGTCCTCGGGCTGCTGTACCTGAGCCGGACCGCGCACGCCGCTCCCGGCACCGGCGTACCGACATGGTCGTGGTTGCTGGGGCAGCCAGCAGGGCGCGGTTCGGGTATCCGCGCTGCCGTGAGTAAGTGTCTGAGCCACTGGCTTCCCGCAGCCGACGAACAGAGCGCAGACGTGGACATGAGGAGCCTGATGCCCGTTCCGCCCCCTGGTTCCGAAGGACCACTGCACGCTCTCGTCCAGGCCATCGGCTCCACCCAGCGGGTCGGGCCGCTGCTCGACCAGTGCCTTCGTGATCTCTCGGCGGACCAGGCAGACGGCAGCCACTACTTCACGCCGGGTGACATGGTGCGTCTGATGGTCGGTGCGGCCGTCCCCCGCGACCGGCACAGAGTGCTGGACCCGGTTTGCGGTTCAGGGGGACTGCTCGTCGAGAGTCACCGCTATGTCCGCGAACGCGTCGAGCTGAACCCAACCATGTCCTTGCATGGAAAGGAACAGCACGCCCACACCTCGCAGGTGGCCCGCATGAACTTCGCGGTGCGGGGGATCACGGCTCACGTCTTCCCGCCCGGGGACAGCCTCGCGGAGCCCGAGCGCGAGCCCCACGACATTATCCTGGCCAACCTTCCCTTCAACCAGCGCGACTGGGCGCCGGAGGACAAGATGGAGCAGGGCGCCCGCCGGTCGGGTCCCCCGCTCCCTGCCGATCCCCGGTGGCCGGAGGAACCGCCGTCCCGAGGGTCCGCCAACTCCGCGTGGATTCAGCACATCGCGCACGCGCTGGCTCCGGCCGGACGTGCCGTCTTCCTGATGGCCGATAGCGTGGCCAACAGCAGACAGCCCGTCCCCCGAAGGCTCCGCGAACGCCTCCTGCGCGACGATCTAGTCGAGTGCGTGATCGCTCTGCCACCTCGCGTGTTCGGTCACACCAAAGCCTCCGCCTGTCTGTGGGTGCTCAACAGGGACAAGAGCGCGCGCCACGGCTGGGGTGCCCTGGACCGTCGCCGGCAGGTGCTTTTCGTCAACGCGCGGCGAGCCTTCGAACCGGTCCCGGAGTCGAGAGCACGGAGGCTGGGCGACAAGAACACGGCATTGATCCTGACCACCCTGGCGGCCTGGCGTGGCCTCTCCGAGGACGGTGCTGCGGTCGCGCCGTACCACGACGCGGCCGGCTGGTCCCGAAGCTGCTCCACCGAGGAGATCGCCGATCGCGAGTACAGCCTGATGCCGACCTCGTACGCCGTGGAGCCTCCCAGCCCCGAGCGGGACACACGGAACCGGGTCGAGCAGCTCAAGCTCGAACTGGCCGATCAGTTTGAGCAGATGCGCGACCTGGAGCTCCGACTGCTGGACGTCTTGGAGGAGATCTGATGGAAGCCAACGCCGACCAGGTCGACTCGAGTAGAGCGGCTTGGCAGACGACCTCCATCAAAATCGAGCGGATCCGCAGGCGCATCTACACCACCTCCGGTTTCCTCGACGACGCGGCTGCCGAACAGACCGCAGGAGTCGTCAGCTCGACGTTCGTCCAGAACGGCAGGATCCTCTCGCCCAGGACCAAGGAGTGTCGGCCGGGCAATTCCGCGCCCAGCAGGGCAACCCTCAAGGAGGGCGACCTGGCCGTCGTACTCGTCCGGCGGGTGGGCGATTCCGCACTGGTCACTGCCGAGCACGCGGGATGTACAGCAACCAGGTCGATCGGCATCATCCGAGCTGAGCCGCACATAGTGCGGTGGCTGCGTATCTGGCTACAGACACCCACAGCGAAGGCTCATATCGACGAGGACGTGACGACACATGTCGAGCCCACCATCAGCCTCGGCACCCTCCACCGCATGCTGTTTCCGCTGCCTCCGCCAGACGTCGTCACCGCATACCACCGGGCCTTCGGCCTCATCGAGGGGATGACCGCCCTCTACCAGGAGACCGCCCGCAAGGCGGTGGAACTGGCCGACGCTCTCCATGACGACTGGGCATCGGCGATTCCGCCGGGGGAGACACGGCCGCTCGCGAAAGTCGCCAAACCGAAGACGGGCAAAGGTTCCGAACGCTCGCTTCCCCCGTTGCCCGCAGAACCCACCACCGATGTAACCGATGTGATCGCCCCCAGAGATCTCTACGACCTCCCCGTGCCCCACGTCCAGAGTTTCCGTCTGAGCAGTCCAGCGAACGAGGGCGACGCACATCCTCCCGGCACCTTGATGCTGAGCACCCGTTCCGACGGCGCACACATCGCTGTGCCGAGCCGACCAGCAACACCTCTCAGAGGCGTCGTGGCCGTACGACCTAATGAGGACGAGGACGGTTGGTGGCTGCTTCACGAACTCAGGAGCAGGAGCAGCGACATCACGCGGCTTGCGCAGGGCCAGAACGGCAGGGAAATCTCCGCCGGCGCCCTCAAGCGCCTGGAGGTCACCTGGCCGGACCGGTTCACGCGCACCGACTTCCACACGATGGCCGATTCCCTGCACGCCATGGCGCGACTCCTTGTCGCCAAGATCGCAACGCTGCACACCCTGCGGGACGCGCTCCTGTGCGACATCTCCGCGAAGGCCGGCGTCCTCCGGGAACCGACAACCGAGCCGGAAGAGCAGAGCGCTCCTGCTCCTCGTCCCACCGCGGGCCCCGCATCACGGGGTATGACCGGCAATGATCGGCCTGATCCGTGAACTTCGGAAGGAAGACGGCGGGGATATTGTCCGTTGGCGGGATGCTGTTGGGCCTTCTTTCGGTGTTGCGGTTAGACCATCACGATTCATTAGCGAGTGCGGCGGTGATTCGTGACATGGCGATGAGTACTGCGGGTGGCGACGGATCCGGTACATGGAGCGAACCGACCCATTGGTGGGCGGTGAGCTGGTGATCCAGACGGCCTTCCCGGTGCCAGTGACTCAAACGCGCACGTAACCGACCGGCGCTCCGCCCGCACCGGGTGGGAGCCACCTCAGGCGGCTCCCACGCCACCACCAGGCGGCTTGGTCGTGAGGCAACCCTCTCACCGTCGGGTACGGCCCTGGCTGCACTGTGTAGCAATGGCGCGCTCGACCACCTCAACCGGAGCAGACATGGCCCGTGCCAGGGAGGCTGACCCGTCCGCGTTATTCGAGCGTCGGCTGGGGAGATCGGCCGAAGAGCTGGGTCATCACGTTGCCGCCACGGGGCACACGAACATCACCAGCGCGCCTGCTGTTTCGGGCAAACCCGCTGATCACACCTCGGGACGACAGGAATTGAACCTACCCCTGACCCCATGGCAGCAGACAGCGAGTGCTCGACCTGGCTGACACATATGACCGCGGCTTTGCACATGCCATACCCCAGATTGGTCGAGCCTCGTTCACACCTTCATATGATGAACCTTTTGCCATACGTTCGTTCGGTCGAGGGGGGCGTCGCATGGGCACCGGGGGCGGCGGCAAGGTTCTGGACATCAAGGTGGCGGACATCAAGTCCGTCGCGCCGACGTTCCACCACCAGGCGGTGAAGCTGAGTGAGGCGCTGACCACGCTGATCTCGACACTGGACGGCTATGGCGAGCCGTGGGGGGACGACAAGCCGGGGAAGGACTTCGGCAAGCAGTACAAGCCGAACCAGAAGCACATCGAGTCGGCGGCCGGCATTCTCGTCCTCGGCCTGACCAGCATCTACGAGGCGATGTACGACATGGCGGATGGTCATGTCGACAACGACAAGCTCATCGAGGGCATGTTCACCAAGGCCAAGCACGGCTCGGGTCATGACCAGGGTCCGGGCGCGGACGGCCATCGGTGAGCTTCGGGAGCGATATCGAGGAGAAGGCCAAGGCCCTCCTCATGAAGCTGGGCATGTGGTGGCCGGACGCCAATTCCGGCACCCTGCGCGATGCCGCCGACGCCTGGCGGACGTTCGCCGACAGCGTGGACGATGTGCGGGTCGCCACCAACAAGGCGGCCACGACGCTCATCCACCACAACAAGGGCGAGGCGATCGACGCCTTCGAGACCTTCTGGGGGCGTTACGCCAAGGGCAAGGACGAGGGCTGGCTGAGCAATCTCGCCAAGTCGGCCCGGAACATGGCGAAGTTCCTGGAGAAGTTCGCCGACAAGGTCGACGACGCCATCGACGCGCTGAAGGCGCAGATCGCCATCGACGCGGCCGCGCTGGTCGGTGGTCTCCTGCTGACCCCGTTCACCGGGGGCGCCTCGGACGAGGTGGCCGCGGAGATCATCGCGATGGCGAGCGGGCTGGGTATCGCGGTGGAGGAGGCGGTGGCGACGCTGGCCGCGGAGATCTTCACCGGTGCGGTCTTCACCAGCGTGCTGTCGGTGACGATCGACGCGGCGGTGGCCCAGCCGGTGAAGATCGCTCTGGGGCAGCAGAAGGGTTTCAGCCTGGACGAGGTCAACCAGGCGGCCAAGGACGGCATGGTCGACGGGGGTATTTTCGGCGCCGGGCTGGGGGTGCTCGAGCCCGGTGTGACGCCGAAGCTCACGGGCGTCCCGGATCTGCTCAAGCCGCCGAAGGTGCCCTCGATGCGGCCGAACCTCATCGAGGAGGGTCCGGCCGCCCGCCCGGCCAGGAAGTGCCCGTGCACGGGTGAGCCGGTCGACATCGCGACGGGTGCGATGCTGATGGAGCAGACTGATCTGACGCTGCCGGGTTCGCTGCCGCTGGTCTTTGAGCGTACTCATGTGTCCTCGTACCGGGGTGGGGTGTGGTTCGGCCCGACGTGGGCCAGTCTGCTGGACGAGCGGGTCCAGCTGGACGCGGAGGGCGTGGTGTTCGCCGCCGCGGACGGGATGCGGCTGGTGTATCCGGTGCCGGAGCCGGGGGTGCCGACGCTGCCCGCGAAGGGTGCGCGGTGGCCGCTGGAGTGGGACGGCAAACCTGATGGCGTCATGACGGTCACCGATCCGGAGGCGGGTGTGGTGCGGACGTTCGTCCGTCCCGCCGCCACGGAGGAGCCGGGCGCGGTCTACCTGGTCCTGGAGAGCCTGCAGGACCGCAATGGCGCGCGCATCGAGATCGAGCGCGCCGCGGGCGGGAACCCGCTGGCCATCCGCCACTCCGGGGGCTACTACCTGGCCATCGACACCGAGGGCCGGCGGATCACCGCGCTCCGGCTCCTCGATGAGCCACCGTCGGTCTACGAGCCCGAGACGAACCGTGCGAGCGGCATGGTGGTGATGCGCTACGGCTACGACGAGGCGGGCAACCTCACCGAGGTCATCAACTCAAGCGGCACACCTATGTGGTTCACCTACGACGGCGAGGGGCGGGTCACGTCCTGGACCGACCGTAACGGCACGTCGTTCCGGTACGTCTACGGGCCGGACGGGAAGGTGGTGCGCACCGAGGGCAGCGACGGCGTCTTCAACGGCAGCCTGGAGTACGACGACGAGGCGCGGACGACGGTCTACACGGACTCGCTCGGCCACGCGACGAGGTATCGGTACAGCGCCGACGGGCAGCTGGTCGAGGAGACCGATCCGCTGGGCCACACCACGCTGACGGAGTGGGACGCGCGCGGTGACCGTAAGGTCTCGGTGACGGATCCCCTGGGCCGTACCACCCGCTACGGGTATGACGAGGACGGCAACCTGACCGGTGTCACCCTGCCGGACGGGGCGCGGGCGGAGGCCACGTACAACGACCTGTGCCTGCCGGTGGAGGTCACCGAGCCGGGCGGCGGGACATGGCGCCATACGTATGACGACACGGGGAACCTGACCGCCACCACGGACCCGACGGGCGCGACCACCTGTTACGCGTACGACGACCGTGGCCACCTGGCCGAGGTGACGGACGCGCTGGGCAACACCACGCACCTGACCCCGGACGGGGCCGGGCTCCCCATCGCCGTAACGGACCCGCTGGCCCACACCACGCGCATCCGCCGGGACCCCTTCGGCCGGGTGGTGGAGGCGACGGATCCGCTGGGCCATACGACCCGTATGGGCTGGACGACCGAGGGCAAACCGGCGTGGCGCCAGGAGCCGGACGGCGCCCGGGAGAGCTGGACCTGGGACGGCGAGGGCAACCTCCTCACCCACACGGACCCGGCGGGCCACACCACCCACCAGACGTCCACCCACTTCGACGTCCCCGCGACCCGTACGGAGCCGGACGGTGCGAGGTACGCCTTCGCCTACGACACCGAACTGCGCCTGACCGAGGTCACCAACCCCCAGGGCCTGACCTGGACCTACACCTACGACCCGGCGGGCCGGCTCACCTCCGAGACCGACTTCAACGGCCGTACCGTGGCCTACACCCACGATGCGGCAGGTGACCTGCTGACCCGCACCAACGGCGCCGGCGAAACGATGCGGTTCACCTGGGACGCGCTGGGCTGTGCCGTCGAGCAGTGGGACGACGCGGGCGAGACCACGACCTTCGCCTACAACGCCGTCGGCCAACTGGCCCAAGCGACTAACGCGGACGCCGAGCTGACCATCGAACGCGATGCGCTAGGTCGCGTCCTGTCAGAAACGGTCAACGGCCGCACGACGACGTACGCGTATGACGCCGTGGGCCGCCGGACCCAGCGCATAACTCCCAGCGGCATCGTGAGCGAGTGGACGTACGACGAGGCAGGCCGCCCTACGTGCCTCGACAACGGTTCGGGAACCCTCTCCTTCACGTATGACGCGGCGGGACGGGAAACCGAACGCCGCCTGGGCGAGGCGGTGAGACTGACGCAGACCTGGGACGGGTCAGACCGCCTGACCACCCAGACAATCGCCGAGGGCCGTGGCAACGAGGCGAACCGAATCCTCCAACACCGCTCCTACGCCTACCGCCCGGACGGCTACCTCACCGAGATCCGCGAACTGACGTCGGGCACGCGCCGCTTCGACCTCGACCCGGTCGGCCGCGTCACCGCCGTCCACGCGCACGGTTGGACCGAGACATACGCCTACGACACGGCGGGCAACCTGACGCACGCCACAGCCCCTGCCCACGCGTCCCCCGGGAAGCGCGAGTTCACCGGCGCAGTGATCCACCGAGCGGGCCGCACAACGTACGAACACGACGCCCAGGGCCGCCTCACCCGCCGCACCCGCAAACTCCTCAACGGCCGGACCCGCACCTGGACCTACACCTGGAACGCGGAAGACCGCCTGACGGACGCGACAACCCCGGACGGCGACCACTGGCACTACACATACGACCCCCTCGGCCGCCGCATATCCAAACAACGCCTGGCCGAGGACGGCACGGTCGCGGAATCGCTGACCTTCGCGTGGGAAGACACCCGCCTGGCCGAACAATCCACACCAGAGGGCAACCACACCACCTGGGACTACGCCCCGGACACCCACCGCCCCCTGACCCAAACCGACCACACGTCACTGGTGCGCGAGCCCGGCGAATCCCTCATAGAGAAATTCACCGGCGCCGATGACGACACCACGCCCCGCTTCCACGCCATCATCACGGACCTGGTCGGCACCCCAACGGAGTTGCTCACCGCGGCCGGTGACCTGTCCTGGCAACACCGCACCACCCTCTGGGGCACTCACTTCCCCTCCGGGGCGAGCACATCGTCAGCCGACTGTCCCCTCCGCTTCCCCGGCCAATACGCGGACGCAGAAACCGGGTTGCACTACAACTATCACCGTCATTACGACGCCGAGACAGCCCGCTACATCACTCCCGATCCGCTAGGCATCGAACCGGCGCTAAATAACTATGCGTATGTTGCTGATCCGCTCAGCTGGATTGACCCGTTGGGCCTGGCGGGATGCAAAGTTGGAAAGGTCAATTGGGTTACTGAGGGTACAACTCGATCGGCAGCCGCAGATGCGTATGAATCTGGCGCACATGGGGCTCGAAGTGAGGTTTCCTCACGGAAGAGGCTTGTCCCATCGCTTGACTATGTCAAAGCAGATGGCACTCCTGGGGCGGTTCGCTTCGATGGGCTCCGTGATGGCCAGTTGATCGATCGGAAACTCGGTGTCGCTACCACTCCGAAGTCGAAGCTGGCCGCGACCAGGCAATCCATGGCTCTCGCCCAGAATGGGCGAACAGCCGTCTGGGAGGTCGCGGATCAGCGTGCGTACCGGCGAGCCACTAGAATGCTCGGGCAGCAGAACATCATCAATATCAAGGTGAGGATAGTTTCGCCATGAATGCCATCATTGCTCGCGCGCTGATCGAGCTGCTTGTATCCCTTGAGTTGTCCGACGAAGAGTCTATTTCTGTGGAGGCGTCGGCAGCTCTTGCCGAGGATGCCGCCACTTCGCTAGGGGCTCTGTCGGATACCGAGCGAGCGGAGCTGATCTCGACCATTGCCCAGATGGCTGAAGAAGCCGGGGACGAGGATCGTCGGCAAGTTCTCGTGGACCTCCCTGAAGGGCTTGGGCTCACCGAGTGACCAGCGCTTTACCAATGTGCTCGACCTTTGTGAACGCATTCCGGCATCGTCAGCTCGGCGCGCCCCAGTCCCTCCGGTACGCGGCCCAGTCACCCGGCGTCGCCGCGAAGTCCACGTACAGCGCGACACCGAACCGCTCGCGGCGCGCGTCCTCGCGGCTCAGCCCGAGGCGGGCGCACCGGACGGCCGCCGTCACCGTCTCGGCCGACTCGTGGTGGCCAATGTCGTTGGTGTGGAAGGCGGCGAGGCCCATCAGCAGGTCGGTGCCGGGTGGGGCCGCCTCGATGGCCAGCCGTGTCTGCTGGGCCACATAGCCTACGTACAGGCTCAATATGGGCATCGCCGTGTCGTAGGACATCACCGCGATCTGGTCGACCCGGCGGGCGACCGCGCCGAAGTACGACTGCGACCACCACTTGGGGTGACCGGCGACGAATCCCGCGACGGAGTGGAAGGAGGGGCGAGGGACGCGGCAAATGAGGACGAACCGAGCCGTTGTTGGGCGGTGAGCTGGTGGTCCAGACGGCCGTGCCGGTGCCGGTGACGTGAGCTCGCACGTAGCTGACCGGCGCTCCGACGGCACGGGGAGCTGCCCCTGACGGCTTCTGCGCCACCACCCGGCGGCTCGGGCGTGGGGCGACCCTCTCACCTATGGGTGTGGTCCTGGATACAGTGGGTAGCCACAGCGTGCTTGACCACCTCGATCGGAGGCAGACATGGCCCGTGCCTGGGAGGCTGACCCGTCCGCGTTATTCGAGCGTCGGCTGGGGAAGTCGGCCGAAGAGCTCGGGAACTCCGATGGCAATGACGAGTGTCCGGACATCTGGCGGCTCGACAACGGTGATGTGGCTGTGATCGGCCGGGATCTGACGGCCGTCTACGGTCCCCGCCTGCCGCAGGGCGTGAACCTCGCTCCTGACGAGCGGCTGGTCGTCATCCCGGGGAACATGCTCAGCGCGGCCAAGAAGGACATCCCCGATGCTTGACCTCCTCGCTCCCGATCTCGTTCCCGAGCAGGGCGATCGGCTCACCCGCACCGCCTACAAGCAGGACTTCCGGCAACGGGAGGACGCGGTCCGTAACGGGAGTTCCTGGAAGCTGGAGCGCCGACAGCACTTCGAGGAGCAGGGCAGTTCGAGCCGGGACGCCCTCCGCCGGGGTGACTGGGGTGAGGCGCTTCGGCTGCTCGCCGACCGGCGCGACACCCTGGCCGCGACCGCCCAGAAGGACGAGCGCAGAGGGTATGCCTTTCACCGCGTGCGGGTGGTCGAGCAGCCACTGACGCCGTATGTGCAGTGGGAACTCCACTCCCAGCGGCAGCGTGCGGAGTACGGGCAGCGAATCAGGGTCGTCCCCGCCGCCCAGGTAGCCGCCTCGGAGGACACCGGCCCGCTTCCGGAAGTGGTTGTGCTGGGCGGCCGCACCCTCTTCCAAGTCCTGTACACCGAAGCAGGAATTGCGAACGGCGCGATCCGCTACACCGACCGTGACCTTGTCGAGCGCTGGGAGAACTACATCAAGGCGCTCTACGCGGTGGGTGAAGAGGTGATCTCCTACTTCGACCGCGAGGTGGCGCACCTTGATCCGCCGACCCTGAGCGCGGGAAGGGAGTAGACCGATCACATCGCCAGGCGGACAGGACGAGCACTTCGGCAGCACCCACTCCGAGCTGTCGGGATCCTCACGTGACGTCGTCCAGGCGAGAAGTGTGCACGGGGGCATCCACTTCCACGCGGAGGGCACACCGGACGCGGGGAGCTCCTCCAGCCCCGTCCCACGCCAGTTACCGGCCGACGTGGGCGGATTCGTCAACCGAACCGATGAGCTTGGCCAGTTGAATGCCGTCCTCACCACCGAGGACGGCGGTCCGCTCGTCGTCTCGGTATACGTGATCGCCGGCACCGCCGGCGCCGGAAAGACATCGTTGGCACTGCGCTGGGCACACCAGGTCCGGGAGCGCTTCCCGGATGGCCAGCTCTACGCCAATCTGCGCGGCTACGACCCCGGAGAGCCGGTCGCGGCACGCGAGGCCCTGCACCGCTCGCTGACCTCGCTCGGTGTCCCGGCCGAAGCCGTACCGCAGGATCTCGACGCGGCCGCCGTGCTATACCGCTCGTTGCTGGCCGACCGCCGGGTATTGGTTGTCCTGGACAACGCGGCCACCGTCGGCCAGGTCAGGCCGTTGCTGCCCGGGAGCGCACACAGCCTGGTGCTGGTCACCAGCCGTAGCCGTCTGTCCGGCCTCGCCGTCCGTGATGGGGCCCGTCGGCTCACGCTTGGCGTGCTGCCGGAGCCGGAGGCGGTTGCCCTGCTGCGCGTCGTCACCGCGGGATACCGGCCGGTCGATGACGAACGGAAGCTCGCCGAATTGGCCCGGTTGTGCGCACGACTTCCGCTCGCTCTGCGGATAGCCGCGGAACGCGCTGCCAGTCACCCCCACCTGCGGCTGGACGACCTGATCGCCGACCTGCGTGACGAATCGGCGCTCTGGGACGCTCTGAGCACCGGCGACGACGAGGAGGCCGAAGCCATCCGCACCGTCTTCGCGTGGTCCTATCGAGCCCTGTCCGAGCAAGCCGCCCGACTGTTCCGCCTGCTGGGCCTGCACCCCGGACCCGAGTTCGGGCTGCAGGCGGCCTCGGCCCTGGCAGGGTCGACCAGCATCAGTCGGTCCCGGCAACTGCTGGACTCTCTGGTCGGCGCACACCTCCTGGAACAGACCGCCCCGGACCGCTACCAGTTCCATGACCTTCTGCGTGCCTACGCCATCGACCAGGCCCAGCACGAGGAGCCGCCGATCGGGCGGGAGGCAGCGCTGCGACGCGTGCTGGAGTGGTACCTGCACACCGCCGACGCCGCGCAGGGCTGGATCAACCCCGCCGAGGACCGTGTGCCCCTCACGCCTGCCCCGGATAACGTCAGCCCGCTGACGTTATCCGAGTACGACGCCGCCGTGGACTGGGCCGAGCGGGAGCACAACAACCTCCTCCAGGCCATACGTACGGCCGCCGATGCCGGATATGACCGACTGACGTGGCAGATGGCCACAGTCCTGTGGAACGCGCAGTTCCCTTCCGTCTCAGGCACAAGCTGGCCGGCCGTGGGCCGCATCGGCCTGGAGGCAGCCGAACGGTTGGACGAACGCGCCGCACAAGGCGCACCCCATACCTACCTCGGAATGGCCTACACCCGCCTCAACCGCCAGACCGAGAGCCTCGAATCCCACGAGAACGCGCTGGCCATCCGGCGCGACCTGGGCGACCGCCTTGGCGAAGCACGCTCACTCAACCTGATCGGGCTGAACCACCTTCGCGGCAGACGACTCGACACCGCTGCCCGCTGCTTCGAGCAGGCCATCTCGGCCTTCCAGGAGCAGGACGCCGCCCACTGGGCCGCCACTGCGCTGTCCAACCTCGCGACCACCCACTATCGCGCCGGGCGGCTTCCGGAGGCGGCGACCGTCATCGACCAAGCCCTGGCAGCGCACCGAACCCTCGGAGATCAGCGCGGCGAGGGCAACATCCTGCGCGTGCTGAGCGACGTCCAACGCGAACAGGGCGACGTTGAGGCATCCCTGGTCTCAGCCCAGGCCGCCCTCGACATCGCTCTCACCCTCCGCAACCTCCGCCTGGAGGGCTTCTGGCTGCTGACCCTCGGCGGTGCCCAGCAGGCGAAGGGCCAGTACGCCGAGGCCCTGACCTCCTACCAGCGCTCCGCCACACTCCACCGACGCCTCGCCGACCGCAGCCGAGAGGCGCTGGCCTGGCAGGGCGTCGGCGAGGTCTACCGCCGACTCGGGCGTCATGCCGAGGCGGCCGACTTCCACCGTCAGGCTGCCTCGACGCACCGCGATCTCGGTGATGAGTGGCACCAGGCCCTGGCCCTCGATGGCCTGGCCTCGGCCCTGCTCGGCGGAAACCCAGCGGAAGCCCGTCGACACTGGACAGAGGCGCTGAGGTTCCTCGCCGCTTTCGATGACCCTCGCGCGGTAGCGGTGCGCGAGACCATCGAACGTGGACTAACCGAAACTAGCTGAAGCACCGATCGAGACGGAGGCCGACGTGGACAGGGGCGGGGCCGCGGATTCGGCGGCGCTCATCTTCTTGGCGGCTTCCCCGCCTCCGCCTTCCGGCCGATCAGCCGAAAGATCCGCAAGTTGAACCGGTGAGCTGTTCCGAAAGATCGAATTATAGATTGTCAAAGTCTCCTGCGGCCATGCCTGCCTTGAAGGCTCGCCACTCACCGGAAGTGAAGCAGAGATGCGGACCGGATGGGTTCTTCGAATCACGAACAGCCACCCCTCCACCGGGGAGGGGAGCCAGCTCGAAGCACTCACCATTGTTCGCGGTGAAGCTGCTCTTCTGCCAGGCGAGGGATGCAGGGTCGATCGAGTAGAGGTCTATCTTCTCCATCAGTTAGCTTCCCCTGTTTCTCGTACGAGCGATGACGTCGCGGCTCTCCTCTGGACAGAGGGCCGCATCGGTGAGACTGCGGAACAGTCGGTGCAGGCGTCGCAGGTCCCGTGGGTCGTCCATCGTCAAGCTACCAGCGACCGACTCACCGAAGGCCACGTCGGGCACGTCTTCGTCTGAGAACTGGAGAATCCTAAAGGCTGAGATCTGAGCGGCCTGTTCGCCCTTCTCGTAGGGGATGACGCGTAGGTCGACGCTGGGATGCGCTGAGATCTCCACCAGATGCCCCAACTGTTCCTGGTGCGTCCGTGCACCGCCGACCTGGAAGTCCAGGGCCGCCTGCGCGATGACGTAGTGGCACTCCAGTGGAGCTGTCGTTTCGTGGAGACAATGCCGCTGACGCAGGCTGCGTACCTCGACAAGCGCCTCGATCTGGTCTGGGCCCAGTGAGGCGAAGCCCACGCCGGTTACCGCCGTCGCGTAAGCCTCTGTCTGCAAGAGCCCTGGCACGATGCCGACTTGATACTCGTGGACAGTCGAGGCTGCCGCCTCGAACCCGAGGAAGCGTTCGTACTGCGCGCTGATCACTTCGCTGTACGGCGCCCACCACGGCTGGCGTCGCTCCCGGGCGGATGCGTGCAGCTCGGCAAGTTCGTCACGCTGGTCAGCGGAGACCTCGTAGAGGTCCATGAGCTGGGCGAAGTGCCGCTGGGAGCAGACCCGCTTTCCGTTCTCGATCCGGCTGATCAAGGAGACGTCGCAGCCGAGCGCCGCCGCAACTTCCGCGATGGTGAAGCGATTGGCCTCGTGGCGCAGACGTCGCAGAGCCCGGCCGAACGTGACGCGTGACATCAGCAAGGTGCTATTGCTGTTGGTCATTGCTTCTCCTTGTGCCCGCGAGTTGACCTCAAAGACCGGGCGGGTGAGGGACATTCTCGATCCCGATGTGGCCAAGAACGATCAATAAGCAACGTCGTGTCAATTGACATGACGTGTGACTTGACGGTGCCCGGCCGTGGGGTGCAGCTTAGCGTTCATGACGTTATGCGCTCAACTGAACGCTGAGCGTGGCAATACTCCGTGCAACGACTCAGAGGCACGGGTAACTGACGAACGAGCACGTTCCCGCTCTCACCGGGGAGTTCGAACGGCTCGCTGGATCGGTGGGAGCTGTCGTGAGCGAACCGTACGAAGTCAAGTTTCGCCTGCCCCGTCGACGGAGCAGCGTTCCGTGGGCGCGGGCGCTGCTGCATTCCGTGCTCGCCGACTGGGGTGTCGGGCAGGAGGCCGCGGAGGTGGGGGAGCTGGTGTTGTCGGAGCTGGTGACCAATGCCCTGCGTGTGCGTGTGCCCAATGACCGACTGGTGGAGGTGCGGATCGCGCGGCTGCTGGATGAGGGCGTGCTACGGCTCGAAGTCAGCGACGCCGGCGAGGGCAAGCCGGAGGTGCGGAAGCCGGAAGAGGACGAGACAGGCGGGCGAGGGCTGCTGCTCGTGGAGGCTCTGGCCCATCGCTGGGGCTGTGAAAGGCGCGCGTGCGGGATCGGGAAGACTGTCTGGGCCGAGCTGAAAGCCCCGGATCTGGTGCCGGAACGGGACGGGGTGGAGGTCGCCGCGTTGACGGTCCGAGCGGGTCAGTGCGTACGGGTGTGAGGTGAGTGGCGCACCGTCCGCAGCGTGGGAAGCCAGCAGCGCACATCGGGTGGGCTCACCGTGGTGCTAGCCCTGGATGACGGATCGGCAGTGCGGATCGATGCTGCCGAGCCGCTGACCGTCCGAGACGCTGGCGCGCCCTCCTCAGGCCGAGAAGAGGGGCAGGAGTGGGGATAGGGGTAGCCGATCACGGGCGTCAGCCTTCAGCGGACTGGGGCAGGGCGCTAAGCATGTAGACCCCAATCGGTTTGATTCGGTGACCGTGACTCATCGACTAGTCAGGCTGCTTGCTCGATGCGGCCGTGTTGCTCGGTCGGCCGAAGTTCGCCCTCGGTGTCTCGGTCATTGGACGCACGAGACTCACTCATCGGAGCATGAGTTAAGCACGAATTGTATATGCATTTGTCACGGTCTTGTGTGCTACTCCTAGTGTGCCATTCAATGCGCAACTACTCTCCGTTTGGTGTGGTTGGCATGTAGTTACTGGGGGGTAGGCATGTCAGGGAGCGGTTCGGTGTTGTCGGCGGATTACCGTAGCGCCGTTGCGGCTGCTGTCAGGCAGTTCGGGGTGGAGACCAAGACCAAACTTGCAGGACCCGGCGAACCTGAGGATGCCCTACGAGCTCCGGTAGAGCGCCTGTTCGCCATGGTCGGTGCCGCTTTGGGGTTGGAGATCGTTCTATACGGAGAAATGCGGCTCAGCGAGTCGGGAGTTCGTCCCGACTATGCAGTCGCCGTCGACGGCGCCATCGTGGGATACGTTGAACTCAAAGCTCCAGGAAAAGGGGCAGACCCTAGTCTGTGGTCCACGGCGAGCCACGACAGGCGTCAGTGGGAGCGTCTTCAGTCCCTGCCGAACCTCATTTATTCCGATGGGCAGTCATGGGGACTTTACCGTTCTGGGGACTCTGCCGCGATTATAGCTCGCTTGGAGCCTGATTTGAAGGTGGCAGGAGACTCGCTTGAGTCTCGTGACGCCTATTTTGCTGAGATGCTGGCGTTGTTCTTGTACTGGAACCCACGTCCGCCTAGGAGTATCCGAGATCTTGTGCGATCGGTAGCCGGCCTATGTCGACTGCTCCGTGAAGAGGTGCTCGGGCGCATATGGCGGGAGCGCGCGGGTGAACAGCCGGAGCACTTTACCCATCTGGCCGTGGATTGGCGCCGATTGCTGTTCCCTAAGGCGACCGATGCAGAGTTTGCCGATCAGTATGCGCAAACGGTGACCTTTGCTTTGTTGCTTGCTCGTGTAGAGGGTATCTCCTTCGAAGGGCGAGACATCGGCCAGATAGCTCGCCTGTTAGGCAAGGAGCATTCCCTAATGGGCAAAGCCCTGGAGGTGCTCACCGACGAATCGTTGGGCCGGCTGAGCCAGACTACGGAAACATTGGTGCGTGTCGTATCCGTGGTTGATTGGGCAGCGCTGGGCGACGGCTCCCCTGATGTTTACCTACACCTCTATGAAGAGTTCCTGCAGCTCTATGACCCCGAGCTGCGGAAAGAGACGGGTACCTACTACACGCCCAATGCAATTGTCAGGTTCATGGTCCGCTTCTGCGATGATCTCTTGCGTGAGCGACTGGGGCAGGAAGGCGGTTTCGCTTCGCCGGAGGTCGTCACCGTGGACCCGGCAGTGGGTACAGGTACTTACCTGCTCAACGTAATCGACCGGGTCGCACAGACGGTCGAGGAGGATGAGGGCAGGGAAGCTGTACCAGCCCGCGTCACCGAGCTGGCGCACCGCTTGATCGGCTTTGAGCTTCAGACCGGACCCTTCGCGGTGGCTGAGCTGCGCGCGTACGAGGCGATCAACCGCCATCGTGCGGAAGCGCCCGAAGAGGGACTCAAGCTGCTGGTATCAGACACGCTTGGAGACCCGAAAGAGGATCAAAGCTGGCTCCCGATGGAGTGGCAAGTGATCGCCCGCTCCCGGAGAGAAGCAAACCGTGTCAAGAGGGAAGAGCCGGTCATGGTGGTAATCGGTAACCCTCCTTATCGGGAACGCGCCAAAGGTATGGGGGGCTGGGTCGAGAGTGGAAACGCCCAGGTGGGGGAGAAGCCCCTCTTGGGTGCATTTCGAGCCCCAGGAAAGAGTGGGTTGGAGTACGTTCTGTCCAACCTGTATATATACTTCTGGAGGTGGGCGACGTGGAAGGTATTCAACGCACATGAATCGGCCCCTAACGGCATAGTCGCCTTCATTACAACTTCGGGATACATCAGCGGGCCTGGTTTTGCGGGGATGCGCGAGTACTTAAGGCGTAACTGCGATGAAGGCTGGATAATCGATCTTACGCCTGAGGGGCACCAGCCGCCTGTTGCTACTCGCCCCTTCCCTGGGGTCCAGCAGCCGCTCTGCATTGGGATATTCGCGAGATACGGGGCACGGTGCGCCGATGATCCAGCACCAGTGCACTACCTCGCTGTGCAAGGACTCCGTGACAAGAAATTCCAGCGCCTGGAATCCGTAACGCTGGATGACGCCGAGTGGCGTGACTGCGTTCCACAGTGGCAGGAGCGCTTTCTCCCTGAGCCTGGGGAGGACTGGGCACGCTACCCTAAGCTGGGGGACCTGATGCCCTGGCAGGCGCCAGGTGTCAAGCCCAATCGCACCTGGGTGTACGCACCAGACCGAAACACCCTTAGGAGGCGTTGGCGACGACTGGTGAACGCCCCAGAAGCCGACAAGGCGGCGTTGTTCAAAGAGACCGACTCCTCTAACCTCCGTAAGTGCCCTGCTCCGCTACCTGGTTATCCCAACCCTGGGCGGTCGTTTGGGCAAGAGACCGGAGTTTGCCCCGAACCAGTAAGCGTAGCCTATCGCGCCTTCGATCGGCAGTGGATCATCCCAGATTCCCGGCTTCATCACCGCCCGAGCCCGCCCTTGTGGCAAGTGGCCGGACCTGCGCAGCTCTACGTCACTGAGCAACACGCACACCACTTCACGGATGGCCCTGGCATCACTTTCACCGCAGAGATCCCGGATATGGACCACACGAACGGCCGCGGTGGCCGTGTCCTTCCTCTGTATCGGGACGCGTCAGGGACCATGCCCAACCTGGCACCAGGACTACTGCGCCTAATTGATGAGAGGTTGAGCCTGTCGGGAGAATCGTCTCGGGCTGCCGAAGACATGTTGGCCTACATCGCGGCAGTCACTGCGCACCCGGCCTACACGGCTCGATTCGCTGAGGACCTCAAGTCTCCCGGAATCCGTGTGCCGCTCACAGCAGATCCTCGACTGTGGCAAGAGGCGGTTGACGTAGGCCGTGAAGCCCTCTGGCTGCACACCTACGGTCAGCGGTTTGCGGATCCAAGATCCGACCGACCTCGTACCACACCTCGTCTGCCGGATGGGCGTCGGCCAAGGGTGATCGTAGGTATACCGACCAGTGTACAGAGCATGCCGGATGCCATCTCCTATGTCCCTTCAAGTGAAACTCTGCATGTCGGCGCAGGGAAGATCGCACCAGTGCCGCACGAGGTGTGGGAATATCAGGTGGCGGGCATGAAGGTCGTCGCGAAATGGTTTGGCTATCGGAAACGGAAACCTGCTGGGCGCCGTTCCTCGCTCCTGGACGACATCAATCCCGAGACTTGGCCATCTCACTACACCTCAGAGTTACTCCGACTTCTCAACGTCATCGGCCGCTGTGTTGACATTCAGCCAAGGCAAACAGAACTCCTTGAACGTATTTGCGCCGGACCGCAGATCACTGTTTCTGACCTCGTGGATGCCGGTGCAATCCCCGCACCCAAAAGCGTAAGAGGGCCGATCGCGCCGCTATCTCCGGCGCAAGAAGGGCCCAACGGCCAGGGAACGTTGATATGACGGGGCGATCAGGTGCTGGCGATTACCAGCCTGCATCGACAGCGGCGATAGGCCATCCCGCCGACCGGGAGCGCCTTGCGCGCCCCCACGTTGCGCTGGCATCACCTCCTCATACTCGATCAGGGTGCGGCGGGTCTCTCCAGGGTGGTTCTCAGCGCTTCGCTCCTGACACGTACGCGCCGCGTGGCTGATTGGCGCCCTTTCCGGACTCCGGAACCCAATTCACCCTGAAGGTCGGGAGACGACACGGTCTGAGCTGAGGGGGAGCCGCCATGTCCGAGCCGCTGTATGTTTCCGTGCTACCGACCCGGCCGCATGCCATGGCCGCTTACCGGGGACTGCGGCCAGGACATTCAAGCCAGGGTTGCCCCGCTGTGGACCTTGCCACCCCGCCCCGGCATGCTGCCGGACCTCCTGGCCGTGGAACTTCGCAAGGATGCGGGCCGGGTTTCCACCGCGCACCGCTATCAGTCGGCTTGGCTGGACGCGCCGTTCACCGACGAGAGCGAGGCCGCTGTCCTGGCCGAAACCTGCCGCCCGAGTGGTGGGCCCAGCGGAACCTGCGCCCGGTGATCGGCCCGGGTCGCCCCGTCCCTCAGCAATCCCCTGGCACTGGCGGCGGCTCGGCGGCACGGCGGCGGTCTAGGTATACGTGTACAGGTCCCGGGCGAGTGGCACGACCGGGATATCGATGGGCTACGCGAACTGCTCGACCGCGCCGCTTCCATCGACCCCGTCGACCTGTTCCTCGATCTGGGCGCCGTACTGCCCTCTCGCCGGGACGCCGCCAAAGAAGCTCTCAGCGCTCTCGACGCGCTGGTCCCGCCGCCCCTTGGAGGACGGTGGTCGTCGCGGCAGGTGGCTTCCCCGAGCCGCCTGACGGCTGCTTGCAGAGCGGCTGGTACGAGGCCCCACGACCGGACTGGGACACATGGCACGAGATCCACCACAGCGGGCGCTCCTACCTCCCCTTGCTGCAATACGGCGACTACGGAATCCTCCCCGCCGGGTACGCAGCCCAGACCCCGGCCTCGGGCAACGGCGGACCGTCGTGGGGCCTCCTCCGCTACACCACCACCCGTTCTTTTTTCCTGGCCAAGGTGCTGCAGCGCGGCGAGCACCGCGATGCGATCAACCGCGACGCCGCGCGGCGCCTCACTCGCCTCGCGGACTTCCGCCCGTCGGCCGTAACAGGGGAAGGCTGGCTTCGCGAGCGCGCCCAGGGATCCGTCAGCACCGGCAACCACTCCGTGTGGAACTGAGTAGGAAACGTTCAGCATATGACCTTCGTCGTCAGGTGTCTGGACGGGCGTCTCCGTTGAGCTCGTGGCGTACGTACCGTCGAAGGAAGACCTCCCGCACGTGGTGTGACAGCGGGGACAGAATGTTGCCGATAGATCGTGTGCCCCTTCTCTACCTTTGCCTGGGGTGGTTTGCCGAACCCGGGCGTGCGCTTTCACATCTGGAGCAGAATGGCTGCCTGGTGGATCAACAAGGACAGGGGGCGAGTTCTGCATGACCAGCCAGGCGGAAGTAGTCGGCCTGAGGACGGCCAAGGCGCTGTCGTACGTGTGTGGACATCGGGATGAACTCGCTGCGATCCTCGATGAGGACGACGACGCCTTGCGTGCTGTCGAAGCCGCAGTCGGTAGCCCGGCTGCGGACTATGTCTCGCTCACGGCCTGGACGCCTTGCACGCAGCGGTTCGACGCGCTGGCGACCCGACGGGGGTGTATGGACAAACGGGCCGCAGTGTGACGCCGGCCGGTGTTGCTCATGTGGACATCGTGTACCGGTGTCCCTTGCAGCTGTGCATCGGTCGATCCGGTCATGAAGTGGACGACGACGAGCCACGCTGCCAGTTCGCCCCCGCCCGGATGGCGCTGATCCGGGAGAGGCTCCCGTAGTGGGAGGGCTGCTCAGTGAACTCAGCAAGAAGCTGGCCGAGCGGTGGCTGACTCTCCTCGTACTGCCAGGCGCGCTCTACTTGACGGTCGTCGCGGCCGGACACACCCTCAGGCAGAGCGCCGCGCTGGACGTGGGGCGGCTTACCCACGTGATCTCGGACGCTGCCCGGGCTCCTGAGGTGACCACGGTAGGCGGCCAGGTCGTGCTTCTCGCTGCCATCCTGGCCGGTGCGGCCGCCACTGGTCTGGCCGCCCAGTCCCTCGGCTCCGTTGTCGAGCGTGTGGCCCTGGCTGCCGGTTGGGGCGCATGGCCCTGGTTGTTCGGCGAGTTGGCCGAGCGTCACGTGGCACGCCGACAGCGTCGCTGGGACGCGGCACGGGCGGAATACGAAGACCTACGGCTTCGGGAGCGCGCTCCGAGACCGGCCGACCGTCCCAGGCCCTGGGAGCGTCACCGTGCCGCGCACAGGTGCGAACGTATCTCCGTGGAGCGGCCTGAACGGCCGACGTGGAGTGGTGACCGGATCCACGCCACCGCTGTCCGGCTGGACCGAGACGCACATGTCAATCTCCTCATCCTTTGGCCACACCTCTGGCTCGTGCTGCCGGAAGAGATACGCGGTGAGATCGGCAGGGCGCGCGCCACGTTGACGCGAGCTGCCGTCCTTGGCGGATGGGCCCTGCTCTATCTGCCCCTGGCCTGGTGGTGGTGGCCAGCGGTGCCGCTCGCCGTCACGCTGGTGGTCATTTCGGCACGGCGCCTCCGTGCTGCGTCGGACACCTACGCCACGCTGCTGGAGGCTTCCGTGCGCCTTCACCTAACGGACCTGGCCGACAAGCTGCGCATCGAGGAACAGCCGATGGGCCCTCCCCTCGGTGGCGCAGTCATGCGACGGCTGAACGGCTCGGTGGCCGTGTCGGAACCGGCTTCGTGAGCTCCGGCAAATTCAGAGGCTCGGCTCGCCGGACCTGAACGGTGCAGCAAACAGATCTACCGGAGAACGGGAAGTGACAGGACGGTTCATGCAGGGTCGTGAGCAGGACTTCGCAAGGGAAGAGGAACTGGAGCGACGGATTGCCGTAGTGGGGGCACGGCTGGACCGGGTGGCCCGCGAGCAAGACTTTGGTGTGGTGCTGGAACCGGAAGCATCCGCCGAAGCCCGCAGACTTGCCGCGATTCTCCGAAACGGCGTGTCCGACCTGGAGGGTCATTACGCCCTCGGTTGGTTGCATATCTTCAGGTACATGGCACTTCCCGAAGGGGATGGACAGCCGGACAAAGGCGAGGCCCTAAAGAGGTTTACGCACTGCTTCGTGAACGGTGCCGGCGTGGAGGATCTGCCCGGCGAACTACTCCCAGATATAGCCCAGCACGCGCTCGGCTTCGTCTGGAGAAGCCAGCAAGGAATGACCACTTTGCCAAGCCCGGAGCTGCGCGCAAGGGTGACCGATCTCCTGCGGCGAATCGCGGCCGTTATCCCGCGTGGCGAAAGCGAGCACGCACAAACGCTATCCGATCTCGCCGTTATTCTGAAAACCCACTTCGATGCCGGTGGCGAACTGGACGATCTGGACGCGGCGATCGACGCTGCGTGGGGCGCGGTGGAAAGTGCGGCAACAGGACACCCGGACCGGTCGGTCATGCTGTTCAATCTGTCAGGTGTGCTGATGGAGCGTTTCACCCATGCAGGTACGGCGGCAGACCTGGACGATGCGATTGAGACTGGTCGCCTGGCAGTCCAATCGGCAGTGGCTGCCTCTGGTGACCGGGCTGGCGGCTTCAAAAACCTGGGCACTGCTCTGAAGACTAGGTTTACCGAGAGAGGCGTATTGTCGGACCTGGACGCGGCGATACATGCTTTCCAGGAGGCGGCAGACCTCTCTGTCGAGAACCACGACAAGGCGGGAGTTCTCTACAATTTGGGGATCGCATGGCGGGACCGATACGAAAGCACCCGTGTCCCGGCGGATCTGGAGAACGCGATGAAATGTTGCCAGGCCGCCGTCGAGGCTGCCCCTGAGGAACATCCTGGGCGCGCCATAATTCTGTCCGGGCTCGGCAGTACCGCCCTGACACGATTCGAGCGTACTGGAGAAACAGGCCATCTGGAGTGTTCCATCAACGCTTTCCGGGAAGCTCTGGGGATGCTCCCGCCCGGCCACCGGGCTCGAGGGCTTCGCCTCTCCGGCCTGGGCCAAGCTCTCCTGACGCGGTACCGCCTTAGTGGGGACAGGTCTGACCTCGATGCGGCAATTGAGATGAACCGTGCCGCCTCCCAGGAATTCTCCCCGAAAAAGACCGAGTTCAACGCGGTTCTCAACAACCTGGCCAACTCTCTGGGACAGCGATTTGAATGCACTGGCCGTATGTCCGACCTGGACGAAGCGATCAGTGTCAGTCGCGCTTCTGCCGAGGCCACTGCGGACGGTCATGTCGACCGGCCGACTCGTCTGTCCAATGCCGGTCTGATGTTATGGACTCGGTTCAAGCACACCGGGGCGCTGCCGGACCTGGACGCCGCGATTGATTTCACGCATAGAGCTGTGAAGACAGCATCTCCTGAACACACCGCCTTTGCAGCGATGCTGTCCAATCTCGGTGCTGTATTGTTGCAACGTTACGAACGGAACGGGGACCCACAAGACCTCGACGAGGTGATCCGAAAGAACCGCGAGGTCCTCAGGATTGTGGATGCAGACAGTCCCGACCGTCCTCGTTTTCTTGCGAATCTCTGCACCGCCCTGCACGCCAGCTTCCAGCGCACTGGAAACCTTGGGGACCTGAACGATTCGGTCGCGGCGGGACATGACGCGACCGCCAACGTCCCGTCCCATAATCCTGAGCGCCCGAAGTACCTGTCCTTGCTGGGAGGTGTGCTGACCGTCAGGTTCGAGGCGACCGGGTCTGTAGCGGATCTCGATGACGCGGTGGTTGCGTGCCAGGCCGCGCTCGACATCTCGCCCGCAGAACATCCGGAGCGCACCGACTACCTGTTCCAGCTCGGGACAGCTCTGCAAAGCCGGTATGAGCGGAATCACTCGCGACACGACTTTGATCGTGCCCTGGCCGCACACATGGAAGGCGCGCGAGCCGACGGGGCCAGGCCCTCGACCCGGATTCGGGCCGCTCAGGCAGCGGCCTCACTGACCGGACGGGCGGATCCTGATCTTGCAGCCGATCTCCTGGCCGGTGCCATACGTCTGCTGCCCGAAGTGGCAGACCGCCGACTGAGCCGTGGTGACCAGCAGCACGCCATGGGCAAATGGTCCGGGCTGGCTGGAGACGCTGCGGCACTGGCTCTTGCTTCTCACGAAGACACATCCATCCATCGGGCAGTGCGGGCGCTCCAGTTGCTCGAGGCGGGTCGCGGTGTTCTCCACAGCCAAGCGTTGGACATGCGGAGCGACCTTGCTGAGCTTCGTGAGTGCCATCCCGACCTGGCCCGTCGCTTTGAGGTACTCCGGGACGAGCTGGACCGGCCCACGGACACGACAGCTTTCCCCGCGGATCCCATGGGGCAAATCAGCACCGCCGTACGTGCGGTCGACGCCGAGGAACGTCGACGTGGCCTCGTCGGCCAGCTCCAGGTCACGCTGGACCGCATTCGAGCGAAGGACGGATTCGCCAGTTTCGCTCGTCCTCCCGCCGTCGGTGAGCTCTTGGCACAAGCCGCCTTCGGTCCTGTGGTGAGCTTTAACATAAGCCACTACCGCAGCGATGCGCTGTTGTTGACGTCCGATGGAATCGAGTCCCTGAACCTGCCCGATCTCACGTACGACCTCGTCATCGACCGGATCCAGACTTTCCACAGGGCCCTGGGAACCGTTGCGGATCCGCACGCGATGCCCCTCGCGCGAAGAGAGGGGCAAGCGACGCTTCACGCTGTCTTGGAGTGGCTATGGGACACGGCGGCCGAACCGGTCCTGCATAGCCTCGGTTTTACCGGTGAGCCCTCTCCCGGACAGTCGTGGCCCCGCGTCTGGTGGGCGCCTGGCGGTCTCCTCTCACTGCTACCCCTGCACGCTGCTGGCCATCACCTCGAGCCGCCCCGGGCTGGCTTGCAAGACAGGGAACCGCGGACAGTCATGGACCGCGTCGTCTCCTCATACACCACGACTATCCGCGCACTTCACCACGCGCGCCGTCATCTCACCTCTACGCCGACTGTGAGCCGGTCACTGATCGTGGCCATGCCCACAACTCCGGGCGTCCGAGGCCGCTTGGACCACGTCTCGGAAGAAGCCGCACTGTTGTGCGGCCTACTGCCCGAGCCGACGCTCCTTATGGAGTCGGATACAGAGGCTGACGACATGACCGCCCCAGGGCCGGAGACACGACCGACCAAGGCTCGGGTCCTGAAGACCCTCTCCGATTGCGGAATCGTTCATTTCGCATGCCACGGTGCCCACGATCCCGACGATCCGTCCCAGAGCCTGTTGCTTCTGCACGACCACGAACGTGATCCGCTCACGGTGGCGAGCCTTGCAGAAATCAGGATGGACTCGGCCCAACTGGCCTACCTGTCAGCGTGCCGAACGGCGTTCATGGGATCCGTGGAGCTGATCGACGAGGCCATCCATCTCACATCGGCCTTCCAGCTCGCGGGTTTTCCTCATGTGATCGGCACCCTCTGGGAGATAAACGACGAGGTGGCCTCGCATATGGCAGCTGATTTCTATGCTGAGCTCGGCGGGGTCACCGGCCAGCATGGTGGCCTCGACACAGATACGGCGGCCCGTGCTCTGCACCACACCGTGCGTAAGGTCCGTGATCGATATCCAAAGTCCCCGTATCTCTGGGCGGCCCACCTGCACGCCGGGATCTGAAAGCGGGCGGTGCCGCGGCTGCTGAGCCGCGGCACCGACATGCGCATTGCTGCCGATGCCGCTCGCACCTTGGCCACGACTGGACGCGCGTGCGTGGTGATCGGGTGTCCGTGACACGGACCTTCCGAGACGGACACGCAGAGACTTTCCCAGGCTTATAGCCCACACTGCGGTGGTCGGGGTCCGGCCAAGCTGAGGTCCGACAGGACTTGGCTGGCCAGTTCGAAGGGCTGGTTGCGGGGGCCGTGGGGTACGGAGCTGGCGGATTCGAAGCTGCGCTGTGCTGCGAGAGCTCTCGGCCCGACCAGGCCGGTGAGCCGGTGGTGCCGCCAGAGTGGAGTGGGCCGGCGGGCATCGACCACGATGAGGTCGGGTCGACGCCAGATGACCAGCGCCCAGGCTCCCTCGCCGGAGTCCGAGCCAGCCCAGGCTCCGACCAGGGGCGCGTCTTCGGCGGCGCCGACTGCTTCGAGTGCCACCAGTGCGGGGTTGCTGAAGCGGCCGGTGACGTGGAGTAGCGACTTCCCGTGGCGGTGTACGTCGCGGTTCTTCTCGGTGAGAGTCCATACGGCATCCGTGAGGGGGTCGTCCTGGACGACGTCCGACGCGACATCGAGCACCGCTGCCTGGTTGACGGACGGGCCGAAGGCTGCGTCGAGCAGCGCCGTGTACTCCGTGACGTACGCGGAATCCACTGCGGGAAGCAGGTGGCCGACTGCCTGGGAGGCTTCGTTGAAGGCGAGGGTTTCAGGGGTGATTTCGTAGCGTGGGGCGTGGCTTCGGAGTACGGCGAGGGCGACTGCGGCGAGGCTGCCGACCTGGGGCTCGATCCGCTCGGGGAGATCGTTCCGATTCAGTGCGCGGACGGCGCGGGACAGCAGTGGCAGCCAGTCGGTGTGTGCCGGAGGCCAGGCGCCTGCTGCGACGGTCCACAGGGTCAGCCGGACGACGAGCATGCGTTCCGGAGGGTCCAGGTCGGGAGCGATGGCGACGAGGCGTTCCACCCAGCGCCGGTATCTGCGGCGGACTTCCTGGTCGGTCTGCCCGAGGTCAGGGAGTGTGGTAGTGCCCGTTTCGGCACCGGCTGCCTCGGGGTCGTGCTCCGCGGCCACGACCTCGGCGTCGTCCTCGTCGAGGGCGGCTTCGATGTCGTCGGTGAATCGCTCGTCCCAGGAGACGGGCAGCAGGTCCTGAAAGGGCGTGCCGGTGTCGGTGGGCATGGGGAGCCCGAGTGCGAAGCGTATGAGAGGGTGCCCGACGCGCCCGGCGCATTCGTCCAGATAACGCTCCCAGCCGTTCTCGTCGTCGTCCGGCGGGGCAGTTACGACCGTACCGTCAGTGCTGCTGCTCGCGGATACACCCGCTGGGGTGGAGATCAACCCCGTACGGAGGGTTTCCAGGTCGCCCAGGAACCGTTCGGCGAGCCGGGGGTCCGTGAACAGGTCGGGTGGCCGTGTCGTGGGGGTCTGGGACTGGGCCGGGGTCATTCGGCGCAGCGCGCGGTCAGGGTCGACGACGAACACGATGTTGCCGAAGCTCGGTACGCCGTCGCTGTCGACGACGACCAAGCGCACCCGGCTACCCGCGTCCGCGGGAGCCGTCACCGTCAGCGTGGCCTGGCCGGGCGGGATGTCGGCGATGCGCTCCCATGCCTCCGGCGGTGCTGTCGCCTGAGACAACTCCAGTTGAGCGGCGTCGGATAGGGGCCGGGCCACGCTGATCTCCAGGCCGCCCGATACGCGTAGGGCACCAAGCAGCATCGGTCCATGCCCGACGATAGGGCGAGGGAGGGGCGCGGCCGAGCGCAGCCGGGCGGTGGGCTCTTCGATGCCGTCCGGAAGGAGGGTGGTGGGGATGGGAGCGATAACGCCGAGTTCGCAGTTGCCGCCTTCGCCCTGGGAAAGCAGCAGGGCTGCGGCGGAAAGGTTCGGGCTGCCGGTCAGGGCCCATCGCTGCCCCTCGGAGGCCCACTGGACGAGTTTCCCGTGGCGGTACCGCTGGTCGTTGTCGCTGATGACGCGTCCGTCGTATGCCTTCACCAGGGCAGCGATGGACGGGCCGTCGAGATCGCTGAGTCCGGGCTGGTAGGCGAGGGTGAACCGGCTCGGACGGAAGCGCTCAAGCAGCTGCCGAAGTGCCATGGACCGCTGGTCGTAGAAGGGCGCGAATACAGCCAGTTCGTCGACGGGCCCGTGCGGCAGCTGATCGATGATGGGCGAATGCAGGCTGCTGACGACGCGGACCTGCGGCGCCGTGGGTGTCCTCTCGCCGTGAAGCCTGTCCAGCAGCGCTGCGACCCGACCCAGCGCCTGTGGCACACCAGCGGAGAACCTCACTTTTTCCGGCAGGCCGCGCAGCCATGCCGCCACCTCCGGGACCGCGGTGGGACTCCGCTCGCCGTCCACTCGCAGAACCGTCCACAGCTCGGCGTTGGCCTGCCAGCCGGCCAGCGTGGTGTTGCCGGAGCCGAGGGCGATGGTGGCGTGCTCCGGTCCGGCGAGGACCATCAGCTTGGGGTGGAACGCGGCACCGGGTGCGTATGCCAGACCGGCGAGGTAGCTGCGGCCGGCCCGTCGGACGGAGCGGGGATCGTTCCGGGCCATGGAGACATCTCCCGCGACCGTGACCCTTGCGCCGGTGGCCTGGGTGACGCCGAGGGCTACCTCCTCGAAGAAGCCGAGATCGGCGGTGAAGCTGAGGAAGAGTGCTTCCTCCAGCCTCTGTCCACCCCTGTGCTCCTCGTCGAGGATGAGGGACAGCGGAGAGGCGAACGCGATGGCCGGCTCCACCACTTCCGGTGCCGGTGCGGTCTCAGCCAACGAGAGCCCTCCCGCTAGCGGTCACCGACCAGTGCTGGTCTTGGTAATGCAGTACACCGCAGGTGGCCAGGACGGTCCCGAGCTGGTCCAGCCGCAGGCCGACGTCACCGCGTCCCTCCTGGCTGGTCCGGTACAGCAGCCCGCCCCGCTCGTGCAGCCGGGTCGGTAACCACAGCGTGCCGTCGGCCCGTCGACGGGCCTTGGCCAGCGCGATCCGCTGCGACCGCGCCACCAGGTCGTAGGTGAGTCGGCGGGCGACATCGTGCAGTTTCATGGGCCGGGCTTCGTCAAGCCGCCGCTGGACCCATTCCGGGCCGAGCTCTACACCGCGCTGGCCGAGAAACGCGTCCCGGACCCGGCCGGTGAGTTCGTCCACCCGACGGGCACTGGTGGCGAGCACCCGCAGCTCGGTGAAGGGCAAGGGATCACTCTCCCTACGCAGGTCCTGCTCGGCCGGCAACGGCGCACCGGTCGTGCTCTGCGTCGCGGGAAGTGAGGACAGGAACGCGTCCACCGTCATGTCGGGCAGCTCCGCAGCGAAGCGGTCGGCCACTTCCTCGATCGGTAGCAGCCCGTCGACCTGCTCCACGAGCCAGGACCACAGGCGGCGCCACGCTCCGACGGAGTAGTTCCGCAGCACCACTCCGCGCCAGGCACCAGCCGCGTCGATGCCGCGGGTCACGGCATCAGCGGTCAGGAAATCGCCGAAGGCGAGCACATGACCGATGTCGCGGGTGAAATGTCGGACGGGATGTGTGGCGACCACACGAGCCAGAAGCTGAATCGTCTGTCGTCGTGTTGCCGAGCGGGAGCCTGCTTCGTCCGGCGCGCCGGGCTCGCACATCAGGTTCGCCAGCCACGCCCCGTCAGGGTGCTCGCCGCCCATGCACACGCACAGCCGGTCGCCGAAAGAGGCAAGATCATCCACGTTCAGCGTGTCTTCGGCGGCCAGCTCGAGCAACCCGCCCAGTCCGGCTCGTAGTGCCGCCGTCTCGAGCCGCGGTCCAGGAACCGGCATGGGGCCCGTGTCGAGGACGCCGAGCGCGACCTCGGATCCGGCGTACGGTCCCCAGAACCCCCACGAGTTGCCTACGTACCCGTCCTTGCCCGGAACCTCGGCCTCGGACATGCTGATCGTCCCGGCGTGCAGCCGCCGGGCCAGGGCATCGACCCCATGAGCACGCGGCAGCCATTCCAGAGCCTGCTGATGATGGGCGAACGACACGGCGGCTAGCGCCACTTCCGCACGTCGCAGTAGAGTCTGGGCGGCCGGGACCGTCAGGTCATCCGCAGCGGCTTGTGCCGCGATCAGCCCGTGCAGAGCGTAGTAACGCGAGTGCGGCGTCACCGCGGTTACTCCGGGCACCAGGTGGTCGACCATGCGCATCACATGTCGCTCCACCGAGAGCGGATAACGGCCCGCGGCGACGTCCAACCCAGGACGGCTCCAGCCCGGTCCGCACACGAGCTCCGGTGCCTGTTCCTTCCCACCGACGGCGATCATCCGCTCAACCATTGGAGCGAGAGGAGCTGGGCGCCACCGGCCGGTGGGTGTGGCGCGTAGCGAGCACTTTGCGGCAAGACGGTCCTCCCACCCATGTGGGCGTCACGGCTGCTGAGGAACGGAGCTGCCTCAATCCGGCTGCACCACGGCTGCGCTCGGCCATTTCCCGCTGCCACCTCCTCAATGCTGTTCAGTCGGGAAACTGATCCGTCATTCTGGCGTATCTCAACGGGGGCATCGGTACTTCGGGTGCGACTCACCCAGCCGGATGGAACGGTTCGATGGGACTGTGGCGCTTAGTCGTGGATGGTGGTTCTGCACGAAGAGTCCTGATCGTCATCGACCCTCGACTACGGGAGCGCCTGGCAGGGTGGGTGAGTCGAGCAGATCTGATAACCATCGTTATCAGGGGAAGGTGTGCCCCTGCCTCCTGGATCCGCGTATCGTCTTGTGGCGTCGGACGGGAATCCGCTGCAAGCGGAGCCGTGACGTGAGACAACGCCCGGTCCAACGGCCGAAGCGGCTGATGCGACGATAGATGAGCGGGGAGGGATGCACACCGTGGTCACTGGCCTGCCGGACCCGGCGCTTCGCCCTCCAGCGTCACTGCTCCTCCTGGTATCGATGTCCGATATTGCGGCTTTCGCCCGAGTGAAGCGCCCTGTCGTGTCCACATGGCGCCGACGTCACCCGGACTTCCCCGCTGCCGTGTCCGAGAACTCGGGACGGCCGCTGTTCGACGGCGCCCAGGTAACCGACTGGCTGATCACCTCCGGCCTGGGCAACGCCGCCCCGACGGAGCTCCGATCCGAGCTGGCCCTCTTCGGCATCGTCGCACTGCGAGACCGCTTCACGCCGTGGCAGCTGGTCGAGACGCTCGGTAGCTTGCTGTGCTTGCGCCGGCTCGACGGCAGGCCACTGGCCGACGGCGGCGCGAACGCCTTCCCGCCCGACGCCGAAGCGGACGAGGCACTCTGGTCCGAGCTGCTGAGCCGAGCCGAACGGATCGACGCCGAGGACGATTTCGTACTCCGCGAGCTGCGCGCCATCGACGCCACGGCGGCCCCGCTCGCCCGCCTCGCCGAGGACCTGATCGAGTCCGCCTACGATGAGCGCGGCGCGTACGAGTGGCTGCTCGCCGCCCGCTCCCGGCTCGGACTGGACTCCCTCGCCGCCGACGCAGTCACCCCGGAGCTGCGGAGCCTGTTCACCCAGCTCACCGACCTCCGCATCCGCCTTGAGCAAGGTGAGTCCCTCACCCTCGCCGACCCACACTCCGGGGCTGGCGACCTGCTCGCCGCGCTCCTCGACGCCACGGAGGACCGCGACCGCGTCACCGTCCTGGCCGCCGACCCCGACGAGCGGCTCACTCGCATCACCCGCCGCCGCCTCCTGCTGGCGGGCGTCAGCGAACTCGACCTGGACGTGCAGACCGGCACCGATCTGGAGGAACGCTTCGCGGACCCGGACCTCGTCGTCACCCAGCTCCCGTACCGCCCCGGCGAGGACCGCTCGGTGCTCGCCGCCCTGACGGAGCTCGAACGCGTCGCCTACCTCCTCCGTCCCGGCTGCACGGCCATCGTCCTCGGACCGGCCGACGCGCTCGTCGACGAACTGAAGAGTACCGAGGCCGCCCAGCTTCGCTCCGCCCTCCTGCGTGAGAACATCGTCGAGTCGGTCATCGCGCTTCCCGGCGGGGTCCTGCCCTTCCGTCCCGGCCACCGTCCCGCGCTGTGGACGCTCACGCGCGGTCCCGTCTCGGCGGCGGAGGGCAAGGTCTTACTGGCCGATATCAGCTCGGAACAGCTCACGCCAGGCGTGCGCATGCGGCTCGCCGACGACGTCCTCCTCTGGCGCGCGGAAGGGCTCCGAACGCTCGACGGCCACGACCCGCGCTACGGCCGCGTGGTCTCTGTCGCCGACCTGGACCGGGCCTTCGGCGGTCCGCTGACCCCGCCCGCGCCGCCCGCCTCCGCGATCTGGTCCGACAAGGTCACCGAACGCCCCGCCCTGATCGCCGAGGCCGAGGCCCGCTTGGAACGCGCGACGGCCGATATCCGCGCGTACGAGGAGGGGCGGGGCCCCTACCGAGGGGCCATACTGCGAAGGGTCGGTCGCCTGCCCAGGCGTACCACCCTCGGCAAGCTGATCACGGCACGCAGGGTGACCCGGCTCCCCGGGCACCGTATCGACGAGAAGCACCTCACCCGGGACGGTCACCACACGGTCCTAGGCCCCGAGGAGATCACCGGCGAAGGAGCCGTGGGCGAGCGCCGCGTCGACCGTTTGCTGCTGGCGACGGCGTATGAACGGGTGGCACTCACCGAGCCCGGTGACGTCGTCTACACCCTCGCGCCCCGAATCGGCGTGTACGTTGACCACGACGGTTTCTCGGTCGTCGCGTTCCCGGCCCGTGTCCTCCGCGTCAACGCCGACGCCACCTGCCCGCTCACCCCCCGGGTCCTGGCGGCCCTGCTCGGCGCGGCTCGTGGCACCGCTCGCAGTCCCAGCGCGGTACGCCCCGCCCGCCGTATTGAGGACTACCAGATCCCCGACCTTGACCCGGACGAGGTGCTGCGCTTCGACGCCCTCCTGGCCGAGACCGAACGCCGGGAACGCCTGCTGCGTGCCCAGTCCGATGCCCTCGCCGAGGCCCGCCGCCTGACGATCGCGGGCCTGGCCGACGGCACCCTCACCCTCGGCGAAGCCCGAACCATCAACCGTACGTGACCCAGCTACACCCAGCCACCGACGAGTCGGAAGAAGGAACGATGCCTCCCCGCAAACGAGCCGCGGCAGCCGCCGGACAGGGCGAACTGCTCAGTGTCTCCAGCACCAAGGAGATCCAGGACATCCTGTGGAAGGCCGCGGACAAGCTCCGCGGCTCCATGGACGCCGCCCAGTACAAGGAGTTCGTGCTCGGTCTGGTCTTCCTGAAGTATGTCTCCGACGCGTTCGCCGAACGCCGCGAGGAACTGGCCGCCGACCCCGAGCTGGCCCAGATCCCCGAGCACCGCCGGGCGGCTTTCCTTGAGGAGAAGGACGAGTACACGGAGAAGAACGTCTTCTGGGTGCCCCCGACCGCCCGCTGGGAACACATCTCCGAGAACGCGGCCAGCGCGGAGGGCGGCGTCGGCGTGCTTCTGGACACGGCCATGGACGAGGTGATGCAGGCCAACAAGAAGACTCTCAACGGCGTCCTCCCGAAGATCTTCAACCGCGACAACGTCGACCAGAAGCGCCTGAAGGAACTCGTCGACCTCATCAGCGACGCGCGCTTCACGGGCCATGGGGACCGCCCGGCACAGGACGTGCTGGGCGAGACGTACGAGTACTTCCTGGAGCGCTTCGCGCGGGCGGAGGGCAAGCGGGCTGGCGAATTCTACACGCCGGCGAGCGTGGTCCGCCTGATCGTCGAGGTCTTGGAGCCGTACGAGGGGCGGGTGTACGACCCGGCGTGCGGCTCGGGCGGCATGTTCGTACAGAGCGGCAAGTTCGTGAAGAAGTGGAAGGGCCAGGATCACACGCACGACATTGCCATTTACGGCCAGGAGGCGAATGAACGTACCTGGCGCCTGGCGAAGATGAACCTTGCCATCCACGGCATGGACCCCAAGGGCATTGGCAAACGCTGGGCAGACACTTTCACCGAAGACAAGTACCCCGACCTCAGGTTCGACTTCGTGATGGCTAACCCGCCGTTCAACATGTCCGACTGGGCAAGGAAGATGGACGATCGGCGCTGGAGGTACGGGGTCCCGCCCCTGTCGAACGCCAACTATGCGTGGCTCCAGCACATCGTCTCGAAGCTGGGCGACCGGGGCAGCGCGGGTGTGGTCCTGTCCAACGGCTCGATGTCGTCCAAGCAGTCGGGCGAGGGCGAGATCCGCGCGGCGATGGTCGAGGCGGACCTGGTCTCCTGCATGATCGCCCTGCCGGGCAACCTGTTCCGTACGACGGCGATCCCGGCGTGTCTGTGGTTCCTCACGAAGGACAAGTCCCCGCAGGGCACTAAGGCACTGGAGGACCGGCGGAGCCGGGTGCTGTTCATCGACGCGCGCGCGATGGGCACGATGGTCGACCGCACGGAGCGGATCCTCACGGAGGAGGACCTGGAGAAGATCTCCGACACGTATCACGCGTGGCGGGGCACCAAGTCGGCGAGGGACAAAGGCCTTTCCTACGAGGACGTCCCGGGCTACTGCTACAGCGCGACGCTGGAGGAGATCGAGAAGCACGACTATGTGCTGACGCCTGGGCGGTATGTGGGGGCGGCGGAGGTTGAAGAGGACCTGGACGCGGAGCCGGTGGGGGAGAGGATCGCTCGGCTGACCAAGGAGCTGTTCGAGCGGTTGGACGAGTCGGCGAGGCTGGATGCGGTGGTGCGGGAGCAGTTGGGGAGGATCGGTGGTTGAGCGGCAACTTACCTTCGCTGATTTGGCGAAGGCCGGTGACATGATCTTCGGGGATGGCTATCGCACAAAGAAGTCTGAGCATGGTATGCCGGGCCTCCCGATTTTGCGCGTTGCCGAAGTGCATGATGGCGTTATCAGGCCCGATTTCACGGATTATGTAAGTAACGCCTATCGAGGTGCCATGGGGGTAAAGGTATCTCGGTGGGGGGATATTGTGCTAACGACGAAGGGGACTGTTGGGCGCGTGGCGATCATTCCCGTCGGATCCCCTGAATTCGTCTACAGTCCCCAAGTCTGCTTCTTCCGTGTGGCTGAGGGAGCCCGACTGGAATCCAAATATCTGTACTACTGGTTCAAGGGCTCGGAGTTCTGGAGTCAAGCCGGCTCGCGCAAGAGTCAAACGGACATGGCTGACTATCTGAATCTGTCGGACATTCGTTCGCTGTCTATCACTGTTCCGGACCGTCTGCAACAGCAAGCCGTCGTGGAGGTCGTTGGGGCGCTGGACGACAAAATCGCAATTAATGAGCGGATTGCCGCTACCTACGAGCAGTTGCTCAAGTTGCAGGTCGATTGTATGGGGCTGGAGGCCGACCCTGACCCCGTAACCGCTGCATCTGTGACTGAGTTTGTCCAGTTCAACCCCAAGGTTGCGAAGCCGTCCTCGGAAGCCGTTTACGTGGACATGGCTGCCCTCTCTGTGAATCGTGCGGGCATCAGCGCCTGGACGAGGAGGGAACCCAAGGGGGGGACTCGATTTGTCAATGGGGACACGCTCTTGGCTCGCATCACGCCGTGCCTGGAGAACGGTAAGACGGGCTACGTCGATTTCATGGAAAATGGTGAAATCGGGGTGGGTTCCACGGAATTTATTGTGATGCGTTCAGTTCAGGGAGTCCCGCCCGAGTTCAGCTACTTCCTGGCGCGCAGTAAGAGGTTCCGTGAGCATGCCATTCGAAACATGGTTGGCTCGTCAGGGCGTCAGCGTGTCGCTGCTGTAGACGCGGCGAACTTCTATATTAGCCGGCCCGATGAAAAGTTGCTCGCCGCATTCGGGGAAGTGGCATCGAATTTCTTTGCGCATGTGAGATCACTGGACCGTGAGTCCCGCACTCTAGCCGCGCTCCGCGACAGCCTCCTCCCCCAACTAATGTCCGGCAAGCTCCGAGTCCGAGACGCCGAGAAGATCGTGGAGGGCGCTGTATGACCACCGGAGGAAACCACGACCACCTCCCCGCTCACCTCGACGCCAAAATGACTGAGTCCACCTGGGAACACCTGGCCCTGGACGAACTCGCTCAACTCGCCTGGGACCCCAAGCCCGGCAAAGACCTGGCCCCCGGCACAGGCCACCGCCGGGACTGGGACGATCTGATCCTCCACGACGAACTCCAGGCAGCCATCGAGAAGCTGAACCCGGAGCTGACTTCCACCGCCGTCCACGAAGCTCTACGTATCGCCACCGACCCCGCCTCCCATGAGGCGTACCCGGAGAACAAGCAGGCCCATGAGTACCTGACCGTCGGCATTCGCCTCACCTACACCGACGAGTTCGGTGCTGAGCAGACTCCGACCGTCCGCCTCATCGACTTCACGGACCCCGAGGCGAATAGCTACCTCGCCGTCAACCAGGTCACGGTCAGGGACACCGACGGCAGCCACCGGCGCTTCGACATCGTCCTGTACGTCAACGGCCTCCCCCTGGCCGTCGTCGAGTTGAAGAGCGCCTCCGACGAGAACGCGACCCTCAAGTCGGCGCACGCCCAACTCCAGGCGTATGTATCGGAGTTCCCGATCGTGTTCCGCTACAACGTCCTTTGCCTGGTCTCGGACGGCATAACCGCCAAGTACGGCACGGCATTCACGCCGTACGAGCACTTCGCGCCTTGGAACGTCGACCACGAGGGCGAACGCGTCGACACCAACGAGCCCGGCTACGACGGCCTCGACGCGCTGGACCTGGCCCTCCACGGCCTGTTCACGCAGGACCGGTTCCTCTCTCTCACCCGCAACTTCGTCAACTTCCCCCCGCCCGAGCCGGACGAGCGCCTCTCCGGCAAGCGCATCGCGAAGCCGCACCAGTACTTCGCGGTAAATAAGGCGGTGGACGCCGTCGTCGAGGCGTCGCGGACGAATGGCCAGGCCGGTGTCGTCTGGCACACGCAAGGCGCGGGCAAGTCCGAGGAGATGGTGGAGACGGCGGCCCTCGTCGCCCGCCACCCGGCCCTCAACAACCCCACCATCGTCGTCATCACCGACCGCAACGACCTCGACGACCAGCTCTACGACACCTTCCTCGACAGCGAGACCCTGCTCGGGCAGAAGGCCCACCAGATCGACACGCGCGAGGAGCTGCGCACCGAGCTGAAGCGGCGCAACGTCGGCGGGATCGTCTTCACCACCCTCCAGAAGTTCGGCCTGAGCAAGGAGGAGAAGGACGCCGGGAAGTCGCACCCGCTCCTCTCTGAGCGCCGCAACATCCTGGTGATCGTCGACGAGGCGCACCGCTCGCACTACGACAGCCTCGACGGCTACGCCCGTCACCTGCGCGACGCCCTGCCGTACGCCACCCTGCTCGCCTTCACCGGTACGCCGATCTCGAAGGCCGAGGCCGACACCCGTGCCGTCTTCGGCGAGTACATCGACATCTACGACCTGAAGCGCGCCGTCGACGACGGGGCCACGGTCCGCGTGTTCCACGAACCGCGTGTCATAGAGCTCGACCTGTTCGAGGGCATCGACCCAGACAAGCTCGACGAGCAGGCCAACACGCTGACCGAGGGCATGGACGACGCCGAGCGCCGCCGTGCCATCCAGTACGCGACGACGATGAACACCGTCTACGGCGCCCCCGACCGCATAGCGAAGCTGGCCGACGACCTGATCGCCCACTGGGAGCAGCGCCGCGAGCTGGTCAAGCCCGACATCGGCGGCCCCGGCAAGGCGATGGTCGTGTGCGCGACCCGCGAGATCTGCGTACGGGTGTTCGATGCGTTGGCCAAGCGGCGGCCCGGCTGGGTCGGCGACGAGGCTGACAAGGGCGTCATGAAGATCGTTTTCCATGGTGACCGCTCCGGCCCCGAGCACCTGCGCAAGCACTCCCTGCGCAAGTCCCAGCAGAAGGTCGTCCAGAAGCGTGCCAAGGACCCCGAAGACGAGCTGGAACTGCTCATCGTGCACTCGATGCTGCTCACCGGCTACGACGCCCCACCCATCCACACTCTGTACATGGACCGCCCCATGCAGGGCGCCAACCTGATGCAGGCCCTGGCCCGGGTCAACCGCCGTTTCCGCGGCAAGCAGGACGGTCTCCTCGTTGGCTACGCGCCTCTCACCGACAACCTGGCCAAGGCCATGCGCGAGTACTCGGACCAGGACCGCAAGGACCAGACCCTCGGCGCGGACATCGAGCGGGCCATCACCGAGGTCAAGAACGAGCTGGCCACCATCAAGGGGCTGCTGGCCGGGAGCCGCTGGAAGGAGTGGCTGGCCGACACCGACCGCCCCGACTCCCGCAAGCGCGCGCTGCGCCTGACTGCCGACTTCCTGCGCGACCCGAAGAACCCGGGCAACAAGGTCGAGCCCCTCGCCAAGCCGCTCTCCACCCGCTTCAAGGACAGCGCCGCCCGGCTGGACCGTTTCTACCGTGTCTGCGCGATGAGCAATGAGATCGCCGAGCGCTGCGAGGACTTGGACGACTGGCGTCGTGACATCTCCTTCTTCAGCGAGGTCCGGGCCTGGATGATCAAGCTTGACGCCGCCCAGCGCGAGGCGAGCGGGGAGCCGCTCAGCGCCGAGGTCCAGCGTTACCTGCAAGCCCTCGCAGCCTCGGTCGTCGACGCCGACGAGATCACCGACCTGTACGCGGAGGCCGGAATCGGTCGACTGGACATCACCCGTCTCAACGAGGCGCAGCTGCGCAAGCTGGAGAACTCCGAGACCCCGCACCTGGTCACCGAGGCCCTGCGCCGCATGATCCAGCAGAAGATGCGCGAGGTGACCAAGCACAACGTCGTCCGCAATGAGAGCTTCTCCGAGCGCCTCGACGACCTGATGAAGCGGTACATGCTCCAGCAGCTCACCAGCGCCCAGGTCATCGCCGAACTCGCCGCCCTGGCGCGGGAGGTCTCGGCGGAGGCCCGCCGCGGCGAGCAGTTCGACCCGCCGCTCAGCCATGCCGAGCTGGCCTTCTACGATGCGGTCGCCCACCGCGACATGGCCGAGCTGATGGAAGGCGGCCAGGACACCCTCGCCAAGATCGCCCGAGCCCTGGTGAAGGACATCCGGAAGAACCTCTCCGTCGATTGGCTCTCCCGCGAGCCCGTCCGGGCCAAGCTGCGCACCCGCATCCGCCGCGTGCTGGCAATGTTCGACTACCCGCCGGAGGAGGAGCGCGAGGCGGTCGACCTGGTCCTCAAGCAGATGGAGATCGTGGCTGCCCTGTGGGCGCCCGGGACGAAGGAGGGGTAGCACAGAGGTACTGCCACGGAGGCGGGCTTCCCTGGGGCGGGTGGCGACTACGCCAGCCCCAGGATCACGCGGACGCACTCTTGCACACGCCGCATCTCGCTCGGGGCCGTCAGGCTGAGACGCCGCCGAAGCCTCGGTTCGTCGACGATGGGCAAGCCGGTGCGGTTCACGTACGACTTATTGTACGTGGTCACTCCGCAGTCCGGACCGATCGGGACGTGGGTGAAGACGGGGCCCGGTGCCACCCGTGATCACGCTGACAGTGGTTCCACGGTGGAGGCGGGTGTTCTCACGGACGTACCGAGCGAACGGCCCAGCCTTCGTCGAGTCCTGAGGGCGAGTCAGGCTGTGGGCTGCTCCTGGTGGCCGCCTTGGCCGTGCGCTGGGGTTCGGCGTCGCGTCATCCACTAGGCAAAACGGTGTGTGGGCCAAGATGCCCGTCACCCCGCCAACTGCCGTCGATAGGCAGTATCGATCGTGATAACCCGGGTTATCACCGATGATATGGATCGAGCAACTTCTCCGCCTCTAACGTCTGTTCCGTCACACCGGGCTCGCGCAAAGCCGGGAGGCTCGCCTCTCTCGCTCACCGCACGGGCCCGGCCGGTGCCCCATTGGACATCGGCCATCGGAACGGGCCACGGAGGGCGGAGAGCACCATGACGGAACACCTCGCACAGAGCGACCCGAACGCAACGAACGAGCAGGGTCGAGGCAGCTCCTCGACGCTCTCCCGGCTGGCCGCCCGCCTCGAAAGCTCGGCGCTCGCCGAGGCGCCCCGGGAACTCCTGCGCGAGGTACTGGGCGCCGCGCCGTCGGGGTCCGGCGCCCCCGCTGTTCCGCACCCGGACCAGCGGGTGTTCCTCGACTCCATCAACGTCAGCGGCTTTCGCGGCATCGGCCGCAAGGCGCGTCTGCCGCTGACCGCGAAGCCCGGCGTCACCCTCGTCGTGGGACGTAACGGCTCGGGGAAGTCCAGCTTCGCTGAGGGCGCCGAGACGGCGCTCACGGGCCGGACCGCCCGCCTGGACAAGCAGCGGGGCGAGGCGTGGCACCGGCACTGGCGCAACCTGCACGACGGGGCCGACCCGAAGGTCGAGGTCCGCCTCGCCATCGCGGGCGACCCCCGGCTGTCCACCCTGACGTGTACCTGGCCCGGCGACGATGTCACCGCCCCCGCAGTCGAGTTCAGGCGGCCGGGCCACGGCCGGCGGCCCTTCGCCGACATTGGCTGGGAGCGGGCCCTGAACGATTACAGCCCCTTCCTGTCGTACACGGATCTCGACAAGGTTCTCAACGGCAGGCCCAGCGAGCAGTACGACTCGATCGCCGCCATCCTCGGACTCGGCGAGCTGGCCGACGCGGACGAGCGGCTCCAGGGCATCGAGAGGGCGCTCGCCTCCGCGCTGAAGCAGGTCGAGGCGGAACGGCCCGCACTCGTCGAGGTGTTGTCCGCGCTGGACGACCCCCGGGCAGAACACGCGCTCGCGGTGGTCGGCGGGGCGGGCGACCCCGACTTCGTCGAGCTCGGCGCCCTCGTGACCGCCGTGCCCGAGGCGGACGAGGGTCGTCTCCGGGAACTGCGCGCGACCGCTGGGCTGACCGGACCAGACCTCGGCGCGGTCGGCGCGGCCGTGGACCGGCTGCGCGAGGCCATCGCCGTACTCGACGACGTACGTGCCTCGGGCGCCGAGGACGCCCACCAGCGTGCGGAACTGCTGGCCAAGGCCCTGGAGCACAGTCTCCGGCACGAGGACGAGGACACCTGTCCGGTGTGCGGGTCCAACCGACCGCTCGACGAGGCGTGGGCCGACCGGACAGCCGAACAGGTGGCGACCCTGCGGCAGGAGGCCGCGACCGCGCGGGAGGCCCGGACCGGGCTGCGGGACGCGGTGGACGCCGTCCGCCACCTCGTCACGCCGGTGCCTGGGTGGCTGCCCGCCCCGCTCGTGGACCCGTGGGAAGAGTGGCAGGCGTGCCGGGCGATCGATGACGCCGAGCGGCTCGCCGTCCGCGCCGAGACCGCCGCGCTCGTCCTCGCCGACGCCTGCGCCGCGCTGCGGGAGGAAGCCCTGCGGGAGCTGGAGAAGCTCGACGAGGAGCGGCGCGCTTGTGTCACCCGCCTCGCGGGCTGGCTCGACCGGGCCCGGACCGCGTACCCCGGCAGGCCGCGGCTGCGCCAGGTGAGGGCGGCTCGTAAGTGGCTCAAGGAGGCGTGTGCCGAGCTGCGCGAAGAGCGGTTGCGGCCGTTCGAGGACTACTCGCAGCGGATCTGGGAGGAACTGCGCCAGCAGAGCAACGTGGACCTGCGTTCCGTACGCCTGACCGGCAGCGAGAAGGCCACCGTGCGCAAGCTGGTGATGGACGTGTCCGTCGACGGCACACAGGCGGCGGCCCTCGGTGTCATGAGCCAGGGCGAACTGCACTCCCTCGCGCTCTCGCTCTTCCTGCCGCGCGCCGCCGCGCCGGACAGTCCCTTCGGGTTCGTCGTCATCGACGACCCCGTGCAGTCCATGGATCCCGCCAAGGTGCACGGCCTCGCGAAGGTCCTGCACGACCTCGGGGAGACCCGGCAGGTCGTGGTCTTCACCCACGACACGCGGCTCCAGCGGGCCTTCACCAACCAGGAGTTCCCGGTGAACGTACTGGAGGTGGAGCGGGAGGGCCGGTCCGCGGTGATCGTGCGGCGGGTGACTGATCCGGTCGGCCAGGCCCTGGCCGACGCACGCGCCCTCGCCCGCACGCCGAACCTCCCGCCGGTCGCGATGACCCATGTACTGCCCAGCCTCTGCCGCACCGTCCTGGAACGCGCATTCTCCGAGGCCGCGTGGCTGCGGCTGCACCGGGCGGGGCTGGCCGAGCACGAGGCGGAGAAGACCGTCGCGGGTGCCGTCACGCTGATGGACATCGCCGCCTTGGGACTCATCGGAGATACGTCGAAGAAGGCAGGTGAGGTCTACCGCGAAGTGCGCAGGCGCTGCGGCCCCGAGGCGGTGGACCTCATTCGGCAGTGCCAGGAGGGTGCCCACCCGTCAGGCACCTCGATGCCGGATCCCTACCGGTTCGTGGACGACATCAAGGCGGTCGCCCTGACGGTACGCAAGCCCGAGGAGGGGCCATGAACGCGACCATCCGCCAACTGCTCGACACCGCCGACCTGCTCCTCGCGGACACCGGCGAGCCCGCCACGCCCGCTGCCACGCCCGTGCCCGCCCGGCCCACCGCGCTCGCCGCCGTACCCGCCGCGTCCACCGCGACTACGGCGAGCCGGTGCCGAGGTGCCGCCTTCGCCCTGCGTGCCGCACTGGAGAGTGCGGTCGCCGACCGCCTCGCCGCCCACCGTGCGCCGCGCGCGATTCGGGAGGGCACCCAGCGGGCCGCGTTCCTCTGGCTCCGCGGTTGCGCCGAAGCCGGAACGGCCCGCCGGGCGAAGGCCGCGTGGAGCCAGCTCTGCCTGGGGTGCCACTACCACCAGTACGAGATCGGTCCCACGGAGGACCAGGTGCGCGCGTGGCGTACCGAAGTAGCGGCGATCGTCGCCCTGTTGGCCCACTGATCAGCATTTGGCCCACGTCCCCCTGTTCCGCCGAGCGAAGAGGCGGGCGCTGGTCGGCAGCGCCAGGAGGAGACACACATGAGAACGACACCACGGGGGCGGTTAGCGCCACCGTCCACAAAGAGCGGAGCGAGGAGCGGCACCATGACGGCCCGTACGTCCAAGCGAACCCTGTATCGGCTCAAGGGGGTGTCTCCCACTGCCGACTCGATGTTCGACGCCCTATACGCAGACCAGTTGGAGAGGGTCCACGCGGATTTCGACATCCCTGAGAACCTCGGTGTACCGGCCGTCCTGGTCACCGGCAGCTTCGAACAGCCCGTCGCCAGCTGGTGCGACGAGATCTTCCGTACGACGGGTATCGAGGTGTCACGACCGGTCAACCGCTCGGCCGCACTGCTGATGCTCGCGGTGGACGGCGAGGTGTACGCCATCGGCTACGACCAGGGCTTCCGCCTGGTGCCCGACCGGCTGAAGGACCACCGCTTCGGGCTGAGCTTCGCGTCCCGCCGGGTGGACCCTGGAAGGATCCGGGACCTGGTGTCGCACACCCCGGGCGGAGGGCGCACCGACATTACCCTGATCCCGAGCGGGGCCTCGGTGTGGAGCCTGGGCATCGTCGAGCACGCCCAGATCGTGCGCCGCCTCGGCGGTCACCTGGACGACATCCCGCTCACCATCTCCCGGGACAACCCGGCGAAGATCTCCAGCGCCGAGGGTGGTGTCGGCCTGCGCATGCGGCTCGGCGTGGAGGGCGCCGACCTGATTGCCGATATCCGCGCGATCGCCCGTGTGCTGCGCGAGGAGAAGCCGAGCCCGGGGCTGGAGTTCGTCGAGCACGTCGTGCCTGCTGACGATTCCAGCCTTGTCACCCGCCTGGAGGCCAACCTTGACGACCTTCTGGGGCAGGAGCCTGACGGAAAGATCAGAGTCGCCGTCCCCATCGATTATTGGGACGACTACATGGCAGCCCGGGCGTTCCGGGCCAGGATCAACAGCGACGCGGCCGGCCGGTCGACCGACGACTTCGACCTTGAGTACGTCCTCTGCCGGGCGCGCATTCAGCGTGCGGGCAGCCGCGTGGCCGCGCTCCGGGAAGGAACCGTCACCCTTTACCGGCACAGCCGCGCCGACCGGGCCGACGAGATCTGGACGTCCAGCGCGCTCCGCTGGATCGAGGCGGAGGTGTTCCTCGACTCTCGCCGGTTCTTCCTGATGGACGGGCACTGGTACGAGATCGATCAGGAGTACCTGAAGACGATTCGCTCGCACGCCGAGCGGTTGATCGCCGACAACCCGTCCGTCGAGCTGCCCCCGTGGGTCCTGGGGGGGAAGGAGCGCAGCTACAACGAGTCCGTGCCTGACCAGCGGCCCGGGTACGTCTGCTTCGACCGCGACAACGTTCAGACCGCGCTGCATCGCGGGAACGGCGTGGAGATCTGCGATTTGCTGAGCCCAGACAACGCGCTGGTCATGGTGAAGCGTGCCAAGGGCTCCGACGTGCTGAGCCACCTCTTCAGCCAGGCGCTCGTAGCCGTACAGACGCTGCGGAACTCCCCGGAGGGACGGAAACGGTTCGCCGAGAAGGTGGCCGCGGCCCGGAAGGGGCGCGGTCTACCGAAGGACTTCCAGCCCTCCAAAGTCGTCTTCGCGATCCTGCTGAAGGACGGCACCGACCTCACCGCCGACACCCTGTTTCCGTTCTCGCAGGTGACCCTGGTACAGACGGCCAGGATGCTCGAAGCGTGGGGTGTTCAGGTCGAGGTCGTAGGTATCGCTGCCACTCCGTCGCCTGTCACCTCGACTGGCGTCCGGCGGTTGGCGGCGTAACTGCCGCGCACCGAGACGTCGTACGCCGGCGTCTCCTGCGAGCCATGCCGGATCTCGAGATGGCTGTGGTAGCAGAATGGGGCCTCAGCGATGCCAGCTGTTATGCCAGTGACTTTCGCAATGCGTTGACCAGTGACATTGCGCGCACGTCGTTGGGACCCCCGGTGATGTTGTTCATCGCATAGCCGAAGGCGATGCCGTGCTTCGCGTCGGCGAAGCCGAGCGAGCCGCCTCGACCAGTGTGGCCGAAGGAGTTCGGGCCGATCATGGGGTTGGTCTCTGTACTGCTCCATGGCTGCCGACTCCAGGATTTCCGGAGTAGCAGGCGCACACCGCCCACCACGCCGATGAGCGCGGCATGCATGTGCGCCAGTGCGCGTGCGGTGCCAACACCACATTGGATGCTGGGAGTTCTGCGGCTTGCATCTCAGGTTCACCTTCGGAATTCGAAGCAGTGAATGTGAGGTTGCGAGGGGCAGTGCTCGGAAGCGCTCGCGGAATTCACGGACAACGGGACGGATGGCTGGCGATGCAGCTGGCCATGAGTCCTCGTCCGGGAACCAGTGGAGTATGTGGGCGGCCTAGAACGTCGCAGCGGCGATCGACTCCGATGCGTCCCTCGTAGACTAATCGGCGAACCTCGCGAGCTTGGACTCTGCTGGATGCCCGAGTGGCATCCGCTGCCACCGTTGCGCCTGGATGCGGTTCGATATGGCCGGTAGAGATGAGGGCTTCCTGTCACGAAGGAAAGTCGCGGTGAGAAGAGGGTTCCGCTCTTGGCGAGGTCGACGGTGTGGTGGTCGCGTTCTGGTCGCGACTACCCCCGGAGGCCGTTGTGGCGGCGCCTGTTCTGGTCACGTCTGCTTTGCTCGGTTCCTGTCTCATGGTTGGTGGGCCGCTTGTGCTGCCCGGGGTTTGGGCGGTCGTAGGGCCCGGTGCGGGGCGACATCGCCGTGTCCGGCGTGGGCGTCACTCGGCTCGGGGCGGGCAGCGATGAATCCGTCGGGCATGTTGGACGGCGCACCGGTCGTGTTGTGGCGTTGGCGTGATGGCGAGCCAGGGGCTCCGGCTCGTGCCCGTGCCGTCTTGGGGTACGCCCTGAGCGATCTGGGGTATGGCGGCGAGTCGGTGAGTGATGCCGTGCTGGCCGTATCGGAGTTGGTCGCGAACGCCATTGAGCACGCGGTGGGGTCGTATGAGCTGTGGCTGCACCGCACGGCATTGGATGTCATCTGCGAGGTGGTGGATCACGACCCGAGGATTCCCGAGATCCCGCCTTTTGCGGTGGGTGCTCTGTTTGCTCCGGTGGAGGGAGATCGGGGCGGCGGTCTGGAGACGTTGTGCGCGCTGTTGTCAGAGCGCGGTTGGGGCTTGCACATCGTGCATGAATTGACCGGAGGAGCCTGGGGGTTCCGCCGGTTGCTGGGCGCGAAGGCAGCTTGGATCGCCTTGCCCCTGCCCGCCAGTGGGGAGGACTGGTTCGGGGACTGACTTGCTCGGCTGGGGCGTCGGCGAGTGGGTTGGCCGACTGTGGCCCGCTGGCGATTCCCCCGTCGTTTCCATCGTCGTTTCCGTCGGCGTGTCCGGGGCCGTCCTTGGATGCGACGTCCCCGTGCAGGGCATCACCGCAGGCCAGGCCGTAGACGAGCCGGATGCTGGCGAGGGCGACTGTATATATCGGTACAGCGAAGCATCCCGATCTACCTGGTCAGCGCGGCCGGGCGTGCGCTGATCGCGTGTCGCTGGTTGCCCGGCTGCTGAGCTGTGGATGCCTCCTCCCTGCGAGATTCATGTGCAGCGTGGGTTCTGTACGGGTCCCGTGGCGGGCTGTGAGGCGCGGGTCAGGAGCACCTTGCACCTGGGGAGCGGGGTGCTCTCCTCCGGGGCGGCTCCTGGGGTGCGAGCGGGGCGCTGTGCCCGCGCCGGTGCGTGTGGTCGCGGGGCCGGGTTCGGGTGGCCTGTCGGCCGATGCCGCTGGGTTTGGGCGGCGGGAGCGGCCGGGGAACGGAGGGGGAGCGGTGCTCTCGGGGTGTACCCCGTGCCTCCCGGCGGTCGCGGTTGTGCACCCGGTGTGGGGGAGCGCGCCCGAGGATCTTGGAGCGGCTGCTCCTGTGTGCGTCCGTACCGCCGAGGTGGACCGGTACTGGCTCGGTGATGGCTCGGGTGCGGGTGCGCTCGCACCCCAGGTGCGTGTGCCTGAGGTGCAGTGGGGAGCGGACCCGCTCCCCGGCGGTGGCAAAGACCCACTGCTGGAATCTCTATTGATCACGTCAGCGCCAGTTGGCCGCTTCCGTCGAACTCGACACCACGCCTGGGGGTTCCAGATGAAGAACGTCCGCGATACCCGCCGCCGAGGCATCCCTTGCTGGCACCGGGTCGGCAACCGTCGCCACAGCCCGGTGCCGCACCTGTGCCAGCGAGGGGTTGGGGAGCACAGGCTCGGCAGTGGCTCGGGGCAGGTTGTTCCGGCGGAGTTGGGGTTCTGGGTGTGTGGGTGGCCGTCCACGTACGGCAACGGGCGGCTGGAGAGCGGTCGTGAATCATCGCTCACGGGCATCTTCCGACACGCAAGATCGCGGGCTTGACGACGTCGCCGAGATGGAGCGTCCATGGACGACGACCGGTCGCGGCAACGCTGAAACGCGCACTTCAGAGGGGTTGCTGACGGTCGTGGAGTACGTCGTCGTCGATGGTGGCGAGGCTCAGGCGCTGGCCCAGCGCCAAGGGGACGCGATTCGTGAGGTGCTGGAGTGGCTGTACGCCGGTCACAGTGCCCCGAAGAGTGGCCACGTCTGAGCCTCCCGCCCTGCACCCTGGGAGAGAGACACCGTATGCACGGCAACCCGCCCAGCACTCGGCCCTGGGCGCAGCCCGTATCCGGCCGACCCTGGTCCACGGTCGGTATTCCGGACGCCTCGGCGCTTCCGGTCACTGTCCCAGTGGCTTGGCTCGGCCGGACCTCTACGGAGGACGCTCAGGACCCCACCCTGTCGCTGCCCCGGCAGTTGCGTAACGCGAGAGCTGCGCTCCCGCCCGGCTGGGTGATTGTCGCCCATTTCTACGATGTGGAATCCGGCCGTAAGGAGTTGCGAGAGCGGGGCAATTCCCTTGCGCACCAGCAGTTCCAGATTCCCATTCCGCGAGATGGCAGCGTCGCTGATCTGCTTGACGAGGCGCAGCGGCCTGACCGCCGCTTCGCCGCAGTTATCTGCGAGTCCATTGAACGCGTCGCGCGCCGGACCTACTTCGGCACGAAGATCGAGTACGAGCTGGAGCAGGCCGGGGTGGCCCTGTGTGCTGCCGATGAGCCGATCGTGACCGGTCCGCGAGCCAAACGTGCCACACCCACACTCACGCAGCGCGTTAAGCAGGCGGTCTCCGAGTGGTACGTGTTGCAGATGCTGGAGCTGTCGTGGGACGGCTTCATTGAGCATGTCTCTCAGGGCTGGAATGTGGGCAAGCCGCCTTACGGCTATCGCGCGGAAAAGGTTCCCCATCCCGTCCCGGCCCGCCGGGCCGAGGGCCGCACCAAGCACCGGCTCGTTCCGGACGCGTCCCGGGCTCCGGCTGTCACCTACATCTTCCAGCTCCGCGGACTGGACAAGCTCGGATACGACGCCATCGCCGACCGCCTGAACCTTGATCCTTTGGCGTACCCGCCCCCAGAGCCCACTCGCCCTGACATGGCCCTCCACCGCTGGAGCGGGTCGGCCGTGCGAGAGATCCTGCGCAATCCCAAGTACACCGGCTATCAGGTCTGGAACCGCCGGGCGACGACGAAAGGCGGTTGCTACAACGACCCCAAGGACTGGGTGTGGTCGCCGCAGCCCACTCACGAGCCTCTCGTCTCCAAAGAGCTGTTCGATGTGGCTTCCACCGTGGCGCGCAAGCGACGGGGGTCACGGACGACGCCCGGTCGCAACTCTCACCCGGCGACCCGGCGTTCCTATGTCCTGCGGTCGTACGTCGTCTGCGAGATCTGCGACCGCCGTATGTTCGGCAAGAACCGCCACCGGATCTCGTACTACGCCTGTCAGGTCGACCCGAACGAACACCGGGACAAGCCCTGGTTCGGCGGGCATCCCAAGAGTTTGTGGGTTCGGGAAGAGGCCTTGATCACATCTGTCTCCCACTTCTTCGCCACCCGCGTCTTCGGCCCCGACCGGCGCACCCATCTCGGAGCCGCGCTCGAAGCCGCCCGGCTTGCGGACGAGCCCGGCGACCGCATCGCGAAGGAACGCGCCGCGCTGGAGCAGGCCATCAAGGCCATCGGTGAGCGTCAGGCCCGGCTCATCCGCACCCTTGCCGATGGCGGGCCCGACCCGGAACAGGAGAAGGAGTTTCGCGACGCGATCCGCCGGGAGCACGCCGCCCTGGGCAAGCAGCGCACAGAGCTCGCCGAGCAGCTGGCCCGGCTGGAAGCCCCGAAGCCGGAGGTGCGTTCCGTCGACAGCGAGGCTCTGCTAGACGCGCTTCCGCACCTCGACATCGACCTTGCCCTGGTCCCGGAGGAGATCCAGCGGCGGCTCTACGACGCTTTCGGGCTGGAGGTCCGTTACAGCCGACCCCGTGAAGAGGTGACCCTACGGGTGACGATCCCGGGGCATCTGCTTGACGGACTGGTGGCCGTCACCCGTGAGCTGGACCCGTGGAACAAAAAATCGGGCGCCCGCAGCGAAGTGCTGGCACCCGATCATGACACCCGGGGTGGACAAACGCGGCATAACCGTCGCGTTCATTCCCATCCCCTGAGTGCCCCCGGCAGGATTCGAACCTGCGCACACGGCTCCGGAGGCCGTTGCTCTATCCCCTGAGCTACGGGGGCTTGTCGCTGGTGTTTGTGGCGACGGGTAGAACCCTACCAGCTCGATCAGGGTGGTCATGAACGGTTATCGGGAGCCGGTGGGTGGGGAGTGGCGGTGGGAGCGGAGGGGCGTATACCGCATGTGGAGGGTGGGGTGCAGGGGTCTTGGGGAAAGGTCCCTCGCACGGGGCGGAAGTGGGGAAAACCCGGACGCAGCCGCGGCTGCGCGCCTACTCTTCAGGATGTGCCTGGCTTGTCCGGCCGGGTCCTTGTCGTCGACGACAACAAGGTCATCCGGCAGCTGATCAGGGTCAACCTCGAGCTGGAGGGCTTCGAGGTCGTGACCGCGGCCGATGGTGCCGAGTGCCTGGAGATCGTTCACCAGGTGCGGCCCGATGTGATCACCCTCGATGTTGTGATGCCCAGACTCGATGGGCTGCATACGGCGTCGAGGCTGCGTGCTGATGCTCGTACGTGTCATGTGCCCGTCGCGATCATCAGTGCGTGTACGCAGTATGAGATGGACAGCGGGAAGGCGCTGGGTGTCGATGCCTTTCTCGCGAAACCCTTCGAGCCCGTCGATCTTGTCGAGCTCGTGTGGCGGCTGATGCGGCAGGGGGCGGCCGGTGCGGCCGCGCCTGGTGATGCCGAGCCGGCTGTGGGGCCCACCGGGTAAGTGGTGGGCCCCAGGTCCGGGTCTGGCCCCTTCCTCCGGTTCGGCCCGGGGGCTGTTTGGGGCCTTGGGCTCTGGGCTTCGGTTTGTCCCAGGGGCTTGGGTTTGGGCTTGGACTTCGGTTCTGGTCGGGGCTTGGGTTTCTGGGGCTCGGGTTTCTCTTCGTGGGGGCGTTCGGGTCCCGGGTCACTTTTGGCCCGGGGCTCGTTCGTTCTCTTGTCTCGCTCTGGGGCCTGGGCTCGTTCGTTCTCTTGTCTCGCTCTGGGGCCTGGGCTCGTTCGTTCTCTTGTCTTGTTTTGGGGCCCGGGCTCGTCCGTTCTCCTCTCTTGCTTTGGGTCCGGGGCTCCTCCGTCGTCCCCGGTCTGTGGTCGTCCGAAGGGCGAAACCGGTTCGCTTCCGTACCCCCCTCCTCCCATACGCTGGTCCCGTGACCCCCGCCCAGCTCTCCCGCACTGTGCTGCACACCGTGCGTCGTGCCGTTGAGGACGACGAGCTGTGCGTTGTCGTGCCGGAGCGGGTGAAGGTGCGGACTCCGCCTCGGGCCGGGTGTGGGGATTACGCCACCAATGTCGCCCTGCTGCTGGCCAGGGGTGGGGGTGAGCGGGACGCGCTCGTCATCGCCGAGGTTTTGCGGCGGCGGCTGGTTCGTACGCCCGGGATCGCCCGCGTTGAGGTCGCGGCTCCTGGGTTTCTCAACATCACCCTTGATGCCCACTCGCATGCCCAGCTCGTGCGGGCCGTGCGCTCCGCGGGGCCTCGCTATGGGCATGGGGAGGCGCTTGCCGGGGTTTCGGTTCCGCTCGGGGACAGTGACGAGGTGCGGGCCGCGCTGGTCGGTCATGTGGTGCGGGGGCTTGTCGATGCCTCCGGGGGAGTCGTCATCGCAGGTCGTGGGCCTGTTGTACGGGCCTCCCCGGTCTCCGGGGTGGAACTGCTCCGCTCCCTCGGCCCCGATGCCGCCCGCTGGGCCCTGCTTCGGCCCGCCGGGCATGATCTGCCCGACCTCGATCCCTCCCGGCTTCTCTCGCAGCGTGAGGACAACCCCCTCTTCCGGGTTCAGTACGCCCACGCCCGCATCCGCGCCCTGATGCGGAACGCCACTCAGCTCCACATCACGCCCGAGCCGCAGCCCGAGTCCGGGGCGTATGACCACCCCGCCGAGATCGGCCTTCTCGGTCTCCTCGGTGATCATCCCCGCGTCATCGAGGCCGCCGCCCGGCACCGTGCGCCCGACCAGCTCGCGCGGCATCTCGTCGGCGTCGCCGATGCCTTTCTCCGGTTCCATGACCTGTTTCATGACGGCTGTCCGGTCCTGCCCTCCCACCAGCACAAACCCTCGGCCGTCCACCGTTCCCGGCTGGCCCTCGCCGATGCCACCGGAGCGGTGCTCGCCGGCGGCCTGCGACTGCTCGGCATCAGTGCACCCGAACATCTGTAAGACCTTGAGTAAGCCCTTGAGCAAGCCCTTGTGTGTGACCTTGTGTAAGACCTTGAGAGAGACAGCAGAGACGCCATGAGCCGTTCCGCCCATCCCGCCGGGCCCCGCCACGCCGATGTCCTTCCCGAGGGGCACTACGCCGCGCCGCCCGGCGATCTCAATCAGCTCGATCCGCGCGTGTGGTCCCGTACGGTCAGCCGGAACGCCGACGGCGTCGTGACCGTCGGCGGGATCGACGTCAAGACGCTCGCGGAGGAGTTCGGGACGCCCGGGTACTTCCTCGACGAGGCCGACTTCCGGGCCCGCTGCCGGGCCTGGCACGAGGCGTTCCGGGAGCAGGGGGCGGACGCCGATGTGTTCTACGCCGGGAAGGCGTTCCTCTCCCGCGCCGTCGTGCGCTGGCTGAACGAGGAGGGGCTCAACCTCGATGTGTGTTCCGCCGGGGAGCTGGCCACCGCGCTCGCCGCCGGGATGCCCGCCGAGCGGATCGCGCTGCACGGGAACAACAAGTCCACCGCCGAGATCGAGCGGGCGGTCGAGGAGGGCGTCGGGCGGATCGTGCTCGACTCGTTCCAGGAGATCGTGCGGGTCGCGCACATCGCCCAGCGGCTGGGCAGGCGCCAGCGGGTGCAGATCCGGATCACCGTCGGTGTGGAGGCGCATACCCACGAGTTCATCGCGACCGCCCACGAGGACCAGAAGTTCGGCATTCCGCTCGCGGGCGGGCAGGCCGCCGAGGCCGTACGGCGGGCGCTCAAGCTGGACGGGCTCGAGCTCATCGGCATTCACTCGCACATCGGGTCGCAGATCTTCGATACGTCCGGGTTCGAGGTCGCGGCGCACCGGGTCGTGGGGCTGCTCAAGGAGATCCGGGACGAGCACGGCGTCGAGCTGCCCGAGATCGACCTCGGCGGCGGCCTCGGCATCGCGTACACCTCGGAGGACGACCCGCGCGAGCCGCAGGAGATCGCCAAGGCGCTGCGCGACATCGTGCACCGGGAGTGCGACTCGGCCGGGCTCGCGGTGCCACGGCTGTCGGTCGAGCCGGGGCGGGCGATCGTCGGGCCGACCGCGTTCACGCTCTATGAGGTGGGCACGGTCAAGGAGCTGCCGGGGCTGCGGACGTACGTCAGCGTCGATGGCGGGATGTCCGACAACATCCGTACCGCGCTCTATGACGCCGAGTATTCGGTGGCGCTGGTCTCCCGCGCCTCCACCGCCGAGCCGATGCTCTCCCGCGTCGTCGGCAAGCACTGCGAGTCCGGCGACATCGTCGTACGGGACGCCTTCCTGCCCGGCGATCTGGCGCCCGGCGATCTGATCGCCGTGCCCGCCACCGGCGCGTACTGCCGCTCGATGGCGAGCAACTACAACCACGCGCTCCGGCCGCCCGTCGTGGCCGTACGGGACGGGCGGGCGTGCGAGATCGTCCGGCGGGAGACGGAGGAAGATCTACTGCGGCTCGATGTCGGCTAACGAGAACCCGCCGGTGCGAATCGGCTAGCGAGAAAGAGATCTCGGATACTGGACCCGGGACAGAAAATCCCGTCCGGTGCATGAGACTGGTGCACTAACGCGCTGGTGCATTAACGCGATGGATGAGAGATGAGAAGCGAGGTCGGATGATGCGTACGCGTCCGCTGAAGGTGGCGCTGCTGGGCTGTGGAGTGGTCGGCTCAGAGGTGGCGCGCATCATGACGACTCAGGCGGACGACCTCGCGGCGCGCATCGGGGCCCCGGTCGAGCTGGCCGGGATCGCCGTGCGCCGCCCCGGTCGGGTCCGGGAGGGGGTGCCGTCCGAGCTGGTGACCACCGACGCCACGGCCCTGGTCAAGCGCGGGGACATCGATGTGGTGGTCGAGGTCATCGGCGGGATCGAGCCCGCCCGCACCCTCATCACCACCGCCTTCGACCACGGCGCGAGCGTGGTGTCCGCGAACAAGGCGCTGGTCGCCCAGGGCGGCGCGGCGCTGCACGCGGCGGCCGAGCAGCGCGGTGCGGACCTCTACTACGAGGCCGCGGTCGCGGGGGCGATCCCGCTGGTGCGGCCGCTGCGCGAGTCGCTGGCGGGCGACAAGGTCAACCGGGTCCTCGGCATCGTCAACGGCACCACCAACTTCATCCTCGACCGGATGGACTCCAGCGGTGCCGGTTACAGCGAGGCGCTGGACGAGGCCACGGCCCTGGGGTACGCGGAGGCCGATCCGACCGCCGACGTCGAGGGCTTCGACGCCGCAGCGAAGGCCGCGATCCTCGCCGGGATCGCCTTCCACACCCGGGTCACCCTCGACGACGTGCACCGCGAGGGCCTGACCGAGGTGACCGCCGCCGACATCGCCTCCGCCAAGCGCATGGGCTGTACGGTCAAGCTGCTCGCGATCTGTGAGCGGGCCGCCGACGGCCGCTCGGTCACCGCGCGGGTGCATCCGGCGATGATTCCGCTGAGCCACCCCCTCGCCTCTGTCCGCGAGGCGTACAACGCGGTCTTCGTGGAGGCCGACGCGGCGGGGCAGCTGATGTTCTACGGCCCGGGCGCGGGCGGTTCGCCGACCGCCTCGGCCGTCCTCGGCGATCTCGTCGCCGCCTGCCGCAACAAGCTGGCGGGTGCCACCGGACCCGGGGAGTCCGCCTACAGCAGGCTCCCGGTAAGCCCGATGGGCGAGGTGGTCACTCGCTATCACATCAGCCTGGACGTCGCCGACAAACCAGGAGTTCTGGCGCAGGTCGCCACGGTCTTCGCCGAGCACGGTGTGTCCATCGACACGGTCCGCCAGCAGGGGAAGGACGGCGAGGCGTCCCTCGTCGTCGTGACCCACCGCGCGAGCGACGCCGCGCTGTCCTCGACCGTGGAGGCGCTCCGTCGGCTCGACACCGTCCGCGATGTCGCGAGCATCATGCGGGTCGAGGGCGAGTAGACGGCGAGTAGAGGGCGTGCAGAGGGTGGACAGGGAACGAGTCGTGGGTGAGCAGTGGGCGGGCAGAGACCGAGCAGCGGCCGCGCTCAGGCCGAACAGAGGGTGAGCGGAGAGTAAGGAAAATCATGAACGCAATCGCCGACGCCGGGTCTCGAATGTCCGGCACCCGCCAGTGGCACGGCTGGCGGGGCATCATCGAGGAGTACCGCGACCGCCTCCCGGTCGGCGGGCACACCCCCGTCGTCACCCTGCGCGAGGGCGGTACGCCGCTGGTTCCCGCGCAGGTGCTCTCCGAGCGCACCGGCTGCGAGGTCCACCTCAAGGTCGAGGGCGCCAACCCCACCGGGTCGTTCAAGGACCGCGGGATGACGATGGCCATCAGCGTGGCCAAGGAGGCCGGTGCCAAGGCCGTCATCTGTGCCTCCACCGGCAACACCTCGGCCTCGGCGGCGGCGTACGCCGTACGGGCCGGGATGGTCTGCGCGGTGCTGGTCCCGCAGGGGAAGATCGCGCTGGGCAAGATGGGCCAGGCCCTCGTCCACGGCGCGAAGATCCTCCAGGTCGACGGCAACTTCGACGACTGTCTGACGCTGGCGCGCGGGCTGTCGGAGAAGTACCCGGTGGCGCTGGTCAATTCGGTCAACCCGGCCCGGATCGAGGGCCAGAAGACCGCGGCCTTCGAGATCGTGGACATGCTCGGGGACGCGCCCGACATCCATGTGCTGCCGGTCGGCAACGCGGGCAACATCACGGCTTACTGGAAGGGCTACACGGAGTACGCGGCGCCGTTCGCCGACGGCGAGCCGCGCGCCTCCCGTACGCCCCGGATGTGGGGCTTCCAGGCGTCCGGTGCGGCGCCGATCGTGCGTGGTGAGCCGGTCAAGGAGCCGAGCACCATCGCCACCGCGATCCGCATCGGCAACCCGGCCTCGTGGACCTTCGCCGAGCGGGCGCGCGACGAGTCCGGCGGCCTCATCGACGAGGTGACCGACCGTCAGATCCTGGCCGCCTACCGGCTGCTCGCCGCGCAGGAGGGCGTTTTCGTCGAGCCCGCGTCCGCGGCGAGCGTGGCGGGCCTGCTGAAGGCGGCCGAGCAGGGGCTGGTCGACCCGGGCCAGCGCATCGTCTGCACGGTCACCGGGAACGGGCTCAAGGACCCGGACTGGGCGGTCGCGGGCGCGCCGCAGCCGGTCGTGGTCCCGGTGGACGCGGACGCCGCGGCCGTACGGCTCGGACTGGCCTGAAACGGAGCGCGGCGCGCGACGGTGCGGCCGCGGTGCGCCGTGGGCGGCGCCATCGACCCGGCAGCGCCCGCCACGCGATTCCACGCTGCCTCCGGCCCGGCGGGCCTTTCGCGTCCCCCCGGAGGCCCTGGAGGCCCGGCCTCGCCGGGGCTCCAGGGGGTTTTCTATAGATCCACTCAAGGGGTGGCAGAGCAGCGCGAGGGCGCGCGGAGCGCTCCAGTAGAGTGGGCGCGGACGATGGCAGGGAGCGCGACACGCATCGTGCGCCTCCCGTGCGCCCTATGTCGCCACAGAACCTTCCTTCGATAGGCTGTACTGAATCCGCCCCGACGCAGAGCGCTCGCCTCTGCGCGGCGTTGCCGTACGTGTCACGGCCCCCGCGGTGTTCCGTACCTCTTCGAGCAATCGCACGTAACCACAAGGAGAGTCATCGAGCGATGGCCGGTCCAGCGTTCCGCGCCGCCGCCGTCCGAGTGCGCGTCCCCGCCTCGAGCGCCAATCTCGGCCCTGGCTTCGACGCCCTCGGCCTGGCCCTGGGCCTCTACGACGACGTGGTGGTCCGGGTGGCCGACTCCGGCCTTCACGTCGACATCGCCGGTGAGGGCGCGGAGGCGCTTCCGCGCGATGAGAACCATCTGCTCGTACGCTCCCTGCGCACCGCCTTCGACCTGCTGGGCGGACAGCCCCGCGGCCTGGAACTGGTCTGCGCCAACCGCATTCCGCACGGCCGGGGCCTGGGCTCCTCCTCCGCCGCCATCTGCGCCGGGATCGTCGCCGCGCGCGCGGTGACCATAGGCGGCGCCGAGCGGCTCGACGACGCGGCGATGCTGGAGCTGGCCACCGAGATCGAGGGCCACCCCGACAATGTCGCCGCCTGTCTGCTCGGCGGCTTCACCCTGGCCTGGACGGATGCGGGGTCCGCCCGGGCGATCAGGATGGACCCTGCGGATTCCATCGTTCCGGTGGTCTTCGTCCCCGGCCGTCCGGTGCTCACCGAGACCGCCCGCGGCCTGCTGCCGCGCACCGTCCCGCATGTGGACGCCGCGGTCAACGCGGGCCGGGCCGCGCTGCTTGTCGAGGCCCTGACCAGGCGCCCCGAGCTGCTGCTCGCCGCGACGGAGGACCGACTGCACCAGGAATACCGTGCTCCGGCGATGCCCGAGAGCGTGAGCCTGGTGAACCGACTGCGGGCGGACGGCGTCCCCGCGGTCATCTCCGGTGCGGGCCCCACGGTGCTCGCGCTGGTCGAGGACGGTGCGGCCGACAAGGTCGCACGGCTGGCGGGCGAGGGGTGGGCGGCCAACCGGCTGGCTCTCGACGCCGGGGGGGCGAGTGTCCTGCCGCTCACCTGACACCGCGATCCGGGGTGTCCCGGAGCGGGGAAAACTCGATAGCCGGTCTTGGAGAGGGGGAATGTTTGTTGGATCCGGTAGTGTTAACCTCAAGTCTGCACTGGATGCCTCTTGGATGTACTCGGAGGCGAGGTGCTCAGTGTCCCCATCAGGGACCACCCTTCTTCCGGGAGCCTCCCACACTGCCTGAGCAGCCTGCCTGAGCAGTGTCGAGCACGCTCCGGAATCGGCGTGGCGGATTCTCGTGAATCCTCCGCCGCGTCGGAACCATGAACTGATCTCTCCGCCGTAACCCGGCGGACCACCGCCCCGGCCCGGTCCGTAACGGAAGGACCACAGCCGGACAGCACAACCGGTCGCCGAGCCAGACAGGCCGACGCCCGCTCCAGGGAAGGACCCTTCGTGAGCGACACCACCGATCTGATGGGCGTGAACGCCTCCGGCACCTCCGACAGCGGTGTCGGCAACAACGCGCCCGCCACGGACGCTTCCGCGCCCGCCAACGGTGCTGCCACTGGCGCTGCCCCGCGGCGACGCCGCTCGGGCACCGGCCTTGACGCCATGGTCCTGGCCGAGCTCCAGCAGCTCGCCTCGAGCCTTGGCATCAAGGGCACCGCGCGGATGCGCAAAGGCCAGCTGATCGAGGTCATCAAGGAGAAGCAGGCCGCGGGCTCCGGCTCCGCCCAGGGCTCCGAGAGCACTCCGTCCGACGCGGAGGGGGGGACCAAGCCGAAGCGGCGCACCACCTCCCGGGCCCGTACGGGCGACGACGCCGAGGAGAAGACCGGCGCCAAGTCCTCGAAGTCCGCCGGGAAGGCGGACAAGGCGGAGAAGGCCGACCAGGCCGGCGCCGAGGAGCAGGCCACGGCCCAGCAGCAGATCGAGATCCCCGGCCAGCCCGGTGAGCCCGCGGGCGATGAGCAGCCGGCCGGTGAGCGCCGCCGCCGCCGGGCCACCGCACCCGCCACCACCCCCGACTCCGGGGGCACGGCCACTGCTGTCGAGACCAAGACCGAGGCGCGCGGCGACGTCTCCGCGAAGACCGAGGCCAGGACCGAGCCCAAGGGCGACGGAAAGGCCGAGGCCGCCGCCGACACCGCCGAGGGCAAGGGCGCCAGGAGCGGCGACCGCCAGGAGCGCGGCCAGAAGGGCGACCGCCGGGACCGCCAGCGCGACCGCGGCGACCGCGGTGACCGTGGCGACCGCCGCGGCAAGGGCGAGGACGGCCAGCAGGGCGGCGGCCGTCAGCAGCGCGACGGGCGGGGCCAGGGCCAGCAGCGCGCCGACGAGGGGGACGACGACTTCGAGGGCGGGCGCCGCGGGCGCCGGGGCCGCTACCGCGACCGGCGTGGCCGCCGCGGCCGTGACGACTTCGGCAATGAGCCGCAGGTGTCCGAGGACGATGTGCTGATCCCCGTCGCGGGCATCCTCGACATCCTCGACAACTACGCGTTCATCCGGACCTCCGGCTACCTCCCGGGCCCGAACGACGTGTACGTCTCGCTCGCCCAGGTGCGCAAGAACGGTCTGCGCAAGGGCGACCACGTCACCGGCGCGGTCCGGCAGCCGCGCGAGGGCGAGCGCCGCGAGAAGTTCAACGCGCTGGTGCGGCTGGACTCGGTGAACGGCATGGCGCCCGAAACCGGGCGCGGGCGGCCGGAGTTCGGCAAGCTGACGCCGCTTTACCCGCAGGACCGGCTGCGCCTGGAGACCGAGGCCAGCGGGCTGACGACCCGGATCATCGACCTGGTCGCGCCGATCGGCAAGGGCCAGCGCGGTCTGATCGTGGCCCCGCCGAAGACCGGTAAGACCATGATCATGCAGGCGATCGCCAACGCGATCACCCGCAACAGCCCCGAGTGCCATCTGATGGTCGTCCTCGTCGACGAGCGGCCGGAAGAGGTCACCGACATGCAGCGGTCGGTCAAGGGCGAGGTCATCTCCTCGACCTTCGACCGCCCGGCCGAGGACCACACCACCGTCGCGGAGCTGGCGATCGAGCGGGCCAAGCGCCTGGTCGAGCTGGGCCATGACGTGGTCGTCCTGCTGGACTCGATCACCCGCCTGGGCCGTGCGTACAACCTGGCGGCGCCCGCCTCCGGCCGCATCCTGTCCGGTGGTGTCGACTCGACCGCGCTCTACCCGCCGAAGAAGTTCTTCGGTGCCGCGCGCAACATCGAGGACGGCGGCTCGCTGACCATCCTGGCCACCGCGCTGGTCGAGACCGGCTCGCGGATGGACGAGGTGATCTTCGAGGAGTTCAAGGGCACCGGCAACATGGAGCTCAAGCTCGACCGGAAGCTCGCCGACAAGCGCATCTTCCCCGCGGTGGACGTCGATCCGTCCAGCACCCGCAAGGAAGAGATCCTGCTCGCGTCGGAGGAGCTGAACATCGTCTGGAAGCTGCGCCGGGTGCTGCACGCGCTCGACTCCCAGCAGGCCATCGAGCTGCTGCTGGACAAGATGAAGCAGACGAAGTCCAACGCCGAGTTCCTGATGCAGATCGCCAAGACCACGCCCACTCCGGGCAACAACGGCGACTGACGGACACCTGCGGATACGTTCCGTAGCCGAGGCCCCCCGCGAATCGCGGGGGGCCTCGTGTGCGTTCCCTGAGACATGAGAGGTGAGCCACACCTTCCGGCCAGCCTGTGGACCGGTTCTGATCATGCTATTGCCCGCGAAAGGGCAGGTCAGAGCGGTAAGGCAGACGAAGGGGGCGAACGGTGCGCCCGGCGCCCCGCGCGAAAACCGGCCAACGCAGATATGCAACCCTGGCGCACGGCCTTCCATCTGTCAGGTCGGAATACGGGGCCGGAACCCAGGCTGACTCCACCGCGGAACGCGACGCCACGCCTGACCGTGACGGCAGGGGGTACTCGGGCAGCAATAGAGGACTGAGGAGCACATGGCCGAGGACAGCAGCAACGCACCGGGGAGCCCGGGCCGCCACCGCGCACGCGGGGCGACCGCGGGCCGCCGTCGTAAGCGGCCCAGCGCGCGCCGTAGAGCGGTGCTCTACACGGTGTGGACGCTGGCCGCCGTACTGGTGCTGGGCGGCGCCGGACTCGGCTACCTCTACTACAAGCTGAACGGCAACCTCACCGGCGTCGACGTCAACGCCGCCCTCGGCGCCAACCGCCCCAAGGACGCCGACGACGGCTCGATGGACGTCCTCGTCCTCGGCTCGGACTCCCGTGCCGGCAAGAACGCCAAGTACGGGAAGGACGGGGGCACATCCCGCTCCGACACGGCGATGATCGTCCACATCTACAAGGGCCACCAGAAGGCCAGCGTCGTCAGCATCCCGCGCGACACCCTCGTGGACCGGCCCTCCTGCACCACCAAGGAGGGCCAGGAGGCCCCCGCCGAGCAGGGCGCCATGTTCAACAGCGCCTACGAGGCCGGCGGCCCCGCCTGCACCATCAAGACCATCGAGTCCATGACCGACATCCGCATGGACCACTTCCTCGAGGTCGACTTCTCCGGGTTCAAGCAGCTGATAGACGACCTCGGCGGCGTCAACATCACCACCACCGCCCCGATACACGACGCCAAGAGCCATCTCGACCTGGAGCCCGGCCCGCACACCCTGGGCGGGGAGCAGTCGCTCGGCCTGGTGCGCACCCGGCACGGTGTGGGCGACGGCAGCGACCTCGGCCGGATCAAGCTCCAGCAGGCGTTCGTCAAGGCGCTGCTCGACCAGGTCAAGCACGTGGACGTGTTCGGCAACCCGAAGAAGCTCTACGACCTCGCGGACACCTCCACCAAGGCCCTCACCACCGACTCCGAGCTGGCCTCGGTGAGCAAGCTGAAGGGGTTCGCCGAATCCCTGAAGGGCATCGGCTCGAACAACATGAAGATGACCACGCTGCCCGTCGAGTACGACCCCCAGAACCCGGACCGGGTGCTGCCCATGGAGCACAAGGCCCAGCTGATATGGACCGCGCTCCGCAACGACCGGCCGGTCCCCGCCTCCGCCACCAAGGGCTCCGCGGGCGACGCCACCAGCGCGGGCAAGGTCGTCAAGTAGGGCATACGACAGCCTCTTGGGCGGGCCGGGAATATCCTGGCCCGCCCCCCGGTTTTGGGAGATGCGGCCAGTACTGGCAAACTGGATCGTCGGTCCCGGTTCACGACAGGCAACCCGCCCGTCGACCCGGTGCCCTCCCGAACCTAGGAGAATCCCTTGAAGCGCGAGATCCACCCGGAGTACGTCGAGACGCAGGTCAGCTGCACCTGTGGCGCCTCCTTCACCACCCGTAGCACCGTGAGCGGCGGCGCCATCCGCGCCGACATCTGCTCCGAGTGCCACCCGTTCTACACGGGCAAGCAGAAGATCCTCGACACCGGTGGCCGTGTGGCGCGGTTCGAGGCCCGCTTCGGCAAGAACGCCGGGTCCGCCAAGAAGTAGCGACCCGCACGGCGCCGGTCTTCGGTCGCCCCTTCCCTGGGGCGACCGGACCGGCGTTTTGTCGTCACCGGCCCTCCGGCACCTCACCCAACGCCACCCCGCAGACCACCATTCAGGGAGCCCTCCGATGTTCGAGGCGGTCGAGGAACTCATCGGCGAACACGCCGACCTCGAGAAGCGGCTCGCCGACCCCGCGGTCCACGCCGACCAGCGGGAGGCACGGCGGCTCAACAAGCGCTACGCCGAGCTGACCCCAGTGGTCACCGCCTATCGCGCCTGGAAGCAGACCGGGGACGACATCGAGACGGCCCGCGAGCTGGCCCAGGACGACCCCGACTTCGCGGACGAGGTCAAGGAGCTGGAGCAGGGCCGCGAACAGCTCACCGACCGGCTGCGGCTGCTGCTCGTCCCCCGCGACCCGAGCGACGACAAGGACGTCATCCTGGAGGTCAAGGCCGGGGAGGGCGGCGAGGAGTCGGCGCTGTTCGCCGGCGACCTGCTGCGGATGTATCTGCGGTACGCCGAGCGGATCGGCTGGAAGGCCGAGATCATCGACGCCAACGAGTCCGACCTCGGCGGCTATAAGGACGTCCAGGTGGCGATCAAGGCCAGGGGCACCATCGAGCCCGGCCAGGGCGTCTGGGCCCGGCTGAAGTACGAGGGCGGGGTGCACCGGGTGCAGCGGGTGCCCGCCACCGAGTCCCAGGGCCGCATCCACACCTCCGCGGCCGGTGTGCTGGTCACTCCCGAGGCCGAGGAGGTCGAGGTCGAGATCGGCCCCAACGACCTGCGGATCGACGTCTACCGCTCCTCGGGACCCGGCGGCCAGTCGGTCAACACCACCGACTCCGCGGTGCGCATCACCCACCTGCCCACCGGCATCGTCGTCTCCTGCCAGAACGAGAAGAGCCAGCTCCAGAACAAGGAGCAGGCGCTGCGCATCCTGCGCTCGCGGCTGCTGGCCGCGGCCCAGGAGGAGGCCGAGCGGGAGGCGTCGGACGCCCGGCGCAGCCAAGTCCGCACCGTTGACCGGTCCGAGCGCATCCGTACGTACAACTTCCCGGAAAACCGGATCTCGGACCATCGTGTGGGTTTCAAGGCGTACAACTTGGACCAGGTGCTCGACGGCGAACTCGATCCGGTCATCCAGGCGTGCGTCGACGCCGACGCGGCCGCCAAGCTGGCGGCCGCGGGCTGAGCCACCCCCTGAGAGACGCTTCGTGCCCTTGTCCGGACCGGCTGGAGGAATTCAGTGAACGTGCTGCTCGCCGAGGTGGCGCAGGCCACTCAGCGGCTGGCCGACGCGGGCGTGCCCTCACCGCGCTTCGACGCGGAGGAGCTCGCCGCCTTTGTGCACGGCGTCAAGCGGGGAGAGCTGCACGGCGTGCCCGACGCCGACTTCGACGCCCGCTACTGGGAGGCGGTCGCCCGCCGCGAGGCCCGCGAGCCCCTTCAGCACATCACCGGCCGCGCCTTCTTCCGCTATCTCGAGCTCCAGGTCGGCCCCGGCGTCTTCGTGCCCAGACCGGAGACCGAGTCGGTGGTCGGCTGGGCGATAGACGCGGTGCGCGCCATGGATGTCGTCGAACCGCTCATCGTCGATCTGTGCTCCGGTTCCGGCGCCGTCGCGCTGGCGCTCGCCCAGGAGGTGCCGCGCTCCCGGGTGCACGCCGTGGAGCTGGACGAGGGCGCCCTGCGCTGGGCGCGCAAGAACGTCGAGGGGTCCCGCGTCGTTCTCCACCACGCGGACGCGTTGGCGGCCCTGCCCGAGCTCGACGGGCAGGTGGACCTCGTCATCAGCAACCCGCCGTACATCCCGCTGACCGAGTGGGAGTACGTGGCGCCGGAGGCCCGCGATCACGACCCCCAGCTCGCGCTCTTCTCCGGTGAGGACGGCCTCGACGTCATCCGTGGCCTGGAGCGCACCGCCCACCGGCTGCTGCGCCCCGGGGGCGTGGTGGTCATCGAGCACGCAGACACCCAGGGCGGCCAGGTGCCGTGGATCTTCACCGAGGAGCGTGGCTGGGCGGACGCCGCCGACCACCCCGACCTGAACAAACGGCCCCGGTTCGCCACCGCGCGGAAGGCCATGCCGTGACGGCGGCACCGCACCACACATTGGCCACGTACGAGGAGGTCCGTTAAATGGCACGGCGATACGACTGCGGGGACGCGACCGACCGCAAGACCGGCCTGCGCGAGGCCGCCTCCGCCGTCCGCCGCGGCGAACTGGTCGTGCTGCCCACCGACACCGTCTACGGGATCGGTGCGGACGCCTTCAACGCCGAGGCGGTCGGCGATCTGCTCGAGGCCAAGGGGCGTGGTCGCACCATGCCCACCCCGGTGCTGGTCGGCTCGCCGAACACCCTGCACGGACTGGTCACCGACTTCTCCGAGATGGCCTGGGAGCTGGTGGACGCCTTCTGGCCCGGTGCGCTCACCCTCGTCGCCCGCCACCAGCCGTCGCTCACCTGGGACCTGGGGGAGACCCGGGGCACCGTCGCGGTCCGGATGCCGCTGCACCCGGTGGCGATCGAGCTGCTGACCGACTTCGGCCCGATGGCGGTCTCCAGCGCCAATCTGACCGGACACCCCTCCCCGCAGGACTGCGACGCCGCCCAGGACATGCTGGGGGACTCCGTCTCGGTGTACCTCGACGGCGGGCCGACCCCGGCCGCCGTGCCCTCCTCGATCGTCGACGTCACCGGCAAGGTGCCGGTGCTGCTCCGGGCGGGCGCGCTCACCGCCGAGCAGCTCCGGGAGGTCGTACCCGACCTCGAGGTGGCCAATTGACAGCCCCTGAGGGGCGTGGCATAGCGGAACACCGTGAGAAGAACGCCGAGGCCACCTTCCGCATCCTCCACGTCAGCACCGGCAATGTGTGCCGCTCGCCGATCACCGAGCGGCTGACCCGGCACGCCCTCGCCCACCGTCTCGGAAGTGCCAGGACCCGGGGTCTGATCGTGGAGTCCGCCGGCACCTGGGGCCATGAGGGCGCGCCGATGGAGGCGCACGCCGCGACGGTCCTGACCGACTTCGGCGCCGACCCGGCCGGTTTCCTCGGCCGTGAGCTGCTGGACGAGCACGTCATCCGCGCCGATCTGGTGCTCACCGCCACCCGCGACCACCGGGCGCAGGTGATCTCGATGGGGCACTCGGCGGGGCTGCGCACCTTCACGCTGAAGGAGTTCACCCGGCTGGTGCGGGCCATAGACCCCGCGACGCTGCCCGACCCGGCGGAGGCGGGCGGTGTGGTGGAGCGCGCCCGCGCCCTGGTGCAGGCGGCGGCAGCGCTGCGCGGCTGGCTGCTGGCGCCCAACAAGGACGCGGATGAGGTGCACGATCCGTACGGGGCGCCGATCACCTTCTTCCGTTCCATCGGGGACGAGATCAACCAGGCCCTGGACCCGGTCGTCACGGCGCTGACGGGCGTCCCCGCCCCCGCGTAGGCCCCCCGGGCCCGGGGCCGCGCCGCGAGGGGGCCCGCACGGGCCGCACGGCGCGCCGTGCGGCGTCGCGGGGCCTACATTGGGGGTGACCACCGACAACGATCCGCCGTCCCCCTCCCGAGGCTGTGAGCGCGCCATGGCCGTCACCCCCTGGGGCCCCGATTTCGTGAGCCTCACCCGCCAGGACCCGGAGCTGGCGGGAATCATCCTGAGCGAGATCGACCGTGTCTCCGGCGGACTCCAGCTGATCGCGGCCGAGAACTACGCCTCGCCGGCGGTGCTGGCGGCGCTCGCCTCGCCGCTGGCCAACAAGTACGCCGAGGGCTATCCGGGCGCCCGCCACCACGGCGGCTGCGAGATCGTGGACATCGCCGAGCGGGTGGCCCAGGACCGGGCGAAGGCGCTGTTCGGCGCGGAGCACGCCAATGTGCAGCCGCATTCGGGGTCCTCCGCGGTGCTGGCCGCCTACGCCGCGCTGCTGCGGCCCGGGGACACCGTGCTGGCGATGGCGCTGCCGCACGGCGGCCATCTCACCCATGGCTCGCCCGCCAATTTCTCCGGCAGCTGGTTCGACTTCATCGGCTACGGCGTCGACCCGGCGACCGGGCTGATCGACTACGAGCAGCTGCGCGGGCTCGCCCGCGCCCACCGGCCGAAGGCGATCGTCTGCGGGTCGATCTCCTATCCCCGCCACCTGGACTACGCCGCCTTCCGGACCGTCGCGGACGAGGTGGGCGCGTATCTCATCGCCGACGCCGCCCATTCGATCGGCCTGGTCGCGGGGAAGGCGGCGCCGTCCCCGGTGCCGTACGCGGACGTGGTGTGCGCAACGACACACAAGGTGCTGCGCGGGCCGCGCGGCGGAATGCTGCTGTGCGGTGCGGAGCTCGCCGAGCGGGTGGACCGGGCGGTGTTCCCCTTCACCCAGGGCGGGGCCCAGATGCACACCGTCGCGGCCAAGGCGGTGGCGTTCGGCGAGGCCGCTGCGCCCGCCTTCACCGCCTATGCGCGGCGGGTGGTGGCCAATGCCCGGGTACTGGCGGACGCCCTGGCCGGAGAGGGGCTGGCGGTCGCCACGGGCGGCACGGACACCCATATGATCACCGCCGATCCGGCCCCGCTGGGCCTGGACGGACGCACCGCGAAGGGCCGCTGCGCGGCGGCCGGGATCGTGCTGGACACCTGCGCGCTGGCGTCCGCCACCGAGCCGCGGGGGTGCGTCAAGGGGCTGCGTCTTGGCACCGCCGCGGTGACCACCCAGGGAATGGGAGCTCCGGAGATGGAGCGCATAGCCCATCTCATGGGAACCGTGTTGCGGGACGAGGGCGTGGTACGGGAAAAGGTGGCGGATCTGGCCGGGAGATTTCCGCCCTATCCGGACGAGGGCCGGATCATGCAACCATCCGAAGGTGTAGGACGTCTGTAAGTACGTTCACCGATAGGCGTCCGACACGCATAGGGTGTGGGGCTGTGATGGCCAGCGATACCTCTGGGGCAGCCTGTGCGTGAATACCTGCTGACTCTGTGCATCACGGCCGCGGTCACCTATCTGCTGACCGGGCCGGTGCGGAAATTCGCCATCGCGGCCGGTGCGATGCCCGAGATCCGCGCCCGTGATGTGCACCGTGAGCCCACGCCACGGCTGGGTGGCATCGCCATGTTCGGCGGGCTGTGCGCGGGGCTGCTGGTCGCCGCCCACCTGACCAACCTCAAGGACGTCTTCGAGGTCTCCAACGAGCCACGGGCGCTGCTGTCAGGGGCCGGGCTGATCTGGCTGCTCGGGGTGCTGGACGACAAGTGGGGCGTGGACGCGCTGATCAAACTGGGCGGCCAGATGATCGCCGCCGGTGTGATGGTGCTCCAGGGCCTGACCATCCTGTGGCTTCCGGTGCCCGGTGTGGGACCGGTCTCGCTCACGCCCTGGCAGGGCACGCTGCTCACCGTCGCGCTGGTGGTCATCACCATCAACGCGGTCAACTTCGTTGACGGGCTTGATGGTTTGGCGTCCGGGATGGTGTGCATCGCCGCCGCGGCGTTCTTCATGTACGCGTACCGCATCTGGTACGGGTACGGCCTGGAGGCGGCCGCGCCCGCCACCCTGTTCGCCGCCGTCCTCATGGGCATGTGCCTGGGCTTCCTGCCGCACAACGCCCACCCCGCGCGGATCTTCATGGGCGACTCGGGCTCCATGCTGATCGGACTGGTGCTGGCGGCGGGTGCCATCTCCATCACCGGCCAGGTGGACCCGGACGCGATGAAGCTTTTCGAGGGGTCCGAGCAGGCCGCGGTGCACGCCACCGTCCCGGTCTACATCCCGCTGCTGCTGCCGCTGACCGTCATCGCGGTGCCCTTCGCCGACCTGGTGCTGGCGATCGTCCGGCGCACCTGGCGGGGCCAGTCGCCGTTCGCCGCCGACCGCGGCCATCTGCACCACCGGCTGCTGGAGATCGGCCACTCGCACAGCCGGGCCGTCCTGATCATGTACTTCTGGTCGGCGCTGATCGCCTTCGGCGCCGTGGCGTACTCGGTGAACTCGGCCGGTGTGTGGTTCGTGCTCGCGATCGTGGCGCTGAGCGGGGTGGGTCTGGTGCTGTTGCTGCTGCCGCGGTTCACCCCGCGCGTTCCGAGTTGGGCCGAGGCGTTCGTTCCACCGCGCTACCGGCGCGCCAACCGGCTCGCCAGGGCGGAGCGGGGCGCCGAGGTGCCCGCCGAGCCCGTGGCGGCCACGGCCGGTGCCGGATCAGCCGCCTCGTCGCGGCCGGAGCCCGAGCCCGAGCCGGTCAGGCCCGAGCCGGTGGGCTCCGGGATGAACGGCGGCGCGAACGATGGGGCGGACAACGGGGCGAACGGTGTGAACGGCGCCACCGCGATCGGCGACCGGTCACGCTTCAACCACCGCCGGAGGATCGGAACACCCCAGTAATCTCCCTGGTATTCCCGCGGGAATCGGGGTCGGCGGGGTCGGCGAAGATCACAGGACGGCGTCAGCACGGTACACACCTCATAACTCTCGCGTGTGACGTGCAGCACACTCGGCAGGTAAAGACCTCATCAAATAGTTTGTGATACCGTTCACTAAACCCGGTGCTTAGACCCGAGGGGCCGTAGGGCGACGGCTCTTCCTCGTGAGGTCCCCTCCGTCCCCGGGGATACGCTCGTCCACGACGAACCGTTGCTTCCGACACTTGCCGGAGAAACCCTTCATGCAGTCCAACGACGCCAGAACGCTCCTGAGTTGCGCCGTGCCCACCGCCGTCACCGGGGTGGTCGCCGTCGCCGTCGGTTCTGTGCTCGCCGGAGGCAAGGGCGCGATCGGTGCGGGTTTCGGAGCGGTGGTCGCCGCCGGGGTCATGGCGATGGGCCTGATCGTGCTGCAGCGCACCGCGAAGTACCTCCCGCATCTCTTCCAGGCGATGGGCCTGGTGCTCTACGTGACCCAGTTCCTGCTGGTGGCGGTCGTGCTCGCGGTGTTCAAGGACACCACGCTGTTCAGCACCAAGGCGTTCGCCTTCGCGTTGCTCGCCGCGACCCTGGTGTGGATCGGCGCGCAGACCCGTGCGCATATGAAGGCGAAGATCCTTTACGTGGAGCCGGAAGCCGAGGACGAACGCAAGCCCGAGGGGGCGAAGAAGTCCGCTCCCGCCGGGTCTCCATCGTGAGAAGTAGGGCCGGGATAAGAGCATGTGCGCTCACCTGCTATCGTCCGGTGCCATCTGAGGCACAGCGGGCGCAGGTAGCTGAACCCCCGGATTCCACGGGACGGAATCGGCGGCCCATGCAGCTGATGCCCGACATACCACTCGGCCACGCGCCGATCAGCCGCCCCCACATTCGTAAGACCAGTCCAGTGCCGTTCCGTGGCCGTGTGCCGCGCCGACACAACGAGGTTGCCGTACCCATGCGCCACGCTGAAGGAGCTCGCGGTGAGTGCTGACCAGACGCTCGCCTTCGAGACGAACTGCCACATCTTCGACGGGTGCGGCTTCCCGGCACCCGGACTTCATTCGTTCAAGTTCGAGCCGCTCTTCACCGTCGGCGGTATCGATTTCAACAAGCCGATGCTGCTGGCCCTGCTGGGCACGGTGACCATCGTCTGGTTCTTCTGGGCGGCCTTCGGCCGGGCCAAGGTGGTCCCGGGCAAGCTCCAGATGGTCGGCGAGGCGGGTTATGACTTCATCCGCCGTGGGATCGTCTACGAGGCGCTGGGGAAGAGGGACGGTGAGAAGTACGTCCCGCTCATGGTCTCGATCTTCTTCTTCGTCTGGATCATGAACCTCTGGTCGGTCATCCCGGTCGCCCAGTTCCCGGTGACGTCGATCATCGCCTATCCGGCCGCGCTCGCCGCGATCGTCTACGTCCTGTGGATGAGCCTGACGTTCCGGAAGCACGGCTTCGTCGGAGGTTTCAAGAACCTCACCGGCTATGACAAGTCGCTGGGTGCGGTGCTTCCGCTGTCCATGACGATCGAGTTCTTCTCGAACGTGCTGGTGCGGCCCTTCACCCACGCGGTGCGGCTCTTCGCCAACATGTTCGCGGGCCACACCCTGCTGCTGCTGTTCACCATCGCCAGTTGGTACTTGCTGAACGGGGTCGGCATCGCCTACGCGGGTGTCTCCTTCGTGATGGTCATCATCATGACCGCCTTCGAGCTCTTCATCCAGGCCGTCCAGGCATATGTCTTCGTGCTCCTGGCCTGCTCCTACGTTCAGGGCGCTCTGGCCGAGCACCACTGAGCACCCGCTCCCAGTCCATACAGACGTCCGGTGGCCAACCCCCACCGGTCCGTGAAAGAGAAGGAAGAACCGGCATGTCTGCTGCTCTCCAGACCCTCGCCGCTGGCGTCGAGATCAAGGGCAACCTCGGCTCGATCGGCTACGGCCTCGCGGCCATCGGCCCCGGCGTCGGCGTTGGCATCATCTTCGGCAACGGCACCCAGGCGCTGGCCCGCCAGCCCGAGGCGGCCGGTCTGATCCGCGCCAACCAGATCCTCGGCTTCGCCTTCTGTGAGGCGCTCGCCCTGATCGGTCTGGTCATGCCGTTCGTCTACCCGACCAGCTGAACGTGGCGTAACAGCCGGATCCGACGAAAGGCACTGATGTGAACGCCCTGGTACAGATGGCGGCCGAGGAGAGTGAGAACCCTCTCATCCCGCCGATCCCGGAGCTGGTCATCGGCCTGATCGCCTTTGCCATCGTCTTCATCTTCCTCGCCAAGAAGCTCCTCCCGAACATCAACCGGGTTCTGGAGGAGCGCCGCGAGGCGATCGAGGGCGGCATGGAGAAGGCCGAGGCCACTCAGGCCGAGGCCCAGCAGGTCCTCGAGGACTACCGGGCCCAGCTCGCCGACGCCCGTCACGAGGCCGCGCGACTGCGCCAGGAGGCGCAGGAGCAGGGCGCCGCGCTCATCGCCGAGATGCGCGCGGAGGGCCAGCGGCAGCGTGAGGAGATCATCGCCGCCGGTCACTCGCAGATCGAGGCAGATCGCAAGCAGGCCGCCCAGACCCTGCGCCAGGACGTGGGCAGGCTCGCCACCGACCTGGCCGGCCGGATCGTCGGTGAGTCGCTCGAGGACGTGGCCCGGCAGAGCCGCACCATCGACCGGTTCCTGGACGAGCTCGAGGCGAAGGCCACCGATGGCTCGAAGGCCGAGGCCGGCCGATGAACGGAGCGAGCCGGGAGGCACTGGCAGCCGCGCGTGAGCGCTTCGACGCCCTGACGGACAACACCGCCGTCGACGCGACGAAGCTCGCCGATGAGCTGGCCGCCGTCACCGCGCTGCTCGACCGCGAGGTCTCGCTGCGCCGGGTCCTCACCGACCCGGCGCAGCCCGGCGAGGCCAAGGCCACGCTTGCCGCGCGGGTGCTGGACGGGCAGGTCGGCGGCGAGACCATCGACCTGGTCTCCGGCCTGGTCCGGTCCCGCTGGTCGCGCTCGCGCGACCTGGTGGACTCGCTCGAGGAGCTGGCCAGCGCCGCCGACCTGGTGGCTGCCGAGCGGGCCGGCACCCTCGACGATGTGGAGGACGAGCTGTTCCGGTTCGGCCGGATCGTCTCCTCCTCGTCCGAGCTGCGCGGTGCGCTCACCGATCGGCGCGCGACCGTCTCCGCCAAGTCCGGGCTGGTCCGCGAGCTGCTCGGCGGCCGTGCCGACCAGCGGACCGAGCGGCTGGTGATCCGCATGGTGACCCATCCGCGGGGTCGTAGCCTGGAGGCGGGCCTCGACGGGCTGTCCAAGCTGGCGGCGGCGCGCCGGGACCGTGTGGTCGCGGTCGTCACCTCCGCGGTGCCGCTCAGCGACCGGCAGAAGCAGCGGCTCGGTGACGCACTCGGGAAGCTGTACGGACGGAAGATGCACCTGAACCTCGATGTGGACCCCGAGGTCCTCGGCGGGATCTCGGTGCGCATCGGCGACGAGGTCATCAACGGGACCATCGCGGACCGCCTCGAAGGGGCGGCCCGGCGGATGGCCGGCTGATCCAGCCACCAACTCAACAAGCATGTAAGCGGCCCGAGTTGGGCCGTAGTCAAACACTTCGGGCCCAACAAGGAGAGCAGGGAACCCAGATGGCGGAGCTCACGATCCGGCCGGAGGAGATCCGGGACGCACTGGAGAACTTTGTCCAGGCGTACAAGCCGGACGCGGCCTCGCGCGAGGAGGTCGGGACGGTCAGCGTTGCCGGCGACGGCATCGCGAAGGTCGAGGGTCTTCCCTCGACCATGGCGAACGAACTGCTGAAGTTCGAGGACGGCACCCTCGGCCTCGCCCTCAACCTCGAGGAGCGCGAGATCGGTGCGGTCGTCCTCGGTGAGTTCAGCGGCATCGAGGAGGGCCAGCAGGTGCACCGCACCGGCGAGGTCCTTTCGGTCGCCGTCGGCGAGGGCTACCTCGGCCGCGTGGTCGACCCGCTGGGTGCCCCGATCGACGGCCTCGGCGAGATCGAGACCGAAGGCCGCCGCGCCCTCGAGCTGCAGGCCCCCACGGTCATGCAGCGCAAGTCGGTGCACGAGCCGATGGAGACCGGCTACAAGGCCGTCGACGCGATGACCCCGATCGGCCGTGGCCAGCGTCAGCTGGTCATCGGCGACCGGCAGACCGGCAAGACCGCGCTGTGCGTCGACACGATCATCAACCAGCGCGACAACTGGCGCTCCGGCGACCCGAAGAAGCAGGTCCGCTGCATCTACGTCGCCGTCGGCCAGAAGGGCTCCACCATCGCGTCCGTGCGCGGTGCGCTGGAGGAGGCCGGCGCCCTGGAGTACACGACGATCGTCGCCGCCCCGGCGTCCGACCCGGCGGGCTTCAAGTACCTGGCCCCCTACACCGGCTCGGCCATCGGTCAGCACTGGATGTACGAGGGCAAGCACGTCCTGATCGTCTTCGACGACCTGTCCAAGCAGGCCGACGCCTACCGCGCGGTGTCGCTGCTGCTGCGCCGCCCGCCGGGTCGTGAGGCCTACCCGGGCGACGTCTTCTACCTCCACTCCCGGCTGCTGGAGCGCTGCGCCAAGCTCTCCGAGGACATGGGTGCCGGTTCGATGACCGGTCTGCCGATCGTCGAGACCAAGGCGAACGACGTGTCGGCGTTCATTCCGACCAACGTCATCTCCATCACCGACGGCCAGTGCTTCCTGGAGTCCGACCTGTTCAACGCCGGACAGCGCCCGGCGCTCAACGTCGGTATCTCGGTCTCCCGCGTCGGTGGCTCCGCCCAGCACAAGGCGATGCGCCAGGTCTCCGGTCGCCTCCGGGTGGACCTCGCCCAGTACCGCGAGCTCGAGGCGTTCGCCGCCTTCGGCTCGGACCTGGACGCGGCCTCCAAGGCGTCGCTGGAGCGCGGTGCGCGCATGGTCGAGCTGCTGAAGCAGGGGCAGTACGCCCCGTTCTCCACCGAGGACGAGATCGTCTCCATCTGGTCCGGCACCACCGGCAAGATGGACGATGTGCCCGTGGAGGACATCCGCCGCTTCGAGCGGGAGCTGCTCGACTACCTCCACCGTGAGCACAAGTCGCTGCTGACCAGCATCGTCGAGGGCGGCAAGATGTCCGACGACACGATCAAGGCGCTGGGCGAGGCCGTGGACTCCTTCAAGCGGCAGTTCGAGACCTCGGGCGGCAAGCTGCTGGGCGAGGACTGAGCGCATGGGTGCCCAGCTGAGGGTCTACAAGAGGCGGATCAAGTCCGTCTCCGCGACCAAGAAGATCACCAGGGCGATGGAGATGATCGCCGCCTCGCGCGTCGTCAAGGCGCAGCGCCAGGTGGCCGCGTCGACTCCGTACGCCACCGAGCTCACCCGGGCGGTGGGCGCGGTCGCCAAGGGCTCCACCACCCAGCACGCGCTGACCACGGAGAGCGACAACCCGACCCGGGCCGCGGTGCTGCTCATCACGAGCGACCGGGGTCTCGCGGGCGGCTACTCCTCCAACGTGATCAAGGCGGCCGAGGAGCTGACCGGGCGGCTCACCCGTGAGGGCAAGGAGGTCGACGCGTACATCGTCGGCCGCAAGGGCGTGGCGTACTACGCCTTCCGTGAGCGCAAGGTCACGGAGTCGTGGGGCGGCTTCACCGACAACCCCACCTACGCGGACGCCAAGAAGATCGCGGGCCCGCTGATCGAGGCCGTCCTCAAGGACACGGCCGAGGGCGGCGTGGACGAGCTGCACATCGTCTTCACCGAGTTCGTCTCGATGCTGACGCAGACCCCGGTCAAGGACCGGCTGCTGCCGCTCAGCCTCGAGGAGACGGCCGAGAAGCAGGAGAGGAAGGGCGAGATCCTTCCGCTCTTCGACTTCGAGCCGTCGTCCGAGGACGTCCTGGACGCCCTGCTGCCCCGGTATGTCGAGGCCCGTATCTACAACGCCCTGCTCCAGGCCGCCGCCTCCAAGCACGCGGCCACCCGGCGGGCGATGAAGTCGGCGACCGACAACGCCGAAGAGCTCATCAAGTCGCTCACGCGGCTTGCCAACGCGGCCCGCCAGGCCGACATCACCCAGGAAATCAGCGAGATCGTCGGTGGCGCGAGCGCTCTGGCCGACGCCTCCGCGGGGAGTGACTGACACTATGACCACCACTGTTGAGCCAACCGCTGTGGCCGCCGGCCGCGTCGCGCGGGTCATCGGCCCGGTCGTCGACGTGGAGTTCCCCGTCGACGCGATGCCGGACATCTACAACGCGCTGACCGTCGAGGTCGCCGACCCGGCACAGGAGGGCGCGAAGAAGGTCCTGACCCTCGAAGTCGCCCAGCACCTGGGCGAGGGTCTGGTCCGCGCCATCTCCATGGAGCCCACCGACGGTCTGGTCCGCCAGGCCGCGGTGACCGACACCGGCGACGGCATCACGGTGCCGGTCGGCGATGTCACCAAGGGCCGGGTGTTCAACACCCTGGGCAAGATCCTCAACGAGCCCGAGGCCGAGTCCGAGGTCACCGAGCGCTGGTCCATCCACCGCAAGGCCCCGGCGTTCGACCAGCTCGAGTCCAAGACCGAGATGTTCGAGACCGGTCTGAAGGTCGTCGACCTACTGACCCCGTACGTCAAGGGCGGCAAGATCGGCCTGTTCGGCGGCGCGGGCGTCGGCAAGACCGTCCTCATCCAGGAAATGATCATGCGTGTGGCCAAGCTGCACGAGGGCGTTTCGGTGTTCGCCGGGGTCGGCGAGCGCACCCGTGAGGGCAACGACCTGATCGAGGAGATGGCCGAGTCCGGCGTGCTCCCGCAGACCGCGCTGGTCTTCGGCCAGATGGACGAGCCCCCGGGCACCCGGCTCCGGGTCGCCCTGGCCGGTCTGACCATGGCGGAGTACTTCCGCGATGTGCAGAAGCAGGACGTGCTGTTCTTCATCGACAACATCTTCCGCTTCACCCAGGCCGGTTCCGAGGTCTCGACCCTGCTCGGCCGGATGCCCTCCGCGGTGGGCTACCAGCCGAACCTGGCCGACGAGATGGGCATCCTCCAGGAGCGCATCACCTCGACCCGCGGTCACTCGATCACCTCGATGCAGGCGATCTACGTCCCCGCGGACGACCTGACCGACCCGGCCCCGGCGACCACCTTCGCGCACCTCGACGCGACCACGGTGCTCTCCCGGCCGATCTCGGAGAAGGGCATCTACCCGGCGGTGGACCCGCTGGACTCGACGTCCCGGATCCTGGACCCGCGCTACATCTCGCAGGACCACTACGACTGCGCCTCGCGCGTGAAGTCGATCCTGCAGAAGTACAAGGACCTCCAGGACATCATCAACATCCTGGGCATCGACGAGCTCGGCGAGGAGGACAAGCTCACCGTCTTCCGCGCCCGCCGCATCGAGCGCTTCCTGTCGCAGAACACCCACGCGGCGAAGCAGTTCACCGGTCTGGACGGCTCCGACGTGCCGCTGGACGAGTCCATCGCCGCGTTCAACGCGATCGCCGACGGTGAGTTCGACCACTTCCCCGAGCAGGCGTTCTTCATGTGCGGTGGCCTGGACGACCTCAAGGCCAAGGCCAAGGAGCTGGGCGTCTCCTGAGCCCGGTAGCTCCACGAGAGGGGTGGGCCCGGTCCCGCCCCTCTCCGTACGCCCGTTATTCTTTGACGAAAGCCCTGCCCGACCCGGCAGGGAGAGACCCGAGGAGCCACGTTGGCTGCTGAGCTGCATGTCGAGCTGGTCGCGGCGGACCGTAGTGTCTGGTCCGGTGCGGCCACCTTGGTCATCGCGCGCACCACATCGGGTGACATCGGCGTCATGCCCGGCCACCAGCCGCTGCTCGGTGTGCTGGAGTCCGGCCCGGTGACCATCCGTTCGGTCGACGGCGGGACGGTCGTGACCGCGGTGCACGGTGGGTTCATCTCGTTCTCGGACGACAAGCTCTCACTGCTGGCCGAAGTCGCGGAGCTGTCCGACGAAATCGATGTGAAGCGCGCGGAGCGGGCGCTGGAGCGTGCCAAGTCGGAGGCGGACGCCGCCGCCGAGCGGCGCGCCGACGTCCGGCTGCGCGCGGTGGCGGGAGCGCACTGAGCCTGTCACGTACGGTCGGAAAACCTCAGCCGCGGACCTCGCTGGAGCTCCCCTTCAGCGGTCCGCGGCTGAGGCGATGCAGGTGCGGTTTTTCCGGATGACGCGAGGAGGTCGGTGAAGATGGTCCTCGCTCTGCTTGTGGGCGGCGTGGTCGTCGCGCTGGTGGTGGTGGGACTCTTCGTCTTCGGTCTCCGGCGGCGGCTGATCCAGCGGTCCGGCGGAACCTTCGACTGTTCCCTGCGCTGGGATCCACCGCCAAGCGAATCCGAGCCCAGCGGCAGGGGCTGGGTGTACGGCGTCGCCCGCTACAACGGTGACCGCGTCGAGTGGTTCCGGGTCTTCTCCTACGCACCGAGGCCCCGGCGGATCCTGGAGCGCGCCTCCATCGAGGTGCTGGAGCGGCGCACCCCCAAGGGCGAGGAGGAACTGGCGCTGCTCTCCGACGCCGTGGTGCTCGCCTGCAGGCACGGCGGCACCCAGCTGGAACTGGCCATGACCGATGACGCCCTGACCGGCTTTCTGGCCTGGCTGGAGGCCGCTCCTCCCGGGCAGCGGGTCAACGTGGCCTGAGTCACCGGTCGGGGGAAGTCGGCTATGGTCGTCGGGCAGCGCCCCGAGGGGCGCGGGGCCGTGTCGATGTGCGGCTCCGCCGCGTGGGCGCGACCAGCCACGACGATGCCGCGGTCGGCCGACAACCCGTCGCGGCACTTCCAGCGAAGCGCTTAACGCACGCCCAGCTCTTGGGCCAGCACCGCGGCCTGCACCCGGCTGCGCAGCTCCAGCTTGTTCAGCAGCCGGCTGACATGCGTCTTCACCGTCGCCTCCGCCATGGTGAGCCGTTCCGCGATCTGCGCGTTGGACAGCCCCTGCCCCAGACAGGCCAGCACCTCCCGCTCCCGCGGGGTGAGCGTGGCAAGCACCTCGGGTCCCGGCGCGGTGGGGGAGGGGGCGGCCCGGGGCCGGGCGAACTCCGCGATCAGACGCCGGGTGACCGCCGTGGCGATCATGCCCTCGCCGCGCCCCACCGTACGGACCGCCTCGATCAGATCGGCCGCCTCGCTGTCCTTGAGCAGAAACCCGGCGGCGCCCGCGCGCAGCGCCCCGAAGACATACTCGTCCAGGTCGAAGGTGGTCAGCACCAGTACGTCCGCCAACTGCTCGGCGACCACCTGGCGGGTGGCCGACACCCCGTCCAGCCGGGGCATCTGGACGTCCATGAGCACCACGTCGGGGCGCAGCGCACGGGCCATCTCCACCGCCTGGAGGCCGTCCACCGCCTCGCCGACCACCTCCACATCGGGGGCGGACCGCAGGATCAGCACCAGCCCGGAGCGGACCGAGCCCTGGTCCTCGGCGACCAGCACCCGGATCGGCCGGGACGCGGAACGGGCGGGCGGGGCGGTCGGGGTCACGGCGGCTCCTGGTCCTCGAAGGGGCATGGCGTGGGCTCATGGCGTGGGTCATGTCATGGCACACGCTGGGCGCTCATGCTCTGAGCGCTCTCGTCGCCCAGCGGCAGCGCGGCCCGCACCTGCCACACCGTGCCCCCGGGCCCGGCGACCGGACCGGCGTCGAGGGTGCCGCCGAGCAGGGACACCCGCTCGCGCATCCCGATCAGCCCGGTGCCGGAGCCGGGCGCCCGGGGCCCCTCGCGGTCGCCGTACGGGCTGATGACGCTGACCTCGAGCGGGCCGTCCGCGCGGTGCGCCAGCGTCACGTCCACCCGGCCGGGCGCGGCGTGCTTGAGGGCGTTGGTGAGCGATTCCTGGACGATGCGGTACGCGGCGAGTTCGACCGGCGCGGGCAGCGGGGTGGCGCCCTCCGGCCGCTCGTCGCACAGGACGATGTCCTGGCCGCCGGGGCGGGCGTTGGTGCGGGCCTGCTCCAGCAGGGTGTCGAGCGCGTCGAGCGTGGAGGTGGCGGCCGGTGCCGAGGTCTCCCCGGGGTCCCGCAGCAGCCCGATCAGCCGGCGCATCTCGGCCAGTCCGCGCACGCTGTTCTCCCGGATGACGCCTAGCGCCTCGTCGGTCGCGGCGGGGTCCTTCAGCGACAGCGCGGCGCTGGAGTGGATGGCGATGGCCGAGAGGTGGTTCGCCACCATGTCGTGGAGTTCGCGCGCCATCCGGGAGCGCTCCGAGGCCACCGCCTCCCGGCGGTCCAACTCGGCCAGCAGCGCGACGCGTTCGGCCTCCAGACGGGCCGCGGCGGCCTCCTCGCGGTGGTTGCGGACCACCGCCCCGGTCCACGCCGGGGTGAGGGTGAGCAGCCCGACGAACGTGCCGACCAGCAGCGCCAGGGGATCGTGGTAGACGGCCAGCGGCACCACGGTCGCCAGCACCGTGAGGAGCCCGCAGAGCCGGGGGATGCGCCGGGCGGCGCCGGGGCCCGAGTACATGACGGCCGCGTACACCAGGTCGGTGTACATCAGGAACGTCACGGCGAGACCCCCGCTGAGCACGTCGGCGGAGATCGCGGCGGTCCCCACGCCCAGGCCGACGAGGGGCCGGGAGCGCCGCAGCAGCTCGGACGCGGAGATCACGGCCAGCGCGAGCAGCCCCAGCCAGCGGGGCGTGTGGAAGAACGACTGGTTGTTGTGCACCCCCACCGCCCACATCAGGGCCCCGCCGAGCAGTCCGCTCAGGGCGATGAGGACGTCATGCCGGTGGGGGCGCGGGAGGTGGGGACGGGACGGCATGGCACCCATCACACCACGGGGCGCGCGGGGCGGACCTCCCTCTTGGGGCCGGGCCCGCCCCCCGGCGGCGTACATCGAAGGATGCAGTCGGGATTCATCGCCGCCGACGACGCGGGCGGCCCGTCCGGCGCGGGAGGGTTGGGGCCAAGGGCAGACCGAGAGAGGAAACATCGTGGTTGTCGCGCTGATCATCGCCTGTGAGGTCGGCTTCTGGGTGCTGCTGGGCATCGGCATTCTGCTGCGCTACGTGGCGAAGATGCCGAAGGCGAGCACCGTGGTGCTGTTGTGCGAACCGGTGCTGGAGGTGGTGCTGTTCGTGACGACCGTGATCGACCTGAGGAACGGCGCGGAACCGGACTGGAAGCACGGTCTCGCCGCGGTCTACATCGGCTACTCGGCGGCGCTCGGCCATTCGACGGTCAAATGGGTCGACGCCCGGGTGGCGCACCGCTTCTTCGGCGGTCCGCCGCCGGTCAAGCCCGCGAAGTACGGTGTGGCGCGCACGCTGCACGAGTGGAAGACCGCCGGGCGCTGGGTGCTGGCCGCGGTCATCGCCATGGCACTGCTCCAGGGCGGGATCTGGTACGTCGGCGACGACGGTGAGATCGGCTCGCTCCGCGACTGGCAGCTGAAGATGCTGTTCCTGATCGGCATCAATGTGGCCATCGCGCTCAGCTACACGCTCTTTCCCAAGCGGGAGCGCTCCGCGTCGTCTGCCAGCTAACCCCCGTAACGGGCAGACGACGCCGGGCCCCGCCCCGCCCCGTCGGCCCCGGCGACGCGCCACGCGCGGCCGGGCCGGCGGGGCCCGTGGCATTTCAGCGGTTCTCGCCCGGGACCCACAGGACGTCGCCGACCTCCTTGTTGGCCGAGCGGGCCAGGATGAACAGCAGGTCCGAGAGCCGGTTGAGATAGGTGGCGGTGAGCGGGTTCATCGAGTCCCGGTGCTCGCCGAGCGCGGCCCAGGTGGAGCGCTCGGCGCGGCGCGCCACCGTGCACGCCTGGTGCAGCAGCGCCGCGCCCGGTGAGCCGCCCGGGAGGATGAAGCTGCGCAGCTTCTGCAGCCCCTCCAGGAAGCGGTCGCAGTCCGCCTCCAGCTTGTCGATATAGCTCTGCTCCACGCGCAGCGGCGGATGGGCGGGGTCCGCCACCACGGGTGTGCACAGGTCCGCGCCCACGTCGAACAGGTCGTTCTGGACGCGGACCAGCACCTTGACGATCTCGGAGGGCAGTTGGCCCAGGGAGATGGCCACCCCGATCGCGGCGTTCGCCTCGTTGGCGTCGGCGTACGCGCCGATCCGCGAATCGGTCTTGGCGGTGCGGCTCATATCGCCGAGGGCGGTGGAGCCCGAGTCGCCGGTGCGCGTGTAGATGCGGGTGAGGTTGACCATGGCCCCGAGCCTACGCGGCGGCTCGGAGGGCGCGCCCTCCTACGCCCCGGCCTGCTGGAAGAGCCGTGCCCCGAGGGTGACGGCCACCGCCGCGAGCCCCGTGGCGACCACTGCGGCCAGCGCGATCTTCCCGTCCCCGTACTCCCCGGCGAAGGCGGCCCGCACCCCGTCCACGAGATAGCGGAACGGCACGAAGTGCGAGGCGACGTCGAGCCAGCGGGGCCCGAGCGACATCGGCAGCAGGATCCCGGACAGCAGCATCGCGGGCATGGTGATGGAGTTGATGACCGGCGCGAACCCCTGCGGCGAGACCACCCGCATCGCCAGCGCGTAGGAGAGCGAGGCGAGCGAGACGGTCAGCACGCCGACGAAGGCGAAGCCGATCACCACGCCCAGCACCGGGGCACGCAGCCCGAGCGCCACCGCGACGCACACCAGCACCAGGGACTGCCAGAGCAGCTGGACGACGTCCTTGAGCACCCGGCCCATCAGCAGGGCCAGCCGGCTGACCGGGGTCACCCGCATCCGCTCGATGACGCCCATACGGCGCTCGAGGATCAGCCCGATCCCGGTGAACGATGCGCTGAACAGGCCGAGTTGGACGAGGATCCCGGGGACGATGGTCTGCCAGGAGCTGGCCCGGCCGCCGAGCGGCAGATCGGTGAGCAGCGGGCCGAAGAAGACGAGGAAGAGTAGCGGCTGGACCATTCCGAAGATCAGGGCGGGTTTGGAGCGCAGCGTCTGACGGGCGTAGCGGCCGAAGATCAGGGCCGTGTCGGAGACGAGATGGGGCATGGGGCCTTCTTCCGGGACTTGCGGTGGGTGTTCTGTCAGACGGCGAGCGGGGCGGGGTTCTGCGGGGCGGTGCCGCGCCCGGTGATGGCGATGAAGGCGTCCTGGAGGGTGGCGTCCGGTGCGCCGCCGTGCTCGGTCCTGAGCCGCTTCGCCGTCCCCTCGGCGGCCACCAGGCCCTGGTCGACGATGACCAGCCGGTCGGCCAGCGCCTCCGCCTCGTCCAGGTAGTGGGTGGTCAGGAAGACCGTCATGCCGTGCTCGGCGCGCAGCCGGCGGATCAACTGCCACAGATCGGCGCGGCTGCCGGGGTCGAGCCCGGTGGTCGGCTCGTCCAGGAAGAGGATCTCGGGCCGGTGGACCAGGCCGAGGGCGATGTCCAGCCGCCGCCGCTGGCCGCCGGAGAGCGCGGCGCAGGGGCGGTCAAGCAGCTCGGCCAGGCCCAGGTCCCCGGCCAGCTCCCCGGCGCGGGCGGTGGCCTCGGCCTTGCCCATCCGGTAGAGCCGCCCCTGGGTGACCAGCTCCTCCCGTACGGAGACGGTCGGGTCGACGCCGCCGGACTGGGCCACATAGCCGATCCGCCGGCGCACCCCGGCCGGATCGCGGGCGAGGTCGTGCCCGGCGACGGTGGCGCTGCCGCCGGTGGGCGGGAGCAGCGTGGTGAGCATGCGCAGCGTGGTGGTCTTGCCCGCTCCGTTGGGTCCGAGGAAGCCGAGGATCTCACCGCGCTCGACGGTCAGGTCGATTCCGCGCACGGCTGCCACGGGGCCGCGCTTGGTCCGGAAGGTGTGGGTGAGGCCGTTCGTCGTGATGACTGCCATGGGATCCAGAAAAACAGAGACGCACCAATTTTGCAATCACCCCAAAAATAAAGGAGCCCCAGCGAAGCTAGGATGAGGCCATGGCGGAAGGACTCAGGGAGCGGAAGAAGCGGCAGACCAGACAGCACATCTCGGACGTCGCGACCGGGCTGTTCATGGAGCGCGGCTTCGAGGCGGTCACGATCGCGGAGATCGCCGAGGCGGCCGAGGTCTCCGTCAACACGGTCTACAACTACTTCCCGGCCAAGGAGGACCTGTTCGTCGACCGCGAGGAGGAGATCATCGACCGCCCCTCCCGGCTCGTACGGGAGCGTGCGGCCGGACAGTCGGCGGCGCGGGCGCTGATGGACCAGCTGCGCCAGGACATCCGCGAACGGCACCCCTATGTCGGGCTGAGCGAGGGCTATGACCGGTTCCGGCAGGTCATCGTCGAGTCGCCGACGCTGATGGCCAGGCTCTTCGCCATCCAGGGGAAGGCGGTCAACCAGCTCGGGATCACCCTGCGCGAGGAGGCAGGGGCCGACCCCGACGACCCCAGGCCCGAGTTCATCGCCCACCAGCTCGTCGGGTTGCAGAACGCGGTGCTGCGCTCGATCATCCGCGGGCTCGCGGAGGGCGGCGGTGTGGACGCCGTCGCCGACGATGCCCTCCGTAAGGTCGACGTCATGGAGTCGCTGCTGAGCGACACGGTCCTCAACTATGCGGCGAAGAACACACCGTGACGCGCGTTACGAGGGGCTGCCCGCAGGGGTGAACGGACGTTAAGGTCCGGCACATCGGACTGTCGACAGATCAGACGGATCGTCGGCGGCGCGGACGGAAGCTACCGAAATAGAGAGGTGTGTGTCGTGGCCAAGAAGCTCGCGGTCATCGGAGCCGGACTCATGGGGTCCGGTATCGCGCAGGTCTCGGCCCAGGCCGGCTGGGACGTGGTGCTGCGCGATGTGACCGACGAGGCGCTGCGGCGCGGCACGGACGGAATCCGGGCCTCGTACGACAAGTTCGTCTCCAAGGGCAAGCTGGCGGCGGACGAGGCCGAGCGGGCGCTGGGCCGGATCATCACCACCACCGACCTCGACGCCGCCGCCGACGCGGATGTCGTGGTGGAGGCGGTCTTCGAGAAGATCGAGGTCAAGCGGGAGATCTTCGCCACCCTCGATGAGCTGGTCAAGGACGACACGGTCCTGGCCTCGAACACCTCGGCCATCCCGATCACCAAGATCGCCGCGGCCACCCGGCGCCCGGAGCGGGTCGTCGGCACCCACTTCTTCTCGCCGGTGCCGATGATGGGGCTGTGCGAGCTGGTGCGCGGTCACAAGACGAGCGATGAAACCCTGGCCGCCGCACGGGAGTTCGCGGAGGGCGTCGGCAAGACCTGTATCGTCGTCAACCGCGATGTCGCGGGTTTCGTCACCACCCGGCTGATCTCCGCCCTCGTCGTGGAAGCGGCGAAGCTGTACGAGTCGGGGGTCGCCACGGCCGAGGACATCGACACCGCCTGCAAGCTCGGCTTCGGCCATGCGATGGGACCCCTCGCGACGGCCGACCTCACCGGCGTGGACATCCTGCTGCACGCCACCGACAACATCTACACCGAGTCGCAGGACGAGAAGTTCGCACCGCCGGAGAGCATGCGCCGGATGGTCGATGCCGGGGACATCGGCCGGAAGAGCGGCGAGGGCTTCTACCGCTACTGAGGGCCTTGGTGCGGCGCCAGGCCCGGGACTCACCCGCCCGGGTGAATTCGGTATCGGTTCGCTTACAGACGGCAACTTCCTCGTATGAGAGGCAGTCAGTTCTGTAGACAGAAATGGCGCATTGACGACACGACGCACCGTATTGGGGAGCGCATATGCACATCAAGGGCGACCACGCCGAGCTGGTCGTCGGGGGCCGACTGGACGTCCGGAGCGCGGCGGACGCCCGTACGGCCCTGCACACTGCCGTCGACGCGGGCGGCGGGGATCTCGTCCTCGACCTGACCGCACTGGACTCCTGGGACGCCACCGGGCTCGGGGTGATCATGGGCGCGCACCGCAGGGCCGGCCGGGTGGGCAGACGGCTGGTGCTGCGCGGGGTGCCGCCCCAGATGCAGCGGCTGCTGGTGGCCACCCGGCTGCACCGCATCCTCGCGATCGAGGGCGGACTGGAGGCGGAGTCCCTGCCGCGCGTCTGAGCGGCGGGGACCCTGCCCGGGGCGGCGGGCTTTCCCGGGGCGGTGTGGGCCCCCTGACGGGGCGGCGGGTTTCCCGGGGCGGCGTGGGCCTCCCACGGGGCGGTGGATACTGTGAGCAGATCCAGGCCGTCTGATACGGCCCGGGGTCCGGCGAGCGCCGGACACATTCCCTACGGCGGCACCGGACCAGAAGCGAAGGCAGGCCGGGGAGCCTTGGAGCACGCCACGCATCTGGGGGGCAAGGACAGTGGACCCGAAGAACCGCGGATCGCAGGAGCACGGCCACGACGAGGGAGCGCCCGGCGGGGCTTCCGGTGCGCCGCACGCGGCGGGCGGCCCGGGCGACGGCTCGTCGCCGCGCCCGCCCGCGCAGACGGGGGCGTCGGGGCTGCCGGGGCCGACGGGGGACGTACCGACGCCGCCGCTGGGTGCTCCGGTGCCCGGCGCGTCCGCGTCACCGCCCTCCTCCGCTTCCGCCGCCTCTGCTGCATCCTCCGCGCTCGCTTCCACCTCCCCGGCCCGCACCGCGCGCATAGTCGCCGGTGAGTATCTGCTGACGGTCAACCCCGTCGACGGCAGCGAGATAGAACCCTGCCCGCCCGGTGAGCGCCGTGCCCGGCCCGAGCGCCACGGCCCCGATGAGCGGGCCGAACTGCGCCGCGCCGCCGCCGCGCCCCGCCCGTCCGGCACCGTCCTGCCCGAACTGCCGATGCTGGAGCGCGACGAGGAGCGGGAACGGCTGGCCCGGCTGCTCGCCCGCGGCCGCTCGGTGCGGGTCACCGGGCCGTCCGGCGCCGGGCGCAGCACCCTGCTGGAGGCCGTCGCCTCCGACTGCGAACGGCTCGCGCCCGACGGTGTCGTACGCCTCTCCGGCTACCACCGCACCCCCACCGACCTCCTCCACGACCTCTACGCCGCCGTCCTCAGCGCCCCGCTCCACCGGCCGGACCGCGCGGAACTGCTGGCGGCGGTCAGGGAGATCGGCGCGGTCGTCGTCCTGGACGACATCGAGTTCGGCGGTGCCGCGCTGGACGAGTTCCTTGACGCGACCCCCGAATGCGCGTTCCTGCTCTCCGCCACCCCCGAGGTCCCGGCGCCGTCCCCCGACTCCCACCTGGAGGAGGTCTTCCTCTCCGGACTCAGCCGTACGGCCGGACTCGAACTCCTCGAGCGGGCCGCACGGCGGCCCCTGGCGGAGGAGGAGGCGAGCTGGGCGGCTGACCTGTGGTTCGAGTCCGAGGGGCTGCCGCTGCGCTTCGTCCAGGCGGGCGCGCTGCTGCGGCAGCGGGATGCCCGGCACGACGACCCCTCCGCGCCGGAGGACCGGATTCCGCTGCCCTCGATCGCGGAGGCGGCGTCCCCCGCCGCGCTGCTCGCCGCCCGTCTCGGTGAGGCGGCCCGTGACGCCCTGCGGTTCGCGGTCGCGCTCGGCGGCGAATGCCCCCACCAGGCCCATCTGCCCGCGCTGTCCGGGGACGCCCACGCGGACACCGCCCTCGGCGAGCTGCTTGGCTGTGGCCTGGTCACCCCGGCCGGATCGCACTACCGGCTGGCGGCGCGCGTCACCGCCCAACTGGAGGAGGCGGGTTACGCCGACGAGGGCGCCGGGCGCGCGCACACCGTCGCCCAGCACTACGCCTGGTGGGCCGGACACCCCTCGGTCGCCCCCGAACGCGTCGCCGCCGAGGCCGACGCGATCCTCGCGGCGATGGCCGCGCTCATCGGCAGCCGCGAGGCGGGCCACGCCGACGCCGCCGTGCTCCTGGCCCGCGCCGCCGCGCCCGCCCTCGCCGCGGCGCTGCACTGGGGCGCCTGGGAGCGCGCGGTGCGGCACGGCCAGGAGGCCGCGCGGCTGGCGGGGCAGGTCGCGGACGAGGCCTACTTCCACCATGAGCTGGGCGTCCTCGCGCTGTGTACGGGCCATCTTGACCGGGCCCGCGCCGAGCTGGAGGCCTCCATCGGGCTGCGGGGCGTGCTCGCGGACAAGCAGGGCACGGTCGCGGGGCGGCGCGCGCTGGCGCTGGTCGCCGACCGCTCGACCGGCTCGGCGATGGCCGGGGCGTTCGGGACCGGCGGTGGGCCGAGCGGTGGGAACCGTAAGGGCGACACGGGCCGCCCGGCCGCGGGCGGAGCGCCGGACGACACCGCGGCCACGATCGTCACCCCGAAGGCGGCGACCACGACGCCGATGGCCGCCATGGGCAGCACGGCGGCCACGACCGCGGCCACGGCGGCGCTCCCGTCCGCCTCCCGGACCTCGGTGGCGGCCCCCGCCACCTCCACGGCCCCGACGGCCGACTCCGCCCCTGCCGGGCCCTCGGGCGGCAAGCCGGGCGGTCTGCGGCGGCTGGCGCTGCACGGGGCCCGGCGCAATGTGGTCGCGGCGGCCTCGGGCGTACTGCTGGTGGGCGCGCTCGGCACCGTGGTGACCCTGGGCGTCACCTCGGGCGACGACTCGGGCGGCCCGGGCGACAAGGTCAAGCCGGACCGCTCGGCCAGCCAGCAGGACGACGACAAGGGCCTGACCGCGGACGAGCCCACGAGCAGCACCAGCCAGGCCCCTGAGCCGGGCCCCAGCGGGTCGTCGAAGACGTCCGCGTCCCCGACCGAGCCGAGCGACAGCGGCTCGCCCAGCGGCTCCACGGAGCCCAGCGGGCCGTCGTCCACCAGCAACCCGCCCTCGGACACCGAGAGGCCGCCCTCGCCGCCGTCCTCGCACCCCACGCCCTCGCATCCGCGGCCGACCACCAAGCCGCCGACGAGCAAGCCGCCGACGCCGACCGACGAGCCCAGTGAGCCGACGCCCACGACGTCGTCCCCGACCACGACCCCCACCGGGGGCACCTCCACCACCGCGAGCGCCCCCGCGACCCCCACGCCGTCCAGTACGGCCACCCCGGTCGTGTAGCCGAGCGGTCCGGGAGGGCCCCGCGGAGGCGCCGGATCACGCCAGGGTCCGCCCCGCACCCATGGCGTGATCCAGCCGACCCACCGGATCTTGCGCCTGCGGCGGCCTGTTCCCCTCCCCGCCCCTTCCCGAAACTGGGCCCCGCCCCAGTCCCCGAAGGAACCCGCGCCCCAGACTCCGCACCAGGGCTGCGCCCCCAAGGTCCAGGGGCGGAGCCCCTGGTTAACGGGAAGGGGCGGGGAGGGGAAAGACACCGGTTTGCGGCTCCGCCGCGTCTCCGGGCGCGAGGCGGTGTTAGAAGAGAGGCGGTGTTAGAAGAGGCGGAGTTTGTCGTCCTCGATGCCTCGGAGCGCGTCATAGTCCAGCACCGCACACCCGATCCCCCGGTCCGTCGCGAGGACGCGGGCCTGAGGTTTGATCTCCTGGGCGGCGAAGACCCCCTTCACCGGGGCGAGGTGGGGGTCCCGGTTGAGGAGTTCGAGGTAGCGGGTGAGCTGTTCGACACCGTCGATCTCACCACGGCGTTTGATCTCCACGGCGACCGTCGCCCCGTCCGCGTCGCGGCAGAGAATGTCCACGGGGCCAATGGCGGTGGGGTATTCACGCCGAATAAGCGTCCAGCCATCGCCAAGTGTCTCGATACGATCGGCGAGCAGCTCCTGCAGATGGGCCTCCACACCGTCCTTGATCAGGCCGGGGTCCACGCCGAGTTCATGCGAGGAGTCATGAAGGACCTCCTCCATGGTGATGATGAGCTTCTCGCCCGCCTTGTTCACGACCGTCCACACATCGTCGTCGCCTTCCTTCAGCGTGCACGGCGGAGACATCCAGTTGAGGGGTTTATAAGCCCTGTCGTCCGCGTGGATGGACACACTGCCGTCGGCCTTGACCAGGATCAGACGGGGTGCCGAGGGAAGGTGGGCGGTGAGGCGGCCGGCGTAGTCCACCGAGCACCGGGCGATGACGAGACGCATGGTCGGCAACGCTACTCGACCACCACCGCCGCACGCGATTCGTCCGCCGATGGACCCGTTCGGCAATGGCTGGTTGTGTGCCCATTCTCCTGGTGCGGGCGCAGTGGCCGAATTACCGTTGAAGCGGGCGGTCGTCGGACGGGTACGCTGCGTCGCCGTTCGCCCTTCCCATCCCTGAGACCCCGCTCGCGGGGTCGCGAGAGGAGAACCCATGTCGCTCGACGTCTCACCGGCCCTGCTCGAACAGGCCGAGCGAGGCGAGGTCGACGAAGCGGACTTCGTCGACTGCGTCCGGAACTCCCTACCGTACGCATGGGAGATGATCAGCTCGCTGGTGGCCCAGCTGAAGGTGGACGGCGGGGAGTTCGCCGACAACCAGACGCCGCCACCCGATGAGCAGGCCCGCGGTCAACTGCTCCGCGCACTCGCCAGTGATGCGATACGCGGCGCGCTGCAGCGCCACTTCGGGGTGCGGCTGGCCTTCCAGAACTGTCACCGGGTGGCGGTCTTCCCGATGGACGCGTCGGTGGACGAGCGCCTTGCCCGCTTCACCTCGGTCCGGGGGCAGTTGCTCAACCAGTCACCCGAACTCCGCGACTGCTGACGGGACATCCGCTGCCGCTCCACCAGGGGGAGGTGTATCAGCGCAGGAGCGGCAGCACCTCGCCACCGAGCCGTCGTACGTTCTCCTCGGTGGCCGCCAGATCGCCCGACCCCTCGACCAGCAGCGCGAACCGGTGGATCCCGGTGCGCTCCGCGGTCGCCGCCAGCCGGTCGGCGCACAGCCGCGGCGAGCCCACCGGATGCAGCCCGCACAACAGCTCCGCGTAGCCCACCGGGTCGCGCATCCGGCGCTCCCGGCCGTCGACCGTCACATGGGCCTCCAGACCCTGCCGCAGCCAGCCTGGCATCGCCTTGGTCAGGACCTCGGCCGCCGCGGGGCGGGTGTCCCCGATCTGCACCACCCCGGCCGAGACATGCCGCGCCGCCGCCGCCTCGACGTGCTCCGGCGAACGGCCCGCCGCCAGCGCGGACTTCCGCCACAGGCCGACCACCTCGGCCTTCTCCTCGTCCCCGCAGTGCATGCCGAGCAGCATGGGCAGCCCGCGCTCGGCGGCCAGCCGCACACTGCTGGGCGAGGTGCAGGCGACGACCACCGGCGGGGTGTCCGCCGCCCGCCCGGCGAGGGCGTCGTCGGCGCGCGGCACCACCGCCACCTCGCGGAAGGCGAACCGCTCGCCGTCCGCCCCCACCCGGGGCTCGCGCAGCCAGCGCAGCAGCAGATCGAGCGATTCGGGGAAGCCCCGCTCGTACGCCCCCAGACCCGAGCCGAAGACCTCGAGGTCCACCCACGGCCCGCCACGGCCCACACCCAGCGTGAACCGGCCACCGGAGAGGAGATGGAGCAGTGCCGCCTGCTCACCCAGCGCGACGGGATGCGCGGTCGGCAGTACGCTCACCGCCGTACCGACGCCGATCCGGCGGGTACGTCCCAGCAGCAGGGCGGCGAGGGTGACCGCGGACGGGCAGACGCCATACGGAACGAAGTGGTGCTCGGCGACCCAGACCGCGTCCAGCCCGGTCTCCTCGCAGAGTTCGGCCGACCGCACCGCGCGGTGCAGCGCCTCCCCCTGCCCCTGGCCTGGGAATTGAGCGGCCAGGATGAAAGCCCCCACATCCATCGTGAAACTGCCTCCTTGTCGCGGCTGAGGTGCCGGCGCGGGCATCCCCCCTCAAAGGCAATAACGCCTGACACGTGCCAAGGGCACGGCCTGGCATGAAGTTTTCATGATGATCGGAGAGCGGATGTGGACAACGACTTTCCCGGAGGGTGACCGTAGCGCGTACGCTGGTCACAGTCCGTTAGCTCCCAGTTCTGTCGAGGTGCCCGTGTCTCCACGCCGAAACCGCCAGCGAGGCGGCGAAAAGCCCGTCGGCCATGAGAGTACGGGCCGTTATGGCCTCGACCGCGTGGAGACCTGGCAGGGGGAGGAGTGGGTGGTCCGGCAGGTCGGCGGCGGGGCCGCCGCCAAGCACTACCGCTGCCCGGGCTGCGACCAGGAGATTCCGCCCGGGGTGGCGCATGTGGTCGCCTGGCAGCAGCACATGGGCGTGGACGACCGCCGCCACTGGCACAAGGCGTGCTGGAACGCACGGGACCGCCGGAGCGCGAAGCTCCAGCGGTCCCGTAACGCGCCGCGGTATTGACTCGGACCCGGCGCGCGGGCACGTCCGGCTCGGGTGCGGTACGTGCGGCGCGGGCCCCGCGAGTCCTAGACGTCGCGCTTCTCCAGCAGCACATAGGCGGCGATCAGCGCCGCCGCCGTGACTCCGGCCAGCCCCCACAGCTGGGGCCAGCCGCTGTTCAGGCTGTCGTCGATCCGGAAGAGGGAGGCCAGCGCCTGGGGCGAGGAGTACTCCTGCATCTTCTTCCCCAGATCGCGGAGGCTGTCCGACATCATCAGGAACGCGGGGAGGATGGACGGGAGCAGTACCACACCGAGCATCGTGGTGATCGCGCCCGCGGAGTGCCGCAGTATGCAGCCGACGGCCAGCGAGAGCAGCCCCAGCAGCGACACATAGAGCCCGGCGCCGACCGTCGCGCCCACGAGCTGGTCATCCGTCGGCTCCTGGACACCCGGACCGCTGTGCATCCCGGTGCTGGCGAAGGCCACCAGCGTGAGCGCGAGGGTCGTGGTGATGAACGAGAGGGTGAAGAACACCAGCGCCTTGGCGGTGAGCACCCGGGAGCGCCGCGGGGAGGCGGTGAAGGTGGTCCGGATCATCCCGGTGCCGTACTCGGAGGTGATCACGAGCACCCCGAGGGTGACGATGCACAGCTGGCCGAGCAGGGTGCCGAAGAACCCGGGGAGGGTGGTGGGGACGGCCTCGTAGTCGCTGTCGTTGGTGCTCGCCGCCACCAGGAGCCCGATCCCGGCCACCAGCGCGACCATCACGCTCAGCGTCCAGATCGTGGAGCGCACCGACTTGATCTTGGTCCACTCGGAGGCGAGGGCATTGCCGAGGTGGGTCTGGCGGACCGGGATCGGCGAGGTGTACGGGCCGACACCGGCGTACGGCTGCGAGGGGGGTCCGGAGGGCGCTGGCTGCTGTGGGGCCGCCTGCGGGGCTGTCTGCGGCGGCATCTGCGGGGGGCCTTGCGGAGCTCCCGGCGGAGGGCCTTGCGGGGGGACGGGCGCCTGGTGCTGCTGGTACGGGGTCGTCATCGGGCGTCCTCGGTGTCGCTCTTGGTCAGATCGGCGGGGGCGGACGGCGCCCCGGGCGGCTGAGCCGGGGGAGTGGGGGGCGCCGCGGG
>NZ_LAKD02000031.1 GCF_000968685.2 Streptomyces antioxidans
TTTCGCGCCTTCCGGCGTGTCCACCACTTTAGCGGATTCCCCCGGATGCTCATAATCGAGTTCCCCGGTCCGAATTCCGGGCACGCCGAAATCCATCCCGATGAGGGGCCGTACAGTAGTGGTTTGCCGCCGGTGCGGCTCGAGTGGTTGTCGCGTTTCCCCGTGGGGCTCCGTGGCAACCCGGTGAACAGTACACGACGCCCCGAGGACCATCAAACCCATGGCCGGACCCCCCATCAGGGCGTACTGTCTATGGCATGACGAGCGCATGTGTTCACCCACGCTGGTGGGCCGCCTGACGGCGGCCGCCCCTTTCACATGCGCAACCACGGCCGCCGCTCCGGCGGCCGTTCGCGTTTCTCCCTCCCGCGAATCCCGGCCGCCGGGTCGGCGGCCCCGACACAGCGGGAGACGCGGAGAGATGACGGAGACGAAGTCGGCACGGCGCCGGATCTTCAGTGGGATCAAACCGAGCGGGCATCTGACCCTCGGGAACTACCTCGGGGCCGTACGCCAGTGGGTCCAGGACGACCAGCACCGTGCCGACGCGCTGTTCTGCGTCGTCGATCTGCACGCGCTGACGGTGGAGCACGATCCGGCGCGGGTGCGGCGGCTCACCCGGCAGGCCGCCACGCTGCTGCTCGCCTCGGGGCTCGACCCCGAGATCTGCACGCTGTTGGTCCAGAGCCATGTGGATGAGCACGCACGGCTGTCCTATCTCATGGAGTGCACGGCCACCGACGGCGAGATGCGGCGGATGATCCAGTACAAGGAGAAGTCCGCGCGGGAGCGGGCGGGAGGGGGGAGCGTACGGCTGTCGCTGCTCACCTATCCGGCGCTGATGGCCGCCGACATCCTCATCTACGGAACGCATGAGGTGCCGGTCGGCGAGGACCAGACGCAGCATGTGGAGCTGGCCCGGGATCTGGCGCAACGCTTCAACCAGCGCTACGGACCCGTCTTCACCGTGCCCCGGGCCACCAATCCGCGGGTCTCGGCGCGGGTGATGGATCTGCAGGACCCGACCTCCAAGATGGGGAAGTCGCACGCGGAGACGGCGGGCATCGTCTATCTGCTCGACGAGCCGGATGTGGTGCGGAAGAAGATCATGCGGGCGGTCACGGACAGCGGCTCCGAGGTGCGGTACGACCGGACGGAGCAGCCGGGGGTGGCCAATCTGCTGGATGTGCTGGCCTCGTGCACCGATGGCAAACCGGAGGTGCTGGCCGAGGAGTTCAGCTCGTACGGGGCGCTGAAGGGGGCGACGGCCGAGGCGGTGCTGGAGGTACTGCGTCCGCTTCAGGCCCGCCACGCCGAGCTGTGCGCCGACCCGTCGTATGTGGACGGGGTGCTGCGGGCCGGGGCCGAGCGGGCGCGGGCGCTGGCCCGGCCCCGGGTGGACGAGGCGTATGCGGCGGTCGGGCTGTTGCCTCCGGCCTGAGCGAGGCGGCTCTCCGCCAGGCTCTCCATCGGGGTCGCCGCCGGGCTCTCCGTCAGCCGTTGCCGGAGGCGAGCTCGCGGCTGCGGTCGCGGGCCGCCTCCAGCGCGGCGATCAGCGCGGCGCGCACCCCGTGGCTCTCCAGCTCGCGGATGGCGTTGATGGTGGTGCCCGCCGGGGAGGTCACGGCCTCGCGCAGCTTGACCGGATGCTGATCGCTGTCGCGCAGCATCACCGCCGCGCCGATGGCCGCCTGGACGATCAGGTCATGGGCCTTGTCGCGGGGCAGGCCCAGCAGGATGCCCGCGTCGGTCATCGCCTCGACGAGGAAGTAGAAGTAGGCCGGGCCGGAGCCGGAGAGCGCGGTCGCGGCGTCCTGCTGGGACTCGGGAACGCGGAGCGTCTTGCCGACGCCGCCGAAGATCGCCTCGGTGTGGGCAAGGTGCTCCTCGGTGGCGTGGCTGCCCGCCGAGATGACGGACATGGCCTCGTCGACCAGCGCCGGGGTGTTGGTCATGACCCGTACGACCGGGGTACCGGCGGCCAGACGCGCCTCGAAGAAGGAGGTGGGGATGCCGGCGGCGCCCGAGACCACGAGCCGGTCGGCGGGGACATGCGGGGCGAGCTCATCGAGCAGGGCGCCCATGTCCTGCGGTTTGACGGTGAGGATAAGGGTCTCGGCGGCCTTGGCGGCCTCGGCGTTGGAGACGGCCTCGACGCCGTGGCGCGACCGAAGCTCCTCGGCGCGCTCGGGGCGGCGGGCCGTGACCAGCAGGTCGGACGGCGGCCAGCCGCCCCGGATCATTCCGCTGAGAAGGGCTTCACCGATCTTTCCCGTGCCGAGCACGGCGACCTTCTCCGTCATGGTGCGGCTCTCCTCATGCCTGTGCGGCCCGTGCGGGTGCTGTGTAGCTGTTCTCCGCCATCCTCGCACGGGTGGCGCATTTCCCTTGGCCCTTATGAATTTCTTATTCGTTGTTCGATGAATTAATTTTTGCGCGCCATCCGGCGTGACCCGGCGGCCGATTTGCGCCCGCGCCAACCAGGGCGCCCGGAACGAATCAGTCCCTGTTCGATGACTCCGAGTTCACAAGTCGGTTACATATCGACTTGCAAATGGTCACAGTCTCATGGACACAATGGGTCTCGGTGTCTATACGTACGGGAAGGGGGCGATGGTGAGGGCGATCCGGCATACCGCTCATGCACTGGTAACGGCGGTTGCCGTGTTACTTGCCCTCTTCATCGCCGCCGATTCCGCGTCCGCGCAGGTCATCCATCCAGAATTGATCAGTGCCAGCGCATCAGCCGATCCGCGGCCGACCACAGAATCACTGGTATCCGCGCACGGCGACCACGGAACCGAGGATTGCAAGGGGCTCCGCAGAAGGGCCCCGCTCACCGCTCCGACACCGGGCGGCAAATACGGATGTGTGTGCGGTTGCGATGCCGGTGTTCGGGTGCCGCGTCCCGCCATCTCCGCCTCGGTCACCGGACGGCAGGCCGTTCCCGTATCGAGATCGGGCGAACTGCCCGTCATCCTCCAGATCTTCCGCTGCTGAGAATTCACACCGCCGTGGCCCTGCGGGTCCCGCTCAGCACTTCTCAACGCTTCTCACGCGTTCTCAACGCTTTCCACGCGTCTCGCAGCAAGCGATCTCAACCGCCAGCGACCGATTCCATCGATCCCACTGACGTAGCGCTATGCCGTGCCCCCGCCTGCCCATGAGCCGGTGACGGGGCGCACTGGAGGCAACCCTCATGCGAAATCTCCTTGACCGTTTCCGTGGTGCCGGAGGCACCTCAGGCTCATCCGGCGCCGGACCCCTCCGGCGCTCATCCGGCGCCGGAACCTTCCGCGCCGACTTCACCGCTTCTCTCGTCGTCTTCCTGGTGGCCGTCCCCCTGTGCGTGGGGGTGGCGGTCGCCTCCGGCGTACCGGCCGAGCTCGGCCTGATCACCGGCATCGTCGGCGGGCTGGTCACCGGCTTTCTGCCGGGCAGCAGCCTGCAGGTGTCCGGCCCCGCCGCCGGTCTGACCGTGCTGGTCTACGAGGCCGTGGAGACATACGGCGTCGCCGCGCTCGGCGTCCTCGTCCTCGTCTCCGGACTGCTCCAGCTGGCCATGGGCGCGTTCGGCCTCGGCCGCTGGTTCCGGGCGATCTCCGTCGCCGTGGTCCAGGGCATGCTCGCGGGCATCGGCCTGGTGCTGATCGCCGGACAGCTCTACGCGCTCGCCGACGCCAAGGCGCCGAGCAGCGGACTCGACAAGATCTTCAACATTCCGGGGCTCATCGCGGATGTGGCCGGTTCCGCGGACGCCCTGAAGGCGGTCGCCGTGGGCGCCGGGACGATCGTCGTCCTGGTGCTGTGGCCGCGCTTCCGCCAGGGCGCCAAGGTGTTGCCCGCGCCGCTGGCGGCCGTCGCGCTCGCCACCGCCGCGACCGCGATCCTCGACCTGCCGATCGCGCGGGTCGAGGTCAAGGGCCTGCTGGACGCCGTCCAGCCGCCCGGCGGCGGTGAGTTCCAGGCCCTCGCCGAGGTGGGCGTCCTCGGCACCGTGCTCGCGTTCACGCTGATCGCCTCCGCCGAGAGCCTGTTCAGCGCCGCGGCCGTGGACCGGCTGCACGACGGTCCGCGCACCGACTACAACAAGGAGCTGATGGCGCAGGGCGCGGGCAACACGGTGTGCGGTCTGCTGGGCGCGCTGCCGATGACCGCGGTGATCGTACGGAGCGCGGCCAATGTGCAGGCCGGTGCGAAGACGAAGGCGTCGCGGGTACTGCACGGTGTGTGGCTGCTGGTCTTCGCGGTGCTCTTCCCCTCGGCGCTGGGCATCATCCCGGTGGCGACGCTCGCCGGGGTGCTGGTGTACTCCGGCTGGAAGCTGATCCCCACCAAGGACCTGGTGCCGCTGTGGAAGACCCACCGGGGTGAGGCGATCATCCTGATCGTCACCGCCGGGGCGATCGTGATCACCAATATGTTCGAGGGCGTGATCATCGGTCTGCTGATGGCCGTGGCCAAGACCGCCTGGGAGACCTCGCATGTGCATGTCGAGGTCAGCGGGCACGAGGACGACGAGGGCTCCGGTTCGGGCTCCGGCTCCGGCGACCAGCCCCTGCGCGTCCGGGTGCGCGGCAACGCGACCTTCCTGCGACTGCCCAAGCTGCTGGACGAGTTGGAGGGGCTGCCCCGGAAGCGCGAGGTGGAGCTCGACCTGACCGGACTGCGCCATGTGGACCACGCCTGTGAGATGGCGCTGGCCACCTGGACCGAGCGGCATAACGCGGTGGTCAAGCGGGACGCCGCGCTCGAGGAGCGGATCCCGGCGTAACGGCCTCCGTATCGGTCCGTAGAGGTGCGTAGAGGTCTGTTGAAGTAGAGGTCCGTAGAGGAGGGGGAGGCTCCCCTCCTCTACGGACCTCTACGTCCTCTACGGACCGCTGTCAGCCGCAGGGCACGGTGACGAAGCCGTCGCTGCCGGTGTTCACATACGCGTCGGCGACGTACTGACCCGGGGCGATGTTGTCCCAGATGTCCGAAGTGCCGTACGGCCCCGAGACCTTCTGGCCGTGCCGCTGGCAGCGGATGGGGACCCGGCTGTTGTACGGCAGCACCTTCACGATCCCGTAGTTGGTGCCGGGCCCGCTGCGGACGTTCACCTGGTAGCCGGGCGCGACCGGATAGGTGATCGCTCCGGCGGTGGTTTCCACGGTGTCCGCGGCGTCGGTGGTGGCTGCGGTGTCCGCGGTTTCTTCGATGGCCATGGCGGCCCCTCCCCCGTTGAACTTCATTCCGAAGTTGTGCATATGTCGTGTGAAGTGACACGACATGCGGAGGCTAACAAGGCTCGCACGTGTCATCGACTAGGCTCGCCGAGTCGCGAATGCGGCCGAATTCACGGGGGTGGGGCATGCCGCCGGTGCACAGAGCCGGGACGGGCCCGGAAGCGGAGGACCCGGAGTACGCCGGGCAGTACCAGCTCGAGGCGCGCCTCGGATCCGGTGGCATGGGCGTGGTCCACCTGGCCCGCTCGCCCTCGGGGCGGCGGCTCGCGGTGAAGGTCGTCCATGCCGAGCTGGCCGAAGACCCCGAGTTCCGGGCGCGGTTCCGCCAGGAGGTGGGTGCCGCCCGGCGGGTCAGCGGCGCGTTCACGGCGCCCGTGGTGGATGCCGACCCGGAGGGGCCGCGGCCCTGGATGGCCACCCTCTACATCCCCGGCCCGACCCTCGCCGAACACGTCAAGCGGAGCGGCCCGTTGGCGCCGGACGAGACGGTACGGCTGGCGGCGGGGCTCGCCGAGGCGCTGCGGGACATCCATCGGGCGGGCGTGGTGCACCGCGATCTCAAGCCGAGCAACGTACTGCTGGCGGCGGACGGCCCGAAGGTCATCGACTTCGGCATCTCCCGGCCGTCCGACAGCGAACTCCGCACCGAGACGGGGCAGTTGATCGGCACCCCGCCCTTCATGGCGCCGGAGCAGTTCCAGCGGCCACGGGCGGTGGGACCGGCGGCGGATGTGTTCGCGCTGGGCTCGGTGCTGGTGCACGCGGCCACCGGGCGGGGGCCGTTCGAGTCCGACAGTCCGTACATCGTGGCGTACCAAGTGGTGCACGACGAGGCGGATCTGGCGGGGGTGCCGGATGAGCTGCTGCCGCTGGTCCAGCGGTGTCTGGCCAAGAATCCCGAGGAACGGCCCACGCCTGACGCCCTGATGACGGTCCTGCGCGCGGTACGCGGCCCCCATGCGCCGGTGGCGCGCGGGCCGGTACCGCTGGTGCCGCAGCAGCGGACGCCGGAGCCGCACTCGCTGCCGGGCGGGCGCTGGGGGCAGGACGACGGCGCCGCCGATACGCGGGCGAAGGCCCTTGCCGAAACGGCGGATCCCCACGCGGCGGATGCCGATACGCATGCGAAGGCGGCTCCCGAGCCCGAACCTGCCGCCGACCAGCCCGAGCCGGGGGCGGACCAGCCCGGGCCGGGAGCGGACCAGCCCGGGGTGCGGCGCCGGGGGATCCGGCGGTGGGCCCTCTCCGGGGCCGCGGCCGTCGTGCTGCTCGGCGGGGGCACGGTCGTCGCACTGCGCCCGTTCGACGGCAAGGACACCTCCGGCGGCGGCCGACCGCGGGTCAGCGCGGCGACCGCCGAGGCGTGGCGCCCCTGGACGACCGGGCTGCACGTCGGGAAGGCCGCGGGCTCGGGGGCGCGGCCCGCGTTCTGCGCGTACGGAGCGGACGCGCTGTACTGCGCGCGGCGCGGTGTCGAGGCCGCCCGGGTCGATCCGGACGACGGCCGCGTGGTCTGGTCACGGCCGTCCGCGGCGGCGCGCCCCGGTGACGGCGCGACGATCTCGGCTCCCGTGGTCGCGGGCGGTCTGGTGCGGACGGTGTCCCCGGACGGCGGGCGGATGCGGGCGCTCGACGCCTCGGACCACCGTGTCCGCTGGACCCGCGATCTGTCCCACTACCAGGGCGGGGTCTACTCCTCGGGCGACACCGTGCTGCTGGTCGCGCCGGACGGCGCGGTCACGGCGGTGAACGGGGCGACGAACAAGGAGCGTTGGAGCCACCGGCTGCCCGGCCACGCCCGGCCCGCCTTCTTCTCGTACGGCGACGGCCGCACCGCGTACGCCGTGACCAGCGCGGGTGACGGCTCGCGCACCCAGGTCACGGCGGTGGACACGGAGCGCGGCACGACGCGCTGGCACGCCTCGCTCAGCGGCAACCTCACCCCGGCCGGAAGCGGCCCGGATGGCGTGCTGCTGCTGACCGAGACGGACGCCAGTACCAGTACCACCGCCGTGGTCCGCTACGACCCGGAGCGGCGCGCGGCGCGGCGGGTCGCGCTGTCCGCGCCGGTGTCCGCGATCAGCGCGGTCACCAGCGGCGACCGGGTGTATGTGCTGGGCACGGACGGCGGGTTGATGGCCGTCGACACCGCGCGCGGGGGCTCGGCGCGGGCCCGGCTCTGGCGCCTGGAGACCTCGGTCTCCAATGCGTCGCCGCTGGTGGCGGCGGACGGCCGGCTGTACTTCTCGGCGGCGGACGGCAGGCTGCTGGCCGTGGACGCCGAGCGGGGTGAGCTGATCGGCGAGACCCGCTCGCGCGGGGGCGCGGCCGGTCAGGGCTTCCTGGATCTGATGCCCGCGCCGGTGGTGGCGGACGACAAGGTGTTCGCCACGGCCCCGGACGGCACGCTCTTCGCCGTGGACGGGCGCGATCCGGCCGATTGGTGAGCGGCGCGTACCGGACCCCGGTGGCGTCCCCGCCGAGCTGACGCCGGGGCGGAGACGCCCGCACCACGGTCCGCGGCTACGACACGCCGGAAGTGTCCGGGGCGGGTGGCAGCGCCCGGGGCGTCAGCCCAGGTGGCTGATGTCGCGGACCGCGCCCTTGTCCGCGCTGGTGGCCATCGCCGCGTAGGCGCGCAGCGCGGTGGAGACCTTGCGCTCGCGGTTCTTCGGGGCGTAGACGCCGCCGAGCGCATCCCGGCGGGCCGCCAACTCCTCCTCGCTCACCAGGAGTTCGATGGAGCGGGAGGGGATGTCGATGCGGATCCGGTCGCCGTCCCTGACCAGGGCGATGGTGCCGCCGGACGCCGCCTCCGGCGAGGCGTGGCCGATGGAGAGACCCGATGTGCCGCCGGAGAAGCGGCCGTCGGTGACCAGCGCGCAGGCCTTGCCCAGGCCGCGGCCCTTGAGGAAGGAGGTCGGGTAGAGCATCTCCTGCATTCCGGGGCCGCCCTTGGGGCCCTCGTAGCGGATGACGACCACGTCGCCCTCCGTGACCTGCTTGCCCAGGATCCGCTCGACGGCCTCCTCCTGGGATTCGCAGACCACGGCCGGGCCCTCGAAGGTCCAGATGGACTCGTCCACGCCCGCGGTCTTCACCACGCAGCCGTCGACGGCCAGATTGCCCTTGAGGACGGCGAGCCCGCCGTCCTTGGAGTAGGCGTGCTCCAGGTCGCGGATGCAACCGCCGGCCGCGTCCGTGTCCAGGGAGTCCCAGCGCTCGGACTGCGAGAAGGCGGTGGCGGAGCGCTTGCAGCCGGGGGCCGCGTGCCACAGCTCGATGGCCTCGGCGGACGGCGAACCGCCGCGCACGTCCCAGGTCTTGAGCCAGTCGGCGAGCGAGGAGCTGTGCACGGAGTGGACGTCCTCGTTCAGCAGCCCGCCGCGGAACAGCTCGCCGAGGATCGCCGGAATGCCGCCCGCGCGGTGCACGTCCTCCATGTAGTACGTGCCGCCCGGGGCGACGTTCGGGGCGACCTTGGCCAGGCACGGCACCCGGCGGGAGACCTCGTTGATGTCCTTGAGGTCGTAGTCCAGACCGGCCTCCTGGGCGGCGGCCAGCAGGTGGAGGATCGTATTGGTCGAGCCGCCCATGGCGATGTCGAGCGCCATGGCGTTGTCGAAGGCGGCGCGGGAGCCGATGGAGCGCGGCAGAACCGTCGCGTCGTCCTGCTCGTAGTGGCGCTTGGTGATCTCCACGACCGTACGGCCCGCGGTCTCGTAGAGCGCCTTGCGGGCCGTGTGGGTGGCCAGCACCGAGCCGTTCCCCGGCAGGGAGAGGCCCATCGCCTCGGTCAGGCAGTTCATCGAGTTGGCGGTGAACATGCCGGAACAGGAGCCGCAGGTCGGACAGGCGTTGTTCTCGATGCGGAGGATGTCCTCGTCCGAGACGCTCTCGTTGACCGCGTCCGAGATCGCGTTGATCAGGTCCAGCTTGCGGACGGTGCCGTCGACGAGCGTGGTCCGGCCCGCCTCCATGGGGCCGCCGGAGACGAAGACGGTCGGGATGTTGAGCCGCATGGCGGCCATCAGCATCCCGGGGGTGATCTTGTCGCAGTTGGAGATGCAGATCAGCGCGTCGGCGCAGTGCGCCTCGACCATGTACTCCACGGAGTCGGCGATCAGGTCGCGGGAGGGGAGGCTGTAGAGCATCCCGCCGTGGCCCATGGCAATGCCGTCGTCCACGGCGATCGTGTTGAACTCGCGCGCAATGCCGCCCGCCGCGTGGACCGCCTCGCTGACGATCCGGCCGACCGGCTGGAGGTGGGTGTGGCCGGGCACGAACTCGGTGAAGCTGTTGGCCACGGCGACGATCGGCTTGCCGAAGTCCTCGCGCGCTACGCCGGAAGCCTGCATAAGGGCGCGGGCGCCCGCCATGTTGCGGCCATGGGTGACGGTGCGAGACCTCAGCTCAGGCACGGTGCTCGGCTCCCTCGTGATGCGTGCGTCCTGCGGATCGGATCGGAGTCTTCTGAGCCTACGCCTTGTGTCCATGGATCCGGATGGTTCGTCCGGATCCAGAGACGGCCGGGTCACGGAGCGGAACGGACCGATCGGCTCTGGGTGAGCCCTGGGTCGGCGCTCGGTGAGCTCTGGGTGAGGTGTCGGTGAGCTCTGGGTGAGGTGTCGGTGAGCTCTGGGTCAGCTCCGGTCAGCTCTCGGTCAGATAGCGCTGGAGGGTCGGCCCCACCATGGCCACGATGTCGTCCGTCTCCGCCGAGGCCATCGGCTCCATACGGATCACATACCGCAGCATCGCGATCCCGATCAGATGCCCGGCCGCGAGCTGGGCCCGGAACTCGGGGTTCGGAACGTCCAGCTCACCCGCCATCCGCAACAGCACCCGGCGCTCGATCATGCCGCGCAGCACCGCGGCGGCGGTCTCGTTGGTCAGCGCCGAGCGCATCACGGCGAGCAGCGGCAGCCTGCTGACCGGGTTCTCCCAGATGCCGAACATATAGCGGGCCATCCGCTCGCCCGCGCCCTCCCGGCTGCCGTGCACCGCGTCCGGGACGCCCATGGCGGGGGCGAAGATCAGCTCGATGGCCGCCTCGAAGACCTGCTCCTTGGTGCCGAAGTAGTGGTGGACCAGTGCCGGGTCCACCTCCGCGGCCTTGGCGATGCCGCGGATCGAGGTCTTGTCGTAGCCGCGCTCGGCGAACTCGTTGCGCGCCGCGATCAGGATCCGGTCGCGGGTGGCGGGTCCGTCGGAGGCGCTGGTACGGGCCGGGCGGCCGCGCTTGCGCGGGGGCATGGCGGGCCCGGGCCCGGATGCGGCGGCGGTCATGAACCGGGCACCGCCCTGCTCGACCGGGTGGCCGAGGTCGGCGAGGCCAGGTGCAGCCGGGTGAAGGCCAGGGCCTCCGCCAGATCGGCCTCGCGCTCGGTCGTGGACATGGCGCGCCGGGTGTTGACCTCGACGACCACATTGCCGTCGAAACCGCCGCCCGCGAGCCGTTCCAGCAGCTCGGCGCAGGGCTGGGTGCCGCGCCCGGGTACCAGGTGCTCGTCCTTGTTGGAGCCCTGGCCGTCGGCGAGATGGAGATGGGCCAGCCGGTCGCCCATGCGGTCCACCATCTCCAGCGCGTCCGTACGGGCGGTGGCGGTGTGCGACAGGTCGATCGTGAAGTGGCGGTAGTCGTCCTGGGTGACGTCCCAGCCGGGGGCGTACGCCAGCATCTCGCGGTCGCGATAGCGCCATGGGTACATGTTCTCGACCGCGAACCGCACATCGGTCTCATCCGCCATCCGCCAGATTCCGCGGACGAACTCGCGGGCGTACGCCCGCTGCCATCGGAACGGCGGGTGGACCACGACGGTGGACGCGTCAAGCTTCTCGGCCGCCGCTCTCGCCCGCTGCAGCTTCACCCACGGGTCGGTCGACCAGACCCGCTGGGTGATCAGCAGACAGGGGGCGTGCACGGCGAGGATCGGCACCTGGTGGTAGTCCGAGAGCCGACGCAGCGCCTCGATGTCCTGGCTGACCGGATCGGTCCACACCATGACCTCGACGCCGTCGTAGCCCAGGCGTGCCGCGATCTCGAAGGCCGTCGCAGTCGACTCCGGATAGACCGAGGCTGTGGACAGCGCGACCTTCGCATCCGGGATGCGCACCACTGGCTCTGTCACGAGGGACAGCGTACGGCGGCTGCTCTCCGCAACCGAACCGCGGCGGTCTTTGCCGCTGAACGGCCGCCGCTTTCCGGCCCTCGTCACGCTCCGTGGTGGGGTGCGCGGTGGTCGGGCGCTCGGTGGGCCGGGGGCTCCCGAGTGCTCCCGGGTGCTCCCGGGTGCTCTCGCGGGCGGGTGGGTGCTGCCGTGGTCAGGTGGGCAGATGGTCCAGGCGGCGGAGGATCACGCCCTCGCGCAGCGCCCACGGGCAGATCTCCAACTGCTCCACGTCGAACAGGTCCAGCGCGGCCTCCGCCACCAGCGCCCCGGCCGTGAGCTGCCCGGCCCGGCCCTCGGAGACCCCGGGCAGCTCGGCCCGCTCCTGGGTGGTCATGGCCGCCAGCTTCGGCACCCACTCCTCCAGCGCCCGGCGGGTCAGCCGCCGCTCCACGTAAAGCCCCTCGGCGGAGCGCGCGGCGCCGGTGATCCTGGCCAGCTGCTTGAAGGTCTTGGAGGTGGCGACCACGTGGTCCGGCGCCCCGTGACGGCTGAAATCGCCGACGCTCCGGGCGATCTCGGCCCGCACATGGCGCCGCAGGGCCCGCACGTCCGCCGGGTCGGGCGGATCGCCGGGCAGCCAGGCCGCGGTCAGCCGACCGGCCCCCAGCGGCAGCGACACCGCGGCGTCGGGCTCCTCGTCCATGCCGTACGCGATCTCCAGCGAACCGCCGCCGATGTCCAGGACCAGCAACTTCCCCGCGGACCAGCCGAACCAGCGGCGGGCGGCCAGGAAGGTGAGCCGCGCCTCGTCCGCGCCGCTGAGGACTTGGAGCCGTACGCCGGTCTCCTCGGCGACCCGGGTCAGGACCTCATCGGCGTTGGACGCCTCACGGACGGCGGAGGTCGCGAACGGCAGGACGTCCTCGACGCCCTTGTCCTCGGCCGCCTCCAGTGCCTCCATGACCACCGCGATCAGGCGGTCGACGCCCTCGGGGCCGATGGCCCCGTGCCCGTCGAGGAGTTGGGCCAGCCGCAGCTCGGCCTTGTGCGAATGCGCGGGCAGCGGGCGCGCGCCGGGGTGGGCGTCCATCACGAGCAGATGAACCGTATTCGAACCCACGTCGAGGACACCGAGTCTCATAACGTGAACGCTACTGCTCTCGGCTTGGTGTCATGCACAGGTCCCCCACGATCGCCGGGGGCGGCCTGGCACCCGATTTCGCGTCCGATCTCGCGTCCGATCTCGCGCATCTGCCGCGCCGCCGGGCCGGGGCGGTCCCCACCCCCGGCTTTTCGCCGAAGGCGCCTACCCTTGCACCGTGGCAAAGACGAAAAAGGCGAAGCAGGACAAACGCCGGAAGGACGCCCTGGAGTGGGCGGCCGAGGAGCCGATGCCGTCGGGAGCGGAGGGCGCCGAGGACGCCCCGGGTGCGGAGGACGAGGTCGGTCTGGACTTCGCCCGCGCTTGGGTCGAATTCCCCGATCCGGCCGACGACGAGCAGCTCTTCCGATGCGATCTGACCTGGCTGACCTCCAGGTGGACCTGCATCTTCGGCCAGGGCTGCCAGGGCATCCAGGCGGGGCGGGCCGACGACGGCTGCTGCACACTGGGCGCGCACTTCTCCGACGAGGACGACGAGGCGCGGGTCGGACGCCATATGGCCCGGCTGACCCCGGAGATCTGGCAGTTCCACGACGAGGGGCACGCCTCGGGGTGGGTGGAGGTGGACGACGACGGCGAGCGGCAGACCCGGCGCCACAAGGGCTCGTGCATCTTCCAGAACCGGCCGGGCTTCCCGGGCGGCGCGGGCTGCGCGCTGCACATCCTGGCGCTGCGGGAGGGGCGCGAGCCGCTGGAGACCAAGCCGGATGTGTGCTGGCAGCTGCCGGTGCGCCGGTCCTACGACTGGGTCGACCGGCCGGACGACACCCGGGTGCTGCGGATCACCATCGGCGAGTACGACCGGCGGGGCTGGGGGCCTGGCGGGCACGATCTGCACTGGTGGTGCACGTCGGCCACTTCGGCGCACGGGGCTGGAAAGCCGGTGTTCCGGTCGTACCGGCCGGAGCTCATGGAGCTGATGGGGAAGGGCGGGTACGACCGGCTGGCCGAGCTGTGTGAGCAGCGGATGGCGTCGTCGCTGCCGTTGGTGGCACCGCATCCGGCAGATCCGGTGGGCCCGGTGGATCCGGTGGATCCGGTGGACCTGGACGGCTGAGGGGGTCGTGGCGCCTGCGGCGGGCTGTTTCCCCTCCCCGCCCCTTCCCGAAACTGGGGTTCCGCCCCAGCCCCCGGGGTCCAGGGACGGAGCCCCTGGACCCTGACCGATCCCTGCGGCGCTCGCCGTGGCTGATCGCGCGGTTCCCCGCGCCCCTTCCGGAGCCGAGCCCCCCGCGGCCCGACCGATCACCTGCGGCGCCACCGTGGCTAGTCACGCAGTTCCCCGCGCCCCTTTCGAGGCCCCCGCACGCCCACCGTCCAGGGGCCGAGCCCCCGCGGCCCGACCGATCACCTGCGGCACCGCCGTGGCTAGTCGCGCAGTTCCTCGCGCCCCTTCGGGGCGCCTTTCGCGCCGTTGGGGTCCAGGGGCGGAGCCCTGGGTCGGGACCTGGGCGGAGCCTTGTCCGGGGGCTGGGGCGAAGCCCCAGTTTCGGGAAGGGGCGGGGAGGGGAGCGGCCCGCCGCAGGCGCCACCTGACGCGGCCGGTCCACCCGTGGGCGCTGCGCGTCAGCGCTTCGCGGCGGGTGAGCCGGAGGGAGTGGGTGACGGGTCGGTCGGGGTCGGCGGGTCGGAGGGGGTCGTGGGGGTGGGCGTGGGTTCGGGGGACGTGCCCCGGCCCTCGATCAGCACCACCGCGCCCGCCGGATCCACCGAGACCCGCGCGCTCCAGCGCCCGGCGGGCTCCCGGTCGTGGTTGACCGAGACCGTGATGGTCGTGGAGTCGCCGGGCCGCAGCATCCCGGCCGTGCGGCTCAGCTGGAGCCAGGACGCCCCGGCGGAGGCCGACCAGTGCACCGGTGAACCGCCGGACGCGGTCAGGGTGATGACCGTCACATCGCCCTCGGGGTGGGCGGTGACCGTGAGCCGCCCCGGTCCCGGGGCGGGCCGGGAGGGTCCTGAGCCACCGCCGGGGCGGCCGCCAGCGGAGGGCGAGCCGCCCGGGCGGGACGCCCCGCCGCCCTTGTGGCCCGGCCGCTCCGCGCCCCCGCCCGCGCCGATGACCTCGACCGAGACGTCCGAGGCCCCGCGCCCCGCCTTGGTGCCGTGCGGGCCGGAGCCGACCCGGGTGCCGGAACGGTCCTGCGCACTGCCGGTCTGCTCGTACGAGCGCCGGGCGGGCCGGTCCTGACCGGCCGGGGCCTGGTCCGCGCCGTCCGCGTCGGCGGCGGCCACCGAGTCCGTGTCGCGCTCGTCACCGGCGAGCGGGGCGCCCCGGTAGGCGGCCCACAGGGCGAGCACCGGGGCCGCCACGACCGTGGCGACCACCGTCGTGGTCATCACGCGGCTGCGCATCCGGCTGCGGCGGGCGGCCCGGTCCTGGGGCTCCAGTGGAAAGCCGCGCCGGTCGAACCGGGGCCCGGCACCCGCGCGGGCGGGCCGCCCGCCCAGCGCGCCCAGCAGCGCGGCGTGCACGGCGGCGCGGGGGGCCTCCACCACCGGCAGCGCGGCGGGCGCGGCGGCCGTACCGGGCCAGGGCCCGTCGGCCGTGGCGCGCTCGGCCATCCGGCGGCACTCGCGGCAGTCGTCCACATGGCGCACCAGCTCACGGCGGAGCGCGGCGGAGAGCAGCACCTGGGTGTCGCCCGCGAGCCGCGCGACCACCGGGCAGTGGCCGAGCTCGACGACGGCGAGCGCGGCACGGGTCCGCTCCACCTCGCAGGCGGCGCTGGAGAGCAGGGCGCGGGTCTCCTCCTGGTCCTTGCCGAGCACGGCGGCCACCTCGGCGGGGCCCAGCCGGTGGCGCACCGCGAGCTCAAGCGCCTCGCGCTGCTCGGCGGAGGTCCCCGCGGCCTCCGGCCAGGCCAGCGCGGCCAGTTCGCGGCGGCGCTGGGCGGCGATGGGCTCGGGCAGCTCGGCCGCGGCGCCGTCGCCCGGGGTGTCCGTCCCCGTACGGCTGCGGCGCTCGGCCAGCTTGCGCAGACAGGCCCAGCGGGCGACCGCGTAGAGCCACGGACGGGACAGCTCGCCCTCCGCGGTCACCCGGCCCCGCCCCCGGCCGGTGCGGCGCTCGGCCACCGCCAGGACGTCGCCCACCGCGACGGCCGCGGCGTCGTGCTCGCACAGGGCCGACAGGCAGTACGTGAACAGGCCGTCCAGGTACGGCTCGTAGCGTTCCGGAGGGCGCTGCGGGCGGGTGGTGGAGCGGGGCGCACGGCGCCGCGCCCGCTGTGCGCCGGTGGTCTGTGTCGAGTGCTCGGACCTGCTGCTCATCACCCGGCGACGGTAGGCGGATGATGCAGACTTCCTCGCGCCACTTGCGCTGTTTTAATCCTTACGGGTGACTATCTCCCTCATAAGGGGACAGGTGTCCCCCTCCGGTGGTCACAACCTGCTACGCGCCCGCCGCCGTTCGGCTCTGTCGGTGGCCGACGCTAGCGTTACGGCATGGCTGCCCGTAGCTCCTCCCGCTCATCCGCCAAGGACCGCCCCTCCTACCGCTGCACGGAGTGCGGCTGGACCACCGCCAAGTGGCTCGGCCGCTGCCCGGAGTGCCAGGCGTGGGGCACGGTCGAGGAGTACGGGGCGCCCGCGGTACGCACCACCGCGCCCGGCCGGGTCACCTCGGCCGCCCTGCCCATCGGCCAGGTGGACGGCCGTCAGGCCACCGCGCGCGGCACCGGCGTGGACGAGCTGGACCGGGTGCTCGGCGGCGGGCTGGTCCCGGGCGCGGTCGTGCTGCTCGCCGGGGAGCCCGGGGTCGGCAAGTCCACGCTGCTGCTGGACGTGGCGGCCAAGGCCGCCTCCGAGGAGCACCGCACGCTCTACATCACGGGTGAGGAGTCGGCCAGTCAGGTGCGGCTGCGCGCCGACCGCATCGGCGCGCTGAGCGAGCACCTTTACCTCGCCGCCGAGACCGACCTCTCCGCGGTCCTCGGCCATCTGGACTCGGTCAAGCCCTCGCTGCTCGTCCTGGACTCGGTGCAGACCGTCGCCTCGCCCGAGATCGACGGCGCGCCGGGCGGGATGGCGCAGGTGCGCGAGGTGGCCGGGGCGCTTATCCGCGCGTCCAAGGAGCGCGGGATGTCCACGCTGCTGGTGGGCCACGTCACCAAGGACGGGGCCATCGCCGGGCCCCGGCTGCTGGAGCATCTGGTCGATGTCGTGCTGCACTTCGAGGGCGACCGGCACGCCCGGCTGCGGCTGGTCCGCGGGGTGAAGAACCGCTACGGGGCGACGGACGAGGTCGGCTGCTTCGAGCTGCACGACGAGGGCATCACCGGGCTCGCCGACCCCTCCGGGCTGTTCCTCACCCGCCGCGACGAGCCGGTGCCCGGCACCTGTCTGACGGTCACCCTGGAGGGCCGTCGCCCGCTGGTGGCCGAGGTGCAGGCGCTCACCGTGGACTCCCAGATCCCCTCGCCGCGCCGCACCACCTCCGGTCTGGAGACGTCCCGCGTCTCGATGATGCTCGCCGTGCTGGAGCAGCGCGGCCGGATCAGCGCGCTGGGCAAGCGGGACATCTACAGCGCCACCGTGGGCGGGGTGAAGCTGTCCGAGCCCGCCGCCGACCTCGCGGTGGCGCTCGCGCTGGCCAGCGCCGCGAGCGACACCCCGCTGCCCAAGAACCTGGTGGCGATCGGCGAGGTGGGTCTCGCGGGCGAGGTCAGGCGGGTCACCGGGGTACAGCGGCGGCTGGCGGAGGCGTCCCGGCTCGGCTTCACCCACGCCCTGGTGCCGGGCGACCCGGGCCGGATCCCGGACGGGATGCGGGTGCTGGAGGTGGCGGACATCGGGGACGCGCTGCGGGTGCTGCCGCGACGCCGGGAGCGGGGCGAGAAGGGGCGGGTGGAGGCGGAGGAGCGGGGCTGAGAAGGCGCGGGTGGAGGCGGGCGGCCGGGGCTGACATGGTGGGCGAGGCAGCACCGGAGCGGCGGCGGAAGCGTGGCCGAGTGCGCTGGTGAGGGCGTACGGCGGGGGTCGGTGAGCCGGGTGGCGCACGGCCCATGGAGAGTCGCACTCCGCTTCGCGCCCACGGGCGTACGCCGGGAGACCCCACCGGAGGCCGGTGGCCGCCGGTAGACTTTGCCCTGGTCTCGCCCATACGTGGCCTCGCGCAAACGTGGCCTCGCATACGTTGGCCTCGCGCAGGTGGCCTCGCGCATCGGCATGGCAGGGCGACTCGTGGCACCGACAGACCTTGCGACGGAGGAGTGCAGTGGCAGCAGGCGACCGGGCAACGGCACCCGGCAAGGCCGACGGTCTGATGCGTGCCTCCCTGAGCGCGGTCGCGCCCGGCACGGCGTTGCGCGACGGCCTCGAGCGCGTTCTCCGGGGAAACACCGGCGGGCTGATCGTGCTCGGCACCGACAAGACCGTCGAGTCGCTGTGCACCGGCGGCTTCGTCATCGACGTCGAGTTCACCGCGACCCGGCTGCGCGAGCTGTGCAAGCTGGACGGCGCGCTGGTGATCGACAAGGACATCACGAAGATCGTGCGGGCGGGGGTGCAGCTGGTGCCGGACGCGGCGATCGCCACCGAGGAGACCGGCACCCGGCACCGCACCGCGCAGCGCGTCTCCATCCAGACCGGCTTCCCGGTGGTCTCGGTCAGCCAGTCGATGCGGCTGATCGCGCTGTATGTGGACGGTCAGCGGCGGGTGCTGGAGGACTCGGCGGCGATCCTCTCCCGCGCCAACCAGGCGCTGGCCACCCTGGAGCGGTACAAGCTCCGCCTCGACGAGGTGGCGGGCACGCTCTCGGCCCTCGAGATCGAGGACCTGGTCACCGTCCGGGATGTGAGCGCGGTCGCGCAGCGGCTGGAGATGGTCCGCCGTATCGCCACCGAGATCGCGGAGTACGTGGTCGAGCTGGGCACCGACGGCCGGCTGCTCTCCCTCCAGCTGGACGAGTTGATCGCGGGCGTGGAGCCCGAGCGTGAGCTGGTGGTGCGGGACTACGTGCCCGAGCCGACCGCCAAGCGCACCCGTACGGTGGCCGACGCGCTCGCCGAGCTGGACCGGCTGGCCCACGCCGAGCTGCTCGAACTCCCCATCGTGGCCCGGGCGCTGGGGTACACCGGCTCGCCCGAGACCCTCGACTCGGCGGTCTCGCCGCGCGGCTTCCGGCTGCTGGCCAAGGTGCCGCGGCTGCCGGGCGCCATCATCGAGCGGCTGGTGGAGCACTTCGGGGGCCTGCAGAAGCTGTTGGCCGCGAGCGTGGACGATCTGCAGATGGTGGACGGCGTGGGCGAGGCCCGTGCGCGGTCGGTCCGCGAGGGTCTTTCGCGGCTGGCGGAGTCCTCCATCCTGGAGCGGTACGTCTAGCCTGCCCAAGGCGGCCTTCCCCCGCCCCGCCCCTTCCCGTAACTGGGACTCCGCCCCAGCCACCGGCCGGACCACCCGGATGTGCGCGGGCGTCGCCCGGGGTCCAGGGGCGAAGCCGCTGGTATCGGGAAGGGGCGGGGAGGGGACAGACCCGCCGGGCACCCCGTAGCCGCGGTATATCCGGTAGGTGGGCGCCGCACACGTGGTCGTGGGCGCGGTCCCGGCCGCCGCCGGTCAGTCCTTCTCGAGGACGAATGACACCTTGGCCGTCCCGAGGCCGTCCACCTTCACCTCGACCAGGTACGTGCCCGGCTTGGCCGACGCGCTGCCCGACGGTGTGGCGCAGTGCTCGGCGCTGCGCTTGCGGTCCCAGTCCACGGTGCGCTTGATCTGGCCGGAGCCCGGCACCTCGATCAGCGCGGCGGCGCTGCCCTCCGGGCAGTCGTCGGAGGCCCAGACATGGGCGTTGTGGGCGTCGGTGATGGTCAGCGAGGCCGCGGCGCGCCCGAAGTCGACCTTGCAGGAGCTCGACTTGGTGTTCTTCACGACGATCTCGAAGGTGGGCTTCTCGCCCGGCGCCCAGGTGTTCTTGACCTTGGAGTCCTTGACGCTGCGCACCGTCAACTCCACGTCGCCGGAGCGGCAGTCGCGCAGGCTCGACCCGGCGGGCAGGCCCTGTCCGGTCCCGGTGCCGATGCCACCGCCCGCACCGCCACCCGATGAGCCGCCCGCGCCACCCCCACCGCCGGAGCCGCCGCCACCCGCGCCGCCGCCGCTCGCGTCCGCACCGCCGTCGTCCGAGCCGCCGCCGCCGGAGCCACTGCCCCCGCCGCCGCCCGAGCCCGAGCCACCGCCGTCCGACTCATCGCGCCCGCCCGGCCGTTCGCTGTTGACCGGCCCGGAGGAGGAGGGGCCCGGGGTGATCGTGCTCGCGGGTCCCCCGCCGCCCGGCCCCTTGCCGTCGTCACTTCCGCCGCCACCCGAACCACCCCAGCCGAAGGCCCAGATGACCACGAGGATGATGGCGATGAGCAGGGCCAGCGCAACGGCCCTCCGCCGCCAGTAAATGGAGGAGGGAAGCGGCCCGATCGGATTGCGCAGAGATCCCACGCGGAAACTCTACGAGAGATCGGGAGCGCTACCAGCCAATAACCCCCGCCCCAAGCCCTACTTTTCTCATGATCCGACCGGATCCGGTACCCGATCCGGTACCTGAGGGGTCGGCGGAGGTCCACCAAGTGCCCCGCGATCACCCCAGGGGCACCGTAAGACCGCACCCGGGCGCGACAAGCGGCCGTCCGTTCCCGTACGGGCGCCGTATCGCACGATTTGGCAACGACTGGCGCGGCTCGACCCGAACGCCCGCGCCCTGGGCCCCGCGAGCCGTCCCGTCGTGTCAGGATCGGATGCGATGACTGCCATTTCCGCTTCCGCCGTCCCGGCCGCCGCATCCTCCGACTCCGACGGAGCCGTTCTGCACCGGCCCGTCATCGACTGGTTCGACGCGCACGCGCGCGACCTCCCCTGGCGCCGCCCCGAGGCGGGCGCCTGGGGTGTGATGGTGAGCGAGTTCATGCTCCAGCAGACCCCGGTGAGCCGGGTGCTGCCGGTGTACGAGCAGTGGCTCGCCCGCTGGCCGCGCCCGGCCGACCTGGCCGCGGAACCGCCCGGTGAGGCGGTCCGCGCCTGGGGCCGGCTCGGCTATCCGCGCCGGGCGCTGCGGCTGCACGGCGCCGCGGCCGCCATAAGGGAGCGGCACGGCGGTGACGTACCGCGCGACCACGCCCAGTTGCTGGCGCTGCCGGGGGTGGGTGAGTACACGGCGGCGGCCGTGGCCTCGTTCGCGTACGGCCAGCGCCATCCGGTGCTGGACACCAATGTGCGCCGGGTGTTCGCCCGCGCGGTCAGCGGTGCGCAGTACCCGCCGAACGCCACCACCGCCGCCGAGCGCAAGCTGGCCCGCGCCCTGCTCCCCGGGGACGAGCCGACCGCGGCGCGCTGGGCCGCGGCCACGATGGAGCTGGGCGCGCTGGTCTGCACGGCCCGCACCCCCGACTGCGTACGCTGCCCGATCGCCGCGCTGTGCGCCTGGCGGCAGGCCGGCTCCCCGGAGCACGACGGACCGGCGCGGCGCGGCCAGACCTATGCCGGTACTGACCGCCAGGTGCGGGGCAAGCTGCTCGCGGTGTTGCGGGAGGCGGTGACACCGGTGCCGCAGACGGCGCTGGACCAGGTGTGGGACGAGCCGGTGCAGCGGGCCCGCGCGCTCGACGGGCTCGTCTCCGACGGGCTGGTGGAGCCGCTGTCCGGCGGCCTCTACCGACTGCCGCTGACGTGACCCGAGCTCAGCTGAGCCGACCCGAGAAGATTCCTCGTCACGGCCCGTCTGTGACAGACCTGTGACACTCCCAGGACCCGGTTCTGACACTCAGTCGGGCCGGGTTCCGTTGTTACACAACCTATGGGTAGCTGTGCGTTCGCCGAGGCGTAGTTGCGCCTGGCGCCGCAACAGCGCCTCCGTAGCGTCCTTCCCGTGCCGAGCGAGAAGCCGGGCACATCGACGGCGGGGAAAACGCGGATGGAGGCTGCACACCATGAGCAGCAATGTTCTGGACTTTGAGGAGTACGTGCGGAATCGGCAGGACGCGCTGTTGCGCAGCGCACGTCGGCTGATCCCCGACCCGGTCGAGGCACAGGACCTGCTCCAGACCGCCTTGGTGCGCACCTACGGCCGCTGGGACGGCATAGCGGACAAATCGCTCGCGGACGCCTATCTCCGACGCGTGATGATCAACACCCGTACCGAGTGGTGGCGCGCCCGCAAGCTGGACGAGGTGCCCACCGAGCAGCTTCCGGAGGCGAGCGTCGACGACGGCACCGAGCAGCACGCCGACCGCGCCCTGCTGATGGACGTCCTTTCGGTGCTCGCTCCCAAGCAGCGCAGTGTCGTGGTGCTGCGACACTGGGAGCAGATGACGACCGAAGAGACCGCGGAGGCGCTCGGAATGTCGACCGGAACGGTCAAGAGCACGCTGCACCGGGCGCTGGCCCGGCTGCGGCAGGAGCTGGAGAGCCGCGATGTGGACACCCGCGCGCTCGGCCGCCGGGACGGGGACACCAAGCAGGCCGCCAACGTCCGGCAGCACACGGGTCGGGTCCGGCGCGCCCGCCAGGAGCAGGGGCAGGAACGGTGCGCGGCCTGACCAGGGCCTCTCCCAGCAGAACAGTCATGCTCACCGGCGGCGCGGTCGTGGGCCTCGTGGCCGCCGGCGGCTGGATGCTGGCCGGATGTGGTGACGCGAGCCAGGGCGTGCGCAAGGAGGGACCGGCGAACACCGAGTGGGCCTCGGCCGCCGCGGACTCCGGTGCCTACGCGGGCGGCCGTGGATCCGACCGGCCGTCACCGGCAGCCGGGAAGAAGGTCGACGTGATCAAGCTGGTCAAGGCGGATCCGCGGGTCAGCGACGATCTGAAGGCGAGCCTCAAGCCCTGCCCCACGGCCACCGAGCGCGGGGCCAAGCAGGGGATCAAGGGCTACCCGGTGGACGTGACGTCCGGCCGGCTGACCGACTCCGCCGACTCCGACCTGGTCATCAACGTCATGAGCTGCACCGACGGCTTCGGCATCGGCTCGTATGTGTACCGCAAGGCGGGCGACAGGTACGAGAACGTCTTCAGCGATGAGCAGCCGCCCGTCTACGCCGACGTCACCAAGGACGAGCTGCGGGTGACGAAGCTCTCCTACACCTCCGGGGACTCGGTCTGTTGCCCTTCGAGCGAGACCGTGATCACCTACGGCTGGTCCGGGGTGGACCGCTCGTTCACGGTGCGGTCCCGCGACCGCACCGACTACAGCAAGAATGTGCCCAAGGAAGAGGCGACCCCGGTGCCGACCGCGCGCACCGACGACGACGGAACGGAAGGCTGAAGCGAGGCCGTGGCCGAGACCCATGTGCTCTTCGTCGAGGACGACGACGTCATCCGTGAAGCCACGCAGCTCGCCCTGGAGCGCGATGGCTTCCTCGTGACGGCCGCGCCCGACGGGCTGACCGGCCTGGAGCGCTTCCGCGCCGACCGCCCCGATATCGCCCTGCTCGATGTGATGGTTCCGGGCCTGGACGGGGTCAGCCTGTGCCGCCGGATCCGCGATGAGTCCACCGTCCCCGTGATCATGCTCTCCGCGCGGGCCGACTCCATCGATGTGGTGCTCGGCCTCGAGGCCGGCGCCGACGACTATGTGACCAAGCCCTTCGACGGTGCGGTGCTGGTGGCCCGCATCCGGGCCGTACTGCGCCGCTTCGGCCATGCCAGCGGCCCCGGCGGGCGGGGCGCGGAGCCGGTCCCCGAGGAGCCCGACGGCGGGGTGCTGCGCTTCGGCGACCTGGAGGTCGACCCCGAGGGCATGGAGGTACGCAAGGGCGGGCTGCAGGTGGCGCTCACCCCGACCGAGATGCGGCTGCTGCTGGAGTTCTCGACCGCCCCCGGCACCGTGCTCTCCCGCGACCGGCTGCTGGAGCGGGTCTGGGAGTACGGCTGGGGCGGGGACACCCGGGTCGTGGACGTCCATGTGCAGCGGCTGCGCGGCAAGATAGGCCAGGACCGCATCGAGACGGTCCGCGGCTTCGGCTACAAGCTCAGGGGCTGAGCGGCGTTGCGACGGCGGTTCGCCCTGCGCACGGGTCTGCGGTGGAAGGTCAGCCTCGCCATCGCCGCCGTGAGCACGCTGGTCGCGGTGGTGCTGAGCCTCGTCGTCCACAACGCGGCCCGCGTCTCGATGCTCGACAACAGCCGCACCGTGATGGACGAGCGGGTGAAGGTCGCCCAGCGGTGGTACGAGCAGTCACGGGTGCTGGGGTTCGGCGCCAAGCTGGACGACCCCCGGCTGCCCGAGCAGCTGAAGAAGGAGGCGTGGCGCGGCCAGCGCGCCACCTATCTGGAGGACTCCGGCACCGGCACCCCCGAGGTGTGGGCCTCGGTGCCGCTGCGGAACGGCAAGGTGCTGTCGGTCCACACCAAGTTCCAGGACCGGTTCGCGGTCCTCGACGACCTGGACCGGGTGCTGATCATCGGCTCGGTGGCGGTGGTGCTGGGCGGTATCGCGCTCGGTGTGCTCATCGGCGACCAGCTCTCCCGGCGGTTGCGCAAGGCGGCCACCGCGGCCCGCAAGCTGGCCGAGGGCGACTCCGAGGTCCGGGTGCGCGAGTCGATCGGCGGCCGGGTGCGCGATGAGACCGACGATCTGGCGCGGGCGGTCGACGGCATGGCCGAGGCGCTGCAGCAGCGGCTGGAGGCGGAGCGCCGGGTCACCGCCGACATCGCCCACGAGCTGCGCACCCCGGTCACCGGGCTGCTCACCGCCGCCGAACTGCTGCCGCCCGGCCGCCCCACCGAGCTGGTACGGGACCGGGCGCAGGCGATGCGCACCCTGGTCGAGGACGTCCTGGAGGTCGCGCGCCTGGACGGCTTCGCGGAGCGCGCGGAGCTCCAGGAGATCGCCCTGGCCGAGTTCATCGTCCGGCGGGTCCGGGTGATGGCCCCCGACGCGGTGGTCACCGTGGTGCGCGACGCCCATGTCTCCACCGACCCCCGGCGGCTGGAGCGGATCATGGGCAATCTGCTGGCCAACGCCGCCCGGCACGGCAAACCGCCGTTCGAGGTCACCGTCGAGGGGCGGATACTGCGCGTCCGCGACCACGGTCCCGGCTTCCCCGAGGGGCTGCTGAAGGACGGGCCGAGCCGGTTCCGCACCGGCAGCAAGGACCGCGCGGGCACCGGGCACGGCCTGGGGCTGACCATAGCCGCGGGCCAGGCGCGGGTGCTGGGCGCCCGGCTGACGTTCCGCAACGCGGATGGGCTGATGGACGGCGGCGACGAGGCGGACGGGAAGTACCGGGGCGCGGTCGCCGTGCTCTGGTTGCCGGAGTCCGCACCCACCAACACCGGCAGCTTCCCGGTCATCGAGGTACCGGACTGAGGCTCGGCCCCAGCGGACCCCTCAGTCCGCGACGCAGCCCTCCCAGGGCTTGCTGAAGTCCATCTCCTCGCGGGGCTGGGTGAACGAGAACCAGTTGCCGGAGTCGTCGCGGAAGAGCGCCTCGGTGCCGTACGGACGCTCCTGGGGCTCCTGGACGAACTCCACGCCCTTCGCCTTCAGCGCCTCGTAGTCCCGGTGGATGTCATCGGTGGTGAACACTCCGGCGCCGAGCACCCCCTTGGCGACCAGCGTCCGAAGGGCCTCGGCGGACTCCGGGTCCAGCCCGGGCGAGCTCGGCACCATCAGGGTCAGCTGCACATCCGGCTGGCCCTTGGCGCCGACCGTCAGCCAGCGCATACCGCCGCCGCCCTCGCCGTCCCCGCCGATGCTCATATCGGTGCGGACCTCGAGGCCCAGCTTCTCGGTGTAGAACGCCTTGGCCCGGTCCTGGTCGAGGACCCAGACGGTGACGATGGACATCCCCTTGATCATTGCTGCCTCCGGAGGTAGGGGTGGGCCGCGCGCGTCGTCGCGACGTGGCCACGGTAGGCAGCGGCGGATTCAATCCGCTTCTCGAGAATTGCGGTCCTTCGCGCCGGGGGCGGGGGCGCGGGAGCCGCGGGGGGCGGGGGCGCGGGAGCCGCGGGCGTCGGAGCCAGGAGCGCGGGCGTCGCGCCCGCCGTACCACAGCATCGCGTAACACCCCGGGATGACCGCCGCGGCCCGGTCGACATGCATGTCCCGGTAGGCGCTGGGGGTGAGCCCGGTCTGCCGCTTGAAGCTCGTGGAGAAGGTGCCGAGGCTGCTGAAGCCGACGAGCGAGCAGATCTCGGTGACCGAGAGATTGGCCGAGCGCAGCAGCTCCTCGGCCCGCTCGATGCGGCGCCGGGTCAGGTACTGGCCGGGGGTGGATCCGTACGCGCCCCTGAAGGCGCGGATGAAGTGATAGCGCGAATAGCCCGCGTGCGCGGCGACCGCGCCCAGGTCGAGCGGCTCGGCCCAGTCGCGGTCCATCACGTCCTTCGCGAGGCGCAGCCGACGCAGTTGCGCCAGCCGCGCCTCGTCCGGCGAGGTCACCATGGGTCCGATGCTGTCATGCCCCACCGACAGCGGCCCCTGCTCACAGCCCCCTGACAGCGGCCCCGCTCCCCCCGGACCGCTGGTCAGACGGTCTCGGCGATCGGCGCCGCGGTCTCGGCCGCGGCCGCGTCGCCGTCGGCCGGCTTGGTGACGGCCCCGCGCAGCGGGACCTCCTTGACGAACCAGGCGGCGACGGCGCCGACGATGCTGATCAGCGCGCCCCACAGGAACACCTGGTGGGCACCGCTGGCCACCGCGTGGGTGTACGCGTCCCGGACGGGCGGCGGCAGCAGCTTGAGGCTGGCCGGGTCGAGCTGGGCGCTCCCGGAGGTGATGGCCGCGGCCTTGCCCCCGCCCCGCTCGGTCATGGTGTCCCGCACCTGGTTGGTGAACAGGGCGCCGAGGATGGCGACACCGAAGGAGCCGCCCAGGGTGCGGAAGAGGGTGGCGGAGGAGCTGCCGACGCCCATGTCCTTCATCTCGACGCTGTTCTGCGCCACCAGCATGGTCGTCTGCATCAGACAGCCCATGCCCATGCCGAGCAGCGCCATGAAGAGACCGGAGGTGAAGCGGGTGGTCTCGGTGTCCATCGTGGACAGCAGGAACATCCCGCCGGTGATGAAGAGACCGCCGACGATCGGGAAGATCTTGTACTTGCCGGTCACGGTGGTGACCCGGCCCGCGACCAGCGAGACCACCAGCATGCCCAGCAGCATCGGGAGCAGCAGCAGCCCGGAGTTGGTGGCCGTGGCGCCCTGGACGGTCTGCTGGTAGAGCGGCAGGAAGGTGGTCGAGCCGAACATCACGAAACCGGTGAGGAAGCCGATCGCGGTGACCAGCGTGAAGTTGAGGTTCCGGAAGATGTGCAGCGGCAGTACGGGCTCGGCGACCCGCCTCTCCACGTACAGGAACGCGGCGAGCGCGAGGACACCGACCGCCCCGAGCCCGACGATCTGGCCCGACCCCCAGGCGTACTCGTTGCCGCCCCAGGTGGTGATCAGCACGAGCGCGGTGATGCCCACGGTCAGCAGGGCCGCGCCGGTGTAGTCGATCCGGCCCTCGGAGCGCTTCTTCGGCAGGTGGAGCACGGCGGTGATCGCCGCGAGGGCGATGGCACCGAGCGGGAGGTTGATGTAGAAGATCCAGCGCCAGCCGAGGTGGTCGGTGAGCGTGCCGCCGACCAGCGGGCCACCGATCATGGCCACGGCCATCACACCGGCCATGATGCCCTGGTAGCGGCCGCGCTCCCGGGGCGGCACCAGATCACCGATGATCGCCATCACGCCGACCATCAGACCGCCCGCCCCCAGGCCCTGGATGGCCCGGAAGCCGATCAGCTCACCCATGGTCTGCGCCATACCGGACAGCGCCGAGCCGCCGAGGAAGATCGCGATGGAGGTGAGGAAGACGCCCTTGCGGCCGTACATGTCGCCGAGCTTGCCCCAGATGGGGGTCGAGGCGGCGGTGGCCAGGGTGTAGGCGGTCACCACCCAGGAGAGGTGGTCGAGCCCACCGAGCTCGCCGACGATGGTCGGCATCGCGGTGCCCACGATCATGTTGTCGAGCATCGCGAGCAGCATCGCGATCATCAGCGCGAAGATCACCACACTGGTGCTGCGCTGCTTGGGCTCGGCCTTGGCCGGGGGCTGCTGGGCCTCCCGGGCGGCCTGAGCCGGTGCCGAAGCGGATGGCGCTTCGTCGTCTGATTGTTTACGGACCATGTTCTCCGTCTCCCCCTGGGTGATGAGAGCCCTGACGCCCACTTACTTGCCGCCCGGCTAGTTCAGTACAGTAGAGAAGGTAAGGTGCCAACTAGCCGGGCGTCAAGTAAGTTAATTTCGGCCTGGCGAGGCAGCCAGACCAGCAGTACGGGAGAGCACCATGGGCAGCACACCGCGGCGGGGCGACACCCGTCAGCGCATCCAGGACGTGGCCCTGGCGCTCTTCGCGGAGCACGGCTACGAGAAGACGTCGCTGCGCGAGATCGCCGAGCAGCTCGAGGTCACCAAGGCCGCCCTCTACTACCACTTCAAGACCAAGGAGGACATCGTCCTCGGCCTGTTCCAGGACCTGGGCCGACCGCTGGACGAGCTGATCGCCTGGGGCGAGCAGCAGCCGCGCACCCTGGAGACCAAGCAGGAGCTGCTGCGCCGCTACAGCGTGGCCCTGGACATCGGCGAGCCACTGATGCGCTTCATGCAGGAGAACCAGGCCACGGTGCGCGAGCTGAGCATCGGCCAGATCTTCAAGGAGCGGATGCTCGCGATGTCCGCCCTGGTCCGGGACCCCGAGGCGCCCCTGGTCGAACAGGTCCGGAGCATCACCGCGCTGTTCAGCATGCATGCGCGGATGTTCGCGCTGCAGACGGTCGAGGGCGACCCCGGGGACAAGCGGCAGGCCGTCCTGGAGGTCGCCCTCGATCTGCTGGAGCAGGCGCACGCGTCGTCGGCTCGCGGATGACGCGTGAGCGCGGGGTGACGCGTGAGCGTCAGACCTTGACGCCGTGGTCGCGGAGGAACTTGAGCGGCTCGACGGCGGAGCCGTAGTTCGGCGTCGTACGGATCTCGAAGTGCAGGTGGGGGCCGGTCGAGTTGCCGGTGCTGCCGGACAGGCCGATCTGCTGGCCGGTGCTCACGGACTGCCCGATCCGCACGTCGATCCGGGACAGGTGGGCGTACTGCGAGTACGTCGCGTTGTCGTGCTTGATCACGATCGCGTTGCCGTACGCGGGGCCGTCACCGCCGCCGTTCGGGCCCGCCTTGACGACCACACCGCCGTGCGCGGCGTGCACCGGGGTGCCGGACGGCACGACGAAGTCCTGACCGCTGTGGTTCGACGACCACAGGTTGCCCGCGAGGCCGAAGGCCGCGCCTATCGAGTACTTGTCTACCGGGGTCTTCCAGGCGTCCGCCTTCGCGGGGGCCTTCGGGGCGGACACCTTCGCGGCGGCCTGGCTGACGGACGGGGCGGAGGCGGCCGTATCCGCCCCCACGGCGAACGCCGTACCGGCGCCGAGGGCGAGCGAGGCACCCAGGCCCACGGCGACCACGGCTGCGCGTCCTCGGGACACGGGGGTGAGCGAAAAACGGCGGCGGTTTGTGGCGCGCGGGGCCATGGGAAGTACCTCCAGAAGCGTCTTCGGAACGCCCCTTGTTATCCCGCTCCCGTTAATTGGCCAAGGCGTTCTTCTACTAAGTGGTTACGTAGTGAATTGCCTATGGGTGCCGTATCCCGCGCGGAATTCCCAGACATGCCCATGGCGCCTCTGACCTGCGCGATCCCCTATTTCCCGTAGTAGACCCCGAACGGTCTGTGTGGGATATCACCTTCGCCGGGACCTTCGGATGTCCGGTTCGGGACCAAGGGCCCGACCGCCCGGTCCCGCTGTACGCTGACGGCGGCCCGCCGTGGCCGGGGGCACACAACCGCCGGGGGGAATGGGACATGGATCCCGCGACCATGGGCGCTCGTCTCGCGTCGAGCGTCGTCACACCGCTCATCAAGAAGCTGTTCGTCAAGGAGGGTCCGGGCGCCGGGCTGGTGGAGCAGCCGGTCCGCGTCTCCTCCCTCGTCTCGTTCCGGGGCGAGAAGCGCACCCTGACCGAGAGGGACCTCGGCAAGCTCGCCGCCGAACTGGTCGTACAGGCCATCCGCACCGCCGGACCCGGCGAGCGGCCCTGCCCCGCCGACGAGGACGAGCTCGTGGCGGAGCAGCTGGCCACCATGCTGTACGCACTCGGCGACCTCGACATGGACGACGTCCAGGCGGTGCGGCTCGGCCACCGTGGGCTGGCCCATGAGCTGACCCGTGCCACCCATGCACAAGGGCGGAGCACGCCACCGCTGAGCCCCAGCGGCATGCTGTTCTTCCTGCGCCTGCTGCACACCGCCTGTCTGCACATCCTGCACTTCTTCACCCAGCGCTCGACGTTCGTCGCCCGCACCCTCGTCGAGCAGAGCGACCAGCTCAGCGAGCTGATCGCCAAGACCGATGTCCTGATCGAGCGGCTACCGTCACAGGCCGCACAGGACGCCGGGTTCGAGCGGCGGTACGCGGAGTACACAGTCGGCAAGCACTCCACGCTGACGATCGTCGGGGTCGACCTCAGCCACGCGGAGGCCACGTGGCCGCTGGACGCGGCGTATCTCAGTCTGGAGGCGGTCTCGTCCGGTGGGGAGCACCCGCTGGGCGACGCGTTCGCCGGTACGGCCGCCGACGCCCCGCAGCACGCCGCGCTCCCCGCCGATCGGGCGCTCTCCGGCCACCGGCGGGTGCTGTTACGCGGAATCGCGGGCTCCGGCAAGACCACGCTTGTGCAGTGGCTCGCCGTGTGCACCGCGCGGCAGGAGCCGCCGCGCGGCCTGGAGCAGTTGATCGGCCGCGTTCCGTTCGTCCTCCCCCTGCGGACGATCGCCCGCCAGGGGTCGCTGCCCTCCCCGGCCTCCTTCCTGGCTGCCGTCCACAACTCCTTGGACGGCGCCCAGCCGCACGGCTGGGCCGACCGCCTGCTGTCCGCCGGGCGCGGGCTGCTCCTGGTCGACGGCATCGACGAGATCCCCGAGCGCGACCGCGAGCGCACCCGCGCCTGGCTGTCCGACCTCCTGATCGCCTACCCGGACAACCTGTGGCTGGTCACCTCCCGCCCCTCCGCCGTCGCCGAAGACTGGCTGGCGGCGCAGGACTTCACCGAGTTCACGCTGTCCCCGATGAGCCGCGAGGACATGGCGGCGTTCATCGACCGCTGGCACGAGGCGGCGCGCCGGACCTGCCGTGGGGAGGAGGATCGGGCGGAGCTGAACGCGTACCAATCGGCCCTGCAGACCGCCGTCCGCACCAAGCAGGACCTGACGAGGCTCGCCACCAACCCGCTGATGTGCGGCCTGATCTGCGCCTTGCACCGCGCCCGGCGCGGCTATCTGCCGCCGGGCCGCAAGGCGCTGTACGACGCGGCGCTGTCGATGCTGCTGACGCGGCGCGACACCGAGCGCCACGTCTACGCACCGGGCGACGTCCAGCTGGACGAGGAGCCCCAGATCCAGCTCCTCCAGCGGCTCGCCTACTACCTGATCCGCAACGGCGAGGCCGAGCTGGACCGCGACCGCGCGGAGCGCCTGATCGAGGAGGCCCTTCCATCGGTCCCCGCCGCCCGCGCCCTCGGCGACGCGCCCGCCATCCTGCGCCATCTGCTGCTGCGCAGCGGGCTGTTGCGCGAGCCGTCGCTGACCACGGTGGACTTCGTCCACCGCACCTTCCAGGACTATCTGGGCGCGAAGGCGGCGGTGGAGGCGTGGGACGTCGGCCTGCTGATCCGGAACGCGCATGACGCGCAGTGGGAGGACGTCATCCGCATGGCGGTGGCCCATGCGCGCCCGCGCGAACGGGCGGAGCTGCTGCGCAAGCTGCTGGACGTGGCGCGGAGCAAGGACAGCGCCGAGTCGACGCCCCGTCTGTTCCTGCTGGCCATGGCCTGCCTGGAACACGCGCCCGACCTGGACCCGGCGATACGGGACGAGGTCACGCGGCACGCGATGGAGTTCGTCCCGCCCGTGACCATCCCGCAGGCGCGGGACCTGGCCACGGTGGGCCCCCTGGCGCTGGAGCTGCTTCCGGGCCCGGAGGGGCTGACGGACGAGGTCGCGGAGTGCTGCGTGGTGACGGCCTCCCGCATACCGGTGGACGCGGCGATCCCGTATCTGGCCCGTTTCGCCGACCACCCGGCGGTCGGGGTCCGCGCCCAACTGGCGTCGAGCTGGGGGCGGTTCGACACCGGGCGGTACTTCCATGAGGTGATCCTCCGTCTGGACCGGGACGGCCTGTACTTCGTGGCCGAGTCCATGGAGCAGTTGCGGTTGCTCCTGGACACGGGGCCGCGTCCGCGGCTCATCCTCCGAGGAGATTTCACGGAGGATGAGATCAGGGACAACCTCGATGGGGCGGAGCTGACCCGGCTCCGGCTGAACGGTAACCACGTACTCGAAGACCTCGGCGCCGCGATCGGTCACCTGACGAGCCTCGAAACGCTCTATCTGACCGACTGTCTCAGGGCCTTCTTCTTCACCGGCCTGTCCGATCTCCCCCTCCGCACCTTGATCTTCGAAACGCCGGGCCTGTCGGGCGTGGGCGTCGTGCCCTGGCACCTGGAGAAGCTGACATCGCTGAAGCGGCTGAAGGTCGCGATCGGACACGCACGGATGGAGCGCGACTTCCCGCCCAACATCACGTGGTTGGACCTGCACGTTCTGCACGAGTTCCTGGACGCCGCCTGGTTGCCCTCGGCGTTCCCCCGCCTTCGCCACCTGAACGTCCACTTTCCCGGTGGCGCCGACCGCCCCATCGACCTGTCCCCGCTCGCCGTCCTCCCCGACCTGGAGGCGGTCACGATCAACGCGGAGATCACGGGTGCCGCAAGCCTGCCCGGTGTCACGGTGACGGCCTCTTCCTCCTCCGCTCGGCGTTCAGGAGGCGCTGGTAGTCCGTGAGCACGCGCAGCAGCGCGAAGCCCGTGCCGAGGGGGATGGTGCCGAGTTCGAGTTGCGGTTGGCGGGGGTTGCTGAGGTCTGCCCGTATGTCGGGGAGCCGTACGCCGTGGGCGGCGAAGTCGTCGCGGAGGACCGTGGCGACCCGCTCGGCGGGAGTGGGGTTCATACGGGGCTTTTCGTGTGCGCGGGCGGGACGTTGAACTCGAACCACACCGCTTTGCCGGTGCCTTCGGTGGATTCGTCGAGGATCATGCCGCAGACATCGGAGAGGGCCGTGACCAAGAAGAGGCCGCGCCCGTTGGTCTCATGGCTTGCCGCGCGGCGGGGCGAGGGGAGTTCGGGGCTGTCGTCGTGGACGGTCACCCGGACGCGGTCGTGCTGGACGGTGGCGGCCATCCGTACGTCGCCCTTGCCGTGCCGGTGGACGTTGGTGACTAACTCGGATGTGCAGAGGGCTGCCGCCTCGGCGAGTTGTTCCAGGCCGGAGGCCGTGAAGACGCCGCGCACGAAGTCGCGGCACAGACGGGGTGAGGTGGGGAGAGCGGGGGCGGAGAGGGTGTAGCGGTGCGGGTGTTCCGGGTGTGCGGGTGCTCCCATGCGACGCCTCCGTGGCGCTTCGTAAACGGGCATCGTGCGGCCCCCACAGCTCCGCTGTGTGATTGCCACCACACACACGGTAGAGATGAAGGATGACAAGTTCAACCTGTGCGTCAGAATAAGTGGACCGGCCCACCCCCTGACGGCAGACTGTGGCCCACACCCTGAGGAGAGACCCCGTTGGCACTGCGAACCAACCCCACCGAGAGACAGCGCCGCCTTGGCGCAGAGCTGCGAAGGTTGCGCGAGCAAGCCGGGTTGACGCTGCATGAGGCGGGAGCGCTCATCGACATGGGGCGTGTGCACCTGACGCACATCGAGGGCGGCCGCACGGCAATCCCGAGCGAGCGGCTGCGTCGACTTTGCGAGGGTTACGGGTGCACAAGTGTGCCCCTTATCGAGGCGTTGGTCAGCCTCGGAGAAGACAAGGGCAAGGGCTGGTGGAGCGGTTACAAGGACGACATGCGCGCCGCAGCCCTCGACTTGGCGGAACTTGAGTCCCGTGCCATCGGGCTTCGCTCGTACGAGTCGCTGTTCATCCCCGGAATCTTCCAGTCGGAGGAATACACCCGCGCCATCTTTCGGGTCAGCGACATGGTGACGAACCCTTCCGACATCGACCGGGCAGTGGAGTTTCGGATGCGCCGCCAGGCGGCCCTCGCCGCTGAAGACCCGCCCACGATCCATGCCGTCATCCACGAGGCTGCGCTGCACATGCGGTTCGGCGGCTCGGCCGTGACGCGCAAGCAGTTGCTGCGGCTCATAGAATCGGCGGAACTGCCGCATGTGACGATTCAGGTCCTGCCCTTCGCGGCAGACGGCCTTCCGATGGCGAACACACCCTTCAACCTGATCGCTTCACACGGCGGGATTCTGGAAACCATCCAGTTGGATCACGCAAGCCAGTCCATGTTCCTCCACGACCCGGACTCGGTCGCCCAGTACCGAAGGCACTTCGACCGGCTCCGTGGCGTAGCCCTACCGCCAGTGGACACCAGCCCTTCCGTGATCAGCCATGACGTTCGAGATTCGCTCGGCCTGATCCGACACATCCTCTACAGCCATTACTAGGAAGCGTGGTCATGCCTGATCTCAAGTGGCGCAAGTCATCCTTCAGCACGGACGTCCACCAAAACTGCGTGGAACTCGCCGCCGCCCCCGACGGCATCCGCGTACGGGAGAGCGACGGGCCCGACGCGGTGGTCCGTACGACGCCCGCCGCGCTCGGCGTGTTCATACGTACCGTAAAGACTGGCCGCCTGGACCAGGTCGTCTGAGCGCGGGCCGGATGTCAGGTGCGGGCATCGTCTCGCGCGCTTCGCGCGATTGAGCAGCGGGGCAGGGGGCGGGGCGTAAGGCGCGTTGCCGGGCGCCGGGCCGGTGGGGGCCGTGCCGTGACGGCCATCGCGCTCGGGGGTCGCTGCCGATCCGGAGCGCGGCCCGGTGGGGGTACCTCCTCCGAAAACGCTTGACCAAAAGCAACTACCTTGTCAAAGGTTTTCGAGAGGGGTACCCCCTGCGGCGCCGCAGTGGACACGGAGTCCGGCGACGGGCCTCGCCCCCGCGCACGGATGCCACCACCGGCGGTCGCCCCCACCGGCCCGGCGGTCGGCAACGCGCCCGGCACCACCGCCCCCCCCTTGCCCCGATGCTCAATCGCGCGAAGCGCGCGAGACGGCGCCGCACCCGACCGACGCGCGGCCGCACCCGACCAACGCGGCACCGCCGACCGATACGGCACCCCCGACCGAGGCGGCCCGTCGGGCGAGCAGGACGGCACACCGGGGGCGTCCTCCCGGCGGAGCGGCCGGTATGCGCCGCCGTCCACCACCCAGACGGCGCCGGGCACGAACTCGTGTCGCGGGACGGCATCGACCGCGCGCCGCACCCACGGCTCGGTGATGTCGAGCGCCTCGGCCGCCCGGGCGTGGAGCCCTTCCAGGTCGGCCACTTGCGATCCACGGTGAGCCTCCTGGCATCGCCAAGTGGCCGGTGTGCGCTTCGCCCGTCGAGGAGCGATGGAGCGCGTACCCACCAGCCGGGGGCACGGCTGGCCGGAGGGGGCCTCCGGTACTTGACCCTGACGTTGACGTCAGGTTTTAGCTTGGCCGGGCCGTGCGATTCCGCGCGGTGATGACGTCCGGTCAAGGAGTATCCACGTGTCCATAAGCAGGAGCGCCGAGCGTGCGGCCCAGGTGCTGTCGCGTCCCTTCGCCGTGGGCGGGCTCACCGCGCGCAATCGGATCGCCATGGCGCCGATGACCCGCATGTTCTCGCCGGGCGGCGTGCCCAATGCCGAGGTCGTGGCGTACTACGCGCGCCGCGCCGCCGCCGGGGTGGGGCTGATCATCACCGAGGGGACCTATGTCGAGCACCCCTCGGCGGGGCTGAGCGACCGGGTGCCGCGGTTCTACGGGGAGGACGCCCTGGCCGGGTGGGCCGAGGTCGTGAAGCGGGTGCATCTCGCGGGTGGACGGATCGCGCCGCAGATCTGGCATGTGGGGGTCTCCCGGGAGGAGGGGGCGCCCCCGCACCCCGAGGCGCCCGTGCTGAGCCCGTCCGGCGTCGGGCTGAACGGACAGCCGGCCGGGCGGGCCATGACGCGGGGCGACGTGGACGCGGTGATCGCCGCGTTCGCCGACGCGGCCGCCGCGGCCGAGCGGATCGGCTTCGACGGGGTCGAACTCCACGGGGCGCACGGGTACTTGATCGACCAGTTCCTGTGGGGCGCCACGAACCGCCGTACCGATGCCTACGGCGGCGACCCGGCGTCGAGGGTCCGCTTCGCGGCCGAGCTGGTGGCGGCCTGCCGTAAGGCCGTCTCCGCCGAGTTCCCGATCATCTTCCGTACGTCCCAGTGGAAGCAGGACCACTACGACGTGCGGATGGCCGGGACCCCGCAGGAGCTGGAGGCGCTGCTCACCCCGCTCGCGGAGGCGGGGGTCGATGTCTTCCACTCGTCCACCCGCCGTTACTGGGTGCCGGAGTTCGAGGGCTCGGACCTGAACCTCGCGGGCTGGACGAAGAAGCTCACCGGGAAGCCGACGGTCACGGTCGGCTCGGTCGGCCTGAACCAGGACTTCCTGCCGACGTTCGTGCCCGGAACCGGCAGCGAGCAGGCGCAGGTGGCCGATATCGAGAATCTGCTGGACCGGCTGGAGCGGGACGAGTTCGATCTCGTGGCCATCGGGCGGGCGCTGCTCGCCGACCCCGAGTGGGCCGAGAAGGTGCTGACCGGGCGCGCGGACGCGCTCGTGCCGTACTCCAGGGAACAGCTCGGCACCCTGCACTGAGCAGCCGTAGGGGATGACCGGTTCAGCCCATGTGGGTGGCCGGTTTCGCACCCTGTTGAGAGGATTGACACGGTTCGCTCCCCTGGGAACCACGGAGAACAAGGAGAGCCGGTCATGTCCAAACGACTGCATGTGGGCAACTTGAGCTACCAGACGACGACACAGGACCTGGCAACCCTGTTCGGGCAGTTCGGCGAGGTGCTGGACGCCACCGTGATCACCGACCGGGAGAGCGGCCGCTCCCGGGGGTTCGGGTTCGTGGAGATGGACGAGATGGCCGCCGAGAAGGCGATGGCCCAGCTCGACGGCCACGAGATGGACGGCAGGGCGGTGACGGTCACCGAGGCGAGGGCCGTCTCACGCGGCACGCGCTGAGAAACGGCACGTGTACGGAAGGAAAAAACGGAACGTGCCGTTCGCCACGTAGCGCCGCTAGGACTTGCGGGTGGAGCAGTGTGCCGTGGTGGTATGGACTGATGCGATCCCCCACACGCATATCTTCACCCCAGCCCCCATATCCTCACGGCCGTTCACCCGGTGTTCATTACCGGAACCCGTACGAGGAACTTGCCGACCTGGCCGACCCGTACGATCCGGACGACCCCCTCGGCCTCGGCCTCGGCCTGACCTCGGACGATGACGACGACGCCGACGCCGGCGGGCGCGGAGACGGGCAAGCCGCCGCGGCTACGGGCTCCGGGTCCGGGGGCGGCGAGCGGTGGTCACCGCCCAACCACCGGCGCTCCTCCCGGCGTCGGCGCGGCCGCTTCCGTGCGGTGCCGCGCACCGCGAAGGCGCTGATCGGGCTGGTCGTGCTGGCCCTGCTGCTGGTGCTGGGCGACCGCTGCGCGGTGATGTACGCCGAGCGCAAGGCCGAGCAGGAGCTGCAGAAGAGGCTGAACCTGGCCACGGCACCGAACGTGACCATCCACGGCTTCCCGTTCGTCACCCAGCTGCTGGGCAAGGACCTCCAGCAGGTCGACATCGCCGTACCGGACGTGGCGGCCGACCGTGTCTCGATCGCCGAGGTGCGCGCCCAGGCCCAGGACATCCGGATCGTGGGGGATCTGCCCAGCTCCTTCCGGGGTGCGACGGTGGGCCGGATGAAGGGCGATGTGCTGCTGTCCTTCGAGGACCTCAGCCGGGAACTGGGCGCCTCCCAGGTGCGGTTCCGGGCGCTGGGGCCCAGCTCGGTGCGGGCGGACGGGAAGCTGCCGGTCGCGGGCCAGCAGGTGTCGCTGCACGCACAGGCACATATCCGGCGCCAGGGAGACCGTGGGATCTCCACCAGCGTCACCGATATGCGGCTGGACATCCCCGGGATCGCCACCTACCGGCCGGGCCCCGAGCCGCGCGCCGGGCTGTATCTGCACAAGAAGGCGGCCCAGCAGATCAGCGAGGACTCCGAGAAGGCGAAGGCGCTACTGGCGATCCCCTCGGTGGCGAAGAAGCTCGGGGTGTCGCCGGTGGAGGCGGGGAAGGCGCTGAACGACGAGCGGAAGCTGGACGAGATCACGGACTCGCCGCGGTTCGTGCCCGCGCTGCTCGCGGTCAACCTCGTCCAGGCGGCCAATGACCATCCCCAGCTGGCCAGGAAGCTCGGCATCGATCCGACGGTGGCGGCGGCGCTGGCGCGGCTGAAGGTGCCGGAGCTGACGGACAAGCTGGAGCTCTCCTTCCAGCTGCCCGAAAAGGCCAAGGGCATCCGGCTGGCGAACATCGGCGTCTCCCCGGAGGGGATCCGGGCCGATCTGACCGGCGCGGGGCTGCATTACGGAAAGAACCGCTAGGCCTCCGCTGGACCGGGGTTACGGGTGGACCCGCGGGAACCGGGCCGGAGGACGCGGCTCAGCCGAGGTCCATCTCCGGTGGAGCCGTCGGCGCGCCCGGGAGCCTCACCCAGGCGACCGTGCCGCCGCCCGGGGCCGGTTCCAGCCCCACCTGGCCGCCCGACTGCTGGACCGTACGGGCCACGATCGACAGGCCGAGGCCGGAGCCGGGCATGCTGCGGGCGGACGGGGAGCGCCAGAAGCGCTCGAAGACATGCGGCAGTTCCTCGGCGGGGATCCCGGGGCCATGGTCCCGCACCCGTACCTCTCCGCTTCTGAGGGCAACGTCGATCACACCACCCGAAGGGCTGAACTTCACGGCGTTGTCCAGCAGATTGACCAGGGCCCGCTCCAGGGCGGTCGCCTCACCGCGTACGTACCACGGCTCGATCGAGGCGTTGATCGTGAGATGGGTGCCGCGCAGCCGGGCCCGCTCCAGGGCCGTCCGCACCACCTCGTGCAGGGCGACCACCTGCGGGGGGCCGCTGCCGGGCACGGCGTCGGGACGGGACAGCTCCTGAAGGTCGCCGATCAGCGCCGCCAGCTCGGTCATCTGGGCCTTGACGCTCCCCATGAGCGCCTTACGGTCGGCGGGCGGCAGCGCGCGGCCGGTCTCCTCGCTGCGCGCGAGCAGTTCGATATTGGTCCGCAGCGAGGTCAGCGGGGTGCGCAGCTCATGCCCCGCGTCCCCGATCAGCTGCTGCTGGCGGTCGCGTGAGGAGGCGAGCGCCGCCGTCATGGAGTTGAACGACCGGGACAGCCGGGCGATCTCGTCATCGCCCTCGGTCGGGATGCGCACGGCCAGGTCCTCGGTGCGGGCCACGTGCTCGACCGCCTCGGTCAGCCGGTCCACGGGCTTGAGCCCGGTCCTGGCGATCCACAGGCCCGCCGCCCCCGCGCCGACGACGCCGACCCCGGCGACGAGCGCCAGGACCAGCGCGAGCGTGCCCAGCGGATGCTCGACCTCGCTCAGCGGACGCGCCATGGAGACCGCGATCCCGCGCGGCAGCGGGCTGCCGGGGCCGGTGGCCGGCCGGTAGGTGAACACCCGCATGCCCTCGCCGCCCGCGCCCGTCGCGTCATGCAGCGCGCTCGGCCGCTCCCCGGCGGCCACCCCCACATCGGCGGTGGTCACCGGCAGCTTGGTCGCCCCGGGCTGGGTGCAGCGGCTCCCGTCGGCCAGCACGATCTGCACGGAGTACGAGCCGAGGGCGTGCGGGGTGCGGTCGTCGGCGCCGTCGGGGCTCTGGCACGCCTCCAGGATGCTCAGCACATTGCGCTCGTCCACCGTGACGTTGCGCAGGGACGAGTCGAGCTGGGCGCTGAGCTGCTCCCGGACGATCAGCCAGCACGCGAACGCGGAGACCGCCACCGCCACCGCGACCGCCATGGCGGTCAGCAGGGCCAGCCGCGAGCGCAGCGGCAGTCTGTGGGGGCTCACGAGGGCTCGCCCTCCGCGGACCGCAGGACGTACCCCACCCCGCGCACGGTGTGCACGAGCCGCGGCTCGCCGCCCGCCTCCGTCTTACGGCGCAGATACATCACGTACACGTCCAGCGAGTTGGACGACGGCTCGAAGTCGAAGCCCCACACCGCCTTGAGGATCTGCTCACGGGTGAGCACCTGACGGGGGTGGGCCAGGAACATCTCCAGCAGGGTGAACTCGGTCCGGGTCAGCTCCACGCGGCGCCCGCCGCGGGCGACCTCGCGGGTCGTCAGGTCCATCCGGAGATCGCCGAAGGCCAGCACATCCCCCTCGGGCGGCGGCGCGCCCTGCTGGGCGGCGTAGGAGGTGCGGCGCAGCAGGGCGCGGATGCGGGCCAGCAGTTCGTCGAGTTCGAAGGGTTTGACGAGGTAGTCGTCGGCGCCCGCGTCGAGCCCGGTGACCCGGTCGCCGACCGTGTCCCGCGCGGTGAGCATCAGGATCGGCAGCGTCACCCCGGTGGCGCGCAGCCGCCGCGCGGCGGTCAGCCCGTCCATCCGGGGCATCAGCACGTCGAGCACGATCAGCTCGGGGTCGTAGGAGCCGACCTTGTCCAGCGCGTCCAGCCCGTCCACGGCGGTCTCGGTCGCGTAGCCCTCGAAGACGAGGCTGCGCCGCAGGGCTTCCCTGACGGCCGGCTCGTCGTCGACGATCAGGATGCGGGCCGGCTGATCGCCGTGGTCGGCGGGGCTCATGGGTCGGTTCCTTAAACGGTGGCGGTGGGGCGGGGAGGTGGCCGCGGCGGGCTGTGCGGCGCTGCTGCCAGCCTCGCACGTCCCTCAGCTGTTGCTGTCGCTTCCGCCCGCGCGGAGGGAGGCCAGGTCGGACTTGACGGTGTTGACCGGGATCGAGAAGCCGAGGCCGACGCTGCCCGCGCTGCTGGAGCTCTGGCCCGAGGCCGCGGAGTACATCGCCGAGTTGATGCCGATGACCTGGCCGCTCATGTTGATCAGCGCGCCGCCGGAGTTGCCGGGGTTGAGCGAGGCGTCGGTCTGGATGGCCTTGTAGGTGGTGGTCGAGGAGCCGACGTCGCCGTTGTACCGGCCGCCGCCGAACTCGAACGGCCACTGTCCGCCGCCGCCCGGCCCCTGACCGTCCTGCCCCTGCCCCTGGTCCGCGGAGACGGTGACGTCACGGTCGAGCGCGGAGACGATGCCGCTGGTGACGGTGCCGGTAAGGCCCTCCGGCGAGCCGATGGCCACGACCTGGTCGCCCACCGTGACCTTGCTGGAGTCGCCGAGGGACGCGGCCTTCAGCCCGCTCGCGCCCTCCACCTTGATCAGGGCGAGGTCCTTCTTGCTGTCGGTGCCGACGACCGTCGCGGTCTTCTTGCTGCCGTCGCTGAAGGTCACCTTGATCGCGTCGGCGCCGGAGACCACATGGTTATTGGTGATGATCTCGCCGCCGCTGGTGATGACCACGCCGGAGCCGGTGGACTGGCCGCTGGTGCCGCTGGCGCTGACCTCCACGATGCTGGGGCTGACGGCCGCCGCTACGGCGGAAACCCCGCTGCGGCTGCTGGAGTTGGCGTTGACCACGGGGGTGGAGACCGTGGTGTCGGACTTCTGGGTGGCGTGGGTGACCAGCGCGGCAGCCCCGCCGCCCACGAGCGCCGAAACGGCCGCCACGGCCGCGATCAGCGCGACCGGCCGCGAGGCCCGCGCCCTGCGCCGCCCCCCGCTACCGTGCGCCCCCTCACTCGCGAACGCGCCGCCGTCCTCCCCGGCGCCGCCGCCACTGCCACTGCCACCACTGCCACCGTCACTGCCGCTGCCGTCGCCCGGCCATACGGTGACCCCGGACGGCGTGGTGACCGGCTGCTGGGGCTGATACGCGGGCGGATCGGGATATCCCGCACCGCCGCCGTACGCGTAGGGATAGGGCTCGTCTGCGCCGCTGCGGCGTGTGCTGTCCGTCATGTCTATGACTGTGCGGCCGGAGTATGAGAGTCCTCTGAGGGTCCGCTGAGAACCCCACCAGAAGTCGGTATGCCCGACATAAGGTCCCCCACGGGGCCGGGCCGCAGGGCCCGACCCGGGCCAGCGGCGCGAAGCGCTATGCGCAGCCGCAGGAGTGGCGGACCACCAGGGCCGACGGGAACTGCTTGAGCCGTTCGCGGCGGGAGCTGGCGAGGCGTACGCCGTCGTCCAGGACGAGGTCGACCGCGGCGCGCGCCATCGCGGGGCGGTCGGAGCCGACCGTGGTCAGCGGGGGGTCGGTGAGATGGGCTTCCTTCACATCGTCGAAACCGGCCACCGCCAGCTCCCCGGGGACATCGAGCCGCAGCTCACGCGCCGCCCGCAGCACCCCGAACGCCTGGTCGTCGGTGGCGCAGAAGATGGCCGGGGGCCGGTCGGGACCGGCGAGCAGTTCGAGGGCGACCTTGTAGGCGTCGTACCGGTTGTAAGGGGCCTGGAAGAGCCGCCCGTCCGTCGGCCGCCCCGCCTCGTGCATCGCGCGGCGCCAGCCCTCCACATGGTCGGTGACCGGGTCGCCGACGGTCGGGGTTATCTCGGTGCCGCCGAGGCAGGCCACGTAGTCATAGCCGTGCTCGAGCAGATGCCGGACCGCGAGCTGCGCGCCCCCGATGTCGTCCAGCACCACCGCCACGTCGTCGATCGCCTCGGGGCGCTCGTGCAGCAGCACCACCCGGGCGTCCCACGCCTCGATCTCCGCCGCCGCGTTCTCGCTCGGGCCCTGGCTGATGAGGATCAGCCCGGACACCCGCATCCCCAGGAAGGCGCGCAGATAGTGCACCTCGCGCTCGTCCAGGTAGTCCGAGTTGCCGACCAGCACCATCTTTCCGCGCTCGGCGGCCGCCTGCTCGACGGCGTGCGCCATCTCCGCGAAGAACGGCTGCCGGGCGTCCGGGACGATCAGCCCTATGAGATCGGTCCGGCGGCTCGCCATCGCCTGCGCGACCCGGTCCGGCCGGTAGCCGAGCTCCTTGATCGCGGCGAGCACCCGCTCGCGCGTGGCCGGGGCGACCGGCCGGGGTCCGTTATTGATGACATAGCTGACGACCGCGGTCGACGTTCCCGCAAGCCTTGCCACATCATCCCGCGTCACCTTGGCCACGCGCGAAGTCTACGCGGGTCCAGCTAGCTATTGGCCGGTCGTGCGTGGGCCTGGCTATCGGCCGGTCGTACGGCTAACTGTTGGCCGGTCGCGCGGCAGCCGCCCTCGACGCGGCGCCCAGCGCGCCGTCGGGGCGCCCGCCCCGTGCCGCACCGCCCGTTCCGGTGTCCCGGGCAACGCCACCCGCTCCGGCGTCCCGCTCCCGCGCGGCACCGCCCGCACTGGCGTCCCGTGCGGCGCCGCCCGGCCCGGCGTCCCGCGCCGCGGCCTTGGCCCGGGCCTCCTCCGCGGCGCGCTCGACCTTCTCCGGCGCGACGAAGCGGTAGCCCACGTTCCGCACCGTGCCGATCAGGGACTCGTGCTCCGGGCCCAGCTTGGCGCGCAGCCGCCGGACGTGGACGTCCACGGTGCGGGTGCCGCCGAAGTAGTCATAGCCCCAGACCTCCTGGAGCAGCTGCGCCCGGGTGAAGACCCGGCCGGGGTGCTGGGCGAGGTACTTCAGCAGCTCGAACTCCTTGAAGGTGAGATCGAGCACACGCCCCTTGAGCTTGGCGCTGTAGGTGGCCTCATCGACCGACAGATCGCCGTTGCGGATCTCCATCGGGCTGTCGTCGGTGGTGATCTGCTGGCGGCCCGTGGCCAGCCGCAGCCGGGCCTCGACCTCCGCCGGGCCCGCGGTGTCCAGCAGGACGTCGTCCACGCCCCAGTCGGCGGTGACGGCGGCGAGCCCGCCCTCGGTCACCACCAGGATCAGCGGACAGCCGGGACCGGTGGACCGCAGCAGCTGGCACAGGCTGCGCACCTGCGGCAGATCACGGCGGCCGTCGATCAGGATGACGTCGGCGCCCGGGGTGTCCACCAGGGCGGGGCCTTCGGCGGGGGCCACCCGCACGCTGTGCAGCAGCAGGCCGAGGGCGGGGAGCACCTCCGTCGAGGGCTGGAGTGCGTTGGTCAGCAGCAGCAGGGAACTCATCGTCCATCACCTGCCCAGGCCGTCTTCTCGAGGTTGTGCACGCTTCGCTCGCCCATTACGTCGGTTCCTCCTCGGTCCCTTGCGAGAGGGGCACCTCCCGGGCCGTGCCCGGGGGAGTCTGCGGCTACTACTTCGTACGGTCACGCTCCGCGCCCTTGGAGCGACGGTGCGCTCAAACGCGCACCCCGCCCCGAAAGCACAAAAGGACCCGGGGGCGACGTTGCCCGGATCCTCTTCACGACAGAATAACCCACATGACATGTGCCCGAGAGGCTGAATCCGCTCCCCGTTGTCCTTCCACGGCCGCCGCGGGGGAGCAACGGGCCACGCTCCTGACCGATGACGGGGTCTCGATCGAGGCGCGCTACGAGCCTTCCCCGGTCTCCGGCACCGAACCCTCCGACCAGGTCGCGCTGGTGGTCGGACACGGTTTCTCCGGCGCCCTGGAGCGCCCCGCGCTGCGGCGGGTGGCCTCGGCGTTCCGCCAGCGCACAGCCGTGATCACGTTCTCGTTCCGGGGCCATGGGCGGTCCGGCGGACGGTCCACGGTCGGCGATCGCGAGGTGCTGGACCTGACCGCCGCGGTGCGCTGGGCACGCGGGCTCGGGCATCGGCGGGTCGCCACGGTCGGCTTCTCGATGGGCGGGTCGGTGGTGGTCCGGCAGGCGGCGCTGTGCGGGAAGACCGATGAAATCCAGCCGTTGCACGGCGTACACCAGGGGGAGCGCACAGGGCGCTCACCGGGGCGCACGGTCGGCGCACCCGGGCCCCTCGGGGCGGCCCGCGGGTCCGCCGGATGGGCCGATGGCGCGGCGCCCGATGCCGTCGTCGCCGTGAGCTCACCCGCCCGCTGGTACTACCGCGGCACCGCGCCCATGCGGCGGCTCCACTGGGCGATCACCCGGCCGACGGGGCGGCTGGTCTCCCGCTACGGGCTGCGCACCCGCGTCGACCCCGGCGGCTGGGTCGTCGATCCGCTGTCCCCGGTGGCCGCGGCGCCGCTGATCGCGCCGACGCCGCTGCTGATCGTGCACGGCGACCGGGATCCGTACTTTCCGCTGGACCATCCGCGGATGCTGGCGTCGGCGGCGGACCCGGCCGCCTCGGAGCTGTGGATCGAACCGGGCTACGGCCACGCCGAGACCGCCGCCTCCCCCGAGCTGCTGAGCCGCATCGCCGACTGGGCCGCGGCCCACGCCGCTGCCCACGCCTGACCCGTGCCGGGGCGGCCGTCCACGCGGTCCCCGGCGGTCGCCTATTCGGTTTCCGTCACTTATTCGGTTTCCGCCAGCTATTCGGTTTCCGCCACCGGCTCGGCGAACTGGGACGCGTAGAGCCGCGCGTACGCACCCCCGGCCGCGAGCAGCGCGTCGTGCGAGCCCTGCTCCACGATCCGCCCCGACTCCATCACCAGGATCACGTCCGCGTCCCTGATGGTCGACAGCCGGTGGGCGATCACGAAGCTCGTACGGCCGCTGCGCAGCGAGGCCATCGCCCGCTGGATGAGGACTTCAGTACGGGTGTCGACCGAGCTGGTGGCCTCGTCCAGCACCAGGATCGAGGGCTCGGAGAGGAACGCCCGGGCGATCGTGATCAGCTGCTTCTCACCGGCGCTGACATTGGAGCCCTCTTCGTCGATCACCGTGTCGTAGCCGTCCGGCAGCATCCGTACGAAGCGGTCCACATAGGTGGCCTTCGCCGCCGCCACGATCCGCTCGGAGCTCGCCCCCTCCGCGCCGTACGCGATGTTCTCGGCGATCGTGCCGCCGAACAGCCAGGTGTCCTGGAGCACCATCCCGATGTGGGAGCGCAGCTCCTCCCGTGACATCTCGGCGACGTCCACCCCGTCCAGCGTGATCCGCCCGCCGTTGACCTCGTAGAACCGCATCAGCAGATTGACCAGGGTGGTCTTCCCGGCGCCGGTCGGTCCGACGATGGCCACGGTCTGGCCCGGCCGCACCGACAGCGAAAGACCGTCGATGAGCGGCGTCTCCGGCTGGTAGCGGAAGGAGACGTCCTCGAACGCGACCTGCCCGCCGCGCACCGCCTCCGGCCGCCCCGCCTCCACCGGCTCGGCGCTCTGCTCCGGCGCGTCCAGCAGCTCGAAGACCCGCTCGGCGGAGGCCACCCCCGACTGCACCAGGTTGGCCATGGACGCCACCTGGGTGAGCGGCTGGCTGAACTGCCGGGAGTACTGGACGAACGCCTGGACATCGCCGATCGACAGCGCGCCGGAGGCCACCCGGAGCCCGCCGACCACGGCCACCAGCACATAGTTGAGGTTGCCGATGAACATCATCGACGGCTGGATCAGGCCGGAGATGAACTGGGCCCGGAAGCCCGCCCCGTAGAGCTTGTCGTTCTGCTCCCGGAAGGCTTGCGCGGACTCCTTCTCCCGTCCGAAGACCTTCACCAGCGCATGGCCGGTGTACATCTCCTCGATATGGGCGTTGAGCTTGCCCGTGGTCTTCCACTGGGCGACGAACTGCGGCTGGGCGCGCTTGCCTATGCGCGTGGTCACCCACACCGAGACCGGGACGGTGATCAGCGCCACCAGCGCCAGCAGCGGAGAGATCCAGAACATCATCGACAGCACGCCCACGATCGTCAGCAGCGAGGCCATGATCTGGCTGAGGGTCTGCTGCAGCGTCTGCTGGACGTTGTCGATGTCGTTGGTGGCGCGGGAGAGCACATCGCCGCGCGACTGCTTGTCGAAGTACGACAGCGGCAGCCGTGCCAGCTTGTGCTCCACGTCCTCACGCAGCCGGAAGACCGTGCGCTGGACGACGAGCGTCGCCACCCGCGCCTGGACCAGGCCCAGGAGCGAGGCGGCCAGATACAGCGCCGTGACCCACAGCAGCACACCGCCGACCGCGTGGAAGTCGATGCCCTGGCCCGGCGTGACGTCCATCGAGGCGACCATGTCGGCGACCGTGCCCCGGCCCTCGTCGCGCAGCGACTGGACGGCCTGCTCCTTGCTGACGCCGTCGGGCAGCTGCCGTCCGACGATGCCCGAGAAGATCAGGTCGGTGGCCTCGCCGAGGATCTTCGGACCCGCCACCGTGAGCCCGGTGCTGACCGTGCACAGTGCGAGCACCAGCAGGACGGTCCCGCGCTCGGGGCGGAGCCGGGCCAGCAGCCGGCGGCCGGAGCCGCGGAAGTCCATGGACCGCTCGGTGGGCTGCCCGCCCAGGAAGCGGGCGGGACCGGCGGCGGGCGCCGGCCCCCTGCGGGGCGCGGTGGGGCCGCTCATGCGGCCTCCTCCTCGCGGGGCGCCGTGGGGCCGCTCATGCCGCCTCCTCCTCGGTGAGCTGGGACAGCACGATCTCGCGATAGGTCTCATTGGCGGCCATCAGCTCACCGTGGGTACCGGCGCCGACGATCCGCCCCGCGTCGAGGACCACGATCAGATCGGCGCCGCGGATGGTGGACACCCGCTGGGCGACGATGACGACCGTCGCGTTGTCCGTCTCGTCCGCGAGCGCCGCCCGCAGCCGGGCGTCGGTGGCGTAGTCGAGCGCGGAGAAGGAGTCGTCGAAGAGGTAGACGGACGGCCTGCGGACCAGGGCGCGGGCGATCGCCAGCCGCTGCCGCTGGCCGCCGGACACATTGGTCCCGCCCTGGGCGATCGGGGCGTCCAGACCGCCCTCCATGGCCGCCACGAACTCCCGTGCCTGGGCGGTCTCCAGGGCCCGCCACAGCTCCTCGTCGGTGGCCTCTGGGTCGCCGTACCGCAGGTTCGAGGCGACGGTACCGGCGAAGAGGTACGGCTTCTGCGGCACCAGCCCGATGGTCCGGGTCATCGCCTCGGGGTCGAGGTCGCGCACATCCACCCCGTCGAGGTGGACGCTGCCGTCGGTCGCGTCGAACAGCCGCGGCACCAGCCCGAGCAGGGTCGACTTGCCGCTGCCGGTGGAGCCGATGACGGCGGTGGTCCGGCCGGGGCGGGCGGTCAGTGAGATGTCGCGCAGCACGGGCGCGTCGGCGCCGGGGTAGCGGAACTCCACGCCCCGCAGCTCCAGCAGCCCCCGTCCGGCGTCGGCGGGCGTGGGCGTGACGGGCACCAGCGGCGGTACGACACTGGTCCCGGTGTCCAGCACCTCCTGGATCCGCTCGGCGCACACCTCGGCCCTCGGCACCATCATGAACATGAAGGTGGCCATCATCACCGAGGACAGGATCTGCATCAGATAGCTGAGGAACGCGGTCAGCGCGCCGATCTGCATCCCGCCGCTGTCGATGCGGTGTCCGCCGAACCAGACGACGGCCACGCTGGAGACGTTCACCACCAGCATCACGGACGGGAACATCAGCGACATCAGCCGCCCGGCGCGCAGCGAGACGTCCATCAGGTCGGTGTTGGCGGTGGTGAAGCGGTCGCGCTCATGGGTGTCGCGGACGAAGGCGCGGATGACCCGGATCCCGGTGATCTGCTCGCGCAGCACCCGGTTGACGGTGTCGATGCGCCGCTGGACGTGGCGGAACAGGGGCCGCATCCGGCTGGCGACGAGCGTCACCACGAGGCCCAGGGCCGGAATGATGAGCAGGAGCAGCCCGGACAGCGGCACGTCCTCCCTGAGCGCCATGACGACACCGCCGACGCACATGATCGGCGCCGACGCCATCAGCGTGAAGGCCATCAGGCACAGCATCTGCACCTGCTGGACGTCGTTGGTGGTGCGGGTGATCAGGGACGGCGCGCCGAAGTGGCCCATCTCCCGGGCGGAGAAGGACTGCACCCGGTCGAAGACGGCGGCGCGCACATCGCGGCCGAGCGCCATGGCGGTGCGGGCGCCGAAGTAGACGGCTCCCGCGGCGCACACGATCTGGACAAGGGTGATGGCGATCATCACTCCGCCGACCCGGAGGATGTAGCCGGTGTCCCCCTTCACCACTCCGTTGTCGATGATGTCCGCGTTCAGCGCGGGCAGGTAGAGCGTGGCGAGGGTCTGTACCAGCTGCAGTAAGACGATCAGCGTGATCGTTCGGGTATAGGGCCTCAGATACGCCCGTATCAGTCGTACCAGCACACGGAAACCTTAGGTGACTCCCGTCTCGAACCGGCCGTATCTTCGACGAACCGCGTGTGGTCCCGGGCTCGGTCCCGCACCCGTCATCATGGAGGCGGCAGATGACGGGAAAGGGATCGCGATGGCGATGATGAGCACGCCCGCCGGGACCATCCGGTACTGGGCCGCGGCCCGCGCGGCGGCCGGCACCGCGGAGGAGCCGTACACCGCGTGGACGCTGGCGGAGGCGCTCGACGTGGCCCGGCAGCGGCACACCGCGCGGCCGGAGTTCGCGCGGGTCCTGCTGCGCTGTTCGTTCCTGGTCGACGGAACTCCGGTCGGCACCCGTGACCACAAGACGATCCAACTCGCCGAGGGCGGCACGGTCGAGGTGCTCCCGCCGTTCGCAGGAGGGTGAACCCCGAGCTCATGAGCAACCAGCCGCACCAGCCCAACGAGCCTCATCAGCCCCACGAGCCTCATCAGCAGCAAGGTCAGCAGCCGTATCCCCCGTACGGGTCGTACGAGGCTCCTTACGGGGGGCACGACCAGAGCGCGCATCCTTACGGCGCTCACGGCGGCAGCGGCCAGGGTGCCCAGCAGCCGGCCGACTGGCAGGGGTACCCGGGGTATCCACAGCAGGCGGGGTATCCACAGCAGCAGGGGTACGCCCAGGCCCAGCCGCCCCAGTACCCGCACCCGCAGCAGCCCTACCAGCAGCAGCCGTACCCGGATCCCTACGCCGCCGCCCAGCAGGGCCACCAGGGGCAGCAGAGCCAGCAGCCGCACCAGGGCCATCAGGGCCAGTACGCCCCGGGCTGGGATCGGCAGCAGCCGTACCAGCAGCCCGCCGACCCGTCCCAGGCGCCGTACCAGACCCCGGCGCAGACCCCCGCCCCGGCTCAGGCCCAGGCCGCGACCGCGACCGCCGAGCCGCCCGCCCCGCAGCCCGACCGGCCGCTCACCGCCGCCGAGAAGGCCAAGGCCGAGGGCCGCCCGCAGATCCTCCACCCGGGGTTCGTCCCCGCCGTGCTGACCTCCGTGCTCGCCGCGCTGCTCGCGGCCACCGCGCCGCTGGGCCGCCCGGCGGTCGCCGTCGCGGTGGCGGCGCTCCAGGCGGTCACGGCGGCCGGCTGGTTCCGGCTGAACGGCATGTGGCCCGCCCGGCAGGGCATCGCGCTCGCCTTCGCGGGCGGTCTGGCCGCCGATGTCGGCCTGCTCGCCACCGAGCCGTCACACGCCCCTACGGTCGTCATCGGCACCATCGGCGTCTGGCTGCTGCTGGTGCTGATCCTCCAGCTGCGCAGCCACGCCTCCCCGGACGAGCGGCTGTACGGCCTTACGGCCGCCGTGGCGGCCACGGCCCTCGCCGTGCTCGCGGCCGGACATCTGGCCGCCGTCGCCGAGTCCTCGGACGCCGTGGTGGTGGGGGCCGCGGCCGTCGCCGTGGCCGTGCTCGTCCGGGCGCTGCCGCTGCCGACGGCCGCCGCCGTCGTGGTCGCTCTTGCGGCCGCCGCGGGCGCCGGGGTCGGGGCCGGGCAGCTCACCGGAACGGGCACCTCCACCGCCGCGCTGCTCGGGTTCGCGGCCGGGGCGTGCGCGCTGATCGGCCACCGGGTGGCCAGCTACGACTACCCCTCGCGCTTCGTCCACATGACGGCCGGCGTGGCGCTGCCGCTCGCGGCCGCCGCCCCGGTGGTCTATGTGATCGGCCGCGCCCTGGGCTGACTCCCCGGTCCCCGTTCATCCGCTCCGGATAGGCTCGCAGGCCTCAGGCGCGAGGGCCTGAGCGAGAGCCTGGGGGACCCACGCACATGCGAGCACTACGCATCACACTGATCGTCGTCGTGATACTCGGCGGCCTCTTCGTGGCCGCCGACCGCATCGCGGTGTACATGGCCGAGTCCAAGGCGGCCGACAAGATCAAGAGTTCTCAGGGGCTGACCACCACGCCCAATGTCTCGATCAAGGGCTTCCCGTTCCTCACCCAGGTCGTGGGCAAGGAGCTGGATGAGGTCGACATCGGCGTGGACGGGCTGACGACGGACACGGGCGACGGCCACAGCGTCCGGGTCACCGAGCTCGACGCCCAGCTGCACGACGTCCGCATCTCGGGGAACTTCTCGTCGGCCGCCGCCGACCGCGCCACCGGCTCGGCCCACATCAGCTACGCGGATCTGTCACGGGCCGCCGGTCCGGGGATCACGGTCGCCCACGACCCGTCGGGCGCCAACCGTGTCAAGATCACCGGCAGTCTGCTGGGCTTCAGCCTCACCGCCCACTCCCAGGTCACCATCGTGAACGGCAACACCATCCGGCTGCACGCCGAGTCCATACCGGGCGGCAGCATCCCCCAGTGGGAGGACAAGGTGCGCGAGAAGACCGACATGGAGCGGAAGATCGAGGGGCTGCCCACCGGCATGCGGCTGGACAAGGTGGAGGCGTCCAAGGACGGCATAGACGTCTCGGTCACGGGCAACGACGTCCAGCTGACGGGCTGAGGCGATCCGCACCAGGGGGCGTCCGACCACGCCCCGGTCCATTCACTGAGACGATCATGTCCGCGCATATGGACACTTCTGCCCACCGCGGGACCCTCCGGCCGCGGCCCCCGGCCGCTCACGCCTCGCTCATCTCACAGCCCGGACAATAATGTCTCACCATGCGACACTCCGGTGACATGCCCGCCTGTCCGTCCCTACGATCGGACCCATGAAGCGACAGGCGGATCTCACGAAGCGGCGGGCAGTCGACCTGTGCCGCGTCGCCGCCATGCTCTGTCGCCCCGTCTGAAGGGGACGTGATCCGCACACGCCGCGGACGTACCCCCCTCCTCGGCCCGTCAAGCCGGGCCTTTCCCCACCTTCGCTCGTACGCTCGCCGCACGCCCCGCGGCGGCGTCGCGTCATGAGCGCGCCCGTACCGCCGCAACTGCCCCGGAGGAGAGAACATGAGCCGCAGTGACGTCCTGGTGGACGCCGACTGGGTCCAGGCCCGTATCGACGACCCCAAGACGGTCATCGTCGAGGTGGACGAGGACACCTCGGCCTACGACAAGAACCACATCAAGAACGCCATCCGGATCGACTGGAAGCAGGACCTCCAGGACCCGGTGCGCCGTGACTTCGTCGACCAGGCCGGCTTCGAGAAGCTCCTGTCGGAGAAGGGCATCGGCAACGACGACACGGTCGTCCTCTACGGCGGCAACAACAACTGGTTCGCGGCCTACGCCTACTGGTACTTCAAGCTCTACGGCCACCAGGACGTCAAGCTGCTCGACGGCGGCCGCAAGAAGTGGGAGCTGGACTCCCGCGACCTGGTCGCCGAGGTGCCGACCCGCGCACGGACCGAGTACCAGGCCAAGCCGCAGGACACCGCCATCCGCGCCTTCCGCGACGAGGTCGTGGACGCCATCGGCTCGCTGAACCTGGTCGATGTGCGCTCCCCCGACGAGTTCTCCGGCAAGCTGCTCGCCCCGGCCCACCTTCCGCAGGAGCAGTCGCAGCGTCCGGGCCACGTCCCGAGCGCCCGCAACATCCCGTGGTCGAAGTCGGCCAACGACGACGGCACCTTCCGGTCCGACGACGAGCTCAAGGAGATCTACGAGGGCGCGGGCGTGGACCTGTCGAAGGACACCATCGCCTACTGCCGCATCGGTGAGCGCTCCGCTCACACCTGGTTCGTCCTGCACGAGCTCCTCGGCCAGCCCAACGTCAAGAACTACGACGGCTCCTGGACCGAGTACGGCTCGCTGGTCGGCGTGCCGGTGGAGCTCGGCTCCGACGGCTGACCCCCCTCCCCCGAACGTAAGGACGGACATCCATGTGTGGAGCCAAGGCCGGCGGCCCCGACGCCTCGACGGTCAAGCCCGGTGAGACCACGATCCAGGGTTCGGTGACCCGCGACGGCGAGCCCGTCGCCGGTTACGTCCGGCTGCTGGACAGCACCGGCGAGTTCACCGCCGAGGTCCCCACTTCCGCGACTGGGCAGTTCCGCTTCTACGCCGCGGAGGGCACGTGGACGCTGCGCGCCCTGGTTCCCGGCGGCACCGCGGACCGTACCGTCGTCGCCCACAAGGGCGGGCTGGCGGAGGTCGCCATCGCCGTCTGACGCGCCACGGCGCGTCGTGAGTCACGGCCGGAGGGCCGCACCCCGGGGTTGGACGCCTTGGCGGGGTGCGGCCCTCCGTCTGTCGGCGCGGCGGTCCCGGACGTACGCTGGACATATGTACGCGCGACGCCGCCACGCATATTTCTTCCTGATGGGCGCGTGTCTGACGCTCTTCATCTCGGCGTGGGCCTTTGTGCGCCTGTGGTCCGTCCCCGCCGCGGTCGCGATGTGCATCGTCGCCATGGTGATCCCGCCGCTGGCGGCGATCGTCGCCAACCGCCGGGGCCCGGACGACCGGTGGTGGGACGAATCGGGGGACGAGGAGTCCGACCGGTGGTGGCGGGAGCTGGACGAGCACAACCACCGGCACTGACCATGGGCACACCCGCTGACCGGCCCGGCCGGGCGACGCCTCACCGCGGCGCCGAACAGCCCGCCGCGGGCGTCACGACGGGTCAGACGCCCCTCTCGCACACGGGCTAGTACACGAGCGCCTGGACGCCGTCCGGCATGATCTCGCTCACGAAGACCTGGGCGCCCGCGATCCGGGCACCTTCGATCAGATCCTTCTCCTCGATCTCCCGGCGCGCGGCGCACTGTGTGCACACCGTGATCGTCCCGCCGCCCGTAAGGATGCCGTCGATCAGATCCGGAAGCGGTGCGGCATGCGGAAGCTCGAACTCCGCGGCCCGGTCCGGCAGTGCGAACCACGTCGACTCCCCGGTCAGCCAGAGCGAGACCTCGACCCCGCTCGCCGCGGCCACCGCCGCCACCGTGAACGCCTGGGAGCACCGCTCGGGAGCGTCCGCGCCCGCCGTCACCTTGATCACCAGCTTCTTCGCCATGCGCCAACCTTAGGCTCGGCGCCCGGGGCCCGGCGCCGCACGGCCCTGTCGCCACCGGCCGTCCCGGCGGCGACTAGACTCGGTGGGGTCCGTCATCCGTTCCGAGGAGCGCGCTCGTGCTTGAGGCAGTCTTCACCACCCTGATGATCCTGGTCGCCGTGGCCACGCTCGGCTTCGCCGCGCTGACCTGGAAGAAGCTGTACCAGGGCCAGCGCTGAACCGCTCCCGCCCCGCCACCACGGCTCGCCCCTCGACAGATCGCCTGAATTCATGATCCAGATTCCGTCCGACCTCCACCCGGACCTCGTGCCGCTCGCCTTCCTCCTGGGCAACTGGGAAGGTGCCGGCGTCTCGGACTTCCCCGGGGCCGAGAAGTGCAACTTCGGCCAGGAGGCCACCTTCACGCACGACGGCCGCGACTTCATCGAGTACGTCTCGCACACCTGGGTGCTGGACTCCGAGGGCAAGAAGGTCCGCCCCCTGGAGACCGAGTCCGGCTACTGGCGGATCGACAAGAACCGTAAGGTCGAGGTCGTGATGAGCCGCGACCAGGGCATCATCGAGGTCTGGTACGGCGAGCTCGCGGAGGGCAAGCCGCAGATCGACCTGGCGACGGACGCCGTGGCGCGGACCGCCCACGCGGCCCCGTACTCGGGCGGCAAGCGGCTGTACGGCTACGTCAACAGCGATCTGATGTGGGTCGGCGAGAAGGCCACCCCCGAGGTCGAGCTGCGCCCGTACATGTCCGCGCATCTGAAGAAGGTCGTGGACCCCCGGGAGTGGGCCAAGGACCTCAAGGACCTGCCGGACGACGGGATCGCCTTCTTCCGCTGAGCTCCCCGCCGGGTCGGGCCCCTCCGTAGCGCGTCCGGTTCTCCCCCGTGCGTACGGCCGGTTGTCGCGGGCCCGCCTACACTTGCACCGTGGCGACCACCGACTGGAAGAGCGATCTGCGGGAGCGCGGCTACCGCCTGACCCCGCAGCGCCAGCTCGTGCTCGAAGCCGTCGATCATCTGGAGCACGCCACTCCGGATGAGATCCTCACCGAGGTGCGCCGCACCGCGAGCGGCGTCAACATCTCCACGGTCTACCGCACGCTGGAGCTGCTGGAGGAGCTGGGCCTGGTCAGCCATGCCCATCTCGGCCACGGCGCCCCCACGTACCACCTTGCCGACCGGCACCATCACATCCATATGGTGTGCCGTGACTGCACGGACGTGATCGAGGCCGATGTCTCCGTGGCCGACGCCTTCACCCGGCAGCTGCGGGCGGACTTCGGCTTCGACACCGATCTGAAGCACTTCGCGATCTTCGGCCGGTGTGCCTCCTGCTCCGCCCGGCAGCGCGCCGGAGAGGCCGGCGGAGGCCCCGGACGGATCGGTGGAGGCGGGGCGGAAAACCGCTCCGGTGAGGGCCGAGCCCACAGGTCGTAGGCTGAGTTCATGAAGAGCCCTTTGCTGTCGCTGCCCGGCGCCGTCCCCGGCGAGGGCCCCGACGAAGGCGTCGCCGCCCACTACGGCGACTTGTTCCGCGAGCAGCGCGCGCTCGCCGACGGCACCGGCTTCGTGGACCTCTCGCACCGCGGAGTGGTCACGGTCAGCGGTGCCGACCGGCTCAGCTGGCTGCATCTGCTGCTCACCCAGCACGTCAGCGAACTACCGCCGGGCCGGGCCACCGAAGCCCTGATCCTCTCCGCCCACGGCCACATCGAACACGCGCTCTACCTCGTCGACGACGGCGACACCACCTGGGCCCATGTGGAGCCCGGCAGCCAGGGCGATCTGATCGCCTACCTGGAGAGCATGAAGTTCTTCTACCGGGTGGACATCGCGGACCGCACCGATGAGTACGCGGTCGTCCACCTCCCGGCGGGCAGCATCACCGACTCCCCCGAGGACGCCGTCGTCCGTGAGACCCCGCACGGCCGGGACCTCTTCCTGCCCCGTGAGCGCCTTACCGCCTTCGCCGAGGAGAGCGGCCCGCCGATCGGGGTGCTGGCGTACGAGGCGCTGCGGGTCGAGGCCCACCGGCCGCGGGTCGGCCTGGAGACCGACCACCGCACCATCCCGCACGAGCTGGGCTGGATCGGCTCCGCCGTCCACCTCCAGAAGGGCTGCTACCGCGGTCAGGAGACCGTCGCCCGGGTGCAGAACCTGGGGAAGCCGCCGCGTCGGCTGGTCTTCCTCCACCTCGACGGCAGCGAGGTGACGCTGCCGTCCCACGGCGCGCCCATACGGCTGGCCTCGGACGGCGAGGAGGGCCGTCAGCTGGGGTTCATCACCTCCTCAGCCCGCCACCACGAGCTGGGACCGATCGCGCTGGCGCTGGTCAAGCGCAATGTGCCGGTGGACGCGGACCTGATCGCGGACTCCACGGCCGCCGCGCAGGAGACGGTCGTGGAGCCGTGAGGCGGTCGTCGCGTCTGGAGCCGTGAAGGCGGTCGTTGAGCCTGAGGCCGTGAAGGCGGTCGTTGAGCCCTGAACCGGCCGCCCGTACGCCTCCGCCGGGCCCCGCGGTCCGGTTAGACCTCGACCAGCACCGTGAACGGGCCGTCGTTCGTGAGCGAGACCTTCATGGCCGCTCCGAACCGGCCCGTTTCCACCTGTGCGCCCAGCTTCCGCAGCTGGGCCACCACCTCGTCGACGAGCGGTTCGGCTACCGCGCCGGGCGCCGCCGCGTTCCAGGTGGGACGGCGTCCCTTACGGGCGTCGCCGTAGAGCGTGAACTGGCTGATGACCAGCAGCGGGGCGGCCACGTCCGAGCAGGACTTCTCGTCGTGGAGCATCCTTACGGACCACAGCTTCCGGGCGAGCTGGGCCGCCTTCTCCGGGGTGTCGTCATGGGTCACCCCGACCAGTACGCACAGCCCCTGGCCGACGATCTCGCCGACCGTCTCGCCGTCCACGACGACGCTCGCCCCGTCCACTCTCTGTACCACAGCACGCATGGCGACCATCATGCCGTGCGTCCATCCGGGGCCGAACGGGTGGAGAGCCGCTGCACAGGGAGCATCACTGGTGGCACGATGCGTGCAGGCGGTGCAGGCGGGCAGGAACTGCGGGAACGACGCATCGCTGGAGGGGACGGACACCAATGACCACATCGGGCACCGGCCAGCCCATGGCCACCGAGGGCCTGCTGCCGCCGCGGCCGCCGAGCCAGCGCGGCGGGCGGCTGGCCGACTCCGCCGCCGTGACGGCACCGGCCGTGACGTCCGCGTCGGCGGCGAGCGGTCTGAACGTGCTGCGGCTGCCGGAGCTGCGGGCGCTGCGCCGCACGGCGCAGCGCGAGGAGGCGGACCTGAGCTATCTGCGCAGACTGCTCCAGGGGCGGATCGACATCCTCCGCGCCGAGCTGGGCCACCGCCGTGACCCGGCGCCCGCGGCGGCCACGGCCCAGCCGCCCGCCGCGCTGGTGGACCGGCTGCCGGAGATCCTCGCGGACCTCCCGTCACGGCACCGCTCCTCGGCCCGGCACGTCACGCTCGGGACGCCACAGGACGCGGAGTACGAGCGGCTGGCCGAGGAGATGCTGGCCGAGGTGGGCCTGTCCGATCTGCGGGCCCGTACGGACGAGGAGCTGCACGGCGCGATGGCCCGCCTCGTCGGCCATGAGCGGCAGGTCTCACGGCGGCGGCAGGAGCTCCAGCGCACGGCGGACGGCTGCAGCGCGGAGATCGCCCGCCGGTACCGCGAGGGAGAGGCGCAGGTGGACGACCTGCTGGCGTAGGCGGCGGCCGGGGGCTCGTGGGCCGCTCCCGTCGGGGGGCGGGTGCTCGCCGAGTTGTCCACAGGGCGCGGTGTGATGAAAGGACCTGGTCCGAGGGCTGTGGAAATCGGCGTGCGGCTGGTCGCGGCGGACGCTTAGCGTGTGCGCATGGCCCTCGAACTCCGCACCCCGCTCGCCGATTCCGATCTATCCCCATGGACCGTCACGCTCAACACCGGCTTTCTCCGTCCGCCGGAGGCACCGAAGGAAGAGGTGGAGCTGCGCCGGGAGCAGATCGACCTCTCCCGTACGCAGGGTGTCTTCGACGGGGACCGGTGCGTGGCCACCCTCCGCAGCTTCGCTCAGCGGCTGACGGCCGTCGGCGGAGCGGATGTCCCCGCCGATGCGGTCAGCAATGTCGCCGTGGCGGCCACCCACCGCCGCCGGGGGCTGCTCAGCCGGATGATGGACCACGATCTGCGGGCCGCCAAGGAGCGGGGCGAGGCCGTGGCCACCCTGATCGCGGCCGAGTATCCGATCTACGGGCGGTATGGCTTCGGTCCGGCCACCTGGATCACCGAATGGCAGGTGGACGTCCCCCGGGCCGCTCTCGACCCGCGCCACTCCGCCCCGGTGGACGGCGGCCGGGTCGACTTCACCGACGCCGACGAGGTGCGGAAGCTGGGCCCCGCCCTGCATGAGCGGCTGCGCGCCCGGCAGCACGGCGTCATCGACCGCCCGGACCACTGGTGGCAGACCGCCACCGGCCAGCGGCAGTTCCCCAACCGCCCCTGGACCGAGCCGTTCTACGCGCTCTACCGCTCCCCCGACGGCTCGGTGGACGGACTGCTCGCCTATACGGCGGACAACCGCTGGGAGGGCAACAAGCGACCGCACAGCACCGCCACCGTGCTCGAGCTGATCGGAGTCACCCCGGCCGCCGAGCGGTCGCTGTGGCACTTCCTGCTCTCGGTCGACTGGGTGACCCGGGTCAACACCGGCCCGCGCGCCCCCGACGATCTGCTTCCGCTGCTGCTCGGCGATCCCCGCGCGGCCCAGATCACCACGCATGCCGACTGGCTGTGGCTGCGCCCGCTGGATGTGCCCCAGCTGCTCGAGACCCGTACGTACCCGGCCGAGGGCTCGCTGGTGCTCGAGTTGCACGACGCCGCCGGGCTGGCCGGGGGCCGGTACTTCCTGGAGGCGGGCCCCGACGGCGCGGCGTGCGCGACCACGGCCCGCCCGGCCGATCTGACCATGGACATCGCCGAGTTGGGCACCCTGTGGCTGGGCGATGAGTCGGCGGTCCGGCTCGCCTCGCTGGGCCGGATAGCCGAGGAGTCCCCGGGCGCCGCGGCGCTGGCGGACCGGCTGCTGCGGACCCCGCGCCGCCCCTGGTGCCCCGATGTCTTCTGAGGCGCCCGGTGCTCAGCAGCAGCTGGACTTGAGCAGTCGGCGCGCGCCCGTGCCCTGCTCGCCCAGCCGGTCGTAGGGGTTCGCCAGCGCGCACTTGTCGATCGACAGACAGCCGCAGCCGATGCAGTCGGTGAGGTGGTCGCGGAGGTTCTCCAGCTGTTCGATGCGCTCGTTGAGGTCCGCGCGCCAGCATGCCGAGATCTGGGCCCAGTCCTCCTTGGTGAGGACATGGTCCTCGGGGAAGAGCCCGAGGACCTCCCGGATCCTCGCCAGCGGGATGCCGACGCGCTGAGAGGAGCGGACGAAGGCCACGCGGCGGAGGGTGTCACGGGTGTAGCGGCGCTGATTGCCCGAGGTGCGGCGGCTGTGGATCAGGCCCTCGCGCTCATAGAAGCGCAGCGCGGAGGCGGGCACACCGCTGCGCTGTGCGAGATCGCCGACCGTGAGCTCATGGGTCTTCCAGGTCAATTGCGTCATAGTGCCGAGGGTAGCTTGACTTCAACCTTCGTTTAAGTCCGAGGCTCGTCCCATGACGACAGACACCGCCGTCCTGACGGCGACCACCACCCCCGTGTCCGGCTCCGACACCGACTCCCCCATCCGGCTCGCCATCATCATCGGCAGCACCCGCGACGGCCGCTTCGGGCCGAAGGTCGCGGACTGGTTCGCCGGTCATGCGGCGCTCCGCTCCGATCTGACCGTCGAGGTCGTGGACCTGGCGAAGACCCCGCTGCCCACGGCCCTGACCCACCGGCCCGGCCCCGAGGACAGCGCGGCCCTGGGGGCGGTGACGCCCCGGCTGGACGCGGCCGACGCGTTCGCCGTGGTCACGCCCGAGTACAACCACAGCTACCCCGCCTCCCTGAAGAACGCGATCGACTGGCATTTCACCCAGTGGCAGGCCAAGCCGGTCGGCTTTGTCTCCTACGGCGGCATCTCCGGGGGCCTGCGCGCGGTCGAGCATCTGCGGCCGGTCTTCGCCGAGGTCCACGCCGTGACCGTCCGGGACACGGTCAGCTTCCATAACGCGGGCGGGCTGTTCGGAGAGGACGGCCAACTGACGGACCCCGTGGGCCCGGACACCGCCGCCGGGGCGATGCTCGACCAGCTCACATGGTGGGCACGGGCCCTGCGCACGGCCCGCGCCACCCATCCGTACGGCAGCTGATCCGCCCGGCGGCGCCGACCCCCGTTGACGGCGCCGCCGGGAAGCGCGGCCCAGCGGCCCGCCGGTGCGGCGGCTCAGCCGGGCGGGCGGCCCAGGCGGTGCGGCTCAGGCGGTGCGGCGGCGGAAGAGCACGCCCGACAGCCCGGTCGCCACCGCCAGGATTCCGCCGCACCAGACCAGGGCCTGCCAGGCGCTGTCGCCGACCGGCCGGTCCAGCAGCAGCCCCCGCAGGGCCTCGATGACCGGGGTGACCGGCTGGTGCTCCGCGAACCCGTGCAGCCAGCCCGGCATGGTGTCGATGGGCACGAACGCGCTGCTGGGATAGGGCAGGAACATCATCAGGAAGGTGAATCCACCCGCCGCCTCCGGCGACCTGGCGATCAGCCCGAAGCAGGCCGACAGCCAGGAGATCGCGAGGATGAACATCAGCAGGATCCCGGCCACGGCCAGCCAGTCGAGCGGACCGGCGTCCGGCCGGAAGCCGATGAGGAAGGCCACCCCGAAGACGATCGCGGTCGCGACCGTGTTGCGCAGCACGCTCGCGGCCACATGGCCCGCCAGGATCGGAGTGCCGCCGATGTCCAGCGACCGGAAGCGGTCGATGATGCCACCGGCCATGTCATTGGTGACGGTGACCGCCGTGTTGGCCGAGCCGAAGCCCGCGCACAGCAGCATCACCCCGGGGACGACATAGGTGACGTACTCGGTGCCGGTGTGGATGGCGCCGCCGAAGAAGTAGACGAAGACCAGCATCAGCATGATCGGCAGCAGCATGGCGGTGAGCACCGCGTCGAGATTGCGCCTGCTCAGCCGGATGGTGCGGCCGGTCAGAACGATCGCGTCAGACACCGGCCGTCTCCTTCTCTCCCGTCTTCTCTCCCGTCGCACCGCCGGTAGCGGTACCGCCCTCGCCCCCGCCGTTACGGCTGCCGCTCCCCGCGCCATGGCCGGTCAGGGCCATGAAGACATCGTCGAGCGTGGCGCTGTGCACGGTGAAGCGGTCCACGGCGCGCCGCTCCGGGTCGATCTCGTCGAGCAGCGCACGTACCTGGGCGGCACTGCCGTCCGTCGCGACGCCCAGCGTCAGCCGGTCGGCGTCGCTCCGGACGAGCCGTACGCCGAGGTGGCGCGCGACCGACTGGTACCCCGCGATGTCGCCGAGCACGAGGTCCAGCCGCTGCCCGGCCACGCGCTCCTTGAGTTCGGCCGGGGTGCCCTCGGCCACCACCCGGCCGCCGTCCACCACGGCGACGCGATCGGCGAGCTGGTCGGCCTCCTCCAGGTACTGGGTGGTGAGGAAGACCGTCACCCCGTCCGTCACCAGCCCCTTGACCACCTCCCACATGGCCTGTCGGCTGCGCGGGTCGAGTCCGGTGGTCGGCTCGTCCAGGAAGATCACCTCGGGGTGGCCGACCAGGCCCGCGGCGAGGTCGAGCCGACGGCGCATCCCGCCGGAGTAGGTGCCCACGGTGCGCCGGGCGGCGCCGGTGAGGTCGAAGCGCTCCAGCAGTTCGTGTGCGCGGGCGCGGGCCTCGGCGCGGCCGAGCCGGGTCAGCCGCCCCATCATCCGCAGGTTCTCCTCGCCGGTCTGCGTCTCGTCCACCGCGGCGTACTGCCCGGTGAGGCTGATGGCGCGGCGGACCCGGCGGCGTTCGGCGACGACGTCGAAGCCCGCGACACGGGCCCGGCCGGCGTCCGGCGGCGTCAGCGTGGCCAGGATCCGTACGGTCGTCGTCTTGCCCGCCCCGTTCGGGCCGAGCAGCGCGAAGACGCTGCCGGGCGGGACCGACAGATCGACGCCTCCGAGCACCTTCACCGCCCCATAGGACTTCTCGAGGCCACTCGCCTCGATGGCTGGTCGATGGGCCATGACTCCCCCGCTCCCTTTTCTGTGTATGCCATACACGCTACTGCGTAGGGTATACACAACTCTAGGATGGCGGTCAATCGAGCCACCATCAGCGCAGGTACGTACGGAGGACCCTGAGGCCATGGCCACCGAGGAGAGCGGCACCGGCCTGCCGTCGAGCATCGAGGCCGCTTGGGGACTGCGGGAACGCCCGGGCAAGGGACCCCGCCCCGGGCTGACCCTGGGCCGGATCGTCGACGCCGCCGTGGGCATCGCCTCGGCGGACGGCCTCGGCGCGGTCTCCATGAGCCGGGTCGCGGCCGAGCTGGGCGTCTCCACGATGTCCCTGTACCGCTATGTCTCGGCCAAGGACGAGCTGCTGACGCTGATGGAGGACGCGGCCTACGGCCCACCGCCGCCGGGCGAACCGGCGGAGGACTGGCGGACCGGGTTCACCGGCTGGGCCCGGGCGCTGCGCACCGCCATGGCCCGCCATCCGTGGGTGGTGAACATCCCGATCAGCGCCCCGCCCTCGACGCCCAACTCGGTGGCCTGGATGGAGCTCGGACTGGCCTGTCTGCGCCGCAGCAACCTCTGCGAGGGCGAGAAGGTCTCCGTACTGATGCTGGTCAGCGGCTTCGTGCGGAACGAGGTGCGGATGACCTTCGACCTCCTGGCTGCCCACCGGCGCAGCGGGCAGAGCATCGAGTCCTCGATGGCGGCCTGGGCCAGGCTGCTGGAGAAGCTGACCGACGCCGAGCGCTTCCCGGCGGTGACGGCGGCGCTGCGGACGGGGGAGTTCGACACTCCGGGCGGCCCCGACGACGAGTTCGTCTTCGGCCTGGAGCGGATCCTCGACGGTGTGGAGGCGCTGATCAGCTCGCGGGGCTGACCGCCCGGTGCGCGGGCACGTCGCGTGGGGGTGCGTCCCACGCCCACCGGACTGGCCGGATTCTTGTACATCCTGGCCATCCGGCCACTCGTCGGGCCGGGGCCGGTTTCCGAGCATGGTGGACATGAACGTGCTGTGGATATTCGCCCACCCCGAACAGCGGTCCCTCAGCGGGGCATTGCGCGACGAGGGGCTGCGCGCCCTGCGCGAGGCGGGCCATGAGTACCGGCTGTCCGATCTCTACGCGATGCGCTGGAACCCCGTGGTGGACGGCGCCGACTTCCGGCACGACCCGGACGAACGCCTCATCGTCGGGGCCGCCTCGCGGCGCGCCCATGACGCGGGGGCGCTCAGCGAGGACATCCGCGCCGAGCAGGAGAAGATCGCCTGGGCCGATGCGCTCGTCGTGCAGTTCCCCCTGTGGTGGTACGGCATGCCCGCCATCCTCAAGGGCTGGTTCGACCGTGTCTTCGTCAAGGGCTTCGCCTACGGGGTCACCGGGCCGGACGGCCGCACCCTGCGCTACGGGGACGGCAAACTGGCCGGTAAACGCGCCATGGTGGTCCTGACCGCCGGGGCGCCCGAGGCCACCGTGGGGCCGCGCGGTGTCAACGGCGAGCTCGGCGACCTGCTGTTCCCGCTGCACCACGGCACCTTCTGGTACAGCGGGATGTCGGTGCTGCCGCCGTATGTGGTGTACGGCGCGGACCGGGTCCCGGCCGGGGCGTACGAGACCCATGCCGCCGGGCTGCGGAAGCGGCTGGCCGCCCTGCCGACCGAGGAGCCGATTCCGTTCCGCCGCCAGAACGGCGGGGACTACGACGAGCGCCTGGTGCTCCGCCCCGACCTGCTGCCGGGCCGCACCGGCCTCTCCGTGCACTACGCACGGCCCCGCACCCCGGCCGCCGAAGCCGCCCGGAACACCGAGAGCGCCCGGAACGGCTAAGAGGGCGGCCACAGCTCCAGCCGCCAGTCGTTGCACCGCATCATCGCCCCCACCGGATACTCGAACTCACACTCGCCGAGCAGCGTGAACCCGGCCTTGCGGCACACCCCGTTCGACGCGGGGTGGCCGACGGACGGATACGCGTGCAGATACCGATGGGTCCGCTGCGCCGCGGCCGCCCGGGCCACCTCCCTCGCGGCCGCGGCCGCTATCCCCCGCCCCTGGAACGACGGCAGCACGGCCCAGCCGGTCTCGTACACCGACTCACCCCGCCACGACCGCTCCCAGAACCCGATGCTGCCCGCCGTCCCGTCCCCCTCGTCGCCCTCGCCCCGCTCCGGCGGCGCGGTCTCCGACAGCACGATCCGATACATCCGCCCGGCGCCCGGCCCGGTCAGCTCGGCATACCGCCGATGGCGGACCAGAAGCCGCTCCTCGCTCTCCGGCCCGCCCAGGTGACTCGTCATCTCCGGGCTGTTGACACGGCGCAGCAGCTCGAGGCAGAGCGCGCTGTCCTCCCACGGCTCGAGCCGCACCCGCACCCCGCTCGCCCCACCGGACATCGGCCACCTCCCACCGTCGGCGCGCCCTGCGCCCGTCTTCCGACATTCGACCACGGGGGTACGACAGCGGCCTCGCGCCCAGGTCACGGCCGGTCCCACCCGTCCCAACCGCCCGCCCGTCCGCCCGTCCGCCCGTCGGGTGTCAGCCCACCGACCCCACCGGCCCCACCGGCCCCGCCGACCCCACCGGCTCCAGCAGCGCCATGTCCTTCTCGTCGAGCGCGATCCGCGCCGCCGCCATGTTCTCCTCGAGGTGGGCCGGTGAGCTGGTGCCGGGGATCTGGATGATCGCGGGTGAGCGGGCGAGGCCCCAGGCGAGGGCGGTCTGGTGCACGGTCGCGCCGTGCCGCTCCGCGACCGTCCGCAGGTTCTCGCTCTCCAGGCCGGTGTGGCCGCCGCCCAGCGCGAAGAACGGCATATAGGCGATCCCGGCCGCGGCGCACTCGTCCACCAGCGCCCCGTCGGCCTGATCGAGCACCCCGAACCGGTTCTGCACCGCCGCCACGGGCGCGATCGCGCGGGCCTCGGCCAGTTGCTCGGCGCTCACATTGCTCACCCCGACCTCCCGCACCAGACCCTCCTCCCGCAGCGCCACCAGCGCCCCGAACCGCTCCCCGATCGGCACCCCGCCCACCGCCCTGAGCCGCCCCACCCGCAGATGGACCAGGTCGAGCGCGTCCACGCCCAGCTGCCGCAGGTTCTCCTCCACCAGCCCCCGCAGCTGCTCCGGCCGCGCCTCCCCGTACATCTCCCCCGTCGCCGTGCGCAGCGGCCCGACCTTGGTGGCGATGGTGAGGTGCCCGGGGTACGGGTGCAGCGCCTCGCGCAGGATGTCGTTGGCCCGCTCGGTGGCGGAGAAGTAGAAGGCGGCGGTGTCGATATGACGGACGCCCAGCTCCACGGCGCGCCGCGCGACCGCCACGGCCGTGGCCCGCTCGACGGCCGGACCGCCCCACCGCCCCGGCAGCTGCATGGCCCCGAAGCCCAGCCGACCGGCCGGTGAGGAGGTGTACGACGACGCGAACAAGGGGGAGAAGGATGAGTTCATGGGGCAGCATGCGCACCTCTTCGCCCGAACCACAAGATCGGCTCAGCCCGACGCGAGCACAGGGACGAACCAATCCGACGAGTTCAGCTCAGCCCGACGCCCGCTCCAGCAGCAGCGCCCGTTCCCGGGCGTTACGGGTCAGGGCCGCCGCCCGGGCGAACTCCGCCCGGGCCTCCGCATGCCGCCCCAGCCGCTCCAGCAGGTCCCCGCGGACGCTCGGCAGCAGGTGGTAGTCCTTGAGGGCCGGTTCGTCCGCCAGCGCCTCGACCAGTCCCAGACCCGCCGCGGGCCCCTCCGCCATCGCCACGGCGACCGCCCGGTTGAGCTCCACCACCGGGGACGGGGCCAGCGCCATCAGCCGGCCGTAGAGGGCGGCGATGGCGGCCCAGTCGGTGTCCTCGTAGCGGATCGCCCGTGCGTGGCAGGCGGCGATGGCGGCCTGGAGGGAGTACGGACCCCGGCCCGCCCGCTGAAGGGCCTCGACCCCCCGGCGGATGAGCAGGCGGTTCCACTTGGTGCGGTTCTGGTCGGCGAGCAGCACCGGCTCACCGCCGGGGCCGGTACGCGCCCCGATCCGGGAGGACTGGAACTCCAACGGCTTCGCGGTGGCGCCCACCGCCCTGACGGGTGAGATCGCCGCCTCCCTGCGGTCGGGCGGCTGGACGCCCATGCGCTTCGCGCTGGAGGCCGCCCACCGCTGGCAGCGGGACGGCACCGTGCAGAAGCTGGTGGCGGCCAAGCAGCGGGAAGCGGCGGTACGGCAGGGGATCGCCGCCGGGCACCTCGCCGACTTCGCCGTGCGAACTGATCCGCGTTCCTACTACTGCTGGTGGCAGCTGCCCCGACCATGGCGCGCTGACACGTTCGTCGCCGCCGCCGCGCGGCACGGCATCGGGGTGGTGCCCGCCGCCGCGTTCACCGTCAACGGCCACCACGCCCCCAACGCCGTCCGCCTGGGGCTCGCCTCGCCCGCTCGGGACGTCCTCGCCCGAGCGCTGGGCACGCTCGTCGAACTCGCCCGTTCCACGCCGGAAGACCGCGTCACCGACTGATGCCCGCTGGGCCGGACCCGGCGGTGACCCGTCACGTCGACTGTCGCCCTACGAGGACCCCGACCCGGGGTTTCGGCGACGGAGCTGGCTGCCGTCCTGGAGCTCGGCACGGCGCAACACTGAAGCGGACATCCCGAACACCGCGGCGACCAGGCAGATCCCGCCGCAGACGGTGAAGAACACAGCGGCGCCCCACGCGGCCACCGTGAAGCCGACGACGGGGAAGAGGACCGGGGCCAGCCCCAGTGCGCACAGAGTCGTGACCGAGGTGACCCGGCCCAGATACCGGGGGTCGGTCTCCGTCTGGACCAGGGCACCGGTCACCGTCGCGGTGATCCCGTTCGTCAAGCCGATCAACGCGCCGAACGCGACGGCGAAGGGCAGAGACCGCGCGTTCCCCAGGGCGACCGCTCCCACGGCCGTGATGAACAACGCGCCGGACATCGCCAGCCCGGCACGTGGGATACGAGTCCGCACCGTGAGCAGCAGCGCGGCAACCGCGGCTCCGACGCTGAACGCGCTCGCGATCCACCCCATGCCCGCGGCGCCCCATCCGCGTTCGTCCGCCAAGAGCACCAGACCGGCGGCGACCGGGCCGCTGAAGCACATGTCGCTCAGGCCGATCACCGTGACCAGTGGTCCCAGCAGCTGATGCTTGCGGATATAGCGCAGGCCGTCGCCCAACTCACGGTGGACGGACGTGCGTTGCCGGGGCGCGGGCAAAGGCGAGACTTTCACCGTGAGCAGCAGGGCCAGGGAGATGGCGAACAGCGAACCGGCGGCTGCGAACGCGCCCACCGCGCCGCCCGCCGTGAGTACGGCCCCGGCCAGGAGAGGGCCCACGGCATTGCTCAGCCGGATCGAAAGGCCCCGCATCCCCTGGACGCGGGCGAGTTGTTCCGGGGTTGTGATGCGCGGCGGAAGCGCGCCCACCGTCGGCATGAACACCGCGTCGACCACGCCGAACAGCAAGGCCACCGGAATGAGCAGCCAAAGCCTCGGCGAGATCAGCAGCACGGCCGCTGCGGCACCGAGAATGACGACGCAGCGGGTCGCGTCGCTGACGACGGCGACCCGGCGGGGCCCGAACCGATCCGCCACCACGCCCCCGCCGAGCATGAGCACCGCCCGGGGTAACGCCCCGGCGGAGATCACCAGACCGACCTGCGACGGTCCCGCGGCGCGAGTGGCGGACCAGGAGAGGGCGAGGAGGTAGACCACGTCACCGGTGACGGAGGCGGTGTAGGCGGCGAGCCAGCGCAGGACGTTGGTGTCCCGGTACGCGGGCCGCACGGACGGGGCCGTGTCGCACGAGGTCATGTGTCACCCGCGCCGAGCTCAACGGTCCCGGGCACCGGAAACGCCTGTACCTGCAGCGACACCGGGACGGCGGCGGGGGACGCCTCGACCTCGGCGCGCCGGTGGCGGGAGATCACCTCGAAGATCTCGGCCCGTACCCGCTCGACGTCCGCAGGGGACAGCCGGAGGACGAAGTCGCCGAACGTGCTGGCCTCGTACCACTCCGCGGGAAGCAGCGGCACTTCTTGCGCGGCCCGCTGCAGGCGGTCGACGCAGGCGAGGACGACGGCCTGTGCGTAGGCCCGTCCGGCTTCGCTCTGTTCCACGGGTTCGGTCGCCGGGTCATGGATCGACTGACGGTGCGCGGACCTCCACCACCGCTCGCGTCCAGTGCCGCGATCCGGTTCCTCCACGATGAGCCCGCCGGCCGCGAGGCGACGCAGGTGATAGCTCGCCGAGCCGGGGTTGATACCGAGTTCATCAGCGATCCGCGTGGCAGTCGCCGGACCGCGCTGGCGCAGCAGGGTCAGTACGTTCAGCCGCACCGGGTGGGCGAGCACGCGCAGCCTGGCGGTGTCGAGCCGTACGTCCCGTTCCCTTTCCTCGGCGGGCTCGTCGGGCGTGGTGGACGAAGAGGTCATAGGCGCAGATTAGACCTACAACAGTTGTTTCAAAAGATGTGTTGTGAACATCGCGACATGACGCGCGCCACTATTGCAAGCAAATGCTTGCAATAGTTAGCACACCTGCTGCACCATCGAGGCATGGCATCACTCAACGTCGGCAACCTCGGCGGGTTCCTGCGGGAGCAGCGGCGCAGTGCGCAGCTGTCGCTGCGGCAGCTGGCCGATGCGGCCGGGGTGTCCAATCCGTACCTCAGCCAGATCGAGCGCGGGCTGCGCAAGCCGAGCGCCGAGATCCTGCAGCAGCTGGCGAAGGCACTGCGGATATCCGCCGAGACCCTGTACGTACAGGCGGGGATCCTCGACGAGCGGGACCGCGAAGAGACCGAGGTGCGCAGCGTGATACTCGCCGACCCCTCGATCAATGAGCGGCAGAAGCAGGTCCTGCTGCAGATCTACGAGTCCTTCCGCAAGGAGAACGGACTCCAGACCGCCTCGGACAACGCCTCCGACACCCCCGACACCGGCGCCGACGTCGCCACACCCTCGAACTGATCCGGGAGGACCATCACCATGGCCATCACCGACGACGTACGCAAGACCCTCACCGACCCGACCCCGCTGTACTTCGTGGCGGGCACGGCCGACATCGCCGCCCAGAAGCTCAAGGAGGTGCCGTCGTTCGTCGAGAAGATCGTCGCGGAGGCTCCGGAGCGCCTGAACGCGGTGCGCAGCACCGACCCCAAGGTCGTGCAGGAGCGGGTCTCCCAGCAGGCCAAGGGGGCCCAGGACAAGTTCAGCGAGCTGCTGGGCACGCTCGACACCGACATCAAGCGGCTGCGCGACACCGCGCAGGAGCTCGCCCTGCAGGGTGTGGGCCGGGCCGCCGAGATGGCCGTGAAGGCGCGGGAGCGGTACGACGAGGTGGCCGAGCACGGCCAGGAGGTCGTGCGGAACTGGCGCGGTGAGGCGGCCGACGAGGTCGTCGACATCGCCGACGCGATCGAGCCCAAGGGGGCGCGGGACGGCCACGCCGCCCGGTCCAAGGCGCCGTCGCAGTCGGTCGCCGTGGACTCGTCCAAGGAGACGCCGAAGTCCACGTCCAAGCCGACCACCCCGGCCGCGTCGGGCACCACGGCCAAGCCGGCCACCCCGGCCGCTTCGGGCGGCTCCGGCCACTCGGGCGCGCAGTCGTCCGCGGCCTCGTCGGCCTCCCAGGCCAAGAAGGCCCCGGCCCGCGGCAACAAGCCCGCCGGCGCCGCCAAGAAGCCGGAGCCGAAGTCGGCCGGCTGAGGGGGCGCACCTCCACGACCGGGCCGGGTACGCCGGGTATACCCTGCGTGCCCGGCCCGGTGGGCGGGTACGGTGGCCCGCAGGAACGCTTCCCATACATATCTTCTAGGCGGTGGACGGCGTGCTGGTTGAAGGCTTCGGCAAGCTGATGTACTGGGTCTCCTGGGCCCTGCTCCTCTTCAGCCTCTTCGCCTTCTTCGACTCGGCGATCCGCCGGGAGGACGCGTACAGGGCGGCGAACAAGCAGACCAAGGCATTCTGGTTGATCATCCTCGGCCTCGCGGCCGCGGTGAACTTCTTCATGGGAATCCTGGACTTCCTGCCCATCATCGGACTGATCGCGACGATCGTGTACATCGTCGACGTCCGGCCCGCGCTGCGGCAGATCTCCGGCGGTGGCCGCCGCTGGCCGCGCGGCCGCGGCTCCAGCTCCGACGGCCCTTACGGACCCTTCAACGGCCGGTAACAGCCGATCACGGCTGCAAGCGGCCGAAAGCCATCGTTAGCAGGCGACGGACCGTGAGCGGATACGGGCGGCGGCCGGTCAGCCGCGGTCCAGCAGCAGCACCGCCAGATCGTCGGTCAGCTCCCCGCCGTTCAGCGAGCGCACCTCGGTGACGGTCGCGTCCAGCAGTTCCTCGCCGCGCCGTCCCTCCGCGACCTGACGCGCCACGATCTCGACCATCCCCTCCTGGCCGAGCCGCTGCACCCCCTGCCCGACGCGGCCCTCGATCAGCCCGTCGGTGTACATCATCAGGCTCCACGCCCCGCCGAGCTCGACCTCACGGCGCGGCCAGCGGGCGTTCGGCAGCAGTCCGAGCGCCGGGCCGTTCTCGTCGGTCGGCAGCAGCCGGGGCGCCATGCTCGGGCGGATCGCCAGCGGTGAGGGGTGCCCGGCCAGACAGACCCCGGCCCGGCGGCCGTCCGAGGCGATGTCGACCGTGCACAGTGTGGCGAAGATCTCATCGTCCGCGCGTTCGTTCTCCAGCACCTGCTGAAGGGTGCCGAGCAGCTGATCGCCGCAGAGCCCGGCGAAGGTCAGGGCGCGCCAGGCGATCCGCAGCTCCACACCGAGGGCGGCCTCGTCCGGGCCGTGGCCGCAGACGTCGCCGATCATCGCGTGGACCGTACCGTCCGGGGTGCGGACGGTGTCGTAGAAGTCGCCGCCGAGCAGGGCGCGGCTGCGGCCGGGCCGGTAGCGGGCGGCGAAGCGCAGCCCCGAGCCGTCCAGCAGCGGGGTGGGCAGCAGTCCGCGCTCCAGCCGGGCGTTCTCCTGGGCGCGCAGCCGTGACTCGGTGAGCTGGCGCTGGGCGAGGTCGGAGCGTTTGCGCTCGACGGCGTAGCGGATGGCGCGGCTGAGGATCCGGCCGTCCAGCTCACCGCGGAAGAGGAAGTCCTGGGCGCCCACCCGCACCGCCTCGGCGGCGCGCTCGGCGTCGTCCTCGACGGTGAGGACGAGGACGGCGTGCGAGGGCGCGAGCCTGAGCACCGAGCGCAGCGTGGCCAGCGAGTCCACGCCCTCGTGGCACGGGCCCGGCAGGGCCAGCAGGATGCACTGCACCCCGTCGGTGAGCAGCCGGCTGGCCTCGGTCAGGTTGCGGGCGGTACGGATGCGGACCCGGTTACCCTCGGTGTCCAGCATCTCGGGAACGTTGAAGGCACCGGACGGATCGTCCTCGATCACCAGCAGGGTGAGCCCGTTGTCGGGCAGGGTGGCGGGACCGGCCGACTGGGCCGGTGCCTCCCGTTGCCTCGGCACGGGTACGGACATCGCTCGATTCCTTCCCTCCCCCCGAGGGCGCGCTCCGCCGACCGGTGGAGCGCGAGTGGGATTCCGGTACGCACCGACTGGTCGGTTTCAGTGGCGCCAGGGCGCGGGTACCGGATACTGCCAGGCGACCTTAGCGCTAGGCGGCGGTTTCACGGAATGACCTCCAGGCACGTACTTTTGTCATATGCCGCACGTCATGCGGCACTTGGTGGCCCACGAGACAATCCCGGGATGACGAACATCACGCTGGTGCTGGGCGATATCACCGAGCAGAGCGTCGACGCGGTCGTGAACGCGGCCAACTCCTCCCTGTTGGGAGGGGGTGGCGTCGACGGAGCCATCCATCGGCGGGGCGGACCCGACATTCTGGGTGAATGCCGCGATCTGCGCGCATCCCACTACGGCAAGGGCCTTCCGGCCGGTGCGGCGGTCGCCACCACGGCCGGGCGGCTGCCCGCCCGCTGGGTGATCCATACGGTCGGACCGGTCTTTTCCGCGACCGAGGACCGCTCGGCCACCCTCGCCTCCTGCTACCGCGACTCGCTGCGGATCGCCGACGAACTCGGCGCCCTGACGGTGGCCTTCCCGGCCGTTTCCACGGGCGTCTACCGCTGGCCCCTCGACGACGCGGCCCGTATCGCCCTCACCACCGTGCGCGATACGGACACTTCGGTCACCGAGGCCCGTTTCGTTCTCTTCGGCCAACGCGCGTACGACGCCTTCGAGACGGCCCTGAACGAGCTGCCTCCGGCCTGAAGCCATCGGTGCGGCCGGTGCTACCTCGCGTTCGGCCGCACCACGCCAAGGATCGGCATCGAACCCGCGCCCGCGACCGTCACCTGGCGGCCGGGGCGGGGGGCGTGGATCATCGCGCCGCCGCCCACGTACATCGCCACATGGCTCGCGTCCCGGAAGTAGATGATCAGATCGCCCGGGCGCATGTCCCGCACGCCCACCTTCGGCAGCAGCCGCCACTGCTCCTGTGAGGTCCGCGGGATCGCCCGCCCGGCCGCCGCCCACGCCCGCTGGGTCAGCCCGGAGCAGTCATAGGTGTCCGGCCCCACCGCGCCCCATACGTAGTTCTTGCCGAGCTGGTCCTTGGCGAAGCCGACCGCGCGCCCGCCCCTCGCGGTGGCGCCGCTGCCGAGCTCCCGCAGTATCCCGGTGTCCAGCCACTTCGCCTGCGAGCTGCGGGCCTTGTCCTCCTCCAGCCCGCGCAGCCGCTCCCGCTCGTCCTCCGCCAGCCGGGACTCCAGCCGCTGCGCCCGGGCCAGCTTGCGCAGGATCTCCTTCTTCGCCGCCGCCTTCTTCGCACGGCTGCGGTCCAGCCGTTCCCACTCCTTGGAGGCCGATTCGGCGTAGCGGTCCAGCGCCACCTGGGTGCGCGCCAGGCGGCCGATCAGTCCGTGGGTCGCCTTCTCGCCCTTGCGCGCGAGGGTGACGCCGTCGAGGAAGTCACCCGGGTCGGCGTTGAGGAACAGCCGCGCCTCCGCGGGCATCCCGCCGCCGCGGTACTGGGCCCGGGCCATCGCCCCGGCCCGCTTGCGCAGTCCGGCCATCTCCTTCTGGGCCTTCACCACGGCTCGGGCGATCTTCAGGATGGACTTCTCCTGCCGGGTCTGCCGCTCCCGCGCCAGGTTGTAGGCGTCGGTGGCGGACTCCGCCTTGCGGTAAAGCCCCTCGACCTCCTGACGGACCGACTCCAGGCTCCGGTCCCCGGTCCCGCCGCCGGTCCCGCCGCCCGGCGTCGGCCCCGGCTCCCCGGGCGCGGCGTACGCCGCCTCCGGCACGGCCGACAGTCCCAGCGCGCAGACGAGCGCGGTGGCCGCGGCGACGCTCACACCCCTCCCACTCCCGTCCCGCCTCACCCGCGGTCTCCTCTCGTTCCGCTCCGGCCGTGCGCGCTCCTGTCCCTCTCGCGCGCCAGACCTGACGTACCGGCACGTAGGGACGGATAGTGACATGCCGTACCGCAATCCGACAGAGACACGCGGCGGTTACGCCAGCAGCCACCCCGATCCGGTTGGCCGGACGGGTGCCGCACAGGTGTCGGACGGGCCCCGGGGGATCTCCACGAGAAGGTCACCCACGCCGCGATCCGGCCGTGACCTGGCCGTGACCTGGCCACCACACTGACGGCCGAGGTTCACCATCCGTTAACTCGTCCCCTCAGGCCGCTTCACCTGATCTGCCTACTTTCGGCCCTACTGAGCGTGAGCCGAGTACGGCTCGGGCGCACACCACAGCACGTGCGCTCCACCCATCGCGCCGTCCCCACCGGCGGCTTCTGGAAGGAACTCCTGAAAGTGAAGCTTCAGCGCAAGAACCGGCTTCGCGCCATCGCCGCCGGTGCCCTCGCCGTCTCCGGCGCCCTCGTCCTCACGGCCTGCGGCTCCGACGACAACAGCGGTGGTGGCGGCGGCGACTCCAAGGCCGCCTCCAACATCAAGTGCGACGGCAAGGGCCAGCTGCTGGCCTCCGGTTCGTCCGCGCAGAAGAACGCCATGGATCTGTGGATCAAGACCTACGGCGAGGCGTGCAAGGACACCAAGCTCAACTACAAGGCCACCGGCTCGGGCGCGGGCATCCAGGAGTTCCTGCAGGGCAAGACCGCCTTCGCGGGCTCCGATTCGGCGCTGAAGCCGGAAGAGGTCACGTCCTCGGCGAAGGTCTGCAAGGGCGGCAAGGCCATTGACCTGCCGATGGTCGGCGGCCCGATCGCCGTCGGCTTCAACGTGCCCGGTGTGGACGAGCTGACGCTGAACGCCGAGGTCCTCGGCAAGATCTTCAACTCCGAGATCAAGAAGTGGGACGACCCCGCGATCAAGGCCCTGAACAAGGACGCGAAGCTTCCGAGCCTCAAGATCCAGGCGTTCCACCGCTCCGATGAGTCGGGCACCACGGACAACTTCACCAAGTACCTCAAGGCCGCCGCGCCGAAGGCCTGGCCGCATGAGCCCGGCAAGGCGTGGGAGGGCGAGGGCGGCCAGTCGGCCGACGGCTCCTCCGGTGTCTCCTCGCAGGTCAAGCAGGTCTCGGGCGCGATCTCCTACTTCGAGCTCTCCTACGCGACCGCGAACAGCATCAAGACCGTCGACCTGGACACCGGCGCCTCCGCCCCGGTCCAGGCCACCGTCGAGAACGCCTCCAAGGCCATCTCCGAGGCCAAGGTCAAGGGCACCGGCAGCGACCTGGCCCTGGACCTGGCCTACGACACCAAGGCCGACGGGGCCTACCCGATCACCCTGGTCACCTATGAGATCGCCTGTGACAAGGGCAACAAGGCGAGCACCCTCGCCGCGACCAAGTCCTTCCTGACCTACGTCGCCAGCGAGGGCGGCCAGACCTCGCTGAAGGAGCTGGGCTACGCCCCGCTGCCGACCGAGATCGCCAGCAAGGTCCGCGAGAGCGTCAAGAGCCTCTCCTGACCCGAGTGCGGCTGACTCCGCCGCGGCGACCGCCGCGGCGGAGTCAGCCGCACCGTCCGGTGCACCGCCGCGCCAGGAGCCCCCTACGCAGCAGGCTCCGCAGACCGGAGAACCCATGAAAACGGAAATAGAACCCACATCAACAGCCGCAGGGTCGCCGTCAACGGTCAGGACCCGCTCCACCGGCCGCGCCGGTGACAAGATCTTCCTCGGCCTCTCCCGGGGTTCCGGTATCGCCCTGCTGGTGATCATGGCGGCCATCGCGGCCTTCCTCACCTACCGCGCCGCCATCGCGATCTCCAAGGACGACGCCAACTTCCTCACCACCCTTGAGTGGAACACCAGCTCCTCGCCGATGCGGTTCGGCATCGCCGTCCTCGCCTACGGCACCGTCGTCAGCTCGATCATCGCCATGCTCATCGCGGTCCCGATCGCGGTGGGCATCGCGCTGTTCATCTCGCACTACGCCCCCCGCCGGCTGGCCGCCCCGGTCGCGTATGTGATCGACCTGCTCGCCGCGGTCCCCAGCATCGTCTACGGCCTGTGGGGCGCGCTCTTCCTCGTGCCGCATCTGACCGGCCTGTACACCTGGTTCGACGACTACCTGGGCTGGACCGGGATCCTCAGCTACCAGGGCGGCGCCGCGCGCTCCCTGTTCACCGTCGGCATCCTGCTGGCGATCATGATCCTGCCGATCGTCACCAGCGTGAGCCGCGAGGTGTTCCGGCAGGTCCCGAAGATGCACGAGGAGGCGGCGCTGGCGCTCGGCGCCACCCGCTGGGAGGTCATCCGGATGGCGGTCCTGCCGTTCGGCCGCTCCGGCATCATCAGCGCCTCGATGCTGGGGCTGGGCCGTGCGCTCGGCGAGACCATGGCGGTCGCCACCGTGCTGTCCTCCAACTTCCGGATCGAGGCCAGCCTGCTGGACCCGGGCGGCGGCACCTTCGCCCAGAACATCGCCAGCCGCTTCAAGGAAGCGGGCGACGACGGCCGTGACGCGCTGATCGCCTCCGGTCTGGTGCTGTTCGTCGTCACCCTGCTGGTGAACGGCGCCGCGCGAATGATCATCGCCCGCCGCAAGGAGTACTCGGGGACCGCCGCATGAGTAACGCCGTCGTTGACAAGAACGTCCCGCGCCACGGCTCGAGCCTCCAGCAGCCCCGGCTGCCCGGATGGGCCCCGTACGCGCTGATCGTGGTCTCGCTGGCGCTGGGAGCGGGCCTCGGCACCGCCCTCGGCATGGGCAATCCGTTCCAGATGGGCCTGTTCGCCGCCCTGGTCTTCATCATCGCCTCGTACGCCCTCGGCGCCGTGGTCGAAGGTGGCCGACAGGCCAGGAACCGGCTGGCCACCAGCCTGGTCTGGGTCTGCTTCCTGCTCGCCGTCGTCCCGCTGCTCTCCCTGATCTGGGAGACCGTCGACCGGGGCCGTACGGTGCTCGACGGCTACTTCCTGGCCCACTCCATGGAGGGCGTGCAGACGATCCTGCCCGGCGGTGGCGCGTACCACGCGGTCATCGGCACCCTGGAGCAGGTCGGCCTCGCCGCGCTCATCGCCGTGCCGATCGGCCTGCTGACCGCCATCTACCTGGTGGAGTACGGCCGCGGCCGGCTCGCCAAGGCCGTCACCTTCTTCGTCGACGTGATGACCGGTATCCCCTCGATCGTCGCCGGTCTGTTCATCCTCAGCTTCTGGATCATCATCCTCGGCTTCAGCTACTCGGGCTTCGCCGGTGCCATGGCGCTGGCCATCCTGATGATGCCGATCGTCGTCCGCTCGACCGAGGAAATGCTCAAGCTGGTTCCGGACGAGCTGCGTGAGGCGTCCCTCGCGCTCGGCGTGCCCAAGTGGCGCACCATCCTCAAGGTGGTGCTGCCCACCGCGATCGGCGGGATCACCACGGGTGTGATGCTCGCGGTCGCCCGCATCGCCGGCGAGTCCGCGCCCATCGTGCTGCTGGTCTTCGGCGCCACGGGGATCAACAACAACCCGTTCGAAGGCGCCCAGTCGTCGCTGCCCTACTACATCTACGAGCAGTGGCAGCTCGGCAACGAGGCCTCCTTCAACCGGGCCTGGGCAGCGGCGCTCGTGCTCATCGCCTTCGTCATGATCCTGAACCTGGTGGCCCGCGGCATCGCCCGCTGGAAGGCCCCGAAGTCCGGCCGCTGAGGCCGAGAAGAAGAGAAGTGATTCACATGGCCAAGCGCATCGACGTCAGCGGGCTCACCGCCTACTACGGCAGCCACAAGGCCATCGAGGACATCTCGATGACCGTCGAGCCCCGCTCGGTGACCGCCTTCATCGGCCCGTCGGGCTGCGGGAAGTCCACCTTCCTGCGCACCCTCAACCGGATGCACGAGGTCACCTCCGGCGGCCGGGTCGAGGGCAAGGTGATGCTCGACGACGAGAACCTCTACGGCTCGGGGGTGGACCCGGTCTCCGTGCGGCGCACGGTCGGCATGGTCTTCCAGCGCCCCAACCCGTTCCCGACGATGTCCATCTTCGAGAACGTGGCCGCCGGGCTGAAGCTCAACGGCTCGTACAAGAAGAGCGAGCTCGAGGGCGTCGTCGAGAAGTCCCTCAAGGGCGCCAACCTGTGGAACGAGGTCAAGGACCGGCTCAACAAGCCGGGCGCCGGGCTCTCCGGCGGTCAGCAGCAGCGGCTGTGCATCGCCCGTGCCATCGCCGTCGAGCCCGATGTGCTGCTGATGGACGAGCCCTGCTCGGCGCTCGACCCGATCTCCACGCTCGCCATCGAGGACCTGATCGGTGAGCTCAAGGAGCGCTTCACGATCGTCATCGTGACGCACAACATGCAGCAGGCGGCGCGCGTCTCCGACCGTACGGCCTTCTTCAACCTGGCCGGTGTCGGCCAGCCCGGCAAGCTGATCGAGATCGACGAGACCGAGCGGATCTTCTCCAACCCGTCGGTGCAGGCGACCGAGGACTACATCTCCGGCCGCTTCGGCTGACCCAGGCCCCTCGCACGACCGGCGAGGACAGTGCGTCCTGCGGTGCTGCATGGCGGTGCCACCGCAAGACGAAGGGCCCGCCCCTGGCTCCCGGGGGCGGGCCCACATCGTGTGCGCGCATGCGGTCCGGCCGGTCAGCCGAAGGCCAGGTTGACGATCCAGTAGCTGAGCGCGGCGACTCCGGCCGCCGCGGGCATGGTGATGAACCAGCCGAGGACGATGTTCTTCGCGACCCCCCAGCGGACCGCGCTCACCCGCTTGGTCGCCCCCACGCCCATGATCGCCGAGGTGATGACATGGGTGGTCGAGATCGGCGCCTGGAATATGAACGACGCCGTGTACATGACGCCTGCCGCCGTGGTCTCCGCCGCGAACCCCTGCGGCGGGTCCAGCTCGATGATCCGCCGTCCCAGCGTGCGCATGATGCGCCAGCCGCCCGCGTAGGTGCCGAGCGACAGCATCGCGGCGCAGGAGATCTTCACCCACACCGGAATCGCGTCGCCTTCGTCCTCGACACCCCCGATGACCAGGGCCATCACCACAACACCCATGGTCTTCTGGGCGTCCTGGAGGCCGTGGCCGAGCGCCATGCCCGCCGCCGAGACGGTCTGGGCTATCCGGAAGCCGCGTTTGGCCTTGTGCGGGTTCGCGTCACGGAATATCCAGAGGATGATCACCATCACGAAGTAGCCCAGCACCAGGCCGACGATGGGCGAGAGGACCATCGGGATGACGATCTTCTCCAGCACCCCGTCCCAGTGGACCGTGCTCGCCCCCGCGAGCGCCGCGCCGACCAGCCCGCCGAACAGCGCGTGTGAGGAGGAGGACGGCAGGCCGTAGTACCACGTCACCATGTTCCAGGCGATCGCGCCGACCAGTCCGGCGAACAAGATCATCATGCCTTGGTCGCCGGTCGGGGTGGCGATCAGGCCCTCGCTGACGGTCTTGGCGACGCCGCTGCCGAGAAAGGCACCCGCGAGGTTCATCACGGCGGCCATCGCGAGCGCCGCCCGCGGGGTCAGCGCCCGGGTGGAGACCGAGGTCGCGATGGCGTTGGCCGAGTCGTGGAAACCGTTGGTATAGGTGAAGAACAGCGCGACCGCGATGGTCACGACAAGCGCGAAGGTGTCCATGCCCGGGCTCAGGACTCCTTGACGGCGATGGTCTCGACCGTGTTGGCCACATGCTCGAAGGCGTCCGCCGCCTCCTCCAGCACATCGACGATCTGCTTGAGCTTGAGCACCTCGATGGCGTCGTACTTGCCGTTGAAGAGGTGGGCCAGGAGCTTGCGGTGGATCTGGTCCGCCTGGTTCTCCAGCCGGTTGACCTCGATCCAGTACTCCGTGAGGTTGGTCATGGTGCGCAGATTCGGCATGGCCTCCGCGGTCAGCTCGGCCGCCCGCGCCAGCACCTCGATCTGCTGCTCGACGCCCTTGGGCAGCTCGTCCACCTGGTAGAGGACGACCAGGTCGACGGCCTCCTCCATGAAGTCCATGATGTCGTCGAGGGACGAGGCCAGGGAGTAGATGTCCTCGCGGTCGAAGGGCGTGATGAAGGAGGAGTTCAGCTGGTGGAAGATCGCGTGCGTGGCGTCGTCCCCCGCGTGCTCCGCGGCCCTCATCCGCTCCGCGATCTCGGTACGAGCGGAGGAGTCCGCCCCGAGCAGTTCCATCAGGAGCTTGGAGCCGGTCACGATGTTGTCCGCGGACGCGGCGAACATGTCGTAGAAGCTCGTCTCCCTGGGGGTCAGACGAAAGCGCACTGGGGATCCTCGGAATGCAGCGGATGGGGACTCGACGATGCTAGGCGCATCTTCCGGCCACGGTAACCGGCGTTCCCAGTGTCGCCCATGGGGCAGAGTGCTCAGCACGGGGGCCCGGTTCGACCGGAAAAGGCGGTACCATATACCCACCGGGGGTATATGCGGACATAGCGTAATCAACGGGAGGAAGCCATGACGACCTCGGCGGCCGACACCACCGCGCCCACCGACGGCGACGAGCGGGGCCAGGCGTCCGGGCACACCTCCGCCCAGGACTCCGTACCCCACCGCGGGCATGGATACGCCAAACAAAAGGATCAGCATCTGAAGCGACTGCGCCGGATCGAGGGCCAGATCAGGGGATTGCAGAGAATGGTCGAGGAAGACGTCTACTGCATCGACATACTCACCCAGGTCTCGGCGAGCACCAAGGCGCTCCAGTCCTTCGCCCTCCAGCTGCTCGAGGAGCATCTGCGCCACTGTGTCGCCAGCGCGGCCGTGGAGAGCGCCGCCCAGGGCGAGGCGGAGGGCACGGGAGAGGTCGACGCCAAGGTGGCCGAGGCCACGGCGGCGATCGCCCGGCTGCTGCGGACCTGAGCGCGGATACGGGGCGCTTCCCGGTCAGCGCCCGCAGGGGCCCGTCTCGCGGCGTGGACACGTCCGTCCGCTCGCCGCTCGCCGGGCGGGGCCGCTGGGCGCCCGCCGGCGAGACGGCGGCATCGGCGATCGACATCGCCAGGGGGCGTCCGCTACGGGGTGTCCGGGCTCCCGGCACCGGCCTCCGGGACGGCGGCCTTCGCCTCCTCGGCCGAATCTGGTCGGTCGGCCTGCACCCGGAGCACCTCGTCGATACGGTCCGTACTGAGCCTGTCCTCGTCCGCGCTCGACGCAGCGATCATCAAGTCACCATAGAGATCGATTTCGACGAGGGCCACGGGGTCCGGGCCCGACGAGCCGCGACGCGCAACCACGTGTTTCACCTCCTCCAGCGAGCACCTGCGAGCACTTTCGAGCAGCGGCTTCCCAGCGTAGGGATCGGTACACACTCCGCGCATGGCACGGATGGGCCATTTCGAAGGGCAAAGCGGGCCCCTCCGACTACTTCTGAGGTGATCCGACCTTTCCTGTGTAGATATCCGTGGGCTTGGGGAGCACCACCTCGGCGGGGACCCCGAAGTCATACAGCTGCGTGGTCGAGGCGACCCCCAGCTCGCCGCGGTGCCGCCCGGCGGCGTCCGGGCTCTCCGCCGCCCGCTGACCGCCGACCCTGCTGGGCACCGTGAACCGGTGGCGCACCTCGCGCAGCCGCCCGAGTCCATCGAGATACGCGTCGAAGCGCACCGTGCTCTCGTCGAACCCCCTGGCCGCGGCCGCCAGCGATCCCCGCGCGCCCTCCGACGCGGCCCGCGCCGCCCGGCCGATGTCGATGGTGCCGCGGTAGTGGCGCACCAGGTCCCCGCCCAGCCCCTCCTCGCCGACCAGACTGGCCTTCCGCACCCCGCGCAGCAGCTCGGCCGCGGTCAGCGGATCCGTGGCCCCGCCGGTGACCAGATTGCCGTCGGGAATGTCCGTCGTATCCACCCGCACCCATTTGTCGCGGGGAATGCCCGCACCGCGATTGCGCATGAAAAGCGCTCCGGAGGTCAGGAGTTCGGTGATCGGCGGATGCTCGGGGGTCCCCATCGCGTCCCCGGGCAGCAGCAGCCGCAGCCGCCCCAGCCGCTTCTCGAAGTCATATGCACCGGCGCCCCGGATGGACACCCGGGTGCCGCCCGTCGCCGTCTCCATGGTCGTACGGACCCGCGAGCTGCCCGACTTGACCAGCACGGCCGCGGCCCGGTGCAGCACCGTGACCGCGCTCTCGCGCGCGGTGCCGCTCGGTCGCTCATCGGCCGCCGTCTCGGTGGAACAGCCGCTCACGGTCGCAAGCGACACGGCCAGCAGGCCGCCCGACACGGCTCCGGCGACCGCTCTCACCCGTCTCCGCACGCCGAGCCCGCGCTGCTGGAACACCATCGACCGTCGACCCCCTGGCCACGCTCGTCCCGCTTGGTACTTGTTCGTTTAACGATTCACACCGGCGGCTCGTCACGGCCCGGTAGCGTGGTCATGTGCTCGACTCAGGCGACATGCGCCCCGGCCGGAACCACCTCACCACCACGACCGTGGAGCGGGGCTCCTTCTCCGTCGCCCGCTGCTCCTGCGGGTGGCACGGTCCGGCCCGTCGTGCCAGAGCCGTCGCCCGCGATGACGCGGCGGACCATGCGACGGCCCGTCACTCCTCGTCCGGCACAAGCGATTCATCGGACTCGTCCGAATAGCGCGGATCGAGCCGGTCCGGTGCGGTAGCGAACTGGTCCGGCGCGATAGCGCTCCGGTCCGGTGCGGCATTGAGCCGGACCGGCGCGGTCCGGATCGTACGCGCCCGATTGGCGCCGGTTGTCCGCCCCCAGGCAACTCTTCGGCCACGGCCGGAACCACATCCCCCGGTCCGCCCCTCTGACCAAGGGACCGGGCCGACTTCGCAGTCGCCCGGTCGACGGTTGGGGGCAGGTCGACAGGGAGGGGACACCGCCATGAACCGGCGGACACTGCTGGCAGCAGCGGGCACCGGGCTGGCGGCCACCGCCACGGGGGTCACCGCGTGCGACGACGGCGGGAAGGCCGGCGGTGACTCGAGCCCGGTCGGCTCCTCCTCGGCGTCGGACGCCGGGTCACCTTCGGCCAGTGGCAGTCGCGGCGCCGTCGACGGCAAGCCGAAGTCCGCGGACTGGAGCGCCCTCGGCAAGGACCTCCAGGGCGACCTGGTGCGCCCCGGAGACTCCGACTACACCTCCGCCAGCCGGCTCTACAACACCCGCTTCGACCATCTGCGCCCGGCCGCCGTCGCCTATATAGAGAACACCTCGGACATCTCCGCCTGTCTGGACTTCGCCCGGCGCCACGGCGCCCCCGTCGCGATCCGCAACGGCGGTCACTCCTACGCCGGCTGGTCGAGCGGCGACGGCCGTCTCGTCATCGATGTCTCCGCGCTCTCCTCGATCCGTACGACCTCCGGCGAGGCGCGGATCGGCGCCGGCGCCAAGCTCATCGACGTCTACACCAGACTGGGCGCCCGCGGGGTCACCGTCCCCGGCGGCTCCTGCCCGAGCGTCGGCATATCGGGGCTGACCCTCGGCGGCGGCCACGGCGTGGTCTCCCGGGCGTACGGACTGACCGCCGACAGCCTTACGGGTGCCACCATCGTCACCGCGGACGGCAAGACCCTGGAGGTCTCCAAGAGCCGCGAGGCCGAGCTGTTCTGGGCGCTGCGCGGCGCTGGCAACGGCAACTTCGGCGTCGTCACCGAACTGCGCTTCCGTACGCATGACGCGGCCGACGGCGTGACCTGTTACATGTCATGGCCATGGTCCAAGGCCGCGAAGGTGCTGAGCGCCTGGCAGAAGTGGGGCCCGGACCAGCCGGACGAGATCTGGTCGACGCTGCATCTGTCGGCCGCCCCCGGGCGCACCCCCACCGTCTCCATCAGCTGCTTCTCGCTCGGCACCTACGGTGCGCTGCAGAACGCGGTGGACGAGCTCGCCGACGGGCCGGGCGGCCCGGGCCCCGCCTCGCGGGTCAGCCTGGGCCGCCGCGGCTACGTCGACGCCATGCGGATGTACGCGGGCTGCGGCGACACCTCCACGGCCAACTGCCATCTGTCCGGCGACAAGCCCGGCCGCAGCGCCTCCGGGACGCTGAACCGCGAGACCTACGCCGCGCGCTCGGACTTCTTCGACCGCTCGCTGAGCCAGTCGGGCGTCCGGGCGATGCTGGACCAGCTGGAGCGCTACGGGCGGCGCACCGGCGGCGGGGGCGCGGTCAGCGTCGCGCTCACCGCGCTGGGCGGGGCGGTCAACCGGGTCTCGCCCACGGCCACGTCCTTCGTCCACCGCCGCTCGCGGTTCCTCGCTCAGTACACCGCGTCCTGGGCGGCGGGCGGCTCGGGCACCGCGGGCAACGCCTGGCTGGACGGCGCCCATAAGGCGATGCGGCGATACGCCTCGGGGGCGGCGTACCAGAACTACACGGACGCGTCGCTGAAGGACTGGCGCTCGGCCTACTACGGCCCGGCCGCCGACAAGCTGACGCGGGTGAAGAAGCGTTACGACCCGGGCCGGCTCTTCGACTTCCCGCAGGCGCTGTGAGGTCCCTGCTCTTGGCCGGAGGTCGAACGGCTGGGACACGGATATGGGGAAGGCCCGGCGGCTGCCGGGCCTTCCCCATATCCGTGTCCGGGTTCGCGGCGTCCGTAAGGATGCCGTCAGGCCGCCAGGTCCTTGTTCCCGTGGCCGCCGCCCACCGAGCGGGACTCGGCGACCTCCGCGCACCCCTCGTCCGCGTCCTGGCCGGTGGCGGCGGGCTCGGCCCGTATCAAGCGGCCGACGCGCGAACCCGCGACCGCCGTGGTCAGCGGGGTCAGCAGCATCATCGCGAGCGGCGCGAGCAGTAGCGTGACCGCCGTCCCCAGGGCGAATCCGCCGATCACATCGGTCGGGTAGTGAACGCCCATATAGACGCGGCAGAACCCTTCCAGCAGGGCGAGCCCTATGGCGGCGACCCCATACGCGCGATGGGCCATGAAGACGCCGACGGCGACCGCCATGGTCAGCGTCGCGTGGTCGCTGACGAACGAGAAGTCGGTCTTGCCCGCCACCAGGACGTCGAGCCCCTGATGGTCCTTGAAGGGCCTGGGCCGCTCGACGAAGCCGCGGATGGGGATATTGGCCACCAGCGCCAGCCCGGCGGCGAGCGGCGCCCACACCAGCCCGGCGACGGCGGACGGCGCCTCCTGCGGCCGCTTCCGCACGCTCCACCAGGCGGCCAGGGTCACCAGGACGAGCCCGATGACGATCCCGTACTCGCCGACGAACTCCATGACGCGGTCGAACCAGTGGGGGGCGTCCTTCGCCAGCCCGTTGATGTCGTAGAGAAGGCTGACATCGGGGTTCGACCCGTCCAGTGCGAGTCCAGCCATATGCCGTGGCCCCTTATCTCTTGCCTGTCACTACGTGCAGCTGCCGACCCCCCGTGATGCCTCGCGAGCCGTGGCAACGCGACCGGCGCCGGAGAGTCCGCCGTCGATCCACGCTGATCCACGCCTCGATCCACCTCCAGGGAACGCCCTGTTCCCGCCAGGGGTTCCGTACTCCACCCAAAGATCACCGGGCTGTTATCGAAGGGTGACCGATCGTCGCAGCTCAGGGGGAATCCTTACGCGGGGTTCGCCCGCGGCAGCGCTTTCGCGCCATCCTGAGTCACCCGCGTAGCACCGATGTAGTCCGGCGAGTCGATCTTGTCAAAACGGATCACCGCACCGGTGTAGGGCGCATTGATCATGTAGCCGCCGCCCACATAGATCCCCACGTGGTGGATCGACCTCGGATCGTCGAGGTCATAGGCGAAGAAGACCAGATCCCCGGGGAGCAGCTCGCTCCGTTTGGGATGCGGTCCGGCGTTCCACTGGTCGTTGGCGACGCGCGGCAGATCGATGCCGACCGTTTTGTACGCCGCCTTCGTCAGCCCCGAGCAGTCGAACCGCCCGCCCTCCTCCGGCGTGCCGTTCCCGCCCCAGAGGTAGGGCTTGCCGAGCTGCTTCTGCGCGAAATAGATCGCCCCGGCCGACTGCTGGGAGGGCTGGACCTTCTGGACCGGCGCCTCGAAGCTCTTGGCGAGGGTGGTGATGGTCTTCACGTAGTTCTGGGTCTCGCGGTAAGGCGGCACCCCGTCGTACTTGATCACGGCATAGGCGCCCGCGTTGTACGAGGCCAGCATGTTGTGCGTCTGATTGCCCGGCACATCCTTGACGTACTTGGCGAGCGAGCAGTCATAGGCGGCCGCCGACGGGATCGCGTCCTGCGGGTCCCAGATGTCCTTGACGCCGTCCTTATTGCCGTCGACCCCGTGCGAGGCCCAGGTGGCGGGGATGAACTGCGCTATCCCCTTGGCGTTGGCCGGGCTCTGCGCCTTCGCGTTCCAGCCGCTCTCCTGGTAGAGCTGCGCGGCGAGGAGCGCCGGGTTGATGGCCGGGCAGGAGTTCCCGTACTGCTGGATCAGCGGCTCGTACGTGGCGGGAACGGCACCCTTGGCCAGCCCGACGGCCTTACCGCCGGCACCGCCGAGGAGGTCCGCCGCGACCATGTAGGTACCGACGACGAGCAGCGCGACGAAGGAAAAGGAGACTCCGAGACCGACACTGACACCCAGCCAGACCTTACGCACCCGGCCATCCTCCCCCATTCACCCGCCAAGCGAACGCGCTTTCCGCCCGTACGGCGAAAATCAGCCGCTCCCCAGCCGAAACCAGACGACCGCCGCCAACGCGCGCCCCCTTGTGCGCCGCCGACCCGCCCCGCACGCCCCACCGCCCCGCCTCGGCCGCCTCTCGCGGGGTCGCGGACCGCGTAGAGTCCAGCCGTCCGAGCACCACGACCCTGGGGACCGCAGATGACACGGCTCGACTGGCAAGAGCTCGACTGGCAGCGGGCCGCCCCCGCCGACCACCCGGAGGGCGCCCCCTACCTCGAGGTGGCCGTGGGCCCCGACGACCAGATCCTGATGCGCGAGAGCAACGACCCGGAAACCGTGGTCGTCACCACCCGGGCCAAGTGGGACGCGTTCATCAAGGGCGTCAAGGCGGGCGAGTTCGACGACTTCGCGGACCTTACGGAGTCGGAGGCGGAGGAGGGGTCGGAAGCGGGGTCGGAGAAGGACGAGCCCGCGGGGAAGTGAGGGGGCGGGGTGCGGAAGGACGGGCGCGCGGAGGGCGCGGACGCAGAGGGGCAGGGGCCCTGGACGACGGCCCTACTGATGGCCCTTCACCAATGGGCCATCAGTAATGAGCCATCGGTGGCACCTCTCAGCCCCTCACGGAACGTTGCCTGACGCTCACCCGCGTGATACACAGAGTGACCATATGACACTCCGTTGACATGCCTCACATGTCCGTCGGACGGGCGTGTCCCACAACACGCATGAGATCCGCCAAGAAATGCCGCCAAGCCGACCTGCGGAAGCGGATTCATCAGCGAAGATAGAGGCTGACCCACGCCATGCTGGCGAAGAGGCACAACAACCCACAAGGGGCGGTGAGTTCATCATGTTCCTAGCGGCCGAAAAGGGCGACATCAACACCATCATCGGCGGAATCGCCCCAGACTGGGGCCCGTTCGGCAGCCTGGGCAGCGAGGCCCGCGTCATGATCGAGGTCGTGATGGCGGTCGCACTGCTGCTGTGCTTCGGCATCGCCATCTGGGGCGCGGCCAAGCAGCGGATCGGCGCGACGGCCCTGCGGGACACCTTCAGCGCGGAGCAGGGCAAGGGGCTGATCGTCGCGGGCCTGACCGGTGTGTTCATCATCGGATCCCTGGGCACGCTCTTCACGATCGTGTACGGCATGGCCATCTAGCCGCGTCCCCGCCCGCCCCGAGCCGCCCCCCTCCGCGCGGGGCGCACACCCCTGGCCGCAAGCCTCCGCTCCCGATTCCCCCTACCGGCCCCCCACCCCGTACCCGAGGCTGCTCCCTGATGCCCGCTCCCGCTCACCACGCTGAGGT
>NZ_LAKD02000032.1 GCF_000968685.2 Streptomyces antioxidans
CCCTCGCCCTCCCCCGGCCAACGCCGCTTGACGGCGTAACGAACCCCCAGCCCGCGGACCCCGGCCCGCGGGCGGAACCCCCAGCCGGGCGACCGTTCCCCTCGTGTCGCCGCCCCGACGGCCGGAGCCCTCGGGATGATCTCGCGTACTCCCCGTGTTGACCATCGGCACGGGGAGACACAAGGCGAGTTTCCGCACACGAGACAAGGGGACGGACATCATGCCGTTGCAGGGTAAGTACGAGCCGAGCCCGACGAAGTTCGTACGCGATCAGGTCGAGCTGATCGAGAGCTCCGGTGGCACCGAGGGCACGACCTTGCGGGGCTTTCCCGTGGTCGTCCTGACCACGCTGGGCGCGAAGAGCGGAAGGATCCGCAAGACCCCGCTGATGCGGGTGGAGCACAATGGCACCTATGCCGTCGTCGCCTCGCTCGGCGGCTCCCCCAAGCATCCGGTCTGGTACCACAACATCCTGGCCGACCCGCGGGTCGAGCTGCAGGACGGCCCGCTGCGGCAGGACATGACCGCGCGCGAGGTCACCGGCGAGGAGAAGGCCCGGTGGTGGCAGCGCGCCGTCGAGGCGTACCCGGACTACGCCGACTACCAGACGAAGACCGACCGCCAGATCCCGGTCTTCGTACTGGAGCCGGCGCCCACCGCGCACTGACCCGCGGGTCCCGGTGCGTCGCGGCGCGTCCCCACGCGTTGCGGCGCGCCGGGGACTTGTGGATCATGGGAAGCCCCCGTGTGATCAACGTCAAAGCATGGCTGTTTGATAGATCGGGTAGCCGGGCGCCGACCCGGAATCCGTACCCAAGGAAGTGCACCGCATGACCACGACAAACCCCTCAGACTTCGTACCGATCTACGACAGTCTCGTGGCCGAGCACGGCGACGTCCCCGCGGAGGCCCGGGAGGCGGCCGAGGAGATCCAGCGCGAGGCCGCCGAGGCCCTGGACTGGAGCAGGGTGCGCGGCGGCGGCTGACGCCCTGCGGCCCCGTCGCCGGGGGCCACCGCGACCGACTCCGGGAGCGGCCGTCCGTCATCTGGCCGGAAGGCCGCTCAACACCCCTCACCTTCGATAAGCTGCCGATGACGCACGGTGCTTGATGGCGTCGACACATATCTCACGAGGGGAAACAGTTGACTACAGGGGTCGAGACTTTCGAGTTTCAGGTCGAGGCACGACAGCTTCTGCAGTTGATGATCCATTCGATCTACTCGAACAAGGACGTCTTTCTGCGCGAGCTCATCTCCAACGCGTCCGACGCGCTGGACCGGCTGCGCCTCGAATCACTCCGCGACGAAAACCTCCAGGCGGACACCTCTGATCTCCATATCGCCATCGAGATCGACCAGGAGTCGCGCACGCTGACCGTCCGTGACAATGGCATCGGCATGTCGCATGAGGGGGTCGTGGAGCTCATCGGCACCATCGCGAACTCCGGCACCGCGAAATTCCTCAAGGAACTGCGGGAGTCGAAGGACGCGGCGGCTTCCGCGGATCTCATCGGGCAGTTCGGGGTGGGCTTCTACTCCAGCTTCATGGTGGCCGACGAGGTGACCCTGGAGACCCGTCACGCCGGGGAGAGCCAGGGCACCCGCTGGGTCTCCAGCGGCGCGGGCACCTACACGATCGAGCCGGTCGACGAGGCCCCGCAGGGTACCTCCGTGACGCTGAAGCTCAAGGCGGAGGACACCGAGGACCACCTCTACGACTACGCCTCGCCCTGGAAGATCCGGGAAATCGTCAAGCAGCACTCGGACTTCATCACCTGGCCGATCAGGATGGCCCCCGCCCAGGCCCCGGCCACCGCGGACGAGGCGGAGCAGGCGGAGGAGGGCGAGGAGAAGGCGCCCGAGCTCGAGACCGTCAACTCGATGAAGGCGCTGTGGGCCCGTCCCAAGGACGAGGTCACCGACGAGGAATACCACGAGTTCTACAAGCACATCAGCCACGACTGGGCCGATCCGCTCGAGACCATCCGCATGCAGGCGGAGGGCACCTTCGAATACCAGTCGTTGCTGTTCATTCCGGCCCGGGCACCGCAGGACCTGTATATGCAGGACCGCAAGCGGGGTGTGCAGCTCTATGTGAAGCGCGTCTTCATCATGGACGACTGCGAAGCGCTGATGCCGGAATACCTCCGCTTCGTCAAGGGTGTGGTGGACGCCGCGGACCTCTCGCTGAACGTCTCGCGGGAAACCCTTCAGCAGGACCGCCAGATTCAGCTGATGCGGCGCCGTCTGGTGAAGAAGGTGCTCTCGACGGTGAAGGACATCATGTCCTCCGACGCGGAGCGCTACGCGACCTTCTGGAAGGAATTCGGCCGCGTCCTCAAGGAAGGTCTCCTGGGCGATCTGGAGAACCGCGAGGCGATCCTCGAGGTGTGTTCCTTCGCCTCGACCCATGACGCCGAGCAGCCGACCACGCTGCGCGGTTATGCCGAGCGCATGAAGGACGGGCAGGAGCACATCTACTACATGACCGGCGAGTCCCGGTCGATCGTGGAGAGCTCGCCCCATATGGAGGCGTTCCGGGACAAGGGCTTCGAGGTGCTTCTCCTCACCGACCCCATCGACGAGCTGTGGGTCGACGCCGTGCCGGAGTTCGACGGCAAGCAGCTCCGTTCCATCGCCAAGGGGCAGGTCGACCTCGACTCCCAGGACGAGAAGGACGAGGAGGCGGAGGCCGAGCGGGAGCAGCGGCAGAAGGACTTCGCCGACCTGCTCTCCTGGATGACGTCGACGCTGAGCGAGCAGGTCAAGGAGGTGCGGCTGTCCTCGCGGCTGACCACCTCCCCGGCCTGCATCGTCGGGGACACCTTCGATGTCACCCCGGCCTTGGAGAACATCTACCGCTCGATGGGCCAGAGCCTGCCCCAGATCAAGCGCATCCTGGAGCTGAACCCCACCCATCCGCTGGTCAGCGGGTTGCGCAAGGCCCATGCCGAGCGCCAGGACGACAGCGGTCTCGGCGAGACGGCCGAGCTGCTGTACAGCATGGCGCTGCTCGCCGAGGGCGGTGAGCTGAGCGATCCGTCGCGCTTCATCAAGCTGGTGGCCGAGCGGGTGCAGCAGACGCTGTAGCCACGCCGCGGCGTGAGGGGGCGGGCCCGCTCGGGCCCGCCCCCTTCGCGTCGGTCACCGTCCGGGGCAGGCCGCCGCTGAGGCGTCGATCAGCTGCCGCAGCGCGCCGTGGTAGACCTCGTGGTCGGTCAGCGCGGGCAGGACGGCACCCAGGTTTCCGGTGAGGGCCGGGAAGTCCTCGGGGTCCAGCGCGGCGAGCGCGGTGCGCGCGGCGGTGCGCACCTGTTTGGCGCTGCGGTGGTCGACGAAGGCCACGGCGCCGAGGGTGAGCAGATACAGCCGCCGGTAGACCCGGATCGCCGCCTCGGGGGTCATTCCGGCGGCGATGCTGTGCGCCAACTGCGGCTCCACGAGGCGGCTCAGCAGATGCGGCCCCCACCAGGCGCGGCCCGACCGCAGCGCGACCAGCCCGGGGTGCTCGATCAGCGCCTCGTAGAACGCGGCGAAGCGGGCCTCGGTGGCGGCGGCCCAGTCCTGGTCCTGCCCCACCAGCGGCATCCGCGCGGCCAGTCGGTCCGCGCACGCGTTCACCAGACCGTCGAAGTCGCCGCAGCGACGGAAGACCGTGGCGTGGGAGACCCCCAGCAGTTGCGCCACCCTGCGGAAGCTCAGCGCCTCTGGCCCCTCGTCGTCGACGACGGTCAGGGCGGCCTCGGCGATGGCCTCCAAGGTGGGCTGGTCGACTCGGCCCCGGTTGGTTCGCACGGTCAGAGCGTACCAGTGGTTGTTACACTGTTTCAGTGACTATTTCCCTTGCGGACGTAACTGCCGCGGCCCAGCGGGTCGCGGGACATATCCGGCCCGTGGCGCTCGCGCCGGTGGAGCAGGGGGCGTGGGGTGCGGCCGAGGGGTGGCTGGCCCTGGAATTCCTCCAGTACACGGGCACCTTCAAGGCGCGGGGCGCGTTCAACTTCATCCGGGCCCACCGGGAGGCGGGCACCCTGCCGGACGCGGGCGCCGTCATCGCCTCGGGCGGAAACGCGGGGCTGGCGTGTGCCTGGGCGGCCGCCCAGCACTCCGTGCCCGCCACCGTGTTCGTGCCCGAGACCGCGCCCGCGGTGAAGGTGGACCGGCTGCGGGCGCTCGGCGCCGAGGTCCATCAGATCGGCACCGAGTACGCCGACGCGCGGGACGCCGCCCAGAAGCACGCCGCCGAGACCGGTGCCCTGCTCTCCCACGCGTACGACCACCCGCTGATCGCCGCCGGGGCGGGCACCGTGATGGAGGAGATCCTCCGGGCCCGGCCCGACCTGGACACCGTGGTGGTGGCGGTCGGGGGCGGCGGCCTGTTCACGGGTGTCGCGGTGTCCGCCCTCGAGCACGGCGTGGGGGTCGTCGCGGTGGAGCCGTACGGATGCCGGGCCCTGAACGCCGCGCTGGAGGCCGGGGCGGTGGTCGACGTCGCGGTGGACTCGGTGGCGGCGGACTCGCTCGGGGCCCGCCATGTGTCCTCGGCCGCGCTGGAGTGGGCCCGCAAGGACGGGGTGCGGTCCGTCCTGGTGTCCGACGAGGCGATCGTCTCGGCGCGCCGGGTGCTGTGGGACGACCGCAGGATCGCGGTCGAACACGCGGCGGCCACCGCGCTGTCGGCCCTGACCTCCGGCGGGTACCGGCCGCGGCCCGGGGAGAAGGTCGCCGTACTCCTCTGCGGCGCCAACACCGACCCCGCGGACCTCACCCACGGCCGTTAGCGGTACGACGGGCCGGTACGGCAGCCTGACCGGATGCCGTACGGGCCCGCCGCCCCGGACCGGCTACGCGCCGTCGTGCGCCGCCCGCAGCGCGGCGATGTCGAGCTTGCCCATCGTCATCATCGCCTCGGTGGCCCGCCTGGCCTTCTGCGGATCCGGGTCCGCGACCATGTCGAGCAGGGCGGTCGGGACGATCTGCCAGGACACCCCGAACTTGTCCTTCACCCAGCCGCAGGGGCCTTCCTCGCCGCCCTCGGAGAGCTTGCTCCAGTAGTAGTCCACCTCGTCCTGGTCGGCGCAGTGCACCTGGAAGGAGATGGCCTCGCTGAAGGTGAACTCCGGCCCGCCGTTGAGCCCCACGAACTTCTGTCCGTTGGCTTCGAACTCGACGGTCAGCACGCTCCCCGCCGGGCCGCCGGGCTCGACCCCGGTGTAGTGGGTGATCCGGCCGAGCCGGGAGTTCTTGAAGATCGAGATGTAGTGCTGTGCCGCCTCTTCGGCCCGGCCGTCGAACCACAGACACGTGGTGAATCCGTCGCTGGCCATCGGTACCTCCTGCGCTCGGGAGCGTTTACCCCTACAGACCGCTCCCCCGCCGGGAACTCATCGGTCCTCGGCCGACCCGTTTTCCGTGAGGTAGTGGTGCAGTCGGCAGGAGCCTTCGAGCATGGCCGCGGCGCGCCGGGCGATCCCCTCCTGACGCCGGGCGATGACCGCGCGCAGGGCCTCGCTGCTCCCCGTGCGGCGCAGTCCCTCGAGAACGGGCCGGATCTGGGGCAGCGGATAGCGGACCTGGCGCAGCAGGTCGACCATCCGGGCGTCCCGGACGTCGTGCGGCCCGTAGACCCGGTAGCCGGTGCTCCGGTCGCGCCGGGGGCGCAGCAGCCCGGCCGACTCCCACACCCGCAGGGCCGAGGTGCGCAGCCCCAGACGGGCGGCCACCTCGCCGATGCGCAGCGGCCCGGAGCGGGACGGCGCCGAGGTGTCCGGGGTCTGCTCGGCGACCGCTTCGAGCGCCTTCGCCGCCGCCTCGAGGGAGAGCCGCTGGTCATGGAGCGCGGCGTGTTCGGCGTTGACCAGGGTGAGGGCCAGGGCGACGTCCTCGTCGTGGACGGCCCGCATGACCGCGCGGGCGGTCTCCGCGCCGTAGCCCGGCATCATGGCCCGGTAGGTCACCAGGGCCCTGCGGTGCCGGTCGTCGAGCCGGCGGTATCCGGCGGAGGTGCGGGTGGCCGGGGGCAGGACACCCGCGTCGACGTAATTGCGGATCTGCTGGGTGGAGACACCCGCCATCCTGGCCAGGTCGACGGGGCGCAGCGTGCCGTCCGTACGGCTCACGGTTCGTCACCTTCACGTTGAGGGTTCACCGGGGAGTTGAAGGTTAGCGTCGGCTCCATCACGGCGCATCCGGCAGGGGTTTGGCGGAATGCCGGGAAAAGTCTCAACATGCACTTCAATGAAACACTTGAAGGCATGGATGTCAGTGAAATCAAGGTCCGTGGCGCCAGGGAGAACAACCTCCAGGGCGTGAGTGTGAACATTCCCAAGCAGCGGCTCACGGTCTTCACCGGTGTCTCCGGATCCGGTAAGTCCTCGCTCGTCTTCGACACCATCGCCGCGGAGTCGAGGCGGCTGATCAATGAGACCTATGCGGCGTTCGTCCAGAACTTCATGCCGACGCTCGGCCGTCCTGACGTCGACTCGCTGCGGAATCTGAGCGCGGCGATCATCGTGGACCAGGAGCCGATGGGCGCCAACTCCCGTTCCACCGTGGGCACCGCGACCGATGCCCACACCCTGCTGCGGATCCTGTTCAGCCGGATCGGCAGCCCGTACGTCGGCCCTCCCCTCGCCTTCAGCTTCAACACCGCCGAGGGCATGTGTCCGCGGTGCGAGGGGCTGGGCCGGGTCACCGACATCGACATCGGCCAACTCATCGACAGGGAGAAGTCGTTGAAGGAAGGGGCGATCACCGTCCCCGGATTCGAGGTGGACAGCTGGCACTGGCAGGTTATGGCGGCCTCCGGCCTTTTCGACCCCGATACCAGGCTCCGGGACTACACCCCGGCCCAGTGGGAGGACTTCCTCCACAAACCGGCCACCAAGGTCAAGGTGGGGAAGAACAACCTCACATACGAGGGTCTGGTGACCAAGGTCCGCCGGCAGTACCTGGCGAAGGACCGGGAGACGATGCAGCCGCGCATGCGCGCGTTCGCCGACCGGGCCATGACCCTGGCCGAATGCCCCGAGTGTGAGGGCGCCAGGCTGTGCGAGGCCGTACGGTCCTGCCGGATCGACGGCCGTTCCATCGCGGACTGCTCGGCCCTGCAGATCAGCGATCTGGCGGAGTTCACGCGCGGGATCCGGAACGATTCGGTCGGCCCCGTGCTGGAGAACCTGCGCGCGCTCCTCGACTCACTGGTCGAGATCGGCCTGGGGTATCTGAGCCTGGACCGGGAGTCCGGCACCCTGTCCGGCGGCGAGGCCCAGCGGGTGCGGATGGTCCGGCACCTGGGCTCCAGCCTGACCGATGTCACCTATGTCTTCGACGAGCCCACGGTGGGCCTGCACCCGCATGACATCGAGCGCATGAACCGGCTGCTGCTCCAACTGCGGGACAAGGGCAATACGGTGCTGGTCGTGGAGCACAAACCGGAGACCATCCGGATCGCCGACCATGTGGTGGACCTGGGGCCCGGCGCCGGGGTGGCGGGCGGGCGCGTCTGCTACCAGGGCGATCTGGCGGGCCTGCGCGGGTCCGACACCCTCACCGGGCGCTATCTGGACCACCGGGTGCGGCTGCGGGAGAAGGTACGGCAGCCCACCGGGCAACTGCCGGTCCGGGGCGCCCGGTTGCACAATCTGCGGGATGTGAGCGTGGACATCCCGCTCGGTGTGCTCACCGTCGTCACCGGTGTCGCCGGATCGGGCAAGAGCTCCCTGATCCACGGATCGCTGTCCGGGCGGGAGGAGGTGATCGTCGCGGACCAGTCGGCGATCCGCGGCTCCCGCCGCAGCAACCCGGCCACCTATACGGGGCTCCTCGATCCGATCCGGACGGCCTTCGCCAAGGCCAACCGCGTCAAACCGGGGCTGTTCAGCGCCAATTCGGAGGGCGCCTGCCCGCGGTGCAAGGGCATCGGGCTGATCTACACCGATCTCGCCATGATGGCCGAGGTGGCCTCCGTGTGCGAGGACTGCGAGGGGAAGCGGTTCCGGCCCGAGGTGCTGACGTACCGGCTGCGCGGACGGAACATCAGCGATGTCCTGGGGATGTCGGTGGCCGAGGCCCTGGAGTTCTTCGCCACCGGTCAGGCCCGGGTGATCCTGGACCGGCTGGCCGCGGTGGGGCTGGGCTATCTGGCGCTGGGCCAGCCGCTCACCACGCTCTCCGGGGGTGAGCGCCAGCGGCTGAAGCTGGCCATCAACATGGCGCGCAGCGGTACGACATACGTCCTGGACGAGCCGACCACCGGGCTGCACCTCGCCGATGTGGACCAGTTGCTCGCCCTGCTCGACCGGCTTGTCGACACGGGCAACACGGTCGTCGTCATCGAACACCACCAGGCCGTGATGGCCCATGCGGACTGGATCGTCGACATGGGTCCGGGGGCGGGCCACGACGGCGGTCAAGTGGTGTTCACCGGCACCCCAGCCGACCTCGTGGACGGCGGGGGCTCCCTCACCGCCGTCCATCTGCGCGACTACGTCAAGCGGACATGAGCCCGCGCCCTGGTGGTCCCGTCGGCGGGACCACCAGGGCGGCACGGCGCGGCGGGCGCGTCAGGGCGTGGCGGGCGCGTCGGGCTTGGCGGGCGCGGGCGGGGGTGCCGGGGCGCCCGCGGGCGGCGGGATCTTGGCGTAGGCGGCCGTGGTGGTGCCCGTCCCGTTGGGCGCCGCGGCGCGCTCGCGCGGCATCAGGGCGTCACGGGCCGCGCCCGGGTCCCACCCGGTGTCGACCACCCGCTTCTGCACCAGGATCGCGGCCCCGAGGACCGCGAGGCCGAGCAGCACGATGACCACGAGCCCGGCGGCGCCACCGGCCTTGCCCGCGTTGCCGATGAGCGCGCCGAACCAGCCGAAGTCGGCGTCGCCGAAGGTGGTGTTCTGGTCGCCGAACGCGCCGAGCACCTTGAGCAGCAGGGCGGGGAGGAAGGTGATGAGCAGCCCGTTGAGGAACGCCCCCACCACCGCGCCGCGCCGGCCGCCGGTCGCGTTGCCGTAGACCCCGGCCGCGCCGCCGGTGAAGAAGTGCGGCACCAGACCGGGCAGCACCAGGGCGAGGCCGAAGGCCGGGTTGAAGACCCAGGTGAGCAGGGCCAGGCCGATCAGCCCGCCGGTGAAGCTGGAGATGAAGCCGATCAGCACCGCGTTCTGCGCGTACGGGAAGACGATGGGCGCGTCCAGCGCGGGCAGGGCGCCGGGGACGACTTTCTGCGCGATCCCCTGGAAGGCGGGGACCAGCTCGCCGAGGATCGTACGGACGCCGAAGAGGATCACGGCGACCGCGATGCCGAACTGCAGTCCCTGCATCACGGACTGCATCAGATAGTTGCCGGTGTCGGTGGCCACGGCGCCGCCGGTGCCCGTGGCGAACGCCTTGAAGGCGGCCTTCTGCCCCTCCTTGACGAGCAGGAGGACCGCCATGACCAGGTAGATCAGCAGCATCGACAGGGCGGTGGCCACCATCGAGTCGCGCAGGAAGCGCAGTCCCTCGGGGAGCTTCATCTCCTCGGTGGAGCGGCTGCGCTTGCCGACCGCCCTTCCGGCCGCGCCCGCCACGATGTACCCGGCCGTGCCGAAGTGGCCGATGGCGACGGTGTCGCTGCCGGTCACGCGCTTGGTCCAGGGGTGCGCGAACGCGGGCATCGCGACCAGCATGATGCCCAGCAGCACACCGCCGACGGCCACCACGACGATGGTCGAGCGGCCACCGCTGGCCAGGACCACGGTCAGCAGCGTGGCCATGAAGAGCATGTGGTGCCCGGTCAGGAAGACATAGCGGAGCGGGGTGAACCGGGCCAGCAACAGGCTGACCACGAAACCCAGGATCATCAGCCAGGCGACCCGGGAGCCGAACTGGTCCTGGGCGATGCCGACGATGGCCTCGTTGGTGGGGATGACGCCGTGGGCGCCGGTGACGCCCTGGATCATGGTGCCCAGTGGGGCGAGGGAGTCGGTGACCAGCCCCGCTCCCGCGCCGATCAGCAGAAAGCCGAGGGTCGCCTTGATGGCGCCGCCGATGATCTGCCCGGTGCTCTTCTTCATCGCGATGAGTCCGACGGCGGTGATGATGCCGATCAGATACGCGGGCTCGCTCAGAATCTCATTGACGAGAAACGTGGCGAGCGTGACAAACCAGCCCATGGTGCTTCCTCTGTCCCCGTCGTTCAGACGTCGTACGTGTCCCGTAGCACCGCGTCCACCTCGGCGGTGCTGGTGAAGTCCTGGATGACCTTGACCGGCCGCCCCACATCGCCCAGGGTCCTGGCGATCTCACGGGAGGTGAGCAGGGCCACGGCCTCGGATGCCTTGCCCTTCGCGGAGATGGTGTCGGTGGCCTCCACGGTGATGAACCTCGACCAGCCCCAGCGGTCCAGCACCTGCTCCAGGGTGTTCTTCAGGAACAGGCTGGTGCCGACGCCGTTGCCGCAGACGGTGAGGATCTTGTGCAGCGAGTCCGCCCGGGGCTCGGCGGGTTCGGCAGCGGTGGCGGGTTCGGGGGTGGCGGAGGGTCCGGAGGCGGTAGCGGGTTCCGAGGTGGTGGCGGGTGCGGACTCCTCGGGGCCGTCCTCCGACGGCTCCCCGGCCAGTACGGCGTGCAGCTCCTCCGGGGTGGGCGCGGCGGCGAGGGCCGCCGCCGTGCCGGGGTCGCCCAGGAGCCGGGCCAGGCTCGCCATCGCGGAGGTGTGCGCCGAGGAGTCCTGGGCGGCCAGGGCGACGACGAGGGTGACGGGGTCGTTGGACTCATGCCCGAACTCCACGGGCTCGGCGAGCCGGACCCAGGACATCCCGGTGGACAGCACCGCCGGGGACGGCCGGGCGTGGGCGAAGGCCACACCGGGCGCGATGACGATGTACGGCCCGTTCTCCTCGACGTTGGCGACCATCTCACGGGTGTACTCGTCGGTGGTGGCTCCCGTTTCCACCATCAGACGGCCGGCGGCGGCTATCGCCCCACGCCAGTCGGCCGCCCGTACGTCGAGCCGGACGGCCGCGACGGGGAGCAGGTCTTTGAGGTCTTCCATGCAGGTCATCATGGATGACATTGGCTCCGTCACACAGCCCCCGGGGGCGGAAACGGAGCGACATCCTCCGCAGTGTCCCGCAAGCATACGAAGACGAGAACCGCGAGCGCCTCGCACCCCCCGGCCGCCACCAGGGCGCCGGGCAGCGACCAGGCGGCGAGCGGACCGGCGAGGGCCGCGCCCAGGGCGAAGCCGGTGATCTTCAGGCTGGCGCCGGTGGTGAAGACCTGGCCGCGCAGCCGCTCGGGCGCCTCCCGGTGGCGGACCGCGAACAGGGCCGTGAGCTGGGGCCCCTCGGCGGCGCCGGTGAGCAGCGCGGCGGCAATCAGCGCGGCCGGGTGGCCGGTGGCCGCGAGCAGGGGCGCGAGGACGAGCAGCAGGGCCCCGCCGAGGAGCACGGTGTCCGGACGCGGCGGGCGGGGACGGCGGGCGAGGGGCACGGTGTCCGGACGCGGCGGGCCGGTACTGCGGGCGAGGACCGCGTTGGCCACGAGGGCCGATGCGGCGGCGGCGGACAGCAGCAGCGCGCCACGGTCGGCGCCGCCGAGCACCGCCGCGCCCAGCGGCGGCCAGCAGCTGAGCAGCGCGCCCTGGCCGACACAGGAGACGACGGAGGTGGCGGTGGCCCGGGCCAGGGGCCGGTTACGGACGATGGCGCGCAGCCCGGCGGTGAGGTCGGTGACGACCGACGTACCCGGCGGCCGGGCCGACGGGGCCGACCGCGCGGGCGCGGGGAGCGCCCAGGCGGCGGGCAGCGCGAGGCCGATCAGCGCGATGGACACCGCCACGGCGGCCGGTGCCCCGGCCGCCCCCGCGACGGCCCCGGCGAGCGCGGGCCCCACCAGCGCGGCGAGGCTGAACGTCATGGCGTCGAGCACGGTGGCGCGGGGGAGGCCCGGCGGCGGCGCCACCCGGGGCAGTTGGGAGGTCCACCCCCCGGACAGGGCCGGTCCCGCCAGCCCCGTACCCACGGCGAGGAGAACCGTGAGGGCGAACGGCAGCCGCTCCAGGCCGAGAAGGATCGCGGTCAGCCCCGCCGCGTAGAGGGCGAGCGCCGCGGCCAGCAGCCGGCCCGGCCGGGCCGAGCGGTCGAGCAGCACGCCGAAGAGCGGTCCGCCGACCGCCGCCGCGGCCATGATCCCCGCCAGCAGCACCGGGCCCGAGGCGGGCGAACCGGTGAGCACCGGCCCGGCCAGCAGCAGCGCGGGACCGGAGGACTCGTCCCCCGCACGGGCGGCGGTCGCCCCGCCCAGATAGCACCCCATCGCGTAACGCCCTGGCATGCCCAGCACATTACGGGGCTAACGCAAAACTCCACCAGGTGCGTTACATTGGCCGGATGCCTTCGCCTTCGAACGACGACTGGTCGACCCGGCATTCGGTGCGGGCCACCGCCCGGCGGACCGCCGCCCTCGTCAACGCCCTGACCGCGGAGCCGGAACCGGACCCCGCCGCGATCGCCGTGCTGCTGCTCGACCACGGTGAGTCCGGACCGCTCGAGCTCACCGCCGACGATGTCGCGGGGATGCGCGCCGCCGCGCTGCGGCTGCGCGAGGTGTTCGCCGCCGGTCATGTCGACGAGGCCGCCGGAGCGCTGAACCGGCTGCTGCGGGAGGGCACGGGCCCGCTCCGGCTCAGCTCGCACAACGGCGCCTCGCCCTGGCATCCGCATCTGGACAGCGATGACGAGGCGCCTTGGGGCGAGTGGTTCCTCGCCTCGTCGTGCATGGCACTGACCGTGCTGCTCTGGGAGGGGCAGCGCCCGCCCGGCGGGCTGTGCTCCTCGCCGAGCTGCGGCGATGTCTTCCTCACCGTGGGCAGCGGACCGGAGCGCCGCTACTGCTCACGCCGGTGCGCGACCCGTGAGCGGGTGGCCGCCCACCGGCGCGCCAAGGCCGGGGCCGGGTCCCGGACGCCGTCATCCCGGCTCCGTGAGAACGCCGCAGCCCCGACTCCGTAAGGGGATCCACGCGTCAGCCGGTGCGCATCGCATGGGGCGTGTTCCCCCGCGCCGGGTCCTGGACATGCCTGGCCCGCCGCCCGCGCCCGCCGAACCGGGAGCCGAGCCAGCCGAGCAGAAATCCGGCCGGGATGGTGATCAGGCCCGGATTGCGGAGCGGGAACCAGTGGAAGTCACGCTCGGGGAAGACCGCGAGCGGGTTGCCGGAGATCGCCGGGGAGAAGACTATGGCCACGGCGGTGAGCAGAAGCCCCCCGTACAGCGCCCAGCGCAGTCCGTTCACCGTGAAGCCGCGCCACAGAGTGCCGTAGAGCACGATCGGCAGCAGGGCCGAGGCGGCGGCCGCGAAGGTGAAGGAGATCAGGACCTGCCGGTTCCAGTCCTGGGTCACGATGGCGAGGACGACGGCCACGACGCCGACCACCACGATGGCCGTACGGGCGGCGGCCAGCTCCCGGTTCGCCGAGAGCCCGCCCTTGAAGACGACCTTGGCCAGAACGTCATGGGCGAGGGAGGCCGCGGCGGCCAGGGTGAGTCCGGCGACCGCCGCCAGGGTGGTGGCGACGACCGCGCAGGCCACGACGGAGAAGAGCAGACTCTGGTCGGCCTCCCCCGCCGCCGGGTCCAGGGCGAGGGTCAGCACCAGCAGCGAGTCGCTGCCGGTGGGGTCGGAGGCGCGCAGGGCACGCCCGCCGACCACGGCGGTGGCTCCCGCGCCCACGATCACGATCAGCCCGAGGATGGTGGTGACCGCGCCCACCGCCCAGGTGGTGGCGGCGCGGGCGGCCCGCATGCCGCGGATCGGATGGAGCCGCATGGTGAGGTGGGGCATGCAGGCCGCGCCGAGGGCGAGGGTGAGCTGGACGCTGATGACGTCCAGGCGGCCGCTGAAGGACTCCCCGTACTGACGGCCGGACTGCCAGAAGCCGTCGCCGTAGCCGCTGGCGTCGGCCGCGGCGCCGAAGAGGGTGGCCGGGTTCCAGGAGAAGCGCTTCAGCACCAGACAGGCGAGCAGGACGAACGCGGCGAGCAGCAGCACCGTCTTGAGGATCTGGACGAATCCGGTGCCCTTCATCCCGCCGAGAGCGGCGTAGCAGACCATGAGCGAGCCGATGAAGATGGTGCACCCGGTGACCGCGCCGCTTCCGGGGATGCCGAGCAGCAGGGCCAGCATGGCGCCCGCGCCGTTGAGCTGGACCAGCAGCAGCGGCATGACGACCACCAGCACCACGACGGCGGTGCCGGTCCGGGCGGGGCGTTCGCTCAGCCGCTCGGAGAGGACGTCGCCGAGGGTGAACCGCCCCCGTCCGCACAGCGGTCCGGAGAGGACCAGCATGAACATCAGGATGGAGAGCACGGTGGAGGTGGCGATGAGCACCCCGTCGAACCCGGCCAGGGCGATGGTGCCGGTGGTGCTGAGCACGGTGGCGGCGGAGATGTAGTCGCCCGCGATGGCCAGGCCGTTCTGCATCGGGCTGAGCGCGCCGCTGCCCAGGTAGAACTCGGTGGGGTCGTCGTTGCCGGTGGCCGCGAGGATGCACAGCAGCAACGAGACGGCCATGAAGCCCGCGAAGAGCACGAACGCGAGCGTTCTGGGGTCCAGGAAGCTCACCGCTCCCCCTCCCCCTCGGCGCCGGTCCGGCGGTGGGCCCGGGCCAGGACGGTGAGCAGCACCGCCGTGTCCAGGCCGATCAGCATGGCGCCCACGGTGAACCCGCCGCCCGCACCGAGGTTGACGATGCCCTCGGCGGCGCAGTTGACCACCACGGCGGCCACATGGCAGGTGAGCGCGGTGCAGGCCACCCGCGCCGGCCAGGGCCACGGCCGCTGCCACGGTGAGCGCCGTGTCGGCGGAGGCGGCGCCGCGGAGCGGGACGGGAACGTGGCGGTGCGGGACGGATCGGACGGGAACGGACCCCAGGGGTGGTCGTGGTCGGACATGTCGCGGCTCCTTGTGCGGGTTCCATCCCGGGTCACCGGGCCGGAATCGCCACGACAGCAGGTCAGAAGGGTGGCGTACAGCCCAACCCGCGGACCGTGTGACGGGCGCACATGCTCGGCACGGAGCCGTTGTGCACGCCCACATCGGCTCAGGAGGGCGGGTGGCTCTCAGGGCGTCAGCAGCCGGTGAGCGGACAGCGCGAGCGACAACTCCATGACCTCGCGCGGGTGGTCGAGCGAACGCCCGGTCAACTGCTCGTAGCGGCGCAGCCGGTTGAGCACCGTATTGCGGTGGCAGAACAGCAGCCCGCCCGCGCGGCGCGCCGATCCCCCGGCCTCCAGCCAGGCGGCCAGCGTCGCCAGCAGCATCTCCCGGTCGGCGGACTCCAGGGCCAGGACCGGTCCGAGCATCCGCTCGGCGAGCGCGGTGCCGAGGTCGGGGGAGGACACCACCAGCGCCTCCGGATAGCGCTCCTCCAGCAGCGCCACCGCCCCGGCGGCCGGGCGGGTGCGCAGCGCCGTATCGGCGAGCTGGCGGGCCGTGTTGACCGCGGCGAGGCCGGTCACGGCGGGGCTGACCCCGGCCCGTGCGCCCCGCGGTACCTCCAGCGCGCGCACCAGCCGCTCCGCGCCGGTGTCGCGGTCGCGGTCACCGCCGCCGTCGCGGTCACCACCGCCCTCGCCCTCGCCGAGCAGCACGATGGCGTGGGCGGTGCCCTCCGCCGTGTGCCAGACGGCACGGAGTCCTTCCCCCATCTCGACCGGGTGCGGCGTCCGGCACGGTGCCTCGGCGTCCTCGAGCGCCACGACCGCGTAACGCCCCTGCTCGGGCAGGCCGAGGACCTGCTCCGCCTCGGGGAAGTCGCTCACCCGGGCGGTGCCGTCGAGCAGGGCCGCGACGATGATCCGGGAGCGGTTCTCCCGGTGCCAGGAGAGCTGCCGCTCGACCTCCTGGTACGCCCTGGCGACGAGGGTGCAGTGCTCATCGACGAAGTTCCACACATCGGCGGCGACATGGACCAGCGACTGGGCGCCGAGCGGGTCGTCCTTCGACGCGGCCTCCAGGAGCTGCTCCCAGACGACGGTGCAGCCGATCCGGTACGCGTGCAACAGCGCGTCCAGCGGAAAGCCCTGTGCGGCGCGGTCGGTGCCGATCCGCCACGCGCAGGAGCGGGCCGATTCGCGCGTCTCCTTGGGGCGCACCAGCGAACGCACATTGTGGCTGAGCGAGTCGTGGACCTCCCGCCACACCCCGTGCGGGTCCACGGCGGCGGAACGGTAGACGGGCTCCCGCTCCTTCATCAGCGCGACGATACGGTCCGTCAGCCGTGGCACCTCCTCGATGAGCACCCGGGCGGCGCGGTGCAGCAGCGCCACGGTCTCGGCGTCGGCCCGCGACCGGATCGGCGGACGCGCGGCGGGCATCCGGGGCGGCCGGACCCGGTCGGCGGAAGGGCGTGGGGCGCGGCCCATGGCGGGGACGGAAGCGCGGGAGCCGGTGACGGGGTGCATGGACGTTCCTCCACCTGTGACGGGCAATGCGCAGCTCAACACGGCAGTGAGGCCACGGCCAGGTTTGATACCAGAGCCTCCAGGACTATTGCACCATCGGCATACCGCTGGGTCGGTGCCTTCCGCGAATTCTCCCGAACGCCCGGCGGGCAGCTTCTCCGGAACGCACGGCGGGCAGCGGGCGATGCCGCGACACGAGGGCGGGGTCCCTCCGCCGATCGGAAGCGCATATGCTGTCGATCACTTGATGCCTCGGGGGGAGAGTTCCGCATGCTCGATCGTCTGGCGGTCCATGAGCTGATCCACCGCTGGTGGTTCGCCTTCGACGAGGGGCAGTTCGACGTCTGGCCCGAGCTGCTGACCGAGGACGTCCACATCACCTCCCGCTCGGACACCGGCGACTCCCCGTACGAGGAGTTCATCGCCTCCGACAACCGGGGCCGCGAGCAGGTGATCGCCTGGCAGCGGCAGCACCGCGAGGCGGCCACTTATCCACTGCGCCACAACGCCTCGAACATCCACATCGAGCGGGTCGACGGCGATGACATCTCGGTGGTGTCGTACATGTACGCCACCAACATCACCGACGGTCAGGTGACCCCGATCGCCAGCGGGGTGGTCCGCTGTGTGGTCCGCTCCGACGGCGCCGCCTACCGCCTCGCGGAGTTCCACATCGTGCTGGACACCCACGCGGTGGCCTTCACCGAGCGCCAGGCATAGGCCCGAGTGGCGCGGCTCGCGCCGCACGACGATGGCGGCGGTCACCTCGAAGAGGTGACCGCCGCTCCCCCGTGTGTTCCCTCGTCGGCCCTGCCGACCGCTTGGCCCCGGACTTACCAGCCCTTGGTCACGCGGTAGGCCTTCAGGGATCCGCAGTTCGATCCGTAGGTCCAGGTGGACTGGTTCTCGATGCCCCCGGCCCAGTCCACACACTTGCCGCGCCCGTCGCCGTACACCGGGCCCGCGTACGAGGTGTACGCGCCGCCGTCCTCGGCCGCCTCGTCGGCGCCCTGAACGTACAGGTAGGCGAACATGGGAACCGCCTTGCCCGTGGCGTTCCGGACGGTGACCACGCAGTTCTTGCCCTTGGCGGAGTTGTAGGTGAGGAAGACGGTGCCCTTGGAGCCGATGGGCGCCGAGTTCACCACCTTGTACCCGCTGCCGCACACCCCGTTGTACGAGGCCGTGGCGGCGGCGGACGCCTGGGGCGCCAGGGCTACGGTGCCCGCGATGGCGGTGGCGAGGGCCGCGGTGGCGGCGATACGACGAGAAAGATTCATTTGTCCCCCTTAATGATTCTTCATGGGCGTAGGCGCTGTTTGCGTCTGCCCAGGGAGACATGTGGAGATGACGGATGGTTGTACGCCGTCATGGGACGGGTTCCGGCGGTCCGTTGAACGCACGGACCGGGCTTCCCGTACTCCCCGGGACGGGCGAGCCCGCCCGTCGCCGCACCGCCGCCGGAGGGCCGCACCGGATGATCTCGTACCGCACCGCCGCCGTGGGCGCTCTTCTCGGGGCCCTCCCCTGCCTGTTCACGGCGCTGGCCGCGCCGCCCGCGCAGGCGCACGGGGCGCCGACGGATCCGGTGAGCCGGACGTTCGCCTGCTCCCCCGAGGGCGGGGGCGCGGCGCGGTCGGCCGCGTGCCGGGCGGCGCGGGCCGCGGGCGGCCCGGAGGCGACGGACTGGGACAATCTGCGGATCGCCGGGGTGGCGGGCAGGGACCGGGAGCGGATACCGGACGGAAAGCTGTGCAGCGGCGGCCTGGAGGGGTACCGGGGCCTGGACCTGCCGCGCGCCGACTGGCCTTCGACGCGGCTGTCGGCCGGGGCGGACCTCACACTCACCTACCGGTCGACCATCCCCCACACGGGGACCTTCGAGCTGTATCTCACCAAGGAGGGCTACGATCCGACGCGGCCGCTGAAGTGGTCCGACCTGGAGGAGAAGCCGTTCGCCACGGCCAAGGACCCCGCACTGGCGGACGACGCGTACCACGTCAAGGCCACGCTGCCCGCGGGCCGGACCGGCCGTCAGCTGCTCTACACGATCTGGCGGAACACCAGCACCCCGGACACCTACTACTCCTGCTCCGATGTGGTGTTGAGGGCCCCGGCGAAGGATTCGCCGGACGAGGGCCCGTCGTCCGGGGCCGCCGCCCCGCCGTCCCGGACCGCCACGAAGCCCGCAGAGCCCGCGGAACCCGCGGAACCCGCGGAACCCGCGGAGCCGTCCCGTGCCGCCGCCACACCCGCGCGGTCCGCCTCCTCTGCCGCCACCGCCGATGAGGGTGACGGCAACACCACTCCGGTGCTGCTCGCCGGTGGAGCGTCGGTGCTGGTGCTCGGCGCGGGTGTCGCCGCCACGGTACGAAGGCGACGGCCGCGCCGCTGACCGGCCCGATCAGCCCGATCGCCCCCGCCGGCGGTCCCCGCCCCGCCGTCATCGACACCCACGCGCGGGACGGCCAGTTTCCCAGCGGCCAACTGCCGGTGCGGGCGGTCCTGGAGCGGTAGCGGGGGTCCCTCAGCGGCCGGGCCTCGGCGATCGGCTCCGGTGGTCGGCCTCAGCGGCTGAGCCCCCGCAGCCGCAGCAGGCTGGCTACGGCCAGCAGGGCCACACAGCCCGTGAAGATCAGCCCGGCGCAGCGCAGCCCGACCGCGACCGTGAGCGCGCCCACACCGATCACCGGAATCGAGATCGCCAGGTACATCAGCACGAACAGGGCCGAGGTGACCTCGGCGCGGTGGTCGGCCGGGCTGTGCTCCGTCACCACCCGTACGGCCGCGTGGAACGACAGCCCCTGCCCCGTCCCGGCGATGACGGCGCCGAGCACCAGCAGCACCAGCGAGGCGACCGCCAGCGAGACCGCGATGGCCGCCATACCGGCCACCAGCACCGCACATCCCCCGGGTAGCGAACGCCCGGGGCCCAGCCGCCGCCCCAGCGCCTGCCCGGCGATCGAGGCGGCGAACACCGAGAAGGCCACGCCACCGGCGACCGCGAGGTTGCGCTCCCCCTCCACCTGGCTCAGGAACGTGGGCGACACCGAGGTGAACAGGCCCAGCGTGGCGAAGCCCGCGAACCCCGCCATGGCCGCGGCGGCGAACGTCGCGCGCATCTCCTTGGGCACCCGCAGCCGCTGCGGCCGCAGCGGCGGTCGGCGCCGTGTCCGTACGGTCTCCGGAAGGGCGAGCACCACGGCGGCGCCCACCGCCACCAGCACCAGGTCCACCACGAACACCAGCTTCAGCGGCGCCGGGGCGTACTGCGCCAGCACACCCGCCAGCAGCGGGCCGAGCCCGAGCCCGCCCAGGTTGGCCCCGGTCGCGAGGAGGGTGGCGGCACGGCGCCGGTGCTCGGGCGCGAGCTCGATCACCATCACGGTGGCGGTGCCGGTGGCCAGACCGGCGGACAGCCCCGACAGGGTGCGGCCCGCGAACAGTTCGGGCAGTCCCCGGGCGAGGAGGAACGACACCGCGCTCAGACCCGACAGCACCAGGGCGGCCAGCATGACGGGCCGTCGCCCGACGAAGTCGGACACGCTTCCGAGCAGCAGCAGCGCGACGATGACCCCGGCCGCGTACACGGCGAAGATCACCGTGACCATGAACGAGGAGAAGCCGAACTCCCGCTGGTAGAGCGAGTAGAGCGGAGTGGGCAGCGTCGTACCGCACATCGTGACCACGAAGGCGTAGGCGGCCGCGAGAAACGGCCATCCCCTCTTGGCGTCGTCCCTGTCACCGTGGCGGCTCTCCATACGGCCCGATTCCACCACACCACACCCGTCCGTCCCCCGCGCTGGCGCGCCGCCTCCCGCCTGGCGAATTACGTGCGGTAGCGGGGCATCACGTCATTCGGCCCTCATCGGATGCGGCAGGATGACACCTTACGCCGGAGCCGTACACCTGTACGCCCGGCGCCTCCCGCAGAGCCCAGGCACGAGCAGGTGACATGGTGAACCCCCAGCACTCCAGACCGGAGACCGCACCGCCGACGGCACGCCGTACGGCCGCCTCTGACGCGCCCTCCGGCAGCGCGGACGGTGGCCGGTGAACCGGGATCTCACCCTGCACGATGTCATCGTCGTCGGAGCCGCGCTGATCTGCGGCGCGGCCGGTGGTGTGCTGTTGCGCCTGACCCTGCGCTGGCTGGGTGAGCGGGCCAGGGCCACCCGATGGAGCGGCGACGACATCATCGTCGACACGCTGCGCACGCTGGCGCCGTGGGCGTCGATGGCCGCCGGTGTCGCCGCCGCGGCCGCCGCGCTGCCGCTGAACCGCACGGTCCGCCATGACGTCAATCAGACGCTGGTGGCGATGCTGATCCTGGTCACCACGGTCACGGCGGCGCGGGTGGTGGCCGACCTGGTGCGCTCGCTGGCGCTGTCCCGCTCCGGGGTGGCGGGAACGGCCAGCATCTTCGTCAACATCACCCGGATCGCCGTGCTGGCGATGGGTGTGCTGATCCTGCTGGAGACGCTGGGCGTCTCGATCGCTCCCCTGCTCACCGCCCTGGGCGTGGGCGGTCTGGCGGTCGCCCTGGCCCTGCAGGACACGCTGGCCAACCTCTTCGCGGGGGTGCACATCCTGGCCTCCAAGACGGTGCAGCCCGGCCACTACATCCGGCTCAGCAGCGGGGAGGAGGGGTACGTGGTCGACATCAACTGGCGCAACACCGCGGTGCGGCAGCTATCGGACAACCTCGTCATCATCCCGAACGCCAAGCTGGGCAACACCATCATGACCAACTTTCACCAGCCCGAGCAGCAGATGTCGGTCATGGTCCAGGCGAGGGTCGGCTACGGCAGCGATCTGGACCACGTCGAGCGGGTGACCGTCGAGGTGGCGGGGAAGGTGATGTCCGGCGTCGAGGGCGGCGTCGTCGACCACGAGACGAGTGTGCGCTTCCACACCTTCGGAGAGTCCGGCATCGACTTCTCGGTGTTTCTGCGGGCCCTGGAGTTCAGCGACCAGTACCTCATCAAGCATGAGTTCATGAAGGAGCTGCACCGCCGGTTCCGCGCCGAGGGCATCGAGATCCCGCTGCCCACGCGGACGCTCGTACTGCCCGGCCAGGACCGGGCGCCGCTGCCGGGCCAACCGGTGATCTGACACCCTCAGCCCGAGCCGTCAGGCAGCAACCGCCGCTCGGTGGCCACCGCCACCGCCCCGGCCCGGGTCTCGACCCCCAACTTCCCGTAGATCCGCCCCAGATGGGTCTTGACCGTGGCCTCGCTGATGAACAGGGCCCGGGCGATCTCCCGGTTGCCCAGACCGCGGGCCAGCTGCCGCAGGATGTCGCGCTCCCGCTCGGACAGCCCGGGGTGCGGGCTGCGCATCCGGGCCAGCACCCGGTCGGCGACCGGGGCCGACAGCGCGGTACGGCCGGAGGCGGCGTCCCGGATCGCCGCGAACAGCTCCTCCGGCCGCTCGGCCTTGAGCAGATAGCCGGTGGCCCCGGCCTCGATGGCCCGGGTGATGTCGGCGTCGGTGTCGAACATGGTGAGGACCAGGACGCGGGGCGCGGGCGGATCGCCGGAGGCCAGCCGCCGGGTGGCGGTCACCCCGTCCATCCCCTCCCCGAGCTGCAGATCCATCAGCACCACATCGGGCCGTAGCCGGGCGGCCATGGCCAGGGCCTCCTCGCCGCCGCCCGCCTCGCCGACCACCTCGATGCCGTCGGTGCTGGCCAGCAGCGCCCGCAGCCCGGCCCGCACCACGGAGTGGTCGTCGCAGAGCAGCAGCCGGATGGCGGGGGCGGCCGACGGCGTCGGGGACGGGGACGGGCTCATGGCATGGCCTCCACGGGGCGGTCGGGAACGAGGGCGGGAACGGGTTCGACGGGGATCGCGGCCGAGACGACGGTCCCCTCGCCCGGTGCGGACTCGACGGTGAGCGTGCCGCCCAGCTGCCGCACCCGGGCCCGCATGGCCGGGAGCCCGTGGCCGCGCGAGGGGTCCGCGCCGGGGGCCGGGACGGCGTCGGTGTCGGTGTCGAAGCCGCGGCCGTCGTCGGCGATGTCCAGACAGATCTGGTCGCCCAGACAGGTCAGGGTGAGCGCGGCCCGGCTCGCCCCGGCGTGCTCCCGCACATTGGCCAGTGCGCCCTGGGCGATGCGCAGCAGCGCCGCCGCCACCCGCTCGGGCAGCGGGCCGAGCGGCCCGTCGAGCCGGAAGTCCACCGCGGGACCCGCGGCGCCCTCCCGCTCGGCGAGCGCGCCGAGCGCCCGGGCCAGGGAGCCCTCCGCGAGGTCGGCCGGGGCCAGGTCCTGGACGAACCGGCGGGCCTCGGCGAGGCTGCGGGACGCGATCTCCGCCGCGTTCCGCATATGGCCCCGGGCCGCCCGCGGGTCCGTCTCCCAGGTGCGGTCGGCGGCCTGCAGCAGCATCCGCTGGCTGGACAGGCCCTGGGCGAGGGTGTCATGGATCTCCGACGACAGCCGCTGGCGCTCGGCCAGGATCCCCGCCCGCCGCTCGGTCGCGGCCAGGTCCCTGCGGGTGCGGACCAGGTCGTCGATCAGCGTCCGCTGCCGGGCCGACTGGCGCCGCAGATGGATGAGGACGGCGGCGGCCACGGCGGCGATGGCGGGCGGCGCGATCAGCGCGTTGGGGTCGAAGCCGTCGTGCATGAACCGCAGTTTGGACGCGACGACCAGCGCGGTGAGCACGGCGGCCAGGGGCACCGCGAACCGGGTGGGCAGGGTGTGCAGACCGGTGAAGAACAGCGGCATGGCACACCAGGCGGCGCTCGGCGCCAGGACCAGTAGCGCCACCCATGCGGCGAGCACCGCGGTCAGCCAGACCAGATAGCGGCCGGAGGGGCGACGGCCGGGGATCGGCGCGGGCGCCGGCCAGCGGCCGGGCAGGTAGAGCGCGCCGAAGGCCACGAAGAGGGCGATCACCCAGCCACTGGGCGCGCCACCGGTGTCCCGGATCAGATAGCGGATCAGCGAGGACCCCAACAGCAGGAAGAACGCGATGTGCAGAACCGCCGTCAGCCACCGCTCGTCCGGGTCGTCAGGCCCGTCGGACCCGGACCGCCCGGACCACACTCCCGGCCACCGGGCCCGCCCGGACCGCCCGACCGCCCTGATCGCCGACCGCACCCCGGTACCCTCCCCCGCTCTCCGGTCTCCCGGTTCCGTTTCCTCTTGGGCTCGTTTCGGTTCGCTCCCTCAGCCAGTCCTAACCCGCCGGACCGGGCGCCGCATCATCCGATCGGTTGATACGGCGATCGACCGGACCGCCCTCTGACCGGGGCCGCTCCGCCGATCCCGGCCGTCGCCGCGGCGCCGAGGCTGGTACCGACCACGACGACGCGGGAACGCATGAGCCGCCGGCCCGCCGCGTCCCCACCACCAGCACGAGATGAGTCCCCATGCCCGCCAAGAACCTCAGCGTCAACCGCTCCGCCCTCGGCCACCGGGTCTCCTACGCCCTGCGCCATCCGCAGCGTGTACCGCGCCATCTGGTCCGCGCCACCCGGGACGCCTGGCTGCGCTACCGCTACCCGGACCATGTCGCGTACTACCGCGCGGTGATGCGGTCGGACACCCGGACCAGTCCGGAGGCGGCGGTCGGCAGCCACAGCCATGAGCGGTGGCTGGCGCTGGGCGCGATGCAGTTCGACTACCTCCTCGGCCACGGTCTGCGCCCGGAGCACCGGATGCTGGAGATCGGCTGTGGCAATCTGCGGGCGGGCTGGCGGTTCATCAGCCATCTGGAGCCTGGCCACTACTACGGCATCGACATCTCGCCCGACATCCTGGCCGCCGCGCAGGACACGCTGGTGCGCCAGCGGCTCCAGGACCGCCTGCCCACCCTCACCCCGGTCCGCGATCTGACGCTGCGGTTCCTGCCCGACGCCCACTTCGACGTGGTGCACGCGCACAGCGTGTTCTCGCACTCGCCGCTGCCGGTCATCGAGGAGTGCCTCGCCCACGTAGGCCGCGTCATGGCGCCGGGCGGCTGGTTCGACTTCACCTTCGACCGCACCGAGGGCGTGGAACACCAGGTGCTGCGGGAGGACTTCTACTACCGCACCGAGACGCTCATCGCCCTGGCGGAGAAACACGGCCTGGCGGCGCGCTTCATGGCGGACTGGGAGGAGTTGCCGCACGGCCAGTCGAAGCTCCGTGTCACCCACCGTGAGGGCGGAACGACGGCCTGATCCGACGGGTGGTCAAGCGTGGTGATCCGCCTCGGAACACCGGGGCGGATCCGCTGCTCCCCGGACACAGGCCGACTATTCGAAGACGCAATTCCCGAGGCATATGTTGCCTTCGAAGCCTGTGACACACTTCATATCGGCCCGCCCAGGACAAAATCGTTGCTGGTGAGTGCCGTAGAGTTTTAGTACGTACTGTTGCGTGGTGGATGGACGAATACTTGGAGCACCAAGAGGTCACTCATGCAGCCCTTCGTACTGAAGCACGCAATCCCAGCCGAGCGGTCGTCGGCCAGTGTTCCCTACGCCTATAACGCGGCCCTGCAGTTGAATGTCCTCTCCGACGGCCGCCCGGCCATCGCCGACCGCGCGGTGCTGCTGGCGACCGGCACGACCACGTCCACGGCCGGCTCCAAGACGCACTTCGATGACTGATCCGCGCACGCGTCGATGACGGTACTCATCCTGACCTGTCGCCAGGATGTCACTGCCGACTTGGTGGTGGCGGAGCTGCGCGAACTAGGCGTTCCTCTGGTGCGTTTCGACCCGGCAGACCTTCCCGATCAGGCCGCCCTGTCGGTCGAATTCGACTGTGGTGACTTCACGGGATATCTGTCGACCGAGGGACGCCTCGTGAGCATCCTCGGTGTGCGCTCCATCTGGGTGCGCAGGCCGGGGCGGCCCGCGGCGCACGCGGCGAATCCCTCGGAGTGGCTGACGGCCGAGTGCGGACAGGCCCTGTACGGGATGCTCTACGCGACAACTGCACGCTGGATGAACCATCCCGCGGCCGCCGAACCGGCCCGTCACAAACCCTTCCAGTTGCGGGTCGCCCAGCACAGCGGTTTCGCCGTGCCCTCGACTCTTGTCACCACCTATCCGCGTGCGGCGCGCGATTTCGCCGTCCGGTACTCGGACATCGTGGTGAAATCCGCGTCCGGTCCGCCGACCGTCGATCCGCCGGTCGCACTGCCTACTACCCGTATCGGACCGGACACGGATTTCTCCGATGTCGCGGCCGGCGCGACCCTTCTTCAGCGCTACATTCCCAAAGCGGCGGACATCCGGCTGATCTGCGTCGGCGGCCGGTTATTCGCCGCGCGCAAGACCGCCGCCTCCGACCAGGTGGACGGGCGCTATGGCTGTCATGGACACCACTGGGAGGCCGTGGATGTGCCCGCCAGAATCGTGCGCGCCGTGCATGAGTACATGACGCTCACCGGTCTTGCGTACGGGGCCTTTGACTTCGCCGAGGACGCCGAGGGTGTGTGGTGGTTCCTGGAGTGCAACCAGGGCGGCCAATTCGGTTTTGTCGAGCTCGAGACCGGTCAGCCCATCGCGGCGGCGGTCGCGTCCTGGCTGGCCGCCCCCGGCGCCGCCCTGCGCTGAGGGCCGGGACCCGCGCCCGGGCATCCACCCCTTCCGGGCACACACCGTGATGGCGGGTGACGCGGAGGCAGCGCCCGCGGCCGTCGTGTCCGACCCGGGCGCCGGGGGCGCTCTGGTGGGCCGGGGCCGGGGGCTGCGCCCGACCGGTCCGTCGGTCGTAAGGTGAAGTGAGGGTCCGCTGGTGATGAGAGTCCGCTGTGATGTGGGAGTCCGCACCGCCCAAGGGTTTCCGCCCGTGCGGGAGGTTTCCGATGACCGTCGACGAGAGCGTCCGCCGCCCGACGGACGCGTCGCGCTATGTGCCGATCGCCGAGCACGGTCTGATCGGCGATCTGCGCACCGCGGCGCTCGTGGACACGCGCGGCACCATCGACTGGTACTGCCCGGTGCGGTTTGACGCCCCCAGTGTGTTCGCGTCGATCCTCGACGCCGACCGCGGCGGCTCCTTCCGGCTCACCCCCGAGGTGCCCGCCCGGACGAAGCAGTTCTACTTCCCGGACACCAACATCCTCATCACCCGCTTCTTCGCGGACGACGGGGTCGCCGAGGTCCAGGACTTCATGCCGATCGTGGACGACTCGCGCGAGGCGGACCGGCACCGGCTGATCCGCCGGGTGCTGTGCGTCCGCGGATCGCTGCCCTTCACCGCACGGGTGACGCCCCGGTTCGACTACGGCCGGCAGTCGCACACGGTGGGCACCGAGAAGGGGCTCACCGTCTTCGAGTCCCCCGGGCTGTCGCTGGCGCTGACCTCCGACGTCACCGTGGAGATCGACGGCCCCGCCGCGGTGTCCACGTTCAAGCTGGTCGAGGGCGAGTCCGCGGTGTTCGCGCTGGACCGGATCGGCGGTACGGTGCAGCCGCGGCACTGTCCGCAGTCGGAGGCGGAGGAGCTGTTCGACGCCACCGTGCGCTACTGGCGCCGCTGGCTCGCGCAGTCCCGCTACCGCGGGCGGTGGCGGGAGATGGTGCACCGCTCGGCGCTCACCCTCAAGCTGCTCACCTACGCGCCGACCGGCGCCATCGTGGCGGCCCCGACGACCAGCCTCCCCGAGCAGATCGGCGGCGAGCGCAACTGGGACTACCGGTACCTCTGGGTCCGCGATGCCGCGTTCTGCATCTACGCACTGCTGAGGCTGGGCTTCGCCCAGGAGGCCGAGGCGTTCGTGCGCTTCCTGTCCGAGGGCATCACCCTGGGGGACGGCCCCGGCGGCCCGCTGCAGATCATGTACGGCATCGACGGCCGCAGCGAGATCCCCGAGCAGACGCTCCCCCATCTGGAGGGGCATCTGGGCTCGTCCCCGGTCCGGGTCGGCAACGCCGCGGTCCACCAGCTCCAGCTGGACATCTACGGGGCGCTGGTGGACTCCCTCTACCTCTACGACAAGTGGGGGCAGCCGCTGTCCAGCGACCACTGGGACGCCGTGTGCAAGCTGGTCGGCTGGGTGTGCGACAACTGGGACCGGCCCGATATGAGCGTCTGGGAGACCCGCGCCGGTCCACAGCACTTCCTGTACTCGCAGCTGATGTGCTGGGTCGCGATCGAGCGGGCGATGCGCATCGCCCGCCACCGCGGACTGCCCGCGGACATGTCCCGCTGGTCGTCGGCGCGCGATGACATCTACCGCCGGATCATGAGCTGCGGCTGGTCGCCCCAGCGGCGCGCCTTCGTCCAGCGCGAGGGCGAGGAGGTGCTGGACGCCTCGCTGCTGATGATGCCGCTGTCGAAGTTCATCTCCCCCACCGACCCCAAGTGGCTGTCCACCCTGGACGCGCTGGGCGAGGAGCTGGTGGCCGATTCGCTGGTGTACCGCTACGACCCCACGGTGAGTCCGGACGGGCTGCGCGGTGAGGAGGGCACCTTCTCGATCTGCTCGTTCTGGTACGTCGAGGCGCTGTCCCGGGCCGGACGGGTGGACGAGGCGCGGCTGGCCTTCGAGAAGATGCTCACCTACGCCAACCACGTCGGGCTGTACGCCGAGGAGATCGGCCGCACCGGTGAGCAGATCGGCAACTTCCCGCAGGCGTTCACCCATCTCGCGCTCATCAGCGCCGCGTTCAACCTGGACCGGGCCCTGGGCTGACCGAGGCGTTCTCCGCGGCGGTCGCCGGGGTAGGGCGGGTACGGGTGCGTACCGCACCCCTCCCAGGGAAGGACACCGCGCGTGAAGATCGCTCGTATCGAGACATTCCTTGCCCCGCCGCGCTGGATGTTCGTCCGGGTGGAGACCGACGAGGGGGTGGTCGGCTGGGGCGAGCCGGTGGTCGAGGGGCGGGCCGAGCCGGTCCGCGCCGCGGTCGAGGTGCTCACGGAGTATCTGATCGGCCGGGATCCGATGCGGATCGAGGACCACTGGCAGGTGATGACCAAGGGTGGCTTCTACCGTGGCGGACCGGTGCTCTCCAGCGCCGTCTCCGGGCTCGACCAGGCGCTGTGGGACATCAAGGGCAAGCACTGCGGCGTCCCGGTGTACCAGCTGCTCGGCGGTCCGGTGCGGGAGCGGATCCGCGCGTACGCCTGGATCGGCGGCGATGAGCCGGAGGAGATCCGCGACACGCTCACCGCGCAGGTCGAGGCGGGGTTCACCGCCGTCAAGATGAACGGCTGCGGCCGGATGAGCCCGGTCGCCACCCGCGCGGAGATCCGCGCCACGGTGCGCCGCGCCGAGACCGCCCGTGACATCCTCGGCGACGACCGCGACTTCGGCCTCGACTTCCACGGCCGGGTCTCCCCCGCCAATGCCCGCCGGCTGCTGCCGCTGCTCGCCGAGGCGGCGCCGATGTTCGTCGAGGAGCCGGTGCTCTCCGAGCACATGGACATCGTCCCGGATCTGGTGAACGCCTCCCCCATCCCCATCGCGCTCGGTGAGCGCCTGTACTCGCGGCGCGAGTTCATCGCCCCGCTGCGGGCCGGGGTGGCCGTCCTGCAGCCCGATGTCTCGCATGCGGGCGGCATCTCCGAGCTGCGGCGCATCGCCGCCCTCGCCGAGCCCCACGGCGCCCAGCTCGCCCCGCACTGCCCGCTCGGCCCGGTGGCGCTCGCCGCCAGTCTGCAGCTGGCCTTCACCACCCCGAACTTCCTCATCCAGGAGCAGAGCATCGGCATCCACTACAACCAGGGCGCCGAGCTCCTGGACTACGTGGCCGATCCCGAGCCCTTCCGGTTCAGCGCCGGGGAGCTCTCGCGCACCGACCGCCCGGGGCTCGGGGTCGAGGTGGACGAGGCCGCGGTGCGCGCCGCGGACCGGCGTGGCCACGCCTGGCGGAATCCGGTGTGGCGCCACGCGGACGGCTCGCTCGCCGAGTGGTGAGCCAGCTCCCGTGGAACCGCCCCGTACCGGCCCATATGCCCCACTACCCGGCGCGGCCGGACGGCCACGCTGAGTATTCCCGGCGACCATGGATGGCGAGGACCGTATGCCGCGCCGCCCGCCGTCCACGAGAACTCGATCACACCCCGGGCGACCCGTGTGCTGGGCGGCAGTAGGGTTCGCCGACAAGCGTGTGTTGGTAACGGGCAGGTAGAAGGGATCGGGCATGTTCCGCAAGGTGCTGGTCGCCAATCGTGGTGAGATCGCCATTCGCGCCTTCCGCGCCGGCTATGAGCTGGGCGCGAGAACCGTCGCCGTGTTCCCGCACGAGGACCGCAACTCACTGCACCGGCTGAAGGCCGACGAGGCGTACGAGATCGGTGAGCCGGGCCATCCGGTGCGGGCCTATCTCTCCGTCGAGGAGATCGTCGGCGCGGCGCGCCAGGCGGGCGCGGACGCGGTGTACCCCGGATACGGCTTCCTGTCCGAGAACCCCGAACTCGCGCGCGCGTGCGAGGAGGCGGGGATCACGTTCGTGGGGCCCAGCGCGCAGACCCTGGAGCTCACCGGGAACAAGGCGCGCGCGGTGGCCGCGGCCCGTGCGGCCGGGGTGCCGGTGCTGGGCTCCTCCGAGCCGTCGACCGATGTGGACGAGCTGGTCCGGGCCGCGGACGAGCTCGGCTTCCCGGTGTTCGTCAAGGCCGTCGCCGGTGGTGGCGGGCGCGGGATGCGCAGGGTCGAGAGCCGGGAGACGCTGCGCGAGTCCATCGAGGCGGCGGCGCGGGAGGCCGAGTCCGCCTTCGGCGATGCCACGGTCTTCCTGGAGAAGGCGGTGGTGGAGCCCCGCCATATCGAGGTGCAGATCCTCGCCGACGGGCAGGGCGATGTCATCCACCTCTTCGAGCGCGACTGTTCGGTGCAGCGGCGCCACCAGAAGGTGATCGAGCTGGCTCCCGCGCCCAACCTCGATCCGGAGCTGCGGGCCCGGATCTGCGAGGACGCGGTGAAGTTCGCCCGGGAGATCGGCTATCGCAACGCCGGTACGGTGGAGTTCCTGCTCGACCGGGACGGCCGCCATGTGTTCATCGAGATGAACCCGCGGATCCAGGTCGAGCACACGGTGACCGAAGAGATCACGGATGTGGACCTCGTCCAGTCGCAGCTGCGGATCGCCGCCGGTCAGCGGCTGTCCGACCTGGGCCTCGCCCAGGACACCGTATATCTGCGGGGTGCGGCGCTGCAGTGCCGGATCACCACCGAGGACCCGGCCAACGGATTCCGCCCGGACACCGGGATGATCAGCGCGTACCGCTCCCCCGGCGGCTCCGGCATCCGGCTGGACGGTGGCACCACCCACGCCGGTGCCGAGATCAGCGCCCACTTCGACTCGATGCTGGTCAAGCTGACCTGCCGGGGACGGGACTTCACCACCGCGGTCGGCCGGGCCCGGCGCGCGGTGGCCGAGTTCCGCATCCGCGGTGTGTCCACCAACATCCCCTTCCTCCAGGCGGTGCTGGACGATCCCGACTTCCGCGCCGGGCAGGTCACCACGTCGTTCATCGAGCAGCGGCCACATCTGCTGACGGCGCGTCACTCCGCCGACCGCGGCACCAAGCTGCTCACCTATCTCGCCGACATCACGGTGAACAAGCCGCACGGCGAGCGGCCCCATCTGATCCACGCGGCCACCAAGCTGCCCCCGGTGCCGGACACCGAGCCGCCCGCCGGTTCCAAGCAGCGCCTCACCGAACTGGGCCCGGAGGGCTTCGCGCGCTGGCTGCGCGAGTCGCCCACGATCGGTGTCACCGACACCACCTTCCGGGACGCCCACCAGTCGCTGCTGGCCACCCGGGTCCGCACCAAGGACCTGCTGGCCGTGGCCCCGGCGGTGGCGCGGACCGTACCGCAGCTGCTGTCGCTGGAGTGCTGGGGCGGGGCCACCTACGACGTGGCGCTGCGCTTCCTCGCCGAGGACCCCTGGGAGCGGCTGGCCAAGCTGCGCGAGGCGGTGCCCAACATCTGTCTGCAGATGCTGCTGCGCGGCCGCAACACCGTGGGCTACACGCCGTACCCGACCGAGGTGACCACCGCCTTCGTACGGGAGGCCACGGCCACCGGGATCGACATCTTCCGGATCTTCGACGCGCTGAACGACATCGGGCAGATGCGGCCCGCGATCGACGCGGTGCGGGAGACCGGCTCCGCGATCGCCGAGGTGGCGCTCTGCTACACCTCCGACCTGTCGGATCCCTCGGAGCGGCTTTACACCCTCGACTACTATCTGCGGCTCGCCGAGCAGATCGTGGACGCGGGCGCGCACGTACTGGCCATCAAGGACATGGCGGGGCTGCTGCGCGCCCCCGCCGCGGCGACGCTGGTCTCCGCGCTGCGCCGGGAGTTCGACCTGCCGGTGCACATTCACACCCATGACACCGCGGGCGGTCAGCTCGCCACCTATCTCGCGGCGGTCCAGGCCGGTGCGGACGCGGTGGACGGCGCGGTGGCCTCCATGGCGGGCACCACCTCCCAGCCGTCGCTGTCGGCGATCGTGGCCGCCACCGACCACTCCGACCGGCCGACCGGGCTCGACCTCGAGGCGATCGGCGGTCTGGAGCCGTACTGGGAGGCGGTGCGCAAGATCTACGCACCGTTCGAGGCGGGCCTGGCCTCGCCGACCGGGCGGGTGTACCACCACGAGATCCCCGGCGGTCAGCTGTCCAATCTGCGCACCCAGGCCATCGCGCTCGGTCTGGGCGACCGCTTCGAGGACATCGAGGCGATGTACACCGCGGCCGACCGGATGCTGGGCCATCTGGTGAAGGTCACCCCGTCGTCGAAGGTGGTCGGCGATCTCGCGCTGCACCTGGTGGGGGCGGGGGTGCCGCCGGAGGACTTCGAGGCGGACCCGGGCCGGTACGACATCCCTGACTCGGTCATCGGGTTCCTCCGCGGCGAGCTGGGCAGTCCGCCGGGCGGCTGGCCCGAGCCGTTCCGCAGCAAGGCGCTGGAGGGCCGTGCCGCCGCCAAGCCGGTGGCCGCGGAGCTGTCCGCGGAGGACCGGGAGCAACTGGAGAAGGATCCGCGGGCCACGCTGAACCGGCTGCTGTTCCCCGGCCCGACCAAGGAGTTCGAGGCGCACCGGCAGGCCCACGGCGACACCAGCGTGCTGGACAGCAAGGACTTCTTCTACGGGCTGCGCCCGCGGCACGAGTACACGGTGGACCTCGAGCCCGGTGTCCGGCTGCTGATCGAGCTGGAGGCCGTCGGCGACGCCGATGAGCGCGGTATGCGCACGGTGATGGCGTCACTGAACGGGCAGTTGCGCCCCATCCAGGTGCGGGACACCTCGGCGGCCTCCGATGTGCCCGCCACCGAGAAGGCCGACCGGAGCGACCCCGGCCATGTGGCGGCGCCGTTCGCGGGTGTGGTGACGCTGGCGGTGGCCGAGGGCGACCAGGTGGAGGCCGGTGCCACCATCGGCACGATCGAGGCGATGAAGATGGAGGCCACCATCGCGGCCCCGAAGAGCGGGACGGTGTCGCGCATCGCCATCAATGCGATTCAGCAGGTGGAGGGCGGCGATCTGCTGGTCGCCCTGAGCTGAGCCGAGAACACCTGGCACGCGCCGCCGCCACCGGTCCCCCGGCCCCCGGGTCAGGGGCGACCGGTGGCGGCGGGTTCGTACGTCCGGCCGCGGCCCCGATGGCACGGATGTGAGCTGCCGCCGTGGGGTCAGGCGCTCGGCGCGATCCCGGACTTCGGCGATCCGTCCGGGCACTCCTCCACCGGCTGCCCCTCGGGGTGCCGGGTGGCCGCGCGGCCCGGCAGCCTGGTGGCCAGCAGCGCACCGGCCGCGGCCACCGCCGCGAGGACCGTCAGCGCCGGTCCCATCGCCGACAGGAAGACATCGGCCGCCCAGTGCGGCCCCTCGCCGGGCGGCCGTCCGATGGTGTCGCTCCGCCCGGCCGCGCTCATCAGCGTGGTGGCGGCGGCGACCCCCAGTGCGGGCCCGATGTTCATGGCGGTCTGCTGCAGCCCGCCCGCCACCCCGGCGGTGTCCACGGACGCGTCCCGCACGACGACGGTGGTCGCGGTGACCATCACGGCGGCGAAACCCGCGCCCAGCAGGAGAAAGCAGCCACCGATCGCCTCGGCGCCCGAAGCCTGGCCGAGACGGGACATCAGCAGCACACCGGCCCCCACCAGCGCCATCCCGGCCACCGCCGTCCTGCGGGCGCCCTGACGGCGGGTCAGCGTGGCCGCCAGCGGCGCGCCCAGCACCATCATCGCCGCGAGCGGCAGCGCCCGCGCCCCGCTGTCGAGCGGATCGAGGGCGAGCACGTCCTGGAGGTAGTAGGTGCCGAGGAACAGCGCCCCGAACAGTGCGGCCGACGCGGACACCAGCACACCGAGCGCCGGTCCCGCGGTGCCGTACCGCAGCACCCCCGGCGGCACCAGGGGATCCTCGGTCCGGCGCTCATGCCGTACGAAGACGCCTCCGGCCACCACGGCACATCCGAGCCCGAGCCCGGTCGCCGCCGTCCAGCCGGTTTCGGGGATGCCGACGAGCGTGTGCACCAGCCCGGCCAGCGCCACCGCGAGCAGGCCAGCGCCGGGCAGATCGAGCCGAGTCCGGGCGGCCTCACGGGCCGCCGCCGGAGCGCGTACGGCGAGCGCCGCCAGACCCATGGCGAGGGCGGGCACCACATTGACGAAGAACACCGCCCGCCACCCCAGATGGGTGGTCAGCGCGCCACCGACCAGCGGACCGGCCACGGCCGCCAGCCCGATGGCACCGGTCCGCACCGCGACGGGCCTGCCCAGCCGGTCGGCCGGATACGCGGCCCGCAGCATCCCGAGGGTGGCGGGTTGCAGCAGCGCCCCGAAGACGCCCTGGGCGATCCGCAGCCCGATCACCCAGCCGATGCCGCCCGCGAGCCCGATGCCCGCAGAGGCGGCGCCGAAGCCGAGCATCCCGGCGGCGAAGACGCGCCGGTGGCCGTAGCGGTCGCCGAGGCGGCCCGCGAACACCAGCAGGCTCGCCACGGCGATCAGATATCCGGTACTGGTCCACTGCACCTGGGCGAACGTGGCGTCCAGGTCCCGTTGCAGCCGGGGCTGGGCGACGGTCAGCACGGTGCCGTCCAGCGCGACGATCACGGCTCCGGTGGCGCTCGCGACGAGGGTGAGGCGCCGTCCGCGCGGGGAGCTCATCGGACCTCCGGGCCGAGGTGGGCGTCGAGCGCGGCCCGCAGCAGCGGCCGGGGACCATCGACTCCCACCGCGAGCTGAAGGCTGCCCCAGCCCCACAGTTGGGCGATGCCGTGCAGATTCGCCCAGAGCGCCCCCGCGACGATCCGCGGTTCCGCCCCGGAGTCCGGCCGCGCCCTGGCCACCAGGTCGACGAGGGTGGCGAAGAGCGGCAGGCTCGTCTCCCGCAGGCCCAAGTGGTTGCTCTCCAGCAGATCGTGACGGAACATCAGCTCGAACATGCCGCGGTTGGTCAGTGCGAAGTCGAGCCAGCTGTGCGCCAGCGCCGTCAACTGCTCACGCGGCTCGCCCTCATGGGTGGCGACCGCCGCACCGGCCTGGGCGGCCAGGCCCTCGAAGCCGCGGCGCGCGATGGCGGACAGCAGGGACAGATGCGTCGGGAAGTAGCGCCGCGGCGCCCCGTGCGACACCCCGGCCCGGCGGGCGATCTCCCGCAGCGAAAGGGCCCCGACCCCCTGCTCGTCCACCAGCTCCACTCCGGCGTCCACCAATCGGGACCGGAGGTCCGTGTCCTGCTCACGCTCAGCCATAGACACTGTCTACCAGACGTCCGTAGACACTGTCTACGATGCATGAGGCGATCCATTCCGGGAACGCGGAAGGACATGCAGACGCTGAACCGATGGGAAAGGGCGATAGAGCGCTGGGAGGCATCACTGCTCGCCAAGGTGGTCCGCAGCGAGCCCGTCGAACTCCTGGGCGCGCTGAAACGTGAATGCGACAGCCACACCGTGGTGTGCGGACCGACCCGGGTGGTCGTGCCCAACGTCTATGACGTCGAGCTCGCCGACGAGGTCCACGAGGAGCTGACCCGGCGTGGCTGTCATGTGGGGCAGGAGCTGACGGACCAGCTGATGCGCCATGCGGAGGAAAAGAATTACGAGTGGGCAGGCCCGCTCACCGTCCATGTGTCCCGATCCGACCGGGTGCCCAATGGCAGGTACCGGGTGGCGAGCAGGCCCATGAGCCATATCCGCGCGGACACGTTCGCCGACGCGACCGCCTAGCGGGTCAATACCCCCAGCGCCTCAGCGGGGCAGCCCGCCCCGGGCCGGTGGCCCACTCGGTGTCCGGCCGGTCCGACAGGTCGAAGGAGAGCGAACCGCCCTGGCGCAGTACGGAGCCGTCGAGCCATGAGGTGCCGTGCGGGCGGCCGTTCACCCGCACCCCGTGCACATAGGGGCGGGTGTCGGACGCGTCCGGGGCGTCGATGGTCAGGACGTGCCGCCGCCCCGCCGGGGCGATCACCGCGCGGGGGAAGAGCGGGCCGGTGAGCAGCGCCTCGGCGCGCCCCGGGGCCTGCGGATAGAGGCCGAGCGCCGCGAACACGTACCACGCGGACATGGTGCCCAGGTCGTCATTGCCTGGCAGCCCCTTCGGGCCGGTGCCGTACACGGTGGTGACGATCTGGCGCACCGTCTCCTGGGTCTTCCAGGGCTGCCCGAGCGCGTTGTAGAGCCAGGGGGCGTGGATGCCCGGTTCATTGGTGGGGTCATAGCGGAGCGGGTCTCCGCCGTGGACCGACCAGGAGCCGTCGGGCTCGTGGAAGAAGCCGTCCAGCCGGGCGGCCGCCTTGTCCCGGCCGCCCATGGCCTCCGCGAGCCCCTGGACGTCCTGCGGCACCATCCAGGTGTACGTGGCCGCGCTGCCCTGGGCGAAGCCCCGGTCGGACGCCGGGTCGAAGGGGGTCACCCAGGAGCCGTCCCGGTTCCTGGCCTGGATGTAGCCCGCCGCGCCGGTGGCCCGGGGGTTGAACACATCACGCCAGTAGCCGCCGCGCGCGGCGAGCTCGTCGGCCTCCTTGGTGCGGCCGAGCAGCCGGGCCCAGCGGGCGAGCGCGTCATCGGCGACGGAGTCCTCCAGGGTCTCCGCGGCGCCGCCCCAGCAGTGGCAGGCGTCCTGTGCGGCGTACCGGGACTCCAGGTACTGGGCGAGGCCCGGGCGCTGGCCCTCGCACTGCCCCGGGCAGCCCTTGTCCGAGAGCCCGTCGGGGTGGGGCACGGTGGCCTGGCGGTACAGGGAGTCGAAGGCGCCCTTGGCGTCGAAGTTCCGCACCCCCATGGCGTAGAAGGTGGCGAGCGTGGCGGCGGAGGGGTCGCCGGTCATCACATGGGTGGCGCCGCTGATGTGCACCCAGCGGTCCCACACCCCGCCGTTCCGCCGGGCGAAGTTAAGCAGCGACTGGGCGAAGTCCCCGGCCACCTCGGGCTGGAGCAGGGCGAGCAGCTGCACCTGGGCGCGGTACTGGTCCCAGCCGGAGAAGTTGCTGTACTGCGCCGTCTGCCCGCGCTGGACGCGGTGCGGTGTGCCGTCCATGCCCGGGTAGCGGCCGTCGGTGTCGCTGATCAGGTTGGGCTGCTGGAGCGCGTGGTAGAGGGCGGTGTAGAACGCGGTGCGGCGCGGCTCAGCGCCGCCGCTGACTCGGATGGCGCGCAGCCGGCGGTCCCAGGCGGCCCGTCCCGCGGCGGCCACGTCGGCGACGCTCGCCCGGGGCGCTATCTCGGCGCGCAGGTTGGCCCCGGCGCCCGCGAGGGAGACGTACGAGATGCCGAGCCGCATCCGGACATCGTTGTCGTCCGCGGTGTCGAAGCCCACGTACCCACCGGAGCCGCGCCCGGCCCGGTCGGCGCCGGTGAGATAGCCCTCGCCGCCGTCGGCGGTGGTGGCGCCGGGTGCGAGCCGGTCGTTCTCCCAGGTGCCCACGGTGGAGAAGGCGCGGTCGAACGAGGCGTGGAAGTAGAGGCGGTAGTAGGTCTTGCGGTTGTTCTCGCCGCCGTTGGCGCGCCGTCCGCAGAACGCGCCGGTGAGCACCCAGCCGGTCACCTCGTGCCGCTCGCGGTCGATCTCGATATGCGCGTTCTCGCTGCCGTTGAGCGAGTTGGAGGTGCGGAACAGCAGCCGGGCCGGGGCGTCCCGGGGGAAGGAGAAGTCGGCGACACCGGCCCGCTCGCTCACCGCGAGATCGGCGGACGCGCCCGAGTCGAGCCCCACCCGGTAGCGGCCGGGCTCGGCCCTCTCCTTCTCGTGCGAGAAGGTGGCGGCGTACTTCTGGTCCTTGGTGTCGGCGGTGGGAGAGCTGTCGACCTCCCCCACGAACGGCATGATCGGCACATCGCCCGCGGCTCCGGGGTGGCAGCCCGCGCCGTTGACATGGGTGAGGCTGAAGCCACGGACCCGGGTGGTGTCGTACGAATAGCCGTTGGCCGCCGCGGTGTTGGTCTGGTCACCGGTGGTGCTGGTCGGGGACCAGGCGATCACGCCGAACGGCAGGGTGGCGCCCGGGTAGGTGTTGCCGCCGCCCGCGGAGCCGATCAGCGGGTCCACGTGGTCGACGGGGTGGCGCACCTCGTCGGCCCGTGGCGCCGCGCTCGCCGCGGGGGCCTCGACAAGCGGGGCGAGCAGTGCGCCGATGGCCACCGCCACTCCCCCGCCGGCCAGCGCCGATCGCCACCTGAGTCTCTTCTGCCGCGCTCTGTGCGTCTCCATCGGGGATCACGCCCTTCCGTGTGTCGGAGCGAACCTATGGGCGTACGGTGACGGATGGGTGAACCGGAGGCCAGTGGCGCACGGCTGACGGCGGGACCGGTCCCCGGGATGCCGCCCTACGGTTCCCGCCATGCGGATCACTTGGAGACTCGTCCTCGGCTTTCTCGCCGTATCGGTTCTCGCCCTGCTGGCCGCCCTGGCGCCTCCGCCGTGGCCCCAGGGACGGGCCGCCGGGCCGACGGCGTCGCTCACCGTCGGCGAGGGGGCCGAGCGCTGCACCCTGCGCGCGGCCACTCCGCGGGAGGCGGCGCGCCGGGCGAAGCCGGGGGACACCGTCTGTTTCGACGGCGATCTGTCCGGGCGGCGGCTGGTCATCACCGAGGGCGGGAGCCGGGGGCGCCCGATCACCTACGCCGGTGGCGGGGACGCCGTGGACGGCATCACCATCGAGGCCGACGATGTGATCGTGGACGGGTTCCGGTCCGTCCGGCCCGAGGCACCCGGGATCGAGCTGACCGGCCACCGCGTCACCGTGCGGAACAACACCGTGATCGGTCCGAGGGGCGGGGACGGCGATGGCATCCGGTTCTTCGGGGACGATCTGACCATCGCGCACAACACCGTCCGGGACACCGACAACAGCCATGGCCGACACGCCGACTGCATGCAGACCTTCGCCAGCGACACCCCGCCCAGCCACCGCGTCCGCATCGAGAACAACCGCTGCGAGGACATCGACAACATGTGTCTGATGGCCGAGGGCCCGAACGACGGCGAGGGTGACGGCCACGGCACCACCGGCGACTTCACCATCAGGGGCAATCACTGCGAGACGCTGCGCGCCTCCCAGGCCCTGATGTTCGAGGACGTACGGAACGCCACCATCACCGGCAATGAGTTCGCCGCCCCCACCCACCACGCCATCGGCCTCGCCTACCACTCGACCGGCGCCCGGGTCGACGGCAACGCCCTCCACCCCGGTATCCGCTACGAGGTGGGCATCGACGCCTCGTCCCGGCCGGGTTACCGGGGCCCGGAGCCGGGCGGACTTCCGTAGGAGCCTCTGTCACGCGGCGCCCGCCGCCCCGCGCGCCGCCGCCAGATCCGCCACCAGGCGCTCCTCGACCGGGACGCCGGGATCGGAGTACTGCCCGGACAGACACACCGGGCCGTCATAGCCGAGCGCCGCCAGCTGACCGAGCGCCGCCGACCAGTCGGCCAGTCCCTCGGGCCCGGGTACGAACCAGGGTTTCCAGTGCCCGCCGACGGCCTCACCGGCCGGTTCGGTGCGCACATGGATGGCGTTCTTGAGGTTGACGAGGCCGAGCCGGTCGGCGACCAGTGGCAGGGTGACCCGCGGATCGTCGCCCGCCAGCGCGTCATGGGCGGCGTCCCAGATCACCCGGAAGTGCTCCACCGGCAGGCCGTCGAGGAGGTCCATCACCCCCAGCGCGGAGGACACATAGCGCCCGTGGTGCGGCTGCACCCCGATCTGGACGCCATAGCCCTCGGCGAGCGGCGCCGCGTCCTCCAGCCGTCGCCGTGCCCTGCGGACCGAGGCGGCGTAGCCGTCGGGGCCCAGCTCGGCCATGACCCGGATCATCGGTACGCCCGCGTCCCGGCAGGCCGCGAAGACGGATTCACGGAGCTCGCTCGCGACGCTGATCACCTCGACGCCCTCGGCCCGCAGCCGCGTGGTGAACTGCGGGAGCAGCCGTACGGCTTCGGCCGGGGTGACATACGCGGTGTCCCGGACCGGGATCTCGGCGCCGGTGAAGCCGAGGCCGGACACCAGCCGTCCCAGGGTGTCGCCGGGCAGCGTGGACCACGGTTTGGTGAAGACGGACCAGAGGAATGTCATGGTGTCAGCGGCCTCCGAGTCCGCTCATGGTGATGCCTTTGACGAACCAGCGCTGGGTGAGGAAGAAGAGCACGATGAGCGGCACGGTGGTGATGGCGGCGGCCATCAGCAGCAGATTCCACTGGGTGCCGTTGGTGGACTGGAACACCTGGAGGCCGACCGCCGCGGTCCTGGTGGAGTCGCTGTTGGATATCACCAGTGGCCAGAGCAGGTTGTTCCACTGGCTGATGAACTTGAACACCGCGAGGGTGGCGATGGCCGGGACGGCGAGCGGGACGATCACCCGGATGAACGTCTGCCAGCGGTTCGCCCCGTCGAGGCGGGCGGCCTCCTCGTAGTCGCGCGGCACGCCGAGGAAGAACTGGCGGAGCAGGAACACCCCGAGCGCGGTGAAGGCGTGCGGCAGGATCATCCCCGGCCAGGTGTCCACCCCGTGCGCCTTCGCCACCAGGATGAACTGCGGGATCAGCGTGACCTGCGAGGGGATCATCAAGGTGGTCAGATAGACGCCGAACAGCACGCTGCGGCCCCGGAAGCGCAGCCGGGCGAAGGCGTACGCGGCCAGCGCCGCGGTGACCGTCTCCAGCAGCGCCGTACCCCCGGCGAAGAAGACGGTGTTCAGCAGATAGCGGCCCAGGGGGACGAGGTCGAAGGCGCGGCCGATGTTCTCCGGATGCCAGCTGCCGGGCCAGAACGACGGCCGCGCCGCCATCGACTCGGCGTCGGACTGGAAGGCCACCAGCACCATCATCACGATGGGGGTCAGGGTGACGGCGGTGACCAGGAAGCAGGTGAACACCAGCAGCCGCCGGGCCGCCACGGGCGAGCGGCGGAGGGCCGCGAGGGCGGGCATGTCAGAGGTCATAGTGCACCAGCCTCCGCTGGAGCAGGAACTGTGCCGCGGTGATGACGACGATGAAGGCGAACAGCACCATCGATTGCGCGGCCGCGTAGCCCTGCTCGTAGTTCTGGAATCCGGTCCGGTAGATGTACATCACCAGCGTGGTGGTGCTGGTTCCCGGCCCGCCGTCGGTCATCACCAGCGCCTGGTCGAAGACCTGGAAGGAGCCGATGATCGAGGTGATCACGGTGAAGAACACCGAGGGCGAGAGCAGGGGCAGCGTCACCGCGCGGAAGGTCCGCCAGGGCGAGGCACCGTCCACCCTGGCCGCCTCGTAGAGCTGCTGTGGAATGGCCTGCAGCCCGGCGAGGAAGATCACCATGCCGAAGCCGAAGCTCTTCCAGACGCTCATCAGGATGAGGGCGGGCATGGCCCAGTCGTCCGAGATCAGCCACGCCGGGCCGTCGATCCCGAAGGCGCCGAGCACCGCGTTGATCAGCCCGTCGTGCGGGATGTAGAGCCAGACCCAGACGAAGGCCACGGCCACGGTGATCGTCGCGTAGGGCAGCAGGAGCAGCGACCTGAACACCGCCATGCGCCGCAGACCCTGGTTGAGCAGCACCGCAAGGCCCAGGCTGACCAGCAGCGTCAGCGGCACACTGACGAAGGTGAAGTACGCGGTGTTGCCGAGCGCCGACCAGAAGGTGGTGTCCGGGCCGAGCCGGGCGAAGTTGTCCAGCCCGATGAAGTGGGGCGGGCTGAACAGGTTCCAGTCCAGCAGCGAGATCACCCCGGCCGCGACCACCGGTCCCGCGGTGAAGACCAGGAATCCAACCAGGCTCGGCAGCAGGAACAGCCAGGCGGCGACCGTCTCCGAGCCGTGGCGCCGGAGCCGGGGGCGGCGCAGCGGGCCGCGCGGGCCGCGCCGTGGGGCCTCGGTCGCCGCGGTGGGGGTTTCGACAGCCATCGTGATCCTCCTCAGGCGGCCTGGCGGACGGCGTCCCGGTGCTGGCGCATCAGGGCGTTCAGCCGTGGCATCACACCGTCGATCGCGTCGCGGACGCTCACCTGGCCGAGGAAGGCCCGGGGCAGGTCCTGGCCCAGCAGCAGCCGGACGCGGTTCCAGTTGGTGGTGACGTTGAAGGGATGGCCGCCGGCGACCTCGCCCTTCAGGATCCGCTGGACGATGCCCAGGTTGGCGGGCGGCGGTTCGAAGGCGCTCGCGGCGGAGAGCCGGGCGGGGTTGTTGCGCCCGGCCCGTGCGTAGATGTCCAGCGCGCCCGTGCTGGTGAGGGTCTTCAGCAGCCGCCATGCCAGCTCGAGGTCATCGCCCCGGACGCCCGAGGGAATGGCGAAGCTGGAGCCCGACACCCGTGGTGTGGATCCGGCCGGTCCCGCGGGAAAGGGCACGACGTCCCAGGTGAACGGGGCCTCGCGGACATTGAGCACCTGCCACGGACCGTTCTGCATAAAGGCCACATTGCCCTGGAGGAAGTTGGCCAGGGCGGCGCCGGACGCGCTCTGGGCGAGATTGTCGATCGGCGGGGTGGCCCGGTCCTTGACGAACAGATCGACCACGTAGTGGATCGCCTCCAGGGCCTCGGGGGCGTCCAGGGGGCTGGTGCCACGGTCCCCGTCGACGACATCGCCACCGGCGCAGTAGATCCAGGACACCAGGTCGTCGATGCTCGGGGCGCAGGTGAAGCCGTACTGGTCCTTCGGCTCGCTCAGTTCGACGGCCAGGTCCCGGAAGGTGTCCCAGCTCATGGGCTCGGTCGGGGACGGCGGATCGACACCGTTCCGCTCCAGCAGCGTCCTGTTGTAGTAGAGCACGGTGGGTGCCACATCGAAGCCGATGGCGTAGGTGTGGCCGGCGAACGAGGAGATGGACCGGATGGCGGGGTAGAAGTCGTCGAGGTCGAAGTCGGGGTCCGCGGCGATGAGGTCGTCCAGCGGCCGGTGTGCGCCGCGTGAGGCGTAGGTGGGGATCAGCCAGCCGTTGAGGGCGGTGACCATACCGGCCGTTCCGCTGACGAGCTGCAGGTCGAGCTTGGTGGGATAGCTGTCGGACGGGGTGAGGGTGGAGGCCGATCTGATGTGCATGCGCCGCTCGACATAGCGTCCGAAGTCGGCCCAGACCCGGTTTTCCTCAGGGCTGCTGGACCACATGGACCACGTCGCCGTGCCGGGTGGCGGACCGGAGGCGCAGCCGCTGAGGGCTCCCGTGGTGGCGAGCCCGCCGAGGGCCGCCCCCTTGAGCAGGGCACGCCGGGAAAAGCTGGAAGACATCGTCGTCTCCTCGCTGCTGGGGCTGGGTGCGCGGATGTTCAGGACCAGGCCAGGTCCAGGGATTCGGCGCGGATGCGCTCCTCGTCGACCTCGACGCCGAGGCCGGGACCGGAGGGGACGGTGGCGGTGGCCGCGACGATGTCCAGGTTCGCCACGTAGAGGTCGGCCAGCAGCTCCGGTCCGTTCAGCTCGGCGGGCAGGGCCAGTTCCAGCTGGCTGAAGAGGTGCAGCGCGGCCGCAAAGCCGATACCGCAGTCGGTCAGCCCGCTGGCCAGCACCTCAAGTCCGCCCGCCAGGGCGACCTGGGCGGTCTTCAGGGCGTTGCGCAGCCCGCCGGATTTGCAGATCTTGACGACCACCAGATCGGCGGCGTCCAGGCGGAGGGTGCGGGCCAGGTCCTGGGCGGTGAAGCTGCCCTCGTCGATGGCCACCGGCAGGCCGATCAGGTCCCGCACCCGGCGCAGGGCGAGGATGTCGGTGCCCGGCACGGGCTGCTCCACACACGTCAGGTGCGGCACCTCGCGCACCGCGTCCAGCAGACGGGTGAGGGCGGTCGGCCGGTAGGACTGATTGGCGTCCAGCCAGAGGGGTTTGCCCGCGGCGACCTCCGCGACGGCGGTGATGGCCGCGGTGTCCGCGGCGGGATCGCCGCCGATCTTCACCTTGTAGGCGGTGTAGTCCGAGGACTGCTGGGCGTGTTCCCGGACGGCGGCGGGCTCGCCCACCCCGATGGCCGAGCAGAGCGGCACCGTGTCCCTGAGCTTGCCGCCCAGCAGGGCGTGGACCGGCAGCCCGGCCAGTTTGCCGGCCGCGTCGTGCAGGGCGATGTCCACCGCGGCGCGGGCGAACGGAAAGCCGTTGGAGACCGCGGGGCTCAGCCGGCGGCGGGCCCGGGTGTGGAACAACTCCACGTCGAACGGGGTGAGTTCGAGGAGGATGGGGGCCAGATGGCGCTTGATGACGACGGCCATCGTCTCGGCGGTCTCATAGCTCCAGCTGGGCAGGGCGCGCTGTTCGCCCCAGCCGACCACCCCGTCCTCGGTGGTCAGCTTGACGAAGATGACCGATCCCGCCTGATCGGGGGCGCCTCCCGGCTGACCGGGGGCGCCGACGGCGCCGCTGCCCAGGACGAACCGCCGGGCGAACGGCACGGCCACGGGGAAGACCTCGACCGCCGTGATACGCGACATGGTGAAGGGGCTCCTGTCATGAGGTCGATGGCGTGAACGAGCGGATACCGAGCGCCGGGGGCCGGAGTCGGTCAGGCGGCGATGGGCCAGGAGGCGGGGTCCACGAAGCTCGGACCGCGGACCCCCTTGTCCAGCCAGTCGGCCACATCGGCCAGCACATATCCGGCCAGCGCCAGATGCCCGTCCACGGTGTCCCCGGCGATATGCGGGGTGAGCAGCAGATTCGGGCAGTTCAGCACGGGCTCGCCGAGCCGCGGCGGCTCGGGCTCGAAGACATCCAGCGCGGCGAACAGCCGCCCCGCCAGAGCCTGTTCGAGCAGCGCACCCTGGTCGACGGCCGCTCCCCGGGCGGAGTTGACGACCACGGCGTGGTCGGGGATCCGCTCGATCAGCCGGGCGCTCACCAGCCCATGGGTGTCGGGCAGGTCGGGCACATGGACGGAGACGAACGGGCAGCCAAGGGCCTCCTCGAGCGTGGCGGTCCGCACCCCCAGCGCGGCGGCCGCATCCTGGTCCAGATACGGGTCGTACACCACCACTTCGCAGCGGAACGGCCTGAGCAGGGTGATCAGGGCGCGGGCGGTGGAGCTCGCACCGAGAACGCCCACCCGGCGGCCGCTGAGTTCACCGCCGCGGAAGCCGCTCTGCTTCCAGCCGCCCGCGCGCATCGCGGTGTCGAACAGCGGCAGCCGGCGGGCCAGGGTGAGCATCGCCGCCAGGCAGTACTCCCCGACGGACCAGGCGATCCGCCCGGCGGCCGAGAAGACCGCGACGCCCTGGTCAAGCACCTCGCGGTCGATGAGCCTCTTCACCGTCCCGGCGGCGTGGGCCACCACCCGGGGGCCATCGCCACCGGCCCAGATCGCCGGGTCCAGACGGGGCGTGCCCCAACTGGTCAGCAGCACATCGCTACCGGCGGCGAGCCGGGCCACCACGTCCGCGGTCAGCGGTTCATCGGCCCAGCTCACCTCGTAACGCCGCGCCATCAGCCGCCGTGTCTCGGCGCTGATCACATCGGCAGCACGCTGGGGGGTCATGGCGACGGCGAGTCTGGACAACCTGGCTCCTCGGACGGGCTCGGCGCGGATCTGGCCTGGCGGTCGTCATGACCGTAGGGTCACGACGCCATGCCCGTCCAAGCCCACTTTCGCATCGCCCCATACCGTGAGGGCATGAACCTCTCCCTGCAGCAGCTCCGCGGCTTTGTGGCGGTGGCGGAGGAGCGGCACTTCGGCCGCGCCGCCGCCCGACTCAACATGACCCAGCCCCCGCTGACCCGTCAGATCCAGGCGCTGGAACGCACCCTGGACGTCGTCCTGTTCGAGCGCACCGGACGTGGCGCCCGGATCACCGCGGCGGGCCGGGTCTTCCTCGACCACTGCCACCGGGTGCTGGCCCTGCTGGAGGCCGCGCCGAACGCCACCCGCCGCGCCGCCGAGGGCCGCACCGGCACCCTGCGGCTGGCGTTCACCGCGATCGGCGCGTACGCCATCCTGGCCGATGTGCTGGACCTGGTGAAGCGGCATCTCCCCGATGTCGCGGTCGAGTTGACCGAACTGGTCAGCCCCGATCAGTTCGCCGCCCTCTCGGAGCTGCGCATCGACCTGGGTCTGGTGCGGCCGCCCATCCCCGAGGGGTACGACTCGCTCCTGGTCCACTCCGAGGCCCTTGTCCTCGCGGTGCCCTCCGGCCATCCGCTGGCCCATGACGACGGCGACGCCCCGGTCGCCCTGACCGAGGTGGCCGATGACTACATCGGCTACAGCCCCGAGGGCTCCCGCTATCTGCACGACATCTGCGCCGCGATGATCGGCGTGGACCGCTACGCCGTCAGCCAGTTGACCTCCCAGGTCCCCACCATGCTCGCCCTGGTCCGCGCGGGCCTGGGCTGCGCCCTGATCCCCCGCTCGATCATGACCATGGGCGTCCATGGCGTCCGCTACCGCGAACTGGCCCCGGCCGACGCCCACTCCGTCACCCTCCACGCCTGCTGGAGCCCCGACAGCCCGAACCCGGCCCTCCGGCGGCTGGTGGACGTCCTCGGCAAGGAGCGCCCGGGAGACCGCTGTGAGATAGGCCATATGCGGCGGTAAGTAACGGTCCAAAGATATAGAAACGGCCGCCGGACCATTGAGCAGAGGGCCTTCGTGATCCGTATTCGCCGGTGCACGTACGGGCAGCCACTGCTCCGCTCAACGACCGGCGTCCCCGCCAGGAGGTTCTATGCGATCCCGGTACTTCGTGACAGGTACCTCCCTCCTCATAGGTTCCGTGGTGGTCACCCTCGGTGTCATCATGTCGCCCGTCCTGACGGGTGTGCAGCAGACGAACCAGGCGAACCTGGCGAAGACGAGCTCGACCCAGTACGGACCGCTCACCGGCGCCGACCGGGACTTCGTGGTCAAGGTCAGGCTGGCCGGGCTGTGGGAGTACCCCGTCGGTGAGCTGGCCCTCAAGAGGGGCACCACGGCGGCGGTGCAGACGGCCGGTGAACACCTGATCGTGGGGCATGCGCAACTGGACGACGCCGCACGGGACATCGCGCCCAAACTCGGCATCACCCTCCCCAACAAGCCCACGCCGCAGCAGCAGGGGTTCCTGGACACCCTGACGGCCGCCACGGGCAAGAACTTCGACGGCCAGATGGCCCAGATCCTGCGCATCACCCACGGCCAGATCTTCAGCGCCATCGCCAAGATCCGGGCGACCAGCAAGAACACCCTGGTGCGGCAGCTCGCCACCCAGGCCAACAACACGGTGCTTGACCACATCACCCAGATGGAGAACACCGGGATGGTCGACTACGAGCGGCTTCCCGCCCAGATCACCGCGACCCCGACCCAGGGCCCGGACTTCACCAAGCCGGTGCTGCCCAAGCCCGGTGAGCCCACGGTCGTCCTGAAGAAACCGGCCTCGCTCGAGGGCAAGGGTGAACCGCCCACGCCGTCCCCGCCCGCCCCGGTCGACGACGCGCCGGGCTCCTCGGCCTCCCCGGCCACTCCGGAGGCCACCTCCTCCCCCGCCGCGTCCGCCGTGCGGTAACACGCCGTCAGGGCCGCTCCTCAACGCACCAGGCAGGGCCGCTTGTTGTCGAAGGTCCAGCCCGGGATGAGATAGCGCATCCCGACCGCGTCGTCCCGCGCCCCCAGCGCCTTCTCCTGGTAGAGGGCGTGGGCGGCGAGGAGCCTGTCGCGGTCGAGCCGGATGCCAAGACCGGGGGCGTCGCGGACGGCGATCTCGCCACCGGCGATCCGCGGCGGCTCGACGGTGAGCCGTTCCAGCCCCTCCTGCCAGATCCAGTGGGTGTCCAGGGCGTTGTACGCGCCCGGGGCGGCGGCTCCGCAGTGGGCCACCATCGCCAGGGAGATGTCGAAGTGGTTGTTGGAGTGGCAGCCCCAGGTCAGGCCCATCTCATGGCAGAGCTGGGCCACCCGCACCGACCCCTGCATGGTCCAGAAGTGGGGGTCGGCCAGCGGGATGGAGACGGACTGCAGCGCCAGCGCGTGGGTCAGCTGCCGCCAGTCCGTGGCGATCATGTTGGTGGCGGTGGGCAGTCCGGTGGCGCGCCGGAACTCGGCCAGGACCTCCCGGCCGGAGAAGCCGTCCTCGGCGCCGCACGGATCCTCCGCGTAGGCGAGCGTGGAGAGCAGCGGACGGCACAGCTCGATCGCCTCGCGCAGCGACCAGGCGCCGTTGGGGTCGAGGGTGATACGGGCCTCGGGGAACCGCTCCTTGAGCGCCCGTACCGCCTTGACCTCCTCTTTCCCCTCCAGGACCCCGCCCTTGAGCTTGAAGTCAGCGAAGCCGTAGAGGTCATGGGTGGCCTCGGCCTGGCGGACGATCGCCTCGGGGGTCAGCGCCTCCTCGTGGCGGATGCGGTACCACTCGGCGTCGGCGCCGGGCTCCCGGACGTACTCCAGATCGGTGCGGTCGGGGTCGCCGACGTAGAACAGGTAGCCCAGGACCCGTACCGCGTCGCGCTGCTTGCCGTCGCCCAGGAGCGCCGCGACGGGCACCTCCAGATGCTGTCCGAGGAGGTCCAGCAGGGCGGATTCGACGGCGGTGACGGCGTGCACGGTGGTGCGCAGATCGAAGGTCTGGGTGCCCCGGCCCCCGGCGTCGCGTTCGGCGAACCGCTGCCCGATCTCGCGCAGCACCCGCTTGTAGTCGCCCACCCGCGCCCCGATGACGAGGGACGCGGCGTCCCGCAGCGTCTGGGTGATCTTCTCCCCGCCGGGCACCTCGCCCAGTCCGGTACGGCCCTCGGAGTCCTCGATGACCACCACGTTGCGGGTGAAGTAGGGGCCGTGGGCGCCGGAGAGGTTCAGCTCCATGCTGTCCCGCCCGGCGACCGGATAGACGGAGAAGGAGATGACGGTCGGCTGGCTCATCGTGGCGTCCTTGGGGGTGTCAGACATTGAGCGCTTCGAGGGCGGCCTCTACGGCCAGCACGCCGCCGAGGCCGAGGACCGCGAGCACGGTGGTGTAGGTGGTGCGCGCCTTGATGGCGTCGATGACGGAGAGGTTGAAGTACTCCTTGAACATCCAGAAGCCGGGGTCGTTCACATGACTGAACGCGATCGATCCGCAGGAGACGGCGAGGACCATCAGCTCGGGGTGGACTCCGCCGTTCTCCAGGAGCGGCTGCACCACACCGGCGGCGGTGACCACGGCCACGGTGGCGGATCCGAGCGCCACCCGCAGGACGACGGCGATGAGCCAGGCGAGGACGATCGGCGAGATGGACCAGCCGTCGGTGAGGTCCTTGATGTAGTCGGATATCCCGCCCTCGACCAGGACCTGCTTGAACGCGCCCCCGGCCCCGATGACCAGCAGGATCATCGCCATCGCCTGGGCGGCGGAGTTGCAGGAGGCGCTGACCTCGGACAGGCTGCGGCCGATCCGCGGGCCGAAAGCCCACACCGCCAGCAGCAGGGTCAGCAGCAGGGCGATCGGCGCCGACCCGATGAAGGTGATGACGTGCAGGACCGGACCGGAGCCGGACACGGCCATGTCGGTCACCGCGGCGCCCGCGATCAGCACCACCGGGACCAGGGCCACCGACAGCGACCAGCCGAGGCCCGGCATCTCCTCCTCGGTGAAGGTGCGCTCGGTGACCAGGCCCCTGGGGATCTCGGGGTCCATCCGGCGGACGAACGGCAGGCGCGGCCACACCAGGGCGATCAGCGCACCGGCCGGGACGGCGATGAACAGCCCGTAGAACAGGGTCAGGCCGACGGAGGCGTGGAAGGTCGAGGCCACCGCGATGGGCCCGGGGTGGGGCGGCAGGAAACTGTGCATGGTGGACAGGGCGATGGACATCGGAAGGCCGACCCACAGCAGGTTCTTGCGGGTGACCCGGACGATGGTGAACGCCACCGGCACGATGATGACGAAGGCCACCTCGTAGAACATGGTCACGCCGATGAGCATGGCGGTGACCACCATCGCCACCTGGACCCAGCGCAGTCCGAAGGTGTCGATGAGGGTGTTGGCTATGCGCTGGGCCGCGCCGCAGTCGCCCATGACCCGGCCGACCATGGCGCCCAGACCGACGACGAGCATGGTGTCGCCGATCTGACCCCCGACGCCCTCCGCGAGGACATCGGGGATCTTCTCCGTCTCGACCCCCTGCACCAGCGCGACCCCGACGGCCACGAGGAGCAGGGCGATGAAGCCGTTGAGCTTCAGCCTGGTCATGAGGAACAGCAGGATCGCCACGCTGATTCCGACGACGACTAGAGGCATGTCTTCCGTTCCCCTTTGAACTGCGGCCGGTCGAGCGGGAGGGTCGAACGGCTGCCAGACGGCCAAGGAGCCCACGTACATGCACTCCGTCTATATATGCAGATGGAGGCTAGAGGGGTGAACACCACGGGTCAATGGGTAGGGCCATGGATCCGTGACCGGGGTCGGCGGGAAACGGGGCCTATCGGGCGCCGAACTCCACCTCGGCGCCCGTCCAGGCACGGGCCCGCTCGCTGAGGGTGATGCCGAGACCGGGCCGCGCGGACACCCGCATCCGGCCGTCGCGGATCTCCAGCCGCTCGTTGAACAGCGGCTCCAGCCAGTCGAAGTGCTCCACCCACGGCTCCTGCGGATAGGCGGCCGCCAGATGGAGGTGGATCTCCATCGCGAAGTGCGGGGCGAGTTGCAGATGGTGGTGCTCGGCGAGGGTGGCCAGCTTGAGGAACTGGGTGATGCCGCCGATGCGCGGTGCGTCGGGCTGAATGATGTCCGCCGCGCCGTGGCGTATCAGCTCCCAGTGTTCGGCCACGCTGGCCAGCATCTCCCCGGTGGCCACGGGGGTGTCCAGCGAGGCGGCGAGGGCCGCGTGGCCGGGCGCGTCATAGGCGTCCAGCGGCTCCTCGATCCAGACCAGGCCGAACTCCTCGAAGGCGCGCCCCATGCGCTGTGCGGTGGGGCGGTCCCACTGCTGATTGGCGTCCACCATGAGCGGTACGTCGTCGCCCAGGTGCTCCCGTACGGCGGTCAGCCGGCGCAGGTCCTCCTTGCCGTCCGGCTGGCCCACCTTGATCTTGATACCGCCGATCCCGCTGGCCAGGGAGGCCGTCGCGTTCTCCAGCAGCTGCTCGGTCGGCGTGTGCAGAAAGCCACCGGAGGTGTTGTAGCAGCGGACGGTGTCACGGTGGGCGCCCAGCAGCTTGGCCAGTGGCAGCCCGGCCCGCTTGGCCTTGAGGTCCCACAGGGCGATGTCGAACGCCGCGATCGTCTGGGTGGACAGCCCGCTGCGGCCCACGGAGGCACCGGCCCACACCAGTTTCGTCCAGATCTTGGCGATGTCGCTGGGGTCCTCGCCGAGCAGGGTGGGCGCGATCTCCTGGGCGTGGGCGAACTGGCCGGGCCCTCCGGCGCGCTTGGAGTAGCTGAAGCCGATGCCCTCGTGCCCCTCCTCGGTGGCGAGTTCGACGAAGAGGAAGGCCACCTCCGTCATCGGCCTCTGGCGCCCGGTGAGCACCTTGGCGTCGCTGATGGGAGTGGCCAGGGGAAGGACGACCGAGGACACCCGGATCCAGGAGACCCGGTCGAGGGTTGCCTCACCTGCCTGCTGTGCGGGGTGCGCCGCCCCCGTCGTCTGCGTTGCCTGCGTTACCTGCGTTGCCTGCGTTACCTGCGTTACCTGCGTTGCCTGCGTTGCCGAATGCGATGTGGTCACCACGTGTTGTCCCTGTGTGTGGGCCCGTAGGCGGGGCGAGTAGATGGCGTGGGGAGCGCATCATCGCACCGCGCGGCGACGGCCCGTTGGCACGGGCCCGGTCGCGCGGCCCGCCGCGTCGCCCGGCCCATCGGGCGGGGCTACGCTCGAAAGGGAGGGACACACGCGAAGGGGAGGGACTCGGTTCGCCTTCGAAGGGAGCGTTTCCGTGTCCGTCACATCACGCACATCGGCTCCGGCGCCACTGCCCAGGCACCGTGACTGCCCCTTCGATCCGCCCGGTGCGTACGCGGCGCTGCGGGAGGACGGCGGGGCCAGCAGGCTGGCCTTCCCTGACGGAAAGGCGGGCTGGCTGCTCACCCGGCACGAGGACGTGGCGCGGCTGCTGGCGGACGACCGCTTCAGCTCGGACCGCCGCCGCGCCTCCTCACCGGTGCACGCGTTTCCGGTCCGCCAGGACGACCGCCGCATGCTGGGCTCGTTCATCGGCATGGACCCGCCCGAGCACACCCGCTACCGGCGGCTGCTGAGCAAGTGGTTCACCGCCCGGGGGCTGCGGGGGCTGCAGCCGCGGATCGAGGAGATCGTCGAGGACCACCTGGCCGCGATGGAGCGCGCCGGTCCCCCGGCCGACCTGGTGACCTCCTTCGCCCAGCCGATCCCTTCGCTGGTGATCTGCGAGCTGCTGGGAGTGCCGTACGAGGACCGGGCCGACTTCCAGCGGTGGGCCACCGTGCTGCTCCGGCTCGGCCAGCCCGAGGAGGACGTCTACGCGGCCCGGGACGCGCTGTGGGAGTACATGCGCGGGCTGCTCGACGCCAAACGGCGGCGGCCGGACGAGGCGCTGCTCTCGCGTCTCGTCAACGGCGACCACGGCGCGCCCGGCGGCACCCACGACCGCGGCACCGGCGACGCCACGGCGGCCGGGCTGACCGACGAGGAGCTGACCGGTGTGGGGCTGCTGCTGCTCGTCGCGGGCCATGAGACGACGGCGAACATGCTGGCCCTGGGCACGTACGCGCTGCTGCGCCACCCCGAGCAGGCGCGCGGGGTGCGCGAGCGGCCCGAGGTGATCGACCACGCGGTCGAGGAGCTGCTGCGGTATCTGACCATCGTCCAGTTCGGGATCGTACGGGTCGCCCGGGAGGACCTGGAGATCGCCGGAGCGCGGATCCGGGCCGGGGAGACCGTGGTCGGGTCGCTGGCCTCGGCCAACCGGGACCCGGCGCGGTTGGCCGCCCCGGACACCCTGGACATCACCCGTGACCCGGGCGATCAGATCGCCTTCGGCCACGGCATTCACCAGTGTCTGGGGCAGCATCTGGCGCGGATGGAGATGCGGACGGCCTATCCCGCCCTGCTGCGGCGCTTCCCCACGCTCCGTCTGGCGGTGCCGCCCGAGGAGGTGCCGCTGCGCCACGACATGCTGATCTACGGAGTCCACCGGCTGCCGGTCACCTGGGACCGGTCCGTCGGTTAGGCCGGAAGATCCGCCCACCAGGTGATGCCCTCATGGCAGGTGCGGCTGCCGTGGCGCGAGGACAGCGCGGTGACGATGCCGAGCCCACGGCCGTGCTCATCGGGCTCGATGTCCTCGTCCGCCCGCTGACCGGCGGGGACCGGGCCCCCGTCGGTGACCTCGATGCGCAGACCGGCGCCGCCCTCGCACTCGGTCCAGCTCAGCCGCAGCACGGCCGGGGGCAGGGCGTGCAGGATCGCGTTGGTGACCAGCTCCGAGATCACCATCAGCGCCTCGTCGAGCCGGTCGGCCGGCAGCTCCCATTCGGACAGCAGCGCGTGCGCCCGCCGCCGTACGGTGGCGACCGCCTCGCAGATGTGCGGGACGGGCAGGACATGGTCGCCGACCGGGTCGGACTCGCCGATCTCGTCGATCTCGTCGGCCTCGTCCGCCGAGGGCCGGTCCGCGGCCTCGTCGGGCATCGCCGCCGACGACCGGTCCGGGATTTCGTCGCGGGCCGTCCCCGACGCGATCAGGGAGTCCGCGTCCGGCGCCTGGGAGCCGATGAGACGGACGTCGGTGAGATCGACGGGCCCCGCGGCCTGCCCGGGCACGCTGTGCCTGGTCACGCCGTGCTGCCCGGTGATACCTGGCCCGGTGGTGCCGGGCGTCGGCAGGCTCAGTTGTTCCGCCACGTCTCCTCCTCTCCAAGCCGGGTTGTGTCTCTCCGCCGGGCACCCTTCGGGGCACCTTTCGGCATACTGGTCTTCTTGTCCCGATACGGACGCTATGGGCGCCAACCCCCGGGGTCAACGAATCCGGGTCGGCATTGCCGAACGTTTGGCGTTCTCTCCAACAGGCTGTGCCACTGGCCGACGAGCTACGATCGCGACATGGCCGGCCCGGTGCAGTCCATCGAGCGTGCGGCGGCGATCCTGCGGCTGCTCGCCCAGGGGTCCGGTCGGCTCAGCCTGGGCGAGGTGGCCGCCTCGCTCGGCCTCGCGAAAGGCACCGCGCACGGCATTCTGCGCACACTGCAGAGCGTCGACTTCGTCGAACAGGACAAGGCGACGGGGAAGTACCAGCTCGGCGCGGCGCTGCTGCACCTGGGGACCAGCTATCTCGACATCAACGAGCTGCGGTCCCGCTCCATCAACTGGACCGACGCCCTGGCCGCACGCAGCGGTGAGGCGGTCCGTCTCGGAGTGCCCCTGGAGGGCAAGGTCCTCATCGTCCACCACGTCTTCCGGCCCGATGACACCTTCCAGACCCTGGACGTGGGCTCGCTGCTGCCCCTGCACGCCAGCGCACTGGGCAAGATCTTGCTGGCGTACGGGACGACTCCCCTGGAGCCGCTGATGGAATCCGCACTGGAGAACTACACCCGGTACACCCTCGACTCCCCCCAGCAGCTGAGCCGGGCACTGGCCGAGATCCGCGACACCGGGTGGGCGTTCTCGGCACAGGAAATGATGATGGGCGAGGCGGGCGTCGCCGCGCCGATCCGCGGGCAGGGCGGTCTGGTGGTGGGTGCCGTCGGCATCTCCGGCGCCATGGACCGCCTCTGCGACACCAAGGGACGGCCGCTCGGCTCGCTGGTCGGGCTGACGCGCGACGCCGCCCGGGCGATCTCCCGCGACCTCGGCGCGGCCCGCTGGTGATGTCCCACGCCCTGCTCCAACCCGCCCGAAGGCAGGCCAGGCCATGGTTGAACGCTATGTGATGTCCATCGACCAGGGCACCATGTCCACCCGGTGCATCCTCTTCGACCACCAGGGACGGCTGGTCTCGGTCGGCCAGCGAGAACATGAGCAGTACTTCGCCAGACCCGGCTGGGCCGAGCACGACCCCACCGAGATCTGGTCCCATCTGCGCCGTGTCGTCGTCCCCCGGGCCCTGGAGGGCGCCGGGATCCGGCCGGAGCAGATCGCCGCGATCGGCATCGCCAACCAGCGCGAGACCACGGTGGTCTGGGACCGCCGCACCGGCGTACCCGTGGGCCACGCCATCACCTGGCAGGACACCCGTACCAGCGGCTATGTCGAGGAGCTGCGGCGGACCACCGGTGACGACTTCTTCCTGGAACGCTGCGGTCTGTCGCCCACGACCTACTTCTCCGCGCCCCGGCTGCGCTGGCTGTTCGACCATGTCGACGGCCTGCGCGAGCGGGCGGGACGCGGCGAGGTGCTGTTCGGCACGATGGAGAGCTGGCTGATCTGGAACCTCACCGGAGGGCCAGACGGCGGGCTGCACCTGACCGACGCCACCAACGCCAGCCGCACCATGCTGATGAACATCCGTAGCCTGACCTGGGACGATGAACTGCTGGCCTATTTCGATGTGCCCCGGGCGATGCTGCCGGAGATCCGCTCCTCCGCCGAGCGCTACGGCACGGCCCGCGCCCTGCTGCCGGACGTCCCGATCTGCGCGGCGCTGGGCGATCAGCAGGCGGCGCTGTTCGGGCAGACCTGCTTCGCCCCCGGCGAGGCGAAGTGCACCTATGGCACCGGCAGCTTCCTCCTGGTCAACACCGGCACCGAGCTCGTACGGTCCCGGCACGGGCTGCTGACCACGGTGGGCTACAAGGTCGGCGGGGAGCCGACGGTCTACGCCCTGGAGGGCCCGATCGCCGTCACCGGCTCGCTGGTGCAGTGGTTCCGCGACCGCCTGGGGCTGATCCACAGCGCCCCCGAGATCGAAACCCTCGCCCGCGGGGTCGAGGACAACGGCGGCTGCTACATCGTCCCCGCCTTCTCCGGTCTTTTCGCCCCGCACTGGCGCAGCGACGCGCGCGGGGTGATCGTCGGGCTCACCTCGTACATCACCAAGGGGCATCTGGCCCGGGCCGTCCTGGAGGCCACGGGGTGGCAGACCCGGGAGGTGGTCGACGCCGTGAACGCCGACTCGCCCCGGCCGCTGCGCCAGCTGAAGGTGGACGGCGGGATGACCTCGAACAATCTGCTGATGCAGTTCCTGGCCGACGTCCTGGACATGCCGGTGGTGCGGCCCATGGTCTCCGAGACCGTCTCCCTCGGCGCCGCCTACGCCGCCGGGCTCGCCTCCGGCTACTGGCCGGATCTGGAGGGGCTGCGCCGCAACTGGCACCGCGCGGCGCAGTGGATGCCCACGATGGACCCCGCACGGCGGGAGGCGGAGTACGAGAGCTGGCGGCGGGCGGTCGAGAGGTCGCTGGGCTGGGCCGGGCCATAGCCCGGGGCATATTCCCCCGCGGCCCGCGCGGCCTGCGCGGGAATCGAGGCGGGCTTGGACGTGTGAGTTCCGTGAGGCGGGGTATTCGAGCCAGCCGCGGCTGTTCACCTGAGCCGCTCTGGGACCCAGAAACCCATGAAGACCCAAATCCCGATCCATGGACGGAATCATGACCAGCCCTTCCGATGAAAACGTCTCCGCCACCCAGCAGGCCCTCGGCGAGCTGGCGGCCGACCGGGCGGATGAGTCGGCGCTGACCACCCTTGCCAACAGTGAGGTCCTTCTCCCCTCCGCCGAGACCGGCGAGGAGGCGGACCCGCAGGCCGTGACCCTGCCCGTGTTCCAGCAGGAGGACGGCGCGCAGCTGGTACCGGTCTTCACCACTCCGGCCCGGATGCACCAGGCCCTGCCCCAGATCGAGCGGTACCACCTGGTGCCGCTGGGCGCGCTGGCCCAGGGATGGCCCTCCGAGGAGCTTTCGCTGACCATCGACGCGGGCGCCCCGGAGGCCGTGACCCTCTCGGCCACCGGCGTACGGAGCCTGCTCAGCGGCTCCGGTCCGGCCGCCTGACCCTCCCGCGGCGGCCCGTGCCCCTGCTCGATGCGGGCACGGGCCGCGGCGACGCCCGATCACGGCGAGCCGCTCGCTGATTGGCCACCGTCCCGATTCATCGTCTACCGTCCCGTGGACAACTGATCACGGAAAGACACCGGCGGGACGGATCACGTGAGCGCGATCAACATCGGACAGGCCGTCGTTCTCGGCGTCGTGGAGGGGGTCACCGAATTCCTCCCGGTCTCGTCCACCGGCCATCTCAAGATCACTGAGGGGCTGATGGACATCCCGGTGGACGAGAAGTCCGTCGTGGCCTTCACCGCGGTGATCCAGGTCGGCGCCATCGCCGCCGTCCTGCTGTACTTCTTCCGCGACATCCGCCGCTTCGCCACCGCATGGGCGCGCGGGCTGGTCAACCGCGAGGAGCGGTACCACCACGACTACAAGTTCGCCTGGTGGGTCATCTACGCCACGGTCCCCATCGTGGTCGTGGGCCTGGCGGCCAAACCGCTGATCGAGGGCCCGCTCGCCTCCCTGTGGGTGGTGGCCGCCTCGCTGATCGTGGGCAGCGGGCTGATGTGGCTGGCCGACCGGATGGGCCGCCACAAGCGCGGGGAGGACGACACCAGCGCCAAGGACGCGATGCTGGTCGGCTCCTCCCAGATCCTCGCCCTGCTCTTCCCCGGCTTCTCCCGCTCGGGCGCCACGATGGCCACCGGCCTCATGCTGGGCCTGGACCGGGTGGCCGCCACCCGGCTCTCGTTCTTCCTGGGCATTCCCTCGCTGACCGGCGCGGGGCTCTACGAGCTCAAGGACGCCATGGGCGGTGGCGTGGGCACGATGCCGCTGGCGGTGGGCACGGTGGTGTCCTTCGCGGTGGCCTACGCCTCGATCGCCTGGCTGCTGAAGTTCGTCGCCAAGCACTCGTTCAACGCCTTCGTGATCTACCGGATCGTGATCGGCCTGGCGCTGTTCGGGCTGCTCGGCACGGACGTCCTCAACGCCTGACACCGTCACCCGGCGGCACGGGCCGTTTCCCCTCCCCGCCCCTTCCCGACACCGGGGCTCCGCCCCAGACCCCAAGCCCGGCAGCGAAGCCCTTGCCACCACGCGGTAAGCCGGTGCCAGGTGGCGGCGCCGCGTCGCGGCCCGGCTCGCCATCGGCCGAAGACCGCCTGCGGCTATGCCGTCCGCGAGCGGTTGAGCAGGGCCAGGGAGCAGATGAGGGACACGGCCACCAGCACCATCTGGTAGATCACGACCGGCACGATCGATCCGCCGGTCGAGTGCAGCAGCCACTCGCCGACCAGGGGCGCCGTACCGCCGATGAGCGCCGAGCACAGCTGGTAGGAGAGGGAGATGCCGGTGTAGCGCACGGAGATCGGGAAGGCGGCGGCGAGCAGCCCGGCCAGGATCGCGTAGTTCATCGCCCCGGTGATGCCCAGCAGACAGATGCCGAGCCCGACGACGACCGGCTGGGTCGTCGAGACGCAGGCGTACATCACCGGCACCAGCGCGAAGTTGAGGCTCAGCAGGGCCGCCACGGTGCGGCGCGGGCCGAAGCGGGCGGCCAGCACCACCCCGAAGGGCTGGGTGATGAACTGCAGAACGCTGTAGACGAGCAGCACGTTCAGCATGGTGGAGCGCTCCATGCCGAGGCTGTCGGTGGACCAGGACAGCACGAAGGTGGTGATGAAGTACGTGGCGGCGATGCCGATGGAGCTGGCGAGCACACCGAGCGCGAGGGATCCGGGGTGGCCGGTGACCAGCTCCCGCAGGGGCACCCTCGCGACCCGCTTCTCAGCGCGCAGCCGGACGAACTCCGGGGACTCCTCCACCTTGAGCCGCACCACCAGGCCGATGACCACCATCACGGCGGAGAAGAGGAACGGCACCCGCCAGCCCCAGGCGTCGAAGTCGTCGTCCGGCAACTGGGTGAGCAGTGCGAACATCCCGGTGGCCAGGATCGATCCGGCCGGGGACCCCTGCTGGGCGAAGGCGCCGAACGACAGCGCCTTCTCCTTGGGCGCGTGTTCGCTGGCGATGAGGACGGCGCCACCCCATTCGCCGCCCACCGCGATGCCCTGCACCATCCGCAGCAGCACCAGCGCGATCGGCGCGGCGAGGCCGACCTGGTCATAGCCGGGGAGCAGCCCGATCAGAGTGGTGGCGATGCCCATCATCAGCAACGTGGTGACCAGGGTCTTCTTCCGGCCGATCCGGTCGCCGAGGTGGCCGAAGACGATGCCGCCGATCGGCCGGGCGAGGAAGCCGAGCCACAGACTGCCGAACGCCTGCAGCGCGCCGGTGGTGTCGCCGCCTCCGCCGAAGAAGATCTTGCCGAGGACGAGCGCGGAGGCGGTGGAGTAGATGTAGAAGTCGTACCACTCGACGGTGGTGCCGATGAACGAGGCGAAACCGGCCTTGCGGGCCGTCCGCTCGCGGTCGGTGGCCGTGGCGCGGTCCGTCGCCGCGGCGGTGGCGGTGGGCTTGCTCATGGTCAGCGTCCAGATATGCGGTCGGCGAGACGGGCGATGGGGGATGTGGTGGTGCGGCCGGAGGACTCCGAGCGGTCGGCGGCGCGGTACGCGGCATACATGCCGTGCACCCCGGCCCACCGGAACGGCTCGGGCTCCCAGCGCCGGGTGCGGTGGCCGACCCAGGGCAGCGCGGTCAGCTCGGTGGAGTGGCCGAGCAGCAGATCGCGCAGGGTGCGCCCGGCGAGGTTGGTGGCGGCCACGCCGTGGCCGACGTATCCACCAGCGAAGCCGACGCCGGTGGCGGGGTCATAGCCGATCGAGGCGCACCAGTCGCGGGGCACGGCCAGCACCCCCGACCAGGCGTGGTCGACGGCGGCCTCGGCGGTGTCCGGGAAGAGGCCGGTGAGGATCCGCCGCAGGGCGCGCACGGTGTCCGCGCTGGTCTGCCCCGCCCGGTCGGTGCGGGAGCCGAACTTGTAGGGCACTCCGCGGCCACCGATGGCGATGCGGCCGTCCGCGGTGCGCTGTCCGTAGGTGTACGCGTGGGTGGCGTCGCTGAGGAGTTCCTGCCCCTGCCAGCCGAGCCGCTTCCACAGCTCGTCGGGTAGCGGCTCGGTGACGATCATCGAGGAGTTCATCGGCAGCCAGGTGCGCCGCTCGCCCTCGATACCGCTGGTGAAGCCCTCGGTGGCGCGGACGATCCGGCCCGCGCGGATGGTGCCGAACGGGGTGCTGACCCGGCCGGGGGCGATGGCGGTGACCGGGGTGGACTCCAGGATCCGCACCCCGCGCGCCGCCACCGCGTCGGCCAGCCCGCGCACCAGCTTGGCGGGGTGGACCCGGGCGCAGTGCGGATTGTGGTACGCGGCCAGCGCCCCGTCCAGGCGCAGCCGCTCCGCGAGCCGGGGCGCGCTCAGCCACTCCAGGTCCTGCCCGCCCCAGTGGCGCAGCTGGTCGTACGCGGCGCGCAGCCGGGGCAGTTGGGCGGCGCCGTGGGCGACGGTGAGATAGCCGCTCTTGACGATGTCGGCCTCGATGCCCTCGGTACGGGCCACCGAGATCACCTCGTCCACGGTGTGGACCATCTCCCGCTGGAGGGCGATCACGGCGTCGCGTCCGCGCTTCCTCGCATAGGTCCCGGCCGATCCGGCGATCTTGCAGCTGAGCCAGCCGGCGTTGCGCCCCGAGGCGCCGAATCCGGCGAACTCCCGCTCCACGACGGTGATGTCGAGATCGGGGGCGGCCTGTTTGAGGTAGTACGCGGTCCACAGCCCGGTGAAGCCCCCGCCCACGACGCACACATCGGTGGCGAGGTCCCCGTCGAGCGGTGGACGCCGTTCGGGGAAGCCGGTCTGGCGGTACCAGAAGGACACATTTCCGTTCAGCACTGCGGCACTCAGCCAATCGAGAGAGACGGCAGGTGGTGTGGGGTGGGGATGGGTCAGTAGCTGGGTGGGCTGATCACCCACAGCACCCGGGCGGCCGCCCCCGCCGTCTCGGCGAGCGGGTGGGGTACGGCGGAGGAGTAGCGGATGCTGTCACCGGCGCCGAGGGTGAAGGAGCGGTCGCCGAGCCGGAGGCCGACGGTGCCCTCGAGGACGTACAGGAACTCCTCCGAATCGCCGTGGCTGTAAAGGGTCTCCCCCGTGGAGCCATGGGCGTCGAACTCCCCCAGGAACACTTCGAGATGGTGCTGCGGCCCCGGGGTCAGCCGGAACTTGCGCCCGCCGAGCACCCCGAGGGCGAGCCGGGGCGCCTCCTCGGCGCGCAGCACGCTCGGGCCGCTGGTGAAGTCGTCGCCGAACAGATCGGCCACCTTCAGGCCGAGCGCGGCGGCGACCTGCTGGAGGGTGGCGATGCTGGGGTTGGCCTGCCCGCGCTCTATCTGGCTGAGATAGCCCTCACTGATCCCGGCGGCCTCGGCGACGGTCCGCAGCGTCAGCCGGCGCGCCCTGCGCAGCGCACGCAGCCGGTCTCCCACGGAGTCATCGGCGGTTTCCGCGGCCCGGTCCGTGGTGTCTTCGATCTCCATGGCCGCACACGCTAAGAGCGCTGAGCGGGTGGCACAAGGGTCTGAGCTGAAAACTCAGAAATCTTTACTGCCCCGCTCCGCCGCTCAGCCGGTCCAGAGTCGGGCCAACGAGGCCATCGGGCCGTCGGCCCGCTCCCGCTGTCCGGTCACGACCGCCTCTCGTTCGGTGCCGAGTGCAGACGGTTGAGCGCGTGCCGGGCGCTCACGGCACCGATACCGTCCAGATCCCGAAGCTGGCGCGCGGAGAAACCGGAGAGCAGTTCGAGATTATCGATTCCGGCCCTGAGTAATGCATTGGCCAAACGATGTCCAATTCTGTCGTGTCCGAGGGCATCGAAGAGTTCGCCTCCCTCGCAGGAACCGCAGCGCCGTCCGGGCGTACTCGGCGCCATTTCCCAAGGACCGCAGCCATCACACATATCGATCACCCGGCCATCCCATCGCGCCCTCGACCAGCTCATTTGGACGATGACTTCGCGGAGCGCACCGACACTGTCGGCCGCTGAGGAGGAATGCGTGGCGCCACAGATGTCACATCGAATAGTGATCGAATGGCTCATGCGAGCATGATGGCAGAGAGCCTTCCCACGGGCCGTCCCCGTCATCGCTTTGCGGCCGCTCGGCCGCCCATGGGGACATGCGTTTCTCACAGCCGCTTGATGACAAATGCGACTGTTACCCCGCCCGGAGTGGTGAAAGCGTGAGCTGGCAGTGGACAGCGAAGGGTCCGGGGGGAGACCGGGGGAGTCCGGGGGGAGTCCGCGCGAGCCGTTGTCAGCGGCTTGAGGCCCGTCTGCCCGACGGGGAACGCAACCACGACAATCCGGTATCCGGCCGAGTGCTGTCACCGCGAGCCCCACCGGGCTCACTTGACCGACGACGGAAACGGCTGGGTGATGACAGACAACGCGACGGACAAGGACGCGGCCGATACCAGGGGCGCCCGTGGGCGCCGTCACCGGAGGTGGCGCCTGGCCGCGGCGCTGGGTCTGACGGCGGTGCTGGCGGGCGGCGGGATCGCCGCCCTCCGGACGTCCGGACCGCCCGCGTCCGACGCCCCGGAGCCCGCGGCCGCCGTCGCCACCCACTCCGGCCGGCTGACGGCTGGGGAAGCGCGCGAGGCGTCCCGCATCGCCATCGACGCCGCCACCCGGCCCGGCCCCGCGAAGGACCGTCAGAGGGCACCGCAGAAGAGCGACGGGGAGCGGAACGCCGCGGGCGGCTCCGGCGCCGAACCGCTGGACACCCGCCGTCCGACCCGGGCCACGTCGGGATCATCCGCCAGCGACAGCCGGGCCGAGGTCCAGCTCTACGACTACGCCTCGGACACCCTCATCACCAGGGTGGTCGATCTGCGCTCCAAGAAGGTACTCGACTCCGCCCGACGCCACGGCGTCCAGCCGCCTCCCACCCTGGCCGAGGCCCGCGAGGCGGTGAAGGTCATCCTCACCGACCGCCGGCTCGGCCCGGGGATGCGCGAGTCCTATGCAGCGCAGACCGGGAAGCGGCTGGCCTCGCCCGCCCAACTGCGCCTCCAGAGCATGTCGTTCCTCGGCTCCCGGGCCAAGGGAGTGGACGGTGCCCGGAAGGTGTCCCGGTGCGGTGAGCACCGCTGTGTGCAGCTGTTCGTGCGCATTCCGGGTGGCAAGTGGATCGACACCAGCCGGATCGTCATCGATCTGTCGGCCAGGCGCGCCGCCGTCATCGGCCTGTGAGGGGAGCCTCGTCCGTGTCCAGTCTGTTTCGGCGTGCCCATGTGGTCCGGCGCGCCCGTCCGCTGTGCCGCGCCCATCCGCTGTGGCGGGCCCGTGTGCTGCTCCCCGTGGTGGGACTGCTGGCCCTGTGGCTGCCGGGTCCGGCCGCCGCCGCGCCCGCGAGCGCCGCGGCGGAGCCGTCCTGCCCCGCCGCGGATCGCATCGACACCACCCTCAAGAACGGCGCCAGGTGGCAGATGTGCTGGGACATCGACCGCAACACCGGTGCGGTGCTGAGCGATGTGACCTACACCCCGAACCGTTCCGCCCCCACCCGGGTACTCAAAAGTGCCTCGCTCGCCGAGGTGCATGTGCCCTATGACAGCGGTCAGCCGCGCTTCTACGACGTCTCGGCGATCGGCTTCGGCGATCTGGAGCAGGGCACGCTCACCCGGCTCAGCGCCGAGGACTGCCCCGACGGGCGGCTCCACGACTTCCGTGACACCCCGGTGCTGTGCGTAGCGGAGCAGCCCCGGCCGTTCGCCTACAAGAGCGCCGTGGAGAAGGGCGTGCTGCACGGCACCGATCTGGTCGTCTTCTCGGTCTCCGAGATCGGCTGGTACGACTACATCACCGAGTGGCGCTTCTCGGACGACGGCTCCATCACCCCCCGGTCGGGCGCCACCGGAAGCCTCTCGCCGTTCCAGTTCTCCGATGCGGGCAGCGGCTGGCCGACCGGGGTGGGCTCCACCCGGTTCAGCGAGAACCACTCCCACAACATCTTCTGGCGGCTGGACTTCGACGTCGACGGAGAGTCCAAGAACACCGTGGAGCAGTACGACTACCTGGGCGGCGGCACGGCCGCGCGCACCACCAAGCGCACCGTGTTCTCCCGTGAGAGCGCGGCGGACCTCGCGCCCACCCGCTTCTGGCGGGTGGTGAACCCCGCCGCCGAGAACTCCGACGGCCACGCCAAGTCCTGGGAGATCGACAACCACCACAGCGATCAGTACCGGGGACCGCACGAGACCGAGGAGTTCACCCACCACGACATGTACTTCACGCAGTACCGGGAGTGCGAGCGGCTGGCCTACGGCAACACCGCCCCGGACTGCGCCGCCTCGGTCGACAAGTACACCGGCGACGAGAAGCTCACCGACCCGGTGGCCTGGGTCAGCGTCGACTTCCACCATGTGCCCAGGGACGAGGACCAGGACCCCATGCCCACCCACTGGCAGGGCTTCACGATCGTGCCCCGGGACGTCACGGCCACGAGCCAGCTGCCATGACCGGGCCCCGTCGCCCCTCCCGTTCCGTCCCCGCCCCGTCCCCGGCAAGGAGTGCACCGTGTTACGTCCGACCCCGGCCCCGTCCGTCGAGGAACGGTCGAAGATCCGCCGCGTCCTCGGGGACCGGCTGACCGCCCTCGCCCGCGCCCATCAGGTGCCCGGAGCCCAACTCGCCGTGCACGGCGGCGGAATGACCCTCGCCGTGGAGACCGGCGTCCTGGACGCGGACACCGGCGAGCCGTGCACCGCCGACGCGGCCGTCCCCATCGGCTCCATCACCAAGGCGTACACCGCGACCGTGGTGCTGCTCCTGGTGGCGGACGGCGATGTGGAGCTGGACGACCGGCTCGGCGACCATGTGCCGGAGCTGCGGCGGGCCGGTCCGCCGTGCACGGTGCGCCAGGTGCTCAGCCACACCGCGGGGCTTCCGTCCGGGCCCGACTCGGACCAGGTGGCCTCGCTGACCGCCGCGCGCTATCTGCTGGACCACTGCACCGACCGCACCCTGGTGATGCCCCCGGGGACGGACTTCTCCTACTCCAACGCGGGCTATGTGGCCGCTGGGCGGCTGATCGAGGCGGTCACCGGGATGAGCTGGCAGGAGGCCGTGCGGTCCGTGCTGCTCGATCCGCTGGGCACCGTACCGTCCTTCCTCGGCACGGCGGGCGGCCCGCACCGGCCCACGGCGCGCGGCCACTCGGCCAACCAGGCCACGGGCAGAACGCGGCCGGTGCGGCAGAACCTCGCCCCCGCCGAGGCCGCGGCCGGTGCGCTGAGGGCCAGCGCCCTCGATCTGGTGGCGCTGGGCCGGGCCCATCTCGGCGGCGGGGCCACGGAGTTGCTGCCCCGCGAGCTCGCGGAGGAGATGCGCCGCCCGGTGCCCGGCGCCGACCCCGGGGTGCTGGCCGACGGCTGGGGCCCGGGCTGGGCGCTCTTCCGGCACGGCGACACCCTGTGGTTCGGGCACGACGGCAACGCCCAGGGCACCTCCTGCTTCCTGCGGGCCGACCCCGCCACCGGCGCGGTGGTCGGCTTCACCGCCAACGCGGGCACCGGCACCGGGCTGTGGCACGAACTGACCGATGTCCTCGGCGAGATCACCGGCGTCCGGGTGCCCCCCACACCCGCCCCGCGGCACCGGGCCACCCCCATGGCCGCGACCTCACAGTGCACCGGGATCTATCTCAACGGCGACATCGAGTACCAGGTGACCATCGGCGACGGCGGTGGCCTCGCCCTGTCCGTGGACGGCGACCTCCCCGCGCCGCTGCTCTGCCACGACGACCTGACCTGCGACCTGGTGGACCCCTCCTCCGGACGCCGGCTCCCCGGCGGGCGCTTCGTCCGCGATCCGCGGACCGGCGCCGTGGACCGGATCCAGCTCTCGGGCCGGATGGCCCGCAGGAGCGCCCTGGTCTGAGGTTCGCCACCGCGCCGCACACGGCCGTTCTCCCCACATCTCCCCCGGCCGGGCGCGGGCGCACCGGCCCGGCCGGCCCGGGCCGCCCCCACATCCGCCCGTTCAACCGCTCTGAAGGGCCACAACCCACCATGACGGACGACTGCGAAACCTCATCGGTGTCCGCACCCCAACCCGCCCCGGACCTCCCTCCGGAGGCGTGGAACGCCACGGACCGCGCCGTCTCCCGCGCCCCGCTCGGCGAGCTCTTCGCCCTCCGGGCGAAGCGCACCCCCGAGGCTCCGGCCCTGGTGGCGGACGGGCGCGAGTGGTCCTTCCGGGAGGTCGAGCGCTGGGCGAACCGGCTGGCCCACCGGCTCATCGGGCGGGGTGTGGGGCCGGAGCGGGTGGTGGCGCTGGTGCTGCCCCGCTCGGCCGAACTGGTGGTGGCCGAGCTGGCGGTGGCGAAGGCCGGTGGCGCCTACCTCCCGATCGATCCCGCGCACCCCGAGGAGCGCCGGGCCATGATGCTGGCCGACGCCCGGCCGGTGGCCGTGCTCGACGATCCGGCGGAGATCCTGGAGGCGGGGGCCGGAGAGGGCCCGGACCACCCACCGGGTCGGGGGGAGCTGCTCGGCCCGCTGTACCCCGAACACCCCGCCTATGTCATCTACACCTCCGGCTCCACGGGCGTGCCCAAGGGCGTGCTGGTGCCACACGCCGGTCTTGGCAACTTCTCCGCCGCGACGGCCGCCCACTACCGGGTCCGGCCCGGTGACCGGGTGCTGCAGTTCTCCTCGCCCAGCTTCGACGCCTCCGTACTGGAGCTGTGCTCCTCCCTGCTCGCCGGGGCGGCGCTGGTGGTGCCCCCGGAAGGGCCGCTGCTGGGCGCCGAGCTGGCGTCGGTCCTGCGGGAGAAGCGGGTGACCCATGCCCTGATCCCCCCGGCGGCGCTCGCCACCGTGCCCCCGGAGGAGCTGCACGACGGGCTGCCCGACTTCCGCACGCTGATCGTGGGCGCCGAGGCGTGCCCCGCCGATCTGGTGGACCTATGGGCACCGGGGCGGCGGATGGTCAACTCCTACGGCCCGACGGAGGCCACGGTCGTGGCCAGCTGGACGGACGCCCTGGCGGCGGGGACCGGCGCCCCGCCGATCGGCCGTCCGCTGCCCAACACCCGGGTGTTCGTGCTGGACGAGGCGGCGCGGCAGGTACCGGTGGGGGCCACCGGAGAGCTGTGCATCGGCGGCGCGGGCCTGGCCCGGGGCTATCTCGACCGGCCGGGGCTGACCGCCGAGCGGTTCACCGCCTGCCCGTTCGGCCCGCCCGGTTCGCGGATGTACCGCACCGGTGACCTGGTCCGCTGGAACGCCTACGGCGAGCTGGAATTCCTGGGCCGGGCCGACCACCAGGTCAAGGTACGCGGCTTCCGCATCGAACTGGGCGAGGTGGAGGCCGCGTTGGCCCGCCATCCCCAGGTGGGCTCCGCCGTGGTCACCGTACGGGAGGACGAGCCCGGCCAGAGGCGGCTGGTCGGCTATGTGGTGCCGCCGGGCGGCGGGGCCCCGCCGAAGGTGGCGGAGGTCCGCGCCGCGGTGGCCCGGGTGCTCCCGGCGCATATGGTGCCGTCCGCCTACGTCGTACTGGACGCGTTCCCCCTGACCCCGCACCGCAAGATCGACCGGCGGGCGCTGCCCGCCCCGCGCTCAGCGCCGGACGGCGACTCGCGCCACATCGCCCCGCGCACCCCCGCCGAGGAGGCCCTGGCCCGCATCTGGTCCGAGGTGCTGCCGGTGGACAGCGTGGGTGTGGAGGACGACTTCCTGGGCCTGGGCGGCGACTCCATCCTCGGGGTGCGGCTGCTGGCCCGCGTCCGGGCCGAGCTGGGCGTGGGGCTCTCGCTGCGGGCTCTGCTCGACGCCAGGACGGTGGCGCGGCTGGCGGCCACGTTGCCGTCCGAGGCGGCCGGGACGCCCGAAGCGCCGATCCCGCCCGCACCGCGCGACCGTCCGCTGCCGCTGTCCTCCGCCCAGCGGCGGCTGTGGTTCCTGGACGATCTGACCTCCGGCGGAACCGAGTACAACACCGGGGCCGGGCTGCGGCTCGACGGCCCGCTCGAGGTGGCCGCGCTGCGCCGGGCGCTGGACCGGCTCGCCGCCCGCCATGACGCGCTGCGCACCACCTTCGCCACCGTGGACGGGCACGGGGTGCAGCAGGTGGCGGCGCACGGGACCGTACCGCTCGAGCGGGTGGACCTCGGCGGGCATCCGGCGCGGCGGCGCGCCGAGGCGCTGGACGCCACGCTGACCGCCGAGCTGAACCGCCCCTATGACCTGAGACGGTCCCCGCTGACCAGGGCGCTGCTGATCCGGCTCGCCGACGGGGAACACATCCTGCTGCTGGCGCAGCACCACATCGTCACCGACGGCTGGTCGGTCGGGCTGCTGGTGCGCGAACTGACCGCGCTCTACGCAGCCGAGGTGTCCGGCACCGGGGTCGCGCTCCCCGAACCCGCCCTCCAGTACCCGGACTTCGCGGTGTGGGAGCGCAGCCGCCCCGCCACCGCCGGTGCGGACGCCGATCTGGCGTACTGGCGTGACCGGCTGGCCGGGATGCAGACGCTGGAGCTGCCCACCGACCGCCCGCGCCCGCCGGTGCGCACCACGGCGGGCGCGGTGCACCGCCGTGAGCTGCCCGCCGAGCTGGTGGCGGGGCTGGCCAGGCTCGGCAGGGAGCGGGACACCACGCAGTTCACCCTGCTCGCGGCGGCCGTCGCGGTGCTGTTCTCCCGCTACTCGGGCCAGCGGGACATCGCCTTGGGCACCGTGACCGCCGGGCGCCACCGCGAGGAGCTGGAGTCGGTCGCCGGGTTCTTCGTCAACACCCTGGTGCTGCGCGCCGATGTGGACGGGGACAGCACGGTCGAGCGGTTCCTGGACGCGATGCGCGAGACGGTGCTGGACGCCTTCAGCCATGACCGGCTGCCGTTCGAGCGGGTCGTCGAGGAGCTGGCGCCGCGCCGCGACCCCAGCCGCAACCCCCTGGTGCAGGCGCTGGTCGTCCAGCAGAGCGCCCTGGTGCCCGGCCGGGAGGCGGGCGGTGTGCGGTTCACCGAGCACGCCCTGCCCCGCCCGGCCGCGCGGTTCGACCTGGTGCTGGAGTTCCTGCCCCGCGACGACGGCTCGCTGGGGCTGACCGTGGAGTTCAACTCCGATCTGTTCGACGCCGCCACGATCGAGCGGATGGCCGGGCATCTCCACCGGCTGCTGACCGCCATGGTGGGCGATCCGGGCGCCACCCTGGTCGAGCTGCGGATGCTGGCCGACGCCGAGTGGCATGCGATGCTCGACGCCTGGAATGGCCCCGAGCGGCCCGCGGTCGAGGCCACCCTGCCCGGTCTCTTCGCCGTCCAAGTGGCGCGGCGGCCCGCCGCCACCGCCGTGACCCGCGGGGACGCCGGCCTCTCCTATGACGAGGTGAACCGGCGCGCCAACCGGCTGGCGCGGCTGCTCATCGCCGGGGGCGCCGGTCCCGAGCGGCTGGTGGCCCTCGCCCTGCCCCGCTCGGCCGAGCTCGTCGTCGTCCTGCTGGCGGTGCTCAAGGCGGGCGCCGGATATCTGCCGGTGGACCCCGAATACCCCGCCGAGCGCATCGCGTTCATGCTGGAGGACGCCGCGCCCTCGATCATCCTCACCACCACCGGGGCGGTGGGCTGTCTGCCCGTGGACACCGCACCGCTGCTGCTGGACGACCCGGAGGTACGCGCCCGGCTGGACGGGCTCGCGGACGGCGACATCACCGACGCCGAACGGCTGCGGCCGCTGCTCCCGGCCCATCCCGCCTATGTCATCTACACCTCGGGATCCACCGGCCGGCCCAAGGGCGTGGTGGTCACCCACAGCGCCGTGGCGGGGCTCGCGGCCTGGGCCGAGGCGGAGCTGGGGCGGGAGCGGCTGACCGATGTGGTCGCCTCCACCTCGCTCAACTTCGATGTGTCGGTCTTCGAGATCCTGTGCCCGCTGCTGGCGGGCGGCAGCGTCGAGGTGGTGGGTGACCTGCTCGCCCTCACCGATCCCGGGGGGCGGCCACGGGCGGCCGGGCTGCTCAGCGGGGTGCCCTCGGTGTTCTCCCGGCTGCTGGGCGGGGAGCGCCCGGCGGACGGGGCCCGGACCGTCGTCCTGGCGGGCGAGGCGCTGCCCGCCCAGACCGTACGGGACATCCGGGAGGCCATGCCGTCCTGCCGGATCGCCAATCTCTACGGGCCGACCGAGGCCACCGTGTACGCCACCGGCTGGTTCTGCGACGGTCAGGCGCCGCCGCAGGCCCCGCCGATCGGCCGCCCGGTCGCGGGCACCCGCGCGTATGTCCTGGACCCGACGCTGCGGCTGGTGCCGCCCGGGGTGACCGGTGAGCTGTATCTGGGCGGGCAGGGCCTGGCCCGGGGCTATCTGCGGCGGCCCGGGCTGACCGCCCACCGGTTTCTCGCCGACCCCTTCGGGCCGCCGGGCAGCCGGATGTACCGCACCGGTGACCTGGTCCGCTGGAACGGCGAGGGCCAGCTGGAGTACGTCGGCAGAGCCGATGACCAGGTGAAGATCCGCGGCTTCCGCATCGAGCTGGGCGAGGTGGAGACGGCGCTGCTGCGCCACCCCGACATCGCCGAGGCCGCGGCCGTGGCCCGGGAGACCGGCGGCCATCGGCGGCTGATCGCCCATGTGGTGGCCGCCGCGGGCGCCGAGCCCGACCCGGCGGGGCTGCGGCGCTTTCTGCGGCGTTCGCTGCCCGACTACATGGTGCCCGCCTCCGTCGTCGTGCTGGAGCGGATGCCGCTCAACCCCAACGGCAAGCTGGACCGCGGCCGGCTCCCCGAGCCGGACTGGGCCGAGGCCGCGGCACCGGGCTATGTGGCGCCCCGGACCGCCACCGAGCGCACCCTGGCGGCGGTCTGGGCCCGGATCCTGCGGGTGGAGCGCGTGGGGATGGAGGACAACTTCTTCTCCCTCGGCGGCGATTCGATCCTCAGCATCCAGCTGGTCTCCCAGGCGCGGCGGGCCGGGCTCGCCGTCACCTCGCGCGATGTCTACCGCCATCAGACGATCGCCGCGCTGGCCCTGCACCTGGACACCACCGCGGCCCCGGCCGGGCCCGCCGCCGAGGGGGACGCGACGGCCACCGGGGAACTGCCGCTGACCCCCATTCAGCACTGGCTGTTCACCACCGACCCCGAGCGGGCCGGGCACTTCAACCAGACCGTCTCCCTGGTGCTGCCCGAGGACGTGGACGAGGACGCGCTGCGGCACGCCCTGGACGCGCTGGTGGACCACCATGACGCCCTGCGCTCCCGCTTCCACCGGCGGGACGGGGGCTGGTACCAGCGGATCGAGGACCCGGCGGCCGTCCGGGTACCGCTCGAGACCACCGGCGCCGGGCACTTGGGCCGCTTCGACCTGGCCGAGGGGCCGCTGATGCGGGCGGTGCTCGACCGGGAGGCCGGGCCGCACCCGGTCCTCCACCTCACCATCCATCACGCGGTGGTGGACGGGGTGGCCTGGCGCGTCCTCCTGGAGGACCTTGACAGTGCCTACCGGCGGGCGGCCCATGACGAGGGGGCCGGGCTGCCCGCGAAGTCATCGCCGCTGCGCCGCTGGGCGCTGCGGCTCAACTCCCATGCGAGGGAAGGCGGGTTCGCCGACGAGGAGGCGTACTGGACCGGTCTGGCCGGGGCCTGTGACCCCGCGCTGCCGACCGACCTGCGCGGGGCGGCCGGGGCGAACACCTATGCCTCGGCCCGGTCGGTCACCGTACGGCTCGGCCCCGAGGAGACCGCCGCACTCCTCCACACGCTCCCCGAGGCCTACCGCACCCAGGTCAACGATGTGCTGCTGAGCGCGCTGGCCCGGGTGCTGCACCGCTGGACCGGGCGCGCCCGGGTGCCGGTGGACGTGGAGGGCCACGGCCGCGAGGAGCTCTTCGCGGACCTGGACCTGTCCCGTACGGTCGGCTGGTTCACCACCCGCTTCCCGGTGGCGCTCGACCTTCCGGACGGCGGCTGGGGCGAGGTGCTGAAATCCGTCAAGGAGCAGATGCGGGCCGTGCCGCGGCGCGGTCTCGGCTACGGGGTGCGGCGCCATCTGCTCGATGGCGCGGGCCTCCCCGACGGCCCCACGGCCGGGATCAGCTTCAACTACCTCGGCCGGTTCGAGGCGCCGGGCGGCGGCGACGGGCTCTTCCGCGGCCTCCACCGGGAGCTGGCCCTGGACGCCGACCCCGCCTCGCCGCGCCCGCATCCGCTGGAGGTGGTGGGCCGGGCCCGGGAGGACGGCCTGGAGTTCACCTGGTTCTACTCCGCCCGTCTGCACCGGGAGGAGACGGTCGCCCGGCTCGCCGGGGAGTTCCGCGAGGCGCTGTGCGAGATCGCCCGGCACGGCAGCGCGCCCGGGGCGGGCGGCCGCACCCCGTCCGACTTCCCGCTCGCCGCCCTCGACCAGACCGCCGTGGACCGGCTGGCCGGGAACGGCGGCACGGTGGAGGACATCTACCCGCTGACCCCCACCCAGACCGGCATGCTGTTCCACGCCCTGGCGCAGGGCGACCGGCGGGCCTACTTCCAGCAGCTCACCTTCGTACTCGACGGGGTGCCGGAGCCGGCGGCGCTGGCCGCGGCCTGGCAGCGGGTCGCCGACCGCACCCAGGTGTTGCGCGCCCGCGCGGTGTGGGAGGGGGTGTCGGAGCCGGTCCAGGTGGTGGAGCGCGGGGTCCGGATCCCGGTGGCCCTGCTCGACTGGCGTCATCTGTCCGGCCCGGACGAGCGCCGGGAGGAGCTGCGGAGGTTCCTCGCCGAGGACCGGGAGCGCGGTCTCGACCTGGCCGCCGCCCCGCTGACGCGGCTGGCGCTGGCCCGGCTGTCGGAGACCGAGGTCCAGGTGGTGTGGACGTTCCACCATCTGATCCTGGACGGCTGGAGCCTGTTCCAGGTGCTCTCCGATGTCTTCCACTGCCATGCACGGGCGCGGGCCGGGGCGTCCGGCGCGGCCATGGCCGACGGTCTGCCCGGCCGCCGCCCGTTCGGCGACTATGTGGCCTGGCTGCGGGAGCGCGACGGGGCCCTGGCCGAGGAGCACTGGCGGGCCAGGCTCGGCGATCTCACCGAGCCCACCCCGCTGCCGTACGACCGGGAGCCCACCGAGACCCATCACGCCGAGTCCACCGAGGACGTCCGCGTGACCCTGCCCGCCACCACCACCCGGCGGCTCCAGGCCCTGGCCCGGGGCGAGGGGCTGACCCTGAACACCGTGGTGCAGGGCGCCTGGGCGCTGCTGCTGGCCCGGCTGTCCGGCCGCGAGGACGTGGTCTTCGGGACCACGGTGTCCGGACGGCCGCCGGAACTGCCGGGCGTGGAGACGATGAACGGGCTGTTCATCACCACCGTGCCGACCCGTCTCACGGTGCCGTCCGGGTGCACGCTGCTGTCCTGGCTGAGCGCGGTGCAGTCCGGGCAGACCGAGGACCGGCGGTTCGACTTCGTGCCGCTCACCAGGCTGCGGTCCTGGACCGGTCTGCCCGAGCGGGCGAACCTCTTCGACTCCATCGTGGTCTTCGAGAACTATCCGGTCGGCGGGGACCTCGCCGCCGCGCACGGCCTCGCCCTGCGCGAGCTGACCGGCGTCGAGACCACCAACTACCCGCTGTCCCTGGTGGTCTACCCCGGCGAGGAACTGGCGCTGCGGCTCGGCCACGACCCAGCGCTGTTCGACGGGGCCACCGCCCGGCGGCTGGCGGAGCATCTGACGGTGCTGCTGACGGCCATGGCCGACACCCCGGACCTGGCCCCCGCACACCTGCCGATGCTCACCGCCGCCCGGCGCCACCAGGTGCTCCGGGAGTGGAACGACACCGCGGTGCCCCTTCCCGAGTCCACGGTGGCCGGGCTGTTCGCCGAGCAGGTGCGGTGTGCTCCGGAGGCGACGGCCCTGGACGGCGAGGCGGGCCCGGTGAGCTACCGGGAGCTGGACCTCCGCGCCAACCGGCTGGCCCACCGGCTGATCGGCCGGGGCGTCGGCCCGGAGCGCCCGGTGGCCGTCCTGATGGACCGGTCGGTCGAGCTGGTGGTGGCGCTGCTGGCGGTCGTCAAGGCGGGCGGGGTGTACGTACCGCTGGACAGCCGGGCGCCCGGGGACCGGCTGCGGAGCGTGCTGGCGGAGGCGGGCGCGGAGGTGCTGCTGGCCGACCGCGCCTGGGAGCGCACGGCGGCGGACATCTCGGGCGACCGCCGGACCCTGCTCGTGGAGTGTGCGTCAGGCGACGACGGCAACGGCCCGTCGCAGCCGCCGAACGTGGCGCTCTCCCCCGACAACGCCCTGTACCTGATGTTCACTTCGGGCTCCACGGGACGGCCCAAGGGCGTCGCGGTGCGCCACCGCGATGTGACCGCCCTCGTCGCGGACCGCGCCTTCGCGGACCACGACCGGGTGCTGGTGCACTCGCCCCAGGCGTTCGACGCCTCGACGTACGAGCTGTGGGTACCGCTGCTGCGCGGCGGCCGGGCCGTGCTGGCGCCCGCCGGGGACGTGGACGCGGACACCGTGCGCCGGGCGATCGCCGAGTACGGGGTGAGCTGCCTATGGCTGACCGCCGGGCTGTTCCGGCTGCTGGCGCAGGAGGCGCCGGAGTGTCTGCGCGGCGCCCGGGAGGTGTGGACCGGCGGTGAGGCGGTGCCCCCGGGCGCGGTGCGCCGGGTGCTCGCGGCCTGCCCCGAGCTGACGGTGGTGGACGGCTACGGGCCCACCGAGACCACGACCTTCGCCACCCGGCGCCCGTTCCGCGCCGGTGCGGAGCTGCCGCGCTCGCTGCCCATCGGACGGCCGCTTGACAACACCCGGACGTATGTCCTCGATGGCGCGCTCCAGCCGCAACCGCCGGGCGTTCCCGGGGAGTTGTACATCGCGGGGGCCGGGGTGGCGCGCGGCTACCACGGCCGCCCCGGCGCCACCGCCGAGCGGTACCTCGCCGATCCGTTCGGGCCGTCCGGCTCCCGGATGTACCGCACCGGGGACATCGCGGCCTGGACCGACGACGGTGAACTGCGCTTCGTGGGCCGCGCCGACGACCAGCTGAAGGTCCGGGGCTTCCGCATCGAGCCGGGCGAGATCGAGGCCGCGCTGACCCGCCACGAGGCCGTGGCGGAGGCGGTGGTCACGCTCGCCCGGGTGGCCGACCGCACGCTGCTGACCGGCTACGCGGTGCCGGTGGCGGGGGCCGGGGTGCCCGGTGCCGGGGAGCTGCGGTCCTTCCTGGGCGGCCTGCTGCCCGACTACATGGTGCCCTCGGCGTTCGTCGCCCTGGACGCGCTGCCGCTCACCCGCAACGGCAAGGTGGACCGCCGCAGGCTGCCCGCGCCCGACCCGGCGGCGGCCGGGACGGCGGGGTATGTGGCGCCCCGTACCGACACCGAGCGGACCCTCGCGGAGATCTGGGGCACCCTGCTGGACCGGGAGCGCATCGGCGCCGAGGACAACTTCTTCCATCTGGGCGGGGATTCGATCCTCAGCATCCAGGTGGCCTCCCGCGCCCGGCAGGCGGGGCTGGCCCTCACCCCCCGGGAGCTCTTCCGGCATCCCACCATCGCCGCGCTCGCCGCCGTCACCACGCCCACCGCCACGCCCGCCGCCGACACCGGGCCGGTGACCGGCGAGGTGCCGCTCACCCCGATCCAGCACTGGTTCTTCCGTCTGCGGGCCGACCGGCCCGGCCACTTCAACCAGTCCGTGGCCGTGGAGCTCCAGCGGGAGCCTGACCTCCGCGCGCTGCGCGCGGCGCTCGACGCGCTGCTGGTCCACCATGACGCGCTGCGCATGCGGTTCGGGCCAGGCACCGACGGGGGCCCGCGGCAGTACTGCCCGCCGCCGGACCCGGCCGCACCGGCGCCCCTGCGGGAGCACGACCTGTCGGGGCTCGACGCGGACCGCTGCCGGGCCGCCGAGGACGCGGCGATGGCGGAGGCGCGGGCCGGGTTCGACCTGGCGCGGGGGCCGCTGCTGGCCGCGCGGCTGTTCCACCGCGGCGCGGGGCAGCGGCCGACGCTCTTCCTGACCGCTCACCACCTCGTGGTGGACGGTGTCTCCTGGCGGGTGCTGCTGGAGGACCTGAACACCGCGTACCGGCAGTTGCTCTCCGGCGGGCGGGCCGGCCTCGGCCCGCGCACCACGTCCGTGCGGGACTGGTCCCGCAAGCTGACCGACCACACCACCGCCGGCGGCTTCGACGCCGAACTCCCCCACTGGCGGGCCGTGGCCGCGGAGTGCGCCACCGGGCTGCCCGTGGACGGCGCGGGGGACAACACGGTGGCGTCCATGGCATCGGTCACCGTCCGTCTCGACCGGGAGCGCACCGGGGCCCTGCTGCGACAGGTGCCCGAGGTCTACCGCACCCGCGTGGACGATGTGCTGCTCGCGGCGCTTGGCCGGGTGCTCGGTGACTGGACCGGGCGGCGCCGGATCGCCGTGGACCTGGAGGGCCACGGCCGGGAGGAGCACCTGCTGGACGGGGTGGACCTGTCCCGCACCGTCGGCTGGTTCACCAGCCTCTATCCGGTCGTCCTGGACGTTCCGGCGGGCGGCTGGGGCGAGACGCTGAAGTCCGTCAAGGAGCAGCTGCGGGCGGTGCCCGCACGCGGCATCGGCTACGGCGCGCTGCGCCACCTCTCCCCCGGCTCCGGGCTCCTGGACGCGGCCGGGCCCGGGATCAGCTTCAACTACCTCGGGCAGTTCGACTGGTCGGCGGCGGATGACGACACCGGTCTCGTCCGCACCGTACGGGGTGGTCTCGGCGGTGACGCCGCGCCCGGCACGGCCCGGGCGCATCTGCTGGACGTCGTGGGCCGGGTGGAGCGCCGGTGCCTGGAGGTCACCTGGTACTACGGCACGGGGACGCACACCGAGGAGACGGTGGCGGGGCTGGCGCGGGGGATGCTCCGCGCGCTGGAGGAGATCATCGGCCACTGCGCCGACCCGGCGGCGGGCGGCCGTACCCCGTCGGACTTCCCGCTGGCCCGGCTCGACCAGGCCGCGGTGGACCGGATCGCCGCCGGCGGCCGGGCGGTGGAGGACATCTATCCGCTGACCCCGACCCAGGCCGGGATGCTGTTCCACGGGCTGATGGACCCGGCGTCGGACGCGTATGTCAACCAGGTCCAGCTGACGCTGACCGGGGTGGGCGATCCGCGGTCGCTGGCCACCGCGTGGCAGCGGACGGTGGACGCCAATCCGATCCTGCGCACCCATCTGGTGTGGGCGGACACCCCGGAGCCGCTGCAGGTCGTGACGGACCGGGCGGCGCTGCGGATCGTCCACCACGACTGGGCGCGGCGGCCCGCGGAGTGGCGCGAGGCCGAACTGGACCGGATGCTCGCCGAGGACCGGGCCGAGGGGATCGACCTGGCCACGGCGCCGCTGATGCGGCTGGCGCTGATCCGGCTGTCCGCCGACGAGGTGCGGATCGTCTGGACCTTCCACCATGTGCTGCTCGACGGCTGGAGCGCGGCTCAGGTCTTCGACGAGGTCTGCGAGCGGTACGCGGCGCTGGTCTCGGAACGGGCGCCCGTGGTGCCCGCACGCCAGCCCTTCCGCGGGTACCTGGGCTGGCTGGGCGAGCAGGACACGGCGGAGGCCGAGCGGTATTGGCGTACGGCGCTTGCGGGGTTCACCTCGCCCACCGAACTGCCGCGGGACCGGCCCGCGGCGGAGGCGCACCGCAGCGCCTCCTCCGGCTCGCACCGGGTCACACTGGGCGCCGAGGAGTCCGCCCGGCTCCGTACCACCGCGCAGCGGTGCGGGCTGACGATGAACACGGTGGTACAGGGGGCCTGGGCACTGCTGCTGTCCCGGTACGGCGGGGCCGACGACGTGTGCTTCGGCACCACCGTCTCGGGGCGGCCGGCGGCGCTGCCGGGTGTCGAGTCCATGGTCGGGGTGTTCATCAACACCATCCCCACCCGGGTCCGGGTGGCCGGGGAGAGCGGACTGCTTGACTGGCTGCGGGAGCTGCAGTCGGCACAGTCGGAGTCCCGGCTCTACGAGTTCGTGTCCCTGGCGCAGCTGGGGAGCTGGAGCGAGGTGCCCGGCGGGGTGAGCCTCTTCGACTCGATCGTGGTCTTCGAGAACTACCCGTTCGACGGCGAGGCCATCGCGGCCCACGGCCTGGGCATCCGGCAGGAGCGGGATGTGGAGCCCACCAACTACGCGCTCAGCGTGGTGGTGGCGCCCGAGGAGCGGCTGTCGATCTGCCTGGACTACGACCCCGGCGCGTTCGACGCCCCGACGATCGAGCGGCTGGGCGGCTGTCTGCGGAACCTGTTGGTGGAGATGGCGGCCGATCCGGAGCGGCGGCTGGACGAACTGCCGCTGACCGGCGAAGCCGAGACGCGCGGGATCCTCGACCGCTTCAGCGGCCCGGTCTCCGCGGCGCCGGACGCGGTGCTGCCCGCGCTCTTCGAGGCGCGGGCGGCCCGTACCCCGGACGCGGTGGCGGTGATGGGCGACGGCGGGCCGCTGACCTACCGGGAGCTGAACGAGCGCGCCAACCGGCTGGCCCGGCTGCTGATCGCCGCGGGCGCCGGACCGGAGCGCTTCGTGGCCCTGGCGCTGCCGCGCACACCGGAGCTGGTGGTGGCGGTGGTGGCGGTGCTCAAGAGCGGGGCGGCCTATCTTCCGGTCGACCCGGCGTATCCGGCGGAGCGGATCGCCTTCATGCTCGGCGACATCGCCCCGGACACGGTGGTGACCACCGGGGAGGTGGCGGACCGGATCCCGGCCGGGGCGGGCGGCGGGCGGATCCTGCTGGACGACGCGGAGTTCCGGGAGCGGCTGGCGCGGCTGCCCGCCCAGGACATCGGCGGCGCCGAGCGGCGCGGCCCGCTGCTGCCCGGCCATCCGGCGTACGCCATCCACACCTCGGGGTCGACCGGTACGCCCAAGGGCGTCGTGGTCACCCATGAGAGCGTGGCGGCGCTGGCCGCGTGGGCGCGGGAGGAGTTCGGCACCCAGGGGCTCTCCCACGTGGTGGCCTCGACCTCCCTGAACTTCGACGTGTCGGTCTTCGAGATCCTGTGCCCGCTGCTGGCCGGCGGCGCCATCGAGATCGTCCGCGATCTGCTCACCCTGGCCGAGCGGACGGAGGCCTGGACGGCGAGCCTGATCAGCGCCGTGCCGTCGGCGCTCGGGCAGGTGCTCGGCAGGGGGTCGGTCTCGGTGACGGCGGACACCGTGGTGCTGGCGGGCGAGGGGCTGGCCGCCCGCACCGTCAAGGAGGTCCGCGCGGCCATCCCCGGCTGCCGGGTGGCGAACGTCTACGGGCCCACCGAGGCCACCGTCTACGCCACCGCCTGGACCTGCGACCCCGCCGACCCGGACCGCACCCCGCTCATCGGCGCCCCGGTGGCCGCCACCCGGGCCTACGCCCTGGACGCGCGGCTGCGGCCGGTGCCGGTCGGTGTGCCGGGCGAGCTGTACCTGGCGGGGCCGGGCCTCGCCCGGGGGTACTACGGCCGGGCGGGGCTGACCGCGCAGCGGTTCACGGCCGATCCGTACGGGCCCACGGGCGGCCGGATGTACCGCACCGGCGACCTGGTCCGCTGGGACGAGCGGGGACAGCTGGAGTACCTGGGCAGAACGGACGAGCAGGTCAAGGTGCGTGGCTTCCGCATCGAACTGGGCGAGGTCGAGGCGGCGCTGGCGCGCCATCCCGGTGTCGCCGAGGCGGCGGCGGCCGTCGTCGACACCGGCGGCCACAAGCGGCTGGCCGGTTATGTGGTGCCGCGTCCGGGCTCCGCGCCGGTGGACACCACCGCGATCCGGGCGTTCCTCACCACGAGCCTGCCGGACCATATGGTCCCCTCGGCCGTGGTGGTCCTGGACCGGCTGCCGCTGGGTTCCAGCGGCAAGCTGGACCGGCGTGCGCTGCCCGCACCGGTCTGGGCGGCCCGCGCCACCGGCCATGTGGAGCCGCGCACGGAGACCGAGAAGGCACTCGCCGCCATCTGGGCGGAGGTGCTGGGGGTCGAGCGGATCGGCGTGGAGGACAACTACTTCGCCCTCGGTGGCGATTCCATCCTCAGCATCCAGATCGTCTCCGCCGCCCGGCGCGCCGGTATCGAGCTGACCCCCCGCCATCTCTTCGTCCACCAGACCGTGGCGGACCTGGCGGCGGCCGCGCGGGAGGCCCCGGCCACGGCGCCCGGGGGCGAGCGCGGTCCGGTGGTCGGCGAGGTGCCGCTGACCCCGATCCAGCACTGGCTCTTCGACCAACTGGGCGCCACGGCGGGGCACTTCACCCAGTCGGTCGCGGCCGAGCTGACCGCGCCGGTGGACCAGGGCGCGCTGCGCGCCGCCCTGTCCACGGTGCTGACCCACCATGACGCCCTGCGGCTGCGCTTCGAGCGGACCGGGGACGGCGCCGTGCGCCAGCACAACGCCCCGCCGGACGCGGAACCGGCTTGGGACGTCCACGATCTGTCCGCCGTGGCGCCCGAGCGGCGGGAGGCGGTGATGCGCGGCACGGCGGAGCGGATCCGGGCCGGGTTCGACCTGGCCCGGGGGCCGCTGCTGCGCGCCGCGCTCTTCACCCGGGGCGCGACGGAGCGGCCCGTACTGCTGCTGACGGCCCACCACTTGGTGGTGGACGCCGTCTCCTGGCGCATCGTGCTGGAGGACCTGGACACCGCCTACCGGCAGATCGTCGCGGGACGTACGCCGGAGCCGGGCCGCAAGACCACGTCGTTCCGCACCTGGGCGCTGCGTCTGGCCGAGCACACCGCCGCCGGGGGCTTCGACGCCGAGCGCGGCCACTGGGCGGCCTTCGACGGCGCCGCCGACCTCCCCATGGACGGCGAAGGGCCCAACACCGCCGCCTCGGAGGAGGAGGTGACCGTACGGCTCGGCGCCGAGGAGACCCGGCTGCTGCTGCAGAAGGTGCCCGGCGCCTACCGGACCCGGGTCAACGATGTGCTGCTGTGTGCCCTGGGACGGGTGCTGGCCCGCTGGACCGGCCGGGACACGGTGGCGGTGGCCCTGGAGGGGCACGGCCGGGAGGAGATCTTCGACGGGGTCGATCTGTCCCGTACGGTCGGCTGGTTCACCAGCATGTTCCCCGTCGCGCTCGAGGCACCCGCCGACTGGGAGCTGGAGCGGACCCTGAAGGCCGTCAAGGAGCGGCTGCGGGCGGTCCCCGGGAACGGCCTCGGCTTCGGCGCGCTGCGCCAGCTGTCCGGCACGGCCGCCTCCGGGCTCCCCGCCACCCCGCAGATCAGCTTCAACTACCTCGGGCAGCAGGACTGGGCGCCCCCGGCGGGCGGTCTGCTGCACGCCCTGGCCGGTGGGCTGGAGGGCGATATGAGCCCGGAGGCGCCCCGGCCGCATCCGCTCGATGTGATCGGGCGGGTCGCGGACCGGCGGCTCGAGCTCAGCTGGTCCTATTCCCGGTCGCTGCACCGGCGCACCACGGTGCGCCGGCTCGCCGAGGAGATGGCCGAGGAGCTGCGGGCGATCGTCCGGCTGTGCACCAGCGGGCACGCGGGCGGGCGCACGCCGTCGGACTTCCCGCTGGCCGGTCTTGACCAGGAGACCGTCGACCGGCTGGCGGGCGACGGCCGGGATGTGGCCGATATCCATCCGCTGACCCCGACCCAGTCCGGACTGGTCTTCCATGCCCTGGCCCAGCGGGACCAGGGGCTCTATGTGGAGCAGGCGACCTTCGTCCTGGACGGGGTCCGCGACTCCGGGGGGCTGGCCGCCGCCTGGCAGCATGTCGTGGACCGCACCCCGGTGCTGCGCGGCGCGGTGGTGGTGCACGATGTGCCCGAGCCGCTGATGATCGTGCGCCGCACCGCGACCGTACCGGTCGAGGAGCTGGACTGGAGCGGCCTCACGGAGGACGAGCGCACGGCCGAGCTGGAGCGGCTGCTGGACCGGGACCGCGCCCGCGGGATCGAGCTCACCGCGGCCCCGCTGCTGCGCGTCACCCTGGCCCGGCTCTCCCCCGCTGAGGTGCGGGTGCTGTGGACCTTCCACCATGTGCTGCTGGACGGCTGGAGCGTCTTCCAGGTGCTGGGCGATGTCTTCGCCGCCCATGGCGCCCTGGCCGCCGGTGAGCAGCCGCGACTACCGGCCCGCAGGCCGTTCGCCGACTATGTGAGCTGGCTCGCCCGTCAGGACCGCACACGCGCCGAGGCGCACTGGCGGCAGGCCCTGCACGGATTCGCCTCGCCCACTCCCCTCCCCTATGACCGCAGGCCGACGCCGGAGATCGCCACCCGGTCCTCGCGCTGGCTGTCGCACCGGCTCGGTGAGCGGGACACGGCCGCCCTCCAGGACTTCGCACGTCGACACCGGCTGACTCTGAATACGATCGTGCAGGGAGCTTGGGCCTTGCTCATGTCCCGCTTGAGCGGTGAGCCGGACGTCTGCTTCGGGACGACGGTCTCCGGGCGGCCCGCTGAGCTGCCCGGCGCGGACGACATCACCGGCATCTTCATCAACACCCTCCCGGTGCGGTGCGCGGTGGACGGCGCCGCCGGTACCGCCGCCTGGCTGCGTGCGCTCCAGGCCGGGCAGGCGGACGCGCGCGGCTTCGGCCATGTGCCGCTGGCCCAGCTGCGGGAATGGAGCGAACTGCCCGCCGGGGCGGACCTCTTCGAAAGCCTGGTGGTGTTCGAGAGCTACCCCATCAACAGCTCCGCGGCGGCCGAACACGGGCTGCGGGTGCGCGATCTCAACGCCCTGGAGTCCACCAACTACGCGCTGACCGTGGTGGTTTCGCCCGGATCCGAACTGTGCGTGGAACTCGGCTACGACCCGCGGCTGTTCGAGGAGTCCACCGCCGGGGCGCTGGCCGACCGGCTCACCCATCTCCTCGGTGCGCTGGCCGCTGCCCCCGAGGAGCTGCCGCTGGACCGGATCGACGTCCTCCCGGCCGCCGAGCGCCACCGGCTCCTGGTCGAGTGGAACGCCACCGCACGGCAGGTGCCCGGGGCGACCTGGGCGGAGCTCGTCGAGGCGGCGGCGGACCGCCGGCCCGACGCCACGGCGGTGGACTCCCCCGGGCTCCGGCTGACCTACGCGGAGCTGGACTGCTGGGCCAACCGCCTGGCCCATCACCTCATCGGACGGGGCGTGGGCCCGGGCCGCATCGTCGCGCTGCTGCTGCCCCGCTCGGTGGAGTCCGTCGTCGCCCGGCTCGCGGTGGCCAAGGCAGGGGGCGCCTATCTGCCCATCGACCCCGGCTACCCGGCCGAGCGCGTCGAGCTGATGCTCAAGGACTCCGCCCCGCACCTGGTGATCGAGCGGGCCGCCGAGGTCCAGGCGCCGGACGCCCCGGCGCACCGCCCCACGGACGAGGACCGACGCGCCGCCGTCCACCCGGACGACCCCGCGTATGTGATCTACACCTCCGGGTCCACCGGGACCCCCAAGGGCGTGGTCGTCACCCACCGCGGGATCGCCGGGTTCGCCGCCGCCGAGGCCGAGCACTTCCGGGTCCGGCCGGGCGACCGGGTGCTGCGGTTCTCCTCGCCCGGTTTCGACGCCTCCGTACTGGAGCTGTGCATGGCGCTGCCGTCCGGGGCCACCCTGGTGGTGCCGGAGGAGGGACCGCTGCTGGGCGGCCATCTCGCGGAGGTGCTGCGGCGGCAGCGGATCACCCACACCCTCATCCCGCCCGCCGCCCTCGCCACACTGCCCCCGGGCACCGAGCGGGAGCTGCCCGAGCTGCGCACGCTGATCGTGGGAGGGGACGCCTGCGGGGCCGAGCTCGTCGCCCGCTGGGCGCCGCACCACCGCATGATCAACGCGTACGGGCCGACCGAAACCACCGTGGTGGCCACCTGGTCCGAACCGCTCCACCCCGACGGCGCCCCGCCGCCGATCGGGCGGCCCCTCCCCAACACCCGGGTGCATCTGCTCGACGCGCGGCTGCGCCCGGTGCCGGTGGGGGCGGTCGGCGAGCTGTGGGTCAGCGGCCCTTCGCTCGCCCGCGGCTATCTGGGCCGCGCCGGGCTGACCGCCGCCCGCTTCGTCGCCGACCCGTTCGGGCCGCCCGGCTCCCGGATGTACCGCACCGGCGACCTCGCCCGCTATGACGCGGAAGGGCGTCTGCACCACCTGGGCCGCGGCGACCACCAGCTCAAGCTGCACGGCCACCGCATCGAGGCCGGTGAGGTGGAGACCGCGCTGTGCGGCCACCCCGCCGTCGCGGAGGCCGTGGTGACGGTGCGGGAGGACGAGCCCGGAGCGCGCCGGCTGGTGGCCCATCTGGTCCTGGTGCCCGGGGCAGGTGCCCCGGCCGACACCGAGCTGCGCACCCGGCTGGGCCGGACGCTGCCGGGCCCGATGGTCCCCTCGGCGTTCGCCGTGCTGGACCGGCTGCCGCTCAACGAGAACGGCAAGACCGACCGTGCGGCGCTGCCCGCGCCGGGACCGGCCGCCACCACCGCCGCACCAGCCGCCCATATCGCCCCGCGCACCCCCACCGAGGAGGTCATCGCGGAGATCTGGTCGGAGGTGCTTGAGGTGTCGCCGGTCGGCGCGGGGGACGAGTTCTTCGCCCTGGGCGGTGACTCGGTCCGCAGTCTGCTGATCGCCTCCCGCGCCAAGGAGGCGTTCGCCGTCGACCTGACGCCGCGGGACATCCTGACCGCGCGCACCGTCTCCGCCCTCGCCGAGCTGGTCGAGGAGCACATCCTGCGCGAACTCGAAGACGCCGCTTCCGGCGGCAGCGACCACGACGACCGGTGAGGAAGGACGACATGACGTCTTCGAGGAAGGATCGCGCCGACGCCCTGCCCGAGGAGCTGCGGGAGGCGCTGCGCCGCCGCCTCGCGGGCAGGGCCGGGCGCGCCGACGCCATCCCCCGCGCGGACCGCGCGCGCCCGCTGCCGCTGTCCTTCGCCCAGGAGCGGCTGTGGTTCCTGCACGCCCTCCAGCCGGAGGAGGCCGGGTACAACAGCGCGCTGGCGCTGCGGCTGACCGGCGCCCTGGATGTGGTGGCGCTCTCCCGGGCGCTGGATGCCCTGGTGGAGCGGCATGAGGCGCTGCGGACCACGTTCGACGACGTCGACGGCGGGCCCGCCCAGGTGGTGTGCCCGGCCGCGCCCGTCCCGCTCCCGGTGGCCGACCTCACCGGCGAGGACGGAGACACCGGGGCGCTGGACCGGCTGCTGCTGGCCGAGTACGCCCGGCCGTTCGAGCTGCGCACCGGTCCGGCGCTGCGGGCACTGCTGATCCGCCTGGCCGCGGACGCGCACGTCCTGCTGCTCACGGCCCATCACATCGTCACCGACGGCTGGTCGATGGGGGTGCTGCAGGACGAGCTGTGCGCGCTCTACGGCGCCGGGCCCGGCGCGCACCCGCTGCCGCCGGTGCCGGTGCAGTACCCGGACTTCGCCGTGTGGCAGCGGGAGCGGCTTTCGGGAGCCGCGCTGGACCGCCAGCTCGACTACTGGAAGGAGCGGCTGGACGGCGTCGTCCCCCTGGAGCTGCCCACCGACCGGCCCCGGCCGGCCGCGCCCACCTCGGCGGGGGCGATCCATGAGTTCACCGTGGACCGGGCCACCGCGGACCGGCTGCGGGCACTCGCGGCCCACGAGCGGACCACGCTGTTCACGGCGCTGGTCGCCGCCTGCCAGGGGCTGTTCGCCCGCTGGTCGGGGCAGGACGACATCGCCATCGGTACCGTCACCTCCGGCCGTGGCCGCACCGAACTCGAGCGCGCCGTCGGCTTCTTCGTCAATACGGTGGTGCTGCGCTCCACGGTGGACACGGCCCGCTCCTACCGGGAGCTGCTGGCCGACACCGGGGCCACGGTGCTGGACGCCTTCGCCCATGACGAGGCGCCGTACCAGCGGCTGGTGGAGGCGGTGGGGGCGCGCCGGGAGGCGGGCCGCAATCCGCTGTTCGACGTGATGGTGCTGCTGCACGGCACCCCGAGGAGCGCGCCCCGGCCGTCCGGGCTGGCCGTGACGGACGTGGCCGTGCCCCGCCGGTCGGCCACCTTCGACCTCAGCGTCGAATTCGTCGAGGACGGGGAGGAGTTGCGGGGACTGCTGGAGTACCGCACCGAGCTGTTCGACCGGGCGACCGCCGAGCGGATGGCGGGACATCTGCTGGTGCTGCTCGACGGAGTGGCGGCCGGACCGGACCGGCCGCTGCGCGAGTTGCCCCTGCTGACCGAGGGCGAACGGCGGCGGATGGCGGCCGTCGGGCACGGCCCCGCGCTCGCGGTCGAACCGGCCACGTTCCCGGCGGTGTTCGAGGCGGCCGCGGCCCGTACCCCGGATGCGACGGCGCTGGTGGCCTCCGACGCCACGTACGACTTCGCGGGGCTGAACGCGGCCGCCAACCGGCTGGCCCACCATCTGATCGCCCGGGGCGTCGGCCCGGAGCGCGTCGTCGGGGTGAAGCTGCCCCGGACCTCCGACATGGTGGTGGCGATCCTGGGTGTGCTCAAGGCGGGCGGGGTCTATCTGCCCCTCGATCCCGAACTCCCCGCCGAGCGCGTCGCGTTCCTCGTCTCCGACGCCGGGCCCGCGCTGGTGCTCGACGAGGCCGCCCTGCGCGCCGTCCCGGCCACCCTGCCGGTGGCGAACCCCACGGACGCGGACCGGACCGCCGCACTGCGCCCCGGCAACGCCGCCTACGTCCTGTACACCTCGGGCTCGACCGGCCGCCCCAAGGGGGTGGCCGTGGAGCACGGGTCGCTGGTCAACCTGCTGGTCGGCCACCGCGGGGGCCTTGTGGCCGAGGCGGGCGGCGGGCCGCTGCGCGCGGCGCTGACCGCGTCGTTCTCCTTCGACACCTCGCTGGAGGGGCTGCTGCTGCTGGCCGACGGCCATGAGCTGCATCTCATCGACGAGGCCACCCGGCTCGACCCGGCAGCGCTGGTGGCGCGCGTCGCCGAGCACCGCATCGACTTCCTCGACCTCACCCCCTCGTATCTGCGCCAGCTCCTCCCGGCCGGGCTGCTTGACCACCCCGGGCACCGCCCGAGGGTGCTGATGCTGGGCGGCGAGGCCATCGGGCCGTCGCTGTGGCGGCGGCTGGCGGACACACCGGGGACGGCGGCGTACAACTTCTACGGTCCGACCGAGTGCACCATCGACGCGCTCGCGGCCCGGATCGGCGGTGCGGGGCGCCCGGTGGTGGGCCGCCCGCTGGGCAATCTCCGCGCCCAGGTGCTCGACCCGCGGCTGCGGCCGGTGCCGGTGGGGGTGGCGGGTGAGCTGTATCTGGCCGGTGAGCAGGTGGCCCGGGGGTACCGGGGCCGCCCCGGGCTGACCGCGGCCCGCTTCGTGGCCGATCCGTACGGGCCCGCCGGGAGCCGGATGTACCGCACCGGGGACCTGGCCCGCTGGACCGCGGACGGGGAGCTTGACTACCTCGGCCGGGCCGATGACCAGGTGAAGATCCGGGGCCACCGGATCGAACCGGGCGAGATCGAGGCGGCGTTGCTGGATCTGCCCACCGTCGCCGAGGCGGCCGTCGTCGCGGTGGCCGACGACCGCGGCCACGCCCGGCTGGCCGCCTACTACGTGCCAGCGCCCGGCGGTGAGCCGCCCGCCTCCGGGGCGTTGCGCGCGGCTCTCGGGCGGACCCTGCCGGGCCATATGGTCCCCGGTGCCTTCGTCGTCCTGGACGCCATGCCGCTCAGCACCAGCGGCAAGCTGGACCGCCGGGCGCTGCCCGCGCCGCGGCTGGACGCGGACCGGCCGGAGCGGGACACCACCGCGCCGCGGACCGGGGAGGAGCGGGAGCTGGCGCGGATCTGGGCCGAGGTGCTGGGCGCCCGGACGGTGGGGGTGAACGACAACTTCTTCGAGCTGGGCGGCGATTCGATCCTCAGCATCCAGATCGTCTCCCGGGCCCGCCAGGCCGGGCTCGCGCTCACCTCGCGGGATGTCTTCCTGCACCAGACCATCGCCGAGCTGGCCGCCGCCGCGGCGCCGCGCACAGCGCCTCAGGACGCCGACGGGTCGGCGGACGTGGCGGGCCCGGCGCCGCTGACCCCGATCCAGCACTGGTTCTTCGCCACCCACGGCCCGCTCCGCCACTTCACCATGTCGATGGTCCTCGATCTGCCGACCGGCCTGGACGAGGGTGCGCTGGAGGCGGCGCTGGACGCCGTGGTCGCACACCACCCGGCCCTGCGCACCCGGTTCTTCCGGGGCGACGACGGCGAGTGGCGGCAGCTCGCGGACGGCGCGGCGGGCGGGCCGGTGCTGCGCCGCCACGATCTGTCCGCGCTCGGCGGCGCCCGGGAGACGTCCGCGGCCGAGGCGGCCGCGGAGGCCGCCCGCGCCGAACTCGACCTGACCACAGGGGAGTTGCTGCGGGGCGCGCTGCTGTGGCGCGGGGCGGGGGTCCGGCCGCGGCTGTTCCTCACCGTGCACCACCTGGCCGTGGACAGCGTCTCATGGCGCATTCTGCTGGGCGATCTGGAGAGCGCCTACCGGCAGGCCGCCGCCGGGGGGCCGGTGCGCCTCGAACCCGCCTCCACCCCCTTCACCACCTGGGCCCATCGGCTGGGCGAGCGGGTGCTCCGGGGCGAGCTGGACGGCGATCTGCCGCACTGGGAGGGCGTACGGCGGGCGGGCGGTGCGGACCTTCCGGTGGACCGCCCCGGCACGGCCACCGCCGGGTCCACCCGCACCGTGCGCGTGACGCTCGACCGCGGGGCCACCGAGGGGCTGCTGCGCCGGGTGCCCGGGGCGTACCGGACGCAGATCAACGATGTGCTCCTCAGCGCGCTGGGACGGGTGCTCGCCGGGTGGACCGGCGAGGACCGGGTGCTGGTGGCCATGGAGGGCCACGGCCGCGAGGAGCTGGACGCGGCCGTCGACCTGTCCCGGACCGTGGGCTGGTTCACCACGCAGTACCCGGTGGCGCTGACGCTGCCGGGGGACGGCTGGGGCGCGGTGCTGAAGTCGGTGAAGGAGCAGCTGCGCGCGGTGCCGCACCGGGGGCTGAGCCATGAGGCGCTGGCGTATCTGAGCGCCCCGGACTCCCCCGCGCGGGCGCTCGCCGACGCACCGCTGCCGGGCATCTGCTTCAACTACCACGGCCAGTGGGACTCGGGCGGGGACGGCGGCGCGTTCACCCTCACCGGGGAGAGCCTGGGGCGGGAGCTGGCCGCCGACGAGCCATCGGTGTATCCGCTCGATGTGTCCGCCGTGGTGGCGGACGGTGAGCTGGAGCTGACGTGGCTGTACTCCGACCGGGTCCATGACGCGGCCACGGTGCGGGGGCTCGCGGACGGCGTGCTCACGGCGCTGCGGGAGATCGTGGCGCACTGCGACGGACCGGACGCGGGCGGCCGTACCCCCTCCGACTTCCCGCTGGCCGGGCTGGACCAGGCCGCGGTCGACCGGCTGGTGGGCGACGGGCGACGGATCGAGGACGTCTATCCGCTGACCCCGCTTCAGGAGGGCATGCTCTTCCACCGGCTGGTCGGCGGCGAGGAGGACGTCTACCTCGACCAGGCCACGCTGATCCTGGACGGGGTGGCCGACCCGGAGGCGTTCGCCCGCGCCTGGCAGGAGACGGTGGACCACACACCGGTGCTCCGCAGTGGCGTCGTCTGGGAGGGCGTCGGGCGGCCGCTGCAGCTCGTCCACCAGCGCGCCGAGGTGCCCGTGACCCAGCTGGACTGGCGCGGGCTGCCGGAGCAGCGGTACGAGGCCGAGCTGGAACGATTCCGGGCCGAGGACCTGGCCCTGGGCGTCGATCTGGCCGCGCCGCCGCTGATGCGGCTGGCCATCGCCCGGCTGACCGACGCCCGGGTGGCGCTGATCTGGACCTCACACCATCTGGTCCTGGACGGCTGGAGCCTGGCGCAGGTGTTCACCGAGGTGTGCGAGCGGTACACCGCGGCGGCCCGGGGCCGCGCTCCGGCACTTCCCGCCCGCCGCCCGTTCCGTGACTACCTGCAGTGGCTGGAGGGACGGGACGGGCAGGAGGCGGAGCGCCACTGGCGGGATGTGCTCGCCGGTTTCACCGCGCCGACCCCGCTGCCAGCCGACCGCGGGGCCGTGGAGTCCCACCGGGCCCGGTCCTCGGCGACCGTGGCGGTGTCGCTCACCCCCGAGGTGTCGGAGGAGCTGCGCCGTAGGGCCAGGAGCGGCGGTCTGACCGTCAACACGATCGTGCAGGGCGCCTGGGCGCTGCTGCTGTCCCGGTACGGCGGTGAGGACGACGTGGTCTTCGGCACCACCGTCTCGGGCCGTCCGGCGGAGCTGGCCGGGGTCGAGTCGATGGTCGGGATGTTCATCAACACCCTGCCGACCCGGGTGCGGGTGGACCCCGCCCGGAACACCGGGGAGTGGCTGCGGGACCTCCAGATGGCGCAGTCCGCGTCCCGGCGCCATGAATCGGTCTCGCTGGCGCAGGTGGCGGGCTGGAGCGAACTACCGGCCGGGACCCCGCTCTTCGCTTCGATGGTGGCCTTCGAGAACTACCCCTTTGACGACTCCTCGGCGCGCGAGGCGGGGCTGCGGATCATCGAGGTCCGCTCGATCGACGCCACCACCTTCGGTCTGAGTCTTCGGGCCCATCTCTCCGACCGGCTGGGCTTCGACCTCGGCTATGACCCGGGGCTGTTCGACGCCGGGACCGCGGGCGCGCTCGCCGACCGGCTGTGTGTGCTGCTCACCGCGATCGCGGCCGACGCCGACCGCCCGCTGCGGGCGCTTCCGTGGACCACCGCGGAGGAGCGGCGGCGGATCCTGGCGGAGTGGAGCGGCGTCGCGGCCCCGGGGGCGCCGGAACGGACCCTTGGCGCCAGGGCCCCCGGGGCATCGGAGCGGACGCTGGTGGACCTGTTCGAGGAGCGGGCCGCCCGCGCCCCCGGTGCCATCGCCGTCTCCTGCGCAGGAGAGTCGCTGTCGTACGCCGAACTCGACGCGCGGGCGGGCCGGTTGGCGCACCGGCTGATCGCCGAGGGCGCCGGGCGGGAGCGGTATGTGGCACTCGCGCTGCCCCGCTCTCCGGAGATGATCGTGGCGATGGTGGCGGTGCTGAAGACGGGGGCGGCCTATCTGCCCCTCGACCCGGACCAGCCGTCCGGCCGGATCGCCCGGATGCTAGCCGACGCCACACCGGTGGCCCTGCTGACCACCACCGACCTGGCTGCACGGCTCGCCGGGGACGGGGACACCGCCGTGGCCCCGCTGTGCCTGGACGACCCCGCCCTGATCGCCGATCTGGAGCGCCGCCCCACCGCCCTCCCGGCGGGTTCCGGGCCGTTGCCGGAGAGCCCCGCCTACGCCATCTACACCTCCGGGTCCACGGGCGCGCCCAAGGGCGTGGTGATCCCGCACTCCAATGTGGTCCGGCTGTTCTCTCGGACGCGAGAGTGGTTCTCGTACGAGGCCAGCGATGTGTGGACGCTGTTCCACAGCTATGCCTTCGACTTCTCCGTCTGGGAGATCTGGGGTGCGCTGCTGCACGGCGGCAGGCTCGTGGTCGTCCCGTACGCCGTCTCGCGGTCCCCCGTGGAGTTCCTGCGGCTGCTGGCGGAGGAGCGGGTGACGGTGCTCAGCCAGACGCCGTCCGCCTTCCAGGGGCTGATGCGCGCCGACGAGGAGCACCCCGGCGCTCAACTCGCGCTGCGCCGGGTGGTGTTCGGCGGTGAGGCGCTTGACGCGCGGCGGCTGGCGGGCTGGTACGCACGGCATCCGGACACCGCGCCGTCGCTGGTCAATATGTACGGGATCACCGAGACCACCGTGCATGTCACCTACGCCCCGCTCGACCGCGCGGCAACGTCCTCCGAGGCGAGCGCCATCGGCACCGGCATCCCCGATCTGCGGGTGTACGTGCTGGACGGGGGGCTGGAGCCGGTGCCGCCGGGGGCGGTCGGCGAGCTGTATGTGGCGGGGGCCGGGCTCGCCCGGGGCTATCTGCGCCGCCCGGGCCTGACCGCGTCCCGCTTCGTGGCCGATCCGCACGGGCCCGCCGGGAGCCGGATGTACCGCACCGGCGACCGGGCCCGGTGGAGCGCGGACGGCGAGCTGGAATATCTGGGCCGGGCCGACGACCAGGTGAAGATCCGTGGTTTCCGGATCGAGCCCGGCGAGATCGAGGCCGCGCTGCTGGACCATCCGGCGGTCCAGGAGGCGGTGGTGACGGTACGGGAGGACCAGCCCGGGGTGCGGCGGCTGGTGGCCCATGTGGTGGCCGCCGGTTCGGCCGTGCTGCCAGCGGCCGGTGAGTTGCGGGAGTTCCTTCAGCGGTCGCTGCCCGCGCAGCTGGTCCCTGCGGCGTTCGTGGCGCTGGACGCGCTGCCGCTGACCGCCAACGGCAAGCTGGACCGGCGGGCGCTGCCCGCGCCCGGCCTCGACGGCTTCGCGGCGAGCGCGGAGCGGATCGCCCCGCGCACCGAGGCCGAGCGCACGGTGGCGCGGGTGTGGGCCGAGGTGCTGCCGGTCGAGCAGGCCGGGGCGACGGATGACTTCTTCGCCCTGGGCGGCGATTCGATCCTGGCCATCCGGGTGGCCTCCCGGCTGCGAGCGGCCTTCGGCACCGAGGTCACCCCGCACGCGCTGTTCACCCACACCACCGTGGCCGAACTCGCCGCCGCGCTGGGCGCGCCGGAGACGGGCGGAGCGCCGGAGGACGGCGGTGTGGTGGACACCATCCCGGCCGTGCCACGGGACGGGGAGCTGCCGCTGTCGTATCCACAGGCGCGGCTGTGGTTCCTGGACTCCTTCGACGGTGGCGGCACGGAGTATGTGACGCCCTTCGCGCTGCGGCTGCGCGGCCGCCTGGACACCGCCGCGCTGCGCACCGCCCTGGACGCCCTGGTGGCCCGGCACGAGCCGCTGCGCACCACCTTCGCCGAGGTGGACGGCCGTGGGGTGCAGCGGGTGCACGCTCCGTACGAGGTGGCGCTACCCGTACACGACCTCGCGGACCGTCCCGTGGCGACGCGCGAGCGGGAGCTGGAGCGGCTGCTGGAGCGGGAGGGCGCCACCCCCTTCGATCTGCGCACCGGACCGCTGCTGCGGACGTCCCTGATCCGGCTGGACGACGAGGAGCACGTGCTCACCCTGACGATGCACCACATCGTCACGGACGGCTGGTCCACGGCCGTCATCGGCGCCGATCTGAGCGAGCTGTACGGCGCGGCGGTCACGGCACGGCGGCCCGCGCTCGCCCCGCTGCCACTGGGCTACGCCGACTACGCGGCGTGGCAGCGCGATCCGCTCGGCGGCGCGGCGCGGATGGAGCCGCAGCTGGAGTACTGGCGGGCGCGGCTGGCGGATGTGGCGCCGCTGGAGCTGCCGACCGACCGGCCACGGCCGGCCGTGCAGACCCGATGCGGGGCGCTGCTGGAATTCACCCTGCCCGCCGCGCTGGTGGAGCGGCTGCGCACGGCCGGACGGCGCCGCGACTCCACCCTCTTCATGACGCTCCTCGCCACCTGCCAGGTGCTGCTGGCCCGCTGGTCGGGGCAGGAGGACATCGCGGTGGGCACCGTGGCCTCGGGACGGGAGCGGCCCGAACTGGAGCATCTGGTCGGGATGTTCGTGAACACGCTGGTGCTGCGCACCCGGGTGGCGGCCGACGAGCCGTTCGAGGCGCTGCTCACCCGGGTGCGGGGCACCGTGCTGGATGCCTTCGCCCACCAGGACGTGCCGTTCGAGCGGATCGTGGACGCGCTCCAGCCGGAGCGTGACACCAGCCGCACCCCGCTCTTCCAGGTCATGGTGGCGCTGCACAACGTGGGCGCCGAGGTGCCCGAACTGCCCGGTCTCACCGTGGAGTCCGTACGGGTCCCGGGCCGGACCGCCGCCTTCGACCTGGGCTTCGACTTCGTGGCGGGCCCCGGCGGTCTGACCGGCTTCGTGGAGTACAACACCGATCTGTTCGACACGGCCACCGTGGAGCGGATGACCCGTCAGCTGCGGCTGCTACTCGAGGCGGTGGCCGAGGACCCCGGGCTCCGGGTGGGCGAACTGCCGCTGCTGACCGCCGGGGAGCGGCGGACGGTACTGGAGGAGTGGAACGGCACCGCGCTCGCCGTGCCGGACACCACCTTCCCCCGGCTCTTCGAGGAGCAGGCCGCCCGCACCCCGGGCGCCACCGCGCTGGTGGCCTCCGGCGCCAGCTATGACTTCGCGGGGCTGAACGCGGCGGCCAACCGGCTGGCCCACCAGCTGATCGCCCTCGGCGTGGGTCCGGAGAAGGTGGTCGCGGTCAGGCTTCCGCGCACCGCTGATCTGATGGTGGCCGTGCTGGCGGTCCTCAAGGCGGGCGGCACCCAGCTGTATGTGGACCCCGGACTGCCCGCCGAACGCGCCCGGTTCCTGCTGGAGGACGCGGCGCCCGAGGTCGTCCTCACCCCCCAAGTCCTGCGGGACGCGCCGCTCGACGGGCTGCCGGACACCGATCCCACCGACGCGGACCGGCCGGGCCCGCTGCTGCCCGGGCACACCGCGTACCTCACCTACACCTCGGGTTCCACCGGCCGCCCCAAGGGTGTCGCCGTCGAGCACCGCCAGCTGGTCAACCTCTGCCTCGACCACCGGGCCGGGCTCATCGCCCCGCACCAGGCCGGGGCGGGCCGTCCGCTGCGCTCGGCGCTGACCGCCGCGTTCTCCTTCGACACCTCCTGGGAGGGCGCGGTGTTCCTGGCCTCGGGCCAGGAGGTGCACCTGGTGGACGACGCGGTACGGCTCGACCCGGCCGCCCTGGTGGCCCTGGTCGGGGACCGTGGCCTGGACTTCCTCGACGTCACCCCGTCGTATCTGCATGAGCTCATGGCGGCCGGGCTGTTCGCCGGGGAGCGCCACCGCCCCCGGATCGTCATGGTGGGCGGCGAGGCCCTGGGGGCGGGGCTGTGGCGGGAGCTGCGCGCGGTGCCGGGCGTGGCGGCGTACAACTTCTACGGGCCCACCGAATGCGCCGTGGACGCGGTCTACGGCGAGCTGGCCGGTCTCGGCGACCGTCCGCTGATCGGGCGGCCCGGCCGCAATCTGCGGGCGTACGTCCTGGACGGTGCGCTGCGGCCGGTGCCACCCGGTGTCCCCGGTGAACTCCATCTGGCCGGGGCGCAGGTCGCCCGCGGCTATCTGCGCCGCCCGGGGCTCACCGCGGCGCATTTCGTGGCCGATCCGTACGGCCCTCCGGGCGGCCGGATGTACCGCACGGGCGACCGGGCGCGCTGGACGGCGGACGGGGCGCTGGAGTTCCTGGGCCGCGCCGACGACCAGCTCAAGATCCGTGGGTTCCGGATCGAGCCCGGCGAGATCGAGGCCGCGCTGCTGGGCCATCCGGCGGTCCAGGAGGCGGTGGTCGTGGCCCGCGAGGACACCGGCCACCGGCGGCTGGTGGCCTATCTGGTGACCTGCTCCGACGACTCGACCGGCGACCCCGGTCCGGTGGAGCTGCGCGCCCTGCTCAAGCGCACCCTGCCCGACTACATGGTCCCGGCCGCCTTCGTGACGCTGGACCGGATGCCCCGCACCGACAGCGGCAAGGTGGACCGGCGCGCGCTGCCCGCGCCCCCCGATCGCCCCGAGCGGGGCTCGCCGTACGTGGCGCCCCGGACCCCCGCCGAGACGGCGCTGGCGGGCGTGTGGGCCGAGGTGCTGGGCGTCCCGGAGGTGGGGGTGGAGGACAACTTCTTCGCCCTGGGCGGCGATTCGATCCTCAGCATCCAGATCGTCTCCCGGGCCCGCCGGGCCGGGCTGACGCTCACCTCCAAGGACGTCTTCCGCCACCAGACCGTGGCGGAGCTCGCGCTGAGCGTCGAGACGGCCCGTCGGCAGCCGCTCGCCGGGGCGGCCGGGGCGGTGGCCGGACCGGCGCCGCTGACGCCCATCCAGCACTGGTACCTGGACGGGCGGCTCCCCGGCGACCGGCACCACTTCACCATGAGCCACCGGCTCGAGCTCACCGGCGACCTCGACGAGGCCGCCCTGCGGCGGGCGGTGGACGCCCTGGTGGCGCACCACGCGGCGCTGCGCACCCGCTTCCTCGTGGTCGACGGGCAGTGGCGCCAGGAGGTCCTGCCCACCGCCCCCGGCGAAGTCCTGGAGCGGCACGACCTGTCCGGTCTGGACGGCGCGGCACGCGCCGAGGCCGTACGGGAGGCCACGGTCGCGGCCCAGACGGGCCTGGACATCGCCGAGGGGGCGGTGCTGCGGGCGCTGCTGTTCACCGCCGGCCCGGGGCAGCCGCCCGAGTTGCTGCTCACCGCCCACCACCTGGTGGTGGACGGCGTCTCCTGGCGCGTCCTGCTCGGCGATCTGGAGACCGCCTACCGCGGTGCCGCCGCCGGTGGCGCCCCCGCGCTGCCCCCGGCGAGCAGCGCCTTCACCCGGTGGGCCGCCCGGCTGGCGGACCATGTGCGCTCCGGCGGGCTCGACGGTGACCTGGCGTACTGGGCGGGCGTTGCGCGCTCCGCGCCCGCCCCGCTCCCCGTCGACCGCGAGGGTCCCAACACCCATGCGACGGCGGCCACGCTGACCACGGCCCTCGGCCGTGCCGAGACCGAGGCGCTGTTGCGCCGGGTCCCGGGCGTCTACCGGACGCGGATCAACGATGTGCTGCTCGCCGCGCTGGGCCGGAGCCTGGCGCGCTGGACGGGCGGGGACACGGTGCTGATCGGCGTGGAGGGACACGGCCGCGAGGATCTTTTCGAGGACCTGGATCTCTCCCGTACGGTCGGCTGGTTCACCGCCGAGTACCCCCTCGCCCTGGCCGTCGACGCCGGGGCGGGGTGGCGCGACACCCTCCGGTCCGTCAAGGAGCAGCTGCGCGCGGTCCCGCACCACGGGCTCGGCCACGGGGCGCTGCGCCATCTGGCCCCCGACGGGTCCCCGGCCGGGGAGCTGCGGGACGGTCCTTCGCCGCAGATCGTCTTCAACTACCACGGCCAGTGGGACGTGGCGGCGGACGGCGGGAGCGCCCCGGGCCTGTACCGCGCGGCCCTCCCGGTGACCGGCCAGGACGCCGCGCCCGGCGAGACCCGCCCGTATCTGCTGGAGGTCACCGGGGCGGTCCAGGACGGCCGGCTGGAGCTTGGCTGGAGCTATCCGGCCCGGATGTACGACGAGGCCACCGTGCGCCGGGTCGCGGACGGCTGTCTGGCCGCACTGGAGGAGATCGTGGCGCACTGCGCCGAGCCGGGCGCGGGCGGGCGCACCCCGTCCGACTTCCCGCTCGCCCGGCTCGACCAGCGGCAGGTGGATCTGATCGCCGGTGACGGCGGGGCGGTGGAGGACGTGTATCCGCTGACCCCGCTCCAGGCGGGCATGCTCTTCCACGGCCTCGTGGACAGCGCCGCCACCGGTGGCGCCTACTTCGACCAGATCGCCATCCGGATCGGCGGCATCGCCGACCCGGACACCTTCGCCGCCGCCTGGCAGCGGGTGGTGGACCGTACGCCGGGCCTGCGCAGCTCCGTCCGCTGGGAGGGGCTGGCCGAGCCGGTCCAGGTGGTCCACCGCCGGGCCGGGCTGCCCACCGTGCGGCTGGACTGGCGGGAGTTGACGCCGTCCGCGCGGGAGGAGGCGCTGCGGCGGCTGCTGGCCGAGGACCGTGCCGCCGGGATGGAGCTCACCTCGGCCCCGCTGAGCCGGATCGCGGTGGCCGAGCTGCCCGGTGACGAGGTCATGCTGGTGTGGACCTCACACCACCTGATGCTCGACGGCTGGAGCACCGGCCAGGTCTTCGCCGAGGTGTGCGAGACCTATGCGGCGCTCGTGGCCGGGCGCCCGCCCCGGCCGCCCGCCCGCCGGGCCTTCAGGGACTTCCTGCGCTGGCTGCGCGAGCAGGACCAGGAGCGCGCGGAGCGCCACTGGCGCGAGGTGCTTGCGGGGTTCGGCGCCCGTACGCCGCTGCCGTACGACCGGCGGCCCCGGGAGGCGCATCGCACCACCTCGGCCGCGCTGACCCGGCTGGAGCTGACCGAGGAGGTGTCCGCCCGGCTGCGGGAGACCGCACGCGGTGGCGGGCTGACGGTCAACACGGTGGTGCAGGGCGCGTGGGCGCTGCTGCTGTCGCGGTACGGCGGGGTGCCCGACGTGGTGTTCGGCACCACCGTCTCGGGCCGTCCCGAGGGGCTGCCGGGCGTGGAGACGATGGTCGGCATGTTCATCAACACGGTCCCCACCCGGGCCGTGGCCGAGGGCGGCCGTGAGGTGGTGGCATGGCTGCGGGAGCTCCAGGAGCAGCAGAGCGAGTCCCGCCGCTTCGACTTCGTCGCCCTCCCCCGGATCCAGGCCCTCAGCGCGGTCCCGGCCGGTGAGGCGCTGTTCGACAGCATGGTGGTGTTCGAGAACTACCCGTTCGACGAGACGTCGGCGGCCGGTGCCGGAATCCGGGTGCGGGAGGTGCGGGCCGAGGACTCCACCAGTTTCCCGCTGTGTCTGCGCGCCTATCTCGGCGACCGGCTGGGCTTCGACCTCGCCTACGATCCGGCGCTGTTCGACGCGGCCACGGCTCAGCGGGCGGCGGCCCAGCTGGGGACGCTGCTCACCGGGATCGCGGACGGCGCCGGGCGGTCGCTGGACGAGCTGCCGCTGCTGACGGAGGCGGAGTACGGGCGGGCGGCAGGTGAGTGGAACGCCACCGCCCGGCCGCTGCCGGAGGGCTCGCTCGCGCGGCTGTTCGCCGAGCGGGTCCGCGGCGGCCCGGACGCCGTCGCCGTCACCGATGGCGCCACCTCGCTCAGCTATGCCCAACTCGACGCGTGGGCGGGGCGGTTGGCCGGACGGCTGCTGCGGTCCGGGGTGCGTACGGAGGACCGGGTGGCGCTGCTCATGGACCGGTCGGTGGAGCTGGTCGTGGCCCAGCTCGCGGTGGTCAGGGCCGGTGGGGTGTACGTACCGGTGGACGCCCGCGCCCCGCGCGAGAGGCGGCGGACACTGCTGGACCAGGCGGGCGCCGCGGTGGTGCTGACGCCGGAGGAGGTGGCCGCCGCCCGGGAGGGCGAGCCGGTGGCGCCCGCGGTGCCGGTGCACCGGGACCAGCTGGCGTATGTGATGTTCACCTCCGGGTCGACCGGTGTGCCGAAGGCCGTGGGGGTGCGCCACCGCGATGTGGCGGCGCTCGCCCTCGACCGCGCCTTCGCCGGTGGCGGGCACGAGCGGGTGCCGCTGCACTCACCGGTGGCGTTCGACGCCGCCACCTACGAGATGTGGGTGCCGCTGCTGAACGGTGGCCGGGTGGTGGTGACATCGGGCGAGCTGGACGCCGCCGCGGTGCGCCGGCTGGTGGCCGAGCAGGGGGTGACGGGGCTCTGGCTGACCGCCGGGCTGTTCCGGCTGCTGGCTTCGGACGCGCCGGACTGCTTCACGGGGCTGCGCGAGGTGTGGACCGGTGGCGATGTGGTGCCCGCGGCCCCGGTGCGCCGGGTGCTGGAGCGCTGCCCCGGGCTGACCGTGGTGGACGGCTACGGGCCGACCGAGACCACCACCTTCGCCACCCGCTTCCCGATGTGCCGCGCCGACGAGGTGCCCGAGGCGGTGCCGATCGGCCGGCCGCTGGACAACACGCGGGTCCACGTCCTGGACTCCAGGATGCGGATCGTGCCGCCGGGCGTGGTCGGCGAGCTCTTCGTCGCCGGGGAGGGGGTGGCCCGTGGCTACCTCGGCCGTCCAGGGCCGACCGCCGCGGCGTTCCTCCCCGATCCGTACGGGCCCGCAGGGGAGCGGATGTACCGCACCGGCGATCTGGCGCGGCGGCGCCCGGACGGCACGGTGGAGTTCCTGGGCCGCGCCGATGACCAGGTCAAGATCCGTGGCTTCCGGATCGAGCCGGGCGAGGTGGAGGGTGCGCTGGCCGGTCATCCCGGGGTGGCGGACGTCGCGGTGGTGGCCCGCGAGGACGGTCCCGGCGGCAAGCGGCTGGTGGCCTATGTGGTGGCCGCCGGCGATACCCCGGTGGAGGGTGACCCGTTGCGGGCGTACGCGGCGGAGCGGCTGCCGGACTACATGGTGCCGTCCGCCGTCGTCCCGCTGGAGGCGCTGCCGCTCGGCCCCACCGGGAAGCTGGACCGGGCGGCGCTGCCCGCGCCCGGCCCGGACACCCGCCGCACGCCCCACCGGGCGCCGCGCGAGGGGGCCGAACGGGCCGTGGCGGCGGTCTGGGCCGAGGTGCTGGACGTGGCACGGGTCGGCGCCGGGGACAACTTCTTCGAGCTCGGCGGCGACTCGATCCTCTCCATCCGGCTCACCTCACGGCTGCGGGAGGTGCTGGGGGTGGAGCCGTCGCCCCGTCTGGTGTTCACCCATCCGACCGTCGCCGCCCTGGCCGAGGCGCTCGGTGGCGCGGACGGCCGGGGCGCGGACCGGCCCGCCCCGATCACACCGGTGGCCCGGGACGGCGAGCTGCCGCTGTCGTATCCGCAGCAGCGGCTGTGGTTCCTGGACTCCTTCGCCCCCGACAGCGCCGAGTACATCACCCCGCTGGCGCTGCGGGTACGGGGCGCCCTCGATGTGGCCGCGCTCGGTGCGGCGCTGACCGCGCTGGTGGCCCGGCACGAATCGCTGCGGACCACCTTCGACGCGGTGGACGGGCGCGGGACGCAGATCGTGCAGGCCCCCCGGGAGATCCGGCTCGATCCGCAGGACCTGTGTCATCTCCCCGCCGCCGAGCGGCAGGCGGAGGCGCGGGAGCTACTGGCGTACGAACGGACGCGCCCCTTCGATCTGCGGCGCGGCCCGCTGCTGCGCACCGGGCTGATCCGGCTCGGCGCACAGGAGCACATCCTGAGCCTGACGCTGCATCACATCATCACGGACGGCTGGTCCACCGGTGTGCTCACCGGCGATCTGTGGGAGCTGTACCGGGCGGCGCTGAGCGGTGAGCCCGCGGCGCTGCCCCCGCTCCCGGTGCAGTACGCGGACTTCGCCGCCTGGCAGCGCACCGAGCTCACCGCCCCCCGCGCTGATGAGGAACTTGCCTACTGGACACGCCAGTTGGCCGGGGTTCCGCCGTTGGAGGTGCCCACCGACCGGCCCCGTCCCGCGGTGCGGACGAAGAACGGCGCCACCGTGGAGTTCACGGTGTCCGCCGCGGTGAGCTCACGTCTGAAGGAGTTCGGACGGACGCGCGGCACCACGCTGTTCATGACGCTGGTGGCGGCGGCCCAGATCCTGCTGGCCCGGCTGTCCGGCGGGCGGGACATCGCGGTGGGCACCGTCACCTCGGGGCGGGAGCGACCCGAGGTGGAGCGGCTGATCGGCTTCTTCGTCAACACCCTGGTGCTGCGCTCCACCGTCGATCCGCACGCCCGCTTCGACGACTTCCTGGCCGAGGTGCGCGGCACCGTCCTGGACGCCTTCGCCCATCAGGCGGTGCCGTTCGAGCGGGTGGTGGACGAGGTGCGGCCGGTGCGGGACACCAGCAGGACACCGCTGTTCCAGGCGATGGTGGTGCTCCAGAACGCCCCCGCCCGGGACCCGGAGCCGCCCGGTCTTGAGCTGGCGGACGTGGAACTCGACACCCAGACCGCCGCCTTCGACCTCACCTTCGAGTTCGCCGAGGCCGAGGGGGGCGTGCTGCGCGGGCTCATCGGCTACAGCACCGATCTGTTCGACGCCCCGACCGCGGAGCGGATGGGCGCGGCCCTGCGGACGCTGCTCGCCGGGATCGCCGAGGATCCGGGGCGCCAGGTGGGCGCGCTGCCGCTGACCACCCCGGCCGAGCTGCGGCGCACCCTGGTCGAGTGGAACGACACCCGCCTGGAGGTGGAACGGGCCACGCTGCCCGAGCTGTTCGAGCGGCAGGTGGCCGTCTCCCCGGATGCCACGGCCGTGCGGTACGGGAAGGGCGATCTCACCTTCGCCGAGCTGGAGGTGGCCGCGAACCGGCTGGCCCACCGGCTGATCGGCCGGGGCGTGGGTCCTGAGCGGCTGGTGGCGCTGGTGCTGCCGCGTTCGGTGGAGATGCTGGTGGCGCAGCTGGCCGTGGCGAAGGCGGGCGGTGCGTTCCTGCCGGTCGACCCCGGCTATCCCAAGGAGCGGGTGGCGTTCATGCTGCGCGACGCCGCGCCCTCGGTGGTGCTCGACGACACGGCCTCGGTGTGGACCGGGGAGGGCCCCGCCACGCCACCGCCGCCCCGTGGGCTAACGCCGGACCATCCGGCGTATGTCATCTACACCTCCGGTTCCACCGGTGTGCCCAAGGCGGTCGTGGTCACCCATGCGGGGCTGGCCGGTTTCTCGGCCGCCGCGGCCGCGCACTACGACGTACGGGCCGGGGACCGGGTGCTGCAGTTCTCCTCACCCAGCTTCGACGCCTCCGTCCTGGAGCTGTGCGTCTCGCTGCCCCGGGGCGCCGCGCTGGTGATCGGTGACGAGGGCCCGCTGCTGGGCGAGCGGCTGGCCGAGGTGCTCGGCGGACAGCGGATCACCCATGCGCTGATCCCCCCGGCGGCGCTGGCCACCGTGCCGGAGGCGGCGTGGCGGACGGGGCCGCCGGATGGTCCGACAGGGCCGCCGGATGGGCGGACGGGGGCGCCGGACCGGCGGGCGGGGCTGCCGGATCTGCGGACCCTCATCGTCGGCGCAGACGCCTGCTCCGCGGAGCTGGTGGACCGCTGGGCGCCGGGCCGGCGGATGGTCAACTCCTACGGCCCGACGGAGGCCACGGTGGTGAGCACCTGGTCCGGGCCGCTGACCGCCGGATCGGGGGTACCGCCGATCGGCCGGCCCATCCCGAACACCCGGGTCTACGTCCTGGACGAGGCGCTGCGCCCGGTTCCGGTGGGCGTGGCCGGGGAGCTCTATGTCGCGGGCGCGGGTCTGGCGCGGGGCTACCTGGGCCGCCCGGGGCTGACCGCCGCACGTTTTGTGGCCGATCCGTTCGGCCCGGCGGGCGGGCGGATGTACCGCACCGGCGATGTGGTGCGCTGGACCGGCGGCGGTGAGCTCGCGTTCCTGGGCCGGGCCGACGACCAGGTCAAGGTGCGGGGGTTCCGGATCGAACCCGGTGAGGTGGAGAGCGCGCTGCGGCGCAGCCCGGAGGTGCGGGAAGCGGTGGTCGCCGTGCGGGAGACCGCCCCGACGCCGGAGCAGCCCTCCGGCGGCAAGCGCCTGGTGGGCTATGTCGTCCCGGCACCGGGCACCTCGCCGACCGCCGCCTCGCTGCGCGACGTCCTGGCCAGGACCCTTCCGTCCCACATGGTGCCGTCGGCGTTCGCCACCCTGGACGCCCTTCCGCTCACGGCCAACGGCAAGGTGGACCGCCGGGCGCTGCCAGAGCCGGATCCGGTGCCCCTCACCTCCGGTGCGGGCCATGTCGCCCCGCGCACCCCGATGGAGCGCCGGATCGCGGAGATCTGGGCCGATGTGCTCGGTCTGGAACGGGTGGGCGTGGAGGACAACTTCTTCGAGCTGGGCGGGGATTCCATCCTCAGCATCCAGGTGGTCTCCCGCGCCCGGCAGGCCGGGCTGCGCATGACCACCAAGGACCTGTTCGCCCATCAGTCGGTGGCGGCGCTGGCCACCGTGGCCACCGCCGAGCGGGACGAGGGCCGTGCGGAGCCGGTGACCGGGGCTCTTCCGCTCACCCCGATCCAGCGCTGGTTCTTCGCCACCCACACCGTGAACCCGCGCCACTTCAACCAGTCCACGCTGCTGGAGCTGCACCAGGAGCCGGACGAGAAGGCGCTTCGGGGGGCGCTGGCCGCGCTCCTGGTCCACCACGACGCGCTGCGCACCCGGTTCACCGAGGACGGCGGCGAATGGCACGGCCACGTCCCGGAACCGGATGGCGGCGGTGGCGTCCTGGACCGCCACGACCTGTCGGGTCTGCCGGACCGGGAGGCGGACGCGGCGGTGGAGAAGGCGGCGGACGCGCTGCACGCGGGCTTCGACCTGGGCCGGGGGCCGCTGCTGCGGGCCGCGCTGTTCCGGTTCGGCGCGGCCCGGCGGCCGTACCTCTTCCTGACCGCGCACCACCTGGTCATCGACGGGGTGTCCTGGCGGATCCTGCTGGACGACCTGGACATCGCCTATCAGCAGGGGGTGCGGGGCGAACCGGTGGACCTCGGCACCAAGACCACCGCCTTCCGGGACTGGGCGCGGCGGCTCGCGGAGCATGTCGCCGGGGGCGGCCTGGACCATGAGGCCGACCACTGGTGCGAAGCCCTTGCCGCCCGGCCGCTGCCGGTGGACCACCAGGTGGCCACGCCCGGGCCGGAGATCGCCACGGTGCCGGTCGAACTCGACGAGCGGGACACCGAGGCGCTGCTCCGCTCGGCCCCCACCGCCTACCGCACCCGCATCAACGATGTGCTGCTGGCCGCCCTCGCGCTGGCGCTGTCCCGCTGGACGGGCCAGCGGCGGGTGTCGGTGGAGCTGGAGGGCCATGGGCGCGAGGACGTCCTGGACGGTGTCGATCTCTCCCGTACGGTGGGGTGGTTCACCACCATGTATCCGGTCTCCTTCGAGCTGCCGGACCTGCCCGAGGACGGCCCTGCCGACTGGCGGGGGCTGGTCAAGTCGGTGCGGCGGCGGCTGCGGACCGTCCCCGGCAATGGCTTCGGCTTCGGGGCGCTGCGCGCCTTCGGCCCGCCCGGGCTGCGGGAGCGGCTGTCCCGGCACGGCACCGGGCCGCAGGTCGTGTTCAACTACCTCGGCCAGTGGGACGCCCGGTCGGCCGAGTCCCAGGGCGGTCTGGTCCACGCCGAGCACGGCTCGTTCGGCCAGGACCACGATCCGCGCGAGGGCGGCTCCCATCTGCTGGAGGTGGTGGGCGCGGTGCAGGAAGGGCGCCTCGGCTTCACCTGGCGCTACCGCCCCGATGTGCACGAGAGGGCGACCGTGGAGGCGGTGGCCGGGGACTTCGCGGAGGCGCTGCGCCGGATCGCCGGGGACTGCCGGGGCGCCGCATGACCGCGGCCCCGCCGGTGTCCCCGCCGGTTCCGCTGGCGCGCAACCGCGACTACCGGCTGCTGTGGGGCGGTCAGGCGCTCTCGGAGTTCGGCTTCCACACCGCGCTGATCGCGTTTCCGCTGCTGGTCCTGGCGCTCACCGGTTCTGGCGCCGCCTCCGGTCTGGTCATGGGCACCATCGCCGCCGCTCAGATGGTGGCAGGGCTCCCGGCGGGTGTCCTGGTGGACCGCTACGACCGCAAGGCCATCATGCTGGGCTGTGAGGCGGCCCAGGCGGTCTCCGCCGTCAGCCTGGTGGCCGCCGTGTGGGCGGGCGCGGCCACCGTCTGGCACATGGCCGTCGTGGCGGCGGTGTTCGGGGCGAGCGCGGCCCTCTTCGAACCGGCGGAGAACGCGTCGCTGCCCGGCCTGGTGGCGGACGAGCACCTGCCCACTGCGGTGGCGATGAACACGGCACGGGCCTCGATGGGGCAGCTGGCGGGCACCGCGACCGGCGGGTTCCTGTTCGCCGTGGGGCGGTTCGTGCCCTTTCTGGTGGACGCCGTGACCCATACGCTCTCCTTCGTCGCGCTGCTCTTCGTCCGGCTGCCGCCGCGCGAGCGGTCCACCGGCGGGGCGGGCCCGCTGGGCCGGGAGGCGCTGGCCGGGCTGCGGTGGGTGTGGCGGGAGCGCAGGATCCGGGTCACGGTGGTGTGCGCGGTGGTGCTCAACCTGTTCTTCAGCGCCTTCTACCTCGTCGTCATCGTGCTCGCCGAGTCCCGGGGGGTGCCCTCAGGTGAGGTCGGCGTGATGGCGGCCATGCTGGGGGTGGGCGGGGTGGCGGGCGCGCTGCTGGCGCCCGTACTGCACCGGCGGCTGGGCCCGTACGGCGGCATCATCGCGGTGTTCTGGTCGCTGGCCGTGCTCGCCCCGGTCACCGTGCTGATGGACAGCGGCTATCTCATCGGGGTGCTGTTCGCGCTGATGGCGCTGTTCCCGCCGACGGCGAACACCGCGATCATGACCGATCAACTGCTGCGCACCCCGGACGAGTTGCGCGGCAGGCTCACCAGCACACTCGTCCTGGCCTGCGGCGCGGCGGGCGCGGCGGGCCCCGCGCTGGGCGGATCGCTCGCCCAGGCCCTGCCGGGCGACCGGGCGATCCTGCTCTGCTCGGCGGGGATGGCCGCCGCGGCCGTCCTGGCCACCCTCAGCCCGACGCTGCGCACGCTGTCCCGCCGTCATGAGGCCGGGCGGCCGACCGACTGACCTCCATCCGACACTTCCCGGCCATTTCCGATCCGACCGACCTGACCGACTCAACCGACCTGACCGACCTGACCGACCTGACCGATCATCGACAGGAGAGACCGACCATGGACGACAACGCCCGCTACCAGGTGCTGCGCAACGACGAGGACCAGTACTCGCTGTGGCCCGCGGACCTTGAGGTGCCCGAGGGCTGGCGCCCCGTCGGCAAGGAGGGCACCAAGGACGAGTGCTCCGCGTACGTCGACGAGGTGTGGACCGATATGCGGCCGCGCAGCCTGCGCGAACGCATGGACAACGTGGCGTCCTGACCGGGGCCTCATGACGCGGTGCGGCCGGTGGGTACCGGCACCGGTCGCACCGGGCCCCTCAACTTCCCCGTGCGGTCACGCGGTTACCATCCTGAAGGACAGGTGCACAGTCGGCCGCGGCGTGAGGGATCGCGCCCGGATACGGAGGAGAACACCACGTGACCGCGCAAGGGGTAGCATCCCAGACCGGAAGCGGGCCGGAGCCCCCCAACACCCCCCTCAACCAGGGGCGACCGCACAGCGCCCGAATGTACGACTACTTCCTGGGCGGCAAGGACAACTACGTCGCCGACCGTGAGGCCGCGGCCAAGGTGCTCACCCTCTGGCCGGGTGTCATGATCGCCGCCAGGACCAACCGGGCCTGGATGCACCGGGCGATCCAGTTCCTCGCCGCCGAGCGTGGCATCCGCCAGTTCCTCGACATCGGCACCGGCATTCCCACCCGGCCGAATCTGCACGAGGTCGCCCAGGGGATCGCCCCGGAGTCCCGGGTCGTCTACGTGGACAACGACCCCATCGTCCTCGCCCATGCCCAGACCCTGCTCAAGAGCCACCCCGAGGGCCGCACCGCCTATGTGCACGGGGACATCACCGAGCCCGAGACCATCCTCGCCTCACCCGACCTCACCGAGGTGCTGGACCTGTCCCGGCCGGTCGCGCTGAGCCTGGTATCGCTCCTGCACTTCGTCCCCGACGACTGGGGCCCGTACGACCTCGTCCAGCGGCTGGTGGACGCGCTCGCCCCCGGCTCCTTCCTGGTGCTGAGCCACATCACCCCGGACTTCGACCCCGAGGCCACCCAGAAGACGGTGCAGGTCTACCACAGCCGCGGAATCCCGGGGCAGATCCGCACCAGGGACGAGGTGGAGCGCTTCTTCACCGGTCTGGAGCTGGTCGAGCCGGGCCTGGAGGTGCCGCACCGCTGGCGGACCGATCTGGCCGAAAGCGACTCCCATGTGGAGACCGGCGATGTGACCGACGAAGAGGTCTCCTTCTGGGCGGGCGTCGCGCGGAAGTCCTGACCCGGAGCCTCCCGGACGGGGTTCAGGGACGCGGTCCGACGGTCGTGGTGCCGTCGCGGATGGTGATCGCCAGCGCGGGACAGGAGTCCGCCGCGTCCAGCACCCGCTCCTCCTCCGGGACCTCCTCGTGCCGCGGCCGGGCGTGCTCCTCGTCGAGGGCGAACAGGTCGGGGGCGATCCCGGCGCACATCCCGGACGCCATGCACCGGCCGCCGTCGACCTCCGCCTTCCAGGTCATCAGGCTCACCACCCGATGGGCATGGCACGGGGCCCGCGGACCAGCATCTGGCCCTTCCACTCCACGTCCCCGGCCAGCCGCAGCTCCGGGAAGCGCTCGATCAGCGCGCCAAGCGCCTCCTGCAGCTCCAGCCGGGCCAGGGGCGCGCCCAGGCAGTGGTGCACACCGTGGCCGAAGCCGAGGTGCTGGGTGGCGGGGCGGGCGACGTTCAGGGTGCCCGGCGCGTCGAAACGCAGCGCGTCGCGGTTGGCCGAGCCGACGGCGACGAGCACGGGCTCCCCGGCACGCACCAGGGTGCCGCCCACCTCGATGTCCTCGGTGGCGTAGCGGGGGAAGGACGCGGCCATGCCCAGCGGGACGAACCGCAGCAGCTCCTCGACGGCGCCGTGCAGCAGTGCGGGCTCCTCGCGCAGTCGGCGCAGTTCGTCCGGGTGATCCAGCAGCGTCAGCACGAAGTTGGGGATCTGGGTGGCCGTGGTCTCGTGCCCGGCCACCAGGATGCCCACGCACAGATCGACGAGTTCGAGCTCGGACAGCCGGTCGCCCGCGTCCCTCGCCTCGATCAGCGAGGTCATGATGTCGTCCCGCGGGCTGCCGCGGTGCTCCTCGATCAGTCCGGCCATATAGGCGCGCAGCTCATCGGTGTTCCGGCTGAGCTCATCGGCGCTCAGGGAGCTGGTGGACAGCGCGGCGTCACTCCAGGCGCGGAACTTGGGCCGGTCCTCCTCCGGGACACCGAGCATGGCGCAGATGACCCCGACCGGAATGGGCAGCGCGTAGCGGTCCACGAGATCGGCCGGGGGCCCCGCGGCCTCGAGGTCGTCGAGCAGGTCATGGGTCAACTGCCGTACCCACGGGCGCAGTTTCTCCACCTGGTGGACGGTGAAGGCCTTGGCGACGAGGGTGCGCAGCCGGGTGTGGTCGGGCGGGTCCATGGTCAGGATGCCGCCGTCGCGGCGACCCTCGGACTGCCGTGGCTCGTCGTGGTGGAGCGCCGCGGCCCGGCTGAACCGCCGGTCCCCGAGCACCAGCCGGGCGTCGGCGTACCGCGTGGCCAGCCAGGCGGGCTCGCCGTAGGGCAGGCGCACCCGAAGTAATCCGGTGTGCTCCCTGGCCTGGTCGTACGCCTCGCTGAGCGCGAGCCCTTCGGCGGAGTTGAAGGGATAGGTGAGGGGCGTCGTCTCCGCTGTGGTCACCGTGACCTCCCTTGCGTAAGCACGTGCTTACAAACGTAGGAGGAGGCGGCTGATACGGTCAACGGCCCCTTTGCGCCGTTGATCTGACGGGCCGGAGGGAATCGCCGGAGGCAGACGAGAGGGGTGTCGTGATGGGGACGACCGTGTCCGAGGGGCAGCGCCGGGACGCGCGGAACACCCGGCGGCGACTGCTGGAGGCCGCGGCGGCGCTATTCGCCGAGCGGGGCTATGAACGGGCGACGGTCCGGGACATCGCGGATCGCGCGGGGGTCAACCAGGCGCTGTTGTTCCGCTACTTCGGCTCGAAGAGAGCGCTGTTCGGCGAGGTGATCGCGCACAACGGGGCGGAGCAGCTGCGCATCACCGCGCCCCATGAGCTGCTGGACGCCGCCCTGCGCGGACTGCTGGGCCACGGTGGCAAGGATCCGGGCAGCCGTGCGCTGGCCACGCTGCTGCGCTCGGTGGACAGCGGCGATGAGATCGGTACGGCGGTGCGCGCCATCAGCGACGACTACGCGCGGGTGCTGGCGTCCCTGTCCAGTGCCGACAACCACGGGCTGCGGGCGGATCTGGCGCTGTCCTGGCTGCTCGGCATAGGGATGATGCGGGTGCTGGTGGGCAAACAGCCGCTGGCGGACGCGGACCCGGACGAGGTGTGCGCGCTGGTCACGGCCGCGCTCGGCACCCTGCTCGACGGCCTTCCAGCGGCGGACGGCGGCCAGTAGCGGGTCGGGCCGAGGGAGGGTCGGGCCGTGCGGAGCCGGGCGCTACTCGCGGAACTCCCCGCGGGGCGTGGTGACCACGCGCCGGGCCCGGGCCGGGGTGACCACCTCGCGGAGGGCCGGATCGGTGAGCAGCACGACCGGGGCGATGCGGTGCGGGGAGTCGCAGTGCCAGTGCGGCAGGGCGGCCTCGATCACGGCCCAGGACTGATCGGTGGCGCCGCGGTCGGCCAGCGCCCTGGCCAGGTCCAGGGCCTGCTGGAAGGTGCGGGATTCGGGCAGGGCGGGCGGGACGAAGGCGGTGGCCCTGGCCATCCAGGCGGCGGTGTCGCCGCCCTCGGCGGCGGCACCGGCCGCGCCCGCGACACCGTCCAGGCCCACGCTCAGGCCGACGCCCACGACACCGTCCACACCCTCGGGGAGCCGCGGCAGGAGGTCGCCGAGGGCCGAGAGATAGCCGCCGGGGGCGCCGGTCCACTCCTCGGCCGCGCAGCGCAGATAGAGCGGGGCGGCCTCGGCCCGTAACTGCTCCGTGCCGATCGCATCGAGGACGCGCGGATCCCCGAGGATGCCGGTGCGTATCCAGTGGTGGGCGGCGCTGATGTCGAGGAACGCCCCCAGGATGACGCCCAGGTACGCACCGGCGCCCGAGCCCCTGACCGCGGCCCGCTCGAAGGTGGCCATCGCCTTGCGCACCTCGCCCCGCAGGGCCTGCGCCCTGCCCTCGGCCACCAGGTCCTCGGCGGTCCCGGGGCGCCCCGTGCGCACCTCATGGACCGCCTGGTCCTCGAAGCCGGTGCGCTCCTCGGCCACCAGCTCGGCGAACGAGGCGTGCCGGTCCCCCAGGGCCGGGTACCAGCTCGCCCAGATGTAGGCGGCCCACTCCCCGTCCTCGGACACATCGGCGGGGTCCAGCAGCCAGTGCTGGGCGTCGCCCTCCTCGGAGACCAGCAGCGCACGGTCCATGAACGCGGTGTCGTCCCAGTCCTCGCCCTCGCCGCCCCGGATGACGCTCCAGGTCTCGGGGTCGGCCTCGCGCAGCCAGCCGACGGTCTTGGCCGTGCGCAGCCGCCACATGAAGGGGCTGATGTTCAGCCAGCCGTCAGAGGCACCCAGGAAGGTGCGGTAGCTCGGCGGGAGCCGGGTGCCGAGCCGCTTCTCCAGGGCGAGGACGCTCTCCTCGTCGGCGCCCTCGAACCCGAGCCATCCGGCCGCCCGCTGCTCGTCGTTGACCTCGCTCAGCTCCTCCTCGTCGGCCACCCGCAGGATGGTCGCGCTGTACTCCGCCAGATAGGTCCGCCACTGCTCGACGGTCCTGGGCGGCGCCGTCGCGGACCCCGGCTCCGGGGCGGCCGACACCGATGTGCCGCGGTATCCGGTGGGTGTCTCGCCCGCCCGCTGGTAGTGGCCGATGAAGCCCTTCGGCTGGGGGGCGGAGGTGAAGAGGCGCACCTGGGAGAGCTGGACCTGGCCCTCCCCCGCGTTCCTGGTGATCTCCAGGCGGTAGTGGCGGTGGGCCGTGGTGGCGGCGAAGGTGAACCCCCGGGGCTGATGGCGGTGGGCGAAACTCTCCTCGACGCGGGAGTCCAGGTCCACCCAGTGTTCCCCGCCGTTCGAGCCCTTGAGGGTCCAGTCCTTCGGGTCGCGGCCCGGGACGTCGTTGGCCGAGGTCAGAACGTAGTGGCCGACGGAAACCGGCCGCCGCATGGTGAACTCCAGCCAGGCGCGGTCGCCATGGCCCAGCCACTTGCGCCAGGAGTCGTGCAGCAGGTTCTCCGCGACCTCGCCCACCTCGGCGAACTCGCTGTGCGCCCGCACCTTGGTGACCAGATCGGTCACCTCGGCCTCCGGACCGGGCTCGGCGGCCAGCAGCGACACCGTGCCCGAGTGTCCCGACGGGTCGCCCCAGATGACCCGCTCCACGGGCGGCCCCCCGTCCTCGATCAGCAGGCGCAGCTCCTGGCGGGGGCCCGGGCTGCCGTACCCATGGCCCTCCACCGTGTGGAAGCGGTGCATCACCTCTTCCAGCGCGCTGTCCCGCAGCGGTGAGCGGCCCTCCAGCACCCCCCGGTACTCGGCGAGCGTGCCGTCGGCGGCCCTGCGGTGTCCGTAGAACTCCGTCATCGCCGGGGGGAAGCCGACCGACGCCTCCGCGCCGTCCTGCCCGCGCCAGGCGAGCCGGACCGGCAACGTGCCCTCGCCCCGGTCGAGGTGGACCAGCAGCCGTGGCGCGGGCCGCCACTCGGCGGAGCCGGGGGTGCGCCGCTCGGTGCGGTAGGCGCACACCGTCGCCTCGGCGGGCCGCTCCTCCGCCATGAGGTGCATACGGGCGCAGATGCGCGAGGGCTCGACGGTGATCCGGTACAGCCAGAGCAGCCCACGGGCCTCGGCGCGGCCCCGGACGCACAGCGTGTTCCGGCCCGCCACCAGCGCCTCGCCGGGGACCGCGAAGGCCACCTCCCGTGGGCGGGCACCACCGGGCACGGTGAACTGCGAAATCACCACATGCCCGTTGACGGTGATGTCGATGGGCGCCCATCCTAAGGACTCCCCCAGTGGCGAGACCCGTGCGATCAGGGTCAGCGTCAGCTGCTCCGGCAGTTCGCCGCCGTCCAGCGAGAAGTCGAGCTCCACCCGTCCGCCCGCGCCGATCGCGAGACGGTCCCGATCGGGATGGCACCGTACGTACCGTGCCGCGCCATTGCCGAATCGCGGCGGATCAATGGTGAAATCCGCGAAAGTCGCTCGCACGCTGCGCTCCTGATGGGGCCGTCTGGTCCATTGACGTGTCGTCGGGGCAGGGGTGCGGATGGCCTCACGACACCCGGATGGAGCCGATGCTAGGGCGGCCGACCGGCACCGTCCGTGATCCGCGACGATCACTAGGGGGATGCGGGTCGGCCCCCGCGCCTCCCGCGCAGCACGGCCCCGAGGACGGCGGGCCGCATCGGCGCGCAGGGCGCGGCGACCATCGACATCACCCGGCCGCACCCGGCTCGGCCCGTCTTGGGACGGCGTCATCCTTGAGCAGGGCGTCGACCACTCGGCCGAAGAGCAGGCGGCCGGACCAGGCCGTCGGCGGGTCGAACAGCCGGGGCAGCCCCCGCAGTCGCGCCTCCTCGCGCCAGACCACCTCGGATCCGCCGCCCCGGGGGCGCACCTCGATCTCGGCCCATCCGAGGACCACCGAGCCGCGCTTCTCCAGCCTGCAGCCGCCGGGGGTGTCCCCGGTGGGCGGGTCCCAGCGCACGACCTCCATGGGGTCGTCGAATCCGGCGCGGCCGACGCCCGTGCGCACCACGACCACGGTGCCCACCCGGGTCGGCCCCGCCGGGCGCACGGTGACACCGCTCAGCGGCACATGGGCGCCGTGGCGCGGCCAGTCGGTGAGCCGTCGCCAGGTCTCGCCGATGGGCAGGGGCGAGCGCCGCTCGATGCGGAAGTGGGCCACAGCGGGATCGTAGGCCCGTCCGCTCACCCCCGCCACCAGCGGCGCGGCACCTGCCTCACCGACCGGGAACGCCCGTAACCGGCGGGGAGCGCCGGCGGCTACACCGAGGACGCCCGGGCGGAGTTCCGCGACAGCGCCGTCCCCGCGGAGCCGTCGGCCACCTGGTGACCGGCCGCGTCGGGCAGAGCGGCCGCGTGGCCCGGGTCAGCCGTGTCGGCCAGGTCGCGCAGGCCCTTCGGGAGCGGCCCGGTGTGCACCACGCCCAGCCGCTGGGTGGCCCGGGTGAGCGCCACGTAGAGGTCGCTGGTGCCGAACTCCGCGGGCTCGGCCACGATCACCGTGTCGAACTCAAGCCCCTTGGCCTGCCGGGGGTCGAGCAGCACCACCGCGCTGGTCAGGTCGGGGGACCTGCCGGTGGACGCCTGTGGGAGGGCGGCTGACAGCGCGCCATGGCGGTCCTTCGGGGCGATCACCGCGAGACGGCCCTCGGTGCGGGTCTCCCGCGCCACGGCCGCGGCCACCGCGCCGGGCAGCTCGCCGGTGTGCTCCGCCCAGGGCCGCACCCCGGTGGCGCGGACCGAGCGCGGCGGCTGGAAGGCGGGGTCGACGGTACGGGCCACTCGCGCCGCGACGTCCATGATCTCGCTCGGCGTACGGTAGTTGACGCCGAGCCGGGTGTGCTCCCAGCGGTCGCCGACGTACGGCTCCAGGATCGAGGACCAGGAGCCGCAGCCGCCCGGCTCCGCGGTCTGCGCGGGGTCGCCGACCAGGGTCATCGAACGGGTCGGGCTGCGCCGCATCAGCAGCCGCCACGCCATCGCGGACAGCTCCTGGGCCTCGTCCACGATGATGTGGCCGAAGGCCCAGGTGCGGTCGGCGGCGGCGCGTTCTGCGGCGCTGCGGTGGTCGCGCTCCTCGGCGCGGTCGGCCAGCCGCTCGGCGTCGATGAGGTCGTGGGCGGCCAGCACCTCCGACTCCTCGTCCTCGCGGTCCTCGAACTCCTGGGTGCGGGAGCCGTAGGAGAGGTCGAGGACACCCTGGGCGTACTCGATGCGCTCCTGGCGCTCGGCCTCCGCGGCGGCGCGGGCCGCCGCGTCGTCGTGGCCGAGGAGTTCGGCCGCCTCGTCCAGCAACGGCACATCGGCGGGGGTCCATTCGCCGCCGCTGCGGCGGATCGCGGCGGCGTCGGCGTCGGAGAGGTGGACGGGGTCGCCGAGGTAGTCGGCCACGAGCTGCTGCGGGGTGAGCACCGGCCACAGCTCCGCGATGGCCGCGTGCACCTCGGGGTTGACCGCGATCGCCTTGCCGAGCTGGGCGACGTCGTCCGCGCCGAGGAGGTTGGGCCCGCCGAAGGGGTCCGCGCCGATCCGGTCCACGAGCTGGTCGGTGAGGGAGTCGATGACCCGGAAGGCGAAGTGCGGACGGGCGAGGTTGTGCGGCAGCCCGGTCTCCCGGGCCTTGTGGCCCGCCTCGGACGCGATGTCCCGGTCCAGCACCAGATCGCCGTCGTCGTGCTCGATGACGATCGCGGGGTCGGGCAGCGTCTGCCGGTCCCGTACGAAGCGGGCCAGGGCGTCCGCCATCTCCGCGCGCCCCTTGACCTCGGCGGCCTCGGGGGTGTCGGTGCCGGTGGCCGTCACACCGGGGAAGAGCTCGCCGAGCGTGGCCAGCAGCACACCGGTCTCGCCGAGCGAGGGCAGCACCTCGCCGATGTAGCCGAGGAACGCCGGGTTGGGCCCGACGATCAGCACCGCGCGGCGGGCCAGCGACTCCCGGTGCGCGTAGAGCAGATACGCGGCGCGGTGCAGCGCCACGACGGTCTTGCCGGTGCCGGGACCGCCCTCCACGACGTGGACGCCGTGGTGAGGGGCGCGGATGATCTGGTCCTGTTCGGCCTGGATGGTCTGCACGATGTCATGCATCCGGCCGGTGCGGGCGGCGTCGAGCGCGGCCAGCAGCACGCCGTCCGCGTCGGAGCCCTCATACCCGGTCCGTATGGTGTCCGAGAGGTCAAGGATCTCATCGTGCACCCCGGTGACCTTGGCACCCTCGGTGGTGATGTGGCGCCTGCGGCGCAGCCCCATGGGGGTGTGCCCGGTGGCGAGGTAGAACGGACGGGCCACATCGGCCCGCCAGTCGATGACCAGCGGGGTGCGGTCCGCGTCATCACGCCGGATGCCGATGCGGCCGATGTGGTAGTCGCGGCCGTCGCGGAACAGCAGCCGCCCGAAGCACAGCCCACGCTCCCCCGCCTCGAACGCGGCGAGCAGCCCGGACCGCTCGGCCACCAGCACATCGCGCTCCAGCCGCGCCTGGAAGGTGGTGCCCCCCAGGGACAGGGCCTCGGTCACCGATTCCTCGGCCCGTGCCCTGAGCTCGGCGAGGCGACCGTTGAGCAGATCGAGGAATTCTTGCTCACGGCCCCATTCCTCATTTGACAATTCGACTCCCGCCGGGATACGGTGACTTCATCAGGTTTCCTTGTGCCCCAAATGGAATGGCATACGGAAATCCCCAATATACGCAGAGAAACGCCCCGGCCGTCAAGGCGGCCGGGGCGTTTCTCTGTTTTATGGCCTCATCTCACCTGGATGACGTGTTTGCCGCGAACACCACCGACACCCAAGGCGCGATGGGCCTCCGCGATGCCGAAGAGCGGATGAACGGTGTCGACGACCGGCCGGATCGCCCCGTTCTCCACCTACGCGGCGAGGTCCACGAAGAGCCGGTGCAGGGGTTTCCCGTGGAGAACCGCACCCGCCGGGTGCCGTGCACGGTGGAGAGGAGCATGGCGCCGAGCGAATGCAGCGGGCGGTCGGCGTCGAAGGCGATGGCCACCATCCGCCCACCGGGCGCCAGCATCCCGCGATAGGCGCCGAGCTCGGTGCCCACCGTGTCCAGCACGGCGTCGAACGGCCCGAGGGCGGCCGGGCCGGTGGTCCGGTGGTCACGCGCCTCATCCGCGCCGAGCTCCCGGACGAGGTCGAGCGCCTTCGCCCCGGCGAGCGGGGCGACATGGGCGCCGAGCGCGTGTCCGAGCTGGACGGCGACACTGCCGACGCCACCGGCCCCGCCACGCACCAGCAGCCGCTCGCCACTCATCAGGCCGGTCTTGTCGCGCAGCGCCGTGATGGCCGTGGCGCCGACCGCGGGCAGCGCCGCGGCCCGGACCAGATCGACGCCCTCGGGGCGAAGGAGAGCTGACGGGGCCGGACGGCCACGTACTCGGCGGCCGCCCCGAACGTCAGGTGCGGCATCGCGCCCCACACCCGGTCGCCCACCCGGAGATGGCGCACGGAGGAACCCACCTCGGCGAGCTCCCCGGCGATGTCGACGCCGGTGCCCTTCGGGAACCTCCTCCCGGTCACCAGCTTCAGCCTGCCCGCCCGGCCCGAGAGCTCGCCGCCGTTCACACTCGTGGCATGCACGCGCACCAGCACCTCACCCGGACCGGCCACCGGCTAAAGATCGGACCGGCCACCGGCCAAAGAGGGGTTGCGGTCCGATGCGGCGTCCAACCACCGGCGTGTCCTCGAGGCGGCCCGGACGCTGTTCGTCTCGCGTGGGCTCGATGTGCCGATGGCCACCATCGCCCGTCGTGCCGGGGTGGGGGTGGCCACGCTCTACCGGCGCTTCCCCACCAGGGAGGCGCTGGTCACCGAGGTGTTCTCGGACGAGTTCGCCGTCTGTGCGACGGTCGTCGCCAAGGCCGCGGGGCGGCTGCGGTCCTTCGAGGCGGGGCGGGCCGAACCGGCCCGCCCCCTCCCGCCACCCGCCCCGCTGGGGCCGGGCCGGTCGCCCCGGACATCCGGGGGATGAGCTATCGGGCGGTGCCGAAGTCCTGCGTCCAGTAGTTGCCGGGCTGTGCCACGCCGACGCCGATCTCCTTGAAGTCACAGTTCAGGATGTTGGCCTTATGGCCGGAGCTGTTCATCCAGCCCTCCATGACGCTCTTGGGCGAGTCATAGCCGTAGGCCACGTTCTCGCCGTAGCTGCTCCAGGAGTAGCCCGCGCGCTCGATCCGGTCGCCCGGGGAGGAGCCGTCGGAGCCGGTGTGCGACATATTGCGGTGGGCCGCCATGTCCTCGCTGTGGTCCTGGGCGGCCTTGGTCAGCTTCTTGTCCACAGTCAGCGGCTCACAACCGGCCTTGTCGCGCTCGCTGTTGACGAGGTCCACCACTTCCTGCTGGTCGGTGGCGGCCGCGGAGGCGGTGGAGGGGGAGCCGGTGGATGCGGCGGACTGTGACGCCATCGCGGCCGAGGGAACGCCCACGGCGGCCACGGCGAGCGCGGTGATGGCTATCTTGCGGCGGGGCGTCGTGCTGCTGCGGTGCTTGCTCATGCGGGACCTCACACTCGGTTGAGGCCCGTCATTCTTGGAGCCGCCCGCCACACGAGCAACACATGTGTTCGTACGACACGAGTGCGTAGTGAGGGCGGAACTTGCGCTCAGCGACGAGTCATGCTGAAGGGGTTCCGGGGAAGGCCACGGCGGCCCGACGCGCCATCAGGAAATCGCGGCGAACAGGCGGGTGGGTGGCGGTCCGGACGCGCCGGAGTCGCAGCGATGGGGAAACCACCATGTCCGACAGTGCAGACAAAGGCCACTATGCCGCCTCGTCGATATGCACCGCTACGACCCTTTTACTCTGGCGCTCGATGTGAGAGATGTCATGACATGACAGTGGGCGGTCAACGGCGGTAGATGGTGATCGAGTGGCCGACCTCGTCGATCGGACGGCTGCCGTCGATCAGCGCCGCCAGCCGTCCGGTGGCCCGGGCGGCCGAGGAGTCCGAGACCACCAGCAGTCCGCGCACCCGCTCCGGGGCGGCCCGGCGCGGGTCGGACGCATGGACGCCGTAGGCGGACGGCACACCGCTGCCCTTGTAGACGAGCCAGATCCGCTCGCCCCGGTAGCGCTCCCGCAGACGGTCGGCCAGCCGCCCCAGGTCCTGCCCCCAGTCCACGTTCGAGTCATGCAGCCGCAGATGGGTCCGGGACGGGCCGCCGAACGCCTCATTGGAGTACGGCAGGTAGTAGGGATACGTCCGCAGCGAACTGACCGCGACGAACAGCACGAGACCCAGCGCGGCCCCGTACGCCCAGCGCCGCCGTACGGCCGTCAGCCCGGCCGCCGCCACCGCCAGGAACATCGGCAGGAAGACCGCGTACCTGACACCGAGGTTGCGGGCCCCGTCCAGGGCGGCGAGCAGCAGTACGGCGGCGGGGAGGAGCACATACGGCGCGGCGGGCCGCAGCCGGGGCACCACCAGCGTCGTGACCGCCCCCGCCGACCAGAGCGCCAGCATGCCCAGGGGCGTCTTCACCAGCAGTGCGACGGGCAGGTAGTACCACAGCGACCCGACGTAGCGGCGGCCGAGCAGAAAGCCACGCCAGGTGTCCTGCTCGAAGCCGAACTGGATGCGCATCCCGTCGCGGTACGCCTCCGGGAGCGGCAGCCCGTGGACGGCGAGCCCGCGCAGCCCGTGGACGGCGGGCACGGGCCCGGTGGGCGTCCAGCGCAGCCGGGGGTCGACCAGGGCGTACGCGAACCACACCACGGCCACCGCGATCAGCGCCATGGCCACCGCCGCCGCCACTCCGACGGCGAGCGACCGCGCAGGGTCGCGCGGTGCGCGGTGGTGGGCGCGGCGGGCGTACCAGACCGAGCACACGGCCAGGAGCAGCAGCACCGGGACCGCGGCCAGCGTGCTCATCTTCGTGGCGAGGGCGGCGCCCAGCGCCACTCCCGCGAGTGGCAGGTGCCATCGTGGCCGCCGCCGCGCCCGCCACAGCAGCCAGGCCGACGTCAGCAGGAAACCCGCCGCCGGTACGTCGAGCGTGGCGAGCGAGCCGTGTGCGATGACGTCCGGCGAGAAGGCGTACAGGGCCAGCGCCACCGCCCCGCCGACGGGGCCGGTCAACTCGCGGGCGAACGCGAACACCACCAGCCCGAACAGCAGCGTCAGCGCGATCATCGGAAGCCGTGCGCACAGCATCAGCCGCCAGGGGGCGTTGCCCGCCTCGTACAGCACATGCCGTCCGAGCGCCGTCTGGTCACCGGTGAAACCGGCGTCGAGGTGCGGCCGGGCGAACGCCACCCCCGCCGCGACGATGAGCTTGCCCAGCGGGGGGTGTTCGGGGTTGTAGCGCACCCGGTGGTGGTGCAGGGAGTCCACCGCAGCGCCGACGTACACGGGCTCGTCGATGGTCGGCGTCTGCTCCACCGCCGTGGTGACCATCGCGACGGCCATCTGGACGAGGAGCGCCACGACGGCGGCCACCACCAGCCACCGCCGATGCCGCTCGGGCACCGCCGGCCACCGGCGCTTCGGCCCGCCGACGGCCGTGGTCGCACTGTCGATCACACCGGCCCACCGCATAGCGACAGACGCTAACGCCCCCGTGCCCCCGCGTCGGGCATCCGCCGGAAACTCGCGCCAAGTCCGCAGAAGAGTCCGGACGTTGCGGCGGGCATCGGGTGGCCGGCCGCTAACCGGCCGCGGGCCAGCCGTGTTCGAGGAGGGCGAAGGCGGCCTCGATGGCCTGCCGGGCGTCGGCCCGGCCCCGGGCGAAGCCGACGGTCTCCAGCGCGAAGTGGGCGAGCGCCGCACACCCGGGGTCGTCCTCGGGGGCTCCGGTGGCCTCGGCGATGGCGGCGGCGAGCGCGGTTTCGTGCCGCATCCACATGCGACGGCCGTACTCCCGCAGCGCCGGGGTGCTCTCCGTCAGCTCGATGAACCGCGCCATCCCGGGGTCGCCCGCGCCATCGGAGTGCACCCGCAGCGTGTGTTCGCGCAGGGCACGGGGGACGGACACCCCCTCGGGCCGGTCGCGCACGACGGCTATGAGGGCGGCCTCCCGGTCGGAGTCCTGGTCGAAGAGCAGGGCCTCCTTGCTGGGGAAGTGCTTGAAGACCGTGGTGGTGGAGACGTCGGCGGCCTCCGCGATGTCCCGCACGCTCACCCGGTCGAAGCCGCGGTCGAGGAACAGCCTCAGGGCCGCGTCCGCCAGTGCCCGGCGGGTGGCGGCCTTCTTGCGCTCACGGCGCCCCATCGTCTCGCTCACGGGGACCACCCTACCCGTAGGTGGACCGAATAGAAAAGTTGAGTCGTTGCACTTTTTTAGTCAGTGTGCTCTTCTGTTCGGGCCCCGCCCCTTCGGTTCCCCTCTCCCGTAACCCCGTGCCGAGCGCGCAGAGAAGGAAGTGATCAGCCATGTCCGTATCCGACACACCGCCGTCCAGCAGTCCCGCCCCGCCGGAGACCACCCCGAGAGGCGTCCGTCTGGCCCTGCTCGGTGTGTTGCTCGCGATGCTGCTGTCGATGCTCGACTCCACGATCGTCGGCACCGCGATGCCGACGATCGTCGGAGACCTCGGCGGCCTGGAGCACATCTCCTGGGTGGTGACCGCCTACACCCTGGCCACCGCCGCCTCCACCCCCGTCTGGGGCAAGTTCGGCGACCTGTACGGCCGCAAGCACATGTATCTGATCGCCGTCGTCGTCTTCGTACTCGGCTCGGCGCTGTCCGGCGCGGCCCATACGATGACCCAGCTGATCGTCTTCCGGGCGCTGCAGGGGCTGGGCGCGGGCGGGATCGGCGCCGGTGCCTTCGCCCTGATCGCCTCGCTGGTGCCGCCCCGGGAGCGGGGCCGCTACCAGGGCATGACCGCCTCCATCATGGCCATCGGCACCATCGGCGGCCCACTGCTCGGCGGCTTCATCACCGGCCACTTCGGCTGGCGCTGGGCCTTCTTCATCAATCTGCCGCTCGGCATCCTCACCCTGGTCTGGTGTCAGCTGATGCTGCGGCTGCCCGCCACCCGCGCCAAGGCCCGTATCGACTGGCCGGGGATCGCCGTGATGACGACGACCGTCTGCGCCCTCACGCTCGCCGCCACCTGGGCCGGTTCCACCTATGCATGGGCCTCATGGCGGATCCTCGGCCTGTTCGCCGTGGCCGTGGTGGGCGTGGCCGCCTTCGTGGCCCGGCAGCGGCGCGCGGTCGAACCCCTCATGCCGTCGCGCATCTTCACCGGGCACCGCAACTTCTCCCTGGCGTCCTCGCTGATCCTGGTGGGCGGGGTGGTGATGTTCGGCTGCTCGCTGTATCTGCCGCTGTATCAGCAGACCGTCCAGGGCGTCTCCGCCTCCCGCTCCGGTCTGCTGCTGCTCCCCCTGATGATCCCCGTCGTGATCATGTCCCAGATCGGTGGCAAGGTCATGTCCGCCACCGGGCGGTACCGGATCTTCCCCATCGTGGGCACCGTCTGCATGGCCGTCGGCCTGTTCCTGCTGGCCACCATGGACACCACGACCTCCCGCGCGGCCACCGGATGCTTCATGGCGCTGGTGGGCACCGGCATGGGCTGTCAGATGCAGATGGTCACCACGATCGCGCAGAACAGTGTGGAGATGCGCGACATGGGGGCCGCCTCCGCGTCGGTCACCCTCTTCCGCACCATCGGGGGCTCCCTGGGCGTGGCGGTCTTCGGGTCGCTCTTCACCGCTGCGGTACGGGGCCACGCGCCCGCCGGGGCGGAGACGGGCGGGGCCCGACCGGATCCGGCGGCGCTGGCCCGACTGCCGGAGCCCGTCAGGGACGGCTATCTCCACGCGGTGGCCACCGGCACCCAGCGGATCTTCCTGACCGCGGCCGTCGTGTGTGCCGTGGCCTTCGTCGCCGCCCTGTGCGTCCAGGAGGTCCCGCTGCGGGGCAGGCCGGGCCCGGCGGCCCAGCCGCACAGGCCCGAGGAGGCCGCCGCCCCCGCCGCCCCGTAGCGCCTCGGACGCTCCGCCGCCCCGTGGCCCCGGTGGGCCCCGCCTCGCTAGAGCGTCTGGCGCCGCACCAGCTCGTGCAGCTTGCCGCCCGCGATGGCCATCAGCTCGGCCGGGGCACCCTGCTCCACGATCCGGCCGTCCTCCATGACCAGGACGCGGTCGGCGTCCATGACGGTCGACAGCCGGTGGGCGATCACCAGCCGGCTGGCGTTGAGCCGCCGGGTGCTGTCGATGACGATGCGCTGGGTCTCGTTGTCCAGGGCACTGGTGGCCTCGTCGAAGAAGAGGACGCGCGGACGGCGGATCAGCGCCTGGGCGATCATCAGCCGCTGCCGCTGGCCGCCGGAGATGGCGCCACTGCCGGAGATCATGGTCTGCAGCCCCATGGGCATCTGCCGGATGTCCTCGGCCAGACCCGCCAGTTCGGCGGCCTCCATGGCCTCCTCGGGGGTGTACGGCTCGGCGCCGCGGATGCAGTCGAGGATCGTACCGCCCAGGGGCTGGGCGTTCTGGAGTACCACCCCGCACTGGCGGCGCACGGCCGCCTGGTCGAGTGCGGCGAGGTCCTGGCCGTCGTAGAGCACACTGCCGGACACCGGCCGTTCGAAGCCGATGAGCAACCGCAGCAGGGTCGACTTGCCGCAGCCACTGGGACCCACGACGGCCACGAACTCGCCCGGCCGGATCTCCAGCGAGACGTCGTCGAGCACCAGCGGCCCGTCGTCGCCGTAGCGGAAGGTGAGGTTTCTGGCCCGGAGGTCGCCGGAGAGCCGCCCCGGCTGGGCACTGCCGCCGCGCACCTCGGGTGGCTCGTCCAGGATCGGCTTGACCTGCTCGAACATGGGCAGGACCGCCACCGCGGAGACCAGGGAGTTGGTGAGCTGGGTGAGGGAGGTGAGCAGCATGGTCACCGAGGTGTTGAAGGTCAGGAAGGCGCCCGCCGACATGCTCCCCCGCGCCGGACCGGCCAGCAGCATGAACACCGCGAGGGAGACCAGCGGAAGGTAGACGGAGTCCAGCACCTGGGTGAGGTTCTTGATGCGCCCGGTGCGCTGGTGCAGATCGCGGGAGTGGGCGAAGCCACGGGCCCAGGCCGCGTAGGCGAAGTTCTCGGCCGCGGCGACCCGCAGCTTGGGCAGCCCGCGCAGGGTCTGGAACGCCTGGTTGTTGAGCTTGTTCTCGCTCTCCACCAGCCGTCGCTGCCAGCGCACCTGCCACAGCCCCATGCCGAGGAAGACCCCGGAGACCACCAGCAGTACGGCGATCACCGCGAGCGCCAGGGAGGCGCTGTAGTACAGCAGCAGGGCGAGGTTCATCACGCCCACGGTCCCGGCCTGGAGGACCGTCGGGGCGATCCCGGACATCACCCGGCGCATGGTGCTGATGCCCAGGGCCGCGCTGGCCAGCTCTCCGGTGGAGCGCTGGGCGAAGAAGGTGGTGGGCAGCCGCAGCAGCCGGTCCCACACCGCGGGCTGGAGGGTGGACTCCAGCCGCCCCTCCAGGCGCAGCAGGGTCAGGTTCTGCAGCAGCATGAAGGCGGCCGCCACGACACCGGCCACGATCAGGGCCAGGGAGATCTGGACGATGGGGCTCTTCTCGGCACGGGGTACGTAGCCGCCCAGCACCTGGCCGGTGGCGAGCGGCACCAGCGCGCCGAGCGCCACCGTCACCAGCCCGCTGATCAGGAGGTTGCGGACGTCCCCCGCGGCGCCGCGCACGCTGAAGCGCATCAGCCGCCACACCGTCATCGGCCGGTCGGGCAGCGGACGGTAGAACATCACTCCCCGCGGCTCGAACTCCTCCGCGTTGCCGCCGCCCACCCGGATCCGCAGGCCGGAGGCGGGGTTGACCGCCTCGTACCGGCCGCGCCGCCACAGCAGCGCCACCGGGGCCCCGGACTTGGCGCGGTAGCCCACCAGCGGTCCGGTGTCCTCCCGCCACCACTGGCCCTCGAGGCGGACGGCGCGGGTGCGGATCCGGGCGTGGGCGGCGATGCGCTCCACCGGGTCCGTACGGTCGTCGATGGCGCGGCCCCTCGGCGGGTCGGGCAGGGTGATCCCGGCGGCCTCCGCCACGGCGCGGCACACCCCGTGCACGGCGTCGTCGGTGCTCTCCTCCGACGGCCGCCGGTCCCGCCGGGGCCCTCCGATGGAGGCGATCAGCGCCTGGTCGGCGCGGGTGCGCACGGCCTCTCCGGCCCGGATACCGGCCGCCGTACGGTCGGCGTGGGCCCGCTCCATGGTCTCGATCCAGCGGTCCACGGCGGTGCCGAGGCGGTACTGCTGGTTGACCATCCGCTGCCACAGCGCACCGTCGATCAGCAGGTCACCGGCGGCCTGGGCGCTGTACTCGGCGCCGTAGCGCACACTGCCGGGCGGCACCGGGAGCCAGAGCAGGTCCTCGTCGGCCGCCTCCGCCTCGGACGCGGCCCCGCCGTCCAGCGGGGCCTGGAAGAGGACGCCGAGGCTGCGGCTGACCCCGAGCGCCACCGCGTGTTCCAGCGGGGTGGGCGGGGTGTCCTGGAATCCGCCGCCGTACGTGGCGTACGGATCGCCGGACTGGCCGGTGCCGTACGCGTCGTGGGCCTCCGGGCGGTACAGCTCGCGCAGCGGGATGCGGCGCACCAGACAGTCCTGCGAGGGCCGGCCCAGCAGGGTGTGGCGCGGCCCCTCGACCGGGCCGGGGAGCGCCGCGCCCGTCTCCAGGCGGCCGAGGAAGTGCCACTGCCCCTCCTCGGCGGCGTCCACCGCGAAGAGGTCCAGGGCGCCGCCGACGACGAGCCAGAGCACCTGCGGGCCCTCCAGCGGGAGGCTGCGCAGCCCGGCGCAGTCGACGGGCGTGCCGAGGGCGCCCAGCGCCTGGACCACCGCGTCGCCGCCGTCCGCGGCCACCGCCGCGGCCGGGTGAACGGACGCCATGTCAGTGCTCCTTCATCAGCTCGGCGTACGGGCCCCCGGCGGCGGCGAGGTCCTCGTGCCGGCCGCGTTCGACCACCGTGCCGCGGTTCAGGACGAGGATCTCGTCGCTGTCCCGTACGGTGCTGAGCCGGTGGGCGATCACCACACACGCACAGCCGCGGCGGCGCAGGTTGTCCATGACGAGCTGCTCGGTCCGGGCGTCCAGGGCGCTGGTGACCTCGTCCAGCACCAGCACACTGGGGCGGCGCACCAGGGCGCGGGCGATCTCAAGACGCTGCCGCTGGCCGCCGGAGAAGTTGCGGCCGTCCTGCTCCACCCGGCAGTGGATCCCCTCCGGGCGCCGTGCGATCACATCGTCGTAGAGCGCGGCGTCCCGCAGGGCCTCTACCACCGCCTCGTCCGGGATCGAGGGGTCCCACAGCGCCACGTTGTCCCGCACGGTCCCCTCGAACAGGAAGATCTCCTGGTCGACGAAGGAGACGGAGGCGGCCAGGGCGCCGCGGGGGATGTCCTCCAGGCGCTGTCCGTCGATCCGGATCACCCCCTCCCAGGGGGTGTAGAGGCCGGAGACGAGCCGGGAGACGGTGGACTTGCCGCTGCCGGAGGCGCCGACCAGCGCCACCTGCCGGCCGGGGCCGACGAACAGCGAGAAGTCGCGCAGCAGCGGCTCGTCCAGCGGGTTGTAGCCGAAGGTGATGTTCTCCAGGGTCACCTGCCCGGTGAGACGGCGGGTGTCCTCGCGCGGTTCGTCGCGGGTGTAGAGGGAGTCCACCGGGAAGTTCTCCACGTCCTTGAGCCGGGCCACGTCGGCGGAGAAGTCCTGGATGCGCCCGGCCACTCCGTTGAGCCGGGTGATGGGCGCGGTGAAGCGGGTCACCAGCGCCTGGAAGGCCACCAGCAGACCGATGGAGATGTGGCCGTCGACGGCCCGCAGCCCGCCGATCCAGAGGATGAGGGCGCTGTTGAGCGTGGCGAGGGTGGGGGCGACCACGGCCAGTACGGAGCTCGGCACCCCCAGGCGCTGCTGCTCCTCCAGGGTGATGGCGTGCTGACCGGCCCAGCGGCGGAAGTAGCCCGCCTCGCCACCGGTGGCCTTCACCGTCTCGATGAGCTGGAGACCGGTGTACGAGGTGGTGGTCAGCCGCGCGGTGTCGGCCCGCAGCTTCTGCGTCCTGGTGGCCCGCAGCCGCACCACCACCCGTATCGCCACCACGTTGAGCAGCGCCAACCCGATGCCGACGCCGGTGAGTTGGGGATCGTAGGTCCACAGCAGCACGGCGTAGAGCACCACTACGACCCCGTCGACGGCCGCCGCGGCCAGATCGCGGGCCAGCGTCTCGGCCACGGTGTCGTTGGAGCGCAGCCGCTGGACCAGGTCGGCCGGGCTGCGCTGGGCGAAGAAGGTGACGGGCAGCCGCAGCAGATGGCGCAGGAAGCGTGCGCTGCTGAGGGTGGAGGAGATGATGCGCCCGCGCAGCAGGTTGGCCTGTTGGACACCGGTCAGCAGGGCGGTGAGGACCACCGCCACGGCCATGGACGCGAACAGCGGCCGCAGTGTCGAGTCCTGGCCGGCGATCAGGAAGGTGTCGATGTAGGTGCGGCTGAGCGCCGGGACCGCGGCCCCCACCGCCACCAGCAACAGGCTGGCGAGCAGTGACGCGAGCAGGGTGCCGGTGGTGCCGCGCATCCGCGGGGGCAGGGCGCCCAGCACCCCGGGGCGGCGCCCGCCCCGGCGGAAGGACTCCTCGGGTTCGAAGACCAGGACCACACCGGTGAAGCTGGTGTCGAACTCCTCGATGGGCACGAAGCGGCGCCCCTTGTCGGGGTCGTTGATGTGGACGCCGCGCTTGCCGAACCGGCGCCCCATGCCGTCGTAGACGACGTAGTGGTTGAACTCCCAGAACAGGATGGCCGGGGCCTGGACCTCCACCAGGGCCTCGGGCTCCATCTGCATGCCCTTGGCGCGCAGACCGTAGCTCCGGGCGGCCTTGAGCAGATTGCTGGCGCGCGAGCCGTCCCGGGAGACACCGCAGGCGATCCGCAGCTCCTCCAGCGGCACATGGCGTCCGAAGTGTCCGAGCACCATGGCCAGCGACGCCGCACCGCACTCCAGGGCCTCCATCTGGAGCACGGTGGGGGTGCGTACGGTACGGCGCCCTGGCTTCCGCGGCCCGGCTCCGCCACGCGGGGCGCGCCGCCGTCCGCGGGCCGGCTGGGGGCGCCGCGCCCCGCTGCTTCCGGCGGGTGCGGGCCGGGGCGGTCCGGCCTCGTTGGTCGCGGTCACGGGAGCAGCCAATCGATGGGGTGCTGGGCGTCCAGGTGGACGGTGCCGCCGGTCAGGGTCATGGAGCCGAGGGCGAACGGCGGTCCTTCGGGGGATGACCAGCGGTAGCCGGAGCGGGTGCCGCGCTCGCGCTCGAGACGCACCTGGACGGCGACCGGCGGGCCGTGTTTGGAGAACTCCTCGCCCAGTTGCTCACTGCCGAGGTAGGAGCCGATCTGCTGACTGGACTGGGCGGTACGGCCGACGGCCCGCACCTCACCGCGGAGCACCCCGTAGGTCTGCGTGGGCGCGGACTGCACACTGAGGTCGACCGAGGCGCCCACCCGTACCGACGCCGCCCGGTCCGCGGGCACGTACAGGGTGGCGACCAGGGGGTCGTCGGAGTGGCTGACCCGCTCCACGGAGGCCACGTTCGCGCCGGTGTTCAGCACGGCGCCGATCGACGCGGAGAGGGTGGTGAGGCGGCCGGCGGCGAGGGTGCGCACGACGGTGGTGCCACGGGTGGTGCGGACCTTCAGCAGCGGCGCGCCCGCCGGGAGGGTGCTGCCCTCCCGCGCGAGGACGGAGGTCACCTGGCCCGCGATCGGGCTCTGCAGCACATAGCTGCCCTGGCCGTGGGTGAGGATCCCGGTGGCGTCGAGGGTGTTGGACACGGTGCCCGTGACGGCCCATACGGCGGCCCCGGCCATGACCACCACCGTGACCGCCAGCGCCAGCCACCCCTGGGGACGGGCGTAGCGCACCGGCAGGTCGATGTCCTCTGCCGACTGTGCCTTGGAGAGGGCCTGCTGGCGGAACTGCACGAGAGTCTTTCCCCAACCGCGAAGGGAGTGTTCGAAGAGTGTGCCGTGGACCGCCGAGTGCCCCGGACCAGGCAGGCCCGGGGCACAGGGAAGGCGGTAAGTCAGCCTCAGAGGCTGCCGACGACCCCACCGACGATGCCGGTGGTGTTCAGGCCGGTGAGACCGTCAACCGTGCTGGTGGCGGTGCCGACGGCGCCGGTCACCGGGCCGGTGACGGTGTCGACGGTGCCGAGGACGTCGCCCACCGGGTTGCCGATTCCGCCGGCCACGTTGTCCAGTTCGGCGTCGGAGATCTCCTGGGTGGCGACCTTGGGCGCGTTGTTCATTGTTGCGTCTCCCTTGCGGTGACTGTCTCGTTGAGCTTGCAACAGCGCATGGGTACCGAGGGGAATCGGCTCCCACAGCATGGCCACGGGGTTCCGGCGGGAACCGGGGATCCGTGGATGCCTTAGCGCGGACTGGGATGTAACCACGGGTCTCGCCACGCTGCGAGTCGACCCCGGGCCGGAACCGGGCATTCCGCCACTTTCCGATCACATGGCGGGCACAGGCGCGCACCTCGTCGGCGCCGTTCCCTCACAGAAAGGTCACCGAACTCACCGCGCCCCGTGCCCTTTGTGCGAGGTGACGCGCGTCATGTCGGGCCTGACCGCCACGGCCGGGGCCGGGGCGGCGCACCAGCCGGGGCGCACACCCGGGATGTGTGTAACCCGTGTGCCGATCACTTGAAGACCGGGCGAACGAAGCGACATGTGGCGCCGGGCGGCACGGGAACGCGACATGTGCGACGTCAGGTCACCGCGACATGTGCGACGTCAGGTCACCCGGCCCGCGCGACATGTGCGGCGTCAGGCCGCTCGCGGCATACGCGGCGTCAGGCCGCCCGGCCCTCCTCCGGTACCGCCTCGCCGTCCGGCACCGGTCCGGGCGCGGTGCCGTCGCCGAACGGCCGCCCGCCCAGCTCCTCGCGGTGATGCGGCGTCAGCCACCCGGTGAGGTCGGGGCCGAGCGGAACGATGCGACGGGGATTGATGTTGGTGTGCACCTGGTAGTAGTGGCGCTTGATGTGGTCGAAGTCGACGGTGTCCCCGAAACCCGGCGTCTGGAAGAGATCACGGACGTATCCCCACAGCACCGGGTCCTCGCTGAGCTTGTTGCGGTTGCACTTGAAGTGGCCGTGGTACACGGCGTCGAACCTGACCAGCGTGGTGAACAGCCGGATGTCGGCCTCGGTGATGGTGTCGCCGACCAGATAGCGCCGCCCGGCAAGACGCTCGGACAACTCATCCAGCCGCGCGAAGAGCCGCCGGTACGCGTCGTCGTAGGTGTGCTGGTGCTCGGCGAAGCCCGCGCGGTACACACCGTTGTTCACATCGCGGTAGATGCCCTCCGCCACGTCGTCGATCTCGTCGCGGTGCTCCTCGGGGTACAGATCGGGGGCGCCCTCGCGCTGGAGGGCGGTCCACTCGGTGGCGAGGTCCAGGGTGATCCGGTGGTAGTCGTTGGTGACCAGTTGGCCACTGGGGACGTCCACCACCGCGGGCACGCTCACCCCGCCCGGATATCCCGTCTCGCGGGCGTCGTACGCCTCGCTGAGGAACCCGATGCCCAGCACCGGGTCCCGGTCCCCCGGGTCCAGGGTGAAGCGCCAGCTGCGCTCGTCCTGGATGGGGTCGGTGACGGCCAGCGACAGGGCCCGCTCCAGTCCGAGCAGCCGCCGTGAGACCAGCGCACGGCTCGCCCAGGGGCAGGCCCGGCTGACCACCAGCCGATAGCGCCCGGCCTCCACCGGCCAGCCGTCCCGGCCGTCGGCGGTGATCCGGTCGGCGAAGTGCGGCGCGGAACGTCGGAACTCCTTGCGCTCGCGAGGTGTCTCCTGGTCAGCGGTGTTCAACGGGACCACCTACCACCTTCCGAAGCGGGAACCGTCGTGGACGGTCCGGGGCATGGGTCGACTGCCGGGGCTCGTTTGCCACGGTGACATCTACCCGGTTCCACATCTCGGGAAGGGATATTCCTCGCGGAACGGACAGAATGGTGGCAGGGAACGGCCGGGGCCGGGGCGGCGCGCCAAGCGGGCGCCGGGCGCCCTGGTGCCGCTGTCGGGGGCGGTGCCCGCCGTCACTCGGGCTCGGGGACGTGTACCGGCACGTCCCCGAGCGCGCTCCGCGCCCACCGCGGGAAAGAGGCCCTCGGAGCTGTGAGCACCGTACGGCGCCGGGCTGCATCACTCCCCTCGTGGTGATACAGACCGCCCGCCACGCTGGGAGGCGGGGCCTCGTTCCCGCGCGGTGCGGCAGGAGTGACGCTAAAGCCGATCACGCGGGCGGGCAACGGTGCACGGTGCGCACCGCCCGCCCGCGACATGTGCACGGTGCACGGTCAGTCCTCCGGGTGGAGTCCGGTGATGTGCAGGGCGTGCACCAGGTCGTGGATCCCGGAGCCGGTGGTGAGCAGGTCCCGGCTGAGCAGGCGTTCGGCGGCCCGCAGATGAGCCCTGACGGTGTTCCGGCTGAGACCGAGGTGGCGGGCGGTCCGCTGGGCGTCGGTGTTCGCGTCGATCCAGCCGCGCAGGGTGGTGTGCAGATCGCGGCCGCGGGTGTCCTGGAGCGGGCGCAGGAACTCCCGCGCCCAGGCGTGGGCGGGCGCGGTGCGGAACAGCTCCTCCAGGGTGGGCACCGGCCGCACACCGTGGACTCCGAAGCCACCCGCGGAGCCGAAGCCGGTCTCGGAGCCCAGGCCGCCGTCCGGCTGCCCTCCGGTCAGGCAGAAGGCCAGGTCGAGGGCGGCCCGGGTGCGTACATCGCCCAGGTCGAGGCCGAGGGTGGCCTCCACCCGGCCGAGGTGGTGGGAGACGGTGTTGCGGCTGATGTCCAGCAGCCGGGCCACCGCGGACCGGGGAAAGGTGACGGCGAGCCGGGTGATGTCCAGGGTGGCTCTCGGAGTGGACCCCAGGGGCCCCAGCAGCGCGCGGGCCCAGCTGCCCGCCTCGCTATGGGGCAGCAGGGGCACCAGCGGTGTCCGGCCGAGGTACGCGGCCATCCGCTCGGGCGTATGGCGCGCCGCCGCCAGGGCGTGCAGCGCCTGTCCGTACGCCTCGGCCGTCGCGCCGAGCGGATACGGACTGCTGATGCCCAGTGCGTAGAGCGGGTTCTCCCGCACCAGGCGGCGCAGCACCGCGCCCTGGCCTTGGGGCCTCTCGGGGCCGTCGGCGGAGCCGTGGGGGTCGGCGTCGGGCTCGCCCCCGGGCCCGGCGTCGAACCGGCCACCGGCCTCGTCGGCGGACTCCGCGCCGGATCCGTCGGGGTCGGCGGGCCCGTCGGCGGCTCCGTCAGTGGGTCTGTCAGTGGGTCTGTCGGCGGGCCCGTCAGTGGGTCTGTCAGTGGGTCTGTCGGCGGGCCCGTCCGCGCCCTCCTCCGCGACCAGACAGATGAGGTGCTCCTTGAAGGCCGGGCAGTGCACCATCAGGCCCGTGCCGTGGTAGCCCGAGCCGTCCTGGTAGGTCTGCGCCAGCCGGTCCCGGTCCTCCGGCGGGCAGTGCAGCAGATAGACGCGCAGCCGTGCGGCGTCCAGCAGCGCGGGGACGGCACCGGTGGTCATCCGGCGGGCCAGGGTGAGATCCCCGGCCAGCAGGGCGCTGAAGACGGCGAACCGCAGCTGTCGCGCCTTGTACTGATAGCCGCGGAAGGTGGTGTCCGCGTCCTGTGCCCGGTCCAGGAGCGCGATGAGCCCCCCGGCGTGCGAGACCAGCGACGCCGCCTCGCGGGTGGGTGCCGAGGTGCCCGCCACCACCAGCACGGGGCGTGGCGCGTGCGGGCCGAGCGCTTCGAGACGCACCTGGAGGGCGCCGCTCTCGATGGCCGCCGCGGCCATCTGCCCACCGGACAGCCGTGCCAGTGTCGGTTCGAGCGGGGGCAGGATCCGCCGCGGGAAGCGCGCGGTGGAGGCCTCGACGGCGCCCTCGCTGCCGAGCAGCGCGACATCGGCGCCGATCTGATGGCCCAGCCATTCGAGGACCGGCCGCGGATCCGCCCCGGCCCCCCGGCTCATCTGTCGCCGCACCTCGTGCAGCAGCTCGTCCAGCCGCCCGGTGTGGGCCCGTACCTCCACAGCCGTACTCCTTCTCACCCCCGTGCCGCGTCCATCCCGCGCGGACCGATCGGCGGTCCGCGCTCCGGCGTACTTTCTCCGACGTACTTTAAAGACCCGTAAACGGGAGCCCGGACAGCGCCGTGGACCGCGGTCAGGCCACCGAACGGAACAGGCCCTCCAGGGCCATCGCCACCTGGTCGGTGGAGAGCGGGTCGTCGACGCCGCCCGCCTCGTAGATGCCCCGGTCCAGCTTGATGCCGCGGGTCATCGCGCCGAGCAGCGCGGACAGTTCGGTGCCGCGCAGGGCGGGCCGGTGGCCCGCCCGGTCGAACAGGCCGTCCAGCATGCTGCCGATGCGGCGGCTGAACCGCTTCTCGTGGTCCACCAGCGCGGCGGCGGCATCGCCGTCCCGGAGCGCCATCAGCCGGAATTCCAGGTGGATGAAGACCCAACGGGCGTCCAGGCGCTCACCGTTGAAGATCTCGGCGAAGGTCCTGGCGAGCTGGGGGGCCAGGTCCCGTTCGGTGTCCATCTCGTCGATCCGCTCCCCGATGTAGTCGGCGGTGCGGTCGCTGTGCCGCCGGAAGACATCGAGGAAGAGCTTCAGCTTGCTGTCGTAGTTGGAGTAGAAGGCCCCGGTGGTCCTGCCCGCGCACTGACAGATGTAGCCGATCGACGCCCCGTGGAAGCCGCGTTCGGCGAACGCGCGCTCCGCCCCGACGATCAGCGCTTCCACGGTCTTTGACCGCTGCGGCGGCATCGGTGTGCCCCTCTCCCCCAGCTGTTCGGAAACCTGGCCAGATCCGTACGGTAGCCGATCTCCCCCTCTGTTCAGTAGGGAACCCTATCGGTAGCGTTCCCTATCGAAAGGCCACGGCCGACGGCTCCGGGGCGTTCGCCCCGGGACAGTACGAGGATCACGAAGGAGAGCCATCGTGAACGCTCCGACGCCCACGACCCATGACGACCTGCGAGACGTCCACGACCTCCCTTCGTATCCGAAAGAGCGGGACGACTTCGTCAACCCCGCACGAGCGCTGCTCACCGGGCCGCCGATCAGCCCGCTGAGGTTCGCGGGCGGCAGCACCGGCTGGCTGGTGACCGGGTATCACGAGGCGCGGGAGGTGCTGCGGGATGCCCGCTTCAGCGCCGAGCGCTGGCGGGGCGACGACGCGATGCGGCAGGTCCCCGAGTCGATCCGCAGGGACCGGAGCAGCGGGGCGGGGTCGTTCCTGGCCATGGACGCGCCGGAGCACGGCCACTACCGGGGGCAGCTCACCCGGTACTTCACGGTGCGCCGGATGCGGGAGCTGGAGGCCCGCGTCGAGGACATCGTGGCCGACCAGCTGGACACGCTGGAGGCGGCGGGCAAACCGGCCGATCTGGTGCGCCACTTCGCCCTGCCGATCCCCTCGCTGGTGATCTGCGAGATGCTCGGCGTGCCGTACGGGGAGCGGGAGCTCTTCCAGTCCGTCGCCGCGCGGCTGCTCCGCCAGGACCGCACCGACGCGGAGTTCGTCGCCGGGAAGACCGAGCTCGACACCTTCCTGCGCACCCTGGTCAGGGCCAAGCGCGAGGACCCGCAGGACGATCTGATCTCCCTGCTGACCGCCGTCGACGAGCTGACCGACGAGGAGATCGGCGGGATCGCGGGACTGCTGCTGATCGCCGGGCACGAGACCACCACCAATATGCTCAGCCTCGGCACCTTCGCCCTGCTGCGCGACCCCGGACAGCTGGAGCGGCTGCGGGCGGACGAGTCGCTGCTGCCCCAGGCCGTGGAGGAACTGCTGCGCTATCTGAGCATCGTCAACGCCTTCCCCGTCCGCATCGCGCTGGAGGATGTCGTCGTCGGCGGTGTCACCATCACGGCGGGGCAGTCCGTGGCCGTCTCGGTCCCGGCGGCGAACCGGGACCCGGCACTGGTGGACGACCCGGACACGCTCGACGTCGGGCGCCCCCGCAGCAGCCACCTCGCCTTCGGCTACGGCATCCATCAGTGTCTCGGACAGCATCTGGCCAGGATCGAGCTGGTGGCGGGCTACCGCGGACTGCTCCGCCGGTTCCCGGGGCTGCGGCTCGCCGTGCCCCCGGAGGAGGTCCGGATGCGCAGCGACATGGTCATCTACGGGGCGCATGAAATGCCCGTCACCTGGTGACAGGCGCACGAACCGCCCGTCGTCACCTGGTGACGGCGCCGGGCCGGACCCGGCCCGGCCTCCCGGCGGCCTCCCCACGGCCGAAATCGTCACATGAGCTCCACGCACACGGAGTTCATGTGATGATTCGGTGACCCCGGCCCGTCCGGTCCGGGGGTGTGGAGGGGAAATACACGTGAAGTCAACGACCTTCAGATCCGCCGTGGGGGCCGCGCTGACGGCGGCCCTGTCCGCCGTGGTCCTGCCCGCCTCCGCCGCGAACGCCGCGGAGGGCCCGGCGGCGGCCGGCACCGTGGACACCGCGACCGCGCGGTCCTTCGGGCGGCTGGCCGACGCGGTGCTGACCCAGCGCACGGCGGCTCTGCTGGACAACAACGAGCAGTCGGTGCGGCGTGCGGCCCCGCTCGCCGAGCGGAACGTCCGCCTGTCGGCCGGGCAGACCCGGACCGAGGACACCGCGCTGTCCGCACTGCGCACCCGCAAGGCGCGGCTCGCGGCCCTGGGCGAGGCGTACGCCTCCGCCCACACCCGGGTGGCGGTGGACCGGCTACGGGTGGAGGCCGGACGCGCCACGGTCCAGGCCACCGAGACCACGACGCTGGCCTACCGGAAGATACGCGGCGACGAGCCCGCGACCACCGGCTTCCAGGCGCACCACCGGCTGACCTTCGCCGCCACGGCGGACGGGGAGTGGCAGCTGACCGGCCTCACCTCGACCGACGACGGCCCGCTGGCGGTCAATGAGCCCGCCGCGGCGCGGGGGGCGGCGGTCCGGACGACGGCCCAGCAAGAGGCGAAACCCGCCGCCATCTCCAAGCCGTCCCAGCCGCAGACGAAGCCCGCGGGAAGCTATGACTACGCGGCGATGGCCTCGTACGCGGAGAAGTACTGGCAGAACTACAATCCCGCCTACCGGAAGTTCAACGAGGCCGGTGGGGACTGCACCAACTTCGTGAGCCAGTCCCTGAAGGCGGGCGGCTGGGCCAATAAGTCGGGCGACGCCGAGGACTACCGCAGCTGGTGGTACGACACCTCGTACCAGTCGACGTCCTGGGTGGGCGCCAACGAGTGGTCCTGGTTCACGCTCGACGCCAAGCGGGCCACCAACCTGGCGAACGTCTACTACATGGGCGTCGGTGACGTCATGCAGATGGACTTCGACAAGGACGGGTCCAAGGACCACACCATGATCGTCACCTATCGGAGCTCCAGCGGTGTGCCGTACCTGACCTACCACTCGGTGAACACCTACCGGAAGTCCATAGCGAGCATCATCGCCTCGTACCCGAACTCGCTCTACTACGCCTACCGCACCTGAGCCGCCAGCGCGCACCTGTGTCACCCGTGACACCCGTGACAGTGGACCCCGCCTCCGGGCGGGGTCCACCGCGTTCGCGCCCCTCGGCGCGGCGCCGACCGGCGACACCTCGATCCCGAAACCCGGTGCACCCCGGCGAGCGGCCGACCGCGTGATGTGATGTCCGCACGGTCATCGAGCCGCGAGAGATGGAGTGACGCCATGCCGGGCGCCCTGTCACGCCGTTCCGCCGTGTCCCTCCTCGGAGGGGCGATGGCCGTCGCCGCCACGGGCGGGAGCGGATGGCCGGTGGCCGCCGCCGACACCGATCCCGGGTCCGCGTCCGGTCCCGCCACTGGGCACACGCCGGGTCCCGGCCCCCGGGTGGACTCCCTCATCCGACGGATGACCCTCGACGAGAAGCTCGCGCTGCTGCACGGCGCGGAGGATCCCCACAGCCTCGGTCAGGCGGGCTACATCCCCGGTGTCCCCCGGCTCGGCATTCCGGCGCTGCGGCTCGCGGACGGGCCCGCCGGGCTACGGGTCACCCGGCACGCCACCGCGCTGCCCGCGCCGGTGCTGCTCGCCTCCGCCTTCGATCCGGCCCTGGCACGGGAGTACGGGCGCACCATCGGGCGCGAGGGCCGCGCACTGGGCCAGGATGTGCTGCTCTCCCCCATGGTCAATCTCATCCGCACCCCCTACGCCGGGCGCGACTTCGAGACCTTCGGCGAGGACCCGCTGCTGACCTCCGAGCTGGTGGCCGAGGAGGTGCGCGGCATCCAGGGCGAGGGGCTGATCGCCACCGTCAAGCACTTCGCCATGAACAACCAGGAGCACGAGCGGGAGTCGATCGATGTCACCGTCGACGAGCGGACGATGCGGGAGACGGAGCTGGCCGGCTTCGAGGCGGCCGTGCGGGCGGGCGCGGGGGCGGTCATGGGCGCCTACAACAAGGTCAACGGGGTGTTCGCCTGCGAGAGCGGGCCGCTGCTGACCGGGGTGCTGCGCGAGGACTGGGGGTTCGACGGCTGGGTGATGACCGACTGGCACGCCGCCCACAGCTCCGCGGCGGCCCTCGGCGCCGGGCTCGACATGGAGATGCCGGACGGGAAGTACTTCGGCGACGCCCTGCGGAGGGCGGTGGCCGACGGGACCGTGGCGGAGGCCGGGGTGGACCGCGCGGTCGGCCACGTCCTGACCGTCATGGACCGCTTCGGACTGCTGGACGGCAGCGCCCCGCCCCGGCCCGGCCGGGACCCCGGGGCCGGGGCGCGCACCGCGCTGAAGGTCGCCACGGCGGGCGGCGTCCTGCTGCGCAACGAGCGCGGCACACTCCCGCTGACCGGGTCCGCCGCCCGGTCGATCGCCGTGGTCGGGCCCACCGGCTCCGTCCCCTTCGTCAGTGGCGGCGGCAGCGCCCATGTGGTCCCCGACCACGCCGCGAGCCCGCTGGAGACGATCCGGGAGCGCGCCGGACGGGGGGCCCGGGTGGAGTACGCCCTGGGCGAGGACGTGTTCGGCAAGGAGATCCCCGCCGCCGCGCTCTCCCCGGCCACCGGACTGGAGCGGCGGACGGTGGCGGCGGGGAAGAGCTGGGCGTACGACGGCACCCTCACCGTGGCCGGGGCCGATGAGTGGACGTTCGTCCTGCACTTCAGCGGTCCGCCCACCGGCCGCCCCACGGTGCTGCTGGACGGCGAGGAGCTGTTCCCCTTCCGGCCGGGCCTGGGGGAGCAGTTCACCGGTGGCCTCGTCAGCGCCGCCCCGGACGGCCTCGCCGTGCGCCGCGCGACCGTCGGGCTGACCCCGGGCAGGCACCGGCTGAAGGTCACCGCCGAGGGCGGCGGAACGGGGCTGACCTTCCGGCTGCGCCACACCACCTCCGCCACCCGCGCCGCCGACGTGGCGGAGGCCGTGCGTGCCGCCCGCGCCGCGGACGGCGTGGTGGTCTTCGGCTACGAGGACGCCACCGAGGGCAGGGACCGGACCACCATCGCACTCCCCGGCCACCAGAACGCGCTGATCGCCGCCGTCGCCCGGGCCAATCCGCGCACGACCGTCGTCCTGAACACCTCCTCGTGCACCGCGATGCCCTGGCTGGAGCACACCGGCGCCGTGCTCCAGATGTACTACCCCGGGCAGGAGGGCGCCGCCGCCACCACCGCCCTGCTCTTCGGCGACGCCAATCCCGGCGGCAGGCTCACCCAGTCCTTCCCGGTCTCCGACGACCGCCACCCGATGGCCGGAGACCCCCGGCGCTACCCCGGGGTGAACGGCCGTGAGGAGTACTCCGAGGGCGTCCACACCGGCTATCGCTGGTATGACGCCGAGGGGGTGCGGCCCCTCTTCCCCTTCGGCCACGGCCTGTCGTACACCACCTTCGCCTATGCGGGACTGGAGCTGCGTCAGCGCGGAAGCGGCCTGGAGGCGGTCTTCACCGTGCGGAACACCGGGCGGCGGGCCGGGGCGGAGGTGGCCCAGGTGTATGTGGGCCCCTCGCCGGATCTGCCGCTCGACCAGGCCGGGCGGGCGCTGGCGGGATTCCGGCGCGTCCAGCTGCGGCCCGGCCAGGCGCGCCGGGTGACGGTCCGGGTGGCCGCCCGGGCGCTGTCCGCATGGGACTCCCAGCGCCATGGATGGGTACTGGGCACCGGGCGCCGGACCGTGGAAGTGGGCTCCTCCTCGCGCGATCCGAGGCTGCGAGGGCAGATCGAGGTCCGCCATGGCGGGGCCCGCCGTGGGGCCCAGACGTGGCGGAGCGCCACAGTCCCCGAAGGCGCGGAGGTCTGCCCAGGGGACTACGCTAGTATGGCGCGTGTGCAACTAAAGGCGCACGCAAGCAATAGGGCATCGATGAAGGAGCGCCGTGCAGATCGACCTTTCCGGTAAGACCGCCCTGGTCACCGGCTCCACGCAGGGCATCGGATTCGCCATCGCCGCCGGGCTGGCGCGGGCGGGCGCCCGTGTCGCCGTCAACGGGCGTCGGCAGGAGTCCGTCGAGGCCGCCATCCAGAAGCTGGAGGAGGACACGGAGGGCGGCTCGTTCATCGCCGCCCCCGGCGACATCACCACCGAGGACGGCGTCCGCCAGGTCACCGGCGCGGTGCCGGACACCGATGTCCTGGTCAACAACCTCGGCATCTTCGGGGCCACTCCGCCGCTGGAGATCGGCGACGACGAGTGGCGGCGCTATTTCGAGGTGAACGTCCTGGCCTCGGTCAGGATGATCCGGAGCTTCCTGCCCGGGATGAAGGACCGCTCCTGGGGCCGGATCCTCAACGTGGCCAGTGACTCCGCCGTCGTCATCCCCGCCGAGATGATCCACTACGGGATGTCGAAGACCGCGCTGCTCGCCGTCACCCGCGGCTTCGCCAAGGACGCCGCCGGTACCGGCGTCACGGTCAACTCGCTGATCGCCGGGCCGACCCACACCGGCGGGGTCGAGGACTTCGTCTACGAGCTGGTGGACCCCGAGCTGCCCTGGGACGAGGCCCAGCGGGAGTTTATGGCCAAGCACCGGCCACAGTCGCTGCTCCAGCGCCTGATCGAGCCCGAGGAGATCGCCAACATGGCGGTCTACCTCAGCTCCTCCTTCGCCTCGGCCACCACCGGCGGAGCCGTGCGCGTCGACGGCGGCTACGTCGACTCGATCCTCCCCTGACGCCGGGCCACCAGCCGATGGGCGTTGCAGCGGCGGTCTCAGTCCGCTTCCGCCACTTCCCCCGCCGCGGATGTCGTCTCGAGCACGTCCTGGACCTCATCGGCGGCGATCTCCCGCAACTCCTCGCCGACCAGCAGCCACCGGGTGATGCCGATCGACTCCAGGAACGCCAGATCGTGGCTGGCGACCACGAGGGCGCCCTGGTAGGAGTCCAGCGCGCTCGTCAGCTGTCGCACACTGGCCAGGTCGAGGTTGTTGGTCGGCTCGTCGAGCATCAGCAGCTGCGGGGCCGGCGCGGCGAGCATGGTGGCCGCGAGGCAGGCGCGGAAGCGTTCGCCACCGGAGAGGGTGCCCGCGGGCTGCTCCGCACGCGCGCCCTTGAAGAGGAAGCGCGCGAGCTGGGCGCGGATGTGGTTGTCGGTGACACCCGGCGCCCGGCGGGCCACGTTGGCCGCCACGCTCAGCCCGTCGTCCAGCACATCCAGCCGCTGGGGGAGGAACCGCAGCGGTACGTACGTCCTGGCCTCCCCCGACAGCGGGGCGAGTGCGCCGGTGAGGGTGCGCAGCAGTGTGGTCTTACCGGCTCCGTTGCGCCCGACCAGCGCGATGCGCTCGGGCCCGTGCACATGGAGGGTGGCATCGCGCAACGCGCCGTACTGGAGGCGCAGTTCACTCAGGGTGAGCACGGTGCGCCCCGCGGGTACGGCGGTGTGCGGCAGGCTCACCCGGATCTCGGCGTCGTCGCGTACCGCGTCCGCGGCCTCCTCACGCCGCTCGCGCGCCTCGTGGAGACGGTCTTCGTGGAGATCGCGGAGCTTACCCGCCGACTCCTGCGCCGCCCGCTTGCGGCCACCCGCGACGATCCTCGGCGCCCGCCGCTCGGTGTCCATCTTCTTGCTGTTCCGCTGACGGCGTGCCAGTTTGATGTGGGTCTCCTCCAGTTCGCGCTTCTGCCGCCGCACATCCGCCTCCGCGGCCCGCAGCATGCGCCCGGCCGCCTCCTGCTGGGTGGCCAGTGCCTCCTGGTAGGCCGACCAGCCGCCGCCGTACCAGGCCACCGACCCGGCCCGCAGTTCGGCGATGCGGTCCACCCGCTCCAGCAGCTCACGGTCGTGGCTGACCACGACCAGCACCCCGGAACGCCAGGAGTCGACGGCGTCGTAGAGGCGGCGCCGTGCGAACAGGTCGAGGTTGTTGGTGGGTTCGTCGAGCAGCAGCACATCGGGGCGCTCCAGGAGCAGGGCGGCCAGGCGCAGCAGCACGGTCTCCCCGCCGGACAGATGGCCGACGGTGCGGTCGAGTTCGACATCGCCGAGCCCGAGCGAGCCCAGTGCCGCCAGGGCTCGCTCCTCGACGTCCCAGTCGTCGCCGATCGTCTCGAAGTGGGCCTCGTCGACGTCTCCGGCCTCGATGGCGCGCAGCGCGGCGCGCCGCTCGGCGATGCCCAGGGCCTGGTCCACGCGGAGGGTGGTGTCGAGGGTGATGTTCTGCGGAAGGTGGGCGAGGCTGCCGCCGACGATCACCGACCCCTGGGTGGGGCGCAGCCGACCGGCGATCAGCCGCAGCAGGGTGGACTTGCCACTGCCGTTGGTGCCCACGAGTCCGGTGCGGCCCCGTCCGATGCCGAGCGAGAGCCCGTCGAAGACGGGCGTGCCGTCCGGCCACTGGAAGGACACCGCCGAGCAGGTCACGGAGGCGCTGGGGGTGGGGGATGTTGCCATGGTGTTCTCGCATTCGTCAGCGCTGTGAACAAGGGGCTACGTATGCGAGCACCACGCGGCGACCGAGCCGGGAAATGGGGTGCGGCCCTCCGGAGGGTGAGGGACGGCGTATGCACCGAGGTCGCATTCACGCGGGTCACGGGCGGCGGATGGGCCGACTACGGCGTGACGGGCTACGGCTTGTGCCGTACCGCGCGATGATCGCGAACCTCAGATACGCAACGTCCACCTCTATCGGAGACAACAGGACCCCAGCAGTGTACCCCAGCCGTGGCGTGTGAGGTCGTGGCGGCGGCCGGGCGGGGGCCGCGCCGCCACCTTCCTGCCAACCTTCTCCCACTCCCCCGCCGCCGCGCACGGCCACCGTTACGATCACCCGCATGACCTGGCGGCGCATCCACACCGAGAAGCGCCGCCCGTTTCGGATCGCATGGCTCATCGGATCAAGGGACGTGAGAAGTGAACACCCGGTTAAGCATCGCGGCCGTGTCGGCCATCTCCCTGGTGGCGCTCCTGGGCGGTACGACGGTGGCGACGGCGCAGGAGTCCGACCCGGCGCCGAAGTCCTGTGACGGTGTCCGGCTGACCGGCGAGCTCCCCGTACCGGCGCCCGGCCAGGCGGTTTCGGGCCAGATCACCATTGGCCCCGACTGCAAGCCGGAGCGGGTCTCCGTCCAGCGCGGCCCGGCGTCGGCCCGCTCGGCGCACACCGCGACCGCCGCGGTCACCAGCGCCACCGCCACTCATCAGCTGCGTGGCTGGAACGAGATGTACGACTGCTGCAACATCCGTATGACGGGCCTCTACACCGCCTCCTCGTGGGACACCGCGGAGGGCCGCATCACCACGGGCGGCACCGCGGCCTCCCAGGAGTGGAACCGCGAGCCGTGGGACGCCGGCTGGTCGCTCACCTCGCAGAACGCGAAGGACGACTGCGCCACGGACTGCGCCGAGGTCAACTCCGAAGCACACGCCGACTTCGCCTACCAGGGTGTCTTCGACCCGACCGGCGACTGGTACAACAACACCCACCACTCCTACGTGCGGTTGGCCGCGGACGGGACGGCGAGCTGCCGCTTCGATGTGGAGCTGCGGCACACCTTCGTCGGGTGGAACTGGCAGTACGGCTGCGAGTAACCAGCTCCGGTGCCGCCGGCCGCCGGCGGCACCACCTCAGGCCGCAGTGGTCCCCGCCCCCGTCGGACGCCGAAAGAGGGCCGCCCACAGGAACGGCTCCCCGAACAGCGGGGAGCCGGACGGCTCGTCGTGCATGCGGCGCAGCTCGATCTCGGTCAGCCCGGAGAAGATCCAGCGCAGCGAATCCGGTGTGTAGGCGAGGCCACCGTGCAGCGCGGACTGCCGGTAGAAGGCCGCGTCGGGGAGTTCGGAGCCCATGGCGCCCGCCGCGAAGCAGGTGAGGGCGAGATGGCCGCCGGGGGCCAGGGCGCGTTCGAGGAGCGCGAGGTAGCTGATCCGGCGGTGCGGTGGCAGATGGTGGAAGCAGCCGGAATCGCAGATCAGGTCGTACGGTCCGGCCAACTCACCGGCCGTGAGGGCGAAGGCGTCGCCACGGTGGAACCGGATCTCGGCCCCTGCCTCACGGGCACGCTCCTCGGCCCAGGAGATGGCCGTGGGCGAGAGGTCGACGGCGTCCACGGCGAAGCCGTGGGAGGCGAGGCGGAGGGCGTTACGGCCGGGGCCGCACCCCAGGTCGAGGGCCCTGCCCGGGGCGATCAGGCCACGGTCGAGATACGACACCAAATGCTCATCGGGCTTGGCCGCGAAGAACGGCACGGCCTCGGAGCGGTCCGCGTAGAAGCCGTCCCACCATGAGGCGCCGGAGGCCGTCCAGCGGTCGGCCTCCGGCGCGAAGAGGCCGTCCAGAAGTCTCAGGACATCGTCCACCGTGCGGATGTTCCGGTCCATTCGCTCCCCTTTCCGAGGACTGAAACATAGCCACGGGTACGGTGAAAGGCCAGCTCAGAGGGTATGCGGCAAGGGCGCGGACGGGCGTCGGCGGGATGCGGGGGCAACGCGGCGGAGGAGTTGTCCGCGGTCGTGGGCAACGGCCGCGGACAGGCCCGTGGAGGGCCACCAAGGGGCCGGTTTCGGCGGCTCCGAGGCGCCTTTTTCAGCGTCCTCGGACTCGGTCAGGGATGAGCGGCGATCTGTCGGCGGAAGCACACCCGGTGCTGCCCTGGGCCGTCGTAATCGCCGTGTACGGGAAGGCCGTTGACCTCACGGTCGCCCTCCTCGAGCATGAACCCCATGGCCCGGTGGAAGGCCACGGACCCGGTGTTCAGGGGCGAGGTGATGGCGTGCACCTCACGGCGGCCCGCCTCGGCGGCGCGCTGGAAGAACGCGGTGTAGAGCCTGCGGCCCACGCCCTGCCCGCGCAGCTCGGGCGCCACGCCGACGAAGTGGATGTACGCCTGGTGGTCGTCGTCCGCCGCGTGGAAACCCACGAGGAACGCCTTGATGCCGTCGCCGTCCTCCAGTACCAGGCTGGTGCCGGAGAAGAACTGCAGAAACAGCCTGGGCAGCAGCATGGAAAGCTCACGCGCCTGGTCGGGGGTGCGTGAGTCGCCCCACCACTCCCGCACGCACTCGACGATCGCCCCGTGGTCGGAGACGTGGGCCCGGCGCAGTGTCATCTCTCTCATGTCGCACCAGGCTACGCAGGTACCGCACCGGGCGTGACGGGACGGAGTGGCGGCGGTTGTTCACAGGGCCGTCATGACGTGCTTGACGCGGGTGTAGTCCTCGAAGCCGTACGCGGACAGGTCCTTGCCGTAGCCGGACTTCTTGAAGCCACCGTGCGGCATCTCGGACTGCGACCCCATGTCCAGGTGGGTTACGTTCACGCCGTCGGCCGCGACGCTCAGCGCGGGGGCGATGGCCACCCGCGGATCGCCGGGGTAGACCGGCATGTCCGTGGCCAGGGGGACGGAGAGGTCGACGAGGCGCACGGTGGCTCTCACGCCCCTTCCGCCACCGCGGGCACGGGCGCGCCGGTCTCCGTGGTGATCGGCGGTACGGACGCGTCCGAGGCGCGGACCAGCCGCGGCCCCTCGGGCCCGTACACCTCGCGCGGCTCGGGGAAGAGCCACAGCAGCGCCAGATAGAGGAGCGAGGCGGTGGCGAGGCCCACCGGCAGCGAGATGTCCGCGCCGTCGGCCAGTTCGCCGAGCGGCCCGACGAACTGGCCGGGGACGTTGACGAAGAGCAGCGCGAGCACCGCCGCGGTCAGCCAGGCGCCCATGCCACGCCAGTTCCAGCCGTGGTGGAACCAGTAACGGCCGCCGCGCTGGCGCCGGTTGAACACCTGGAGCGAATCGGGGTCGTACCAGCCGCGCCGGGTCACATAGCCGAGCACCATGATGATCATCCAGGGGGCGGTACAGGTGATGATCAGCGTGGCGAAGGTGGAGATGGACTGGGAGAGGTTGGCGGCGAACCGGCCCAGGAAGATGAACCCGATCGAGAGCACCCCGACGAACAGCGTGGCCTGCACCCGGCTGAAGCGGGTGAACACGCTGGAGAAGTCCAGCCCGGTGCCGTAGAGCGAGGTGGTGCCGGTGGACAGGCCGCCGATGAGCGCGAGCAGGCACACCGGCAGGAAGTACCAGCCGGGCGAGATGGCCAGCAGTCCGCCGACGTAGTTCGGCGCCCCGGCGTCCATGTACGGCGCGGCCTTCTTGGCGATGATCGAGGCGGTGGCCAGGCCGAAGAAGAACGGCAGGAGGGTGGCGATCTGCGAGGCGAACGCCGCCGTGACGACCTTGCGGCGCGAGGTGTCGGCGGGGATGTAGCGCGCCCAGTCGCCGAGGAAGGCGCCGAAGGACACCGGGTTGGACAGCACGATCAGCGCCGAGCCGATGAACGCGGGCCAGAACCCGGGCGTGGACGCGGAGGGGAACACTCCCTGGTAGCCGGGGTCGAAGTCCCCCACGAAGGCGAAGAAGCCGAGGACGAACAGCGTTGAGGCCGCCACCACCGCGATCTTGTTGACGAAGAGCATGAACCGGAACCCGTACACGCACACCGTCAGCACCAGCGCCCCGAAGACCCCGTAGGCGAGGGCGAACGCCCCGTCGTTCTGTGGCACGTCCATCAGCCGGTGGGCGCCGCCGACCAGCGCGTCACCGGAGGACCACACCGAGATGGAGAAGAACGCGATGGCGGTGAGCAGCGACAGGAACGAGCCGACGATCCGTCCGTGCACCCCCAGGTGTGCCGAGGAGGAGACCGCGTTGTTGGTGCCGTTGCACGGGCCGAACACCGCGAGCGGGGCGAGGATCAGGGAGCCGCCCAGCACGCCGAGCACGGTCGCCGCCAGGCCCTGCCGGAAGGAGAGCCCGAAGAGGATCGGGAAGGCGCCGAGCACACAGGTGGCGAAGGTGTTGGCGCCGCCGAACGCGACGCGGAACAGGTCGAAGGGGGTCGCGCTGCGGTCCGCGTCGGGGATGCGCTCGATCCCGTAGCTCTCGACCTCGGTCAGGGCCGGAGAATCACTCATCCGTCTTCTCCCGCTTTTCTTGGAGTGCGAGCAGGCTGATCAGGTCGTAGGCGACATGGGAGGCCGCGACCGAGGTGATCTCGGCGTGGTCGTAGGCGGGCGCCACCTCCACCACGTCCGCGCCGATCAGACGGCATCCGGCCAGTCCGCGCAGGATCTCCAGGAGCTCGCGCGAGGTGAGGCCGCCCGCCTCGGGGGTGCCGGTGCCGGGGGCGTGGGCCGGGTCGAGGCAGTCGATGTCGATGGAGATGTACAGCGGCCGGTCACCGATGCGCTGCCGCAGCTGGTCGGCCACCTCGTCGGCGCCGCGCCGGTAGACATCGGCGGAGGTGACGATGCCGAAGCCCAGCTTCTCGTCCTCGGTGAGGTCCTGCTTCCCGTACAGCGGGCCGCGGGTGCCGACGTGCGAGAGGGCGGAGGTGTCGACGATTCCCTCCTCCACGGCCCGGCGGAACGGGGTGCCATGGGTGTGCTCGGCGCCGAAGTAGGTGTCCCAGGTGTCCAGGTGGGCGTCGAAGTGGAGCACCGCGACCGGGCCGTGCCGCCCTGCGGCTGCGCGCAGCAGCGGGAGCGCGATGGTGTGGTCGCCACCGATGGTGACCAGGCGGGTTCCTGCGGCCTGGAGGGTGCCCGCGGCGTCCTGGATGGTCTCGATGGCCTCGCCGATGTCGAAGGGGTTGACCGCGATGTCGCCGGCGTCGGCCACCTGCTGGGTGGCGAACGGGGACACGTCCAGGCCCGGGTGGTAGGGGCGCAGCAGCCGGCTGGCCTCGCGGACCGCGGCGGGCCCGAAGCGGGCGCCGGGGCGGTAGGAGACACCGCCGTCGAACGGGACGCCCACCACCGCCACGTCGGCCCCCGCGACCTCGTCGAGGCGGGGCAGCCTGGCGAAGGTGGCCGGGCCGGCGAAGCGCGGGACCCGGGAGGAGTCGACGGGTCCTCGGGGTTCGGTCATGGTGGTGCGGTCCCTTCTTGACGTGCGCAGGTGCGGTCCGGTCGAGCGAGTCTGCACAGCGGAGGAACCGCGCGACAATCGTTGCTGGGACAAAGAGTTAGGCTCAATTTGTGGTGAACGACAAAGAGCAGGGTGTGACGGTCGACGATCTGCTGTCGTATCCGGCTCTGCAGCTGCGGTTGATCGCGGGCGGCGCGGGGCTGCACCGCTCGGTGTCCTGGGCGCACGTGAGCGAGCTGGACGACCCCACGCCCTGGCTGCTCGGCTCCGAGATGATCATGACGACGGGGATAGCGATGCCCCGCTCGGCGGCCGGACAGCGCGCCTATCTGGAGCGGCTGGACGACGCCGGGGTGGCCGCCCTGGCGGTCTCCGCCCAGCTGCGGATGCCCCCGCTGCGCCGGGCGTTCTTCGACGCCGCCGAGGAACGGGGGATGCCGGTCCTGGAGATCCCGCTGGCCGTGCCGTTCATGGCGGTGGCGCAGGAAGTGGCCGCCGCCGTACAGGAGGACGCCCGCCACCGGCTGGGCGCCCAGCTGCAGGTGTTCGGCGCGCTGCGCTGGCTGACCTCGGAGAACCTGGACACCGCGACGCTGTTCGGACGGCTGGAGAAGCTGTCCGGGTACGACATCTATCTGTGCACCCCCCAGGGACGGCCGCTGCTGCCGGGGGTGCCCGCGCCCGACGCGTCGGTGATCCCCGGCTCGGCGGACGCCCCGCCGACCATCCCGGGTGGCTTCGCCCTCCCGGTCCCCTCTCCCGGTGGCCCGGCGGGCTTTCTCATCGCCTTCGAACGGGAGGGCGCGCGCCCGGCGGGGCTCGCCGTGGTGCAGCACATCGCCACGGTGGCCGCCCTCCAGCTCGCCATGGTGCGCACCGAACGGGAGACACTGCGCCGCGAGGGCGCGGAGATCCTCGCCGAGCTGCTGCAGGGTGCGCTCGAACCCGCGGTGGCGCGGCGCCATCTGCTGCGCCATTCCATCGAGGGCGAGACCGTGCTGGCGGTGGTCAGGGGCGTCACCGAGGACGCGGTGCTGCGGGCACTTGAGGACCAGCCGTGTCTGCTGCTCAAGCGCGGCGAGGACCGCTATCTGCTCGGTTCGCCCGGCCTGGGGGACGCGGTCGAGTCCCTGCCGGATGTGGCCGCCGGGATGAGCCGCCCGTTCAGCCCCGGCTCCCCGCTGCGGATCGCCCAGCGCGAGGCGCTGTGGGCGGCGTCCCACGCCGTCGCGTCCGGCCGCGCCCTCGTGCGGTACGGCGACGATGTCACCGGCCGCTGGCTGCCGGACGACCCGGCCGCGCTCAGCGATCTGGTCGAGCATGTGCTGGGCGAGGCGCTGCGCTACGACACCGGCCACGGCTCACGGCTGCTGACTTCGGTGCGCACCTGGATGGAGCGCGACCGCCGTACGGACGAGGCGGCCGCGGCGCTCCATGTGCACCCCAACACGCTCGCCTACCGGCTGCGCCGCTTCAGCGAGCTGACCGGCCGCGACCTGTCCACCACGGGCGCGTTCGCCGAGGTCTGGCTGGCGATCCGGGCCGCGAGCCAGCTCGGTCTGCTCGACTGATTGTGGATTCCCGGAGCGTCCGGCGCTCAGTGCGGGGATCCGCGCTCAGTGCGGGCGCCGGCCCCAGCAGGTGATGAGCGGGGCGGTGGTGACGTCCATGCCCTCGCCGCGCAGCTGGTCCAGATGGCGCCCGATCTCCTCCTCGGTGGCCAGGCCGCCCGCCACCAGTCGCCCGCGCAGCTGACGCACGGTGGCCGCCTCCAGCTCCCGGCAGGCCGGGGAGGTCAGCGGGAAGCAGCCCTCGGCGCGGACATCGTGCAGCCCGGCGCCGCGCAACAGCGCGGGCAGGGTGCGGCCGAAGGCGAGGTCCGCCCCGCGCCCGGCGAGCAGCGCGCGGAATCCGCGGCGGATCCGGTTGGCCAGCTCCTCGGCCGGGCCGCGCTCATCGGGGCAGGCCAGGGGCTGGAGCGCCGGATCGGCGTCCTCCACGACCAGCCATCCGCCCGGCCGCACCGCCCCGGCCATCCGGCGCAGCGCCTCGGCCCGGTCGGGCAGATGCACCAGCACCAGCCGGACGTGGACGAGGTCGAAGCCGTCGCCCGGCGGCTCGTCGCGGGCCACGTCATGGCGCCGTACCTCGATCGGTCCGGTGGCCGGGCCGGACAGCCCGGTGAGCCAGGAGGTGTCGATGTCGGTCACCAGCACCTGCCCGGTGGGCCCGACCCGCTCGGCGAGGGCGGTGGGCACCGAGGGCCCGCCCGCCCCCACCTCCCAGCAGCGCCATCCGGCGGCAAGGCCGAGCCGGTCGAGGTGGTCCAGGGTCCAGGGGTCGAAGAGCTCGGCCAGCGCGTCAAAGCGCCGCCCGGCCTCGCGCTGCCGGTTGTCGAGCAGATAGCCGCTCTCGGATGTCATGCGCCCATCCTCCCGCGCCGGACGCCTCCAGCCGGTCAGGCCCGGGACCTAGGGGTTGGTCCACGCCTCCGGGTCCTCGGCCAGGCCCAGGACGTCGCCGGGCAGCTTGGCCGCGGCCACCTCCGCGAGGGTCACCTCGCCGAGGATCTTGCGTACGTTGGCCCGTACCGCGATCCACAGCGGCAGCAGCGACTCCGCGGGGCCGCGGTACGACAGCGCGGGCGGGCGCACTCCCCGCACCGACACCAGGGGGCCGTCGACCACCCGGATCACCTCGGCGATGCTGATGGTGTCCGCCGGACGGGCCAGCCGGTAGCCGCCCTTGCCGCCGCGCTGGCTGGCCACCAGGCCGCCCCGGCGGAGATCGCCCAGGATCCCCTCGAGGAACTTGTGCGGGATGCCCTGCGCGGCGGCGATCACCTCGGCCTTGACGGAGGCGTCCCCCTCCGTCGCGGCCAGTTCCAACGCCGCCCGCACCGCATAGTCCGCCTTCGCCGAGATCCGCATGCGCTGATTATCCGCCCCTTGGGCGCCGGGCCGTCAGAAGGGCAGGGTGAACGGGGGGTGCTCGCCGTTGAGGAAGTAGTCCCCGACCTCGTGGAGCCGGTGGGCCACCGGGTCGTAGAGGGTGTGGGTACGCGCATTGCGCCAGAAGCGGTCGAATCCGTAGGCCGAGGAGGCGGAGCGGGCGCCGACCACGTCCAGGGCGCGGGCGGCGGCGTCGTGGGCGGCCCGGGAGGCCGCGGCCTCGGCCGCGGCGGCGAGCACGGTGATCTCCGCGCATTCGTCGTCGGTCAGCTCCTCGCCGCGCGCCAGACCGCCGTCCAGGGCCTCGAGCGCCTGATCGGCGAGGGCGGCGGCGGAGAAGGTGGCGACGGTCAACTCCCCGTAGGTGGTCAGCGCGTACGGATCGCGCGGGGAGGTGTGCGGCCAGGGCGCGTGCACCGCCCTGGTGTATTCGCGGGCCTCGGCGAGCACCCCCTGCGCGATCCCGAGACATATCTGCGCCGAGACCAGTCGGCCGGTCGGCGCGGCCAGACCGCTGAACGGCGAGAGGGTGTCCTCGTCCCAGGAGAGCGGGCCGAGCACCGCGTCGTCCTCGACCGGCACCGCGTCGAACTCCACGCTTCCACCGGCCGCCAGCCGCTGCCCGAAGGTGTCCCCGCCGTCGCCGCCGCACACCACGCCGGGGTGGGCCGTGTCCAGGAGCACGGCCAGCGGTTCTCCGGTGTCGGCGTGGGTGACGCGGACGGCCAGCCGGTCGGCGACCAGCACACCGGTGGCGTACCCCTGACGTCCGTTCACCAGTCGGCCGTTCCTCGAGGAGGTGAGCGTCAGCCGTGGCTCGCGCGGGGTCAGACCGCCGCCCCAGCACCACTGCCCGGCCGCCGATTCGCGCTCCACCCGGGCGGCGAGATCGGCCCCGCCGAAGAAGCGGGCGCTGAAGGACAGCAGGTAGTGGCAGCCGAGGACCTGGCCGATCGCGCCGTCGGCCGCGGCGATCTTCCGTACGACGGCGCAGGCCGTGGACCATCCCGCTCCTCCGCCGCCGTGCTCGACGGGGACCAGCAGCGCCAAGAGCCCCGCCTCGCGGAGGCGGGCGATCTCGTCGTACGGCGCCTTCCCGGCCTGGTCGCGGACGACCGCGTCCGTGGCGAGGTCGTCCGCCGCCTCACCGGCGATCTGCAGCCACCACGCGCGGTCGGGCGCCTCGGCCGCCGCATCCACCACCGTCACGCCCGCTCCCCTCCATCCGGCCGAACTTCATCATTCCCTATTTTTCCAGTAGGGAAAATAGGGAACTTGGCGGCGGACGTCCGGTGAGTGATTCCCGGCATATGCCAGTGCTACGTTTGTCCGAGAACGCCCTATTCCGTGAGTGAGGTTCTGGGATGGCGGAGTGGCGCGGAACAGACGCGGTGGGGCACGGCCACTCATGGGGTGATGAACGGCTATCCCTGCTCTCGTCGGTCGGCGCCGCGCTCACCGACCGCGAGGTGATGCAGCACGCACTGGACCAGGCCGTCTGCGAGCTGGGCGGCCTCGCGGGCCTGGTGCACTGGTCCTGCGGCCCGGCCGGGAGCCGTACGCTGCGCCTGGTGCTCGCCAGCGGGCTGCCGCTCGCCGCCCTCGGCGGCTGGGAGGAGATCCGCCAGGACGACACCCCGCTCGCGCCCGCCCGGGCCGTGCGGGACGGCCGCTTCGTATGGCTGCCAGCGGCCTCCGGCGAGGCCGCCCGGCCGGGCGATCCCCCTGGAACTGGGCCCGGAGGGACCGCCCGTGCCGCCTCCGGGTGCCTTCCTGCGGCGGCCACCGTGGCGTCGGTTCCGCTGACCGGCCCTGACGGGCCGGTGGGCGCGCTGTCCGTCCTCACCGGCCCGCGGGAACCGGCCCCGGAGCAGGCCGCCTTCCTCGAGGCGGTGGCGCGCTGGGCGGAGCGCCGCCTCGCGCGCTCGGGAGTCGGGGTCGGCGACTGCGACGAACACCCCTGGTGGCAGCAGCGGCCGGGCGGCTCGGTGGTCCAGCAGTCCCTGGACGCGGTCAAGGCCGGTTCCTGGGAGTGGTGCATCCACACCGGTGAGATGCGCTGGGACCGGGCGGGGCTGACGCTTCTCGGCCTCCCCGGCGGCTACCGGCGGCGGATCGAGAGCTGGCTCGGCCTCGTCCACCCCGAGGACATGCCGCGGGTGATGGCCGCCACCGAGAAGTCGCTGCGCGAGCGGAGCGGCTACGAGGCCGAGTACCGGGTCCGCCGCCCCGACGGGACCACCGGCTGGGTGCAGAGCCGCGCCCATCTCGAACTCGACGAGAACGGCGAGCCGGTCCGCATGCTCGGGAAGGTCTGGGACACCACCGAGAGCCGGATGGCGCGGGAATCGGTGGGGCAGGCGCTGCGGTACATGAGCGACGCGTTCTTCGCGGTGAACCGGGACTGGCGGATCACCTTCCTCAACGTCGAGGCCGAGCGCCTGGTCGGCCCGGCCGGGGAGGTGCTCGGCCGGCCGCTCTGGGAGGGCCCCGCGGGCACCGTCCCCGAGCTGGAGGACCGCTGCCGGCGCGCCGCCGCCGACGGCAGGCCGACCGGGTTCGACATCCAGTGGCCCACCGACGACCGCTGGTACCACATACGGCTGGTCCCGGTGCCCGATGGGCTGACGGCCTATCTCACCGATGTCACCGAACGGCGCACCCGGGCCGCACGGCGCGCGGAGGCCGAGCGTGCCGGCGCCGACCAGGCCGCGAGGATCAATGAGTTGGGAAACGCGCTGGCCGACACGGTGACCACCCAGGACGTCATCCAGGTGGTGGCCGCCCATGTGCTGCCGCCGTTCGGCGCCTCGGGGCTGCTGGTGCTGTGTCTGGAGGGCGGCCGGCTGAACGTGGTGGGCTCCGTGGGCTATCCCGGGGCCTTCCTCACCAAGGTCGACGGGGTCCCGGCGTTCGGGGGCTACCGTCTGCTCAACGAAGTGCTCAGCTCGCGCCGGCCGCGCTTCATCTCCTCCGCCGAGGAATACGAGCAGCTGTTCCCCGATCTGACCGGCAACCCCGCCCTCGCCCGGAAGAACGCCTGGGCCGTGCTCCCCCTGATCGCCTCGGGCAACGCCATCGGCACCTGCGCCGTCTCCTTCGACAGGCCCCGCCGCCTCTCCGCCGACGAGCGCACCCTGCTCAGCGCCCTCAGCGGCATGGTCGCCCAGGCGCTGGCCAGGGCCCGGCTCTACGACACCGAGCACGCCCGCGCCCAGGCGCTCCAGCGCGGTCTGCTGCCCCGGGTCCTGCCCTGCCCGGCGGCCCTCACCCCCGCCGTGCGCTATCTGCCCGCCAGCAGCGGTACCGACATCGGCGGCGACTGGTACGACGTGATCCCGCTGTCCGCGGAGCGGGTGGCCCTCGTCATCGGCGATGTGATGGGCCACGGTCTGGCGGAGGCCGCCACCATGGGGCGGCTGCGCACCGCCGTACACACCCTCGCCAATCTCGAGCTGCCGCCCGAGGAGGTCCTGGCCCATCTCAACGAGGTCGTCTGCGATCTGGGCGACGACTCCTTCGCCACCTGTCTGTACGCGGTGTACGACCCCATCACGGGGTACTGCTCCCTCGCCCGCGCCGGTCATCCCCCGCCCCTGATCGTGCGCCCCGACGGAAACGTGGAGTGCCTGGAGCCGACGCCCGATCCGCCGCTGGGCGCCGGGGAGCCCCCGTTCGCCACGGTGGATCTGCGGTTGCCCGACGACAGCCTGCTGGTGATGTACACCGACGGTCTGGTGGAGTCCGCGGCGCGTGACATCGACGCCGGTATCGCCGAGTGCACCCAGGTGCTGACCAGCGAGTACGGGCGGCTGCTCACCTGTCCTCCGCCCCGGCCCCGCATCAGCGGTCGCCGCGCGGGCGGACGGCACGGGCCGGACCACGACCGGCTCGACCGGCTGTGTGACCTCCTGGTCGGGGCCATGCTGCCGACGAGGCGGCTGACCGCCGACGACACCGCCCTGCTGATCGCCCGGCTGCACGGGCTGGCGTCCGGGAACACCGCCGGGTGGCCGCTGCCGGCGGATCCGGTGGCCGCCGGTCTCGCCCGCACCCATGTGCGCGAACAGCTCGAGGCATGGGGCCTCGGCGAGCTCATCAAGACCACCGAGCTGCTGGCCAGCGAGCTCGTCGCCAATGTCATCCGGCACGCCAGGGGGCCCACCCGGCTCCGGCTGATCCGCGGCACATCGCTGATCTGCGAGGTCTCGGACGCCAGCGCCACCACCCCCCGGATCCGCCGGGCCGCCGAGACGGACGAGGGAGGCCGGGGGCTGCAGCTGGTCTCCGCCCTCTCGCAGCGCTGGGGTACCCGCTACACCGCCGAGGGCAAGTGCATCTGGACGGAACAGCCCATCGCGTGGACCGGCGCACCGCCCTGAGGCCACCCCGGGCCCCATGACCCGTGCCCCATGCCCGAGGGGCCGATGGGCGTCAGCCGATGGCCAGCTCGCCGCCCCGGGCCTCCAGGACGGCGCCGGTGATGTAGCTCGCCCGCGAGGAGACGAGGAAGAGCACGGCCTCGGCGATCTCCTCGGGCGTCGCGGGCCGGTCCAGGACCGTGGCCCGCGCCACGGTCCGCAGGGCCTCGTCCCCCATCTCGGAGGTGCCCGGAGTGCGGACCGGGCCCGAACGGACGGCGTTGACCCGGACTCCCCGGCCGCCGAACTCATCGGCCCACACCCGGGTCAGCAGCTCCAGCGCGGCCTTCGAGGCGCCGTACGCCCCGGCGTCACGGGCGGGGGTACCGGCGGCGATGGTGCTGAGGCTGACGATGGCCCCGCGGCCCCGGGCGGCCATACCCGGTGCGAGCAGCCCCACCAGCAGAAGCGGCGCACGGGCGTTGATGGCCATGTGGACGTCGAACATCTCGGACGAGGTCCCCGCGGTGTCCGCGAACCGGTACACACCCGCGTTGTTGACCAGGATGTCCACGTCCCCCGCCGCTGCGGCCAGCCGCCGCACATCGTCGGCCTCGGCCAGATCCGCCGCCACGAACCTGGCCCTCGCGCCCGCCGCGGACACCTCCTGGACCGTCTCCGCACCCCGACGCGCGTCCCGGCCGTGGACGACGACCTCGGCCCCCAGCACTCCCAGTCGCAGCGCCACGGCCCGGCCGATCCCCGCCGTAGCGCCCGTGACCAGGGCCGTGGCACCGGACAGCTCACCACTCATACGGACACTCCTCACCGTAGGCCGGACACCGATCCACCCCCACCCACCGGATCCTTACCGCACCCGCCCCCGCCGATCCGCACGGCTCGCCGCCCCAGCGGCCGAACGGCCGTCCACACGGACACCGAGGGCACGATCTTCCGCGTGGCGCTCGTCTTTGCTGTACTGCCGGGGTGCGGGAAACTTCGTCAACCAGCCATGTCGCCCTGGTAACGGGGGCGAACCAGGGGATCGGCGCCGCGACGGCACAAGCGCTGGCGGCCCGTGGTGTCGCGGCGCTCTGCACCTATCTGCGACCACCGGGCGGCGCCGGCGAGGGGGACGCCCCGGATCCGTACCACGCCGCGCGGTCCACCGACGGCGAAGAGGTCGCGGCGGAGATCCGCCGGGCCGGGGGGCGGGCCGAGGCCATTGAGGCGGACCTCGGTGACCCGGCGGTTCCGAAGCGGCTCTTCGACCTCGCCGAGGAACGCCTGGGCCCGGTCGACATCCTGGTCAACAACGCCTCGGGGTGTATCCAGGACACCTTCACGCCCGATCCGGCCGACCGGTTCGACCGGCCGCTGCGCCCCGTCACCGCGGAGACCTGGTCCCGGCAGTTCTCGGTGGACGCGATGGCGCCCGCGCTGCTGATCGGCGAGCTGGCCCACCGCCACCGGGCCCGCGGGGCCGGCTGGGGGCGCATCGTGGGCCTGACGTCGGGAGGGGAGCTCGGTTTCCCCGGAGAGGTGTCCTACGGCGCGGCGAAGGCCGCACAGACCGACTACACCCTGTCGGCGGCGGCGGAGCTGGCCGACCTCGGCATCACGGCCAATGTGGTGCAGCCGCCGGTGACCGACACCGGGTGGGTCACCGACGAGGTCCGGCGGTTCGTCGCCGCGAGCCCCACCCATTTCCATGTCGCCGATCCGGCCGAGGTCGCGAAGACCATCGTCTTCCTCACCTCGGACGAGGCCGCGCTCATCACCGGAAACGTCATCACCCTTCGCTGACAAGGATTTTCGCCGTTCGCCCATTCCAGAGGGAGTGCAGAAGTGACTGACACGGGAACACACGGACGTCGGCGCAGCGCGGCGTGGTTCGGGGCGGAGGGGCGGTCCGGGATGGTCTATCGGTCCTGGATGCGGAACCAGGGCTATACCAGCGAGGTGTTCGACGGGCGTCCGGTGATCGGCATCGCCACCACGTGGTCGGAGCTGGCGCCCTGCAACAGCCATCTGCAGCGGGTGGCGGAGTCGGTGAAGCGCGGGGTGTGGCAGGCCGGTGGCTTTCCGCTGGAGTTTCCCGCGATGGCGCTGGGCGAGACGCTGATGCGGCCCACCGCGATGCTCTACCGCAATCTGCTGGCCATGGAGGCCGAGGAGCTGATGCGGGCCAATCCGCTGGACGGTGTGGTGCTGCTGTCCGGCTGTGACAAGACCACCCCGGGTCTGCTGATGGCCGCCTCCAGCGTCGATCTGCCCGCCATCATGGTCACCGGCGGTCCGATGCTGAACGGCAAGTACCGGGGCGGGGACGTGGGCTCGGGCACCCAGGTGTGGCGGTTCGAGGCCGAGTTGGCGGCCGGGCGGATGACGGAGGAGGAGTGCTTCTTCGCCGAGGGCTGTATGGCCAGGTCCAACGGGCACTGCATGACGATGGGCACCGCCTCCACCATGGCGTCGATGGCCGAGGCGCTCGGCATGCAGCTGCCGTATTCGGCGAGCTGGCCCGCGGTGGACTCGCGGCGCTACGAGACGGCGCAGCGCGCCGGGCAGCGGATCGTGGCCATGGTGGACGAGGATCTGCGGCCGTCGCAGATCATGACCCGGGAGGCGTTCGAGAACGCGATCCGGGTCAACGCGGCCATCGGCGGCTCCACCAACGCGGTGATCCACCTGCTGGCCATCGCGGGGCGGCTGGGAGTGCCGCTGAGCCTGGACGACTTCGACACGCTGGCCCGGGAGGTGCCCACGCTGGTCGATCTGCAGCCCTCCGGACGGTTCCTGATGGAGGACTTCTGCTACGCCGGTGGGCTGCCGGTGGTGATGCGCGAACTCGGTGCGCTGCTCCACCCCGGGGCGGCCACGGTGACCGGCCGTACGGTGGCGGAGAACGTCGCCGACGCCGAGTGCTGGAACCGCGAGGTGATCCGGACGCTGGACGACCCGTTCCAGGACGCGGGCACCGGCACCGCCGTACTGCGCGGCAACCTCGCCCCGGGCGGCGCGGTGGTCAAACAGTCCGCCGCATCGCCCCAACTGCTCACCCACCGGGGCCGGGCCCTGGTGTTCGACACCCCGGAGGACTACCTCGCCGTGCACGCCGACGAGGACCTGCCGGTCGACGAGAACACCGTGCTGGTGATCCGGGGCAGCGGCCCGCGCGGCTACCCGGGCATGCCCGAGGTGTCCAATGTGGTGCTCCCGCCCAAGCTGCTGCGCAAGGGCGTCGAGGACATGGTGCGCATATGTGACGGCCGGATGTCCGGCACCGGCTTCGGCACCGTGGTGCTCCATGTGTCCCCCGAGTCCGCCGTCGGCGGCCCGCTGGCGCTGGTGCGCGACGGCGACTGGATCACCCTGGACGTCCCGGCGCGTGCGCTGACCCTGGAGGTGGGCGAGGAGGAGCTGGAGCGCCGACGGGCCGCCTGGGAGCCCCCGCCGCCGGTCGCCGACCGGGGCTGGAGCAGGCTCTACACCGAGCATGTGCTGCAGGCTGACCGGGGCCTGGACCTGGACTTCCTGGTCGGCGGCAGCGGACATCCGGTACCCCGCGAGTCCCACTGATCCCGTGATCCTGACGGTCATCGCGCGGTGGTGGGTACGGCCGGTGCGCGGCCACCGTCAGTGGCCCGGGCCCGCGCCATCCGCCGTCAGTGGGCCAGGCCCGCGCGGCCACCGCCCTCAGTGGGCCAGGAGTCTGCGCAGCCACCGCAGCCGCGCCGCCCGCGCGTCCCGCGAGACGCCCGCCCGGGGTGCCATGTCCGCGAACCCGTGGAAGGCACCGGGCCACACGTGCAGTTCGGCCTGTCCCCCGGCCCGCCAGATGCGGGCGGCGTAGTCGACACCCTCGTCGCGGAAGGTTTCCACGGCCCCCACGTCGATGAACGCGGCGGGCAGACCGGACAGATCCGTCGCGCGGGCCGGTGCGGCGTACGGCGAGACGCCGTCGGTCCCGCGCGCGGCGCCGAGCAGTGCCGTCCATCCCGCCTCGTTGGCCGCCCTGTCCCACACCCCGACGCCGGTCATCTGCAGCGCGGATGGCGTGTCATTGCGGTCGTCCAGCATGGGACACATCAGCAGCTGCCCGAACAGGGCGGGGCCGCCGCGGTCCCGGGCCAGCAGGGCGACGGCCGCGGCGAGGCCGCCGCCCGCGCTGCCCCCGACGACGATGACGCGCCCCGGGTCGATGCCCAGTTCGGCGGCGTGTTCGGCGGTCCAGAGCAGACCGGCGTAGCAGTCCTCGACCGGCCCGGTGTGCTGGGTCCCTGGCGCCAGCCGGTACTCGACGGAGACCACGGAGAGCCCCAGTTCCTGGGCGAGGTCGAGCATCTCGGGCACGCCCGTGCGGTTGTCCCCGACCGTCATGCCACCGCCGTGGATGTGGTAGAGCGCTGGCACCTCGGTGGCCGCGGCCACCGGGCGGCAGATCAGCAGGGAGACGTCCGGCGCGCCCACCGGGCCGGGGACGGACCGCTCCTCGACCCGGAAGGCCCCGTCGCGCTCCAGGGCCTCGTTCGTCACCGGCGCCAGCCCGGGCACGTCCTCAGGGGGCGTGGCACCCGGATCGGCCCCGGAGCCGCCGGGCGGCAGGAGCTCATGGATGGCCGCGAGCGCCGTGGTGAGTTCCGGGTCGAACGGCGGCGGTGGCCCGAGCGGTGCCGTGGCCGCCCGTTCGGGCGAGGTGTGCTCCATGGTCGGCTCCAGAGTGGTGGCAGGAAGAACTCCTATGGTCGGCCGCCCACCGCTCCAAGATCAGCAGCCGCGCGGCGGATTGTATCGGCCGGGCGGCGCGGCGGTACGGAGCGTCCTGACGCATGGTCAGTCCTCGCCCCGACGGCTCCGGCTCCCGTCGCTCAGCCGTTCCAGCTCTCGTCGTAAGGATCGCGCGGTGCCGGGACCGGCCTGGACCGGCTGACCTCGAGGTACGGGATGGCGCCACCGCCCACCGGGTCCTTGCTCCGCTTGGCGGTGTAGGTGCCGATGGCCTGGAGCCAGGTGTCGGGTTCCAGCACCGGGGGGATCCGTCCGGTCAGACCGATCTTGACGGGCTGGGCATCGGCGGCGCAGCAGTTGAGCGCCATGCGGACGAGGTAGGGGGCACCGTGACCGTCGAGGGCGACAAAGCCGGTGATCTTGACCGTCCGGTGCTCCAGGGAACGCCCGTGGTCGTACACCGCGCGCCCGGCGTAGTCGGCCACATTGAGCGGCAGCGGGTCCCCGGCGGGCAGGGCGGGGAAGCCCCAGGGGCGTTGCAGCGCCGTGCCGGTGTGCATGGCGGTGTACGAGCCGAGCGCGGGCGGCGCCACCAGGATGAGCGCGAACAGCGGGAGCACGAGGAGCCAGGAGACACGTGGTTCGCGGTGACCGTGGCCGCCTTCGCTCTCCCTCAAGCCCTCCCCCGAGACCTCCCCCGAGCCTTCCCTCGTGCCCTCCCCGACACCGTCCACCGCACCCTCATCCGCCACCCGCGCCCGCCGCTCGTACCAGACGGTGGCGACGGCGGCCGCCATCAGGACCACACCGGCCGCGAGCAGCAGCGGGCGCAGCCCCGCCTTCACATAGCGCAGATAGAGATCGGTGGATCCGGCCCGCAGCACCGCCCCGCCGACCAGGAACAACACGATCGCCTGCGCCTTGCGGTTCACAGCAGCACCGCCCCGACCAGGGTCGACACCACGACGGCGAGTACGAAGGTGGCGGGCGCGAACCGCAGTGCGAAGCCACGGCCGAAGGTGCCGGTCTGCATGGCGAACAGCTTCAGGTCGATCATCGGCCCGACGACGAGGAACGCCAGCCGGGCGGTGAGCGAGAACTGCGACAGGGACGCGGCCACGAAGGCGTCGGCCTCGGAGCAGATCGACAGCAGCACCGCGAGGACCGCCAGGGCGAGGACCGACACGGCCGGGTCATCGGCGGCGCCGCGCAGCCAGCTCGCCGGGACCACGGCCTTGAGGGTGGCCGCCGCCATCGCGCCGACGACGAGGAAGCCCCCGGCGTGCATCACATCGTGGCGTACGGACGCCCAGAACGCGGCGCCCCTTCCGTCGCCCTGGAAGGCGGGGCGGGCCGGTGGGCGCAGCCAGTCGGCCCGCCCCAGCCGCTGCCACAGCCAGCCCATCGCACACGCCACCACCAGACTGGCCACGAACCGGGCGAACACCATCTGCGGCTGACGGGGGAACGCGACCGCCGTGGCGGTCAGCACGATCGGGTTGATCGCCGGTGCGGACAGCAGGAACGCCAGCGCCGCCGCCGGGGTGACACCCCGGCGCACCAGCGCCCCGGCCACCGGTACGGAGGCACATTCACAGCCGGGCAGCACCGCCCCGGCCACGCCCGCCACCGGCACCGCGACGGCGGGACGCCGCGGCAGCGCGCGGGCGAAGAACGACGGCGGGACGAACACCGCGATGAGTGCCGACAGCAGCACCCCGAGCACCAGGAAGGGCAGGGCCTGCAGGACCACCGCGGTGAACACGGTCATCCAGCTCTGTGCCACCGGAGCCGACAGCGCCCGGCGTACCGGCCCCTGCGCGACCACCACCAGGAGCAGCAGCATGATGAGGCCGAGGGAGGAATCGAACCGCCCGCCCCGCGGATCGCCCGCGTCGCGGCGGCCGGCCCCGGTCGGGGCCGCTTCGGTGGTGGTGGTCACGGGTGAGGTACCTCCGGCGTCGAGGGTGGCTGGCGCGGTTCCCCGCCCCCTCCAGTACGCCGGTTCGGCCCCGCGTGCTCACCGCGGCCGCCATGAACCCCGCGCCCTGCGCCACTTCGTTCAGCCAGGGCTCACCCATGTGCCCAGGTCGGCGGAGCGGGTCATGGCGTCCAGCGCGGTGGCGCTGTGCACGGCGTCGTCCAGCGTGGCGCCGTGGGCGGTGCCCTCGGCGATGGAGCGCAGGAAGTGGTACGCCTCGATCACCTTCAGATCGTCATAGCCCATGCCGTTGGCCGAGCCGGGCTGGAAGGCGGCGTACTCACCGTGGCCGGGGCCGACGTACACCGTGGACACGGGCTGGTCCTGGTACGCGGTGCCGCGGCTGACGCCGAGTTCGCCCATGCGCCGGAAGTCCCAGAACACCGCGCCCTTGGTGCCGTGGATCTCGAAGCCGTAGGTGTTCTGTTCGCCGACCGAGACCCGGCACGCCTCCAGCACCCCGCGGGCGCCGGAGGCGAAGCGCAGCAGACAGGAGACGTAGTCCTCGTTCTCCACCGGGCCCAGCTCACCGCCGGTAGCCCGGGTGTGACCGGCGGTGGCGCCGGTGGGGCGGGCCCGCTCGGGCACGAACACGGCGGTGTCGGCGGTCAGCGCGTCGATCTCGCCGAGCAGGAAGCGGGCCAGGTCCACCCCGTGCGAAGCGAGGTCACCCAGCACTCCGCTGCCGCCGCGCCCACGTTCGTACCGCCAGGTCAGGGCGGACTCCGGATGGGCGGCGTAGTCGCTGAAGAGGCGGACGCGGGCGTGGGTGACGGTGCCGACCTCCCCGGCGGAGATCATGGCGCGGGCGGTCTGGACGGCGGGTGCGTTGCGGTAGTTGAAGCCGACCGCGCCCTGGACCCCGGCCTCGGCCACGGCCCCGGCGACCGCGCGGGCGTCGTCGGTGGTGAGCCCGACCGGCTTCTCGATCCAGATGTGCTTGCCCGCCCGGGCCATGGCGACGCCGATCTCGCGGTGCAGGAAGTTCGGCGCGGCGATGCTCACCGCCTGGACCCGGGGGTCGGCGGCGACCTCCTGCCAGTCCCGGGCGGCGGTGGCGAAGCCGTACCGCCCGGCGGCCTCCTCGGCCCGGCCGGGCACCTCGTCGGCGACGGCGACCAGTTCGGGCCGTACGGACAGCTGGGGGAAGTGGTGCGGCAGCCGGACGTACGCCTGGGTGTGCACCCGCCCCATCCAGCCGAATCCCACGACGGCGACCCCGAGCGTACTCACCATGACTGCCCTTCTTTGGACCGTTCCAGAACCTTCCCGGCCCACACTGAAAGCCCAACTCCGCAGGTGTCAACCCCTTTGACAACCGTGTTCACCCTGTGGAACGGTCCACACCATGAGACCACCGACGATCCGCGATGTCGCCGAACGGGCCGGAGTGTCGAAGTCCCTGGTCTCCCTGGTGCTGCGCGGCTCCGAGCAGGTGCGCCCCGAGAAGCGGCGGGCCGTGCTGGCCGCGGTCGAGGAGCTGGGCTACCGGCCCAACGCCGCCGCGCGCAGCCTCAGCGAGCGGCGCACCAGGACCGTCGGAGTGCTCCTCAACGACCTGCGCAACCCCTGGTTCGTGGAGCTGCTCGACGGCCTCAACTCCGAGCTGTACGCGAGCGGTCTGCGGACGCTGCTGGCCGACGGCCGCCTCAACCGGCGGCTCGGCGAGGACCTCACCCACACCTTCACCGAGCTGCGGGTGGACGGCCTGATCGCCGTGGGCACGCTCCCCGACCCGGCGGCGGTGCGCACGGCGGCCGCGCGGCTGCCCACGGTGGTCGCGGGCACCCGCGAGCCCGTACTGTCCGCCGTGGACATCGTCGCGGGCGACGACGAGCTGGGTGCCCGGCTGGCCACCGAGCACCTGATCGGCCTCGGCCACCGCCACATCGCCCATATCGCGGGGCAGGGCTCGGTGGGCACACTGCGCCGCCGCGGCTTCGAGGCGGTGATGCGCGAGCACGGCCTGTCCGGGTCGGCGGCCGTGGAGCAGGGCGATCTGACCGAGGAGGGCGGCTACCGGGCCACGGTCCGGCTGCTGGCCGCGCCGCACCGGCCCACCGCCGTCTTCGCGTTCAACGACATGGCCGGGGTCGGCGCCCTGTCGGCCGCCGAGGAGCTGGGCCTCCGGGTGCCGGGCGACCTCTCCCTCGTCGGCTACGACAACACCTATCTCGCACGGCTGCGCCATCTGTGGCTCACCACCGTGGACAACGCGGGTCATGACATCGGCCGCCGCGCCGCGCGCCGACTGCTCGACCGGATCGCCGACCCCGCCCGCCCCGGCGAGGTGGCCCTCACCGCCCCGGTCCTCGAGGTCCGCGGCACGACGGCGCCGCCGCGCCCGTCCGACCCCCGAGAGAGCTGAAGACCCCCGAGAGAGTTAAATCAGTCGCTTGACTTAAGGGGGCCGTTGGGGTTGCCTGATCTTGTCGATGACCGCCCCGGGCCGAGGGAGAAGCGCCGTGGAGCAGCTGTGGCAGTCGCGGGGCCTTGCCGTGGGCGGGCCGTGCGGGCTCGCGGTGCGGTGGTGACCGTGGTGGGAAGGGCCGTACGGCATGAGCGGGCCGATGCCACGCGTGGGGCGATCCTCGCCGCCGCGGAGCGGCTGTTCGCCGAGCGCGGGGTGTACGCGGTCTCCAACCGCCAGGTCAGCGAGGCCGCGGGGCAGGGCAACAACGCGGCGGTCGGCTACCACTTCGGCACCAAGGCCGATCTGGTGCGGGCGATCGCCCGGCAACACGCCGAGCAGATCGAGCGGTTGCGGCTGCGGGCGCTGGACGGGATCGGCGACTCCACCGACGTTCGGGACTGGGTGGCCTGTCTGGTGCGCCCGGTCCTCGAGCATCTGGCGGAGCTGCCCAGCCCGACCTGGTACGCGCGGTTCTGCGCCCAGGTGATGACCGACCCGGCGCTCCACGAGATCATGGCCGATGAGTCCCTGGCCTCCCCGGCGCTGCGGCAGACCGTCGAGGGGTTCAACCGGTGCCTCCCCGAGCTGCCGATCGAGGTGCACATCGAGCGCGGGGCCATGGCCCGCCAGCTGATCCTGCACATGTGCGCCGAGCGGGAGCGCGCCCTCGCCGAGAACACCGCCACGCCCCGGGCCAGTTGGCACGACGCCGCCACCGGCCTGATCGACGGGATCGTCGGGCTGTGGCTGGCGCCCGTCACCCGCTGATCACGGGTCCACGCACCAGCGGCCCGTGCGGGCCGTCGATCGACAACGGGGGTTTCACCACACGCCTCACACGAATCGAGGGATCGATGACCGGCACAGTGCACCCGGTGGACGAACGCACCGCGCGGGCCCCGGAGTTTCCGATGGCCAGGGCGGCGGGCTGCCCGTTCGACCCGCCCCCGGGGCTGCGGGACCTGCAGCAGGAGGGGCCGCTGGCGAAGGTCCGCCTGTGGGACGGCAGTACGCCGTGGCTGGTGACCCGGTACGCCGATCAGCGGGCGCTGCTGGGCGACCCGAGGGTCAGCGCCGACATCCAGCGGCCCGGCTACCCCCGCCAGGCCCCGATGCCGCCCGGAGGTACGGGGGTCAGCTTCATCCTGAAGGACGACCCCGAACACGCCCGGCTGCGGCGGATGGTGACGGCGCCGTTCGCCATCAAGCGGGTGGAGGCCATGCGGCCCGGTGTGCAGAGGATCGTGGACGACCTGATCGACGAGCTGCTGGCGGGTCCGAACCCGGTGGACCTGATGGAGGCGTTCGCCCTGCCGGTGCCCTCGCTGGTCATCTGTCAGCTGCTCGGAGTGCCCTACGCCGACCACGACTTCTTCCAGGACAACAGCAAGGTCATCATCAACCGGAGCGTCACCCCCGAGCAGCGCTCGGCCGCCCATGGCAATCTGATCGAGTATCTGGACGGCCTGCTGGGCGAGAAGATCGCCCATCCCGCGGACGATCTGCTGTCCGGTCTTGTCGAGCGGGTCACGGCGGGCGAGCTGTCCCGCAACGAGGCGGCGCAGATGGGTGTGCTGCTACTGATCGCGGGCCACGAGACCACCGCGAACATGATCGCGCTCGGCACCCTCGCGCTGTTCGAGCACCCCGGACAACTCGCCCTGCTGCGCGACACCGAGGACCGCCGTCTGATCGCCTCGGCGGTGGAGGAGCTGCTGCGGTATCTGCACATCACCCACAGCGGGCGGCGCCGGGTGGCGGTGGAGGACATCGAGATCGGCGGGGAGGTCATCCGTGCGGGCGAGGGGCTGATCCTGGCCAATGACATCGCCAACCGGGACCCGGGGATGTTCGCCGAGCCCGACCGGCTTGACCTCCGGCGGGACGCCCGCCGCCATGTGGCCTTCGGCTTCGGGGTGCACCAGTGCCTGGGCCAGCCGCTGGCCCGGATGGAGCTCCAGGTCGTCTACGGCACCCTCTACCGCCGCATCCCCACGCTGCGGCCCGCCGTCGGGCTGGAGAGCATCCCGTTCAAACACGACGGATCCGTCTACGGCGTCTACGAACTGCCGGTGACCTGGTGATGAGGGGGTAGGTGCGCGGGCGGAGGCGGGCCAGGCCGCCTCCGCCCGCGATCCCACTGGCCTGTTTTCGATGTTGCTGAAGTTGAACAGAGCTCAATAGAGTGGTTGTTGAGTTTTAAAGGAAATTGTCCACGGCTTTCCCATGGCATCACGCTCCTGGAAGGAAGGCACTGTGCACAAGGAACCCCTCCACTCTTCCCAGGTCCTCGACTACCTCGTGATCGGCGCCGGCCCCGCCGGCCTCCAGCTCGGACACCAGTTGGCCACGGCGGGCCACCGCTATCGAATCCTGGAAGCAGGGAGCACACCGGGCACCTTCTTCCGCACCTTCCCCCGCCACCGCCAGCTGATCTCCAGCAACAAGGTGCACACCGGCATCGACGACCCCGAGTTCAACCTCCGTATGGACTGGAACTCCCTGCTGTCCCCGGATCCCGAGCTGCTCTTCACCCGTTACAGCAAACGCTATTTCCCGGCCGCCGACGATCTCGTGCGCTATCTGGCCGACTTCGCCGAGGCGTTCGGCCTCGAGATCGCCTATGACACCCGGGCGGAACGGATCCGCCGCGGCGACGAGGGCTTCATCGTCACCGATCAGCACGGCACCGACCACCGCGCCCGGCGGCTGGTGATGGCCACCGGAGTGAGCCGCCCCCATGTCCCCGATGTGCCGGGCATCGAGACCGCCGAGAACTACACCGCCGTCTCGGTGGACCCCGACGACTTCACCGACCAGCGGGTGCTGATCCTCGGCAAGGGCAACTCCGCGCTGGAGACCGCCGACAACCTCATCGAGACGGCCGCCGTCATCCACGTGGCCGGACCGCACAGTCTGCGGCTGGCGTGGAAGACCCACTACGTCGGCCATCTGCGCGCCGTCAACAACAACTTCCTCGACACCTACCAGCTCAAGTCGCAGAACGCCATCCTCGACGGCAATGTGCTCTCGATCGAGAAGGAGCCGGGCGACGGCGGCGGGTACCGCGTGCGGTTCAGCTTCTCCCGGGCGGACGAGGTCGTGAAGGAGCTGCGCTACGACCGGATCATCGTGTGCACCGGCTTCCGCTTCGACGCCTCGCCGTTCGACGCCGAGTGCCGCCCCGACCTCGTCATCAACGACCGCTTCGCCGCCCTCACCCCGGCCTACGAATCGGTCAACGTGCCCGGGCTGTACTTCGCCGGCACCCTCACCCAGCAACGCGACTTCAAGCACTCCACCAATGGCTTCATCCATGGATTCCGTTACGGCGTACGGGCGTTGGGCCGGATCCTCGACGAGCGCCACCACGGCCGGCCCTGGCCGCACCAGCCGCTGGCCGCCGAGCCGTCCGCGCTGGCGGACGCCGTGGTGGCGCGGGTCAACCGCAGTTCCGCGCTGTGGCAGCAGTTCGGTGTGATCGGCGATCTGCTGGTCACGGAGGGCGGCGGCCAGAGCCGCTACCACGAGGAGGTGCCGGTCGCCTACGCCCATGAGTCCCCCCTGACGGCGGGCGCCGACTACTTCCTCGTCACCCTGGAGTACGGCCCCGACCACGACAAGGTCGACCCCTTCGACATCACGGTGCGCCGGGCGGCGCAGAACTCGGTCGGGGAGGCCTTCGACGCCGCCTATCTGCATCCGGTGATCCGCCACTTCCGGGGCGGTGAACTCCTCGGCACCCACCACATGGCCGAGAACCTGGAGAACGAGTGGAACCACCCGAAGGTCCACCACGCCCCGCTGGTCGAGTTCTTCGCGCATGAGCTGGACGCACAGCCCACCGGCGCGGGGCGGTGACCCCGCCCCATGCTGATGACCGTTAAGGACTTCGAAACCGCCGCCCGGAGGAGACTCGATCCCGTCCACGCCGACTTCATCGCCGGCGGGGCGGCGGACGAGATCACCGTACGGGCCAATGAAGAGGCGTTCCGGCGGCTGCGGCTGCTGCCCAGGGTGCTGCGCGGCAGCGCCGAGCGGTCGCTGGACATCACCGTGCTCGGCGGCCGGGCCAGGACACCGGTCCTGCTCTCGCCGACCGCCTTCCACAAACTCTGCGACGGGGAAGGGGAGTTGGCCACCGCACGCGCCGCCGCCGCGGCAGGCGCGATCATGATCGTGAGCATGGCGTCCACGGTGGCGGTGGAGGACATCGCGGAGGCCATCCGGGGCTCCGGTGAGGACGGCGCCCCGGCGCCCCTGTGGTTCCAGCTCTACCTCCAGCCCGACCTGGACTTCACCCGGACCCTGGTACGGCGGGCCACCGACGCCGGGTGCGGCGCGCTGGTGGTCACCGTGGACTCCCCGGTGCGCGGCGCCCACGAGCGCGACCTGCGCAACGGCTTCCTGGATCTGCCGGACGGACTGCGCTGCGCGCACATGGCCGAGCCGGGCGAGGGCGGCCGGGTGCGGCAGATCGCCATGTCGCCGGAGATCTCCTGGCAGCACATCGACTGGCTCCGCGGCATCACCTCGCTGCCCATTCTGCTCAAGGGCGCCCTGCACCCCGAGGACGCCCTGCTGGCGGTGCGCCACGGGGTGGACGGGCTGCTGCTCTCCAACCACGGGGGCCGTCAGCTGGACACCGTGCCCGCCACGATCGAGCTGCTGCCCGAGATCCACGCGGCGGTCGCCGGCCGGATCCCGATCGTGCTGGACGGCGGGGTGCGGCGGGGCACCGATGTGGTCAAGGCGCTGGCGCTCGGCGCATCCGCCGTGGGCATCGGCCGCCCGGTGATGTGGGCCCTGGCCGAGGGCGGGGAGAAGGGGGTGCGGCGGCTGCTGGAGCTGCTGCGCGACGAGGTCGACCAGGCGCTGGCACTGTGCGGCGCCACCGGTGTCCGGGACCTCACCCCGGACCTGGTGCGCGCCCCGGTCTGGCCGGACACCGCTGGGTATGCCGTCCGGCCCGGTGGGGCGGTCTCATGAGCCGCGTCGGACGCCCGGCCGCCGCTGCGGCGGCCGTGGCGCTGACCGCCAGCCTGCCGTACTGGCTGCCCCGGACGGTGATCGCCCTGCGGGTGCGCCTCTTCGCCCGGGTCAACGGCGAGGAGGGCATCCCGGCGCCCGGCCGGGAGGTGCCCGTCGAGGAGTTCAAGCGGGTCTACGGGCATCCGGCCGCGAACGGCCGCAGCCGCGGCGCCGCCCTCTCCGACCTCTTCTGGTACTGGCTCTCCCCCGGCCCCGAGGTCCACCAGGAACATCTGGAACCCGGCCCCCGCTACGACGACGTGGCCAGGAGCACCCGGCAGATCCTCGCCGGGCTCTCCCGCGAGCGGTGGAGCGAACTGGTCGGCCGCTGCACCCGGCGGGTGCTCGATGAACTCGACGAGCGGACCGGCGGACACGGCACCCGGGAGCACCGGGTGCGACTGCGCGATCTGATGATGCCGGTGTGGGCCGAGGTCTACTACGAGGTGGTCTTCCGCGAACCGTGTCCGCCCCACGTCCGCGACCTCATCGTCGCCAACGCCGAGGACGTGGTCAGCGCACTGAAGTGCACCAGCCTGCGCCATATGGACCGGCGGGACCGGCTCACCGCGTATCTGCGCGAACGGCTGGCGGGCGATCCCCCGCCGGTGCCGCTGCCGTCCCTGCTCACCGAGCGGGAGCGGGCGTACTACCTGCAGGGCACGTTCTTCAACACCGCAGTGGTGCAGACGTCGGAGGCGATGGCCCATCTGCTGCTGGCCCTCGCCACCCACCGGGGCGTCCAGGACCGTCTGCACTCCGGCGAGGAGGACGACGGCTACCTGGACCGGGTCATCGACGAGACGCTGCAGCACTTCCCGCTGTTCGGCGTGGCCCACCGCATCACCACCGACGAGATCCCCCGGGCCGGAAGACCCGCGATACCGGCGGGCTCGGTCCTGCTGTTCAACTACCCCGAGTACCAGCGGTCGGGAGCCACCGGGCCGCCGCGGTTCGACCCCGGCCGCTGGCTGTCCGCGGACACCCGGCCCACCGCCTTCATCCCGTTCGGCGTGACCGCCAACCGGCCCTGCCCGGCCCGTGGTTTCGCCGTGCTGACCATGCGGGTGGCGGCCGAGGAGGTCCTGCGGCGCTTCCGGCTGGCGTCCACGGCCGAGCACACCCGGTCGCTGCCCAGCCGCGGCCCCTGTCTGCTGATCCCGCACACCCCCCGGCGGGCCCGGGTGGCCTGGCGACCGGCCGCCCGGGCGGCGAGGCTCGCGGGGATGCGGCTGGGCGACCGCTGGGAGGCGGTGCCGCGCAGCCTCACCCAGCTGGTGCTCGGCGGCTACATGGTGTGGGACGCCCGGCGCCAGGGGCTGTGCCGCGACTACTTCGCCACGGCGTCCGGTGACACCGCCTTACCCCGCCGTCGCCGGGAGCCGATGAGGGGGGCGGGACGATGACTCCCACGGAACTCGCCCCCGCCTTCTTCATCGCCGCCGTGGTCATCCTGCTGACCTGCCGTCTGGTGGTGCTGGTGATGGGCCGGTTCGGCCAGCCGCCGGTGGTCGCGGAGATGATCGCCGGCGTGGTGCTGGGCCCCTCGCTCTTCGGCCTGGTGGCGCCGGGCGCCTCTGACGCGGTCTTCCCGGCGGAACTCATACCGGTGCTGTACGTGGCCGGGCAGATCGGTCTGGTCGCCCTGATGTTCCACGCGGGGTACGAATTCCGGGCCCACGCCGGGCGCGGGCTGGCCGGAACCGCGGTGACCGTCTCCGCCGCCGGGGTGCTGGTGCCGCTGCTGCTGGGTGTGGGGCTGACCCTCGCCTCGCACGGCCACGTCCCCATCTTCGTCGACGGGGTCTCGGTCTGGGTGACGGCGGCCTTCGTCGGGGTCGCCCTCGCCGTCACCGCCTTCCCGATGCTGGCCCGCATCATCACCGAACGGGGGCTGTCCGGGACCCGCTTCGGCTCGCTGTCCCTCGCCTCGGGGGCCACCGATGACGCGGTCGCCTGGCTCCTCCTCGCCGGAGTGCTGAGCGTGGCCTCGGAGAAACCTGGGCCGATCGTCAAGGCGCTGGGCGGTTCGCTGCTCTTCGTGGCCGTCCTGCTCCTGGTGGGGCGGCGGCTGCTGGCGTGGATCGTGACCAGGCCGGGGCTCAGCGACGAGTCCCGGCTGCTGTTCACGGTCGCGGTGCTGTTCTGCGGCGCCTGGTTCACCGACACCATCCAGTTGTACGCCGTCTTCGGGGCGTTCTCCGTGGGGCTGGCCATGCCGCGCCACGAGGCGTCCGAGCGGGTGGTGCGGACCGTCCAGGGGCCGACCCAGGTCATCTTCGTGCCGATGTTCTTCACCTACTCCGGTCTGAACACCCGCTTCGACGTGTTCTCCGACCCGGCCGTGATGGCCTTCGGCGCGGGCTGTGTCGTGCTCGCCTCGGTCGGCAAGTTCGGCGGCTGCTGGGTGGCCGCGAAGCTCTGCGGGGAGCCCGGTCCGGTGGCCGTCCGGGTCGGCGCCCTGATGAACGCGCGCGGGCTGATGCAGCTCATCGCGCTCAACATCGGGCTGTCGGCCGGGATCGTCGGTGATGAGCTGTTCGCGGCGCTGGTCCTGGTGGCCCTGGTGACCACGGTGATGACGGTCCCGGTGCTCAACTGGCTGGACCGCAGGGACGCCAGGTCCCGGGCGGCCGGGGAGCCGAGCGACACCGCGGCGGCGGTCCCGGCGGGGAGCTGAGCGCCACCCACCGCACGGAAGCGGACGGGTTCCCGGTGTGCCCGCGGGCACACCGGGAACCCCTCAGCCCGGGCGACCCCACACCGTCACGCCGTCTCCAGCGGCCCGGCGACCCGCGACAGCAGCGCCCGCTTGTCCGGTTTCCCGCTCGCGGCGACCGGCACCTCGGTCACGACGGTGACGGTGGCGGGGACACTCGCCTCCCCCAGCTCCGCCGCGACGAACGCGCATACGGCGCCGAGGTCCGGTGCACGGCCCCCGGCCGGGACGACGAAGGCGTGGGCGGCCTCACCGGTGCGCTCGTCGGGCGCGCCCACCACATACGCCTGGTCGACATCGGGATGGGCCGCCAGCGCCCGTTCGATCGCCCCGGCGTAGTGCACGATCGCGTTGATGATGACCACGTCCCTGGCGCGCCCGGTGAGCCGCAGAAAGCCGTGGCCGTCCAGGTGTCCGATATCGCGGGTGCGCACCCACCCCGCCCGCAGCACCTCCCGGGTCCGCTCCTCGTCCTTCCAGTAGCCTGCCATCGCCGAGTCGGTGCGCACCCAGATCTCGCCGGTGGTCCCGGTGGGCACCGGCCGCCCCTCGGGGTCGCGGACGTCCATCTCCACCCCGGACCACGGCCGGCCCACCGAGTCGTACACCCGGTCCGGAAACTCGGCCATCTCATCCGGCGTGAGCAGGGCGAGCATGCCGGTCTCCGTCTGCCCGTAGCCCTGGTGGACCACCGGGCCGAGCAGCCGGGCCGCCTCCGCGAGCCGGTGCGGGGCGAGCGGGGACCCGGCCACCAGCAGCACCCGGAGGCTGGAGGTGTCCACGCGGTCCGTGCGCAGCACGTCCAGCACGTGGTGCAGCCGGGGCACGGTCAGCAGACACGCGGTGATCCGGTGGCGCTCGAAGACCTGGGGGAAGACGAACGGCGGTTCGGGGATGACGGCGGTGCCGCCACCCATCAGGCAGACCCCGAGATGCTCGAAGATCACCGCACTGCTCAGGGTGCCGAAGAGCAGATACCGCTCGTAGCCCACCGCGAGCCGTGCGGTCCGCTCGGGCCAACAGGCGGGCTGCCAGGCCCAGTTGAGGGAGAGCGAACGGTAGCTGTGCGCACAGCCCTTGGGCTGTCCGGTGCTGCCGCTGGTCAGCGTCACCAGGGCGATGTCATCGGGACGGCCCTCGGCGGTCAGCTCACCGGTGGCCTTCGGGTGGGCGTCCAGGAGGTCCGGGCCCAGCCGCAGCACGGTCACCCCGCCCGCCGCGTCCAGCAGTTCGGGGGTGGCCCCGGTCTCGTCGGCCACCAGGACGTCGATTCCATCGGAGAGGACGTACACCAGCTGGGCCGGGGTCATGCCGGGGCGCAGCCCCGTCACCCGGCAGCCCAGCGCGTAGGCCGCCATCAGCAGCGCGAAACCCTCGGGCGTCACATCGGTGGCCACCGCCACCGAACGGCCCGGGCCGAGTCCGGCCACCCGCAGCCCGTCGGCACACCGGCCGATCAGCTCCAGCACCTCGCCGCGGGTGCGCACACGTGAGCGGTGTTCGAAGGCGGGCAGCTCCGGCCGCGTGCGGAAGTCGTCGATGAGGGCCTGCGGAAAGGGTGCCGTGCGGGGACCGGCGTCGTGGTGGGGGGATCTGTGGCCGGACGCTCGGGCGGATGTGTCCATGTGCGTCTCCGTTCGGGGGTGGTGCCCAGTGGGACGTGTTGGATCACCCGACACGATACGGCGGCACGGACCGCCCGCGGCCACGGTTGCCATCATCGACGGCGCGCGACCCCCCGGCGGCACCGCGCCACCCGCGACGGCGCCGCGCCACTCCCGCGGGGTACGCCACCCCCTCACCGTCACGCGGTCATTCGCCGCGCCAGATGTTGTCGTAGGCCGCCTCCTCGATGGCCCGCCGCTGCCGCTCGGCCTCCAGCTCCATCACGGCGTCGTTGACGGCGGCGAGCACGGTCACGGCCGCGTCGCCGACCGGGCCCGCAGCGTCTTCCGCGGGCTCCTCACGGATGCCGATGGCCGCCGCGAGGGTCGCGAGGACGGGCTCGTCCGAGGCCCAGCGGTCCATCGCGTGGCGGCGGGCGGGTGAGTCGACCGGCACCGCCTGACCGGCGCGCAGCGGCAGCCAGCCGTGGCGCCGCCGGGTGAGCTGTCCCGCCTCCTCCAGGGCGTCCAGATAGGCGGAGGACAGACCGCGGCCCCGGCGCCACAGCCACTCGCCGACCGGCTCGTGGGGCGACTGGCCGACGAGCGACGCCGCGGCCTCGTCCAGCAGGCGGTCCCCGGTCGGCGGGCAGAGCCCCGGCACGATCCGCTCCTCCTCGATCGTGAGCGCCTCGATGCCGAGGAGGTCGATCAGCTCGGCTCCCGCGAGCGCGAGCGACAGGTCGCCCCGCTCCAGGGGTCGGATGGGCGCCACGTCGAGAGTGACGATCAGCAGGTCCCGCGGTGTGGTCATCAAACGCTCCGCTCGCCGTTCCTCGCCAACGATACGTTCCGAAGCGTAAGGCCGTCCGCCGACGTGCCTGCCGGATACGCCGTGTCAGCGGTCGCTCAGGAGCCGGTGGCCCCCCAGGTGTGGGCCAGCGCGGCCGCCTCGCCGCGCGAGGTGACGCCCAGTTTCTCCAGGATGTTCGCCACGTGGAACTTCACCGTGGACTCGCTGATGTGGAGCTCCTGGGCGATCTGCCGGTTGCGCCGTCCGCGGGCCAGCCGCTCCAGCACCTCCAGCTCGCGCGCCCCCAGGACGTCCAGCGGATCCTCGCGGGCGGGCTGCGGCGGGCCGAGCGGCACGGTGGCCGTCACCGTGGTGCCCCACTCCGGGACCGCGTCCACGTCCAGCCGTCCGCCCAGCGCGGCCAGCCGCTCCCCGACCCGGCGGGCGTCCAGGGCGGTCCGCGTCAGGACGCCGGGGCCGTCGTCCCGCACGGTGGCGCGCAGCTCGCCCTCGCCGACCTTCCAGCCGATGTGCACGCGGCCCACCGGGCGCGGCGCGCCGTGCTGACCCGGCCCCTGCTCGTTGAGCATGGCGTGCACCACGGCCCGCACCACCGCGCGGGCCGTGTTGGCCACATCGGCGGCGAGCAGCCGGTCCGCGCCCTCCTCGGTGCCGGGCGGGCCGAGGTCCAGCCTGACGGACAGGCCGCGCAGCTCGGGGCGGAGCGATTCGGCGAGCCGGGCGAAGGCGTCACCGGCCGGCTCCTCCACCAGCGCCTGATCGCGTTCGGTCCGGGCGCGCACTTCGGCCAGGGCGCTGACGGCGAGGTCCACCGCGCGGGCCCGCGCGGTCCGGTCGTCCAGATCGCGGGTGCGCAACACGCCGAGCAGGGCGGACAGCGCGGCGCCGTGGGCGTCGACGAGCTCGGCGATGGCCGTGGCCCGCGCCGCCGCCGCGGCCCGCGACTGGCCCAGCGCCCCGGGCACCGCCTCGGCCGCCATCCGGTCGCGGTGGGCGGTCACCAGGTCCCACAGGGCGCGGGTGGCCGCCAGGGCCCCGGCCGGGACGGGGGTCTCCTCGGTCCGTACGAGGACGAGCAGCGCGCCCCGTGCGGTGGCGTCGCTGTGCACGGCCAGCACGGGCACCTCGGCCCCGGCCAGCCACGCCCGGCCCTGCCAGGTGCCCTCGGCGCGCGCCGCCGGGGCGAGGGCCGCCAGCTCGGCGGTGGTGATGGCGGTGCCGGGGTCACCGGGCGGGTCGCCATGGGTCTTGAACGGCGAGTGCGGGCAGTTGCCGGAGAGCTCGGCCACCGCCCGGTGCGCGATCGCCCCGGAGAGCGCTGCGGACAGGCGCGGCAGTATCTCGCCCAGGGGTGCCCGGATCACATCGACTGCGGCCGTGAGGTCCATGTCCGTCAGCGTAATGGCCCGTCCCGCGGCCCCGGCCGTTCCTCCGGCCAGGTGGAACTGGCCGAAGGAACGGCCGGGGTGGGGCATGTCCCGGCCCAGGATGGCGTTGTCACGGCAAACATGCCCTGGACAAGGCTGACGGGAGTGTGAGTGAGATGAAGGCGATCGTCTACGAGGAGTACGGCGGCCCCGAGGTGCTGCGGCTGAAGGAGACCGAGGAGCCCCATCCGGGCCCGGGGCAGGTGCGGCTGAAGGTTGTCGCCGCCGCCGTGAACCCCATCGACTACAAGATCCGCAGTGGCTGGATGCCGCAGATGGGCCCCGCCGCGTTCCCCGCGATCCCGGGCATGGAGGCGGCCGGGGTCGTCGACGAGGTCGGTGACGGGGTCACCGGTGTGTCGGTGGGCGATGAGGTGCTTGGCTGGACGGACACCGGGGCCTATGCGACGTACGCGCTGGCCACGGATGTCGTCCCCAAGCCCGCCGGACTCGACTGGGAGACGGCCGCGGCGCTGCCCGTGGCCACCGAGACCTCGGAACGCGTGCTGGACCTGCTGGGGCTGAAGGAGGGCGAGACGCTGCTGCTGCACGGGGCCGCCGGTGCGGTCGGCGGGATCGGTGTCCAGCTCGCGGTGGCCCGGGGCGCCACCGTCATCGGCACCGCCTCGCCCGCCAACCACGACTATCTGCGCTCGCTCGGCGCGATCCCCGTGGCGTACGGCGAGGGCCTGGCCGACCGGGTGCGCGCCGTGGCGCCGAAGGGTGTCGACGCCGTCTACGACGCGGCCGGCCAGGGCGCCCTGCCCGTGTCGATCGAGCTGCGGGGCGGCACGACCGACCGGGTCGTCACCATCGCGGACCCCGCGGCCGCCGATCTCGGTGTCACCTTCTCCGCGGGTGGCGGGGGCCGCCGCATGGAGCTCATCGCCGACTACGCCCGGCTCGCCGCGGAGGGCCGGTTGCGGGTGCCGGTGGTACGGAGCTTCCCGCTCGCCGACGCCGCCGAGGCCCATGAGCAGAGCGAGAGCGGCCACAGCCGCGGCAAGCTCATCCTGCGGCCCTGATATGAGCGCTGCCGCTGCCGTGGCTTCTGTCGTGGCTTCTGCCGTCGTCTAGGAAGCCGCGTTCATCAGGTCCAGCGCACTGTGCTGTCGTGCCGCGTCGGTCTTGTCCAGCGGTCCTGACCAGCGCAGTCCGTACTGGTCCAGGGCGTTGCGGTCGGCGGCGTAGGCGCGGTCCGCCTGCCGTGTGAGGTAGGCCGTGTAGGGATGGTCGGGCAGGGCCGCGTTCAGCTTGGCCAGCCCCCGCACATGGGCGCCCTTGAACGACGGGCCGTCGGCGCCGCAGTCACCGGTCTCACAGGGGTCCCTGAGGATGCCGTCGGCCGTGTTGAGCCGGGTCGAGGTGGTGGCGGCCGTGCCGATGCGACGGGCCGTGTCGAGCACCGAGCCGTCGCCGGTCGCCCGGTGCAGCTCGCTCAGGCCGCCGAGCAGCACACCCTGGTTGTAGGACCAGACCTCGCCGCCGTTGTTCTTGCAGGTGCCCAGGTCGATGCCGTCGTTGACCAGGTTCGAGGAGTTCACCATGCCGGTGCCCTGGAACCAGGTCCACTCCGCCTCGGCCCGTTGGAGGTAGGCGGTGTCGCCGGGGATCCGGTTGTGCAGGGCGGCGTTCAGCTGGAGGTAGAGGGAGTTGGCGATGGCGTTCTTGTACGTCTTCGCGGTGCTCCACCACACCCCGCCGCCACAGGTGGAGTCCCAGTAGGAGGCCATGTAGTCGGCGTCGGCGCGGGCGGTGGCCAGATAGCGGGAGTCCCCGGTGAGGTCGTAGGCGGCCACCCACGCCAGGCCCCACCAGCCGGTGTCGTCGATGTAGTCGTTGCGGAACTGCCCGCCCTGCGCACCGAGGTTGAGGTCGTAGGTGCGGGCGATCGCGTACTCATAGCTGTGCATGCCCGTGACGCGGATGTTGTCGATGACGGCCGTGAGGGCGTTGGCCGAGTTCCACCAGCCGGTGGTGGAGAACAGCCCGGTGTCGTACGAGTAGAACGCCATCTGGGCGGTGGCGGCGGCCGTACGGCGGTCGCCCGCGTTCCAGGTCGTACGGGCCCACGGCGTGCACGCGATGTCGGCGCGGTCACCGGCCTTGCCGCAGGCCCGCAGCGCGCCGACGCCCTTGGCACCCCAGTCGTCCACGTTGTACATCAGGGTGCGCCAGCCGCGCTGTCCGGCGGGGACGGCGGTGTTGCCCAGACGGCTGCCGGAGGACCAGGTCCTGCCGCCGTCGAACGAGCGGTCCAGCCACACCTCGTCGCCGGGGCTGCCGTTGTCGACGGACGCCCAGCCCATCGCGTCGGTGTCGTCGAAGTGCAGGGCGATCGAACGGGAGAAGACGGAGGCCGTGACGGGGGTGCGGCTCTGTGGGGCGAGCGCCGGGTCGCGGGCGTCGCAGTACTTGTTGCACACGGTGGCGGACGGCGCCGCTTCGGGCGTGGCCCTTTCGGCGGCGGCCCTTTGGGCGGTGGCCGCGTCCGCCGTGGCCGCTTCGGCCGTGCCCGAGAGGAGCTGCGGGGCCAGCAGGGCGAGTGCTCCGATGGCGAGGGCGGCCAGGCGGGTGCGCGGCGGTCTCTCTTGTCTCATACCGTGCCTCCTCCCGGCCTAGTTGAAGGGGTCCAGGGTGATGGACGCCTGCTGCGGATCGCCGTCGTGGACCAGCGACTCGTGCTGGCCGACGTCGTCGAAGGCGAAGGCGTACGCCTTTCCGTCCGCCATCTGGCCGTGGATGACGCGCGCGTAGTGGTTGGTCACGCCGTCGGCGTAGAACCCCGCGCCGCCGGTGTCCGGCTGGTTGGGGTTGGTGAGCAGGGTCGTGCGGTTGTAGCCCGCGCACAGGGTCCGCGAAATGGGGCCGCGCACCTGGTCGTTGGGGGCGTCAAGACGCTTGTAGCAGCCGAAGACGGAGTCGGAGTCCGGCTTCTGGAAGCTGGTGACCACGGCTCCCGAACCATCGGTGAAGTTCATGACGTCGCCGGAGACCCGCCCGGAGTACCTGACGTTCGGCCGGTCGGCGAAGGGTGTGACCGTGAGGGTGGTGCCGGTGTACTTCTGCCACACCCGGTTGATGTAGTCGTCCATCGCGTTGGCGGGCAGGGCGCCCGCCTCGATGCCGTGCCCGGGTGACAGGGCCCGCAGCACGGTGCCGTCCGGGCGGGTCTGGATGAGCTTGTCCCAGCCGCCGGGCTGTGCGCGCAGTGCGTTGAGGACGCCGTTGTAGCCGCCGGGCTTGAGGTGACCGGTGGTCTTCGTGCCCCCGCCGGCGCCCTGCACGCCCACCGCGTAGGGCGCGGAGAACATGTCGACCTGGGTGCTGTTGATGTACAGCCCGGAGTCGTCGAGGGTGAACTCGCTCCAGTTGAACAGGATGTTCCGGTTGGGGTCGGAGGGGTTCTGCACGGCGGGCTGCACCAGACCACCGGTGGTCAGCCTGAAGTCGATCTTCTGGCCGTAGGAGAAGTAGACCCGACCGGAGAGCTTGGGGATGCGGATCGTCAGGGACTGGCCGCCCGCCGGTCCGGCGATCGACGCGTCGGGCGCCGGGGTGGGCGGGTTGCCGCCGGCGGGCCAGGGGTGGAAGGTCCCGGAGGCGTCGGCCCAGCCCTGCTGCCCGGTCGAGAGCAGGGTGCCGAGCGTATAGACGTAGATCTGGTCGCCGCGCCCGGAGTTATTGGTGAACTCCAGCGGGATCGTGCTCGGCACGGCCGGCCGGGCGGACGCCTCGGGGGCCAGTGCGGTCGCGCCCAGGGCCAGGAGCAAGGCCGACGCCCAGCAGGGCAGGGCCCGGAATCGGGTGGAGACGCGTCTGGACATACGCCACCTCTCGCGCGGCCGCACGGCCGCGTCAGCGGGGGAAATGAGGAGTGCATATGAAGCGGGGGGTGCGCGGGGTACCGGGAGTGCGGTGGTGCCGGCAGTGCGGAGTTGTGCCGGTAGTGCCTTGTCATCATTGCAGTGAACATGTCACTGGACTAGACATAGACATCCTCATATGCCGACATCAGTGCATGGTGGCCGGGAACAGCCCGTGAGAGGTGGTGGCACACCGTGGCGAGGCGGCCCCGCGACCCGGCCGCACCACGCCCACGTGGGCTTTCGGGCGTAAAATCGGCAGCGTCCGCACCAGGGGGCACGAGGAGCGGAGGCATCACATGACCGAGGCAGCCCCCTCCCGCACCGAACGCGAACGGGAAACCGGCCATCCGGACGTGCCGTGGACGACCCCCTCGCAGGCCGAGGGCGAGCGCGACGACGAGACGGACACCGGGCACCCCGATGTACAGAGGTCGACTCCCTCACAGGCCGAAGGGGAGCGGGACTAGCCCTCCCGGGACTAGCCCCCCTCCCGGCCGCATGGCCAGGAGTCGGCGGCCGAGCGGCCCCGGCGGCTCGCTATCCTGGCCCGGGAGGCGAGATGGCACGCGCGACACAGACCACGGGCACGCCCGGCACCGGCCGACCGGCGGCACGCCACCACGGCAACCGGCACGGACGCAGCGAGCAGGCCCGGCTGGCGGTGCTGAACGCGGCCGACGACCTGCTGGTCGAGAAGGGCTTCGCGGGCGTCACCATGGAGGGCATCGCCACCCGGGCCGGTGTCGCCAAACAGACCATCTACCGCTGGTGGAGCACCAAGACCGCCGTCCTCATGGACGCCTTCCTCCAGGACGTGGCCGAGGACCTGACCGTGCGCGACCTCGGCGACCTCGCCCGGGACCTGCGCACCTATCTGTGCGAGCTGGCCTGGTTCCTCAGCGCGTCCGACTCCGGTGCCGTCTTCAAGGCCCTGATCGCCCAGGCGCAGCACGATCCGGCGTTCGCCGGGGACTTCCGGTTGCGGTTCCTCGACGACCAGCGCGGCCGCGACCGGCTTCCGCTGGAACGGGCCGTGGAGCGCGGGGAGTTGCCGCCCGGCCTGGATCTGGTGGCCGAGACCGACCAGCTCATGGGGCCCGTCTACTACCGGGTGCTGGTGACCGGCGAACCCGTCGGCCAGGAGTTCACCGACCGGCTCGTCGACGCCTTCCTCCACCGCCACGGACTGACGCCACCGCCCAAGGGCGGGCCGGTGCCGTGACCGCCGGTGCCGGAACGGACCACGGATCGGCCGCACCCACCCCGATTCCGGCCCGTTCCGGCCCCGTGACAGGGGAAGCCGGGGTTGCTTCAATGGTCCGTCGGTTCCCGCCGGACCCCGTCGACCGTTGGAGCGTGTCCGTGCCCCTCTCGCGCCGTGCCCTCATCTCCACGCTCCCGTCCGCCGCCCTGGCCGCCGTGGCCCTGCCGCTGCGGGCACGGGCCGCGGGAGGTCCGGCCGCGGCCGGTGGTACGACGGCCGGGGCCGCTCACACCCGGCTGATCGACAACACCGTGGCCGTCTTCGCCGGGACGCGGGAGACCAACGCCCGCCCCGAGCCGCGCGCCAAGCTCGCCGCCATCGCCGCGACCGCCCGCTCCCGGCTCACCGCGATGGACCGCGCAGGTCAGGGCGAGCTCTTCCAGGGTCTCGCCCTGGGCACCAGCGATCCCAACCTGGTCAGCTCCTTCCAGTACCTCTACGAGATCGCCCTCGCCACCCGCACACCGGACGGCGGCACACCCTCCGGCCTCTACGGCGACACCGGTGTCCAGCGACGCGTCATCGACGGTCTGATATGGCTCCATGAGCACTACTACGGCGACCAGTCCAAGGGCTACTACGGCAACTGGTTCACCTGGGAGATCGGCATCTCCACCCACGTCAGCAAGGTGCTGGCGCTGCTCGCGGACGAACTCGCCGCCTACCGGCCCGATCTCGCCGCCACCTACGTGGCCTCGATGGACGCGTATCTGCGAAACGGCAAGGACGGTGACGTCGACCTCGACTCGCGCTTCCACACCGGCGCCAACCTCGCAGACATCACCACCAACCGCGTCCTCCAGGGCGCCGTGCTCGGCGACGACGCCCGGATCGCCAAGGCCCTCGCCGACCAGCTGACCATCCTGGCCACCATCGACCCGTATGAGCTGCGGCACGGGGTCACCGACGGCTTCTACGCCGACGGCTCCTTCATCCAGCACGCGTCCGTGGCCTACACGGGCTCCTACGGCAAGGGCCTGCTCACCCGTGTCGTGCAGAGCGTCAAGATGCTCGACGGCACCGGCTACACCACCGATGACCAGCTGGTCCGGGTCGCCCAGGGGTGGGTGGTGGACGGCTTCGCACCGCTGCTCTTCGAGGGCTGGCTGATGGAGATCGTCAAGGGGCGCGGGGTGTCCCGGCCGGCCACCGGATACGCCGACGCGGCCGAGGTGGTGGAGGCCGTGGTGGGCCTGTCCGCCCATGCCACCGGCGCCGACGCCACGGCGCTCAAGGGCTATGTGGCGTATCTGCGGCAGACCTCGAAGGCCACGCTCGACCCTTCGGCGTTCGTGTCCCCGGTGTCCATCACGGCCTACGCCGACATCCTCGCCGACTCCTCGGTCCCGGCGGGCGACCTCGGGCCCGCCGAGCACCATGTGGCGTTCAACGCGATGGACAGGACCGTCCACCGGCGCCCCGGCTACGCCTTCGCCCTGGCCCGGAGCTCGTCCAGGATCAGCAGATACGAGTACATGAGCGGGGAGAACCTGATGCCCTGGTTCCAGGGGGACGGTGCCCACCACCTGTATCTGTCCGGCCAGGACCAGACCCAGGCGTTCGGCGTCGACTACCTCACCGCCGTGCCGCCCCACCGCCTCGCCGGTGTCACCGCCCCCGTGGAGACCCGCCGCACGGTCCCCGAGCTCTACGGCACGCCCTGGTACGACAACCCCGAGCGTGGCTTCACCTCCTCCTCGGAGTCGCAGAACACCTATGTCTACTTCCCCCGGAGCACCCACCCGTTCTCCGGTGGCGCCGCCCTGGGCCCGTACGGGGTGGCGGGGTTCGTCCAGTCCGACGACGTGGCGTACGCCGCGAAGCAGGCGGGCGACCTGCCCGAGGACTTCGTGGTGTACCGCGACGCCGACGCCACCAAGTCGTGGTTCCTGTTCGACGACGAGATCGTGGTGCTGGCCGCGGGGGTCGGCGACGCCGCCGGCCGCCCGGTGACGACCACCCTCGACACCCGGATCGCCGCGCCTTCGGACACCCTCACCCTCACCGGGCGGCGCCGCGGCGGTGCGCACTGGTCCGGCACCGGCACGGCCCCGCTCGCCTGGCTGCGCTACGCCAATGCCACCCGGGCCGCCTCGGTCGGGTATGTCTTCCTGGACGGCCCGCCGCCCACCGTCACACTGGACACCGTCACCCGCAGCCGCCGCGCGGTCCGGCTCGCCAACCCCGACACACCGGTGACCAAACAGCTCTTCGCGGTCACGGTGGAGCGAGCCGCTGACGCGCCGCACACCTCGATGGCGTACGCCCTCGTCCCGAACGCCACCGAGCGCCAACTGGGCGGCTACGCCCGTCATCCGCTCGCCGTCCTGGCCAACACCACCCGGCTCCAGGCCGTGGCCCACCGGGACTTGCGGATCACCGCGCTCAACGCCTTCGCCCCCGGCGGCCACCACGCCGGGCGGCTGTCGGTGCGCGGGCCCGCCTCGGTGATCCTGCGGGAGACCCACGACGGCGGCGTGGCGGTCGCGGTGTCCGACCCGACCACCGAGCGCGACACGGTCTCGGTCGTCATCCGGGGCCGGAGGATGCGGACCGTGGCGGCGGACGACGGTGTCCGGGTGAGCCGGGTCCCCGGCGGCACCCGGATCGTCGTCACCACCCGCCGCGCCTACGGCCGGAGCTTCACCGCGACGCTGCGCTGATCCGCGAGGTCCGCAGGTGCTGGGCGCCCGCGCGGACCGCCCACAGGAACACGGCGAGCGCGAGGACGCCCACCGTCACGGTGTCGTACGGCGCCGGGAGGCGGCCGGAGCCACCGAAGGTGCCCAGCCACGACAGCGCGGTCAGCGCGGCCAGGTGGAAGACCAGCCAGGCGCCGCGCCGCAGCTCCTCCCCCAGCGGTGTGTCCCCGTCCTCGCGGCGCTGCAGCAGGAACAACACGGCGCCGAGCAGGACGAAGGGCAGCGCGAGCCGCAGATCGTGCCAGCCGGACCAGTAGACGAACTCACTGGCCACCACGAAACTCACCGGTGCGATCCAGTGCACCCCCGGCACCTGGCCCTCGGCCCGTGCCACTCCCCGCTCGCGGTCATGTGCCCGGAACGCCGCGACGGCCACCGCCGAGGCGGCGTAGATCAGCAGATACATGTCGCCCATCACGCTCACGATGTCCTGCCAGCCGCCGAAGGGCAGCATGAAGACGACGATGACCGCGAGGTTGAGCAGCAGCGCCCGGCGCGCCACTCCGGACCAGGGATGGATGCGCATGAAGAAGCGGGGCAGCAGACCGTTCTTGGCCAGGGCGTACGTATGGCGAGCGTCGATGGCCACGCCCACATAGGCCGATCCGCCCGGGGAGACCACCGCGTCGGCGTAGAGCAGCGTGGCCAGCCAGTGGAGGTTGAGCACCAGGGCGAGCTGTCCGAAGGGCGACTCGAAGTCGACGCCCTTCCAGCCGTGACCCAGCAGCGCCTCGGGCACCGTGTACAGGAACGCCAGCTGGAGCCCGAGGTAGACCAGCACGGCCAGCCCGATCCCGGTGAGCACCGCGGCCGGTACGTTACGGCGCGGATTGCGGGCCTCACCGGAGAAGTCGAGCGGCGCCTGGAAACCGTTGACGGAGTACACGATGCCGCCGCCGGCGAGTGCGGTCAGGCAGGCCGCGTAGCCGTACGGGGCGAAACCGCCGTGCTCGGTGAGGCGTCCGGAGTGGGTGCCGGACAGGAACAGCGCACCGATGGTGAGGAGGGGGACGACGACCTTGAACACCGAGATCAGATTGTTCAGCCGGGCGAATATCCGCACCGCGAACCAGTTGAAGGCCGTCAGCACGACACTCAGCGCGACGGCCACCGCGACGCCGGAGGCGCTGAGGGTGGTGCCGTTGTAGAGCCCCGGCAGATAGTGCGCGGCGTACTCCATGATGGCGCTGATCTCGGCCGCCGTACCGCCCACCGAGAGCAGCACCGACCAGCCGACCAGCGTGCCGACCAGCCGTCCGCTGGCGTACAGCGGCCAGCGCACGGTGCCGCCGCCCTCCGGGCGAGTGGCGCCGAGCTCCACCATGACCAGCGCGATCAGGGCGCACAGCACACCCGCCGCGATCCAGGACAGCAGGGCGGCGGGGCCGGCGGTCTGGGCGGCGTACAGCGCCGCGAACAGCCACCCGGACCCCAGGATGTTGGAGAACCCGATCGCGGTCAGGGCCCAGAATCCGAGGTCCTTGTGGAGTCGTCCCTCCTCGGTGAGCACCTCCGGCTCGGCGATGGACTCTGGTGGGGGGTTCTGCGACACGGCGGCCTGTCTCCTCGGTGGTGCACGAACTCTGCAAGGGCCCAGCGTGCCACGCGTGCCAAGGGGCTCCGTCGACGTGCCCCTGGCCCGGGTGCGGGCGCGGGCGAGGCGTTCGACGGAAAAACACCCTCCGCCGGAGGGGAACCGCCGCATACCGGCCGGGGCGTGTTCTCATGCTGCAGATGTCCTCTCCCTCCCGCCGTGATGTTCTGCGGTCCGCGAGCGGTGCCGTGGCGGCCACGACGTGTGGCGCCGGCTGCGGCCACCACGCCGATTCCTCGTCGTCCAGACCGGCCGGTGCCGGCGAGACGCCCTCCTCCGGGGTGGTCTCGGACGGCGCCACGCCCGCCGGGCACGCGCCGCGCGGACCGGTGCGCTTCCCCGGGCTGCCACCGCGGATCGTCCACGGGCCGCGTGGCGGAACCGCGGTGGCCCTCACCTTCCACGGCCAGGGCGACGCGGGGCTCGCCCGCTCGCTGCTGTCCGAGGCCGAGCGCGCCGGGGCCCGGGTCACCGTCCTCGCCGTCGGCACCTGGCTGGACGAACACCCGGAGATGGCCCGGCGGGTCCTGGACGGCGGCCATGAGCTGGGCAACCACACCATGCGGCACCGCGCCGTGTGCGCCCTGCCCGCCGACCAGGCGTACGCGGAGATCGCCGAATGTGCCGAGCGGCTGCGCCGCCTCACCGGGGCCATCGGCAGCTGGTTCCGGCCGTCGCAGGCCCGTACCGCCACGGACCTCGTGACCCGTCTCGCGGCCCGCGCCGGATACCCGCACGTCCTCTCCTACGACGTGGACTCGCTCGACTTCCAGGACCCGGGCCCGGCCGCTGTGCGGGACACGGTGCTCGGCCAGGTCCGCGCCGGTTCGGTGGTCAGCCTGCACTTCGGCCACCCCGGGACCCTGACCGCGCTTCCCCCGCTCCTCGACGGTCTGCGCGGGCGCTCTCTGCACGCGGTCACCACGACGGAGCTGATGCACTCCGATGGCGTAGCAGCGACGGCGGGGCCCGGGAGGCGTACCGAGACTGGGTGAGACGCCGCGCGGCCGCCCGTGGTGTGCCCGTACGGGAGCGGAGGAGACACCATGCGCCGGAGCGGAAGAGACCCCATCACCCACCGCAAGGACCTCGGACTGCTCGCCCTGCGCCTCGGCGTGGGCGGGGTCCTGGTCGCGCACGGCACTCAGAAGCTCTTCGGCTGGTGCGGGGGTGAGGGAGTGGCCCGTACCGCCGAGGTCATGGAGGCGATGGGCTTCCGTCCGGGGCGGGTCAGCGCGGTGGGGGCCGGGCTGGGCGAGGCGGGCGGCGGGCTGCTGCTCGTGCTGGGCCTCGCCACTCCCGCGGCCGGGGCGGCGGCCGCGGGGACGATGGCGGGGGCGGTGTCGGTGCACGCACCGGCCGGGTTCTTCACCCAGTCCGGGGGTTATGAGTTCCCGGCGCTGCTGGGTTGCTCGGCGGCGGCACTCGGGATCTCGGGGCCAGGCCGCTACTCCCTGGACCACCTCACCTGCCATGTGCTGGACCGGCCGTGGCTGATCGCGGCGGCGTTCACCACGAGCGCCCTGGCGGCGGCCGCTGTGATCAAGCGCAGGCTGGCGGTGACCGCGGAGCGCGGGCTCGCCGAGGAGGAGGAGTACGAGTAGGGGCCCATCACGGGGATGCTGTCGGGCCCGGAGGAGCGGGGGGTGTCGGCCGCACGGGCGATCACGCTGAAGGGCATCGGCCACAATGTGACCCAGGAGGCTCCGGAAGACTTCGCCGGTGCCGTGCCGGTCGGGGCCGACCGTTCGCGGCGGCGCTGAGCGGCGCGGCCGGGCCCGGGAGGGCATGGAGGGCCAGGTCCGAAGGGGGCAGGGGATGGCGGAGTTCGAGGTGGCCACCGGCGCCGCGGAGCTCCCCGCCGACGAGGACCGTGGCCGCGGGGCCGCGGTGCGGACCGCGTTCGAGGGGCTGCTGCAGATCCGCCGGCTGATGAACACCGGCGCCGCCGATCCCGAGGGGGCGCCCGCCGACTGGGAGCGGCGTCAGCCGGTGCGGGCCGTGGCCCTGGCGCTGGAGGCCGCCGGTGTTCCGCCGTCGGCGGTCGACGCGGCGGGCCGCCGCACGGCGACCGGCTACTGCCTCGGCGCGGCGGAGCGGACCGGGGTGGTACGGGTCGAGTGGCTGGGGCCGCCGGGAAGTGGCGCCGGGTACGCGGCGGAGGGCGCGCTGCGGAGGTGTGCGGAGGTACTGCGGCGGCTGGGGTGGGAGGCGCTGGAGTACCGGGGGCCGCGCCGCCACCGCTACCTCGAGGTCGAGCCGCCCGTGGCCGGGCCTCCCCGGAGCTGACCCGCGCCGGGGAGCACACCCGGCCCCGGGGGGCGGGGGCTGACGCCCCGTCGCCTCCCGGGGCGGTGCCGCTTATGCGTTGGGGTCGAAGGGGATGTCGGACGGCTTGGCCTTCTCGAGGTGGGAGTTGAGCGTGTCGTCCTTCAGGCCGAGGGTGGCGCTGCCGAAGTCGGCCTGGCTCAGCTTGTCACGCAGCCCGGCGGGGTAGCCGTTCCAGCCGACCAGCGCGGGGTACTGCCAGGTCTGGTGGTGGTTCTCCGGCGGCTCGTCGTTGTCGTTCGCCGGGCGGAAGCAGTGGGTGCTCAGGCCGTCCTTGTGGTACACGACCTTGGGGTGGGTGCCGTCCCAGCGGATCTGGTCCCGGTTGTAGATGTTGAAGTTGCCGTGGGCCGAGGTGGCGACGTACTTGGCCTCGTCGTTCTGCACCCACACCACGACATGCTCCCAGTCGTGGCGGTGGCCGCCGAGACCGCTCCCGGCCACGGCCTGGTCCTTCTCGAAGTACAGGCCGTAGATGATCGCGCACCAGTCGTTGTTGCACTTGGAGCGGGAGTATCCGTTGGTGTTGTCCAGGTCCCAGGAGTCGCGGCACTGGCCGTTGAGGGCGCCACTCGGGTTGAGCCCTTCCGCGATCGTCCCGTCGGGGCCGATGGCGGGCGTGGGGTAGCAGCCGTCGGTGTCGTAGTCGAAGGCGGGCTCGAACGTCTGCTCCGTACCGTCCGCGTTGGCGGGCAGGGCCGTGGGCGGGTCCGCGAGCGCACTGCCCGGGAAGGCCACGACCAGCGCGATGGCGCTGCCGAGGATGGCGGACACTCTGCCGATCCGTGAACTCTTCTTCACTGCGTCCTCCTGAACGACCGCGGCGTGCTCGCACGCCGGGAAGGTGGGGGTTGGCATGCTCAGGTCAGCATGATCGCATTCCTTGGGCGTCGGCGGGAGATGTCGCCGTGATGAAGAGTCAGCCAACAGCTATAGCAGGTGTGGTGGAACGTGACGAAGGAGGGGGCGGGCACCGGGCGGGGAGGTGGCGGGCCCGCGGACGATATCCGGTGAAATACTCGGCACCCACCGCGGGCAGCGTCTCCGCGGGGCGTCCCGCCCATCACCGTCTCGCAGGCCCGGAAGGGAATCGCATGGACCGTAGCCAGGCAGGCACCACCGGCTGTTGCGCACCGTCGCGCGGCGGCGGCGCGGCCGTCACCGCCCCCGCGGCCGGGCACCGGGCGGACCCGGCGGAGACCGGCCGCCTCGGGGCGGACCCGGCCGGGACCGGTGGCGACGGGGCGGACACGGCACCGCTGCCGGGCGGGGCGTTCCTGATGGGGGCCGAGGACGCGGAGGGTTTCCCCCCCGATGGCGAGGGGCCGATCCGGGAGGTGACCGTGGCCGCGTTCCGGATCGATGTGCACGCGGTGACCAATGAGCGGTTCGCCCGCTTCGTACGCGAGACCGGCCACATCACCGAGGCCGAACGGTTCGGCTGGTCCTATGTGTTCGCCGGGTTCCTGCCCGCCGCGCTGCGCCGTGGCGCACCGCGCCCCGAGGGAACGCCCTGGTGGTGCGGGGTGGAGGGGGCCTCGTGGCGGGCGCCGGAGGGGCCGGGCAGTGGGCTCGGTGAGCGGGACCGCCACCCGGTGGTCCATGTCTCCTGGAACGACGCGGTGGCGTACTGCCGGTGGGCCGGGGCCCGGCTTCCCACCGAGGCCGAATGGGAGTACGCCGCCCGTGGCGGGCTGGTCGGGCGCCGGTACCCCTGGGGCGACGAGCTGACCCCCGGCGGTGTGCACCGCTGCAACATCTGGCAGGGGCGCTTCCCCACCAAGAACACGGCGGAGGACGGCTATCGGGGGACGGCCCCGGTGGACGCCTTCGAGCCCAATGGATTCGGTCTGTACAACGTGTCGGGGAACGTGTGGGAGTGGTGCGCCGACTGGTGGTCCACCGACCACGCCGAGCGGCCGCGCACCGGTCCCGGCGGCCCGGCCACCGGCCTCGCCAAGGTCATGCGCGGCGGCTCCTATCTGTGCCACCAGTCGTACTGCAACCGCTACCGGGTGGCCGCCCGCACCTCCAACACCCCCGACAGCTCCACCGGCAACCTCGGCTTCCGCTGCGTGCGGGAGGCCTGAGCCCTCTTTTATTCCGGGGTGTTGACGAAATAGATCGCCATGCGCATGCTGGTCGGCATGCACCCCCATCAGGACGGCCCGCTGGCCCGGCTTCGGCGGGGCCATGAGGACTTGGTACTGGACCTGTTGCGCAAGCACGGTCCGCTCAGCCGGGCCGAACTGGGGCAGCACAGCGGGCTCTCCCGGACGACCCTCAGCGATATCGTCGCCGGGCTGATCGAGACCGGCGCCGTGGTCGCCACCGCGCCCGGAGCGGCCCCGCGCAGGCGGGGGCGGCCGGTGGAGGCGCTGACCCTCAACCCCAGCGCGGGCCAGGCCATCGGCATCGACTTCGCCCGCCGGGCGGTGCATGTCTCCGCGGTCAACGTCGCCCACGAAGTGATCGGTTCGGCCAGTGAGCCGCACGATCCGGGGCTGCCCTGGGAGGAGCGGATCGCCCTGGCCGAGCGGCTGGTCGGCACGCTCGCCGACGGCGCCCTCCGGCTGGACGCGCTGAACGCCATCGGCGTGGGTGTCGTCGGCCCGGTCGAGGACGCCGCCGCGGAGCCCGGCTCGGGACCCGGCACCGGGCCCGCGCGGCCCTGCCGCTCCGCCGATCTGCCCGCCCTGCTGCGCAAGCGTTTCGATGCCCCGGTACTGCTCGACAACAACACCCGTCTTGCCGCGCTCGCCGAGGCCACCTGGGGCGCCGCGGCGGGCGGTCAGGACGTGCTGTATCTCCGGCTGTCGCACGGTGTGGGCGGCGGTCTCGTGGTGGCCGGTGCCCTGCACCGCGGGGCGTACGGCCTGTCCGGCGAGTTCGGGCATATCGCGGTCGAGTCGGGCGACGGACGATGTTCGTGCGGCGCCACCGGCTGCCTGGAGACGGTGGCCTCGGTGGGTGCCGTGCTCGCCGCCTACCGCCGCGCGGGCGGCCACGCGGACGGCCTGGCCGCGCTCCTCGGGGCGCTGGAGGCCGGCGATCCGGTGGCGCTGCGCACGCTCGAGGCGGCCGGCACCCATATCGGCACCGTGCTGGCGGCGGTGTGCAACGCGGTCGGCCCCGGGGTGATCGTGCTCGGTGGTGAGCTCGCCGCGGCGGGCCCACCGCTCTTCGAGCCGGTCGAACGGGCGCTGCGCGCGCACATCATGCCGATCTCACGGGACCGTGTGGACCTGAGGCCGGCGGCGCTCGGCGAGACCGGTGGCGCCCTGGGCGGTATCGCCCTTGTCCTGCGTGAATCCCCCCTGCTCAGCCAGTACCCGGCCCGTCCGGGCTGATCCGGCCCGGTCCCGGGCCGGAGAGGAGAACCCATGTACCCCGCGAGGCGTCCATGACGGTGGTCACCGCGCCCGAGAAGACCCCCACGACACCAAAGGCGCCACGCGGCGCGCGACACACCGTCCACCCCCTCGTGTTCAATCTGATCGCCCTCGTCCTGGCCATCGCCCTCTGGGCGCTGACCGCCGCGGCGGGGCTCGCGGACATCCCCGGACCGCTCTCCGTGAGCTCCCGGGCCCGCGAACTGCTCTCCGACGGAACCCTCACCGAGGACGCGCTGGCCAGCCTCCAGCGGGTGCTCCTGGGGTTCGCGCTCGGCACCGTGGTCGCCGTGCCGGTGGGCTTCCTGATGGGCTGGTATCCGGTGGCCCGGGGCCTGCTGGAGCCGTACGTCCAGTTCTTCCGTACGATCCCGCCACTCGCGCTGATCCCACTGGTGATCGTGTTGATGGGCATCGGCGAGACACCGAAGATCTTCGTCATCTTCCTGGCGGCGTTCATGTCCTGCGTGGTGGCCGCCTTCCAGGGAGTGACCGGTGTGGACCGGACGCTGATCGACGCGGCGCGGGTGCTCGGCGCCTCGGACCGCACCGTCTTCCTCAAGGTGGTCATCCCGGCGTCCACGCCGTTCATCCTGGTGGGCATGCGCATCGGGCTCGGCGCGGCCTGGGCGACCGTGGTGGCGGCCGAGATGATCGGCGCCCAGAAGGGTCTCGGCTTCGAGATGGTCCACGCCCAGACCTACTACGACGTACCCACGATCTTCGTGGGCCTCATCACCATCGGCGTCATCGGCCTGGTCATGGACCGGCTGTTGCTGCTGGCCGAACACCGTCTCACCGCGTGGCAGGAGCGTCGATGAGCCCCAAGATCTCCTTCCGGGACGTGGTCAAGACCTACCCGCTGAAGAGCACCACCTTCACCGCCCTCGGCCAGGTCTCGCTGGACATCGGGGACCGCGAGTTCGTGGCGGTCGTCGGCCCGTCCGGCTGCGGCAAGTCCACCCTGCTGTCGATGGTGGCCGGACTGGTGGAGCCCACCTCCGGCACGGTCACGGTGGACGGCGCGCCCGTCACCGGGCCGGGGCCGGACCGTGGGGTGATCTTCCAGCAGTACGCGCTGTTCCCGTGGCTGACGGTGCGCGGCAACGTCGAGTTCGGGCTGAAGCTGGCACACGTACCCGCGGAGGAGCGCCGACGCCGCGCCGACCACGCCATCGAGCTGGTCGGGCTCGACGACTTCGCCGACGCCCTGCCCAAGACCCTCTCCGGGGGGATGAAACAGCGCTGCGCCATCGCCCGGGCCTACGCCGTGGACCCCGAAGTCCTGCTGATGGACGAGCCGTTCGGGGCGCTGGACGCGCTGACCCGGGTGCAGTTGCAGGACCAGCTGCTGGACACCTGGACTCAGGAGCGGCGCACCGTCCTGTTCATCACCCATGACGTCGACGAGGCGGTGTACCTGGCCCAGCGGGTGGTGGTGATGGCCGCCAGGCCCGGGCGGATCCACCGGGTCATCGATGTGGACCTCCCCTATCCGCGGACCGAGGAGATCCGGCTCTCCGCGGAGTTCGCGCGCATCCGCAATGACGTCTGGACCCACGTCTACCACCAGTCACCGGCCGGCTCCGCCGTCTGACCCCAACTCCCCAACCCCACTCACTTCTTCACTTACTTCTCCGAGAGGACTCACCCGCGATGAGGATGAGCCGACGCGACTTCATGATCTCACTCTCCGCGACCGGGGCGGCACTTTCGGTGGCGGCCTGTTCGTCCTCCGGCAGCGGCGGCGGCTCCTCGGTCAGGTTCGGCTATATCGCCGACTACAACGGAGCGAGCCTGCTGGCCATAGCCGAGGAGCGGGGCCTGTGGAAGAAGCACGGACTGAGCGCCGAGCCCAAGGTGTTCGTCAACGGCCCGGTCCAGATCCAGGCCCTGCGCACCGGCAATCTCGACTACGGCTACATCGGCCCTGGCGCCCTGTGGCTGCCCGCCTCCGGCAAGGCCACCATCGTGGCCATCGACACCCTCACCTACGCCGACCGGGTCATCGCCAGGCCCGGTATCACCTCGATCCGGGGCCTGAGGGGCAAGAAGGTCGGCGTCCCCGAGGGCACTTCCGGTGAGATGGCGCTCAATCTGGCGCTGCAGAAGGCCGGGATGACGATGAAGGACATCTCGAAGGTGGTGATGGACGCGCCCACCGTCGTCTCCGCGTTCTCCTCCGGGCAGATCGACGGCGCGGGGATCTGGTATCCGCTCATCGACACCATCAAGGAGAAGGTGCCGGGGATGAGGGAGGTGGCGAGCACCGAGGACCTGCCGGGCTCCTCCTTCCCCACCGCGTTCGTCTCCGCTGCCAAGGCGAAGCCGGAGCGCGACCAGAAGGTGGTGAAGGTCCTCCAGGAGGCCAATGACTGGCGGGCCGCCCACGCCGAGGAGTCCATCGCGCTGGCCGCGAAGCTGCTGAAGGCCGATGAGGCGAAGGTCGCGGCGGACGCGAAGCATGTGAAGACGATGACGACCGCCGAGCTGGTGGCCAGGACCGAGGACGGCACCGTCGGGAAGTGGCTGGACGGCATGAGCCAGTTCTTCGTCAGGACCGGGCAGCTGACGAAGTCCCCCGACCCGGCCACGTTCTACGCCGGTGACCTCTACACCAAGGCGGCCGCCCGATGAACCTGCTGTTCCTGATGACCGATCAGCACCGCGTCGACACCCTCGGCTGTTACGGCAATCCGCATGTGGCCACACCGAACCTCGACCGGCTGGCGGCCACCGGCACCCGCTTCGACCGCTTCTACACCCCCACCGCCATCTGCACTCCGGCCCGCGCCAGCCTGCTCACCGGGCAGGCGCCGTTCCGCCACCGGCTGCTGGCCAACTACGAGCGCAACGTCGGCTATCTGGAGGATCTGCGCGAGGACGCGTTCACCTTCCCCGGCGCCCTGGCCGAGCGCGACTACCAGCTCGGACTGGTCGGCAAGTGGCATGTCGGCACCCGTCGCAACGCCGCCTCGTACGGCTTCGACGGGCCCGATCTGCCCGGCTGGCACAACCCCGTCGACCACCCGGACTACGCGGCGTACCTGAAGGAGCGCGGCCTGCCGCCGTACCGGATATCCGATCCGATCCGCGGCACCACGCCCAACGGCAATCCGGGCAATCTGCTGGCGGCGCGGCTGCACCAGCCGGTGGAGGCCACCTTCGAGCACTATCTGGCCACCCGCGCCATCGAGCAGCTGGAGCGCTACGCCGCGGACGGGCGGCCGTTCTTCCTGGCCACCCACTTCTTCGGGCCGCATCTGCCGTATCTGCTGCCCGACGCGTACTTCGACCGCTACGACCCCGGTCTGGTGGAGCTGCCCGCCTCGATCGCCGAGACCTTCGAGGGAAAACCACCGGTACAGCGCAACTACAGCGCCCACTGGACCTTCGACACCATCCCGATCGAGGTTTCCACCAAGCTGATCGCGGTCTACTGGGGCTATGTCACGCTGATCGACGAGCAGATCGGGCGCATCCTCACCCGGCTCGACGAGCTCGGGCTCGCCGATGACACCTCGGTGTTCTTCACCGCCGACCACGGCGAGTTCACCGGCGCCCACCGGCTGCACGACAAGGGCCCGGCGATGTACGAGGACATCTACCGCATCCCCGGCATCATCCGGATCCCAGGGGCGGCCCCACAGGTGCGCCAGGAGTTCGTCAGCCTCACCGACTGCACCGCCACCATCCTGGACCTCGCGGGCTGCGACACCTCACCGGCGGTGGACAGCCGCAGCCTGGTGCCGCTGGTGCGGGGCGAACATCCGCGGTGGCCGGCCGAGCTGCTCGCCGAGTTCCACGGCCACCACTTCCCGTATCCGCAGCGGATGATCCGGGACGAGCGCCACAAGCTCATCGTCAACCCCGAGTCGGTCAACGAGCTGTACGACCTGGATACCGACCCGCACGAGCTGACCAACCGCTATGACCACCCCGAGCTGCTGCCCGTGCGCCGCCGTCTGACGCGCCGCCTGTACGACCTGCTGCGGGAGCGCGGCGACAACTTCTACCACTGGATGACCCCGATGTTCGACATCGGCGACCTGGACCACGACCCGAGCCTGAGCTCCTTCGAGCCGGAAGGGACCGCGTAGATGAGACGACGCCGCAGCCGGAGCGCCCGGCACCGCCCCGGCACCCTCGTCGCCGCGCTGCTGTGCACACTGCTGGCCGGGCTGTTGCCCGCGGCCCGTTCGACGGCCGCCGCACATCCGGCGGCGGAGCGCACCACCACGGCCCACCGGGCGACCACCTACCGCAACCCCCTCACGGCCGGAGTGGTCGACACCTTCCCCGACCCGGTGATGGTCCGGGGCAAGGACGGCGTGTGGTACGCGTACGGCACCCAGAACCCGGTGTTCCAGGGCAAGGGCGAGGACGGTGAGCGGATGCTGCCGATCCTCCGCTCGGCCGACCTGGCGCACTGGGAGTACGCCGGGGAGGTCTTCACCCCGGAGACCAAACCCGCCTGGCACAAGGGCGCCCGGCTGTGGGCCCCCGACATCCGCTATGTGGACGGCCACTACAACCTCTTCTACTCGGTGTCCTCGGAGAACACCGTCGGAGTGGCGACCGCGCCCACCCCCACCGGACCCTGGACCGACCGCGGAGCCGTACTGCCCTCGCCGAGCGGCTGCGCCACCGGCAACATCGACCAGGCGCAGTTCACGGACGAGGGCGGTCAGCCGTATCTGTACTGGGGCAGCTACGACACGATCTGCGTGGCGAAGATGAACGCCGCCCGCACCCGTATCGAGGGCGCGGTGACCGAAGTGGCGCAGGGCCGCCGGATGGAGGGCGGATTCGTCGTCCGGCGCGGTGGCCACTACTACCTGTTCTACTCCGACGCGGGCTGCTGTGACGGCGCCTACAGCGGCTACCAGGTCAAGGTCGGCCGGGCGACCAGCCCGACCGGCCCGTTCGTGGACGACGGGGGCGTTCCGCTGACGGTCGCCACCAGCAAGGGCGGCGTGGTGCTCACCGCGAACGGCAACGGCTGGATCGGCCCCGGGCACAACGCCCTGCAGACCGATCTGTCCGGCCAGGACTGGCTCGTCTACCACGCCATCTCCTCCGGCGACCCGGATCTCAAACCGGCCGCGGGCGGCACGCTGAAGCTGTCCAAGCGCCCGATGCTGATGGACCGGCTAGACTGGATCGACGGCTGGCCGGTGGCACGGGCCGGGGCCGGGGCCGGGGCCTCCCGGGGCGCCCAGCGGGCCCCGGTGGCCTCCTGGGCGGCGGGCGGCACCTTCAACGACGGCTCGCTGAAGGGGTGGCACGGCGGTGGCGGCTGGAGGGTCGGCCATGAGCGGGACGCCCGTGGCTTCGTCACACCGCGCGGGAATCCCACCGGCGCCGCCCAGCTGGTCTCGGACCGGTCCGCCCCGGCTGCCCGGCGCGCCGAAGCCGATCTGCGGGTCACCTCGGCCACCGGCGCGGCCGGGCTGCTGGTCCGGTACACCGGCCCGGGCGATGCCGTGGTGGCGTGGCTGGACCGGCGGCGCGGCGCACTGGTGACGGACGTACGGGTGGACGGCCGCAGCCGTGGCATCCGTACGACCCCGCTGCCGCCCGACTTCGCCTGGGACACCTGGCACAACGTGGCCGCGGAGATCCGCGGCACCCGGATGACCGTGGAGGTGAGCGCGGACCGGCTGCGGGACGCGGTGGCCACCCAGGAGCGGCCGCTGCCCGCGGCGGCGGTGCGCTCCGGCAAGGTCGGCGTGGCCGCCCGGGGCGCCGGTGCGGCGGCGGACAACGTGGGGGCCGCGGCGCTCCACACACCGGTCACCCGCCGCGTCCCCGAGCGGGTGCCGGGTCCGCCGCTGCCCGCCTACAGCGATGAGTTCGACACCGCCACCGTCCCCGGCACCACCGCGGATTCGCCGTGGTCCTGGGTGCGCGGACCGGCGTCCGGGGTCGCGGTGTCCGGTGGCGCCCTGTCCTGGCCCACTGAGGATGCCGAGCTCCAGCTCGGCACCAATACGGCGTCGGTGCTGACCCGGGCCGCTCCCCCGGGCGACTACACGGTCGAGACCAGGCTCCGGTTCGCTCCGGGGCGCACCAATCAGCAGGCCGGGCTGGTGCTGTACGGGACCGACGACCGCTACTACAAGCTGGTGCACGCGGTGCTCCCGGTGAGCCACACGGACGGGAAGGTCACGCACGTCACCGAGTTCGCGAAGGAGGGCGAGCGTCCCACCACCACACCGCCGACACCGGTGGCCTACGGGCCGATGTTCGGCGGCCCGCCCGCGGACACGCTGTGGATGCGGCTGTCGTACCACGCCGACACCGCGCGGGACGAGACCGAGGTGCGCGCCGCCACCAGCACGGACGGTGTGCGTTGGGTCCACACCGGCGTCTGGACCCTGCCGGCGCTCGGCAAGCTCAGGATCGGTCTGATCGCGCAGAACACCGCGGGCGCGCTCGCGCGCTTCGACTATCTGCGCACCTACCGCGGCTGACCCGCCAAGTGGCCCCCGTCCTATGCTGATCACCGTTGTTGGGGCGAGACGGGGGCCACGTCGGTGGCCGGAAAGGTGAGAGAGCGTGGCCAAGCCTGTACGTGCGGCTATCGGGGGTGTGTGGATCACCTGTGTGTTCTGCAAGGGCGGCCTCTTCCGGGATCGTGAGGTGAAGCTCAACAGCACCGGTATGGAGCTGTTCAACTTCGCCTGGGCCAACGAGTCGGCCATCGGGCTGATCTGCTGGAACTGCGGCTATGTACACCTTTTCGCCAACAAGGACGTCGAGCTGTACAAGGTGCGGAAGGACGAGTTCTAGCCAGGCCCACCGATGGTCGCCCGAGGTCATGGCAAAAGTTGCTGCGCGGGATCTTTACATCGATGTAAACCGGTGATGGCATACCCCTGCCCGGCCGAATCCCCCGCCCTCCCGGAGATCCCATGGCCCATCTGGACATCACTTCGCCCGGAGTCTCGAACGACGTTCCGCGGCCCGAATATCCCCGGCCCAGTTTCATCCGTGAGGACTGGCTCAATCTCAACGGCGCCTGGCAGTTCGCCTTCGACCCCGGCGACAGCGGACTCGAGCGCGGTCTGGTCCACCGGGAGCTGGACGGACGGATCCTGGTCCCGTTCTGCCCCGAGTCCGAGCTGTCGGGGATCGGGGACACCGACTTCCACCCCGCGGTCTGGTACCGGCGCACGGTCCGGATACCGGCGGACTGGGCCGGGCGGCGGGTGCTGCTGCACTTCGGGGCCGTCGACCACGATGCCACCGTCTGGGCCGACGGCCGCGAAGTGGCCCGGCACAGCGGCGGCTTCACCTCCTTCACCGCCGACCTCGGCGTGGTGGCGGGGACGGGCGGCGGCGACGCGGAGGTGGTGATCGTGGTCCGGGCCCGGGACGCCCGCCACGGCCCCCAGGCACGTGGCAAGCAGGCCATCGAGTACGCCAACAGCGACTGCCACTACACCCGCACCACCGGCATCTGGCAGACGGTGTGGGCTGAGCCGGTGCCCGAGGTCCATCTGCGCAGGCCGCGGATCACCCCCGACCTCGCGTCCGGGGCCTTCCACCTCGAACTGCCGCTCAGCGCCAACCGCCCCGGCCACCGGATCACGGCCCGGGTGAGCGACGCGGACGGCGAGACGGTGGCCGAGGCCACCGTGCGCGCCGACCTCGACCTGGCCCCCCGTATGGCGCTCGCGCTGCCCGAGGACCGGCGCCGCCCGTGGTCTTTGGAGGACCCCCATCTGTACCGGGTGCGGATCGAGCTGCTGGACGGCGGCGGTGAGGCCGCGGACCGTGCCGAGTGCACCGCCGGGCTGCGGTCCGTGGCCATCGACGGCAAGCGGCTGCTGCTCAACGGCCGCCCGGTCTTCCAGCGGCTCGTCCTGGACCAGGGCTGGTACCCGGACGGGCTGATGACCGCGCCGGACGACGCCGCCCTCGTCCGGGACATCGAGCTGTCGCTGGCCGCGGGGTTCAACGGGGCGCGACTGCACCAGAAGGTGTTCGAGGAGCGCTTCCTCCACCACGCGGACCGGCTCGGCTATCTCGTCTGGGGCGAGTTCGGCGACTGGGGAGCCAGTGCCGGGCGCACCACGGGGGACAACCAGCGGCCCACCGCCGGATTCATCGCGCAGTGGCTGGAGGCCGTGGAGCGGGACTACTCACATCCGTCGATCGTGGGCTGGTGCCCGCTCAACGAGACCCACCAGGAACTCCACGACCGGCAGACCGCCCTGGACGATGTCACCCGCGGCATGTTCCTGGCCACCAAGGCCGCCGACACCTCCCGTCCGGTCCTGGACGCCTCCGGCTACTCCCACCGCGTGGCCGAGACCGACGTCTACGACTCGCACAGCTACGAGCAGGACCCGGAGGCGTTCCGCCGCCAGATGGCGGGGCTGGACAAGGACGATCCGTATCGCAACCCCGACGACCGGGGGAACCCCGGACGGAAGGACACCGACGCGGAGTGGTCGCTGCCGTACCGCGGCCAGCCCTACTTCTGCAGCGAGTTCGGCGGCATCTGGTGGAATCCGGAGGAGGCGGACGCCGCGGCCGGTGACGACCGCGGGGTGTCCTGGGGGTACGGGCAGCGGCCGCGGACCGAGGAGGAGTTCCAGACCCGCTTCGCGGGGCTGACCGGGGCGCTGCTCGACGACCCCCTGATGTTCGGCTACTGCTACACCCAGCTCACCGATGTGTTCCAGGAGCAGAACGGCGTCTACCGCTTCGACCGGAGCCGCAAGCTGGACGTGGAGCGGCTGCGCGCGGCCCAGCAGCGCCCCGCCGCCTTCGAGCGCCCGGCCGGTGAGGAGGGGCGATGAGCGGCCTGTCACGGCGTGGTCTGCTGAGGGGCGCGGTGTACGGGGCGGGGGCCGCGGTGTCGGCGTCCGCGCTCAGCGGCTGCGGTTCGATCGCCGGGAGCGTGCGGAGCGCGGACGAGATCGAGTACTGGACGCTGTTCACCGGCCCGGACGGCGAGCTGATGAAGACCATGACGCGGAACGTGGAGAAGCGCGTCCCTGGACTCAAGGTCAGGACGACGGTGCTGGACTGGGGCCCGCCGTACTACACCAAGCTGGCGATGGCCTCGGCCGGCGGCCGTTCGCCGGATGTGGCGATCATGCACCTGACCCGTCTCGCGGGCTATGCCCCCGGCGGTCTGCTCGACCCGTGGGACACGGAGCTGCTGGCCGGGTTCGGCCTGGCACAGGACGACCTCAACAAGACGCTCGTCAAGCGGAGTCTGTACCAGGGCGACCCCTACGCCGTTCCGCTGGACACCCATCCTTTCGTCGTCTTCTTCGACCGGGACGTCATGGACAGGGAGGGACTGCTCACCGGTGACGGGCAGCTGGTGCCCTTCGAATCGCCACAACACGCCCTGGAACTGATGGACAAGCTCCGCCGGTCCAGCGGCAAGCTGGGGCCGGTCTTCGGCCACGCCAACGACGCGGCCATGGGCTGGCGGATGTTCTGGACGCTGTTCAGCCAGACCGGCGCCACCTTCGACCTCACGGGGAAGCGGGCCGAGATCGACGAGGACACCGCCGTCGAGGTGGTGCGCTTCATGGCCGACCTGGCGCGCGACAGCCGCACCATGGACGTCCAGACGGCCATCGCCGCCTTCGCCAACGGCCGCTCGCCGATGATCTTCTCGGGCGAGTGGGACATGGCCACCTACAAGTCGGCCCTCAAGGACAGGCTGGGCGGCGCCCCCATCCCCACCTTCTACGACCGTCCGGCCGGGGCCTCGGACAGCCACGCGCTGGTGCTGCCGCACCAGGACAACCCGGATCCGGAGCGCAGACGGCGCGCCCACCGGTTCGTGGCCGAGCTGGTCAAGTCCGGGCTGACCTGGGCGACCGCGGGCCATATCCCCGCGTACACCCCGGCCGTCTCCTCCGCGCGGTACGCGAAGCTGCGCCCGCAGTCGGAGTACGCGGGCGCCGCGAAGCAGCTCGTGCTCGACCCGCCGGTGTGGTTCGCCGGCTCCGGCTCGGACTTCCAGACCCGGATGTGCCAGGCGCTCGATCCCGCGCTCGGCGGCTCGTCGTCCGCGCGGAGCGCGGTGCGCACGATGGTCTCCCAGATCAACACCCTGCTGGCCCAGCCGAATCCGGCCTGATCGCGACGGAGTCGCAACGGAAAGGAGCGATGTCATGGCTTCCGTCTCCACGCCCGCGCGGCGGGCCGCGGCCGGACCCCGGCGCACCGGATTCCGGCGCACCGGATTCCGCCGGGCCGCCGCCACGGACCGATCCCGGTCGGGCGGCGCCGGGTGGCTCTTCGCCACCCCCTTCCTGGTGTTCTTCACCCTCTTCCTCATCGTGCCGATCGGCATCGGCCTGTGGATGAGCTTCACCGACGCCAGCCTGACCGGACACGGTGACAGCAACCTCGTCGGCCTGGACAACTACACCGAGGCGTTCGGCGACGGGCAGGTGTGGCAGACCCTCGGCAACACGGTCTGGTTCACCGTCCTGACCACCGTCCCCCTCGTCCTCATCGCCCTGGTGATGGCCCTGCTGGTGTACACGGGGATGCCGGGGCAGTGGCTGTGGCGGCTGGCCTTCTTCGCCTCGCACCTGCTGCCGGTCGCGGTGGTCTACCAGATCTGGAGCATGCTGTTCCAGCCGGACCGGGGGATGCTCAACGGCCTGCTGAAGATCTTCGGCATCGACGGCATCGCCTGGCTGACGGACGAGAAGTACGCGATGTGGTCCATCGCGCTGGTGACCCTGTGGTGGACCGTGGGGTTCAACTTCCTGCTCTATCTGGCCGCGCTGCAGGCGATCCCGGACCACCTCTACGAGGCGGCCGCGCTGGACGGCGCCGGGGCGTGGCGCCGGCTGTGGTCGGTCACCCTGCCGCAGCTGCGCCGGATCACCGGGCTGATCGCGGTGTTGCAGGTGATGGCGTCGCTGAAGGTGTTCGACCAGATCTATCTGCTGACCAAGGGCGGCCCGAACGGCGCCACCCGGCCGATCCTGGAGTACATCTACGACACCGGCTTCACCAACTACCGGCTCGGCTATGCCTCGGCGGTGTCGTACGTGTTCTTCGGGCTCATCATCATCCTCTCGATCGCCCAGCTGAAGATCTTCTCGCGCAGGGAGGACTGAGCGCGCCATGACCACCGGGACACTTTCTCCCCGTACCCCAGACAAACCCCGCTCGACCATGCCGCGGGAGGTGGTCAGACGGCGCCGCTACGGCGGCCGGGTCTGGCACCCCTCGCTGGGCCCCGGCCCCCTCCCCCGGGTGCTGACGCTGCTGGCGCTCGCGCTGATGACGGTGGTCTGGCTGGTGCCGTTCGGCTGGGGAGTGGACACCTCGTTCAAGACGGAGGTCGACGCGAGCGCGTCGGGCGTCGACTGGATTCCCAAGGCGGGCTTCACCCTCGACGCCTACCGGACCATCTTCGGCCAGGGCAATCTGCCGGTGTGGGCGGTGAACAGCGTGGTGATCGCCGTGTGCGTCACGGCCATCACCGTGGCCATCTCGGCGATGGCGGCGTACGCCTTCTCGCGCACGCTCTTCCGTGGCCGCCGGGTGCTCTTCGCCGTCACCGTGGCCTCGATCATGGTGCCGCCGCAGATCCTGATCGTGCCGCTGTTCCGGCAGATGCTCGCGATGAACCTCGTCGACACCTATGCGGCGGTGATCCTGCCGCAGGTGGTGGCGCCCGCGATGGTGTTCATCCTGAAGAAGTTCTTCGACGGCATTCCACGGGAGCTGGAGGAGGCGGCCAGGATCGACGGGGCGGGCAGCTTCCGGGTGTTCTGGAGCGTGGTGCTGCCGCTGTCCCGGCCGATCCTCGCGGCCGTGGCCATCTTCGTCTTCATCAACACCTGGAACAACTTCCTCTGGCCGTTCATCAGCACCAGCGATCCACAGCTGATGACGCTGCCGGTGGGGCTGTCGACCGTGAAGGACTCCACCGGGCTGCGGAACGCCCAGGAGTCGGCCGCCTCGATCCTCGGCTCCATCCCACTGCTCATCGTCTTCATGCTGTTCCAGCGCCAGATCGTGAAGTCGGTGGCCACCACCGGTCTGGGAGGTCAGTGAGCGGTCGTGGCGGTTCCGCCCTCGGTGGACTCGCGGGTGTGCAGGGTGTGGCCGACGACGACCTCCTGGGCCGGGCGGTCGGGTGTCCCGATCCGCTCCAGCAGCAGATCGACGGCGTGCCGGGCGATGGCGCCCTTGTCCGGTGCCACGCTGCTCAGGCTCGGTGTGCTGTAGCGGGCCGCCTGGATGTCGTCGAAGCCCATCACGGCCATGTCGTCCGGCACCCGCACTCCGCGCTCGTACAGGGTCCGCAGCGCGCCGAGGGCGAGGGCGTCGTTGAAGCAGAACACCGCGTCCGGCGGCGCCGCCCCGTCCAGCAGAGCCGCCATCGCCCGCGCGCCCTCGGCCAGGTGGTAGCGGGGGGTCTCCCGCTCCAGCCGGGGGTCAAGCGGCAGCCCGGCCTCCTCCAGGGCCCGGCGGTAGCCGGTGGCGCGCAGCAGCGGTGTGCCGATGTACGGCTCGGGCTGGAGGCCGATGGCGGCGATCCGGCGGCGCCCGCCGGCCACCAGATGGGCCACGGCCTCCTTGGCGGCGGCCACGTTGTCGATCACCACATGGTCGGCGAGGCCGCCGCTGGGGCGTTCGCCGATGAGGACGAGCGGAACGGTGCCGAGGTGGTTCGCCAGTGCGCTGCCGTGCAGGGCGAGCGGGCTCACCACCATGCCGTCCACGACCTGGTCGCCGAGGCCGTGGATCACCGCAGCCTCCCGCTCGCGGTCGCCGAGGGTCTGCTCGATCAGCAGGGTGCGGCCGTGTTCCTCGGCCGTGGTGAGGAAGTGGCGCCCCAGCTCGGCGAAGTACGGGACATCCAGTTCGGGCAGGACGAGACCGATCATGCCGGTGCTGCCGCGGCGGAGGTTGCGCGCCACCCGGTTGGGCCGGTAGCCGAGCTCCCGGATGGCCCGCTGGACCCGCTCCCGGGTCGCCGGGGACACATGCACAAAGCCGTTGATCACGTTCGACACGGTCTTCGGGGAGACCCCGGCGAGCGTCGCCACGTCCTTGACGGTGGCGCTCCGGCCGGCACCGTCCGAGCGCTTCCGCCCCGGTGCCGCTTGGTCCCTGGTGGTCTGCTGTTTCACGGCGGTCACCGACCGATCCTAGAGCGTGCCGGTGGCGGACCGCACCGCCGGGCCCAGCGCGGGCGCCGCCCCCTCGGGCCGTGACCTGGGGCAGCTCACCTCAGGCGGCGGCCCGGGGCAGCGCCTGCTCCGTCCAGATGCACTTGCCCGTCGTCGTGAACCGCGTCCCCCACCGATCGGACAGCGCCGCGACCAGCTGCAGCCCCCGGCCGCCCTCGTCGGTCTCGGCGGCCCGGCGGATCCGCGGGGTGGTGAGGCTGCGGTCGGAGACCTCGCAGATCAGCGTCCGGCCGTACAGCAGGCGCAGCCGCGAGGGGCCCTTGGCATGCCGGACGACATTGCCGACCAACTCGCTGACCAGGAGCTCCGTGGTCATCGTCAGCTCGTCGAGATGCCATGTGGACAGTTGCTCGGCGACATGGCCGCGGGCTTCGGCCGCGGCGATGGGGCCGTCCGGGAGCGCCCAGGACGCCACCCGGTCCGCGGACATCGACCGGGTCCGGGCGATCAGCAGCGCGGCGTCGTCGTGGGTCTCGGCCTGCTCCGGCACCAGCGCGCTGATGACGGCGTCGCACAGCCGCCCCGGGTCGTGCAGCGTGGTGGGTGCGGACCCGGCCCCGGGCGGACCGGCAGGGGATGCGGCGGCCCTGGTGAGGGCCTGGGCGAGGCGGTCCATGCCCTCGTCGATGTCGACCGCGGACGACTCGACCAGGCCATCGGTGTAGAGCACCAGATGGCTGCCCTCGTCCACTTGGACCTCATGGGTCTCGAAGGGCGGACTGGCGGCGCCGAGCGGCGGATCGGCGTCGACGTGCGGGAAGTGGACCGTGCCGTCGGGGTGGACGATGACCAGCGGTGGGTGCCCGGCGCTCGCGAACGCATAGCGGTTGGTGACCGGGTCGTAGACCGTGTACAGACAGGTGGCGTAGAAGTCATCGCCGAGGTCGCCGACCAGGTCGTTGAGATGGGTGAGCAGCTCATCGGGCGGGAGCTCGAGATCGGCGAGGGTGTGCACGGCGGTGCGCAGCCTCCCCATCGTCGCGGCCTCGGCCAGCCCGTGGCCCATCACATCGCCGATGACGAGGGCGACCCGCTCCCCGGACAGCGGGATGAGGTCGTACCAGTCGCCGCCGACCTGCACGCCCTCGCTGGCGGGCAGATAGCGCGCCTCGGCGGCGACGGCCGGTACGACGGGCAGCGTACGGGGCAGCAGTCCGCGCTGGAGCTCCTGGGCGCGGTTGTGCTCGGCGTCGTACAGCCGCGCCCGCTCCAGCGCCTGGGCGACCAGTCCGCTCAGTGCGATGAGCAGGGACCGGTCCTCCCCGGAGAAGTGGCGCGGCCGCGAGAAGCTCACCACGCAATAGCCGATCTGCTGGTCGGAGGCGATCAGCGGGAGGAACGCCCACGCCTGCATCCCGCTGCGGTGGAGGTAGTAGGCGGCGTCCGGATGCTCCTTGGCGTACTGCTGCGGCGTGGACAGGAAGGTCGGGGTGCGGGAGCTGAGCACCTGGACGATGGCGGACATCTCCGAGATCATCAGCTTCTGGATGAACTCGAGGAACCCCTCCGGGTATCCGGCCGAACCGACGATCCGCATCCGCCCGTTCTCGATCAGCTGGCAGATCAGGCCGGTCGCGCCGAACGGCGGAAGCATCCGGTCGGCGACCGCCTTCACCACGTCCTGGACGGTCAGCGCCTCGGCGAGCGCCGAGGTCAGCTCGCCCATGCGCATGACCCGCTCGGCCGCGGCGCGCTGGGCCGCGGACTGCTCGGCCTGCTCCCTCCGGCGTTCGGTGATGTCCGCGATGTGGATGACCAGTCCGTCGGGGAGCGGGTCGAGGCGCGCGTGGTACCAGCCCGGTCTGCCGGGCCACCGGGTGTCGAGCCCGGCCGGTGCGCGAGTGGTCACGGCCCGCCCGTGGCAGGCGGCCATCCCGGTGTCCCGGACCACCGGGTGGTCCCACAGCACGGTCCCCAGCGCCTCCTGGGCGGAAACCCCCAGCAGCTTCAGGGCCGCGGGGTTGGCGAAGGTCAGCCGTGCCTGGTCGTCGAGGGCGAGCAGGCCGTCGTTCATCCGCCATACGGCACTGCCGACGGCGTCGCCGCCGAGGGGCCGCTTCCCGTGCTCGACGTCCGTGGCGGCGGGGCGTGCGGGCCGCAGATACTCGGCGACCCAGTCGGCGACCATCCGCAGGAACGCACGTTGTGCGTCGTCGAGCTCATCCGGCGCCTCCACCAGGGCGGACAGCGCGCCCACCGGCTCCCCGTCGGCCGTGATCACGGGCACCGACGCCACCCCGCTCCCGGGCGGGAGCGAACCGGCGCCGGGAGGCACGTCCACGTGGGAGGAGCGGCCGGACGGCGGGAGGGGCGCCCGGTGCGGCACATCGGGCGGGGGCGGCGTCCACACGTGGGTGCCGTAGCGCACACAGGACACCGGGGCCGCGCTGTCCTCGTCCGTAAGGGTCTCCCACCCCGCGACCAGGTTGTCCGGCAGCCCCGTGCTGGCCACCAGGCGCATCACCCCCTGGCGCGGATCACACACATGGATCATGCCGCCCAGGGCGCCGAGTTCGGCCACCGCCTGGCCGAGGGCGAGCCTCATCGGCCCGGTGCCACTCAGCTGGCCACCCGCGGAACCCATCAGCCGAAGCCGTGTCCGCGCCGACCGAGTGATCCGGGTGTCCGCGCTGTCTGGGTGCTGTTCATCCACACCCATGGCGTCACCTGTCATCGTCCTCAGGAGCCCCGTGCCGTGGGGATCGCAGGCCAGCCGCGTCCCATATAGCCCGAATATAACGCCCCTCGGGAAACGAGTCCCGTCGGCCGGGCCATCGCCCGCCTGCAGGGGGAGCGGATCCCCGACGGGGAGGCCGTGGTCGCCCCCCCGGCTCGTCATCCGGGGCACCACGGCCGCGCCCGCCTGAGGCGCGCGGGGCGGGCCGGGAGGTCAGCCGAGCTGGTTGAGCAGCTCTTCGGCGAGCGGGCCGGAGGATGCCGGGTTCTGGCCGGTGATGACGTTGCGGTCGACTTCCACATGCGGTGCGAAGGGGTCACCGGCCCGCACGGTCAGACCCGCCTCGGTCAGCCGGTCCTGCAGGAGCCACTTGGCCTTGTCTGCGTTGCCGGCCAGCTTCTCCTCCTCATTGGTGAAGGCGGTGATCCGGTAGCCCGCGTACGCGTGGGTGCCGTCCTCCGTGACCGCCGCCAACAGCGCCGCCGGGCCGTGGCAGACCACGCTCACCGGCTTGCCGCTCCGCACCGCGAGGGCGAGGATCCTGCCCGAGTCCGCGTTGACCGCGAGGTCCTCCATGGGGCCGTGGCCACCGGGCACATGGACGGCGTCGTAGTCGTCCAGCGTGACGTCGCTGAGCGCGACGGGGGCGTGGAACTCCGCGGCGGTCTCGGTGACGCCCCTGACCCTGGCGGCGTTCTCCGGGCCACCGTTGACGTCGGGGCTGAGGCTGGCGGAGTCCACGGGCGGGACGGCGCCGCCGGGGGTGGCCACGGTGATCTCGTGGCCCGCGGCCTTGAGCGCCACATAGGGGGCGACGGCCTCCTCGGCCCAGTAGCCGGTGGGGTGCTTCGTACCGTCGGCCAGTGTCCACTGGTCGGCACCGGTCATCACAAACAGGATCTTCGCCATGCTCACTCCTCGGTACGACCACCTGCGGTGAAGGTGATCGCTGGATTCTCGCGGGGCGTCGTCGCCGCCCCGATGTGGCGCCGCCGTTCCGGCGGCGTGCTCGAAGGTAGATCCACTGGGCATCGGAATGCCAATAGATCGGTCGATCGAAGGCATCGGGTTTCCGATGGAAGGAAGCGCCGGGCGCCGCTCTATGCTGGGCCGCATGGCGGACGGGACACAGCAGGACGGCGACATCGTCATCGGCGGCGGCGCGCCTCCGCAACCCGCCGATCTGAATCTGCTGCGGACCTTCCTGGCCGTCTACCGCTCCGGGTCGTTCACCGCCGCGGCACCACTGCTCGGGCTCTCCCAGCCGACCGTCACCGCCCAGATCCGCGCCCTGGAGCAGCAGACCGGACGCGCGTTGTTCACCCGGCTCCCGCGCGGTGTGGAGCCCACCCACCTCGCCCATGACCTGGCCGGGCACATCGCCGGGCCGCTCGACGCCCTCGCCTCCCTCGGCGGCCGGGACACCGTGCTCACCGGCCGCACCACCCCCGTCCACCTGGCCGGGCCGGCCGAGTTCCTGTGCGCCCGCGCCCTGCCCGCACTCGCCCCGCTGATCGCCGAGGGGGTGCGGCTGCGGATCACCATGGGGCTGACCGATCCGCTGCTGGAAGCGCTGCGTGCGGGACACCATGACCTCGTGATCGCCACCAGGCGCCCCGGCGGCCGCACGCTGACCTCACTCCCGCTGGCCGACGAGGACTACGTCCTGGTCGCCTCGCCCGACTGGGCCCGGCGCGTCGGGGAGTGCCTGGCGGCCGACGGGCCGTGTGCCGCCATCCGTGACGTACCGCTGATCACCTATGCGGAGGACCTTCCCATCGCCCGCCGGTACTGGCGCAATGTCTTCGGCAAGCGGCTCACCGCCCAGGCCGCGGTGACCGTGCCGGATCTGCGCGGAGCGGTGTCGGCCGTCGCCGCGGGCGCCGGTTACAGCGTGCTCCCCCGCTATCTGTGCCAGGACGAACTCACCTCCGGTGGGCTCGTCCTGCTCCATGAGCCCGAGGAGCCGCCGCTCAACACGCTCTTCCTGGTACAGCGGCCGGGTGCCGACGCCAACCCGGATGTCCCCCGGGTCCGGGAGCGGCTTCAGCGCGCCGCCCGCACCTGGTGACGCGCACCCGCCGGAGACACCCGCAGGTTCAGCCTCCGCCACTGGGCGAGGGCTCGTCCACCATGCCGTGCTCCCAGGCCCAGGCCGCGATCTCGACGCGGTTGCGGGCGGCCAGCTTGCGCTGGACGTTGCCGAGGTGGGTCTTGACGGTGGAGAGGGTGACATGGAGCTCCGCGGCCACCTCCTCGTTGGTACGGCCACGGGCGACCCGCCGGACCACCTCGGCCTCGCGCCGGGTCAGCTGCTCGATCAGGTCCTCGGGCCCGCCGCTCCCCCGGCGGGCCGGACGGGTCTCGGACGGGGCACTTCGGCCGCGGTGGGGTGCCATGCGCGCGAGCAGACGGACGGTCACCGACGGGGAGATCAGCGAGGTGCCGGACGCCGCGGCCCGTACCGCCTCGGTGAGCAGCCCGGGCGCGCCGTCCTTGAGCAGAAAGCCACACGCGCCGTTGCGCAGCGCCCGGTAGACGTATGCGTCGAGGTCGAAGGTGGTGGCGATGAGGACGTTGAGGGGATCAGGCACATCGGGCCCGGCGAGGAGCCGGGTGGCCTCCAGACCGTCCAGCTCCGGCATGCGGATGTCGAGGAGGCAGACGTCCGGCCGCAGCCGCCGGGCCTGCTCGACCGCCTCGACGCCGTTCGCCGACTGGGCGACAACGCGCATGTCCGGCTGGGAGTCGAGAATCATGTGGAAGGCGGCCCGGACCATCTCCTGGTCGTCGGCGATGAGTACCTGGATCGTCATATCACGCATGATCGCAGGCGATCGTCTCCTCAGTGGCGGTCCCGTCCAGCGGCAGGGCCGCCAGCACATGCCAGCCGCCGCCGTCCCGTGGCCCCGATGTGATGTGCCCGTTGACCTCCGCCACGCGCTCGGCGAGCCCCACCAGCCCGTAGCCGCTCCCCTCGGCCGGCCGCTCGGCGGCGGGTGCGGCGCCGCCCTGTCCGTCGTCGACGACCGACACCTCAAGCCGCTCCGGATCGCCGGGTCGGACGCCTATCCGCACCTCCACCCGGCCCGCCCCGGTGGCGTGTTTACGGGCGTTGGTCAGGGACTCCTGCACCACGCGGTGGACCGTGGTGGCGATGCCGGGCGGGAGGGGCCGGTCGGCGAGTTCCGGGGCGAGGATCAGCTCGGCGAGCGGCCCCACCTCGGAGAACTCCTCGGCGAGGACACGCAGATCACGCAGACCACGCTGTCCATGCGGTCCGTGCCGGCCGTACGGTCCGTGCGGACCCGCCGGATCGCCCTTGGGCCGGGTCGTGGCGGAGGCGGTGGCGTGGTCCCGCAGGTTGGTGACCATGGCGCGCATCGAACCGAGCGCCTGGGATCCGGCCCGCTCGATGTGGGCGAGCATCCGGTCCAGGTCCTCCGGGGACTGGGGGTTTCCGGCCGCGGCGGTGAAGCGCGCGGCCTTGGTCTGGGTGACGATCGCCGTGACATGGTGCGCCACGAAGTCGTGCAACTCCCGTGCGTGCTCAAGACGTTGGGCCTGCCGGATGGCCTCCCGCTCCCGCTCCCGCAGTGTGTCGTACAGACGCAGACACACCCCCGCCACCACCATGAACGGCACGACGCAGACCGCGATGACGGCGATCAGGTTCTTGAGGTGGTCGTCCCACTGCTCGATCCGCAGCGGAAGGACCACGGCGGCGAGGGAGGACACCGCGACCGGCCCGGCCGCGCGCAGTGGCGGGCAGCGCCGTACGGCGCGGGTGCTGAGCAGCAGCAGCGCACCCAGCTCCACCATGCCCGGGGTGTTCGGGGGACGCGCGGACAGCTGCGCCTCCGTCACGGTCAGTACGCACGAGATCGCCGCCGCGCCGGTGGCGTAGCGCGCGAAGTGGCGTTCCGGCACGGCGAGCGCGGCCAGGCACAGCGCTCCGGACACCATCGTGGCCGCGGCCATCGCCGGATGCGGCGCGTTCAGCCCCTCCAGGAACACCAGGACGGCCAGAGCGACGCCGACCAGGCCCTGGCGTAGGTGCCGGAAGCGGAAACGGGACCGGGGCCGGAACTGGGAGATCATGGCAGGTCACGCTACGGTCCGGCCGCCGTCGCCACATCAGACTTTCGGCCGAGGGGACGCGCTGAGCGGTCAGCACGCGCCGTGCGGTCAGGCGGCGTCGATCAGGGCCAGGTCGGGGGGAACGAGCGTGGTCGACATCATCAGGGCGCGGATCAGATGGTCGTTGAGCGCGTTGCCGACCGGCTCCCCGACCTCCTCGCGGGTCAGCCACGGCACTCCGCCCCGGGACAGCATCGCGCGGACCCGGTTGACCAGGTGCTCCACCCGCTTCTCGCTCCAGCCCTCGGCGGGGCGCAACTCCGCGAGCTGGGAGGCGGTCTGCCTCCAGGTGAGGGGCTGCGGCCGGGGCTCGTGGAGCAGATACCGCTGTCCGAGGACGATGAGCGCCAGCTTCTCCTCCTCGGTGAGCACCCATACGCGGGGCGGGCGGGTGACATCCCCGGGCAGGGCCACCGGCCGCTCGGTCTCGGGGCCGCTGACGAAGACCTCCAGCAGATGCTCACGGTCGCGTGAGCCCCGGACGAACAGCGGGGTGTAGCCGGTCTCGAGGGGCAGTGGCTCCTCGCCCGTGAAGAGCAGCCGGGACGGGAACCGGAGGGGCAGCCGTCCGTTGTTGGCGACCCACCACCGGCCGTGGCGGTGGGTCAGTCTGCCCTGGCAGCGGCTGACCTGGGGGTCGTCCTCGCCGACACAGATGTGCACCTCGGGGCGGTTCCGCCCGAAGAGCAGCTCACGGCCTTCGCCGGGGCCGAGGGTCATGCCACCGGTCAGCGCGAGGGCGAAGGCGGTGCCCGGCGCCGGCGCGGTCACCCCACGGGCCAGACTGCCGTGCGCGGCGGGCAGCGATCGGCCGCCCACGGCGGGACGGGCGGTGGCGGGGCGACGGGCGGCGGGGGCCCGGCCGGTGGCAGGGCGATCGCTGCCGGGAGGTGTTGTGATCATGATGTGGGGAGTTTCTTCGCGGCCGTGGCGGCGAGCGCCTTGGCGGTTTTGCAGAGCTTTTCGGTGGACCGGGGCCCGTAGACGTTCAACGACACGAACTCGACGGTGTCGTCACCGAGGGAGTTGCGGTACGACCGGTGCAACATCTGGACCAGGCACGAGTCGTCGTCCCACTCGTTCGGGGACACCGAGCTCCGCTGGCCGGCGATGACCGCCCGCTGGCCGTCATCCGTGGAGAACTGGTTGTCCCGGTTGAACACCACCTTGACCCCCGCGTCGCCCGAGCCGTCCGTCCACTCGCACTGCCAGTCGCCGAAGCCCGGGTCGCGGTCCGCCACCCGGACACCCGCGACCCGCTTGAGCTCATCGCTGTCCAGCAGCCCGCAGGCGTGTCCCCGCAGCAGGGAGCCCGCCACCGGCTGCCCGGAGCGCCGGGGGACCTGACCGCGGTCCAGCACACTGAGCACGTAGTCGGTGGCGGCGTCGCCCAGTTGACAGGGGTCGGGCGCGGGGGTGTCAAGCCGCTCGGTGATGATCCAGATCTGCTTGTGGTCGGCGGACGCGATGTTCCGCAGGCACTCGTCACCGTCGCGCTGATACGCGCCGACGGTGACATTGCCGACCCGTCTGGTGGGCACATCGCCACCCGGCTCTGGCGGATCGGCGCTGAAGTTGAGCTGGACGTCGGCGATGTCATCGCCGCTCTCGCCCTGCAGCAGGACATCGCATCGATCGATCTCGCCGTAGTCCGGGTCGAGCACGGTCTCGCCGAAGCGGCTGAGCGAGACGGGGTTGAGCAACGTGCAGGGGTCGGCGGTCCGCGCGTCGCCGATGGTGCCGGCCGGGCCCGTACCCGCCGGTGAGCCGGCCGTGCCGGACGCGCCACGCCCGCCGTCCTTCCCGGACCCACGGCTCTCGTCGGAGCGCCCGTCGCCCCAGGGGCCGAAGAGGGCGCCCCAGGCCACCAGGGCGGCGGCGGTGCCCAGCGCGGCCGTGGTGATGACCACGCGGCGGCCCGGACGGCGCCACGCACCCCGGACGGACGGCGGCACCAGCCGCATCGTGAAGGGGGTGCGGTCCAGCGTGCCGCCGTCGTGCGGGGCCTCAAGGGCCTCGATGTCCTCGAGACCGTCCAGGTCCTCCACTCGCGGGGACGAGGGAGCGACCCGCCGCAGCAGCCGTACGGCCTGGTCGGCGGCGGGGCGCCGCCTCGGCTCCAGGGCCAGCAGCTTGGTGAGCGCGTCCACCAGCGGACCGGCGCGGTGCGGGGTCTCGATATAGCCCTCGATGGCCCGCGCCACATAGGCCATGGGGTGCGATGCCTCACCGTACGGGGACCGCCCCTCGATCGCCGCGTAGAGGGTCGCGCCCAGTGAGAACACATCGGACTTCCGGTCGGCCGCCTCTCCCCTGGCCACCTCGGGCGGCAGATACGGCGGCTTGCCGCGCACCCCGCCCGTCTGGGTCATGGTGGCCTCGCTCCACAGCGCCCGGGAGATGCCGAAGTCGGTCAGCTTGGCGACCCCGTCCTCGGTGATCAGGACGTTCTCCGGGGTGACATCACCGTGCACCACGCCCTCGGCGTGCGACTTCGCCAGCGCGGCGGCGATCTGGCAGCCGATGGCGGCCGCCTCCTCCGGAGGGAGCGCGACACGGTCGCGCACCATGTCCGCGAGGCTGCCCCCGGACACGTATTCCATGACGATCCAGCAGATCTCGCCCTCGTCCACGAAGTCGAACACCGAGACGATGTGCGGATGGTGCAGCCGTGCGGCGTTGCGCGCCTCGTTGGTCAGGCGCGCCACCGCGCGGTCGTCGTCCGGCCGCGCGCACTTCACCGCGACCTGGCGGTCCAGCAGTTCATCGTGGGCCCGCCAGACGACGCCCATCCCCCCTCTCCCGATGGGCTCCTGGAGGAGATATCGGTCGGCGACCTTGTCACCGGCCTCCGCCATCACCCGCACCCCCGCTACCCCGCTTCATCACCCGTCACGTACCAGTGTCGCCACGGAGAGTACTTGCCCGCGAGGTCAGTGGGTAGCGCTTCCGGCGGATAGCCCCCGGAACGGGGACGGCGACGTGTCCGGATCGGGGTAGGAGTCGGGGACTGTGCCGAGCCGGGAGCACGCCACCGTGCGTCACGCCACGCCGCTGGGGCGGAACTGGACGCTGATGCGCGGGCCGGTGGCGCGGGAGGACTTGGGGACGGCGTGTTCCCAAGTCCGCTGGCAGGAGCCGCCCATCACCAGCAGATCGCCGTGGCCGAGCGGCCGCCGCATGGCCTTGCCGCCACCACGCGGGCGCAGCAGCAGGTCCCGGGGCGCGCCCACGGACAGGATGGCGACCATGGTGTCCTCGGTCCTGCCGCGGCCGGTGCGGTCGCCGTGCCAGGCCACGCTGTCCCGGCCGTCGCGGTAGTAGCACAGCCCGGCCGTGGTGAAGGGCTCCCCCAGCGCGGTGGCGTAGTACGTGGAAAGCGCCTCCCGGGCCTCGGCCAGGACGGGGTGCGGCAGCGGGTCGTCGGCGCCGTAGAAGGCGAGCAGCCGTGGCACGTCCACCACCTGCTCGTACATATGCCGTCGCTCGGCCTGCCAGGGGACCTCGGCGACGAGCCGGGCGAACAGCTCGTCCGCTCCCCTCAGCCACCCGGGCAGCAGATCGATCCAGGCCCCGGACCCGAGTTCGGTCCGGTGCGTCCCGCGCAGCGAGCCGAGACCGATGTCATCGGTCTGGTCGAAGAGCGAGCCCTGGAGATACGTACCCATATGTACAGGGTACTCGCTGTAATCGAGCAAGCGTTCTATTGGCGACCGCGGGTCACTCCGGGAGCCGGCTGCGGTGGGCACGGCGGGTCAGCGGCTCGGCGATGGCCTCCACCAGCCAGTCCAGCTCGGACTGACGGGCCCGTACCGGGTTGCGCAGCACGCCGACCCCCTCGATGGAGATCTCCACCACGTCCCCGGCCCGCAGGGTGAAATCGAGCGCGGGCACGATGCCGGTGCCGGTGGACAGCACCGCGCCGTCGGGGAAGGGCTGGCAGCGCCACAGGTGGTCCACCAGCCCCTGCGGGGTGCGGTGGAACGCAGCGGTCGACGTGGCCGCCTGGTACGCCGCCTCGCCGTCGCGCCACACCGCCATGGTGATGTCCAGCGCGTCGGGCGCGTCGATCTCCCAGGCGGGCACGATCGCCGAGGACACGGCGGCGCTTCCGGCGTAGATCTTGGCCTGCGGGAGGTAGAGCGGGTTCTCGCCCTCGATGGACCGCGAGCTCACATCGTCGGCGACCAGATAGCCGACGGTCTCGCCGTGCCGGTTGAGCGCCAGCGCCAGTTCGGGCTCGGGGACGTTCAGCTCGGAGTCGTCCCGTACGGCGATCGGCTCGCCGTCGGTCACCACCCGCCACGGCGGCGACTTGAAGAACAGCTCCGGGCGCTCGGCGTCGTAGATCCGCTCGTACACCGACTGCTCGGTGCTCTCCTCCACCCGGGCCTCGCGCGAGCGTTCATATGTCACACCCGCCGCCCACAGCTCCATCAGCCCGTCAAGCGGCGGCAGCGGCAGAACGTCCTCCTCATGGGCGGCGGCCGGGCCGGAGGCGGTGTTCTCCACCAGGGCCCGCAGCTGCGTCACGGGCAGCCGCAGCAGCTCGGCGATGAGCGGCGCACCGGGGAAGGCCCGGATCCCGCCGGCGTCGTCGGCCACTCCGGTCCGGACCGTCCCGGCCTCATCGGCGAAGCGCACGATGCGTGTCATCTGTCGTCCTCTCCTCAATCGGATCCGAGGGTGTAATCGGTGTTCCTACCCAGCGGAGGGTGGTCGCCTCGCCCACACCGGCCGCCAGGATGGCGGCGATGGCGTAGAGACCCGTGGCGCCCGAGCCGGTCCCCGGCTCCGCGACGCCCAACAGATACGGGCCCAGGAAGCCGCCGAGGTTGCCGAAGCCGGAGATCAGCGCGATGGTCCCGGCCATATGGGCGCCGGACAGGATGGTCGGCGGCACGGTCCAGAAGACCGGCTGAGCGCCCAGGAACCCGAGCGCGGCCACGCACAGGGCGGCGATGGCGGGGCCCGGGGCAGCAGCACCCCGCCGAGCAGTCCGGCGACTCCAGGAGCGGATCGAGCGGATGCGCGGTCTGCAGGATCCGGAGGAGCTGGTCCACGAGGACATCGCCTTCCACGCCGACATCATGGCCGCCTCCGGCAACCGCACCCTCGCCTCGCTGGCCGACTCGGTCACCCAGCGCACCGCCCGGGCCCGTATCTGGCGCGCCCTGGTCACGTCCGATGTGCTGTCCTGGACCCACCAGCAGCACATGGACGTCTACACCGCGCTCCGCGCCCATGACAGCCTGGCCGCGTTCACGGCGGCCAGTCGGCACGTGGGCGATGTGGAGCTGTGGGTACGCGACCGGCTGGACGCGGTGCGCGACCGCCGCTGACCGCGCGGGAGGGGTGGCCCTCCCCGTGGACCGGACCGCCGCTGAGCACGCGGCGGTATGCCCTTCACGGGTCAGATGTCGCGCCGTACGAGGAAGTCCAGCAGGGTGCGCAGTTCCGCTCCGGCGCGGGGCGCGAGCGGCAGGCTCTCCAGGCATGTCTCCACGGCCGTGATGTGGCGGTCGGCCTCCTCCAGGGCCGCGGAGCGGCCACCGGCCTGCTCGATCAGGGCGGCGGCCCGGCGCGTGGTGGCGTCGCCCGGGGTGTCGGAGGAATCCGGAGTGTCCGAGGTCGTGTCCGGGGTGCCCGGGGTCGTGTCCGGGGGCTCCTCCAGCAGCGTGGCCAGCCGCTCGGCGGCCGGGGCGCCGGGGCCGCGGGCGCTCAGCGCCGCGAGCACGGGGAAGGTCTTCTTGCGCTGCCGCAGATCCCGGTGGACGGGTTTGCCGGTGACCGCGGGATCACCCCAGATCCCCAGCAGATCGTCCACCACCTGGAACGCCACGCCCATATGCCGTCCGGCCCGGTCGAGGGCGGCCACGGTGGGCTCCGGCGCCCCGGCGAGCGCGGCGCCCAGGGCGGCGGCGCAGCCGAGCAGCGCCCCGGTCTTGTGCTCGGCCATCGTGCGGTACTCCTCCGGCCCCACCGCCTCGGGTCCCGTCCAGGGGCGTGACTCGAAGAGCAGGTCGTCCGCCTGGCCGCGGACGAGGTCGCCCAGCGCCGCGCTCAACTGCCGTACCGCGGCCGCGGATCCGACGCCGTCCACGGCGGCCAGCGCCTCCACGGCCAGCGCGAAGAGGGCGTCACCCGCGAGCACGGCCGGTCCGGTCCCGTACGCCTTCCACACGGTGGGGCGGGTGCGGCGGGTCTGGTCGCCGTCCATGATGTCGTCGTGCAGCAGTGAGAAGGTGTGCACCAGCTCCACCGCCACCGCCCCGGCGACCGCCGCCTCACCGGACGCCCCGGACGCCTCCGCACACAGCACGGCCAGGGCCTGCCGGACCCCCTTGCCGCCCGATCCCCCGGCGGGCGTACCGCCCACATCGCACCAGCCGAAGGAGTACGCGGCCATCTCGGCCACCCACGGGTGCAGCCGCCCGACCGCTTCGGCCAGCGCGGGCCGCACCAACTCCCGGCAGCGGCCGAGGATTTCGTCCGCGCTGGCCGTGGTCTGATCCGCGGCGCCTGTGGTCCGATCCGCGGTGGCCGCGGTCTCGTCCGCTCCGAGGAGTTCGGGGAACGCCGTCGTCACAGCGCCACCTCCAGGACCTCGGTGAGGCCGAACTCCTCACGTGCCCGGTCCACCATCCGGCGGGCGTGCCGCAGGCCGATCCGCTCCAGCGCACCCGCCAGTTCGGACAGGTCATCGGCGGTTTCGGCACGGTCGCGGCCCAGCCGGGCCAGGGACTTGATGAGCCCGAGCCGGGCAAGACCCTCGCCGCGCGGCTCGCTCATCTCCCGGAACTCCTCCAGGGCCCGCTGGTACATCGCGCGGGCCGCCTCGTAACGGCCCGCGCGGTAGAGCACATTGCCGCGCATCTTGTGGTTGTACGCCAGCGCGCTCACCAGGTTCATCTCGCGGCAGGTCAGCTCAGCCTCGGAAAGCAGCTCCAGCGCGCGTTCGACGTCCCCGTCGCGTACGGAGACGATGTCGGCCATGCCCCGCAGCGCCCATGCGTGTCCGCGCCGGTCCTCGGCCTTCGCGGCTATCTCCGCGGCCTCCTCGAACATCGCGTAGGCCGAGTCGTACGACCCGGTGTTGCGGTGCATCTGGGCGATGCCCTCGAGCGCCCAGACGGTGTGGCGTGCCTCGCCGCGTTTCCTCGCCTCGGCGAGAAGCCGCTCGTGGAGCGCGCCCACGGCGTCGTAGTCGCCCTGGATGCGGCCGGTCTCCGCCATCCCGGCCAGTGAGTAGCCACGGACGACGATGTCCCCGCCGCGCTCGCCGAGGTCGGCCGCGAGGGCGAGCAGCCGCCACGCCAGCGCCAGCGCGCCCCGCTGGCGGGCGAGGGTGCCTCCGCTCCACAGCGCCCACGCCATCGCACCGAGGTCCCCCGCCGCACGGGCCGCCCGATAGCTGGCCTTCCACTCGCGGTCGGCCTCGCCCACCTGCCCCAGCCGGCGATGCGCCTCGGCGACCGCGAGCCCCGCGCGGGCCGCCTCGCCCGGGGAGCCGCCCCGCTCGGCGGCCCGCAACTGCTCGGTGCCCGCCGCCAACACCTCGACCAGGGACGAGTTCACGGACAGGGTGGTGAGGGAGCCCTGGTACTCAGGGGCGAATGCCTTGCCGTACATGAATGCCTTTCCGTCTGTTGTCTCCCGGAGCGCACGCCTCTATACGCCAAGTGCATACACGGGGTGTAGGCATCCCATGTATACATGCCGTGTATAGGTCCCCGGAAACCGGCCCCGTCAGTGGCACCGGTGCTGTGCGTCCGTTGTCGATCTAGACGCGGCCGGGCTCCGAGAGGTTTACCGCCCGGCGGTGCCGATGGCAAAAAACCTCATGGACCCGGCCTGGTCCGGGCCCCCGCCACCTCGCGCTCGATCCAACGGCAGATCACATCGACCACGTATGCCCGCTCCGCGCGGCTCAGCTCCCGCCCCTTGGGAATCCCGTGCCAGCGCCGCAGGCAAGTACGGCAGCAGGTGGCGGTCGCGTGCTGGGCGACGAAAACGGGGTGGCCGCGATAGGGCGTCTGCTTGCCGTCCTTGTAGGGCTCGGCGGGGGCCAGCCGCTTGGCGATCAGGTCATAGGCGTGCCAGCGCAATGCCGACGGGCCGCTCAGCTCGGCCGTGGCCCGCTCGCGACCGCGCAGATGGAACTTCGCGCGGAACGGATGGCGCGCGACGGCGGCCAGCCGCTGGTCGAGCGATTCGGGGCTCGGATCTGACGGGTCGGACGCCGGGTCGGACGCACGGGGCATCGGCTCGGACGGGTCGGGTGGCGGGTCGGATGAGTCGGGCATCGAAGGCTCCCGGAGACGGCAAAGTCCCCTTTCCGATCGTATGACGGCTGGACCACCGCGCCGTCGGCCGGTGCCATGTCTTGCGCGCCCGCCACGCCCGGGGGCACCGTGACGGCCATGGTGGACACGCACTTCTCCGATCACCGGCTGGCCGCGCTGTACGACCTGTTCTGCCCCTGGGACGAGCGCGGGGACTTCGGGTTCTATCTGCCCCTGGTGATGTCCGCCCGTTCCGTCCTGGACGTGGGCTGCGGCACGGGCGCGCTGTTGCGCGGGGCGCGGGAGGCCGGGCACGAGGGGCGGCTGTGCGGGCTGGATCCCGCGGCGGGGATGCTGGAGGTGGCGCGCGAGCGCCCGGATGTGGAGTGGGTGCTCGGCGACCTGGCCTCGGCGCCGGGGTGGCACCGCGAGTTCGAGCTGGTGGTGATGACCGGCCACGCCTTCCAGACGCTGCTCGGCGACGAGGAGTTGCGCGGTGCGCTGGCCGCGATCGCCACGGCGCTGGCCGACGGTGGCCGCTTCGTGTTCGAGACCCGCAATCCGCTGGTGCGGGAGTGGGAGGGCTGGGACGAGCGGTACTCGGGCGAGGTGGTGGACGTCACCGGGGCCGTGGTGCGCTGTGTGTGCGAGGTGGAGCCGCCCGGCCGGGGCGATCTCGTCACGGCCACCCACACCTACAGCAGCCCGGCCTGGGAGCGGCCCCTGCTGAGCCGCAGCACCCTGCGGTTCCTCGGCCCGGACGCGCTGGCGGGGTTCCTGGACGAGGCGGGGCTGGCCGTGGCGGAGCGGTTCGGGGACTGGGATCGCGGGCCGTTGACGGACACCAGCCCCGAGATCATCACCGTGGCCCGCCGCCACCGCTGATCCGGTGGGGTACGGCCGTCAGCCCCAGGTCCTGCCGGTGACCAGGTCGGGGCCGAAGTAGCGGGCGGCGATGGTGGTGATGGCCGGGGCCGGGCCGATCCGGCGGGCGAGTTTGTAGGTGTGGACCACACAGGTGCGCACGGGGTGCACCTCCCCGTGGGCCTTCGCCGTGTCCTCCGTGGCGAGCGGGCGGACCTGGGGGCGGGCGAGGGCGAAGCACACCAGCATGGTGCGGTGGTCCTCGCCGATCAGGAAGTCGGAGATGCCGCGGTGGCGGAAGTCCAGACGGGGAAAGACGACCGCGATGTCCTCCCTGCCGTAGGGAGCCGCCCGGAGGGCCGGGAGGACGTGGCGTATCGACTCATCGGTGGCGAGCAGCCTGGCGTCCTCGTGGGAATCGCCCCAGGGCGGCGGGTCGTCGTCCTCCTGCCACAGGAGGTGCCGCTCGGTGCGCAGCGATGTCCCCGGGGCGGGCCGTTCATAGCACGCCCGTCCGCTGACGCTGACCCAGTTGAGGCTCGCGTTGACACAGAGCCTGCCCGCCAGGAGCCACCACGGCGTACGGACCACACGCTCCCTGGCCAGCTCCACCACGAGGCGGCCGAAGGACTCCGGCGGAAGCGGGGACGGCTCGGGGGGCGCGACGAAGGCGTCGGTCCAGGTCGCCATCAGGAGGGCTTCCGACCCGCCCGCCACTCCGGTGCGAGCACCGACCAGATCTCCATGTCATGCCGCTCGCCCCGGTAGAGATAGCACTCCCGCAGCACACCGTCCTTGGTCATGCCCAGCCGCCGGGCCACGGCGACGCTGGCCTCGTTCGCGGGCTTCGCCCACCACTCCACGCGGTGGATGCCCCGCTCCTCCACGGCCCAGTCGATGATCACGCGCGTGGCGCGGGTCACCAGCCCCCTGCCCACCGCCGACGGCTCCAGCCAGCAACCCGCCTCCGCGGTGCGCTGCTTGACGTCCATCGTGCGGAAGAGGACTCCGCCGACCAGCGTGCCGTCCGTCCAGATGCCGTGGATCCGTCCGGTGTCGGCCGCCGCCTTGTCCGCGTACCCCTGGAGGAACGCCCGGGCCGACTCCAGGTCGGCCACGGCGTCCGCCAGTGCGATGTGCCGCCCGATGAACTCCCTTCCCCGGTCCATGTGGGCGAGGAACTCCTCGGCCTGCCACGGCTCCAGCGGGCGCAGCTCCGCGCCGTCCTCGCCCAGGGGTATCGCGTACATCGTCACCTTCCACGTCTTCCGCCGTACGAACCGGCGCGCCCAGTACCGGGGGATCCTCTCACCGGGGAGCCGTCCGCGCGTTTCCTTTTGTACCTACTAGTATGTAGGGTCGTCGTCATGGACACCCGGGAACGACTCATCGCAAGCACCCGTGAGCTGCTGTGGGAGCGCGGCTATGTGGGCACGAGCCCGAAGGCGATCCAGGAGCGCTCCGGCGCGGGCCAGGGCAGCATGTACCACCACTTCCGCGGCAAGCCCGACCTGGCGCTCGCCGCGATCGGCCGCAGCGCCGAGGAGCTGAGGGGCCGGGCGGAGGCCGAGTTCGGCGGCTCCGGCGGCGTGGTCGAGCGGATCACCGCGTATCTGCGGCGGGAGCGGGACGCGCTGAAGGGGTGTCCGGTCGGCCGACTCACCCAGGACCCCGATGTGATGGCGGATCCCGAGCTGCGCCGCCCTGTCCAGGAGACCTTCGCCTGGCTCACCGACCGGCTGGCCGGGCTGCTGGCGGAGGGCCGGGCGCGCGGCGAGCTCGACACCGGGCTGGACCCGGTGGCCACGGCCACCGCGCTGGTCGCGGTGTTGCAGGGCGGCTATGTGCTGGCCCGCGCCGCCGACTCGGCCGAGGTGTACGCCCGGGCGATGGACGGGGCGCTCGGCCTGCTCACCACCCATGTCCGCTGGCCCCGCGCCCGCTGAACCCATCTCCGCCGGGCCCGTGCCCTTCCCCGACCCCCGACCCCTCGTCCGAATGGGAGCCCCTGAACATGCCCTTCGTCCGCATTGACGCACTACGGGCCGACGCCGACCGGCTCGACGCGCTCGGCCGGGCCGTGCAGGACGCGCTGGTGGAAACCATCGGCTTCCCGCCCAACGACCGGTTCCAGGTCCTGACCAGCCATGACGGCAACAGCGGCATGCTGCGCTACGACGACTACCTCGGTGTGCCGCGCGACGACGGCATCGTGTACATCGCCCTCACGATGCGCTCGGGGCGCACACCGACGCAGAAACAGGCCCTGTACCGGCGGATCGCCGAACTCGCCGAGGAGTACGCGGGCACCGAGCCGCGCAACGTGTTCATCACCCTGACCGAGAACGAGTCGGCCGACTGGTCGTTCGGCCACGGGGTGGCGCAGTACGTCGAGGGATGAGACGCGATGGGACGCCGCCATCGGGCCGGGACCGGCGACCATGCGTTGGCTGGAATCCGTTGGCTTCTGTCGTTCCAGCCCCTGGGTGCTCCTCTTCCGGCTCCCTAGCGTGGGGCGGGCATCACCCGCCCCACGCCCGGAAGGAGACGCTGGTGCCCACCACGTTCGTAAGGGAGCCGGACGCCACCCGATGACCAAGATCCTGCTCACCCTGCACGTCCTCGCCGCCATTGTCGCGGTCGGCCCCGTCACCGTCGCGGCCAGCATGTTCCCGCCCGCGGCCCGCAACGCCCACGCGGCCGCCGCCGAGGGCCCGGCGGACCTGGGCACGGTGCGGCTGCTGCACCGCATCTGCCGCGTCTACGCCACGATGGGCCTGGCCGTGCCCGTCTTCGGCTTCGCCACCGCCGCCGTGATGGGTGTCCTCGACAGCGGCTGGCTCACCGCCTCCATCGCCCTGACGGCCGCGGCCGCCGGTGTCCTGGTCGCCTTCGTCCTGCCACGCCAGGGCGAACTCCTCGAAAGCCTCGGTGCGAGCAAGGCCCTGGAGCGGTCCGACACCGTCCAACTGGCCATGTTCACGGGCGTGTTCAACCTGCTCTGGGCGACGGTGACCATCCTCATGATCGTCCGGCCCGGCTCGACCACCGGAGCCTGACCCCGTCGGGCCTCCCGCGCCGTGGCCCGGAGTCGAGCACCGCTCGGGATCCGGCCGTGGGCGCGGGATAATGATCGGGAGCGCCGGGGCGGAGACAGGAGGCGGTGCAGGGCATGCACGGTGAGTACAAGGTGCCGGGCGGCAAGCTGGTCGTCGTGGATCTGGAGGTCCACGACGGCGCGCTGCGCGGGGTGCGGGTGGCGGGGGACTTCTTCCTGGAGCCGGACGAGGCGCTGCACGCCATCGACCGGGCCCTGGAGGGCGCGCCCGCCGACGCGGACGCCCAGGCACTCGCCGCCCGCGTCACGGCGGGGCTGCCCGCCGACACCGTGATGTTCGGCTTCTCCCCCGAGGCCGTGGGCATCGCGGTGCGGCGTGCGCTGTCCCGCGCCACCGACTGGACGGACCACGACTGGCAGCTGATCCATGACGGGCCGCAGAGCCCGGCGCTGCACATGGCCCTGGACGAGGTGCTGACCGACGAGGTCGCCGCCGGACGGCGACCGCCCACGCTGCGGGTCTGGGAGTGGGGCGGCCCGGCCGTCATCATCGGCAGCTTCCAGTCCCTCCGCAACGAAGTGGACCTGACGGGCGCGGCCCGCCACGGAGTCACGGTGGTGCGGCGCGTCTCCGGTGGCGGAGCCATGTTCGTGGAGGCCGAGAACACCATCACCTACTCCCTTTCGGTACCGGCCTCCCTCGTCTCCGGCCTGTCGTTCGCCGACTCCTACGCCTATCTCGACGACTGGGTGCTGAGCGCGCTCGGCGACATGGGCGTCAAGGCCTGGTACCAGCCCCTCAATGACATCGCCTCCGAGGAGGGCAAGATCGCCGGTGCCGCGCAGAAGCGCCTGGCGAGTGGCGGCGGCGCGGTGCTGCACCACGTGACGATGGCGTACGACATCGACGCCGGCAAGATGCTCGACGTGCTGCGCATCGGCAAGGAGAAGCTGTCCGACAAGGGCACGGAGAGCGCCAGGAAGCGCGTCGACCCGCTGCGCCGCCAGACCGGCCTGCCCCGAGCCGAGATCATCGACCGCATGCTCGGCTCCTTCCGTGCCCGCTACGGCCTCGCCCGGGGGCGGGTCACCGAGCAGGAGATGGCACGTGCCGAGGAACTCGCCCTCGTGAAGTACGGCGACGAAGGGTGGACGGCGCGGGTGCCATAGCAATCACATCCAGCGCGGCGCTCAGCCCCTGCCGGAACCGGTGTCACCGGCGTCGCCTGCTGATATTCGGAATGCGGCGACCGAGCCGGTCGTCCCGAAACCGCTGTCCAGTTATGAGCCATCGCGGTTCAGGAGTGGTCAGCCCATCTGGTGGTCGGGGATGTCGTGGCGTGATGCGCTGTGACTACGATTGCGTGATGAGGCAACGATCGAGTGGGGAAGGCCGTGCCTGAGTCGTACTGGGAACCGACGGGGCGGCCGGGGGACTTCGGGCCGCTTGGTCCGTGGACTCTGGAGCTGACCACGTATCGGGCGTGCACCGATACGGTCGTTCGTTGCCTGCCGGTTGTTCTTCAAGGTCATGTGATCGGGTACCTCTGGGCCTCGGAGACCGAGGATGCCGCTGGCTACGTCAGCCGGGGCGGCACCGGAGCGGTCGGGTTCGACGCGGGCGGGCCGTGGTATCGGCGGTTGAAGGAAGCCTGGGACGCCAGCTTCTCCGCCTGGGAGGCGGTGCAACTGTGGGTCGGCGAGCCGGAAGACTCCGTCGCGGGTGCGATTCCTGATGACGCCGAGGACCTAGTCCTGCCGAATTCACAGGCCGCACGGTGTCTTGCCAGCCACGCCGACAACTACGAGCGGCGGCGAATGTGATGTCTCACGCTCGACTATGGGTACGAATGAGGCAGGTAGCGCGTCGGGGGAGAACCCTATCTTGGCGGTCCCAAGCGGATGGTGATCCCGACTGATCAGTACTCCTGCCGATAGATCGTGATCTTCATGTGTCCTTCGCGGCCTGTCAGCGATAGTGGCTGGCCTGGGATCGGACCTCGTGGCGACGTCGCCGGTCGGACCAGCCGAGCCGGTGGGCCGTATCGTGCATGTGCCGGACGGCGAGCACCGTGAACAGCAACGGTAGGAGACCAGCTCACCGGTGGTGCGGTTCCCGACCCCTGCCAACGGCTTCTGCCAGGCCCGCTTCGGCACCGTCATGGCGACGCGTTCGCGCGGAAGTTCGGATTGCCGCCGCAGACCTCGTTGCCTGCGACCCAGCCCATGTGACGCCCGACGTCCAAATACCCATCTACACCGACGGACCAGGCAGATCCAACACTGTTGACAGATCGCTGCGTGCGGCTCAGGTCCCCGGCGGACGGCTCCCGGCCCCGCGTAGCCTGATCCGGTCATGGACCGGCCCGAGTGGGGGGAGTGGCGGATGAAGCTGATCGCCGTGGGGGACATGGTCGTCGCCCGGAGACCGGCCGTGGCCCTCGGCGGGGACCTCTCCCCCGGCACCTCGGCGCTGCCACTGCTGCGGGACGCCGATCTGACGATCGGCAACCTCGAGGTCCCGCTGACCGACACCGGGTATCCGGCCGAGAAGCCTGTCGTCTTCCGCGTGGGCGGCGATATGGCCCCCGAGCTGGCCCGGCTCGGCTTCGACGGCTGTTCGCTGGCCACCAACCACGCGCTCGACTACGGCATCGACGGTCTGCGCGGCACCAGGGCGGCTCTGGACGCGGCCGGTGTGACGCACGCCGGGGCCGGGGAAGACCTCGACGAGGCGCTGCGCGCGGTACGGCTCACCGGCCGGGGCCGCGCCGAGGTGGCCTTTCTGAGCCTGTGCTGTGCCCTGCCACCGGGTTTCAACGCCACCTCACATCGGCCCGGGATCGCTCCGGTGCGGATCGAGCAGAGTTATGAGTTCGACGGTGTGCTGGTCGAGGAGCAGCCCGGGACCGTGCCGTACGTCCGCACCACGGCGCGCGAGGCCGATGTGGTGCGGGCCGAGGAGGCGGTCCGGCGGGCCGGGGAGCTGGCCGCCACGGTGGTGGTGGCGGTGCACTGGGGCGTTCCCTGGTGCTATCTGCCCAGCAACCAGGGGCCGTTGGCCGAGTATCAGCAGCCGCTGGGGCGGCGGCTGGTCGACGCCGGTGCGGATCTGGTGATCGGACACCATCCGCACTGCCTCCACCCGGTCGAGCGGTACGGGGACGGCCTCATCCTCTACTCGACCGGGAACTTCCTGTTCCATCCCTGCGAGGAGGTGGCCCCCGCCGACCGGCGCCCGCCCTCCCGCTACAAGCAGCGGATATTCGACCGGCCGTGGTTCGAGAGCGCGGTGTTCGAGGTGACCCTGGGGGACGGGCCTCCCCGGCTGCGTCTCCATCCGGTCGAGCTCACCGCCGAGGGCGAGCCGGTGATTCCCCCGGCCCCGACGGCACGGCGGATCCTGCGGCAGGTCGAAGAGGCCTCCCAGGAACTGGCCCCCGCGACGAGGGTGGACGGGGACGGCCGTGTGCGCTTCTGACGGCGCCGGTCGTGTGCGTTTCTGACGACGCCGGTGTCTCGCCGGGTGACGGTGGCCACGGGACGGGTCCCCGCCGCGGTGGCTGGGCCCGGATACCGCGGCCCCGGCGCCGCCACGGGGTTCAGTTGCTGTAGACGCGCTCGGGGTGGACGAAGACGGCGGCGCGGCGCTGCTCGGCCATCACGCGGTCGTAGGCCGCCCAGTCGTCGTGGGCGCCGCCCGCGGCGGTGAAGATCTCGCGCAGCAGCAGCCGCAGCCGCTCCGGGTCGATCCCGGGGAACGGGTCGTCGGGCCCCGCGATCTCGGTGCGGCCCTCGACGGCGGCCCACTTCCATCCGGCGCGGAAGACCACGGTGGCCCGCGGACGCGCCCGCAGATGGGCGAGTTTGGCGGGGCCGTAGGTGACGAAGGCGACCACCTGGTCACCGGAGACCGGATGGCCGACGATCCCCGCGTTGACCACGGACGCCTGGACCGAGCCGTCGGCGCGCGTCGTCGACACGACCGCCAAGTGGTGGTCGGCCGCGGCGATACGGTCCACTTCCTGAAGATCCGTCATCGGTTGCCTTTCTGGGCGGACCGGTCGCTCCACCATGACTGCCCCGGCCCGTACCCGCATCCTGGTACGTCCATGCCGGTGAATCCGGGGGCGGGGGGCGGGTTGCCATCGCCGTGGCCACCGCCACTACGGCTGGCCGGACGCCTCGATCAGGTGCCGCAGCTGGGAGCGGGCCGTGACGCCGAGCTTGGGGAAGCTGCGGTAGAGGTGCGAGCCCACGGTGCGGGGAGAGAGGAAGAGCCGTTCGCCGATCTCGCGGTTGCTCAGCCCCTGCGCGGCCAGGCGGATGATGTGCTGCTGCTGCGGGGACAGCGAAGTGAGGGCGTCGGGGCCGGCGGGGGCGGATTCGACACCGGCGGCGCGCAGTTCGGCCTGGGTGCGGTCGATCCAGGAGGGGGCGCCGAGCCGGCGGAAGGTTTCCAGCGCGGTGTTCAGCTGGTGGCGGGCCTCGGTGATGCGGTGGCGGCGGCGCAGCCATTCGGCATGGTCCAGCAGGAGCTGTGCGCGTTCGAACGGCCATTGGCCGCCCGCGGGTTCGGCGAGTGCCGTGCTGAAGTGCGGCTCCGCCCGCGACGGTTCGAGCAGCGCGCGGGCGCGGTGGATCAGGATGCGCATCCGGGGCGAGGGGTCCTCGGCGAGCCGGTCGGCGGTGCGCTCCACGATGGCGGCGGCCTCGGCGCCGTGGCCGGTGCGGACCGCCGCGGCGGCCAGTTCGGCGACCGCGGGGTAGGAGCACGCGTAGTGGACGGGGTCGCCGTCGGCGGTGAACACCATCCGGAACTGCTCGTACGCGCCGGCGTGGTCGCCGTCGGCCACCGCGGCCATGCCCAGCGCCCACCGGGCCCGGACCGCGACCGCGCGGCTGCGGTGCGGGTCGACGAGGGACAGCGCGGCCGAGCCCGCGGCGCGGGCCTCGTCGGTCCGTCCGGTCAGCGCGAGGGCGGCGGCCTCGAGCGACCGTGCGGCGGCGTCGAGGTGCGGCAGCCCGGCGCCCGCGGAGCTGGTGTTCACGGCGGCGGTACGGGCCTGCGCCCACCGCCCGTGGTCCAGGTATGACCACCCGGCCGAGCAGCCGAGGCCGATGGGCAGGGAGCCGCCCAGCCGCCAGCGGTGGAGGGCGTCGTCGAAGATCCGTACCGCGAGTGCGGTCTCGTCCAGCAGCCAGGCCATGGCGCCGAGCGAGATGAGCCGGGCGGGGTCGCCGTCCGCCCGCTCGACCAGAGCCGGGATCGCCGCCACCCGCTCGGACCGGTGCGCGGTGGGGTCGGTCACCGCGAGCGTCCAGGGGTCGTCGGGCACCCGGGCCCGTACGGCGAGGCGGTACTCCTCGGCGCCCGAGTAGAAGCCCGCCACCGACGCCGAGGAGAGCGCGACCCGGCGCAGCTCGGGGTCCTCCGCCGCCCGCAGCAGCAAGGACACCGCGGTGTCGTGCTCGGTGCTCAGCGTGAGCACCTGGCCCACCCGCAGCGATGCCTCGGCCGACAGCGCCGGGTCGTCGGTGAGCGCGGCGGCCCGCGCGGCGAGCCGCCGCACCCAGTGCGGCTGTCCGGTGGACACCGCGGCACCCGCCGCGGCCACCAGGCGGCGGGCGCGGTCGCGCCGCCCGGGGCTCAGCTCGGCGGCACGCTCCAGCGCGGTGGTGGCCGCGGTGTATCCGCCGCGCTCCCGGGCCCTGGCCGCCGACTCCTCCAGCGCGGCGGCGATCTCCTCGTCCGGCCCCTCCGCGGCGGCGGCCAGATGCCAGGCGCGGCGGTCGGGCTCGGCGCCGAGCAGCGCGGCGAGGTCGCGGTGGGCCTGACGGCGGGCGGCCAGTGGTACGGAGTGGTAGATGGCGGACCTGATCAGCGGATGCCGGAAGCGGGCCCGCCAGCCGTCGCGGCCACCGCCGGTGATCCGCAGCAGTCCGGCGGCCTCGGCGGGGGCCAGCGCCTCCACCCGGCCCGCCACCGCCCGGTCGTCCGCCGCGACCAGGAGCAGCGCCTGCCGGGTGGCTTCGGGCAGGGCCTCGAGGTCGGCGGCGAAGACCCGCGTCAGACGGTCGGTGGGCGGCAGGAGCTCCCCGTCGGCGGAGTCGGCCGAGTCCGCGCCGCAGGCGCCGTTCGCCCGGGCGAGTTCGATCAGCGCCAGGGGATTTCCGGCGGCCTGGTCGAGGATGCGGAGCCGGCGGCTGCCGGTCGGCGGATACGGCTGCCGGTCCAGCAGGAGGCCCGCGGCGGCCGCGTCCAGCGGGTCGAGCGTGAGGACGGGGAAGCCGGAGAACGGCGACCGGGCCCCACCCCGGGCGCCGTCGCCCGCCCCGTCCCTGGCTCCGGCCAGCACGGCGAGGGGTTCGTCGCCGATGCGCCGGGCGGCGAAGGCGAGCAGTTCCAGCGAACCGGCGTCGATCCACTGGAGGTCATCGGCGAACACGAGGACGGGCGACCGCCGGGCGAGCTCCGACAGCAGGGTGAGCAGCGCGACCCCGAGCAACAGTCGATCGGGCGGACCGCCGGGGCGGGTGTCGCGGGTGCCCCCGGGGCGGGGGTCGCCGTGTCGCGGGTCGCCGTGTCGCGGGTCGCCGTGTCGCGGGTCGCCGCGCCCGAAGTCCCCAAGGCGGACGTCTGCGCATCCGGCACCTCCGAGACCGATGCCGCCACGCCCGCCATGCCCGGCACCCCCGGCACCCCCGGCACCCCCGGCACCCCCGGCACCCCCGGCACCC